>CAVUBW010000024.1:0-709081 GCA_963739835.1 uncultured Acidimicrobiales bacterium
CGCCGCCAGCGCCGTCGCCGCGCACGTGCCGGGCGGCAGCCAGGTGGTGGCGCAGGCCGCGTCCGCGTTCACCGATGCCTTCACGTTCACCAACACCGTGGCGCTCGGCATCGCCCTCGCCGCCGCGGCCAGCGTGCTCGCCGTCTCGCGCCGGCGCGGCAGCGAGCCCGCGGTCGAGGACGCCGTCGAGGACTTCGAGCGCGGTCTGGTGCCGGTCGCTGCGGGCGAAGTGCGAGAATGACGCGGTGTCCGACCTGGTCGCCGCCGCCGGCGCCGCCATCGAGCAGGACCCCCGCGTGGAACGGTCGCGCCGGGTGATCCTGGAGGCAGTCCTGTGCGAACTCGGCGAGGTCGGCTACGGGGCCCTCACCATCGAGGGCGTCGCCCTCCGGGCCGGTGTCGGCAAGAGCACCATCTACCGCCACTGGCCCGGCAAGCTCGAACTGGTCGAGGACGCCTTTCGGACACTGAAGGCGTCGGTCGTCGTGCCCGAGGGCGGAACGCTGCGCGAACGGGTCATCGGCATCATCGAACAGGTCGCCGGCCTCGTCCGGGAATCGACATACGCCACCTGCATGCCGGCGCTCATCGACGCCGCCGAGCGCGACCCCAAGGTGCGCGACTTCCACAACCGCTTCAGCGCCGAGCGCCGCGCGGTCCTCGTCGACGTCCTCCGCGACGCGGTGAAGACCGGGGAACTACCACCCACCACCGACCCCGAACTGCTGGCCGACGCCCTCGTGGGGCCCATCCTCCTCCGCCGGCTGATGCTCGCAGAGCCCGTGGGGCCCGAAATCGCCGTCGCGCTCGTCGATCAGCTGCTGCCCGGGTCGGCGCCGGGCATCCGCCCGTGACCGCAGGAGCACCGATATGACGTCACCCACCAGCGGTGTCTCCGCTGCCGGGTTCGACCTGGCCGAGACCGACCGGCTGCTGACGACCACGCGGGCGGTGCGCAAGCGCCTCGACCTCGGACGACCGGTGGCGCGCCAGGTCGTGCTCGACTGCCTGCAGGTGGCGCTGCAGGCACCGTCGGGCGGCAACACGCAGCCGTGGCGCTGGCTGATCGTCGACGACCCCGACCTCCGCGCCGGGCTGGCCGGCATCTACCGCCGGGCCTACGGGCCGTACATCGAGATGCAGAAGGCGGCCATCGTCGCGGCCGGGGGCGACCGCGACGGCCCCATCCTGCGCAGCTCGGACTACCTGGCCGAGCACCTGCACGAGGTGCCGGTGCACGTGATCCCCTGCCTCCTCGGCCGGATGCCGGAGCGGCCGACGACGGCCGACACCGCGGGGTTCTTCGGGTCGATCCTGCCGGCGGTGTGGAGCTTCATGCTCGCCCTCCGCAGCCGCGGGTTGGGCACCGCGTACACGACCCTCCACCTGCAGTACGAGCGGGAGGCGGGCGAGCTGCTCGGCATCCCGGACACGGTGACGATGGTGGGGCTGCTGCCGGTCGCCCACGTGACCGGCGACTTCCGCCCGGCCGACCGCAAGCCGGCCGAAGCCGTCACCTACTGGAACGGGTGGAAGCGGCGGGCCTGACCCGCGGCAGGGCACCGGCGCAGGGTGCCATGTGTCATAGGTGCGCGCTTGAAACATCGAGCGCTGCGGGCGGGTCGGAGTGGGAGCCCCGAGCGCGAGGTGCCGACGACGATGGCCGTGATGCGAGGACGTGAACCGAGCGTGTTCTGGCGGCGCGCCCGCCGGGACCAGCAGCGGTCGATCCAGCCCGTGGGGCCCTCGCTCCCGCGGGGAGCGAGGTGCGCCTCCCCGGCCGCGGCGACGTGTTCGTCCGCTACTCGGCCGGTCGGCCCGGGGCGCCGACTGTGCTGCTCCTGCACGGGTGGATGGCCTCGGCCGACCTCAACTGGCCGGGCACGTTCGACGCGCTGGCCGGTCGGTACCACGTGCTGGCGATGGACGTGCGGGGCCACGGTCGGGGCATCCGCAGCACCGAGCCGTTCAGCTTCGAGGACTGCGCCGACGACGCGGCCGGGCTGCTGCGCGAGCTGGGGGTGAAGGGGGCGGTGGTCGTCGGCTACTCGATGGGCGGCCCGATCGGGCTGGTGCTGTCCCGACGCCACCCGGCCCTCGTGCGCGGCCTGGTGCTGGTGGCGTCCTCCGCCGAGCTGGCCCGCACCGGCCTCGGGCGGGGGCTCGGTGTCGCGGTGCACCTGCTGGGCGCGCTGGTGAGGTCGGGGCTGCCCGACCGGGTGCTCCGCGAGGTGGCCCGCGCCCGCCCGGCGGTGCTGGGCGACCTTGCCGAGCTCGCGCCGTGGCTGGCCGGCGAGGCCAAGCGGCTGCATCCCGCCGACATCGTGGGGGCCGGCCGGGCCATCGCCGCGTTCGACGCCCGACCGTGGCTGAGCGAGCTGCGGGTGCCCGCCGCGTCGGTGGTCACCCGCCGCGACCTGGCCGTCGGCCCGGACAAACAGCGAGCCACCGCCGCGGCGCTCGACGGGGCGGTCGTCGAGGTCGACGGAGGCCACGCGGTGTGCGCGACCGACCCGGAGCTGCTCGGCGCCGCGGTCGGCCGCGCCGTCGACCTCGTCGTCGCGGCGCGGAGCGCGGCGCGCGACCGATGGCTGGTCCGGGCCGTCGACCGCTGGCGCCGGGCCGACGAGGCGATCGCGCCCGCCGGCACGCTCGACGTGGCCGTCTGAGCGTGCCGCAACGAGCCAACCGGGCCGCTCCTAGAGTCGCCGTGTGCGCGTCGCGGTCGAGCAGGTCATCCAGACCGCGACGAAGGTGCTCGACGGCGGGCTCGCCGCTCGCGAGGCGGTCACCGTCCTCGCCACGCTGACACGCGAGGCCGTGCCCGCCGCCCGGGACCTGCGCCGGGCCGATCCCGAACGGGCGGCCACCTACCGGGAGCTGATCCTGGTCCTCGGCCGGGAGCTCCGGCGCCGGGAGCCGGCGAGCGACGACCCGCGGCATCTCCACGCGGTGACGGAAGACCTCGCCCGGGTGCTGGAGGCGCTGGCGTGACGTCCCGGGCCGCCGCCGGGGACGTCACCGCCTACGCCTTGCTGAACCCCGCCGGAAGCGTTCTGTCCCCGGAAATGGTCGCTATCACGACCACTTCCGGGGACAAAACGCGGGACGCGGCGCTAGGCGGGCACGGCGACCGGCGGCGGCAACGCCACGTCGGCCTCGCCGCTTTCGGCGCGCTCGGCGGCGCGGGCCTCGCGTCGGGCCTCGGCCAGCCGCCGGGCCTCGTCGGGGTCGCCCCCGAAGGCCGGGCAGTAGGCCTGGAACGCGCAGTAGTCGCACAGCCGGGACGTCTGGGGCCGGAAGTCCTCGCGCTCGCACGCCCGCTCGACCGCCTGCCACACCGCGCTCAGCGTGCGGCGGGTGCCCCGGGTGGAGCGGTCGCTCGGCCGGGTGGTGATCGCGAGCGGCGACCGGAGATAGAGCAGCTGGACCGCGCGGGGCCGGCGGCCGAGGAGCTGCTCGCACAGCAGTGAGTAGATGTGGACGCCGGCCAGCCGCTTGCGCTCGTGGTGCTCGGAGGGGGCGGCGCCGGTCTTGTAGTCGGTCACGACCAGCTCGCCGTCGTCGTCGAGCTCGAGGCGGTCGATGATGCCCCGCAGCCGGATGCCGTCGATCTCGGCCTCGACCTGCAGCTCGAGCCCGATCGTGCGGACCCGCGCCGGGTCTTCCAGCCGGAAGTAGTTGCGCACCAGGTCGGCGGCGTCGGCCCGGAACGCGGCCGCGTCGTCGTCGCCGAGGTCGAGGCCGGTGTACTCGGGGTGGTCGACCAGCGCCCCGGCCGCCTCGTCGAGGCAGGCGAGGGCGGCGTCGAGCGTGCGCTCGGCCGGCGCGAGCAGGTGGAGGCGCTCGAGCGCGGCGTGCACCAGGCTGCCCTTGGTGGCCGCCACCGAGGGGGGCTCGGGCAGCCGGTCGATCACGGAGAACCGGAAGGCCAGCGCGCAGTCGGTGAACGACGACACCTTGGAGGGGCTGAGCGAGCGGGGCACCTCGAAGGCCATGCCCCGAATGTACGCCGGGGGTATGACAGCGACGTGGACCCGCCGCTCACCACAGGGCGGCCCGGACGGCGGCCGCCATCGCCGGCGGGTCCTGCATCGGGCCGAAGTGGGTCAGCTCGGGGTGGCGTTCCAGGCGCCCGTGGGGTAGGGCCTCGGCGACCGACGGGCCCCAGCCGGCAGGGCCGCCGCTGCCCCCGATCGCCACCGTGACCGGGCAGCTCACCTCGCCCAGGCGGTCGAACGCGCCGCTGCCGAAGCCGCCCTCGAACACCCGGGCCTCGGTCTCCGGGCGGCACTTGAGCTCGACGGACCCGCCGTCGGGCCGGTCGCGCAGGCCGTGCTCGACGTACGCCGCCAGCGCGGCGGGCGCGAGCCCGGACAGCGGCGGCTTGGCCGAGAAGTTGGCCCAGGCGGCGTGGCGGTCGGGGAACCACGGGCGGCGCCGGCGGGCCGTCTCGGCCATCGGGTTCACGCTCCCGGTGGGCATCCGCCCGGACCAGGGCACCAGGATCGGCTCGTACAGCCACAGCGCCGAGAACGTCCCCGGCCGGCGCTGCTCGGCCATCACCAGGGCCGCCCCGCCCATCGAGTGGCCGACGCCGCCGATCCCGGTGACGCCGAGGGAATCGACGACGGCGAGGACGTCGTCGGCCATGCCCCGCCACGCGAAGTCGCCGGACGCCGGCTCGGTGCTGTCGCCATGGCCGCGGAAGTCGAGTGCCCAGCCGTGCGACACCGGCGCCATCTCGCCCGCCAGCGGCGCCCACGTCATCGCCAGGAATCCGGTGGGGTGGCAGTACAGGACTGGTGGCCCCTCGCCGCCCAGGTCGTGCAGCGCGACGGTCACCCCGTCGCTCGACGGCACCGCGCGCACCGGGACCGGGGCCGGGGGGACGGGCGCCTGGGGGCGGGACGACATCGGACCATGCTGGCAGTGCGGCCCGCCGGCGGCCCAAACGGGGCCGGGCGGCGGCGGTGCCGGTAGGGTCGGCGCCCGATGGCCGAGTCCGTCGACGTCGAGGCCGTGACGGCCGCCAACCACGCCTACTACGACGCCTTCGAACAGCGCGACCTCGACGCGATGTCCGACCTCTGGCACCACGACGATGCCGTCGTGTGCACGCATCCCGGCTGGAAGACGCTGCACGGCTGGGGTGCGGTGGCCGGCTCGTGGTTCGCGCTGTTCGGCGGTCCCCAGCAGCTCCAGTTCATCCTCACCGACGAGCGGGTGCACCTCGACGGCGAGGTCGCCTGGGTGACCGTCGACGAAAACCTCATCAGCGAACAGCTGGGCGCCACGGTGGCCGCGGTCAACGTCTTCCGGCGCATCGGCGGACGCTGGCTGATGGTGCTGCACCACGGCAGCCCCGTGGCGCCGGACGCGCCCGGCTAGATTGCCTGGCCAGTGCACGTCGCGGCGGTCCCATCCGATGGCCGGGCGGCACGAGCGGCCCGCACCCGCGACGCCATCGTGGACGCCTGCATCGCCCTCGTCGAGGAGGGCGACCTCCGGCCGACCGCGCCCCGGGTCGCCGAGCGCGCGGGCGTGTCCGTGCGGTCGGTGTTCCAGCACTTCGACGACCTCCACGCCCTCCACACCGCGGTGACCCGGCGCGTGGTCGAGCGGCTGGCGGTGCTGGTCGTGCCGATCGACCGCAAGCGGCCGCTCGACGACCGCATCCTCGCGTTCGCCGCCCACCGCAGCGCCCTGCTCGAAGCGGTGACCCCCTTCCGCCGGGCGGCGGCGGTGCACGGGCCGTTCGCCCCCGAGCTGGACGAGGCCGTCGCCCTTGGGTCGGCGTTCCTGCGCCGCGAGGTCGAGGCGACGTTCGCCCCCGAGCTGGCCCCGTTGCCCGCCCCCGCCCGCCGCGAGCTGCTGGACGCGCTCGCCGCGGTGTCGTCCTGGGGCATGTGGGACGCGCTGCGGTCCGAGGCGGGCGATCCCGTCGACCAGGCCCGTGCGGTGCTCGTCCGGGCGGTCCGGGCGCTGCTGCGGCGCTAGCTTGGCCGCTCGTGGAGGACGACGCAGCCCGCCGGTCGCGACTCGGACTGGCGGCGATCATGCTCGGGTCCGGGGTGCTGCACTTCCTCGTGCCCGGGCTCTATGCCCGGATCGTGCCGCGGTGGGTCGGCGACCGGAAGCGGGTCGTGCTGGCCAGCGGGGTCGCCGAGCTGCTGTGCGGCGGCCTGCTGCTCGGGCGGAGGACGCAGGCCGCCGGGGGGTGGCTGACCGCGGCGCTGCTCGTGGCCGTGTTCCCGGCCAACGTACAGATGGTGCTGGACGCCGGCGGCGAGCACCAGGCGGCGGCGGGCGTGTCTCCCGGGGTGTTCCGGGTGATGGGCATCGCCCGCCTGCCGCTGCAGGTGCCGCTGGTGCTCCGGGCCGTCCGGGTGGCTCGGGCCGGGACTTAGACCGCGTCCTGGGGCGGGGCGTCGGCCGGCGGGGCGTCCGCCGGCGGGGCGTCCTGCGGGTCGGCCTCGGCCAGGATGGCGTACAGCTTGCGCTTGGTGTCGTTGAGCAGGTCGAGCGCCCGCGCCTGCTGGCCGGCGGTGCCGGCCAGGTTGACCTCGGCCAGGGCGGTCATGATGCCGACCGACGCCCGGCGCAGGTCGTGGGCCGCCGCCACCGTGTCGTCGGCGATGTCGGCCCACGGCGGGGCGGCGGCCGCCGCGGCGGCGGCCTCCTGGCCGGCGTCGGTCAGGCTGAAGCGCTTACGGCCCTCGGCCTTGTCGCTGACGATCAGCCCCTCGTCCTCCAGCATCTGGAGGGTCGGATAGACCGAGCCCGGGCTGGGCCGCCAGAGGCCGCCGGTGCGGGCGTCGAGCTCCTGGATCATCTCGTAGCCGTGCATCGGCCGCTCGGCGAGCAGCGCGAGCACGGCGGTGCGGACGTCGCCGCGGCGGCCGCGGCGGCCGCGGCCGCCCGGGCCGCGCCGGCGGCCCCAGCCGGGGCCGGGACCGGGGCCGAACCCCGGGGGCGGGGGCATCCACATGGCGAAGGTCGGGGGGCGACCGCGGAAGTCGCCGGGGCGGTTGCGATGGGGGGACATGGCGGGCTCCTCACAAGGGGTCGTTGTCGATGCATTGACGATATATCGCCAATGCATCGACGACACCGTGACGTATGTCTCAGAGGCCGCGGGCCCCCGGGATCAGCCCAGCGACTTGAGCGCCAGCATCAGCTCCTCGTTGAGGTTGGTCGGCACCTCGTAGCCCTCCTCGTCCCGGATCTCGTCGAACCGGTCGCGCACGGCCTCGGCGGTGAGCGTCGGGGTCGCTGATCCCGCGGGTCACCCCGAGGAACACCCGGGCCACCCGGCCGCCGCCCACCGAGTACAGCTCGCCGCTGACGGGGCAGTCCTCGTGGGCCAGGAACGCCACCAGCGGCGTGACCATCTCGGGCAGCGAGCTTGTCGGCCACCGGGCCGAGGATGTCCTCGGTCATGCGGGTCTTGGCCACCGGGGCGATGGCGTTGGCCTTGATGTTGTTCTTGGCGCCCCTCGACCGCCAGCACGCGGGTGAGGCCGACGAGGCCCATCTTGGCGGCGCCGTAGTTGGTCTGGCCGAAGTTGCCGAACACGCCGGCGCCCGACGACGTGCGACACGATGCGGCCGTAGCCCTGCTCGCGCATGATCTCCCAGGCCGGCTGGGTGACGTTGAACGCGCCCCGCAGGTGGACGTCGAGCACCGGGTTCGACCATGTCGGCGTCCATGTTCTGGAACGACTTGTCGCGGAGGATGCCGGCGTTGTTGACGACGATGTCGACGCGGCCGAAGGCGTCGACGGCGGTCTGGACGATCGCCGCGCCGCCCTCGGGGGTGGCCACCGAGTCGTAGTTGGCGACGGCCTCGCCGCCCGCGGCCGTGATCTCGTCGACCACCGCCTGGGCCGCGGCCGTGCCGCTGCCGGTGCCGTCGACCGCGCCGCCGAGGTCGTTGACGACGACCAGCGCGCCCCGCCGGGCCAGCTCCAGCGCGTGCGGCGCGGCCGAGGCCGCCGCCCGCGCCGGTGATGATCGCGACCTTGCCGTCGAATCCGAGATCTGCCATGCACCGAGGTTAGAAGCGGGTTACCGCGCGGTCAGAATCCGGACCGCCTGGTCAGAGGCGGCGGCGCGACCGGTAGTCGAGCCAGGACGCGAGCGACAGCAGCAGGTACACCGCCCCGACGAGCGCGCACACCCACGCGAACTGCTCGTCCACCGGGATCAGCGCGAAGCAGATCACCGCGGCGACGGCGAAGAAGGCGGCCCGGCGGTCCATCACCCGGCCCCGATCACGACAGCACGTTCACGACGAGGAACGTCACGAAGGCGACCGTGAACGCCCCGGGGATCGTCAGCAGCCACGCCCACACCACCCGGCCGGCCACGCCCCAGCGCACGGCCGACAGGCGGCGGGCGGCGCCGACCCCCACGATCCCGCCGGTGATCGTGTGGGTGGTCGAGACCGGGATGCCCGGCGGCCGAGGTGGCGAACAGCGTCACCGCCGCGGCCGACTCCGCGGCCATGCCGCCGACCGGCTGGAGGCGGGTGATCTCGCGAGCCCATCGTCTTCACGATCCGCCAGCCGCCGGTCAGCGTGCCGAGGGCGATCGCGGTGTGGGCGCTGAGCACCACCCACAGGGGCACGCCGGACCCGGCGGCCGCATGCCCGGTGGCGATCAGCAGCGCCAGGATGACACCCATGGTCTTCTGGGCGTCGTTGGCGCCGTGCCCCAGGCTGAAGGCGGCGGCGGAGACGAGCTGGCCGTGCCGGAACCCGCGGTGGAGGCGCTCGACGTCCCGGTTGCGGTGGAACGTCCAGTAGATCCCGAGCGTGATCAGCATGGCGGCCGCCAGCCCGATCAGCGGCGACAGGACGATGAACAGGCCGATCTTGCGGATGCCCTCGCTGATCAGCACCCCGAAGCCGGCCTTGGCGACCGCCGCGCCGGCGATGCCCCCGACCAGGGCGTGCGACGAGCTGGTCGGCAGCCCGAGGTAGAAGGTGATCAGGTCCCAGGCGATGGCGCCGATCAGCCCGGCGAAGATGACGCCGATCGACAGGACGCTCTGCACCACGACGTCGTTGGCGATCGTCGATGCCACCCGCGTCGCCGAACACCAGGAAGGCGACGAAGTTGAAGAACGCCGCCCACAGCACCGCGATGCGGGGCGACAGCACCCGGGTCGACACGACGGTGGCGATCGAGTTGGCGGCGTCGTGGAAGCCGTTGACGTAGTCGAAGCCGAGCGCGACGGCGATCACGACGATGAGGGCGGCGAGTTCCATCGGGGCGGTGGGCGTGCGGGCGATCCGGCTCAGGCGTGCTTGAGCACGATCGACTCGACGATGTCGGAGATGTCCTCGAGCGTGTTGAGGGCGGCCTCCATCGACTCGATGACGTCCTTCCAGCGCAGGACGCTCGAGCGCCTCGAACTCCCCGCCGAACAGCCGGGCCAGGATGCGGCGGTGCACGGCGTCGCCCTCGCTCTCCAGCCGGTCGATGGCCTCGAGGTGCGGCTGCACGCCCTTCATCGACTCGAGCCGGGCGACCAGGTCGCGGCGGTCTCGTCGGCGCACTGGACGACCAGGTCGGCCTGCTCCTTGAGCTCGGGCAGCGCGGCCGTCAGTCCGGTGATCTCCAGGCGGTGGGAGACCTCCAGCATGTCGTCGACCACGTCGTCGAGCTCCTCGGCCAGGGCGTGGATGTCCTCGCGGTCGAACGGCGTGACGAACGTGGAGTTCAGCCGGGTCAGGATCGTGCGGACGAGCTCGTCGCCCCGCCGCTCGCAGGCCGCCACGGCGTCGTGGGCCTCGGGGTCGGTGGGGTCGGAGAGCAGGTCGCGCAGGCGCCGGGCGCACTCGGCCACGTTCGCCGCCGAGTCGTTGAACAGGGCGAAGAAGGCGTCGTCGGTGGGGACGAGGCGGAACCGCATGGTGCGTCAGGTCCCATGGGCGAGGTAGCAGATCCGTTCGCTGATGTGCACCGCATGGTCGCCGAGCCGCTCGTAGAAGCGGGCGACCAGCGTGGTCTGGAGCGCGTCGGCCAGCGCGATGTCGGCCGACTCCAGCTCGGCGACCAGGTGGTCGTGCAGGACGTCGAGGCGGTCGTCGGCCTTGTCCAGCTCGGCGGCGACGTCGCCGTTGCGCTCGGCCCAGGCGTCGGCGGCCCGGCGCCACATGTCCGAGCAGATGGCGGCCATCTCCTCGAGCAGTCCCCGCACGGTCGGGGTCAGGCGCTCGGCGAGGCCGCGGGACGCCCGCTGGGCGATGTGCTCGGCGAGGTCGCCGCTGCGCTCCAGCTCGGGAACCACCCGGAGCACCGACAGCAGGAAACGCATGTCCCGCGCCATCGGCGTCTGCGTAAGCAGCTCGCGCTCGGTGATCTGCTCGACGTCGATCTCCAGCTGGTCGAGCGAGGCGTCCCGGGCCGACATCGCCCGGGCGGTCTCGACGTCGCCGGCGAGCAGGGCGTGGCTGGCCGCCGCGACACCCTCGCTCACGAGCGCGAACAAGCGGATGACCTTGGCGTCGATCTCGTCGAGCTGCTGGTGGAAGCGCCGGCGCAGCTCGTGGGGGGGCTCGGACACGGCCGCACCGTACCCCCCCGTTCACCGGGACTTCACGTCCGGCCCGGCGGGGTGCGCGCCGCTCAGCCGCCGCCGTGCGCGTCGAGGGCGACGGCCTTGAGCCGCTTGTAGTCGACCTTGCCGTTGGCCGCCCGCCCGATCGTGTCGACGACGACGACGTGGCGGGGCGCCTTGTAGCCCGCGAGCTTGGCGCTGGACGTGGGCGATCAGGTCGTCGGGCGGGATGTCCGCGTCGGGCCCCGCCTCGACGACGGCCGTGACCGCCTCGCCGAAGCGGTCGTCGGGGACGCCGACCACGACCGCGTCGCGCACGCCCGGGTAGGTCTTGAGGACCTCCTCGACCTCCTCGGGGAACACCTTCTCGCCGGCCGTGTTGATGCACGACCGAGCCCCGCCCCAGCAGGGTGAGCGTGCCGTCGGCCTCGACCATGGCGTAGTCGCCCGGGCACGAGTAGCGCCGGCCCTCGAACTCGATGAACGTGGCCGCGGTCTTCTCGGGGTCCTTGTAGTAGCCGATCGGCTGGTAGCCGCCGACCGCCACCCGGCCGATCTCGCCGGAGCCGGGCTCGACGCGGCGGCCGTCGTCGGTGATCACGATCGTGTTCTCGCCGAGGCGGAACGTGGCGGTCTCGCTGGCGTTGGCGCCCGAGCTGACCGACGAGCCCATGCCCGACGGCCTCCGACGACGAGAACGCGTCGACCAGCAGCATCGTCGGCTGGTGCTTGAGCAGGGCCTGCTTGACCGGCTCGCTCCACATGACGCCGGACGACACGACCAGGAACAGGCTCGCGAGGTCCCAGCGTCCGGGGTTCGTCGTCGAGGGCGCGCACCATCGGCTTGGCGAAGGCGTCGCCGACGATCGAGATCTGGTTGACCCGCTCGCGCTCGACCGTGTCGAACATCTCCTCGATGTCGAGCCGGCGGGAGGTCAACGTGACGCTGCTGCCGCCGATCGTGAGGATGATGAGCTGGGTGTAGAGGCCGGTGCCGTGCATCAGCGGGCAGGCCGCCATGCCCACCGGGCCCGGGGCGGTGACCTGCTGGCGGACGACCTCCGCGTCGGCGTCGGCGCCGCCGAGCACCGGGTTCATCTGGGCGACGAGGTTGCGGAACAGGTCGTCCTGGCGCCACATCACGCCCTTGGGCATGCCGGTGGTGCCGCCCGTGTAGGTCATGCAGGATCTGGTCGCCGCTGCGGCCCCACGGGGCCTCGACCCGCTCGCCGCCGGCCGCGGCCGCGTCCTCGTAGGGCGTCGCCCAGTCGGGGCAGCCGCCGCTGCCGTCGTCGACCCACAGCCAGGTCGTCACCCCCGAGCACCCGGTCGCGGATGCGCTCGATGGTGGCGGTGAACGAGCCGTGGAACACGACCGCCACGCAGTCGGCGTTGTCCCACAGGTAGACCAGCTCGTCGTCCTGGTAGCGGTAGTTGGTGTTGATCGGGACGAGCCCCGCCTTGAACGTGGCGAACATCGACTCGATGTACTCGGGCCCGTTGTAGAGGTACTGCGCCACCTTGTCCTGGTCGGCGAGCCCGCCGGCGAGCAGGGCCGCGGCCACCCCGTTGGCGCGGCGGTCGAACTCGGCCCAGCTGATGTGTCGGTCGCCGTGGACCAGCGCCTGGGCGTCGGGCAGCTGGGAGGCGATGACCTCCCAGACGTCGGCGAAGTTCCAGCCCGGCATGGGGGTGCTCCTCTGGTCGCTGATCCGAGGACGGAGGGTAGCGGTTGGTCCGCCCGCGGCGACAAGGCCCCCCGACCAGGGCCGCGGTCTAGTTTGCGGGCGTGGACTTCGAGCTGCCGCCCGACGACGACCCCCGCCGCACGGCCGTGCGCGACTGGCTGGCGGCCCACCCGGCGCCCTCGGGCCGGGACCTGGCGGAGGCCGGGCTGGTCGTGCCCGCACTGGCCGGCGCCGTGGGGCCTCGACGCCGACCCGGTGCACCAGCTGGTCATCGACGAGGAGCTGCGCCGCGCCGGGGTGCGCCGGCCGGTCAACCCGATCGGCATCGGCTGGGCCGGCCCGACGCTGCTGGCGGCCGGCACCGAGGAGCAGAAGCGGCGCTACCTGCCGGGCCTGCTGTCCGGCGAGGAGATGTGGTGCCAGCTGTTCTCCGAGCCCGGCGCCGGCTCCGACCTCGCCTCGCTGCGCACCCGGGCCGAGCGCGACGGCGACGAGTGGGTGGTGACCGGGCAGAAGATCTGGACGTCGCTGGCCCAGTTCGCCCGCTACGGCATCCTCATCGTCCGCACCGATCCCGGCCGCGTCCAAGCAGCGGGGGATCTCGTACTTCGTCTGCCCGATGGACCGGCCCGGCATCACGATCCGCCCGATCGTCGAGATGACCGGCGCCCACACGTTCAACGAGGTGTTCCTCGACGACGTCCGGCTGCCGGCCGACTGCCTGGTCGGCGAGGCGGGCGAGGGCTGGGGCCTGGCCAAGGTCACGCTCGGCAACGAGCGGGTGTCGCTGTCGTCCGGGGGCGCGCTGTGGGGCCAGGGCCCGACCGGCGCGCGACCTGGTCGATCTCGTGCGCCAGCGCGGCGGGGTGTCCGACCCGGTGCTGCGCCAGCGGGTCGCCCGGCTGCACATCGAGAGCGAGGTGCTGCGGCTCATCCGCCTGCGGACGATCTCGGCCGCGGTGCGGGGGGCGGCGCCCGGGCCCGAGGCCTCGGTCCGCAAGGTGCTGGCCGACGAGCACGGCCAGCACGTGTTCGGCCTGGCGAAGGATCTGGCCGGGGCGGGCGGCCCTGCTCACCGACCAGGGCCCGCTCGGGGCCCCGCCCGACCTGTGGCACCACGGGTTCCTGTTCGCGCCGGCGCTGACCATCGGCGGCGGGACGGGCGAGGTGCAGCGCAACATCATCGGCGAGCGGGTGCTGGGGCTGCCCCACGAGCCCGAGCCGGCCGGGTGAGCGAGCGACGCGAGCGGGTGATTCGCGCGCCCGGCGCGGATTTGGCAGGATCACCGCATGGCGAAGCGCCTGGGCCCCGACGAGTTCCGTCGGAACGACACCGTGAAGACCCTCGATCCGCTGCCCGGCGTGCCCCAGGGCACCAAGGGCCGCGTGTACCTGGTCGACGGCTTCGCCTGGACCCGCTACCGCGTGCTGTTCGAGAACGGCATCGACGTCGGGACGCTCGACGGCACCACCCTGGCCCGGCCCGCCGACTACTCCGCCGCGCTCGACCGGCGGGTGAAGGCGACCCAGGCCGAGGCGGCCGCGGCGGTCGCCACGGTCGAGGACGCCGCCGACGGCGGCGGCGGGGGCGGGGCCGAGAAGGTGGTCAACG
Source organism: uncultured Acidimicrobiales bacterium (assembly GCA_963739835.1). Classification (GTDB taxonomy): domain Bacteria; phylum Actinomycetota; class Acidimicrobiia; order Acidimicrobiales; family VFJN01; genus ZC4RG19. The sequence continues at coordinate 13,871 of CAVUBW010000024.1, forward strand.
GCGTGACCGTGCCGGCCCTCCTGCTCGACCGGTCCAAGCGGGCCCGCGAGCGGCTAACCGCCGCCTGACGGCGGCACGGCGGCCCGAGCCCCGGCCACCAGCGCGTCCGGATCGGCGCCGGTGGCGCCCAGGGGCGCCCAGAGGTCGGCGCCGGGCGGCGCCTCGACCGTGAGGCGGCGGCCGTCCGACCACGAGGCGTCGAACGCCAGCCGCCAGGCGTGGAGGCAGGTGCGGCCGCCGGGGTCGCGCTCGAACAGCGGATCCCCGGCGATCGGGTGGCCGATCCACGCCAGGTGGACCCGGATCTGGTGGCGCCGTCCGGTGCGGGGCCGGACCAGCAGCACCGTGTGCCCGTCGCCCTCCCACAGCCGCACGAACGTCGTGACCGACGGGTAGACGCGGCGGTCGGCCCGCACGGCGTCGTCGGGCACCGACCAGCGGTCGGTCGCCGGCTCGCGGGCGATCGCCTCGCGGGGCGCGGCCACCCGCACCCGGCCCTTGCGGCCCACGCCCAGGGGGAGGTCGATCGTGCCCCGCTCGGGCAGGCCGGCGGACCTGGCCACGACCAGGTAGTCCTTGTCGACCGTCCGCTTGTTGAACTGCCGCGTGAGCCCGCCGTGGACCTCGACCGACCGGGCGAACAGGACGACACCCGAGGTGACCTTGTCGATGCGGTGAGCCGGCAGCAGCACCTCGCCGGCGTCGGCCGCGAGCCGCACGACGTCGGTCTCGTGGCGCTCGCCGGTCACCGAGATGCCGGCCGGCTTGTCCAGGGCCAGGACGGCCTCGTCCTCCAGCAGCACGCGCCCGGAGCGGAGGGCGGGCCAGTCCACGGGCCCGGTTTAGCCGGCGCGCAGCTTGGTCAGGACGGCCTCGGCCTCCTCGACCATGGCGTGCACGATGTCCGCCGCCGGGACCAGGCTGTCGATCGCGCCGACGCCCTGGCCGGCCGGGAAGAACTCGCGCTCGGGGTCGACGCCGACCGTGCGCTCGTCGCCGCCGAGGTGGTTGGCGCCGTCCTGGATCGAGGCGAAGATCTGGGCCGGGAACGCCTGGGGCTCCCGCCCGCCACCCTCGTACTCCTGCGTATAGCGGTTGGCGACCACCCGGCAGGTCTTGCCCGTGTAGGCCTTGGTCACGATCGTGTCGTCCTCGTGGCTGCGCAGCAGGACGTCCTTGTAGCCGGCGACGCCCCGCGCCTCGGGGGTGGCGATGAAGCGGGTGCCGACCCAGATGCCGTCCGCGCCGAGCGCCAGGGCCGCGGCGAGGCCCCGACCGTCGACGATGCCGCCGGCTGCCACGACCGGCACCCGGTCGCCGACGGCGTCGACGACCTGGGGGACGAGCGCCATCGTCGCCACCCGACCGGTGTGGCCGCCGGCCTCGGTGCCCTGGGCCACGACGATGTCGCAGCCGGCCTCGACCGCGGCCACCGCGTGGCGGACCTTGCCGCACATGTTGACGACGACGAGGCCGGCGTCGTGGCACTGGTCGACGACCTCGCGGGGCACCCCGAGCCCGGCGACGAAGGCCGCGGCGCCGCCGCGGACGATGTCGTCGACCTTGGCCTCCAGGCCCCGGGGCAGGGCGGTGAGCAGGTCGACGCCGAACGGCCGGTCGGTGGCGGCCCGCACCGCGGCGATCTCCTCGCGCATCTGGTCGTCGCCCATGGTCGAGGCGCCGAGGCACCCGAAGCCGCCGGCCGCGCTGACGGCCGCGGCCAGCCGGTGGTACGAGACGCCCCCCATGCCGGCCAGCATCACGGGGTGCTCGATCTGCAGGGCGTCGGTCAGGCGGGTGCGGATCATGCGACGATGCTGACCGCCGCTTGACCGGCGGGTCAAGTGGGCCGGACCGGGACCGTGACCGTCGCCAGGAAGCGCCGGACCTCGGCCGCCGAGCCCAGGCGCACGAACCGCAGGCGGGCGAGGTCGGGGTCGGCTGCGGCCGCGGCGGCAGCCGCGGCGTAACGCTCGTGGTACTTCCGGTGGCGGGTGAGGGTCCAGAGGACGATCGAGCGCTCCGGGTCGCGGCTCAGGAGGTTCCGGAGCTGCTCGCGGTTGCCGTTCCACAGCTCCTGCCGGGTTACGCCCCGTCGCAGCGTGCGGGCGGTCACGCGGCCCATGACCCGCCAGCGGGGCAGGTCGAGCCACACGACGGTGTCGGCCCGGTCCCACACCAGGTCCTGCACCATCGAGTGGTAGTTGCCGTCGACGACCCAGCGGTCGCCGGCGCAGATCCGCCGGACCTCGGCGCGGAACTCGTCCGTGGGCAGCGGGGTCCAGCCGGGCTGGTGGACGAGGCCGTCCAGCTCGGCGAACGGCACGCCGAGCAGCGCCGCCAGCCGGCGACCCAGCGTCGTCTTGCCCGCGCCCGAACAGCCGACCACCGACACCCGCTCCACCCCGCCAGTCTCGCCCGGGCGCGCAACCGGCGCACCCCGGGGGGCGAGGCGCGCCGGATGCTGAGACGGTGGCCTGACCGCCGACGTCGGCCACCGGCGAACACGCGCGTGGCCCGCCAGAAGCAGCGCCCGCTGGTCCGCCCCTCCACGTTAGGGAACCCAGGTGATCGGCAGGTGTCGCCCGGGTGAACGTCCGGCTACGCGGGCGGGAACGCTCGCCGTCCCCGGCCGGCGAATGCGCCGGGGCCGGTGAACATGCCGCGGTGCCAGCGCCGGGGCGTCACGACCAGGGCGCGCGGATAGTCCTCGAACAGCCACCGGGCGAAGTGTCGGCGGGTCCAGCCGCTGCCGCTGGTCAGCCACAACCCGGCCCGCACGCCCTTGCGGTGACGGACGGCGTGGATCATCAGGCGCGACATCCGGTGGTCGGCGACCAGCGCCCGGCGGGCCGCGGTGCCGTAGGTCGCGGTGACCGCCTCCGGGCGGGGCCGGCCCGCAGGATCGCGTCGCCGGCCAGGATGCCGGTGGTCAGCGCCTGGCCGATGCCCTCGCCGGTCAGCGGGTCGGTCGCGGCGGCGGCGTCGCCGACGAACAGGGTGCGCCGGCCGGTGAGCACGGCCCGGTCGATGCGGGCGGGGATCGGCCAGGCCCGGTGGGGCGCCTCGGGCTCGGCGCCCTCGCCCAGCACGTCCCGGATGTGGGGCCGGGCGAGCAGGCCGCGCCAGACCTCGGCCATCTCCTGGATGCCGACCTTGCCGCCCCGCTCGATGCCGAACCCGACGTTGGCCCGGCCGCCCGGCAGCGGGAACGACCACGCGTAGCCGGGCAGCAGGTCGGGCTCGAACCACACGAACAGGTCGCGGGCGGCCCGGGGGCCGACGCCCGCGAAGTACTGGCGGAAGGCGTGGACCTCGCCCCGGTAGCCGGGCGTGGCCAGCCCCAGGTGCTTGCGGACCGGCGACCACATGCCGTCGGCCGCCACGACGAACCGGCAGGCCAGTTCCTCGCCGCCGTCCACGGCCACGACGGCGCCGTCCGGATCCTCGCGGACGCCGGTGCAGGCGTGGCCCTCGACGACCGTGACCCCCTCGGCGCGGGCGCGGTCGAGCAGCGCGGCGTCGAGGTCGGTCCGGCGGGCCACGGCCGCGTACTGGCCCCGGTCGCGGGGCAGCGGGAACGTGGCCTCGCGGCCGCCCGGGCCCCGGATGACGATGTCGTCCACCCGCTGCCAGGACGCGACCGCTCCGGGGTCGAGCCCGAGGTCGTCGAGCAGCCGCAGCGCCCCGGTCGTCAGGCCGTCGCCGCAGATCTTGTCGCGGGGGAACCGGGCCCGGTCGACGAGGGTCACCGCCCGCCCGGCGCGGGCCAGCGTCACGGCCGCGGCCGACCCTGCCGGTCCGCCGCCGACCACGACGACGTCCGGGGCACGCATTTCGCTGATGCTAACCGCCGGCGTGCGCCGCGATCTCGAACCGACCGGGGCCGGGTACAGATGGGGTCATGGACGCCGCGCGCACCTCGTTGGACGAGCGCTTCGCGGGGCCCGCGCTCGACCCGGACGTGTGGTTCCCGTACTACCTGCCGCACTGGAGCTCGCGTGCGGGCTCGGCGGCGACGTACACCGTGGGCAACGGCGAGCTCCGCCTGTGCATCCCGCCCGACCAGGGGCTGTGGTGCCACGACATCCACGACGAGCCCCTGCGGGTGTCGTGCGTCCAGACCGGCAGCTTCGCGGGCCCGCTCGGCAGCCCGGTGGGCCAGCAGCCGTTCCGCGACGGCCTCGTCGTCCGGGAGGAGCAGCCGGCGATGTGGGGCTACACGCCGCACTTCGGCACGATCGAGGTGCGGATGCGGGGCGTCGTGTCGTCCGGGTCGATGGTGGCGTTCTGGCTGGCGGGGATCGAGGATCGACCTGCGCGCTCCGGCGAGGTGTGCGTGGCCGAGATGTTCGGCGACTCGGTCGGCGAGGGGAGCGTGGCGGTCGGCATGGGCGTCCACCGGTTCCGGGACCCGGCGCTGGCCGAGGAGTTCGCCGCCGAGCGGATCGCCGTCGACGTCGCCGAGGACCACACCTACGGCGTCGACTGGCGGCCGGGGTCGCTGGCGTTCTCGATCGACGGCGAGGTCGTGCGCCGGCTCGACCAGGCGCCCGACTACCCGATGCAGCTCATGCTGGGCGTCTTCGACTTCCCGGCCCGTGCGACCGCCGGGGGGGAGCCGCCCGTGCCGGAGCTGGTGATCACCCGGGTGTCGGGTCGCCCGCTCGCCTGAGAGGTCAACAGGTCTGGCCCTCGCCGGGGCGGTAGGTCGCCTTGAACGTGTCGTTCTCGCTGTGGCCGTCGAGGAAGTGGCGGGTCCGGGTCGTCGTGACGACCGTGCAGGCGCCCGACGTCGACTCGCTGATGCCGGTCTGCTCCGCCGTGATGTAGGGCGTCGAGTAGAGGGTCACGGTGACGCTCGAATCGGTGAACGACGTCCAGATCAGGATCCCGTACGGCGTGTTGTTCTTGAACTTCAGATCGGGCGCCGGGTACCCCATCGTCGCCTCCCGGCCCCGGGGGTAGCGGCTGAAGTACTCGGAGTGGGCCTGGTAGGTGGTGATGTCCAGCCCGGCGAAGTAGGCGGCATTGAAGGTGGTGGTGGCGAACTGGGAGACGCCGCCGCCGACCTCGTCGACGTGCTCGCCCTCGCGGATGGCGCCGGCCTCGACGAATCCCTTCTGCGTCGTGCGCTGGCCCACCGTCCCGTTGACCGAGAACGTGTCGCCCGGCAGCACGAGCGTGCCCCGGACGATGTCCGCGATGCGGTGGATGTTGGTGACCCGGGGCTGGCCGGGGTCGTAGTAGGTGGTGAACCCCGGACCGGCGGTGGTGGGCGCCCCGGCCCGCCAGGCGTTGTTGCCGCCCACGGGCTGGACGACGCCGAGGGCCTGCGCCTGCTCGGTGGTGAGCGTGGGCTGGACCACGTCGACCTGGAGGTCGGCCTGGCCCTGGCCCCCGGCAAGCGCCTGCCAGACCCGGTCGGGGCTGTCGGCGCCGCAGCACTTCACGCCCGGGCTGGAGGGGATCACGACCGGCGTGCCGTTCTGGAGGTCGAAGCTGGCGTTGCGGGCTTCGGACGACACGTCCGCGAACAGGCCCGGCACGGCAGCGTTCACCGCGTCCGGGTTGATCGCCAGGTCCAGGGAGCCGTCGGCGGTGGTCGGCCCGATCCACGACCGCAGCGTGGCGGCGTCGACCGGGGCGGAGGCGTCGCCCGCGGTGAGGGTGAGCCCGTCGGCGGTGATCTGGTTGGCCCGGTCGGCGAGGGCCTGGGCGTCGGCGTCGGTGTAGTCGGGCAGCACGGGGACCATCTCGGTGTCGACCCGGATCGATCCCATCGCCGACGCCTCGGCCGCCGCGGGCAGCTCGTCGATGACCTGGGCGGTGTCGACGCCCCGCCCAGGCACCCCGGGCACGGCGACGAACGCCCCGTCGGCGAGCTGGATCGTCGGCGGGTGGGCGGCGGTCAGGTCCGCGCCCTGCAACTCGAACATCTTGGCCTCGACCTGGGACTGCTTGACCGAGTACCGCAGGTCGACGGTGCGGGGGCTGGCGAAGCTGGCCAGCCACCGGAAGGGACGGCTCACGAGCGTGTCGCCCCGCCCGGCGGCGAGCGCGGCCTTGGCGGTCGCCTCCCCGTCGAGGGTCAGCCCGAGGTCGCCGGCGGTGGTCTCGTAGCGCTTGTCGCCGGCCACGATCGTGACCGGCCGGGCGGCGACCCGCTCGGACAGCTTGTCCATCACGCTGGGCAGCGACTCCTCGCCCAGCCCGCCCACCGGGGTGCCGCCGACCTCGACGTTGCGCACGACCTGGCCGGAGAGGGCGGCCGTGTCGACGGCCCAGGCCCCGAGCAGCAGCACGACGACCGCGATCGGCGCGGCGATCGCCACCAGCCGCCACGGCGGAAGCCGCCAGCCGGTCCCGCTGCCGGCGCCGGTGCCGAAGTGCCGGCCGCCGCCCGTGTCGTCGCCGTTGCCTCCGGCGCCGTTGCCGGCCGCGGCGGTGTCGCCGGGCCCGGAGGCGCCGCGGTGCCCGCCGGTGGCCGGCCCGACCAGTGGCGTCGACCCGGTCGTGCGCCCCTCCGCCGCCGCGGCCCCGCCCAGCACGAGCGGCGCCGCAGCCACCCCAGCTCTGCCGCCGCCACGGCCGGCGCCGGAGCGCCCGCCGGCACCGGGATCGTCCCGGGCGGGCAGGTCGAAGATCGCCGGCTGCGTCGGCTGGGAGGCCCCGTAGGGCGGCGGCCCGGTCGGGACCGGCGCCGGCGGCGCGGCGCCGGGCGTTGTGGCGGCCGGCGCGGTGGGCGCCGACGGCACCGGCGCAGGTGCCGGTTCGGCGGGTGCGGTGGTGGGCGGTGCGTCGGCCGGCGGTGCGGGCGGTGCGGCGGGTGCGGGAGTCCCGGTCGCCGCGACCTCGCTCGCTGGCCGGGGTGCGGGGGTGGCCTTGGGCGCGGGGAACGAGCGAGGCGGCGCCGGTGCGTCCGGCGCCGCCGGTGCGTCCGGCGGGGCCGGTGCGTCCGGTGGGGTCGGTGCGTCGGGTGGGGTCGGTGCGTCGGGTGGGGTCGGTGCGTCGGGTGGGGTCGGTGCGTCCGACGAGTCCGACGGGGCCGGTGGCGCGGCTGCGCCTCCCGCCTCAGCCGCGTCGGGGCGCGGTGCGGCCTCGTTCTCTCCGCTGTCTTCCGGGCGATCTGTGGGCGCCCCAGCGTCCGCGTCCTCGGACGCGGACGAGCCTTCGTTCCCGTCCACGGCGCTCTACCCTGCCACGCCCGAGGCGAGCGGATCTAACCACGCCGAGTGAGCTGCGGGTTGATCCCGCGAAGGGCCGCTCACCGCGGCTGGGTCCGCAACAGGTGGGCGGGTGCCGTGTCGTCGTCGACCGCCGGTGGATGGTCCACGGGATGATCGACGGCGACGTGGTCCTCGACCTCGTTGCGACTGACGAACCGGAGTTCGCAGTACGGGCATTGATGCACGTCGCTCACGGTGACCAGTGTCGCGCTGCTACGTTCCCGACGGGCGGCATCGACGTGACGATCGGGTTCCGGCGCGCCGGACGGGAGAGGGGACATCTGCGATGGGCATCTGTGACGGTCGGGTGGCGATCGTGACCGGGGCAGGCCGGGGCATCGGTCGCGAGCACGCCCTGTTGCTCTCCGCCCAGGGGGCCAAGGTCGTCGTGAACGACCTCGGCGGGTCGACGTGACGGCAGCGGCGGCGACGTGGGGCCGGCGCAGGAGGTGGTCGACGAGATCGTCGCCGCCGGGCGGCCAGGCTGTCGCCAACGCCGACGACATCAGCGACTGGGACGGCGCCGAGAAGCTGGTCAACACCGCGGTCGAGACGTTCGGGAAGCTCGACGTCCTCGTCAACAACGCCGGCATCCTGCGCGACCGCATGCTGGTCAACATGACCGAGGCCGAGTGGGACGCGGTCATCAAGGTGCACCTCAAGGGCACCTTCGCCCCCTCGCACTTCGCGGCCAACCACTGGCGGGAGCGGTCCAAGGCCGGCGACGAGGTCGACGGCGCGCATCATCAACACGACGTCGCCGTCGGGCATCTACGGCAACGTCGGCCAGACCAACTACGGCGCCGCCAAGGCCGGCATCGCCAGCTTCACGATCATCGCCGCCAAGGAGCTGAGCCCGCTACGGCGTCACCGTCAACGCCATCGCCCCGGCCGCGCTCACCCGCATGACCGAGGACCTGGGCATGGGGCAGCTGCCCGACGAGACCAAGGAGCAGATGTCGCCCAAGCACATCGCGCCGATCGTCGTGCTGGCTGTCGAGCCCGCTCTCGTCCGGCGTGACCGGCCGCGTGTTCGACGTGACCGGGCGCATGCTGTCGGTGTCCGAGGGCTGGCACCGGGGCCCGTCGATCGAGGGCCCCGACGACGATCCCGAGGTGCTCGGCCATGCCGTCCTCGACCTGGTCGCCCAGGCCCGCCCCAACGCCAACATGGGCGGATACGACGAGCGCTGAGCCTGCGGCGACCCTGTTCGACACGACTCCCAGGGAGGGACCATGCCCATCAACCCCGACGCCGTCGGCAGCCGAGTCTCGAGCCGGCCCGCCAGCGCTGGACCTCAAAGGACAGCCTGATCTACGCGCTCGGCGTCGGCGCCGGGGCGCAGGACCCGACCGACGAGCTGAGCTTCACCACCGAGAACAGCCAGGACGTCCGGCAGCGGGCGCTGCCCGACCAGGCCGTCGTGCTCGGCGATGGGCGGCGGCGGCGTTCGCGCTCGATCGGCGACGTTCAACCCGGCCATGCTCGTCCACGGCGAGCAGGCGATGACCCTGCACCGCGAGATCCCGGTCGACGGCGAGATCGAGACGGTGACCGAGATCGTCGGCATCTACGACAAGGGCTCCGGCGCCGTCGTCGACGCCGAGACGACCGCGACGCTCGTGTCCGACGGCGAGCCGCTGTTCACCACGACGCATGTCGCGCCTTCATCCGGGGCGAGGGCGGCTGGGGCGGCGACCGCGGACCGTCGGTCCGCGCAACGAGGCGCCCGACCGCGACCCCGACCACGAGGTCACCTACCCGACCCGGACCGACCAGGCGCTGCTCTACCGGCTCTCCGGCGACCGCAACCCGCTGCACTCCGACCCGACGTTCGCGGCGATGGCCGGCTTCGACCAAGCCGATCCTCCACGGGCTGTGCACCTACGGGTTCACCGGCCGGGCGCTGCTCCACACGGTGTGCGGCGGCGATCCCGCCCGGTTCCTGTCGATGAGCGGCCGGTTCTCCAGCCCGGTGTTCCCCGGCGAGAGCCTGACCGTGAAGGTGTGGCTCGACGGCGACGGGGCGGCCGTGTTCCAGACGCTCGGTCCCGACGGGCGGGTGGTGCTCGACGGCGGTCGGGCCACCTTCGGGCCGGCCTGACGCGGCGCCGGGAGGATCTAGAACAGCCGCAGGTCGTCGGGTGCCAAGCCGCGCAGCTCGTCGTAGTCGACCTCGACGCAGTCGATGGCGCGCTGGCCGGCCAGCACCCGGGCCTGCGGCTTGATCTGCCTGGGCGACGAACACGCCCCGGACCGGCCGCAGCCGCGGGTCGCGGTCGAGGAACTCGAGGTAGCGGGCGAGCTGCTCGACCCCGTCGATCTCGCCCCGGCGCTTGATCTCGATGGCGACCGCCAGGCCGTCGGCGTCGCGGCACAGCAGGTCGACCGGCCCGATGTCGGTCGGGTACTCCCGGCGGACCAGGCGCAGCCCGGCGCGCGATCGCCGTCGCAGTTGGCGGCGAGCAGCTCCTGGAGGTGGGCCTCGACCCCGTCCTTCCGCAGCCCGGGGTCGACGCCGAGGTCGTGGCTGCTGTCGGACAGCACCTCGTGCAGGGTGATCGTCAGGCGTCTCGCCCTTGGCCGTTCGCACGGTCCAGACCGCCCGGCCCTCGTCGTCGGTCGACTCGGACACCGTGTTCGGCGCGTTCATCCAGTTGAGCGGCTTGTAGGCGCCGCCGTCGGCGTGGATCGGCCACGCACCCGTCGGCCTTGACCATGATCAGCCGGGCGGCGAGCGGCAGGTGCGCCACGAGCCGCCCCGCGTAGTCGACGGTGCAGCGGGCGATGACCAGGCGCATCGCCGCCGACGCTAGCGCCGGGCACGACGTTTCGTCCCCGGAACTGGTCGCCGTGGCGACCGCTTCCGGGGACAAAACGCGGTCAGATGCGCAGCGGCGGCCGCGGCGCCGGTCGGCGAGGTTGCGGCGGATCGTGGCCCGCCGCTCCTGGAGCTCGCGGTAGGTCAGCCCCTCGGTCTCCGCGTCGACGCCGAAGCTGGCCTTGACGCCGGTCATGTCGAGCTCGATGGTCCGGGGGTCGATGCCGACGTCCGCGGCGATGCGGTCGCCGTGGCGGGTGGCGAAGTACATGGACGATCGCTGGCGATCTCGGCGAACAGGTCGAGATCCGGGGCGAGGCGTGGCGATGGCGCCGTCGAGGAAGACCATGTTCTTGACGAACAGCATCAGCTCCTTGGGCATGCGGGCGCCGTAGGCCGAGCAGCGTCTTGACCATCGTCTGCAGCTCGCCGACCAGCTCCTCGCCCGTCATCGTGGTCGGGTCGACGACCGGCTCGTCGAGCTTGAGGTCGGCGGACGACGTCCTCGATGTCGGCGTCGGGCGGCAGCGCGCCCAGGTCGCGCAGGGCGGCGAGCTGACCGCGCACGTCGTTGACCGATGCCGCCCATGAGCAGCCGCAGGAAGGCGAGGCGCTTGGTCTCGTCGAGCCGGCCGGTGATGCCGAAGTCGAGCAGAGCCGTGCGGCCGTCGGCCATCACGAACAGGTTCCCGCCGTGCAGGTCGCCGTGGAAGATCCCATGGAGGATGGCGCCCTCCATGCAGCCCGATCATCCCGGTGCGCACCACCGCCTCGGGTGTCGACGCCGGCGCCGTGCATGCCGGCCACGTCGTCGAAGCGGAAGCCGTCGAGCCGCTCCATGACCAGCACCCGGCGGCGTGACCAGCGCGGGGATGGGGTCGGGGGATCACGTAGTTGCGCTGGTCCGAGCTCGGCGAAGGTGCGGGCGATGTCGAGCATGTTCTCGGCCTCGAGCCGGAAGTCGAGCTCCTCGGCGATCGTCTCGGCGAACAGCTCGACCAGTGCCGGCGGGTTGGCCAGCGCGGCGATGGGGATGCGACCGACCAGCTTGGGCGCCAGCCAGGCCATGACCCGGAGGTCGTCGCGGACGAGGCGGGCGACCGTGGGGCGCTGGACCTTCACCACCACGGGCTCGCCGGTGCGCAGGGTGGCCGCGTGGACCTGGGCGATGGACGCCGCCGCCAGCGGGGTGCGGTCGAACCACCGGAACACCGCCTCCAGCGGACGGCCGAGGTCGGCCTCGATCACCTCGCGCACGAGCCGGAACGGCTCGGCCGGCACCTGGTCGCGGCAGCGCTTGAACTCGCCGACCAGCTCCGGCGGGAAGATCCCCTCGCCGGAGCTGATGATCTGCCCGAGCTTGATGTAGGTCGGGCCGAGCGCCTCGGCCGCCAGCCGCAGCCGCCGGGAGATGCCGGCGCGGCTGGCCGAGTCGCCCTGGCGCTTCTCCCGTAGGGCCCACATGCCGACGGCCGCGCCGAGCCGGCGGGTCACGGTGAGCAGCCGGGCGCCGGGGGGCCAGCGCTCGGGCCGGGTCAGGACGGGCACCTCGGCGGCGACCGCGGCCCGCACGGCCGCGAGGTCGGCCCGCCAGGGCAGGTCCGCGGGGTCGTCGAGCGTCCAGGGCGGCGTGTCGCTGAAGCTGCCGTGCGCGAGGTCGGTCGGGGCGAGGGGCACCGCCGGCAGTCTGGCACGCCCGGCTCAGGCCCCCACCCTCGCGACCCGGCCGTCCACGACGGCCACGCCCTCCGCGCGCAGGCGCGCCGCGTGGTCGGGCTCGTGGCCCGGGACGAGGCGCCCGGTGGCGGTCACGACCCGCCACCACGGCAGGTCCTCGCCGCTGGTGGCGAGCAGGTGGCCGACCGCCCGGCCCGCCCCCGGGAAGCCGGCCTCGGCCGCCACCTCCCCGTAGGTCACGACCTCGCCCGGCCCGAGCGACTGGAGGACGCGCACCACCGCCTGCTCGAATCCGCTCATGGACGCGACCGTAGATCCGGGGACCGACCACGCCGGCCGGGTGGCCGTGGTCACCGGCGCCAGCCGGGGGCTCGGGGCCGGGCTCGCCGCCCGGTTCGCCGCCGCCGGGCTGCGGCTGGGCCTCGCCGCCCGATCCGAGCCGGCGTCGCCGGCCGGCGCGGGCGCCGACGCGGTGCTCACCGCGGTGCTCGACGTCACCGATCCCGTCGCGGTCGACCGCTTCTGCGAGCTCGTGGCCGCCCGGTTCGGGGCGATCGACCTGTGGGTGAACAACGCCGGTGTCCTCGACCCGATCGGCCCGCTGCGGGACGCCGACCCGGGCGCGGTCCGCCGCAACGTCGAGGTCAACGTGCTCGGCGTCGCCCACGGCAGCGCCGCCTACGCCCGCCACGTCCGGGGCCGGCCCGGTGGCGGGGCGCTCGTCAACGTGACGAGTGGCGCCGCCACCACGGCCTACGCCGGCTGGGCCGCCTACTGCGCCGCCAAGGCCGCGGTCGACCAGCTCACCCGCGTCGTGGCGGTCGAGGAGGCCGATGCCGGGCTGCGGGCCCTGGCCGTCGCCCCGGGGCTGGTCGACACCGCGATGCAGGCGGCGATCCGGGCGGCGCCGGTCGAGCGTTTCCCGGCGGTCGAGCGGTTCCGGGCCCGGGCCCGTGACGGGGCGTTCAACAGCCCCGCGTGGGTCGCCGACCACGTCCTGCGCCTGGCGTTCGGGCCGGACGCGCCGCCCGACGTGGTGGTCGTCCGGGTGCCTGACGAGACGCACGGTTGACGGCGGCCCCGCTACGGTCCCGCCATGCAGACCCTGCGCCCCCTCACCGCGGACGAGCTCGCGGGCCACGCGGCCCGGATCGAGGAGGACGGCTACACGGTCGTCGAGGACGCCATCGAGCCCGACCTCGTCGACGAGCTGCTGGCGACCCTCGACCGGCTGGAGACCGAGCTCGGGGTGGTGCCGGCGGACAACTCGTTCGAGGGTCGGCGCACCGTGCGGATCTACAACCTGCTGGTCCATGGCGACGTGTTCACCCGGGTGCCCACCCACGAGCGGGTGCTTCCGGTGGTCGAGCAGGTGCTCGACCCCGGGTGCCTGCTCTCGTCGCTGTCGTCCATCGCCATCGGGCCCGACGAGTCGGCCCAGCCGATCCACGCCGACGACCAGCTGTTCCCGCTCCCCAAGCCCCACCCGCCGGTCGTGTGCAACACGATGTGGGCGCTCACCGACTTCACCGAGGCCAACGGCGCCACCCGCCTGGTGCCGGGCACCCACCGCCAGCCCTCGCCCGACTACGGCCGGCCCTACGAGTCGATCGCCGCCGAGATGCGCCGGGGCAGCGTGCTCGTCTGGCACGGCAGCCTGTGGCACGGCGGCGGGGCCAACACCACGCCCGAGCGGCGGGTCGGCATCGCCTGCAACTACTGCGCCGGCTACGTCCGCCAGCAGGAGAACCAGCAGCTGGGCGTACCCCGGGCGATCGCGGCCAACTTCGACGACCGCCTGGCCCGGCTGTGCGGCTACGGGATCTACAGCGGCCTCATCGGGCACATCGACAAGCGCGACCCGATCGAGCTCCTGCGGGGCGGCGAGGGCGGCGGGATGCTGTGGGACGCTCTGTGAGTGGAACCCTTCGGTCTGACCGATCCCGGCGGCGACAGCCTGACCGGCACGATCTCGGTCGGCTGGCTCACCATGGGCACGTCCGGGTCGCCCCGACTCATCACGGTCACCGGTGGCACGGGGGCCTGGGCCGGGGCGACCGGCAGCTGCCTGGTTGACGAGACCGTCCAGGTGAGCTCGTTCACCTACATCGGCACGGCCGTCCACGACGGCACGTTCACGTGCGACGTGTCGCTCACTGGTGCACCCTCCGGGGTGCACCAGTGAGCGATCGGCACTTCGTGCCGAGGAACGCACTGTGCCGATGCTTCGCTCGCTGCGCTCGCTCAGCCCTTGAGCGTCGCGAAGACCGGGCCGGCCAGCTCCGGCCGGCAGATCAGCAGGTCGGGCAGGTAGGGGTCGGCCTGGTTGTAGACCAGTGGCGAGCCGTCCAGCCGGGACACGTGCAGCCCGGCGGCGGCCGCCACCGCGACGGGCGCGGCCGAGTCCCACTCGTACTGGCCGCCGCTGTGGGCGTAGACCTCGGCGTCGCCGAGCACGATCGCCATCGCCTTGGCCCCGGCCGAGCCGAGCGACACCAGCTCCCAGCCCAGCTCGGACGCGAGGCGGTCCGCCTCGGCGGGGGGCCGGCTGCGGCTGATCACCACGCGGGTGGGGCGCCCGGGGGCCGGGCGGGCGGCGGCGGGGGAGCCGGCCGCGTGGCCAGCGTGACCCCGCGGGCGGGCAGGGCGACCGCGCCGGCGGCCGGTGTCCCGTCCACGACGAGCGCCACGTGCACGGCCCAGTCCGTCCTCGGCGGGTCGCTGAACTCGCGGGTGCCGTCCAACGGGTCGACGATCCACACCCGCCGCCGGTCGAGCCGGGCCGGATCGGCGATCCCCTCCTCGGACAGGACGGCGTCGTCGGGCCGGGTGGCGGCCAGCCCCGCGACCAGCAGCTCGTGGGACCGGCGGTCGCCCTCGTCGCCCAGCTCTCGGGCGGTGACGCCTCGCGCCACCAGGCGTGCGCGCCACTCGACGAGCAGCCGCCCGGCCTCGGTGGCGAGGGCTGCCGCCAGCGCGTGATCGTCACCGGCTGCGGGCGCTGGGTCCTCGGCCATGTCGTCGTCTTATCAGACCGGTCGAATTGCCTACCTGACAGGTCGGATTTAGCCTGGGGAGTTCATGCCGACCGTCAAGCCTGGGTGCTACGAGCTGACCCACCTCCAGACCCTCGAGTCCGAGGCGATCCACATCGTGCGCGAGGTCGCGGCCGAGTTCGAGCGCCCGGTGCTGCTTTTCTCGGGCGGCAAGGACTCCGCGGTGATGCTCCACCTGGCGATCAAGGCGTTCGCGCCCGCCCGGCTGCCATTCCCCGTCATGCACGTCGACACCGGCCACAACTTCCCCGAGGTGATCGACTACCGCGACCGGCGGGTCGCCGAGCTGGGGCTGCGCCTGGTGGTCGCCAGCGTGCAGGACGCCATCGACGCCGGCACGGTGGTCGAGGAGACCGGTCCCCGGGCCAGCCGCAACCGTCTCCAGACCGTGCCGCTGCTCGACGCCATCGCCGAGCAGCGATTCGACGCCGTGTTCGGCGGCGCCCGGCGCGACGAGGAGAAGGCCCGGGCCAAGGAGCGGGTGTTCAGCTTCCGGGACGACTTCGGCCAGTGGGACCCCAAGAACCAGCGCCCGGAGCTGTGGAACCTCTACAACGGCCGCCACCGCCAGGGCGAGCACATCCGGGTGTTCCCGCTCTCCAACTGGACCGAGCTGGACATCTGGCAGTACGTGGCTGTCGAGGACATCGACCTGCCGTCGATCTACTTCGCCCATAGCCGGCGGGTGTTCGAGCGCGACGGCATGCTCCTGGCCGAGTCGCCCTTCGTGACGCTGCTCGACGGCGACGAGCCCGAGGAGCGCATGGTGCGGTTCCGCACGGTCGGCGACGCCTCGTGCACCGGTGCGGTCGAGTCCGCGGCCGCGGACGTGGCCGCGATCATCGAGGAGACGGCGGTGACCCGCGTCACCGAGCGGGGCGCCACCCGGGCCGACGACCGGATCAGCGAGGCCGGCATGGAGGACCGCAAGCGCGAGGGCTACTTCTAGTGGAGCTGCTGCGCTTCGCCACCGCCGGGTCCGTCGACGACGGCAAGTCGACGCTGATCGGGCGGCTGCTCTACGACTCGAAGGCGATCTTCGAGGACCAGCTCGAAGCGGTCGAGCGCACGAGCCTGGCCCGGGGCGACGCCTACACGAACCTGGCGCTGCTGACCGACGGGCTGCGGGCCGAGCGCGAGCAGGGCATCACGATCGACGTCGCCTACCGCTACTTCGCCACCCCCAAGCGGAAGTTCATCATCGCCGACACCCCGGGGCACATCCAGTACACCCGCAACATGGTCACCGGCGCGTCGACCGCCGACCTGGCGCTCGTGCTGATCGACGCCCGCAAGGGCGTGCTGGAGCAGTCCCGGCGCCACGCCTTCCTCGCCTCGCTGCTCGGCATCCCCCACCTGGTGGTGTGCGTCAACAAGATGGACCTGGTCGACTGGTCCGAGGAGCGGTTCGAGGAGATCAAGGCCGACTTCCGCAGCTTCGCCATGAAGCTCGACGTCCACGACCTGACCTTCATCCCGGTGTCCGCGCTGCACGGCGACAACGTCGTCGAGCGGTCGGCCACGATGCCCTGGTACGAGGGGTCGTCGCTGCTGCACCACCTGGAGGAGGTGCACATCGCCAGCGACCGCAACCTGATCGACGCCCGGTTCCCCGTGCAGTACGTCATCCGGCCCCAGGAGCAGTCGAGCCCCGAGCTGCACGACTACCGGGGCTATGCGGGCACGGTCGCCGGCGGGGTGTTCAAGCCGGGCGACGAGGTGGTCGTGCTGCCGTCCGGGCTGACCACGACGATCGCCACCATCGACACCGCGGAGGGGCCGGTGGGCGAGGCGTTCTCGCCGATGGCGGTCACGATCCGGCTGGCCGACGAGCTCGACGTGTCGCGGGGCGACATGATCTGCCGGGTGCGGAACCGCCCGCACGTCGGCCAGGACATCGAGGCGATGGTGTGCTGGCTGACGGCCGAGCCCCAGCTGCGCGCCGGGGCCAAGCTGGCGATCAAGCACACGAGCCGCTGGGGCCGGGCGCTGGTCAAGGACCTGCAGTACCGGCTCGACGTCAACACGCTGCACCGCGACGAGCGGGCCGGCGGCCTGACGCTGAACGAGATCGGCCGGGTGCGGCTGCGCACGACGGTGCCGCTGTTCTTCGACGAGTACCGGAGGAACCGGGACACCGGCAGCTTCGTGCTGGTGGACGAGGCGACCAACAACACGGTGGCGGCCGGCATCATCATCGGCCCCACCGAGGTGGACTAGGACGCCGGTGGGCCGGCCGGACAACGTCGTCTGGCACCAGGGCGCGGTCGGTCGCAGCGACCGGGCCACGGTCGGGGCGACGGTGTGGTTCACGGGCCTGTCGGGCTCGGGCAAGTCGACGGTCGCGGTGGCGGTCGAGCGGGCGCTGGTGGCCGCGGGCCGGCCGGCGTACCTGCTCGACGGCGACAACCTGCGCCACGGGCTCAACGCCGACCTCGGGTTCTCGGCCGAGGACCGCGCCGAGAACGTCCGCCGGGTGGGCGAGGTCGCCGCGCCTGTTCGCGGATGCGGGTGTGGTGGCGCTCGTGCCGGTGATCAGCCCGTACCGGGCCGACCGGTCGCGGGCGCGGGCCGTCCACGACGCGCTCGGGCTGCCGTTCGTGGAGGTGTTCGTGGACACGCCGTTGGCGCTGTGCGAGGCGCGCGATCCCAAGGGCCTGTACGCCCGGGCACGGGCGGGAGAGATCACGGGCTTCACCGGGATCGACGACCCGTACGAGGCACCGTCGGTGCCGGACCTGCGCCTGACGCCGGAGGACGGCGACCCCGAGGCGCAGGCCGCGCTGGTCCTGCGGGCTCTGGGTGAGATTACCGGTCGCCGGTAGCCTGTCGCTGCTTTTTAATAGTTTTCAGCCTCGACCGGTCCTGCTACCGTGATCTCGATGGTGTTTGTTGCCCGCCAGGAGTTGACCGCCGACGAGTACTTCGCCATGGCGGATGCGCTGCCGCGTTGGACGCAGCTCATCGATGGCGAGGTCGTGGTGTCGGAACCGAGGTACAAGCACCAGCACATCGTCGTCGAGATCGTGATTGCGGCTACGGGCTTGGACAGGGGATGCTCCTGGGCGGGGAGTCGCCTGCCTGCCGTGCGACGTGAAGGTGAACGAGCGCAACGTCTACAGCCCCGACGTCTGGTGGTGCTCCGAGTTGAAGCGGCCCGACAGCGAGACCGTCTATCTCGACTACATGCCCGATCTTGCGATCGAGGTGCTGTCGCCGTCGACCCGGCACTACGACCTCGGGGTCAAGCGCGTCCGCTACGAGGAGCGGGGCCTGCCCGAGCTGTGGATCGTCGATCCCGAGGTACGCAAGGGCGTGGCCGCACGGATGTTCACTCGCTCGGTGTCGGCCCGCCCGTGGTTCGACGAGGAGGTCATGCGCGAGGCGGACGGCGTGCTGGAGTCTCCCCAGCTGCCGGGCTTCGCGCTGCCACTCAAGGAGCTGCTGGAGTGAGGGGCCGTTCGAGCACCAGCTCGTCCCGCAGGGGGATGCCGTAGTCGCCGACCGCCGGGATCGTCGCCTTGGCCCGGCGGGCGGCGGTGACCGCGCCGGGGCGGAGGTCGACCAGCGCGTAGCCGTGCCGTTGGTACAGCCGGAGCGCGTCGAGGTTGTCGTTGGTGGTCACGAGCCACTGGGCCGTGGCGCCGGCGTCTCGGGCGGCGTCGGCCACCGCCTCGACCAGCGCCGCGCCGACGCCGGTGCCCCGGCGGTCGGCGGCGACCGCCAGTGCCGCCAGCTCCGCCCGGCCGTCCGGGCCCGGCGGCGACCAGGTCGCCACCCCGACCAGCTCGTCGTTCTGCCAGGCCCCGACGCCCGGTAGGGCGAGCACGTCGACCACCTCGTCCAGGCGAGCCTGTCGCCGTCCACCGAGCGCCGTGTCGATCAGCGCCTCGGCCGCCGGGGTGTCCGTCGGGGCTAGTGGCCGGAGGATCACCGCACCAGCGGCTTGTACTTGATGCGGTGGGGCTGGTCGGCCTCGGCGCCGAGCTCCTTGTGGCGCCAGGCCTCGTACTCGCTGAAGTTGCCCTCGAACCAGCGGACCTCGCTCTCGCCCTCGAACGCCAGGATGTGGGTGGCGATCCGGTCGAGGAACCAGCGGTCGTGGCTGATGACCACCGCGCAGCCCGGGAACGCCTCCAGCGCGTCCTCCAGGGCCCGCAGCGTGTCGACGTCGAGGTCGTTGGTCGGCTCGTCGAGCAGCAGGACGTTGCCGCCCCGGCGCAGCATCTTGGCCAGGTGGACCCGGTTGCGCTCGCCGCCGGACAGCACACCGACCTTGGACTGTTGGTCCGAGCCCCGGAAGTTGAACGACGCCACGTACGCCCGGCCGTTGACCTCCCGCGTGCCGACCTTGAGCAGGTCCTGGCCGCCGGTGATCTCCTCGTAGACCGTGTTGTCGGCGTCGAGCGTGTCGCGGGACTGGTCGACGTAGGCCAGCTCGACCGACGAGCCGATCGTGATAGTGCCGGAGTCGGGCTCCTCGGCGCCGGTCAGCATCCGGAACAGCGTGGTCTTGCCGGCGCCGTTGGGGCCGATGATCCCGACGATGCCGGCGCGGGGGAGCGCGAACGAGAGGTCGTCGATGAGCAGCCGGTCGCCGTAGCCCTTGGACAGGTGGTCGACGACGACGACCTGGTCGCCCAGGTGCGGCCCGGGCGGGATGTGGATCTGCAGCCGCTCGGGGCCGCGCTCGGCCTCCTCGGCCTCGGCGCGCAGCTTCTCGTAGGCGGAGAGGCGGGCCTTGCCCTTGGCCATGCGGGCCCGGGGCGCCATCCGCACCCACTCCAGCTCGCGGTCCAGCGTCCGCTTGCGGGCGGTGTCGGCCTTCTCCTCCTGGTCGAGGCGGGCCCGCTTCTGCTCCAGCCAGCCCGAGTAGTTGCCCTCGAACGGGTAGCCGCGGCCCCGGTCGAGCTCGAGGATCCAGCCGGCCACGTTGTCGAGGAAGTACCGGTCGTGGGTGACGGCCACGACCGTGCCCGTGTAGTCCCGCAGGAACCGCTCGAGCCACGCCACGGACTCGGCGTCGAGGTGGTTGGTCGGCTCGTCGAGCAGCAGGAGGTCGGGCCGCGACAGCAGCAGCCGGCACAGCGCCACCCGCCGCCGCTCGCCGCCCGACAGCGTCGTTACCTCCGCGTCGCCCGGTGGCAGGCGCAGGGCGTCCATGGCGATGTCGATCGTGCGATTGAGGTCCCAGGCGCCGGCCGCCTCGATCTTGGCCTCGAGGTCGGCCTGCCGGGCGCCGAGCTTCTCGTAGTCGGCGTCGGGATCGGCCCACCCGGCCATGACCTCGTCGTACTCGGACAGCAGCCCGGCCACCGCCCCGACGCCGTCCATGACGTTGCCGGTCACGTCCTTGCCGGGGTCGAGCTCGGGCTCCTGCGCCAGCATCCCCACGGTGAACCCCTGCGTGAGCCGGGCGTCCCCGGTGAACCCGTCGTCGAGCCCGGCCATGATCCGCAGGACCGACGACTTCCCGGCCCCGTTGGCCCCGAGCACCCCGATCTTGGCGCCCGGGAAGAACGCCAGGGTGATGTCCCGCAGCACTTCCTTGTCCGGAGGATGGAACCGGCTCACCCGCCGCATCGTGAAGATGAACTGCGCGCTCATGACGGCGACCGTACCGCGGAAGCGTTTTGTCCCCGGAAGTGGTCGCCAGAGCGACCACTTCCGGGGACAAAACGCGAGACGGGGTTGGCGACGACCTGTGCCGGCCCGGGCTACGCCGCCCGGACCGACACGAGGTCGTCAATCTGGACGACGACGTCGTTGTCGTCGACCACGAACCATGCGCTGTTCTTGACGCAGGAGAGCAGCCGGCCCCGCCACAGCGCCGATGCTGTGCAGACCACGACCTCGCCGCCGACGAGCGGGCGGAGCGCCCGCACGGTGACGGCCTGGGCGCCGCTGGCGGTCGGTCCGAGGGTCGTGGTCATCGGGGGCCTCCTTCGTTGCGAAGGCTGTGTCGCTTTCCGGTTCTACATCCGGTACGTCAGCCAGTGGTGGATGGCGCGCGTGACGTTTGCCACCAGGTCTGAGCAGCGGTTCCGGCCGGTACCATCGCTCGACGTGGGTGACGAACCGCAGCCGACCACGACCACCGCCACGCTGGGCCCGAACGCGTGGCTCGTCGACGAGATGTACGAGCAGTACCTCGCCGATCCCTCGTCGGTGAGCGAGAGCTGGCGCGACTTCTTCGCCGACTACCGGCGCGACGCCGACCACATGGCGGCGCCCACGGCGCCGGCCGACGAGGTGGTCCCCAGCGCCACCAACTACGCCACGCCGGCCGCGCCGGCGAGCCCGGGCCCGGCCGCGGCGCCGCCGGCTGCAAGGACGGCACCGGCCGTGTCCGCCCCGGCCCCCGCGCCCGCACCTGCCGCCGCGGCGACGTCCGCCGGCGACGGGAAGGCGGCCGCCGCCGCGCCCGCCGGCGAGCCGCTGCGCGGCGCCGCCGCCCGCATCGTCCAGAACATGGAGGCCAGCCTCGCCGTCCCCACCGCCACCAGCTTCCGGGACGTGCCCGCCAAGCTGCTGGAGGTCAACCGCCGGGTCATCAACGGCTACCTGGGCCGCACCCGGGGCGGCAAGGTCAGCTTCACCCACATCATCGGCTTCGCAATCGTCCGGGCCATCGCCGAGACCATGCCGGTGATGGACTCGACCTTCGTCAAGGACGACGACGGCAAGCCCCGGGTCCTCCGCCACGAGCACGTGGGCCTGGGGATCGCGGTCGACATGGAAAAGTCGGACGGCAGCCGCACCCTGCTCGTCCCCGTGATCCGCGACGCCGACACCCTCGACTTCCGCGCCTTCTGGGGCACCTACGAGGAGATGATCCGCAAGGTCCGGTCCAACAAGCTGTCGCCCGACGACTTCGCCGGCGCCACGGTGACCCTGACCAACCCCGGCACGCTCGGCACCCGCCAGTCGGTGCCCCGGCTCATGCCCGGCCAGGGCGTCATCGTCGGCGTGGGCGCCATCGACTACCCGGCCGAGTGGCGCGGCGCCGACCCGGCGCTGCTCGCCGACCTGGGCGCCTCCAAGGTCATCACGGTCACCTCGACCTACGACCACCGCATCATCCAGGGCGCCGAGTCGGGCCTGTTCCTGCGCCGGGTCGAGGAGCTGCTGCTCGGCATCGACGGCTTCTACGACGACATCTTCTCCAGCCTCGGGGTGCCCTACGAGGCGGTCCAGTGGCGCCGCGACGTCAACCCGATCGAGCGCGAGCAGGCCCTGCTCGAGAAGCAGATGGCGGTGGCCACCCTCATCCGGGTGTACCGGGTGCGGGGCCACCTGATCGCCGACCTCGACCCGCTGCGGTGGAAGGAACCGCACATGGCGCCCGAGCTCGACCCCGCCACCTACGGCCTGACGATCTGGGACCTCGACCGCGAGTTCCTCACCGGCGGGCTCGGCGGCCGCGAGCGGATGCCGCTGTCGGAGATCCTCCGGGTGCTGCGCGACGCCTACTGCCGCACCATCGGCATCGAGTACATGCACATCCAGGACCTGGACGAGCAGCACTGGATCCAGGACCAGGTCGAGAGCCTGTCCCAGCTGTCGCTCGAGACCGACGACCAGCGCCACATCCTCGACCGGCTGAACGCCGCCGAGGCCTTCGAGCGCTTCCTCGGCACCAAGTGGGTCGGCCAGAAGCGCTTCGGCATCGAGGGCGGCGAGAGCCTGATCCCGATCCTCGACGCCACGCTGGAGGCCGCCGCCGACGACCGGCTCGAGGGCGTGGTCATGGGCATGGCCCACCGCGGCCGGCTCAACGTCCTCGCCACCATCGTCGGCAAGAGCTACGACCAGGTGTTCAAGGAGTTCGAGGGCACGCTCGACCCAACCGCCGTCCAGGGCTCGGGCGACGTGAAGTACCACCTCGGCCAGGTCGGCAAGTTCCAGAGCCGGGCTGGCGCCGAGATCCGCGTCGAGCTGGCCGCCAACCCCAGCCACCTCGAGGCGGTCGACCCCGTGGTCGAGGGCATGGTCCGCGCCGAGCAGGACCAGATCAACGTGCCCGACGCCTACTCGGTCCTGCCGCTCCTCATGCACGGCGACGCCGCCTTCGCCGGCCAGGGCGTGGTGGCCGAGACGCTCAACATGAGCGACATCAAGGGCTACCGGGTCGGCGGCACGATCCACATCGTGGTCAACAACCAGATCGGGTTCACGACCACGCCCGAGGCCGCCCGGTCGGGCTTCTACTCGACCGACGTCGCCAAGATCGTCCAGGCGCCGATCTTCCACGTGAACGGCGACGACCCCGAGGCCTGCGTGCGGGTCGCGCGGTTGGCCTACGCCTATCGCCAGCGGTTCCACAAGGACGTGGTGATCGACCTGGTCAGCTACCGGCGCCACGGGCACAACGAGGGCGACGACCCCAGCTACACCCAGCCGCTGATGTACGCCAAGATCGACCAGCGGCGGTCGGTCCGCAAGCTGTTCACCGAGTCGCTGGTCAAGCGGGGCCAGCTGTCGCTGGAGGAGGCCGAGCAGGCGCTCGACGACTTCGGCAAGCGGCTCCAGCAGGCGCTCGACGAGACCCGCCAGTCGGCGCCGCCCGCCAACCAGCGGGCGGCCGAGCCGCCGCCGCCGGTCGGCTGCCTGCCGCCGGTCGAGACCGGCGTCGACCGGGCGGTGCTCGACCGCGTCTACGACACGATGTCGGGCTGGCCCGACGACTTCCACGTCCACCCCAAGCTGGCCCGCCAGTTCGCCACCCGCGACAGGATGGTCCGCGAGGAGGGCGAGGTCGACTGGGCGACGGCCGAGGCGTTGGCGTTCGGGTCGCTGCTGCTCGAGGGCACCGACATCCGGGTCGCCGGCCAGGACACCCGGCGGGGCACGTTCAGCCAGCGGCACTCGGTGCTGATCGACCACACCGACGGCCGCGAGTGGGCGCCCCTGGCCCACCTCGGCCCTGACCAGGCCAAGTTCTGGATCTACGACTCGCTGCTGTCGGAGTACGCGGCGCTCGGATTCGAGTACGGCTACTCGGTCGCCAACAAGGACGCGCTGGTGGCCTGGGAGGCCCAGTTCGGCGACTTCGTCAACGGGGCCAGCACGATCATCGACCAGTACCTGGTGGCGGCCGAGGACAAGTGGGACCAGACCTCCGGCCTCGTGCTGCTGCTGCCGCACGGCTACGAGGGCCAGGGCCCGGAGCACAGCTCGGCCCGCATCGAGCGGTTCCTCACGCTGTGCGCCGAGGACAACATCCAGGTCGCCAACGCCACGACGGCCGCCCAGTACTTCCACCTGCTGCGGCGTCAGATGATCCGCGACGTCCGCAAGCCGCTGGTGGTGTTCACGCCCAAGTCGCTGCTGCGGGCGCGGGTGGCCCGGTCGCCGGTCGAGGACCTGACGACGGGCGGCTTCCACGAGGTGCTGGACGACCCCGACCCGCCCGAGGCGGCGAGCGTCCAGCGGATCGTCCTGTGCTCGGGCAAGATCGGCCACGACGCGCTGGCCGAGCGGGACAAGCGGGGCGTGCCGGTGGCGATCGTACGGGTCGAGCAGCTCTACCCGTGGCCCTACGACCAGCTCACGGACGTCGTGGCCGGCTACCCGGCGGCCAGGGAGATCGTCTGGCTGCAGGAGGAGCCCGCCAACATGGGGGCCTGGGCCTTCGCACAGGACCGCCTGGCCGAGCGGTTCGCCGGCAGCCACACGGTCGTGCGGGTGAGCCGCTACGAGTCGGGCTCGCCGGCCACGGGCTCGCACACGATCCACGTCCAGGAGCAGGACGCGATCATCGACGCGGCGCTGCGCGTGGAGTGACCTCGGCCGGCTAAGTTACCGGCTGTGGGGTCAATAAATCGACACAGACTGGCTCTGACGCTGGCTGCGGCCATGACGGCAGGCATCGTCGTCAACGGTTTGCGGCTCCGGCGGCGCCTGCGGGCGCTGCCGGTCCTGGGAACGGGGGAGGGGGAGGTCGCGCCCGCACCGGTCGTGGTGGTCCATGTCGGCGGTGGCGCGCCCGACGCGGCCGCCACGCGGGCCGCGGCGGCCTACCTGCGGGACCACGACCTCGACGCCGTCGACCTCGTGCCGCAGGACCTACCGCCCGAGGAGCTGATCGACCTGCTGCGTCTCAGCGACCGGCGGGTGCTGCGGACCAACCCGATCGCCCAGGCCCACGGCGCCGGCCAGGCGGTCGTCCTCACGCCCGACCTGGCGGCGCGAGCCGGGATCGCCGGCGGGGCCGCCGACCCGGTCGAGGTGCGCCGCGCGTTCGCGCAGGCCCGGCGATTCGCGCCCCGGCGGGTGGACCAGGCGCTCGCGCCGGCACTGCGGGCCGTGCCACTGGCCGACAACGAGGCCCTCGCGGTCTGGCGTGAGCAGTACGGGCGGCAGCTGCCGATCATCGGCGCCACCCGGGTCGTGCCCGCCGCGCTCGCCGCCGCGCTCGCCCGGGCGACGCCGCTCGGCGCCCTCGCCATCGCCGCGGCGGCCGCCGCGCAGCCCGCTCTCGTCGGCGGCCGCCCGCCCGCCCAGCCGGTCCGGGCGCTGGGGCGCATCACGGACGGGCCCCTCCGGCTGGCCCGTTCCACCCGGCAGCCGTGGCGGCCGGCCCGGCCCGCCCACACCGACCCCGCGTTCATCACCCGGGCCCGCGCCGCCTACGTCGACGACCTGGCGCTCGGCGTCGAGCGGTTCCTGGGCGCCCGGCGCGACGACTGCCCCGTCTGCGGGAGCCCCGACCTCCGGCCCCACTTCCGCACGCCCGACATGATCCAGACCAAGCCGGGCACGTTCCGGGTCGACCGGTGCGGTGCCTGCCGGACCAGCTTCCAGAACCCGCAGCTCACGCCCGAGGGCCTCGACTTCTACTACCGCGACTTCTACGACGGCGCCGGCACCGCCGACACCGAGATGATGTTCGCCTCCAACACCCGGCCCTACGAGCTGCGGTCCCGGGCGGTGAGGCCCTACGCCGCGCCCCGGCGGTGGCTGGACGTCGGCGGCGGCCACGGGCACTTCTGCCTCGTCGCCGCGGGCGACCACCCGGACACCCGGTTCGAGCTGCTCGATCAGTCCGACGCCGTCGAGGAGGCCGTGGCCCGGGGGTGGGTGGCCGCCGGGCACCACGGGCTGTTCCCCAAGCTCGCCCCGGAGCTGGAGGAGCAGTTCGACGTGGTCAGCATGTTCCACTACCTCGAGCACACCACCGACCCGCTGGCTGAGATCGACGCCGCCTACCGGGTGCTCGAGCCCGGCGGCACGTACATGATCGAGGTGCCGGCGCCCGACTGCCGGCCGGCCCGGTGGCTGGGCTGGGCCTGGGGGCCCTGGATGCAGCCCCAGCACCTCCACCTGCTGCCGATGTCCGCCCTGGTCCGGGCGCTCGACAACCGCGGATTCGAGATCCTCGAGACCGAGCGCCGCCTGCCCGCCCAGCTGTTCGACTGCACGTGGGCGGCGTTCCAGGTGCTGGTCCGGCTGGTCCCCGGGCCCGACGCGCCGTGGACGCCGGCCCGATCGACCGCCCACCACCTGGCCCGGGCGGCCGGGATGGTGGCCGGCCTGCCGCTGATCCTCGCCGGCCTGGCCGTCGACCGGGCGGTGATCGGCCCGCTGCTGCGGTTCGACCCGATGCTCAGCCAGGCGTACTGGGTGGTCGCCCGCAAGCCGGGCGGGGCGAGGTGACGAACGTCACGTAACCCCACCTTTCCCTCGCGAGTCCCGATCCTCGATAATGACCGTTATCAGGACCGAGCCACCCGACCGAGGGGGTCATCCATGGCGCTCGACGAGTACGCCGCCAACGCCGAGATCATCGGGCGAGACGAGATCAACGATCTCGAGGCGATCCTGTCGGTCAGCAACTCCGATGTCCACGAGGCGATCCACGCCGTCGAGGACAACGCCGACGCCATCTTCACGTGGGACTACGAGAAGGGCGCCCGGCCGGCCCTGAACAAGCTGTACGAGAAGGCCAAGCGGGCCCAGTGGAACGGCGAGACCGACCTCCCCTGGGACACCGACGTCGACCTCGAGAAGAACGCGGCGCTCCAGCGCCTGCAGTTCGCCGAGTTCGAGACCGACGTGACGGGCACGCCGCTCGAGAAGTTCACCGAGCAGGACTTCATCAACCTGTCCATCGAGATGGACAACTGGACGCTGTCGCAGTTCATGCACGGCGAGCAGGGCGCGCTGATCTGCACGGCCAAGATCGTCGAGACCGTGCCGTGGATCGACGCCAAGTACTACGCGTCGACCCAGGTCATGGACGAGGCTCGCCACGTCGAGGTCTTCGCCAAGTACCTGCAGGAGAAGCAGAACGGCTTCTACCCGATCAACGCCCACCTCAAGCTGCTGCTCGACGACATCATCAACGACAGCCGCTGGGACATGACCTACCTGGGCATGCAGATCATGGTCGAGGGCCTGGCGCTGGCCGCCTTCGGTTTCATGCAGCAGATGACGCCCGACCCGCTGCTCAAGCAGCTGCTGCGGTACGTGATGTCGGACGAGGCCCGGCACGTGGCCTTCGGCGTGCTGTCGCTGAAGGAGTACTACGCCGACCTCAGCGACGCCGAGCTGCGCGAACGCCAGGAGTTCGCGTTCGAGGCGGCGATCCGCATGCGCGACCGCTTCCTCCAGCAGGAGGTGTGGGAGCGCATGGGCATCAAGCCGGCCGAGATCCTGCCCCTCGTCCTCCGGGACCCGGGCCGGGACATGTTCCAGCAGATGCTGTTCTCCAAGATCGTGCCCAACTGCAAGAAGCTGGGCCTGCTCGACGCCGGCCAGGGCTGGCTGCGCACGAAGTTCACCGAGATGGGCGTCATCCAGTTCGAGGACTGGCAGGACACGGGCGAGGAGTACGAATCGCTCCAGGCCACCGGCTGATCGGCGCCCGGCGCCGCCACGGACAGGATCGGCCCGGCCCCCCGGGCTCGAGACGAGGCCCGCATCCTCCGGGGTGCGGGCCTCGCCGCGTCACCCCAGCCGGTCGTGGACCGAGCGCAGCAGGTCGACCACCTCGTCGGCCTGCGCCGCCGGATCGGGGGCGTCGGGCGAGAGCAGGATGCCGTAGCTGAGCACGACCGAGCGGGCCGCGTCGCGGTAGGCCGCCGTCGTGCCGAGCGTGCCCCCGCTGCGCACGAGGAAGCCCTCGTCCCCGAGGCCGGTCAGAGGCTCGGGCACACCGCCCCAGGCCGTCGGGTCGAACGGCCCGCCGCCCTCGTAGACCGACAGCTGGAGCTGGTAGAGCACCGGGTCGGACGGGCCGCCGGCCTCGGCCTGCCACAGGCAGCTGCCGGCGCCGTCGGCCGGGACCACCTGGGCGTCCTCGCCGAACAGCCCGGAGACCGCGTCGAGCGCCAGCAGGTCGCAGGTCGGGTTGTCGACCTCGGTGGCCGCGGTGGTCGTGGTGGTCGTGGTGGTCTCGCGGGCGGCCTCGTCGTCGCCCTCGCCGCCGCCTCCGCTGCCGCAGGCCGCGGTGAGGAGGGCGGCGGCGACGGCGGCGCGCGCCCAGGTCACGGGGTGTCCCGGAGTGGG
Source organism: uncultured Acidimicrobiales bacterium (assembly GCA_963739835.1). GTDB lineage: Bacteria > Actinomycetota > Acidimicrobiia > Acidimicrobiales > VFJN01 > ZC4RG19. The sequence continues at coordinate 42,167 of CAVUBW010000024.1, forward strand.
AAGCCGACAGCCCTCTCCAGCTCGTCGATGGCCTCGTCGGGGTCGAACACCTTTATCGTCGTCATGCCCAGCGCCCGGGCGGGCTTGAGGTTGACGCCGAGGTCGTCGAGGAACACCGCCTCGGGCGGGGTCACGCCCAGCTCGTCGCAGGCCAGCCGGTAGATGGCGGGATCCGGCTTGCGCAGACCGACCCGGCGGGACTCGACGACCACGTCGACGTGGTCGAGCAGGGGCGACGCCCAGCCGCCGCCTTCGGTGCCCGGACCCGCGAAGTTGTTGGTGAGCACGGCGGTCTTCAGCCGTTCGTGGCACCGGCGCAGCGCGCCCATCATGTCCGGGCGCAGTTCGCCGGCCAGGCAGGCCAGCACGGCCCGTCCGTCGAGCGTGTGGCCGAGCGCGGCGGCCTCGGCCTCGTAGAGGCCGGCGAAGGTGGCGATGTCGACCTCGCTGCGTTCCAGCCGTGCCCAGGCGTTGGTGTCGGGGTTGGTGGCGTTGAGCCGGCGCAGCAGCCCGGGCGGGAGGTCGTTGGCGGCCTCGTAGCGGGCGAAGGAGTCGAACGGGCTGGTGATCAGCACTCCCCCGACGTCGAAGATGACGGCGCGCACGGTCATGGCCGGGGGATCCTACGGGGGCGGCTACCCGGCGAGCATGTCCCGGGCGACCGCCTCCCACAGCTCGGTCGACAGGCGCAGCGACTCGGTGTCGACCCGCTCGTCGTCGCCGTGGAACATGCGGCTGAACGAGTCGAAGTCGACCTTCTGGGAGAACAGCCCGAACCCGTACGAGGTCGTGCCGAGCCGGCGGAAGAACCGCGCGTCCGTGGCCCCGACGCACAGCATCGGCACCAGGTGGCTGCCGCCGTAGACGGCCTCGCTGGCCCGCCCCAGGGCGTCCCACAGCGGCGTCTCGACGGGCGAGGCGGTCGCCGGGTCGTCGTGGGCCTCGACCACCTCGACCCGGTCGGCCAGGTCGCCGAGCGCCTCGTCGAGGTAGGCCTCCACCTCGGCCTGGGTCTGCCCGGGCAGCGTGCGGACGTCGACGTCGATGTCGACCTGGGCGGGGATCACGTTGATCTTCACCCCGCCGGACACGATCGTGGGCGCCACCGTCATGTGGGTGCAGGCGTGGAACTGGCGGGCCAGGCCGAGCGGCAGCTCGGCGAGGGCGCCGTCGATGCCGGTCGGCGTCGAGCAGGGGGCCGGCCAGCTCGTCGGGCAGCGCCAGGCCCTCCAGGAACTGGCGCCACACGTCGCCGAAGACGGTGGCCGGGTGGTGGTCGGCGAGCCGCTCGACCACGCGGGCCGCGGTCACCACCGCGTTGTCGGTCCGGTACGGCTGCGAGGCGTGCCCCGGCGTGCCGGACACCCGCAGGCGGCACCAGCACGACCCCTTCTCGGCCACGAGCACGGGCAGCCGCAGCGCCCCGTCGCCGGCGGGGATCGGGATGCCGCCCGACTCGGTGACGACGTAGTCGGCGCGCGACGGCGTCGGCCTCGTGGCGGGTGAGGTGGTCGGCGCCCAGCGAGCCGAGGGCCTCCTCGTCGGCGACGGCCAGGTAGATGAGCGTGCCGTCCGGCCGGAACCCGCTCTCGGCCAGGCGCCGGGTGGCGACGGCCATCGACGCGGTGAGGTTGAGCATGTCGACCGCGCCGCGGCCCCACACCTCGCCGTCCACCAGCTCGCCGCCGAACGGGTCGCGCCGCCAGCGGTCCTCGTTCACCGGCACGACGTCGGTGTGGCCCATCAGCAGCAGCCGGGGAGCGTCGGGCCGCCGCCCCTCGATGCGGGCGACCAGGCTCGTGCGCCCGGGGGCCGGCTCGTAGCGCTCGATGTCCACCCCGGAGCCGTCGAAGTAGTCTCCCAGGAGGTCCGCGTTGCGGGCCTCGTTCCCCGACGTGGCGCTGCCGTCGTTGACGCAGGCGTTGCGGATGAGGTGCTGCAGCAGGTCAGTCACCTCGGCGGTGGGGTCGCTCATCGCCAGGCACCGTAGTGGGGGCGTCCGCCGAAGTCTCCCGTCCACCTGGTTGAATGCAGCCCGCCATGAAGATTGATCACGTCATCATCGACGGCTCCAACATCGCGACGGAGGGGCGCGACGCGCCGAGCCTCGCCCAGCTCGACGAGGCCGTGCAGGCGTTCATCGAGGAGTACTCGCCGAAGCACGTCACGGTCGTCGTCGACGCCACCTTCCCCAACCGGATCGACCGCAAGGAGCGCCAGACCTACGAGGATGCGGTCAACGCCAACGAGCTGATCACGCCGCCCGCGGGGGCGATCGGCCGGGGCGACGCGTTCGTGCTCCAGATCGCCAAGCGCGCCGGGGCCTCGATCCTGTCGAACGACTCGTTCCAGGAGTTCCACGGCGAGTACCCGTGGCTCTTCGACCGGGGCCGGCTGATCGGCGGCAAGCCCGTCCCGCACGTGGGCTGGGTGTTCATGGAGCGGGCGCCGGTGCGGGGGCCGACCAGCCGCCGGGCGGTGAGCGAGGCGCGCAAGGTGGCCAAGGCGGTGGCCCACAGCCCGGCCCCCGACGGCGAGGCCGAGGCGCCGGCCGAGGCCCTCGAGCCCGCGGTCGCCGATGCGCCCGCGCCGGCGCGCCCGCGCCGGTCGCGGGCCAAGAAGGCGGCGGCGGCGCCCGCGGTGGCCGAGGCGGTGGAGACCGCAGAGGAGACGCCGGCCGAGGATGTGGCGGCCGGGGACGGCGCCCGGGGCGGTCGCGCGGTCGAGCCGTACAACGACGCGCTGCCCTTCATCGACTTCGTGGGCCGCCACGCCGTCGGCAGCGAGGTCGAGGCGACGGTCGAACGCTTCAGCTCGCACGGGGCCTACGTGGCGGTCGGCGACGCCCGCGCCTACGTCCCGCTGCGCAACCTGGGCGATCCGGCGCCGCGCAGCGCCAAGGAGGTCCTGCGCCTCGGCGAGCCGGTCCGGCTGATCGTGGTCGCGATCGACCCGCCGCGGCGCGGCATCGACCTGGCGGTCCCCGGCGTGATCGAGGTGCCCACGGCGGCGCCGCCGGCACCCGAGGCCGTGGCCGAGCCGGCGCCGCCGGCGAAGAAGGCGCCGGCCAAGAGGGCGGCGGCGAAGGCCCCGGCGACGAAGGCGGCGGCGAAGAAGGCACCCGCGAAGAAGGCGCCGGCCGCCAAGAAGGCGGCGGCGAAGGCCCCGGCGAAGAAGGCGGCCACGGCCAGGAAGACCGCGGCGAAGGCCCCGGCGGCGAAGGCGACCGCGGCGAAGAAGTCGACCGCCCGCAAGGCGCCCGCCCGTAAGGCCGCCGCGCCGGCGACGGGCGGGTCCGAACCGCCTGCCGAGCCGCCCGCCGGCGGCGGTCCCGCGGGCGACGGCGCCGCCCCGCCCGCCGCGGCGGCGGACGACGTGGTGGTGCCCCTGGCGGCCGGCGGGAGCCGCCGGCGCCGCGGGCGGGCCGCAGACGCCGACGAGCGGCGCAGCGGCTGATCCCCTGTGCGCATCGCCACCTGGAACGTCAACGCCCTGACGCCCGAGCGGATCGGGCGGGTGGTCGGCTGGCTCGACATCGCCGAGCCCGACGTGGTCTGCCTGCAGGAGACCAAGCAGACCGACGACGCCTTCCCGGCGCTCGACTTCTACGGGCGGGGCTACTCCAGCGTCCACCACGGCGAGGGGCGCTGGAACGGGGTGGCGATCCTCAGCCGGGTGGGGCTCGATGATCCGGTGTCCGGCTTCGCCGACGGGGCCCCGGCCGACGACGAGGCCCGGCTGGTCACCGCCACCTGCGGCGGCGTGCGGGTGTCGTCGGTGTACGTGCCCAACGGGCGGACCGTCGGCAGCGAGCACTTCGCCTACAAGCTGCGCTGGTTCGCCCGGCTGCGCGACCACCTCGCCGCGGATCCCGGCGGCACTGCCGGCGGCCGGCCCGTGGCGGTGTGCGGCGACTTCAACGTGGCGCCCGACGACATCGACCTGTGGAGCACGCAGGCGTTCGAGGGCTCGACGCACGTCACGCCCGAGGAGCGGGGGGCGGTCGCCGAGCTGGAGGCCGCCGGCCTGCGGGACGTGTTCCGCGAGCAGTACCCGGGGGTGGAGGGCCTGTTCAGCTGGTGGGACTACCGGGCCGGCAACTTCGCCAAGCACAAGGGCATGCGCATCGACCTCGTCCTGGCGTCGGCCGGCCTGGCCGATCGGGTCACGTGGGCGCTCGTCGACCGCAACGCCCGCAAGGGCAGCAAGCCGAGCGACCACGCGCCGCTGTTCGTCGACGTCGACCTCCGCGACGCCTGAGAGGAGAGCGGGATGTCCGACACCCCCGCCGAGCCGCCCCGGTTCGTCGGGCCCGGCTCGCCCGAGTGGCCGGAGTGGCTGCGGCGGTCAGCGGCCGCCCCGGTCTCGCCCCGGCGGGCCGAGATGCACCGGATGGGCGACGCGCTGCGGCGCGTCATCGACCGGCTGCACGGCAGCCCCGCCCCCGACCACGAGCTGGCGGCCGCCGCCGACGAGCTCGAACGGCTCGCCGACCGCCTCGACGCCTTCCCGGGCGGGTCGCTGTACGAGGGGTTCAGCGAGTCCCCGCTGGCCGGGCCGGATCCCCATGCGTTCTTCGACCACAGCCCCGTGCTGGGCAAGGCCAACCCGCTGGCCCCGCCGATCGAGCTGTGGGGCGACGGCGACGTCCTCCGGGGCAGGGTCACGTTCGGCTCCGCCTACGAGGGACCGCCGGGCTGCGTCCACGGCGGCTACGTGGCGGCCGCGTTCGACGAGGTCCTCGGCTCGGCGCAGTCGCTCGGCGGCCGCCCGGGCATGACCGGCCGCCTGACGATCAACTACCGCAGCCCGACCCCGCTCCACACCGAGCTGGACTTCGCTGCCCGCGTGGTCGGCGTCGAGGGCCGCAAGACCTTCACCCACGGCACGCTCATGGCCGGCGACCGCCTGTGCGCCGAGGGCGAGGGCCTGTTCATCGCCATCGACTTCGCCAAGATGACCGAGCTGCGCCGCAACCGGGAGATCGCCCTCGGCCCGCCCGAATGACGCGTTTTGTCCCTGGAATCGGTCGCCAGGGCGACCGATTCCAGGGACAGAAGCTCGTGGCGACACGCTCGTGGCGCCTCGCCGCCGCCGGCAGCCTCGTCGCCCGCCAGGACCGTCCCGCGACCGGTCCGGCGGCACCGACACCCCCCGAACTGCAGGTCACGCGTCCCGCCAGCGCGTTTTGTCCGCGGAATGGGTCACCCTGGCGACCGATTCCGCGTAGAAAAGCGCTCGTCAGAACTGGCCGTCGCCCAGCACCGAGCGAAGCTTGGCGAGGCCGCCGAACAGCGCCACCCGGGCGCGGTCGCGGGACAGGCCGAGCGACTCGGAAAGCTCGGCCATCGTCATCGGGTCGCCTCCGTCGAGGCCGAAGCGGGCCACGACCGCCGCCCGTTCGGTGCGGGACAGCCTCGCCAGCACCTGGGGGGTCAGGGCGTGGAGGGCGACCGCGTCCTCGTCGGTGCCGAAGCGGACGTCGGCCGGCTCGTGGTCGTGGCGCTCCTCGCCGTCGCGGGGCTTCTCACCGTCGTCGCCCTCGTCCGGGTAGGGCCAGCCGCTCTCGTCGAGGAAGAAGTCGAACGGATCACCCATGCCCCCACTTGTCGCGCCCAGCGTGCGAGCCGTCAACCGCGCACCACCCTGAGTGGGGTCAGGCCCACGACTCCACGAACTGCTCCACCAGGGGGATCTCGCCGGCGAGGTGCTCGCGCAGCCCGGACACGATGGCCCGCTCGACTGCCGAGCCGACGATCAGCGCCTTGACCTGGACGCTGCCGGTGACGGTGCGGACGCTGCCGCCGTTGGTGCGCTCGGTGATCACGCACGAGCCGGACGACCGCAGCCGGTCGGGGTAGTGGTCGGGGGCCAGGCGGTAGGTGATCCGCCGGGTGGCCAGGTCGTGGACGCTGTGCTCGACCCAGGTCAGGCGGCGGGGGTCGATCACGGCGGTCACGGCCGGCGACAGCTCGCCCACGAACCGGTAGCGGATGTCGAGATGGACCGTCGTCCCCTCGACCCGGTGGTCGAGGACCTCGGGCGTGTCGAGCTTGGGCAGCCCGGCGAGGCGGGGGTACAGGTCCGGCGAGGCGTACGCCTCGGCCACCTCGTCGCCCGCGACGGCGAAGACCTGATCGACGGTGAAGTCCACGGTTGTCCCCTGCCCTGTCAGCCGCCGGAGCGATCGTGCAGCGCCGCCAGCAGGCCGTCGCCGACCCGGGCGGCCAGCACCGGGCCCATGCCCGGCACCGCGACCAGCTCGTCCCGGGTCGCGGGGCGGCGCTCGGCGATCGCCTCCAGCAGCCGGTCGTCCACCAGCGCGGCCGGCTCGACCCGGGCCGCCCGGGCGGACGCCTCCCGCCACGACAGCAGGGCCGCCAGCGCCGGCTCCGTGGCGGGGCCGGCCGCCGCCGCGGCCAGGCGGGCCCGCTGGTCGGCGAGGTGCTGCCGCCAGTCCGGGAACGGGTCCGGGGCCGGCCGGGACCCGCCGTTGCGGCCGTTGGCCCCGGCGGCGTTCGCCGCCTCGGCCCGCTCGGCCGCGAGGCCGTCGAGCCACGGGGTCAGGCGGCGCTCGACGGGCCCGCCCGTGCCGACCCGGCGCTCCGCGGCCCACGTGCACAGCAGCTCGTCCTCGGCCCGGGTCATCGCCACGTACAGCAGGCGGGCCTCCTCCTGCCGCTGGGCGATCGTGCGGGCGTAGGCGATCGGCACCAGCCCGTCCTCGAGCCCGGCCAGGTGGACGATCGGCCACTCCAGCCCCTTGGCGGCATGGAACGTGGCCACCGTGACCGCGTCGGACCGCCCGTCCGTTCCCTCGGCGGCGACGGTCGCCACGAGCCAGGAGGCGAAGCCGCTCGCCGTGGCGCCGGGGTCGAGGCGCAGGTGGTCCTCCGCGAGGCGCACGATCACGTCGACGGCGCCCGCCCCGGTACCGGCGTCACGACCGGGCTCGTCGGGGTCGGCGTCGCCGTCGCCGTCGGCCAGCGCCGCCAGGTCGGGCAGGCAGCCGGCGAGCCGTCCGCCGCCCCGGCGCAGCAGGTCGAGCGCGGCCGTGCCCATGCGGCTGTCGAGCAGCGCGTCGGCGCCCCGCACCCGGTAGGGGACCCCGGTGACGCGCAGCGCCTCGGTGATCGCCGGCACCTGGGCGTGGGTGCGGACCAGCACCGCCTGTGCCGACCACGGCGCCCGCGGCCCCCGGCGGTCGCGGCCGCCCGGGCCACCGCCGCGGCCTCGGCCCGCTCGTCGGGGTGGCGTGCGAGCCGGACGGGCGCGCCGTCGACCCGGCTCGGCCGCACCGACCGCTCGCCCGCCCCCGCCCGGTGCAGCACGTCGGCGGCGGCGGCGAGGATCTGCGGCGTCGAGCGGTAGTTGTCGTCGAGGTCGACGACCTCGGCCGGCGGGTACAGCCGGCGGAAGCCGTCGAGGAACCCTGCGTCGGCCCCGTTCCAGCCGTAGATCGCCTGGTGGGGATCGCCGACGACGCAGAGGTCGTAGCGGTCGCCGCGCCACGCCTCGCAGCAGCCGGAGCTGGAGCGGGTTCACGTCCTGGAACTCGTCGACGAACAGGTGCTGGAACCGCCAGCGCTGGGCGGCGGCGAACGCCTCGTCGGTCTCGATCAGGTGCGAGCACAGCCGCAGCAGGTCGTCGAAGTCGACCTGCCGGGCCCGGCGCTTGTCGTCCTCGTAGCGACCGGTAGACGTCGGCCACCCGGGCGGCCGGGACCGGGACCCGGCGCCGGGCGGCGGCCGCCGCCTCGGGGTAGCCGTCGGGCCCGACGAGGCGGGCCTTGGCCCACTCGATCTCGCCGGCGGCCTGGGCGACCGACAGCGGCGTGCCGGCGACGAGCGGCCCGAGCAGCCGGGACTTGCGGTGAGCAGGGCCGGCGCGGGCCGGCCCTCGTCGGCCCAGCGGGACCGGAGCTGGGCGTAGGCCACCGCGTGGAACGTCCCGGCGCCACGCCGCTCGCGCAGGCCCAGCGCCTGCAGCCGGGCGGCCAGCTCGCCCGCGGCCCGCCGGGTGAACGTGAGCGCGAGCACGTGGCGCGGATCCGCGTCGCCGGTCGCCACCCGCCAGGCGATGCGCCGGGTCAGCACCCGGGTCTTGCCCGAGCCCGCCGGCGCCAGGATCGCGAGGGGCTGGGCCGGGGAGGTGACCGCCCGCCGTTGGGCCTCGTCGAGATCGTGCAGCAGGTGGTCGGCCACCGCCGCAGACAGTATTCGCCCGCGTACCCTCTAGGCCGTGATCGATGTCGCGCCCGACCGGTTCGAGGAGCTGGTCGGCGAGGCGCTCGACGGCATCCCCGACGAGCTCGCCCGGTTCATCGACAACGTCGTCGTCGTGGTCGACGACGGCGTGGCCCGCGGCGGGCTGCTCGGTCGCTACGACGGGGTGCCGCTCACCCGGCGGGGTGCCTGGTACGGGGCCGGCGGGCTGGTCATGCCCGACCGGGTGACGATCTTCCGGCTGCCGATCTGCACGATGTGCGCGAGCGAGGCCCAGGTGGTCGAGCAGGTGACGATCACGGTCGTGCACGAGATCGCCCACCACTTCGGCATCGACGACCGCCGGCTGGCCGAGCTTGGCTGGGCCTGACCGGGCCGACGCCGATCCGCGGGCGCGCGGCGGGATTACTGTGAGCCCGTGCCGTTCCCGCGGAAGTTGCTGAACGACAACGAGGAGATCGTCCTCGACCTCCACCCGCACTGGTGGTTCTTCGCGCCGCCGCTGCTCGCGCTGATCGCCGTCACGGTCGCCGGCATCTTCGTGCTCAATTTCACCGACGTGGGCGCGCTGCAGGTGTCGGTCGGCCTCGTGATCATCGGCTTCCTGTGCTGGTTCGGCTGGCGCTACCTGCGCTGGGTCACCACCAACTTCGTGGTCACCACCGACCGGCTGATCTACCGGCACGGCGTGCTCGCCAAGCACGGCATCGAGATCCCGCTCGACCGGGTGAACACGGTGTTCTTCCGCCAGTCGATCTTCGAGCGGATCGTGGGGGCCGGCGACCTCGTGATCGAGTCCGCGGGCGAGATGGGCCGCCAGCGGTTCTCCAACGTCAAGCACCCCGTGGCCGTGCAGAACGAGATCTACCGGCAGATCGAGGCCAACGAGAACCGCAAGTTCGACCGCGTCGGCCTGTCCGCCGCCGCGGGCACGGCCGCGGCGGCCGACCACGACGACTCGATCCCCGACCAGATCCGCCAGCTCGACGAGCTGCGCAAGCAGGGCATCGTCAGCGAGGAGGAGTTCGCCCGCAAGAAGCAGCAGCTCCTCGACCGCATGTGACCGCGCCCACGGCCAGGCCGCGTGTCGTGAGCCTCGTGCCGTCGGTGACCGAGACGCTGCTGGCCTGGGGCGTGACCCCGGTCGCCTGCACCCGCTTCTGCGAGCAGCCCGACCTGCCCCACGTGGGCGGCACCAAGGACCCGGACGTGGCCGCGATCGCCGCGCTGGGTCCCGACCTCGTCGTGATGTGCGTCGAGGAGAACCGCCGCGAGGACGCCGACGCCCTGGCCGACGCCGGGGTCACCGTGGCGTCGCTGGCGATCGACGCCGTGGCCGACGTGGCCCCGGCCCTGCGGATGCTGGCCGGGCTGGTCGGGGTCGACGGGCAGACGGCGGCGATCGCCGAGCCGCCTGGCCCGGCGCCGCCGGCCCGCCTATCGGCGTTCGTGCCGATCTGGAAGCGCCCGTGGATGACGCTGTCGGGCGGGACGTACGGCTCGTCGCTGCTCGCGGCCGCCGGGGTCGCGAACGTCTTCGCCGACGCAGCCGAGCGCTACCCGACGGTCACGCTGGACGAGGCGGCCGCCCGCCGGCCCGACGTCGTGCTGGCGCCGAGCGAGCCCTACCCCTTCGGCGAGCGGCACGTCCCGCTGCTGGCCGAGGTGGCGCCGGTCGTCCTGGTGGACGGCCAGGACCTGTTCTGGTGGGGCGTGCGCACGCCGGCCGCGCTCGACCGGTTGCGCCAACAGCTCCCGTGAGCGACGGCGCGAGCCCGCTAGCCGCGGAGCGGGGCGTCGTCGCCGGTGGTCAGGCCGGCGCCCGGCGCCGGGCGGCCCCGCCACACGACCGGGCCGTTGATCCGGGTCTTCGGGCGGCACAGCGCCACGACGCAGCCGCCGAAGCCGGCCCCGGTCACCCGCGCGCCGTAGACCCCGGGCACGCCCCGCACGGTGTTGACCAGCTCGTCGAGGGCCGGCGTCGACACCTCGAAGTCGTCGCGCAGGCTGGCGTGGCTGGCGACCAGCAGCTCGCCCGCGTACGCCAGCTCGCCCGCCGCCAGCGCGTGGGCGACCGCGTCGACCCGGCGGTTCTCGGTGGTCACGTGGCGGGCCCGCCGGCGCAGGAGCGGGTCCTCGATGCCCTCGACGTCGACCGGCGAGGCGTCGCGCAGGCGGCCGATCAGCTTCTCGGCCTCGTCGCACTGCGCGCGGCGCTCGGCGTACGCCGACCCCGACAGCTCGCGGTGCTCGCCCGAGTGGAGCACGACGATCTCGGCGTCCTCCGGGAACCGGACGCGCTCGACGGCCAGCGTGTCGCAGTCGATGCGCAGCACGGTCCCTGCCGTGGCGGCCAGCGCCACCAGCTGGTCCATGATCCCGACCGGCACGCCGACCGCCCGCTGCTCGGCCCGCTGGCACGCCTGGGCGAGGGCGACCGGGTCGCTGCGGTCGGCCCCGAGCGCGCAGGCGACCGCCACCGCGAGCGCGGCCGACGACGCCAGCCCGCTGCCGGGCGGCAACGTCGAGTGCACCATGCCCACCAGCCCGTCGTCGGGCCGGAGCTCGGCGACCACCGCGGCGACGTACCGGGCCCAGCGGGGCTCGACCTGTGCCGGATCGGGGCCGCCGTCGAGCGGGACCTCGGCCACGCCGTCGAATCGGTCGGAGCCGAGCATCACCCAGTTGCCGCCCCGGTCGCCCGTGATCTCGGTGCCGAGGCCGATCGCCATCGGCAGCACCAGCCCACCCATGTAGTCGGTGTGGTCGCCGATCAGGTTGACCCGACCCGGCGCGAACGCCCGCAGTCCCACCTCACGCCTCCCGCAGGGCGGCCGCCGCGTCCTCGGGGACGACGGGGTTGACGAACTCGCCGCTGCCCAGCTCGGCGGCCGCGACGAACCGCTGGACGTCGGGCGTGCGCATCGGGGACACGACGTGGGCGTGGACGTGCGCCTCGGGCCAGGACGCGCCGTCGGTCGGGCGCTGGTGGATCCACAGCATGTAGGGAAGCGCGGTGTCGAACAGCCGGTCGAGCCGGCCGAGAACGTCGACCAGCAGGTCGGCGAAGCCGTCGCGCTGGGGGCCGTCGAGCGCCGGCAGGTCGGCCCGGTGGACGTCGGGCGCCAGCACGAGCCCGTAGGGGTAGGCGCCGGCTTCGGGCACCCACGCCCGCCAGCCGAGCGCGTCGGCCACCCGCAGGTCGGCCGCGGGAGCCCGGCACAGCACGCACTCGCCCCGGGCCGCCCGGCGCAGCTCGGCCAGCGGGACGGCGGGCACGTGGTCGTAGGCGAAGATCTGCCCGTGCGGGTGCGAGATGGTGGCGCCCACCTCCTCGCCCCGGTTCTCGAACACGAGCACGTAGTCGACGTCGGGCCGGGCCCCGAGCGCCTCGGTGCGCTCGACCCACAGGTCGACCACCCGGCGGGCGCTCTCGCCGCCCAGGTCGGCGAAGGTCAGCTGGTGATGCGGGGTGTAGAGCACCACCTCGCAGCGGTCGCCCGGCATCGATGGCCACCGGTTGGGGACCGCCTTGACCTCGTAGGGCTCGGGCGCCTCGATGCCCCCCACGCAGAACGGGCAGGCGCTGGCCGGCCGATTGGGCCGTTGCTGGCGGCTCCCGGCCACCACCACGACGGTGCCGGTGAGCTCGTCGGTGCGGACGTCGGACATGCGGCCGGCAACGTAGCGGCCCGAGAGGCGGTTCGCGACCACGATCCCGCCGCCGGCGCCCACTCGGCTTGACCGGCCGGTCAATCCGCAACACGATGGCCGCCATGCCGATCGCCACGGGCTCCGGTATCGAGGTCAACTACGAGTCGTTCGGGGATCCGGCCGACCCGACGCTGCTGCTGATCAACGGGCTCGGCAGCCAGATGATCCGCTGGCGCCCCGACTTCTGCGCCGCTTTCGTCGACCGCGGCGTGCACGTCGTGCGCTTCGACAACCGCGACACCGGGCTGTCGACCCACATGGGCGAGCCGGTCGACATGCGGGCCGTGCGCGAGGCGCTGGCCGCGGGCGAGGCGCCCCCGGTGCCCTACCTGCTGTCCGACATGGCCGCCGACGCCGTCGCCGTGCTCGACGCCCTGGGCGTCGACCGGGCCCACGTGCTCGGCGTGTCGATGGGCGGGATGATCGCCCAGACCGTCGCCATCGAGCACCCGGACCGGGTGCGCAGCCTGATCTCGGTCATGTCCACGACCGGCGACCGCGACGTCGGCGGCGCGACCCCGGAGGCCTACGCGGAGCTGACCCGCCCGCCGGCCCGCAGCCGCGAGGAGTACCAGGACGCGGCGGTCGACCACGCCGGCGTGTGGGGCAGCCCCGACCTCTACGACCCCGACGAGCTGCGACGGGAGGCCGGCGAGGCCTGGGACCGCGGGGTCGACGCGGCCGGCGTCGCCCGCCAGTTCGCCGCGGTCACCGCCTCGGGCAGCCGCTCGGCCCGCCTCGCCGAGCTGGACGTGCCCACGCTGGTCATCCACGGCACGGCCGACACGCTGATCCTGCCGACCGGCGGCGAGCGCACCGCCGAGCTGATCCCGGGCGCCGAGCTGCTGATCGTGGAGAGCATGGGCCACGACACGCCCCGCCCGCTGTGGCCCCACCTGGTCGAGTCCGTCACCGCCCACATCGCGCGGTCCGACCGCGACCCCCGTCCCGAACCGTCGACCCCCTAGGAGAAGACCCGCATGGGCCCGTTGGCCGGAATCACCGTCGTCGAGATCGCGGGCATCGGCCCCGGCCCGTTCTGCGGGATGATGCTCGCCGACCTCGGCGCGGACGTGATCCGGGTCGACCGGGTCCAGTCGGTGCAGGGCGGCGACCCCGAGCGCCCGCCCGCCGACTTCCTGGCCCGGGGCCGGCGCTCGGTCGGGGTCGACCTCAAGAGCCCCGACGGCGTCGAGGTCGTGCTCGGCCTGGTCGAGCGGGCCGACGCCCTGTTCGAGGGGTTCCGGCCCGGCGTGACGGAACGGCTGGGCATCGGCCCCGAGGAGTGCCTGGCCCGCAACCCGCGCCTCGTGTACGGCCGCATGACCGGCTGGGGCCAGGACGGCCCCTATGCGCCGACCGCCGGCCACGACATCAACTACATCGCCCTGGCGGGCGCGCTCGACCCGATCGGCCGGCGCGGGCGAGGCGCCGGTGCCGCCGCTCAACCTGGTCGGCGACTTCGGCGGCGGCGGCCTGCTGCTGGCCTTCGGCCTGCTCGCCGCGCTGCTCGAGGCCCGGACGCTCGGGCAAGGGCCAGGTCGTCGACGCGGCGATGGTCGACGGCGCGGCCGCGCTGATGACGATGATCCACGTCGTTCCGCGGCCATGGGCATGCTGGGAGGACGAGCGGGGCACCAACATGCTCGACACCGGCGCCCACTTCTACGACGTCTACGAGACCGCCGACGGCAAGCTACGTGTCGATCGGCTCGATCGAGCCGCAGTTCTACGCCGAGCTGCTGCGGCTGACCGGGCTCGAGGGCGAGGAGCTGCCCTGGCAGCACGAGCGAGGCCGCAGTGGCCGGCGATGAAGGAGCGCCTCGCCGCCATCTTCCGCACCAAGACCCGCGACGAGTGGTGCGAGCTGATGGAGGGCACCGACGTGTGCTTCGCCCCGGTGCTGGCCATCCCCGAGGCGGTCGAGCACCCGCACAACGTGGCCAGCGCGGCACGTTCGTCGAGGTCGCGGGCGATCCGCCAGCCCGGCGCCCGCGCCGCGCTTCAGCCGCACCCCGGGCGTCGTCGAGCGGCCGCCGTCGCACGCCGGCCAGCACACCGACGAGATCCTGACCGAGGCCGGGTTCGACGCCGACCGCATCGCAAAGCTGCGCGAGGCGGGCGCGATCGCGTGATAGGGAGGTGGGCGATGACCACGATCGTCGCCTTCCACGCCCACCCAGACGACGAGTGCATCACGTCGGCCGGCACGCTCGCGCGCGCCGTCGACGAGGGCCACCGGGTCGTCGTCGTGTACGCCACCGGCGGCGAGCTGGGCGAGTTCCCCGACGGCATCCTGGCCGAGGGCGAGTCGCTGGTCGAGCGGCGCGTCACCGAGGCCGAGCGCTCGGCGGCCGCCATCGGCACGGCCCGCATCGTGTGGCTCGGCTATCGCGACTCGGGCATGGCCGGCACGCCGGACAACGACGACCCGGCGTGCTTCTGGCGTGCCGACGTCGACGAGGCGGCCGCGCGCCTGGCGGCGGTGCTGGCAGAGGAGTCGGCCGACGCCCTCACGATCTACGACCGCCAGGGCAACTACGGCCACCCCGACCACATCCAGGTCCACCGGGTGGGCACGCGGGCGGCCGAGCTGCACGGCACGCCGCAGGTCCTGGAGGCGACGATGAGCCGCGACCACATACGGGGGCTCCTGGCTGCCGCCCGTGAGGCGGGTGTCGACTTCGGCGAGGGTGCGCCCGACCTCGACGATCCGGATGTGCTGCTCGGCGTGCCCGACGCCGTCATCACCACCCGCATCGACGTCACGCCGTGGCTCGACCGCAAGCGGGCGTCGATGGAGGCCCACGCCACCCAGGTCGGCGACACGGGCGCGTTCCTCGCCATGGAGGCCGACGTGTTCGCCGCCGCCATGGGCACCGAGTTCTTCATCCGCCACGGCGTGCCCGAGGGCCACCGCGACGACGAGCTGCTGGCCCGGGCCGAGCGGACCCGCTAGCGCGGCTCGCGTTTTGTCCGCCGAACTGGTCGCTCTGGCGACCGCTTCCGGGGACAGAACGCGTCCGGCCGCACGGGAATGGTCAGCGGGCCGGGCGTCGGACCATCATGTCCGGCGTGACCGTCATCAAGATCAACGCGATCACCGTCCCCGCCGACTCCGGCGACGAGCTGGGGCGGAGGTTCGCCGCCCGGGCCGGGGCCGTCGACAACCAGGACGGGTTCGAGGGCTTCGAGCTGCTCAAGCCGACCGACGAGCGCACGACCTGGCTGGTGGTGACGCGTTGGCGGGACGAGGACGCGTTCCAGGCCTGGGTGAACAGCCCCGCGTTCGGCCACGGGCACCAGGGCGCCGACCGGCCTGCGCCGCACGGGGGGCCGGTGTCGGTGTCGAGCGAGCTGTGGTCGTACGAGGTCTCGACGACCTCGCCCGGCCAGGGCTGAGCCGACCGCCGTCCCGAGCGAGCGCGGCCGGTGACCCTGCGCGACGTCCACGTCGCCTTCGCGTGGGTGGTCGTCTTCGCCAACGCGGCCGTCGGCCTGTGGGCGCTCGGCGCCCACAGGTGGGCGGCGCTGCGGCACCGCACCCTGTGGTGGGCGACCGCCGCGGCCGAGGTCACGGTCGTCGTCCAGGTGCTTCTGGGCTCGCTGCTCGTGACCAGTGGGCACCGCGAGTTGCCGCAGTTCCACGCGCTCTACGGGTTCGCGGCCTTCGCCACCGTCGGCATCATCTACAGCTACCGCCAGCAGGTCGCCCGCCACATCTACCTGCTCTACGGGCTTGGCGGCCTGTTCCTCATGGGCCTCGCCATCCGGGCGATGGTGGTGGGCACCACCCGCTGACCGCCGGCCCTAGAGGTGGACGACCGGGCAGGTGAGCGTGCGGGTGATCCCCTCGATCATCTGGACGCGGCTCACGACCATCTTGCCCAGCTCGTCGACCGTGGCGGCCTCGGCCCGGGCGATCACGTCGTAGGGGCCGGTGACGTCCTCCGCGGACACCACCCCCTCGATGTTGTCCACTTCCTCGGCGACCTGGGCAGCTTTGCCCACCTCGGTCTGGATGAGGATGTACGCGCTGACAGCCATCGGGGCCTCCCTCGCCGTCGTAGCCGGTCACGGATCGTAGTGTGCGCGAGGATGGCCTGATGGGGGAGCATCCGTACACCAAGGGACTGCACGAGGTCGCGGACCGGACCTACGCCTACCTGCAACCCGACGGCGGCTGGGGGTGGAGCAACGCCGGGCTCGTCGTCGACGGCGACGCCACGCTGCTGGTCGACACGCTGTTCGACCTGAAGCTGACCGCCGAGATGCTGGCGACCATGCGGGCCGCGGTCCCGGCGGCGGCGAGAATCGGCACCGTCGTCAACACCCACGCCAACGGCGACCACTGCTGGGGCAACCAGCTGGTGCGCGACGCCGAGATCGTGGGATCGCGGGCGTGCGCCGCGGAGATGGGCGGCCTGCCGCCCTCGCTGCTCGCGGCGCTCGCCGCCAACCCGCCCGAGGGCCCCGCGGGCGAGATGATCGGGCGGATGTGGGCGCCGTTCGACTTCGACGGCATCGAGATCGTGCCGCCCACCACCACCTTCGACGGCGAGCTGACCCTGCGGGTCGGCGACCGGGAGCTGCACCTGATCGAGGTCGGGCCGGCCCACACCGAGGGCGACGTCATCGTGCACGTGCCGGGGGCCGATGTGGTCTACACGGGCGACATCCTGTTCAACGGCGGCCACCCCGTCGTCTGGGCCGGCCCGGTGGCCAACTGGATCGCCGCCTGCGACCGCATCGTCGCCCTCGACCCGGCCGTGGTCGTCCCCGGCCACGGCCCCGTGTGCGGACCGGCTGAGGTCGCCACCCAGGGCGACTACTTCCGGTTCCTCCTGGCCGAGGCCGGGGCGCGGGCCGAGGTGGGCATGTCGGTGGTCGACGCGGCGCGCGACATCGATCTCGGCCCCTACGCGGGCTGGGGCGAGGGTGAGCGACTCGTCGCGAACGTGGCCGCGGTCTACCGGGACCTCGGCCACGAGGCGCCCGCGGCGGCCGCGGAGCTGCTCCCGATGATGGCGCTGTTCGCCGTGAGCTGATCAGCCCGCAGCGGCCAGGCGCTTCTCGAGGTCCTCGAACTGCTCGCGGAGCTCGGCGGGGAGCCGCGTCGCCGATGAAGCCGTAGTGGTCCTCGATCTGGGGCAGCTCCGCCCGCCACGCGTCGGCGTCGACCGTCGAGCGAGCTCGGCTCATGCGTGTCGGCGTCGACGTCGAGGCCGGTCGATGTCGATGGCGCCGGCGGTCGGGCACCCGGCCGATCGGCGTGTCGACCGCCTCGCCCTCGCCCGTCGACCCGCTCGACGACCCACTTGAGCACCCGGCTGTTGTCGCCGAAGCCCGGGCCACAGGAACGTGCCGTCGTCGCCCTTGCGGAACCAGTTGACCCAGAAGAGCTTGGGCAGCTTCGTCGGCGTCGGTCGCCTGGCCGATCTCGAGCCAGTGGGCGAAGTAGTCGCCCATGTTGTAGCCGCAGAACGGGCAGCATGGCGAAGGGGTCGAAGCGCAGCTCGCCGACCGTGCCGGCCGCGGCCGCGGTCTTCTCCGAGCGACATGATCGAGCCGAGGAACACGCCGTGCTGCCAGTCGAAGGCCTCGGTCACCAGCGGCACGTTGGTGGCCCGGCGGCCGCCGAAGAGGATGGCCGAGATCGGCACGCCGTCGGGGTCCTCCCACTCGGGGGCGATCGACGGGCACTGCGCCGCCGGGGCGGTGAAGCGGGCGTTGGGGTGGGCGGCCGGGCGTGTCGGACTCGGGCGTCCAGTCGTTGCCCCGCCAGTCGATGAGGTGGGCCGGCGGCTCGTCGGTCATGCCCTCCCACCAGACGTCGCCGTCGTCGGTGAGGGCGCACGTTGGTGAAGATGGAGTTGCCGTCGAGCGCGGCGATGGCGTTGGGGTTGGTGTCCTCGCCGGTGCCGGGGGCGACGCCGAAGAAGCCGGCCTCGGGGTTGATGGCGTAGAGCCGGCCGTCGTCGCCGAACTTCATCCAGGCGATGTCGTCGCCGATGGTCTCGACCTTCCAGCCCGGGCAGGGTCGGGATGAGCATGGCCATGTTGGTCTTGCCGCAGGCCGACGGGAAGGCGGCGGCGATGTACTTCTTCTCGCCCTCGGGCGGGGTGACGCCGAGGATGAGCATGTGCTCGGCCAGCCAGCCGTCGTCGCGGGCCATGGTCGAGGCGATGCGCAGGGCGAAGCACTTCTTGCCGAGCAGGGCGTTGCCGCCGTAGCCGGAGCCGTACGACCAGATCTCGCGGGTCTCGGGGAAGTGGACGATGTACTTGTTGTCGGCGTCGCACGGCCAGGCCACGTCGGCCTGGCCCGTCGGCGCGAGCGGGCATGCCGACCGAGTGCAGGCACGGCACGAACTCGCCGTCGGCCCGAGGACGTCGAGGGCGCCCTGGCCCATGCGGGTCATGATCCGCATGTTCACGACGACGTAGGGCGAGTCGGTGAGCTGCACGCCGATGTGGGCGATGGGCGAGCCGAGCGGGCCCATGCTGAACGGCACCACGTACATGGTGCGGCCCCGCATGGAGCCGGTGAAGAGCTCGGTCAGCTCGGCCTTCATCTCGGCCGGGTCGCGCCAGTTGTTGGTCGGGCCGGCGTCGATCTCCGCGCTCGGAGCAGATGAAGGTGCGGTCCTCGACGCGGGCGACGTCGCCGGGGTCGGAGAGGGCCAGGTAGCTGTTCGGGCCGCTTGGCCTCGTCGAGCGCTCGGAACGTGCCGCCGTCGACGAGCTCGCCGGCAGAGGCGGTCGTACTCCTCGTCGGAGCCGTCGCACCAGTCGATCGGCGTCGGGCTGGAGGATCTGCCGCCCACTCGTCGACCCAGTCGAGCAGCTTCTGGTTGGTGGTCGTGGCAGCCATGGGACCTCCGACGTCGTTGTCGTGGCGTGGTGACCGTCGGTGGATCCGCCGGCACGATGCCGGTGACGACGGTGAGCGCCATCCTACGTCGACGCGGGGCCAGCCGGTGGTCCCGTCGGCTGCCGCAGGATCTCGGAGGTCGACCGGCAGGCCGGGTCGCATCGGTCCGCCCTGGGGTGCTGGACGTCGCCCGGGTGCTCCGGGGAAGCCGGGCGTGCCCATGTCGACCTCGGAGCCCATGCGCAGGCGCGTGGCCAGCCCTCGGTCGTCGAGGTCGAAGACGACCCGCTGGCCCTGGCGGAGCATGCGGAAGACCGAGCCCTCGCAGCGCCTCGGCGGCGCAGGTCGTACTCGGCGAGGTCGGTGTCGCGCGATGCACGACGCCCGTCGCCGGTGACCCGGGGTCGTAGGACTTGATCGACGCCTTGCACGTCGAGTCGGCCCCGCTTAGTTCGGGCGCTTGACGACCTTGCCCGGCTTGATGCACGACGTGCAGGCGTCGGCGGGTGCGCCGTGCGACGGCCGGATGCCGAACGACGGGTGCTTGCCGCACACCTCGCAGACCGCTGCCATGACCACACACTCCGGAGACAGACGGGAACATACGAACACGTGAGACGCTAGCAACGGCCGACGCCGGGGTCCGACTCGGGCCGGGCCGGCGGCGCATCGGTCAGTCTCTCGGCCGATGCCGACCCTCGAGCGCCTGACCGCCGCCGACCTGCGCGCCGTGATCTCCGGGTTCGCCGACGCCCTGGCCGCCCACCGCGAGCCGATCAACCGGCTCAACGTGTACCCGGTGCCCGACGGCGACACCGGCACCAACATGGCCCTGACGCTCGAGTCGGTGGTCGACCGAGCTCGACGGCGCCGGCGCCGACCTGGCCGCGACCTGCAAGGCCATCGCCCACGGCTCGCTCATGGGCGCCCGGGGCAACTCCGGCGTGATCCTCTCGCCAGATCCTGCGGGGCCTGTCCGACGGTCGTTCGAGGCGGCCGGCGACGGTCGACGGCGCCACGCTGGCCGGCGCGCTCGACGCCGGCCGTCCGACGGCCGCCTACGGCGCGGTCATGCGCCCGGTCGAGGGCACGATCCTCACCGTCGTGCGGGCGTCGGCCGAGGCGGCCGCGGCCGCGGCCGACGGCGGCGCCGACGCTGGTCGGCGTGCTCGAGGCCGGCCCGGACGCCGGCGCGGCGACGCGCTGGCCGCGCACGCCCGAGCTGCTGCCCGTGCTGGCCGAGGCCGGGGTGGTCGACGCCGGCGGCACCGGCTTCCTGCTGCTGCTCGACGTCGCTCCTCCACGTGGTCGACGGGCGGCCGGTGCCCGAGCCCGACGGGTCGAGGTCGCCGGCGCGTCGGCCGAGCTCATCGGCCCGATGGCCGCCCACGGCGACGGCGGCCACGGCGAGGCGGCCTCGCCGACCTGCGCTACGAGGTCATGTACTTCCTCGAGGCCGCCCGACGAGACCATCCCCGGCTTCAAGGACGTGTGGGCCGGCATCGGCGACTCGATCGTCGTCGTCGGCGGCGACGGCCTCTGGAACTGCCACATCCACACCGACGACATCGGCGCCGCCATCGAGGCCGCGCATCGACGTCGGCCGGCCCCGCCACATCCGGGTCACCGACCTGCTCGAGCAGGTCGAGGAGGAGCGCTGGGTCCGCGAGGCCGAGCCGATGCCGGCCGAGCCGTCGATCGCCCACGAGCCCGGTCGCCACCGCGGTCGTGGCCGTGGCCGACCGGCGACGGCATCCGCCGCATCTTCCACTCGCTCGGCGTGCAGGGCATCGTCACCGGCGGCCAGACGATGAACCCGTCGACCGCCCAGCTGCTCGAGGCGGTCGAGGCGGCGCCGGCCGACGCAGGTCGTGATCCTGCCCAACAACAAGAACATCATCCCGGTCGCCGAGCAGGTCGACGCCCAGACCGCCAAGACGGTGCGCGTCGTGCCCACCCGGGGCGTGGCCGAGGGCTTCGCCTCGCTGCTCGCCTACGACCCCGAGGCCGCCGGCCGACGACAACGCCGAGGCGATGGCCGAGGCCGCCGCGTCGACGTCGTCGCCGGCGAGGTCACCCGGGCCGTGCGCGACTCCACCATGCGACCTCGGGCCCGATCCCGAGGGCGACTACCTCGGCATCGCCCGCGACGGCATCCGGGCCGTCGGCGACGACCTCGGCCGGCGCCGCCACCGCGCTGCTCGACCGTGCTGGTCGACCGACGAGCACGAGATCGTCACCATCATCGAGGGCGAGGGCGCCGGCGCCGGCCGATCACCCGCCACATCACGGAGTGGCTGCGACGACAACCGCCCCGGGCGTCGAGCGCCGAGGTCCACCACGGCGGCCAGCCGCTCTACCCGTACCTCTTCGGCATCGAGTAGCGGCGCCGCCGTCGACTGCCGGTCCGACGGTCGCCATCACCTCGCCGAGCTCGCCGCAGCTGCCCGGTCACCGAGCTGAAGGGCGTCGGCGAGCCGCAAGGCCGAGGCGCGCTCGGCCAAGCTCGGGGTCGAGACGGTGCTCGACCTGCTCACCTACTACCCGCGGCGCTACCTCGACCGCACCAACGCAGGCGCCGCATCGGCGACCTCGACGTGGGGCGAGGAGGCGACTGGTGCTCGTCACGGTCGAGCGCGTCGACCGTCGCGGCGCACCCGCAACCGGCGCAGTCGCTGGTCGACGGTCGACGTCACCGACGGCATCGGGCCACCTCCAGGTCACGTTCTTCAACCAGCCGTGGCGGGAGCGCCAGCTGCAGGCCGGGCACCGAGGTCGTCCTGTTCGGCAAGCTCGAGGTGTTCCAGGGCCGGCGGCAGATGACCAACCCGGTCGTCGACCTCGTCGGCGACCGCACCGGGCGCATCGTGCCGGTCTACCCGCAGTCGGAGAAGGCCGGCGTGATCGACGCTGGGACATCGGCCGAGTGGATGGCCGAGGTGCTGCGCCGGGCCGGCGGAGCTTCGCCGACCCGGTGCCCGACGAGCGTGCTGCGACCGCCTCGACCTCGTCGACCGGACGACGGCCTTCCACGACATCCACGCGCCCGAGTCGATGGCGCGACGGCGGCGGCGGCCCGCCGCCGCCTGGTGTTCGACGAGCTGCTGCGGGTGCAGCTGGCGCTGGTGCGGCGCAAGCGGGAGCTCGAGCGCGACGGCCGCGGGCATCGCGCCACGACGTCGGCGCGGCGCGGCTGGCCTCGTCGGCCGGTTCCACGAGCGGCTGCCCGTTCCCGCTCACCGGCGCCCAGCGGCGGGTGATCGCCGAGATCGACGCCGACCTGGCCGGGCCGCCACCCGATGCACCGGCTGCTGCAGGGCGACGTCGGCGCCGGCAAGACCGTCGTGGCCGTGGCGGCGCTGCTCGCCGCGGTGCAGGGCGGCCACCAGGGCGCGCTCATGGCGCCGACCGAGGTGCTGGCCGAGCAGCACACCTCGGGCATCCGGGCCCTGCTCGACGGCGTCGACGGTGCCCGACGACGGCGCGACAACCTGTTCGGCGGCGCCGGCGCCGCTGCGGGTCGAGCTGCTCACCAACCGCACGCCGGCGGCCGAGCGCCGCCGCATCCTGGCCGGCCTGGCCGACGGCGACGGTCGACCTGGTCATCGGCACCCACGCGCTGATCCAGGAGGGCGTCGAGTTCCGCTCGCTCGGCGTCGTCGTGATCGACGAGCAGCACCGCTTCGGCGTCGAGCAGCGGGCCGCGCTGCGCGACAAGGGCGCGGGCGAGCGCCGTGCCCGACGTGCTGGTCATGACCGCCACGCCGATCCCGCGCACCGCGGCCATGACCGTCTACGGCGACCTCGACGTGTCGGTGCTCGACGAGCTGCCGCCGGGGCGCACCCCGATCGTCACCACGTGGGCGCACGGGCGCGAGCGACGACGAGGCCGCGGTGTGGGCGCAGGTGCGCGACCGAGGTGGCGGCCGGCCGCCAGGCCTACGTGGTGTGCCCGCTGATCGAGGAGCGCGAGAAGCTCGAGGTGCGCTCGGCCGAGGAGACCTTCGAGCGGCTGGCGCGCGGGCGAGCTGCCGGGCCTGCGGCTCGGGCTGCTGCACGGCCGGGTCGCGGCCGGCCGAGAAGGAGGCCGGCGATGGACGCAGTTCCGCGCGCGGCGACGCTCGACGTGCTGGTGGCCACCACCGTCATCGAGGTCGGCGTCGACGTGCCCAACGCCACGGTCATGGTGATCCTCGACGCCGACCGCTTCGGCATCGCCCAGCTCCACCAGCTGCGGGGCCGGGTCGGGCCGGGGCGCGGCGCAGTCGTACGTGCTGCCTGGTCGGCGCAGGCCGACGACCCCCGACGGCGAGGCCCGGCTCGAGGCGCTGGTGCGCACCACCGACGGCTTCGAGCTGGCCGAGGTCGACCTCGACCTGCGGGGCGAGGGCACGATCATGGGCGAGCGCCAGAAGGGCCGCAACGACCTCAAGCTGGCGTCGCTGCGCCGCGACCGCGAGTGGGTCGAGCGGGCCCGGGAGGTGGCGTTCGAGCTCGTCGACGACGACCCCGACCTCGGCCGCCACCCCGATACTGGCCGGCGAGGTCGACCTCTTCCTCGACGAGGACGAGGCCGACTTCCTGCTCAAGGGCTGAGGGCGGGAGCCATTTCTACGCGGAAGTGGTCGCTCTGGCGACCACTTCCGCGTAGAAAAGCGTCGGAACGGGTGCTACTGCTGGATGTCGCAGTGCTCGTCGACGTAGGCGCTGATCCCGTCGATCGCGTCGCTGAACTTCTGGGCCGCCGCAGGGTCGGCGTTTGTCGGGTCGTTGAAGTCGAGGCTCTCGAGCGAGTCGGCGAGCGCGGCCCACTCGTCCCGCAGCTCGGCCGGCGGATCGATGTCCTGGAGCTGGTTGAGCGCATCCTGGAGCTGATCGCCCGTCGGGTCGGTGATGTCGGACATGCGCTGGTTGAGGCTCTCGAACTCGGTGCAGAAGTCGCCGCTGGACTGGGAGCCCCCCGATCCCCCGCCGGAGCCGGAGCCGGAGCTTGACGAGTCGTCGCCGCCGCACGCGGCAGCGAGCGCCAGCAGGGGAACCAGTGCGGTGATGGCCAGCGCCCGGCCACCGCGGGTGGATAGTGATCTGCTCATCGTGGTCTCCGATGCCTTTGTGGACCGACTACGGCTATCACACCTGGCGGGCTACGCCGCACCGTCACCGGCGCGGTCTCGCCGGCTCAGCCGTAGGGGTCGTTACCGTCTTCGTCCGGTACGACCAGGTCCCAGCGGTCGAGGCAGTCCTCGCAGCGGTAGGTCACCAGGTCGCCCGGCGCCCAGTCGCCCTCGTTCGGCGGGTAGGAGATCAGGTGGGCCCGGCCGCCGCAGTCGATGCAGGTGATGACGGTGTCCACGTGCACGGGGCTCACCCCTCCCCCCGGGAGCGCGGGCGGCTCCCGAAGCGCTCGACGCCCGCGGCGAAGTCCTCGGACAAGATGATCTCGCGGCCCAGGCGGTCCTCGTTGAGCAGGGCGTCGACGACGTCGAGCCCGAGGCCGTCGTACACCGACCGCCGGTCGCTCACCACGCAGGCCCACGGATGGGCGGCGATCTGCTCGGCCAGCGCAACGGCGGCCGGCAGCGCGGTGCCGGCCGGCACCAGGCGGTCGACGAAGCCGATGCGCTCGGCCTCGGCCGCGTCGAGCTCGCGGCCGGTGAGGATGAGGTCGAGCGCCCGGCCCAGCCCGAGGATGCGGGGCAGCCGGTAGGTGCCGCCGTCGACCAGCGGCACGCCCGAAGCGGCGCTCCAGGCAGCCGAACCGGGCCGTGTCCCCGGCGACCCGCAGGTCGCACCAGGCCGCCAGCTCCATCCCGCCGGCCACGCACCAGCCCTCGATGGCGGCGATCACCGGCTTGGACAGCACGAGGCGCGTCGGCCCGAGCGGGCCGCTGTCCCGCAGCCGGGGCAGGTCCTTGAGGTTGGCGCCGGCGCAGAACGCGGCGGCGTCGCCCGTGAGCACCGCCACGCGGGCCTCGTCGTCGTAGTCGAAGGCGACGAACGCGTCGTGGAGCCGCTGGGCGGTCGCGTGTTGATGGCGTTGCGCACTTCGGGCTGGTCGATCTCGATCACGCGCACCTCGTCGCTCATGACGCGAGGATGCCACCCGGTAGCGTGCGCCCGATGGTGAAACGGCCGGTGCCGTGATGCGTGTCGTCTCCGGCACCGCCCGCGGCCGCCCGTTGGTCGCCCCGCCGGGCTCGTCGACCCGCCCGACGAGCGACCGGGTCCGCGAGGCGATCTTCAACGCGCTGTGGGCCCGGGGCCTGCCGGAGGGTGCGTCCGTGGTCGACCTGTTCGCCGGCAGCGGGGCGCTGGGCGTCGAGGCGCTGTCGCGGGGTGCGACCCACGCGACGTTCGTCGACCGCGACCGGGCCGCGCTCCAGGCCGTCCGCCGCAACGTCGAGACCTGCGGCTTCGCGGACCGGGCGACGATCGTGGCCGGCCCGGTCGAGCGCTGGCTGGGCGACCTGCCGGCCCCGGACGGTCCCGGCGGGGCCGGGCGCTTCGGCGTGGTGTTCTGTGACCCGCCGTACGCGTACGGGGCGTGGCCCGACCTGCTGGTCCGCCTGCCGGCCGACCTGGTCGTCGTCGAGTCCGGCGGCCCGGTCGCGCTGCCGCCGGGCTGGACGCTGGCCCGCGAGGCCCGCTACGGCGGCACGTGGGTGGGCCTCGCCGAGCCGGGGTGAGCCCGTTCCCTCGTCGCGCGAGCCCCGACGGCTACCGTGGTCACGTGACGACCGTGCTCTACCCGGGGTCGTTCGACCCGATCCACAACGGCCACCTCGAGATCATCGAGACGGCGTCCCGTCTGTTCGACGAGGTGGTGGTGGCGGCCATGCGCAACCCGCAGAAGGGCGAGCCGCTGTTCTCGCTCGACGAGCGCCAGGAGATGATCGGCGAGGCCATCGCCCACCTCGACAACGTCCGGGTCACGATGTTCTCCAGCCTCGTCGTCGACCTGGCCCGCGAGGTCGGGCCGACTTCATCGTCAAGGGCCTGCGGGTCGTGTCCGACTTCGAGAGCGAGCTGAAGATGGCCCAGATGAACAAGAAGATCTCGGGCGTCGACACCCTGTTCATCCCGGCCAGCGTCGCAGCACTCGTTCCTGGCCTCGAAGCTGCATCCGGGAGATCGCCCGCTTCGGCGGCGACGTCTCGTCGATGGTCCCGCCGGCGACCGCGAAGCTGTGGCGGCAAGCGCCTCCAAGCTCGAGAAGGCGGGCCCGGGTGAGTGACGACGATCACAGCTTCGAGCGCAGCTTCGACGCCCGGGTCGCCGAGCGAGTTCCCGGCGGCGACGTCGAGGCGCTGCTGCGCGAGCTGCACGACGCTCATCGACGGCGGCCCGGCCGGTGCCGCTGTCGACCTCGTCGATGATCGACAAGGAGGAGGTCCTCGACCTGCTCGACGAGGCGCTCGCCCGCCTCCCCGACGAGCTGCGGGCCGCCCGCTGGCTGCTCAAGGAGCGCGAGGAGTTCCTCGCCCGCACCCAGCGCGAGGCCGACGACATCCTCGAGCAGGCCCGCGGCCAGGCCGAGCGCATGGTGCAGCGCACCGAGGTCGTGAAGGCGGCCGAGGCGGGCCCACCAGATCGTCGAGAACGCCCGAGGCCGAGGCCCGCCGCCTGCGCCACGAGGCCGAGGACTTCTGCGACCAGAAGCTGGCCAGCTTCGAGATCGTGCTCGAGCGCATCCAGACGGTGGTCGCCGCCGGCCGGGCCAAGCTCCAGGGCCCGGCGGGCGGAGGGCAGCCCGCCCGCGGCCGAGCGCCGCCCGGTCAACGGCCATCCGACGGCGAGCGGCCGGCGGCCGCCGGCGGCGACGGCGACGAGGAGCGGGAGGGCTTCTTCGACCAGGACCGGATGTAGCCGGACCCCCCGCAGCCGTAGCCTGGGGAGCGTGACCAGCTCGTTCCTCGTGCCGACCGGCGAGCTGCTCCGGCGCCCCGGGACGCGCCAGCACGTGGTGCTGGCCGGGCCCGTCCGGCGACCTCGAGCTGTCGACGACGCGGCTCGCCGACGCCGAGGTCGTGGCCGACCTCGTGCTCGAGGCGCAGGCGACGCCGTCATGCTCACCGGCACGGTGTCGGGCCGCTGGGACGGGGAGTGCCGGCGGTGCCTGGAGGACGACCGGCGGCGAGGTGGTCGTCGAGGTCCGCGAGGTCTTCGAGCCCGACCCGGTCGAGGGCGAGACCTACCCGCTCGGCCGCGACGACCTCGACCTCGAGCCGATGGTCCGCGAGGCGCTGCGCCCTGGCGCTGCCGCTGGCCCCGCTGTGCCGCGACGGACTGCCCCGGCCCCGCTCCCGAGCGCCCACCCGGTCCGGGCGATCGAGGACGCCGCGCCGGCCGCCGACCCCCGCTGGGCGGCCCTCGACGCCCTGCGGTTCGACGTGACGCCAGCCCGGCGGGCCGGGCGTTCGACGCCGCTCGGCCGCAGGGCCGCTACGTCTGTGCCCGCTTCGCCCGCCGGAGCCCGACGCGACCGCTGCCCAGGATCCGAGGACCGATGGCCGTCCCCAAGAAGAAGACCTCCAAGTCCAAGAGCCGCAGCCGCCGGGCCTCGGCCTGGACGCCTCGACCACCCCGGCCCGCAGCATCTGCCCCCGCTGCGGCGCCGCCAAGCGTGCCCCACGTCGTGTGCGGCAACTGCGGCTGGTACCACGGCCGCCAGGCCATCGACGTCGACTGACCGCCCGGCGTCGCACCGCTGCTCCGACCGATGCTGCCGATCGCCGTCGACGCCATGGGCGGCGACCACGCCCCCGGCGAGATCGTCGCCGGCGCCCGCCAGGCCGCCGACGAGCTCGGCGTCCCCGTCGTGCTCGTCGGCCGGCCCGACGAGATCGGCGACACCGCGCGGGCCTCGAGGTGATCCCGGCGTCCGAGGTGATCGCCATGGACGCCGACGCCGGCCAGAGCGTCCGCACGCATGAAGGACTCCTCGCTCGTGCGGGCGGCCGAGGCGGTGCGCGACGGCAAGGCGTCGGCCATGGTCCGCGCCGGCAACACCGGCGCCACCATGGCCAGCGCGCTGCTGCGCATGGGTCGCATCAAGGGCGTCACCCGCCCGGCCATCGCCACGCCGATCCCGGTGCCGGGCTCGCACGCCCGACCGTGCTGCTCGACGCCGGCGCCAACGCCGAGTGCCAGCCCGAGTGGCTCGTGCAGTTCGCCCAGATGGGCGCCGTGTTCGCCCGCGACCGCTACGGCATCGACGACGCCACGGGTCGGCCTGCTGTCGATCGGCGAGGAGCCGACCAAGGGCAACCCGCTGGTCAAGGAGACCCACAAGCTGCTCGCCGAGGGCGCCCTGGTCGGCTCGGGCGGCGCCGGTTCGTCGGCAACGTCGAGGGCCGCGACCTCATGACCGACGACGCCGACGTCGTCGTCACCGACGGCTTCACCGGCAACGTGGCGCTCAAGACCCTCGAGGGCGGCGCTGCGGGCGCTCGTCGCGCGCTGTCCTCGACGCCTTCGGCGCGACCGAGAGCCGGCCGGGCCGCCGACGTGCTGATGCCGGCGCTGCTGCCGCTCTACGCCGACGCTCGACCCCGACAACACCGGCGGCGCCATGCTGCTCGGCGTCGACGGTGTCTGCATCATCAGCCACGGCTCGTCGTCGGCCACGGCGATGGTCAACGCCATCCGGGTGGCGCGCCGACATGGTCGAGGGCGACGTGGTCGACCGCCTGCGGTCGGCCGTGGCCGTGCCCTGACCGGCCCGGCGTCTTCACAAGCGCACAAAGTCGGACGCTCGATACACTGCCCGACGTCCTTGCCGCGAGCCCAGGAGTAGCGCCTCGTGCCCGCAGAGACCCACGTCGAGCAGCGGTCCGATGGACCGCCAAGCAGTGCTCGACCTGATCCGCGACCGCCTGGCCGACATCCTCGAGATCGAGCCCGTCGTCGATCCACGAGGGCGACTCGTTCGCCGACGACCTCGACGCCGACTCCCTGGCCCTGATCGAGCTGGTCGAGGCGCTCGAGGAGGAGCTCGGCGAGCGCAGCGTCGGCTTCCGCATCGAGGACGAGGACCTCGAGGACCTCAAGACCGTCCGCGACGCCGTCGACTACGTCGTCGCCCGGCTCTGAGGCTCGATCATCGCCACTGCCCGTCCCACGACTCGCTGAGTTGACCGCTGCGCCTCGGCGTCACCCTTCGACCGACCCCGAGGTTCTCGCGCCCGCGCTCGCCCACCGCTCGTGGTGCGCGGAGAACCCGGGCCACGACTCCAACGAGCGGCTCGAGTTCCTCGGCGACGCCGTGCTCGGGCTGGTCGTCACCGACCACGTCTTCCACGCCTACCCGGCGCTGCCCGAGGGCGAGCTGACCGACGTGCGCAAGCGCGGTCGTCAGCGCGGCCGCCCTGGCCGAGGTCGCCGCCGAGCTCGACCTCGGCGACGCACCTGCTGCTCGGCAAGGGCGAGGACGCAGCCGGCGGCCGCGAGAAGCCGTCGATCCTGGCCGACGCCATGGAGGCCGTGATCGGCGCGGTCTACGTCGACGGCGGCATGGCCGACGGCCCACGACCTGGTGCTCCGGCTGCTCGGCGACCGCATCGCCGAGGCGCCGCCGGCGGGCCCGGCGGCCAGGACTACAAGACCCGGCTCCAGGAGCTGTCGGCCCGGCGGTTCGACGAGGCCCCCGACGTACGAGGTCCTCGCCGAGGGCCCGACCACGCAAGCCGCTTCCACGTCACCGTGGCGGTCGGCGGCGTCGAGCGCGGCGACGGCGAGGGCCGGTCCAAGAAGCAGGCCGAGCAGGCCGCGGCCGCGCGACGCCTACGCCGACCCTCATGGCGTCGAGCTGGAGAGCGAACGATGCCTGAACTGCCCGAGGTCGAGACCCTCCGGCGGGGCCTCGAGCGCGAGATCGTCGGCCGGCGGATCAAGACGGTCGACGTGCACGGTGGCGAAGGCCGTCCGCCGCAACGGGTCGCCGCAAGGCGTTCCAGAGCCGGGTCGAGGGCACCAAGATCACCGGCGTCGACCGCCGGGGCAAGTACCTGCTGCTCACGCTCGACACCGGCGACGCTGCTGGTGATCACATCTGCGCATGAGCGGCCAGCTGCTGCGCGCCGCGCCCAAGGACGCGACCGGCAAGCACACCCACGTCGTCGTGTCACCTTCACCCAGGGCGGCCAGCTGCGCTTCGTCGACCCCCGCACGTTCGGCGAGGTGTTCGTGGTCACGCCCGACCCGCTCACCGACGAGGTGCCCGAGCTGGCCAACCTGGGCTTCGACCCGGTCGGCCACGCCCATGTCGTGGACCGACGTTCGCCCAGGCACTGGTGGCCCGGCGCACCGAGAAGCTCAAGGCGTTGCTGCTCGACCAGACCTTCATCGTCGGGCATCGGCAACATCTACGCCGACGAGATCCTCTACGACGCCGGCCTGCGCTACGACCGCGAGTGTCGACGCTGTCGACCCAGGAGATCCGGCGGCTCTACCGCTCGCTCGTCGAGATCCTCCACGAGGCGATCAAGTACGGCGGCTCGACCTCGCCGACGAGCACCGTACGTCGACCTCAACGGCAAGCCGGGCGAGTACCAGGAGCACCATCGAGGTGTACGACCGCGACGGCCAGCCGTGCCGCCGCTGCCGCGGCACGGTCAGCCGCCTGCGCAGCGGCGGCCGGGTCACCTACTACTGCCCGAGCTGCCAGGTGTGACGGCGGGCGCTCGCGGGGAACGACCCGGGGGTGCACCGGCCCGCGCAACGGCTCACCTAGCCTCGTGAAGCGATGTTCCTGAAGTCGCTGACCCTCAAGGGCTTCAAGTCCTTCGCCGACGGCGACCGCGCTCGAGCTCGAGCCGGGCGTCACCGTCGTCGTCGGCCCCAACGGCTCGGGCAAGTCGAACGTCGTCGACGCCATCGGCTGGGTGCTCGGCGCCCAGGCACCGCAGCGCGGTGCGCACCCAGAAGATGGACGACGTCATCTTCGCCGGCACGCCCAAGCGCCCGGCGCTCGGCCGGGCCGAGGTCGGCGCTCACCATCGACAACTGCGCCGGCCTGCTGCCGATCGAGTTCAGCGAGGTCACGATCACCCGCACGCTGTTCCGCTCCGGCGACAGCGAGTACGCCATCAACGGCGTGCCGTGCCGGCTGCTCGACATCCAGGAGCTGCTCTCGCGACGCCGGCGTCGGCCGCCAGCAGCACGTGATCATCAGCCAGGGCCAGATCGACGCCGTGCTCAACGCCCGGCCCGAGGACCGGCGGCTGATCATCGAGGAGGCGGCCGGCGTCCTGAAGTACCGCAAGCGCAAGGAGAAGTCCGAGCGCCGCCTCGACCGCCACCGAGGCCAACCTGACCCGCCTGCAGGACCTGCTGCGCGAGGTCCGCCGCCAGCTGCGCCCGCTGGAGCGCCAGGCCGAGGCGGCCCGCCGCCACGGCGACCTGGTCGGCCGAGCTGACCGCGCTGCGCGTGTTCGTCGCCGGGCGCGAGCTCGACGACGCTGCGGCGCCGCCTCGAGCGACGTCGCCGCGGCCCGGGCCGAGCAGCGCGCCGAGCAGACCGCAGCTCACGCCGGCGGCTGGCCGAGCTCGACACCGCGGTCATGGCGACCGAGGCCGAGCTGTCGGCCCTCGGCGGCGAGCGACGTCGGCGACGCGCTGGTCCGCGTCGAGTCGCTGCGCGAGCGGGCCCGGGGTCAGCTCGCCGCTGCTCGCCGAGCGGCGCCGCGGCATCGAGCGCGAGCGCGGCGGCCGTCGGTCGACCAGGGCGTGATCGCCACCCTCGAGGCCGAGCGGCCCGGCTGCGGGCCGAGCTGGCGGCGGTCGGCGGGCGAGGCCGAGGCGCCTCGAGCCGCAGGCCGAGGCCCTGGCCGCCGACGAGGCGGCCCTCGCCGAGGCACGAGCGCGCTCGAGCGTCGAGCGGGGCGGGGCCGACGCCGAGGCGACGGCCGCGGCGATCGGCACGGCCGCCGAGGTCCGCGGCGAGCTGGCCGCCGTGCGCAAGGCGCTGGCCCGGGCCGACGACCGAGGCCGAGCGCGGCGAGCGCCGCACCGCGGCCGCTGCGCGAGACGCTCGATCGCGCTCGCCGCCGAGGCCGCCGAGCGCCGAGGCCGACCGTGCTGGCGCGCCGAGCGCCGAGGCGGCCGCTCGCCGAGGCCGTCGACGCGCGCCCGAGTCGGCGCCGCGAGGCCGGCCGAGGCAGCGACGCGGCGGCCGCCGAGCGCCGCCCGGCGACGCCGCCGACGCCGAGCGCCACGCGTGGACGGCCCGGGCCGAGGCGCTGGCCGCTGGCGCTCGACGAGGCCCGGTCGCGGGCCGGCGCCGAGCGCCTGGCCGAGCGTCGACGGCGTGCTCGGCACGCTGCTCGACCTCGTCGAGGTCGACGCCGGGCTGGGAGGCCGCCGTTCGAGGCCGCGCGCCGGCGAGGCGCTGGCCGCCGTCGTGGTCGACGTCGGTCGACGCCGGCCGCCGGGCGCTCGCCGCGCTGCGCCGACGGCGACGCTGGCCGGCGCGGTGCTGGCGCTCGGCGCCGCACCGGCCGCGGGCACGCCGCCGCCGGTCGGCGAGCCGGTGCGCCGCCACGTCCGGGCCGCGCCGGCCCGAGGTCGAGCCGCCTGCTCGACGCGCTGCTCGGCCGCGGCCGTCGCCGTCGACGGCGACTGGACCGCCGCGGTCGACGCCGCCCTCGCCCACCCCGACGCCGTCGTCGTCACCGCGCGGCGGCGACCGCTTCGGGCTCACCGGCTGGCGCGGTCGGCGTCGCCGGCACCGGCGCCACCGGCGCCGCGCTCGACGAGGCCCGAGCGCCGGGCCGAGCCGAGGCCGCGGAGCCGGCGCGCGCGGCCGAGGCCCGCGACGCCGCGGCCCGGGCCGCGCTCGACGCGGCCCGCGACGCCGAGGCCGACGCTGGCCGCCGCCTCGACGAGCAACGACGGCCCGCTGCGGCCGCCGGCGCGGCGGCCGAGCGCGTCGAGCCCGCGCCGCGGACGCGACGCCGAGGCCGAGCTGGCGCTGCTGGCCGACGCATCGGGCGAGCTCGCCGAGCGCGGTCGCCCGCGAGCGAGGCCCGCGTCGCCGAGCTCGAGGCCGCTGCTGCCCGACGCTCGAGGCCGACGAGAGGCCGAGCGCCGAGCGCGGCCGGGCCCGATGGCCGAGGCCCGGCAGCCGGCTCGACGAGCGCGCCGGCCGCGGTCGGCGCCCGCCGCACCGACCTCGAGGTCGCGCGCCGGCCGGCCTGGACGAGCGCCGCGCAGTTCCTCGAGCGCCGGCTGGCCGAGGTCGAGGAGCGCCTGGCCGGCCGGCCGAGGCGCGCGCGCCGCGGCCGAGGAGCCGCCGGGTCGAGCTCGACGCCGCCGAGGTCGCCGCTCGACCGGCTCGCCGCCTTCGTCGCCGACCGCCTGGCCGACGATCGAGGCCGCGCTCGCCGACGCTGCGCGAGCAGCGCCGCCGCCAGAGCCGACGAGGCCGCGGGCCGCTGTCGGCCCGAGCTCGACGGCCTGCGCCGCGAGCGGGCCGACGCCGAGAAGCCGCCTGGCCGAGCTGCGCGAGCGGGCCGCAGCGCGCCGAGCTCGACGAGGCCGAGGCCACGCTGCGCCTCGAGACCGCGATCGAGGCGCTGCGCCGCGAGCTCGACGTCGAGCCCGACGCCGCCATGGCCGCCGAGTGCCCGCCGGCTGCCCGACGGCATCGACGCCGACGGCCCGGGTCCGCGAGCTCGAGCGCGAGCTGCGGCTGCATGGGCCCGATCAACCCGCTCGCCCTGCGAGGAGTTCGAGGCGCTGCAGGAGCGCCACGACGTTCCTCGAGAGCCAGCTCGAGGACGTCCAGGCAGACCCGCCGCGAGCTGCGCCAAGGTCATCCGGGCCGTCGACGACGAGATCGTCAGACGTGTTCGCCGCCGCCTTCGCCGACGTGAGCGAGAACTTCGACGCAGCTGTTCGCGACGCTGTTCCCCGGCGGCCCGGCCGGCTCGCGGCTGACCGACCCCGACAACCTGCTCGACACCGGCATCGAGGTCGAGGCCAAGCCGTCGGGCAAGAACGTGCAAGAAGCTGTCGCTGCTGTCCGGCGGCGAGCGGTCGCTGACCGCGCTGGCCTACCTGTTCGCCGTGTTCCGCAGCCGGCCGTCGCCGTTCTACGTGATGGACGAGGTCGAGGCCGCGCTCGACGACGTCAACCTGCACCGCTTCCTCGGCCTGGTCGCCGAGTTCCGCCAGGAGGCGCAGCTGCTCATCGTGAGCCACCAGAAGCGCACGATGGAGGCCGCCGACTGCCTCTACGGCGTCACCATGCAGCCGGGCGGCTCGTCCAAGGTGGTGAGCGAGAAGGTGCGCGGCCGGCGCCTGATCGACGACCGGTCACGGCAGGCGCTGCAACCACGCCAGCGAGCAGCGGCTGCCGGTCAGGGCCGGCAGCAGTCACGAGCCCGACGCCGACGAACCAGGCGTGACGTCGCGCCGCTCGGTCTCGTAGCCGACCGACCCGCCGATGTCGTCGTAGACCGCGGTCAGCTCGTCCAGCGAGCCCGGCCTCGAAGGACTCGCCGCCGGTCGTCGGGCGATGGCTCGGCCAGCGGTTCGGGCTCGACCGGCACCGGGATCGTTGCCCCCGGTGCCGTCCTCGATCGATGCCGCCCGCGGTGCCGAAGGCGATCGTGTCGACACCGGCACGCCCGGCCTCGGCCGCCGCCGCTGCCGCGTCGTCGTTGGGGCGGCCCATCGTGGTCTCGCCGTCGGACATCAGCACGATCCGGGCCGGGGCCGGCTCGCCGTCGTCGCCGGCCGGCACGGTCGGCGATCGCGTCGAGGGCGGTGAAGATGGCCTCGCCGATGGCGGTGCCCTCGCCGAGCTCCAGGCTGTCGATGGCGTCGGCCACGGCCTCGCGGTCGGTCGGTCGGGGCCACGGCGATCGCGGTCGAGCCGTTGAAGGTCACCAGGCCGACGTTGAGCCTCGGCGGCAGGTCGGTCGACGAACCGGCGGGCCGCCTCCTGGGCGGCCTCGAGCCGGGTCGGGGCCACGTCGTCGGCCTCCATCGACAGCGACGTGTCGATGGCGAGCATGATCGTGGCCCGCTTCTCGCGGCACCCGCTGGTCGCGTACCGGCTGGGCGAAGCCCAGGACCAGCGCCGCCAGCGCCACGAGGAACAGGGCCGCCGGCACGTGCCGGCGCCACCCCGGCTCGCTTGGGCGCGACCGACGTCGAGCAGGTCGAGGTTGGTGAACCGCACGCGACGTGGCGCCGCCGCTGGCGGGCGACCGCGAACGCACATCCCGGCCAGCGCCGCCACGCCGACGAGGAGCCACAGGCGCCAGGGCGACGAGGAACGTCACGGCCGGGCCCCCACCACGCGCCGGGCCTGGATCCGCCGCCGGTGCGCCAGCCGCTCGGGCCGCTGGGCGAGCAAGCGGACGAGGTCGAGCGAGCCAGTCGCGGTCGGTGCGCAGCACGAGGTGGTCGGCGCCGACCGCGGCCAGCGCGGCGGCGGTCGCCGCCCGCCGGCGACCGGGCCGCGTCGGCGTAGCGCTCGCGCATCCGGGCGTCGCTGGTCTGCACCTCCCGCTCGGCGCCGGTCTCGGGGTCGACCAGGTCGAGCATCGCCGACGTCGGGGAGCTCCAGCTCGCGGGGGTCGACGACCTCGATCGCCAGCATCTCGTGGCGGGCGGCGACCAGGGCCGCAGCGGTCCGCTCCCAGTCGGTGCGCGCCGAGGAAGTCGGAGACCACCACGGCCAGGCCCCGGCGCCGCGCCGGGACGGGCCAGGCGGCCCAGGCCCTCGGCCAGGTCGGCGGCCGGCGCCGTCGCCCCGAGGGGCGGCGAGCAGCCGGTGCAGCAGCGCCATGCAGGTGGGGGCGGCCGGACCGCGCCGGCACGGTCGTCGACGCCCGCGCCGGTCGAGCAGGTGACGGCGCCGACCCGGTTGCCCGCCCGGCCGGTGAGCAGGCCGAGCGCCGCCGGCGGCCGTGACGACCAGGTCGCGCTTGTCGCAGTCGGCGGTGCCGAAGTCGAGGCTGGCCGACAGGTCGACGACGATCCAGGTCTCGAGCTCGCGGTCGGCGACGGTCGTCGCGGACGTGGGGGATCTGCGTGCGGGCGGTGACGTTCCAGTCGATGCGGCGGACGTCGTCGCCGGGCGACGTAGCGCCGGGTCTCGCCGGGCTCGCTGCCCGTGCCCGGCGACCAGGCCCGCGGTAGTCGCCGTGCAGCAGGCCGTCGAGGCGGCGGGTGACGCGTGAGCTCGAGGCGGCGCAGCGACCTCGGCCGGCGAGGGCCGGGCGGCGGTGGTGGCGGCCTCGCTCATGCCGGCGCTCGCCGAGCGCGGCCGTCGGCGCTGCTCGGCGCCCGGTCGTCGCCCGTCGGCGCCGGTCGCGCCGCCCGCGCGCCGGGGGCGCCGGCGGGGGCGGGAGGCGGCCGGGCGCTGATGTCCTGGGTCGGGGCCAGGCGGGGGGCCGGCACCGTCGCCAGCAGCCGGGCCAGGACCTGGTCGACGCTCGACGCCCTGGGCCAGCGCCTCGTAGGACAGCACGCAGCCGGTGGCGCGAGCACGTCGGGCGCCACGTCGAACACGTCCTGGGGCAGGGCGTAGGTGCCGCCCGCGCAGCAGGGCCAGCGCCGGCCGCCGGCGACCAGGCCGAGGCTGGCCCGGGGGCTGGCGCCGGTGGCCAGGTAGGTCGGCCAGCTCGGCCAGGCCGTAGCGGGCCGGGTCGCGGGTGGCGCAGCACCAGGTTGACCGCGTAGTCGACGCACGCCGTGGTCGACGTAGACGGCGTCGGCGGCGGCCTGCAGCCGAGGACGTCGTCGAGGCTGAGCACGCTCGGCCGGCACGGGCGGGTCCACGCCCATGCGCTGGACGATCTCGAGCTCCTCGGTCGGCGTCGGGTAGCCGATGCACGATCTTCATGCAGGAAGCGGTCGCGCTGGGCCTCGGGCAGCGGGTAGACGCCCTCGGACTCGATCGGGTTCTGGGTGGCGAGCACCAGGAACGGCTCGGGCACCGCGATAGGTGCTGCCGCCGATCGACACCTGGTGCTCGGCCATCACCTCGAGCAGCGCCGACTGGACCTTGGCCGGCGCCCGGTTGATCTCGTCGGCCAGCACGAAGTTGGCGAAGACCGGGCCGAGCTCGACGTCGAACGACTCGGTGGACGCTCGGTAGATGCGGGTGCCGACGATGTCGGCGGGCAGCAGGTCGGGCGTGAACTGGATGCGGGCGAAGGTGCCGCCCACCACGGTGGCCAGGGTCTCGACGGCGAGCGTCTTGGCCAGGCCGGGCACGCCCTCGAGCAGGCAGTGGCCGCCGGCCAGGAGGCCACGAGCAGGCGCTCGACAGGCGCGGTCCTGGCCGACGATGACCTTCTTCACCTCGAACAGCGCGTGCTCGAGGAGCGTGGCGTCGTCGGTCGTGGGCCGGGTGGGGGACATGGCCGCAACGTACGGCCGGGGGCGGGGGAGCCGGATCGGGGGTCTCCCCGTCGTCGCGGGCCGGCGATGGGGGACCGGTAGGCTCCGGGTCCGCCATGGAGATCGTGATCCTGCTCGTCGTCGTCGCCGTCGCCCTCGCCGGCCTGGGCTGGTTCGGCTTCGTCGCGGCCCGCCGCGGCCGGGGCGTCGAGCTGGAGCCCCCGCCCGCGCCCGAGGCCGTCCCCGAGGCCGTCCCGGTCGCCGAGGTCGCGGCGCCACCGGCCGAGGTCGCCGCCCCGGTCCGGCCCAGCTTCCGCGACCGCCTCGCCAAGGCCCGGGGCACGCTCGGTCGGCTACCTGTCGGCTCGATCCGGTCGCGCGGGATCGACGACGAGACCTGGGACGAGCTCGAGGAGGCGCTGATCCGGGCCGACGTCGGCGTCGGCCACCACCGGCCGCATGCTCGACGACCTGCGCCAGACCGGTCAAGGCCGACGGCGATCACCGACCCGGTCGAGCTGCTCGACGCGGCTGAAGGCCGAGCTCAAGGACATGCCTGGCCGCCGGCGACCGCGAGCCTGCGCCTCGAGCCCGGCGGGCCCAACGTGTGGCTGTTCGTCGGGGTCAACGGCGTCGGCAAGACCACGACGATCGGCAAGCTCGGCCACCAGCAGCGGGCCGACGGCCGGTCGGTCGTGATGGCCGCCGGCGACACCTTCCGCGCCGCGGCCGCCGAGCAGCTCGGCACCTGGGCCGAGCGCACCGGCGCCGACCTGGTGCGGGGCAACGAGGGCGGCGACCCGACCGCGGTCATCTTCGACGCCGTCGAGCGCGGCCGCGGCCCGGGGCGCCGACCTGGTGCTCGCCGACACCGCCGGGCCGGCTGCACACCAAGACCAACCTCATGGAGGAGCTGCGCAAGGTGCGCCGGGTGGCCGACAAGCGATGCCGGGGAACGTCACCGAGGTGCTGCTGGTGCTCGACGCCACCACCGGCCAGAACGGCCTCGCGCAGGCCGAGCAGTTCACCGAGGCGGTCGAGGTCACCGGCGTCGTGCTCACCAAGCTCGACGGCTCGGCCAAGGGCGGCATCGTCCTCGCGATCCAGGCCGAGCTCG
Source organism: uncultured Acidimicrobiales bacterium (assembly GCA_963739835.1). Lineage (GTDB taxonomy): Bacteria > Actinomycetota > Acidimicrobiia > Acidimicrobiales > VFJN01 > ZC4RG19. The sequence goes on from CAVUBW010000024.1 coordinate 80,455, forward strand.
GCATCCCGGTCAAGCTCGTCGGCCTGGGCGAGACGGCGGACGACCTGGTCGACGTTCGATCCCGACGAGTTCGTCGAGGCCCTGTTCTCGTGATGACCGCGGTCCTGGAGGTCCTGTCGTGATAGCTCTCGTGCTGTTCCGCCTTCCGCTTGGCGCTCGGATTCGGTCGGCTCGGCTACCGGACCGGGCTGCTCACCGTCGCGCGCCAGCGTCCAGGCCACGCGGTTCGTCGGCCTGAGCCGGCTGATGGCGCTCGGCTTCGGGGTCGCGATCGGCCTCCTCGTGGCGCCGACGACCGGCGCCGAGCTGCGCGACCGCATCCGCCGCCAGTGGGAAGCGCGTGCGGGCGCCGGCCAGCGACGATGCCGTGGCCGACCGCGTCCGCTACGAGCTGTCCCACTCGCCCCGCACCTGGCACCTGCCCCAGCCCTCGGTCGAGGTCGTCTCCGGCCGCGCGATCCTGACCGGCGACGCGCCCCACGCCACCGGCAAGGCCGACATCGAGCGGGCGGCGGCGGCCGTGCCCGGTGTGTCCGAGGTCGACAACCGGCTGGTGGTCGGGCCCGGCAACGGCGAGCGGGACTGACGCGCGGGGCGTCCCCGCGCGGAGCGCCCGGTAAGCTGGTCGACTCATGTTCGAGTCACTCTCCGACCGGTTCGAGGGCATCTTCGCGCGGCTCCGCAGCAAGGGCACGCTCGCGCGAGGCCGACGTCGACGAGGTGCTCCGCGAGATCCGCCTCGCCCTGCTCGAGGCCGACGTCAACTTCGCGGTCGTGCGCACGATGCTCGGCCGCATCCGCGAGCGAGCGGTCGGCGCCGGAGCTCTCACGAGGCGCTGAACCCCGCCCAGCAGGTCATCAAGATCGTCAACGAGGAGCTGATCGCGACGCTCGGCGGCGAGACCATCCGCATCCCCTACGCGTCACAAGCCGCCGACCGTCGTGCTCATGGCCGGCCTCCAGGGCTCGGGCAAGACCACCAACTCGGCCAAGCTCGCCCGCTGGTTCAAGCCAGCAGGGCCGCAACCCGCTGCTCGTCGGCGCCGACCTCCAGCGCCCGGCCGCCGTCGAGCAGCTCCGCACGCTCGGCCGCCAGATCGACGTGCCGGTGTTCAGCGAGGCCGGCCGACCCGGTGGCGGTCGGCCAAGGCCGGCGTCGACGAGGCCCGCCGCCTGGGCCGCGACGTCGTGCATCGTCGACACCGCCGGCCGCCTCGCCATCGACGCGGAGATGATGGACCAGGTCCGGCGCATCTCCGAGGCCGTCGACGCCCGACTACACGTTCCTCGTCGTCGACGCCATGACCGGCCAGGACGCGGTCACCGTCGCCGAGGCGTTCCACGCCGACCCTCGCGCTCGACGGCGTCATCCTCACCAAGCTCGACGGCGACGCCCGCGGCGGCGCCGCGCTGTCGGTCAAGGAGGTCGTCGGGCAAGCCCATCGCCTTCGCGTCCACGGGCGAGAAGCTCGAGGACTTCGAGCTGTTCCACCCCGACCGCCTGGCCGGCCGCATCCTCGGCATGGGCGACGTGCTCACGCTCATCGAGAAGGCCGAGGAGGTCTACGAGAAGGACGAGGCCGAGGCGGCCGCCGCCAAGCTGCTCGAGGGCAGCTTCACCCTCGACGACTTCCTCGACCAGATGCAGCAGGTCAAGAAGATGGGCCCGCTCCAGAACCTCATGGGGATGATGCCGGGCATGCCCAAGGAGGTCCGCAACGCCGAGATCGACGACGGCGCAGATCGGCCGGGTCGAGGCGATCATCCGCTCGATGACCCGCGCCGAGCGCAACGATCCCGACGCTCATCGACGGGTCGCGGCGGCTGCGCATCGCCAACGGCAGCGGCACCGCAGCCGGCCGACGTGCAGCCAGCTCGTCAAGCAGTTCCAGGAGATGCAGAAGCTGATGAAGAAGATGCCGGCGATGGGCGGTCGCATGGCCCGCAGCAAGAAGGGCAGCAAGAAGGGCCGCAAGGGCGGCGGACGGGTCACTCCCCCCGGTGGCGGGCGCACCACGCCGCCGCCGAACCGTTCACCCTGCCCGGCCTCAACTAACCTGGTCACCGGCCCACGGTTTGTGCCGACGGGCGCGCCGTGGCGCATGATCGTCGGTCGCTCCGCGTCGGGCTGACCCGCAACACGAAGGAAGACACAGTGGCCGTCAAGCTCCGCCTCATGCGGATGGGCAAGAAGAAGCAGCCGACCTACCGCGTGGTCGCGGCCGACGCCCGGTCGCCCCGCAACGGGCGCTTCATCGAGATCGTGGGGATCTACGACCCCCGTCCCGACCCGTCCGCCATCCGGATCGACAACGACAAGGCGGTCGGCTGGCTGCGCAAGGGTGCCCAGCCGACCGATTCCGTCCGCAAGCTGCTCGAGATCTCGGGCGCCATGGCCGAGTACCGGGGCGAGGCCCCGCCGGCCTCCGCCGCCGCGGCCCCGGCCCAGGGCTCGGCGTGACCGACACCGCACCCGCAGCGGCGGGCTCTTCGGCCGAGGTGCCGACGGCCCGGGCCGTGCTCGAGCACCTGGTCGGCTCGCTGGTCGAGGACCGCGACGCGGTCCGCATCGAGCTGTCCGAGGGCCGGTCGCTGCCCCGCCTGACGGTCCGGGTCGGCCGGTCCGACATGGGCCGCGTGATCGGCAAGCGTGGCCGCGTGGCCCAGGCCATCCGCACCGTGGTGCGGGCCGCCGCAGCCCGCGACGGCAGCGACGTCGAGGTCGAGTTCGAGGACTGAGCCCGCAGTGCTCGAAGTCGGACGCGTCACCCGCGCCCACGGGCTGGGCGGCGAGGTCCTCGTCCGCCTCACCACCGACCGCACCGAGCGCCTGGCGGTGGGCTCGGTGCTGGCGAGCGACGCCGGCGACCTGACGGTCGCGTCCGCCCGCCCCCACCAGGACCGCTGGATCGTCGCGTTCGCCGGCCGCACGGGCCGGGAGGCGGCCGAGGCGCTGCGTGGCGTCGTCCTGCGGGCCGCACCGATCGACGACCCCGACGAGCTGTGGGTCCACGAGGTCGTGGGCGCTCGCGTGGTCACGGTCGCCGGCGAGGAGGTCGGCACGTGTGTCTCGGTGGTCGCCAACCCGGCCGCCGACCTGCTGGAGCTGGACGGCGGCGCCCTCGTCCCGACCTCGTTCGTCGTCGACCACGCTCCGGGGCGGGTGACGATCGACCCGCCCGAGGGCCTGTTCGACCTCTGATCCGAGGCCGGGCGGCGCGCGGTAGCGTCCGCGTCCGTGAAGGCCGCCGTGTACTACCAGACCGGGCCGCCGGACGTCCTGCGCTACGAGGACGTTCCCGACCCGACCCCCGGGCCCGCCGACGTGCTGATCCACGTCGAGGCGATCAGCATCGAGGGGGGCGACACGCTCAACCGCGCCGGCGGCGAGATGCCGGCGACCCCGCACGTGGTCGGCTACCAGTGCGCGGGCACGATCGAGGGCGTGGGCGCGGACGTGACCGACCGCGAGCCCGGCCAACGGGTGGTCGCCACGATGCTGTGGGGCTCGCACGCCGAGCTGGCGGTGACGCCGGCGGTGGTCACGTGGCTGGTGCCGGACGGCGCCGACATCGTGGCCGCGGCGTGCGTACCGGTGGCGTTCGGGACCGCACACGACTGCCTGTTCGAGTTCGGACGGCTGGCGGCCGGCGAGACGGTCCTGGTCCAGGCGGCGGCCGGCGGCGTCGGCGTCGCCCTGGTCCAGCTCGCCAAGCGTGCAGGGGCGACGGTCGTGGGCACGGCCTCCAGCGAGGCCCGGCTCGACGCGCTCCGGCCCCTGGGGCTCGACGTCGCCGTCGACTACTCGCAGGCGGACTGGACCGACCGCGTGCGGGAGGTGACCGGCGGCCGGGGCGCCGACCTGGTGGTCGACTCGGTCGGCGGCAGGATCCTCCAGGGCAGCCTGGCCTGCCTGGCCTATCGCGGCCGCTGCGTGACCGTCGGCCAGGCCGGCCGCGAGGGCAAGCTCCTCGACGTCTCGCCGCTCGGGATGGGCAACCAGTCGCTCACGGGGGTCTTCCTGGGAGCGGAGATCGCCACCCCGCGGGCTCGCCAGATGATCGCCGACCTGGTGGAGGACGTGGCGGCCGGCCGGCTCCAGGTCCTCGTCGACGGCACTTGGCCGCTGGCCGAGGCGGCCGCGGCCCACGCCCACATCGAGAGCCGCCAGGCGGTCGGCCGAGTCGTGCTGACGCCCTGAGAGGCGGGCGTGCGGATCGACGTCTTCACGATCTTCCCGGACATGGTCGAGCACTTCGCGTCCCAGAGCCTCGTCGGCCGGGCGCGGCAGGCGGGGCCGCTCGACGTCCGGGTCCACGACCTGCGCCAGGCGACGAGCGATCCCCACCGCTCGGTCGACGACGCGCCGTTCGGCGGCGGCGCCGGCATGGTCCTCATGCCCGAGCCGGTCTTCGCCGCGGTCGAGCGGATCGAGCCGCCGCGGCCGCTGCTCTACCTCAGCCCGGCCGGTCGCCGCTTCGACCAGCAGGCTGCGGCCGACCTGGCGGCGGCGGGCGAGTTCAGCCTGCTCTGCGGCCGCTACGAGGGGGTGGACGAGCGGATACGGGAGCACCTCTGCGACGGCGAGCTGTCGATCGGCGACGTGGTCCTGTCGGGCGGCGAGGTGGCGGCGATGGTCGTGATCGAGGCGGTCGGCCGCCTGGTCCCGGGGGTGATGGGCAACGAGGCGTCGGCCGGGAGACGAGTCGTTCAGCGACGGGCTGCTGGAGTACCCGCACTACACGAGGCCGGCCGACTTCCGGGGCTGGGAGGTCCCGGACGTGCTGCGCAGCGGCGACCACGGCCGCATCGCCCGCTGGCGCCGGGCCCAGTCCCTCCGCCGCACCCTGGACCGCCGCCCGGACCTCGTCGCCGCCCGCGGCGGCCTCGGCCCGGAGGACCACCGCCTGCTGGCGGAGTTCGGCCTCGACACGACGCCGGCGGGCGATCCCCCTACTGCCGGCTGAGCCTGCTTTGTTTCTGGACCGCGGGCGGGGATACGCTCTTTCGTCCCGCCTGTACAACGCCTGCGCCGGAGCGACGCGCGATGAACCCCACCGACCTGGTCGACCAGACGAGCCTGCGCGACGACATCCCCGATTTCGCGCCGGGCGACACGCTCAAGGTGCACGTCCGCGTGGTCGAGGGCTCCAAGGAACGGGTCCAGGTGTTCCAGGGCGTGGTGATCGGCCGCTCGGGCTCGGGCATCCGCGAGACCTTCAAGGTCCGCAAGGTCAGCTACGGCGTCGGCGTCGAGCGCACGTTCCCCCTGCACTGCGCCCACCATCGCCAAGATCGAGCGGGTGGCCCGCGGCGACGTCCGCCGGGCCAAGCTCTACTACCTGCGCGACCGCATCGGGAAGGCCGCGAAGGTCAAGGAGAAGCGGGAGCACTGAGTTGTAGGGTGCTCGGCATGAGCACCGAGGACCTCGAGCGCTACGAGGCGGAGATCGAGCTCCAGCTCTACAAGGAGTACAAGGACGTCATGCCCGATGTTCTCGTACGTCGTCGAGACCGAGCGCCGCTTCTACCTGGCCAACGCCGTCGAGCAGGTCGTCCGGGAGGCCGGCGGCCGCACCTTCGTCGAGCTGGAGCTGCGCGACGCCTGGGTCTGGGACATGTACCGCACGAGCCGCTTCGTGCCAGCAGGTCCGCATCGTGACGTTCAAGGACGTCAACGTCGAGGAGCTCCCCGGCCGGGAAGCCTGAGAGCGCGCCCGTGACCAACATCCGGGCGGGCGCGGAGGGCGAGCAGCAGGCCGCCGAGTGGTACGCAGCCCAGGGCTACCGGGTGGTGGCCCGCAACTGGCGCTGCGAGTCCGGCGAGCTGGACCTGGTGGTGGCCCGCGCCGGCGAGCTGATCTTCTGCGAGGTCAAGACCAGGTCGTCGTCCCGCTACGGCACCCCGGCAGAGGCGGTCACCCCGGCCAAGCAACGCCGCCTGCGCACGCTGGCGGCGAGCTTCCTGGCCGCCCACGGCGACACGCCGGGCCTGCCGGGCCGAGGCGCCCGGGTGCGCTTCGACGTGGCCTCGGTCCTGGCCGGCCGGGTCGAGGTGATCGAGTCGGCGTTCTAGAGACGCGAATCGGGAGGTGGGTCAGCCCAGCACGGCCCAGGCGACGAGGGCCAGGCAGACCAGCAGCGCCCCGGCCACCAGGAGGATGTCGGCGGGGGAGCGGCGGTGCTCGCGGAACGGGTTCAGCCCCACGCCCCCAGTATCGTGCCGAGCCCCGTCGCCCGTCGAAACGATCGGGTTGGCCGAGATTTCGCCCTTCCCGTGGCTTTGGTGTCATAGGGGTGCGCTAGGGTGTGTGTCACGGCATCGTGGTCAACCCGATGGCGGCTCGTGGTCCTGGCAGCCACCTCACGTTCCCCTTTCTGTGAGGAGGCGCGCTCCCGTGCTCGCATCCGTCCGCTCCGCGACGCTCCTGGGCGTCGACGGCCGATCCGTCTGCGTAGAAGTCCATGTCTCGTCCGGCCTCCCGGGGTTCACGGTGGTCGGCCTGCCCGACACCACGTGCCGCGAGGCCCGCGACCGGGTCCGCGCGGCCCTGCTGTCGTCCAAGTTCAAGTGGCCGACCGCCCGCGTCACGGTCAACCTCGCGCCGCCCGGCATGCGCAAGGTCGGCTCGGGCCTCGACCTGCCCATCGCCGTGGCGCTGCTGGCGGCGAGCGAGCAGATCCCGCCCGAGTGCGTGTCCGGTCGGGCGTTCGTCGGCGAGCTGGGCCTCGACGGCTCGGTCCGCCCCGTGGCGGGCGCCCTCCCGCTCATCGACGCCCTCGACGCCCCCGAGATCGTCGTCCCCGAGGCATCGACGGTCGAGGCGCAACTGGTCGGCCGCCACGTCATCCGCCCGGTCCCGACGCTGGGAGCCCTGGTCGGCGCCCTCACCGAGCGCACCCCGTGGCCCGAGCCACCGCGCCCCCCGACGCCGCCCCCACCCGACCCCGGGCCCGACCTGGCCGACGTCCGCGGCCAACCGGCGGCCCGCTACGCCCTCGAGGTGGCGGCCGCCGGCGGTCACCACCTGCTGCTGGTCGGACCACCGGGCGCGGGCAAGACGATGCTGGCCCGCCGCCTGGTCGGCCTCCTGCCCGACCTCACGGCGCACGAGGCCCTCGAAGCCACCCGCATCCACTCCGCCGCCGGCACCGCCCTGCCCCCCGGCGGACTCATTCGCCGACCGCCATACCGAGCGCCGCACCACGGGGCATCGGCCGCTTCCCTCGTCGGCGGCGGCACGGGCACGATGCAGCCGGGAGAGATCAGCCTGGCCCACCGGGGCGTGCTGTTCCTCGACGAGCTCGGCGAGTTCGACGGGGTCGTGCTCGACAACCTGCGCCAGCCCCTGGAGGAGGGGGTGATCCGGCTGGCCCGGGCGTCGGCCAAGGTCACGTTTCCGGCCAGGCTGCTCCTGGTGGCCGCGATGAACCCCTGCCCGTGCGGCGACGGCGGCCCCCCGGGCGCCTGCCGATGCTCGCCGGCGGCCCGGGCACGCTACGCCCGCCGCGTGTCCGGGCCGCTGGTCGACCGCTTCGACCTGCGGGTCGAGGTCGGCCGCCCGGAGGTCGGCGAGCTCCTGTCGAGCGACCCCGCCGAGTCGACCGCCGCGGTCGCCGCCCGCGTTGCCCGCGCCCGAGCCACGGCCGTCCGACGAGAGGTTCCGGCCAACGCCCATCTCCCGGGCTGGCGCCTCGACGAGGTCGCACCGCTCGACCGCCCCGCGCTGCGCCTGGTCGAGCGCCACCTCCGTGCGGGCCGCCTGACCGGCAGAGGCCTGACCGGCGTCCGCCGGGTAGCCCGCACGATCGCGGACCTGGCCGGCCACGACGGCCCGCTCACGGTCGACCATGTGAGCACCGCGCTGGCGCTCCGGGCCGAGCCGGCCTTCCTCGACGGGAGAGCGGCATGACCGCCCCGCCGCTCGCCGCTGTCTCCGGCTCGGTCGGTCCCGGGCCGACAGTCCTGCCGGGCGGGCAGGTCCCGGCACCAGCCGCGCCACCGCCCGAGGCCTACGCCACGGCCCTCGCCGGCCTGCCCGGGATGGGCCCGGCACGGCTGTGGGCCGTGCTGGCGCACAGCCCGCCCCGCGACGCCTGGGCCCACGTCGCCGCGGGCCGCACCTGGACCGACCCCGCCGTCGTGCAGGCGCTCGGGCCCCGCGCCCCCGAGGTCACGCAGCGCTGGCGCGACGCCGCCGCCGCGATCGACGTCGCGGCACTGTGGGCGGCGGTCGCCACCGCGGGCATCGCCGTGGTCGCGCACGGCGCTGCCGGCTATCCCGGCGCCCTCGCCCGCGACGTCGAGCCGCCCGCGGTCCTGTTCCACCTGGGCAGGCTCGACGACCTCGCCGGTCCCCGCGTGGCCGTGGTCGGCACCCGGCGCTGCTCGTCGACGGGCGCGGGCGTCGCGTTCGAGCTGGGCCGCGACCTGGCCGCCGCGGGCGTCCGGGTGGTCTCCGGCCTGGCGGTCGGCATCGACGGCGCCGCCCACCGCGGCGTCCTCGCCGCCTCGGCCGCCCCGCCGATCGGCGTCGTCGGCAGCGGCCTCGACGTGGTGTACCCCCCTCGCCACCGCGACCTGTGGCACGCCGTGGGCCGAGCCGGCGTGCTCCTGTCCGAGGCCCCGCCCGGCGCTCGGCCCGAACGCTGGCGGTTTCCCGCCCGCAACCGCATCATCGCCGCGCTGGCCGACCTGGTCGTCGTGGTCGAGTCGCACCGTCGCGGGGGCTCGCTCCACACCGTCGACGAGGCCGACCGGCGGGGGATCGACGTGCTCGCCGTCCCGGGCTCGGTCCGCAACCCGGCGGCTGCGGGCGCCAACGACCTGCTCGCCGAGGGGCGGGCACCCGTGTGCTCCGCGACCGACGTGCTCGTGGCGCTGGGGCTCGGCGCGGCCCGCCACCGCGACCAGCCCGACCCCCGCCCGCCGCCCGATGCCGCCGACCACGCGGTGCTCGAGGCCGTCGGCTGGCAGCCGGCGACCCTCGACCACATCGCGGCCCGGGCCGGCCTCGGCCTCACCGCCGTGGCGCCGGCGCTCGACCGCCTGGTCGAGCGGGGCTGGGTCGGATGCCGCGGCGGGTGGTTCGAGCGGACGGCGCCGGCTGTGGCCGCGGAGGCAGCGCCATGACCGCATCGCTCGTGGCCTGTCGGCTGCGTGCCGCGATCGTCGCCGGCGTGCTCGGTACGGTGGCGCTCGTGGGGTGGTACCTGGACGAGTTCGCCCGGTCGCTCACGGGCGTCGCGCCGGCGACCGTCGAGGCCTACGGGCGCGACCTGCGGGCGTTCGTCGAGTGGGCCGAGCGGCTGGGGCTCGCCGGGCCCGCCGCGGTCGAGCGCACCACCCTCCGGCGCTACCTCGCCTTCATGGCCACCCGCGGCCAGGCCCGGCGGACGATCGCCCGGCGGGCGTCCGCGCTCCGGCGCTACTTCCGCTGGCTGGTGAGCACCGGGCGGGTCGAGCGCGACGCGGCCGCCGGCCTGAGCGCGCCGAAGGGCGAGGCCCGGCTGCCCCGGGTGCTGCGGCCCGACGAGCTGCGGGCGTTGATCGACGGTCCGGGCGGCGGCGGTAGGACCGACGGCGCCGTCGCCCTCCGGGACATCGCGCTGCTCGAGGTCCTCTACGGCAGCGGGCTCCGTGTCGCCGAGGCGACCGGGCTCGACGTCGACGACGTCGACCTCGACCGGGGCCGCATGGTCGTGTGGGGCAAGGGCGGCAAGCAGCGGACGGTGCCGCTGAGCGCGCCGGCCGTGGATGGCCTGCGGCGCTGGCTCGGCGACGGGCGGGCGCTGATGGTCACCGACCTGTCCCCGCCGGCGGCTGTGTTCCTCAACCATCGGGGGCGGCGGCTCACGCCCCGGGATGCCCGGCGCATCCTCGACCGGCGCTCCGTGTCGCCGACCCACCCTCACGCTCTGCGGCACACGTTCGCCACCCACCTGCTCGACGGGGGCGCTGACCTGCGGGTTGTCCAGGAGCTTCTCGGGCATGCGGACGTGGCGACGACGCAGCGTTACACTCACGTCTCGAAAGAACGGCTGAGGTCCGTGTTCGACGCTACCCATCCGCGGGCTTAGGGAACGCGTACGTGACGCACGTCGATAACGAGATCCGCAGGCTGTGGGTCGCGCACAAGAGCGCAGGCCAACAGTCGGCGCGAGACCAACTGATCCTGCACTACGCGCCGCTCGTGCAGTTCGTCGCCGGGCGCATCGCCTCGGCCGCCCCCACGCACGTCGATCGGGCCGATCTGGTCAGCTACGGGGTGTTCGGACTCATCGACGCCGTCGAGAAGTACGACCCAAGCCGCGGCTACCGGTTCGAGACCTACGCCATCGCCCGGATCCGGGGGAACATCCTCGACGAGCTGCGCTCCTTCGACTGGGTGCCGCGCTCGGTGCGGGCCAAGGCCCGCGCCATCGACGCCGCAACTGGCGACCTTCAGGCCGAGCTGCACCGCTATCCCACCGACGCCGAGCTGGCCCGGGCGCTGGCGATGACCGACGACGAGCTCCAGCGGGCGATGTCCCAGGTCGCGCTGGTCAACCTGGTGAACTTCGACACGGCCCTCGGGTCCGCCGTCGACGGCGAGCCGGCGCTGACCGTCGGCGACACCCTGGCCGACGGCGGCGAGGGGCCCGACTACGACGTCGAGCTCGCCGAGACCCGCCGCGACCTGGCCGACGCCATCGGGCAGCTGTCCGAGCGCGAGCGCGACGTCGTGGCGCTCTACTACCACGACGGCCTCACCCTCGCCGAGATCGGCGAGGTCCTCGGCGTGACCGAGAGCCGCGCCTGCCAGATCCACGGCAAGGCCGTGGCCCAGCTCCGCCGGCGGCTCGCCGCCGCCGAGCGGGAACTCGCCTGACCACAGGCCTCCAGCCGCCGCCGGCCCGACCGACGGCCGCACTCACTCACTTCCCCCTCAACTGACCGACGCCTCGCCCCCGAGGGGGAACTTCCATGCCGCTCGTCCAGCGGCGCGCCCTCGCGCGCCCTGCCACCCGATCCGCCACCACCGCCCGATCCGCCACCACCGCCCGATCCTCCGCCGGCCCGAGGCGCCGCGGCCGACCCGGCGTCCGCCTCGCCGGGCGGATCGCCGCCGCCCTGTGCGTCGGCGCCCTGGCTCTCGCCGCGAACCCCTATGCCCCGCGGCGGCCGCGGCGCCCGCGCAGGTCCCCGGCGGACCCGTCACCTACGCGCCGCCCGTCGACGCGCCCGTCGTCGATCCCTTCCGGCCGCCGGCGACGCCCTACGGGCCCGGCAACCGCGGCCTCGACTACGCCACGGTCCCCGGCACGCCGGTGCTGGCCAGCGCGGACGGCACCGTCGTCTTCGCCGGGCCCGTCGGCGGGGCCCTGCACGTCACGCTCCTGCACGCCGACGGCATCAGGACCAGCTACTCCTTCCTGGCTGCCGTCGGCGTCGTCAACGGGCAGCCGGTCCGGCGGGGCGACGCCGTGGGCACCGCCGCCGACCTGCTCCACTTCGGGGCCCGATCGGGAGACGCCTACCTCGACCCCGCGCTGCTGTTCACCGGCGCCCGGGTCGAGGTCGAGCTGCTCCCGCTGCCCGCCCGGGGCGCCGCGAAGCCGGCGACCCCGGGCCTCCCCGCGACCGAGGCCCGGGCGCTGGCCAGCCTGCTCGCCGACATCGGCCATCCGGGCCCGGCCCACCCGACCGCCGCCGCGGTGCTCGACTGGCTTCGGGCCCGGGCCGCCACCGGGGCTGCCTACGCCGCCCAGGTCCCGCCGCTCGCCCGGGGGCTGGACGTGGCGAAGGACCTCGGCGCCCGGCTGCTCTTTCCCGGGCCGTGCTCCTCCGGCCCGCCGCCCGACCGTCCCGTCGCCGGCCAGCGGCGGGTGGCCGTGACCGTCGCCGGGCTCGGCTCGTCCAGCACGTCCGGGTCGATCGACGAGCTGCGCACCGGCGACCTCGGCTACGACGCCGACCGGGTGGTCCGGTTCAGCTACGCCGGCGGGCGCACGCCCGGCACCGGGGCGGGCATCGCGGGCATCGAGGCGATCGCGGCCACGGACTACCGCTCGGTCGACACCCAGGGCGACATCGCGGCCGCGGCCCGCCGGCTGGCCGACCTGCTGGCACAGGTCCTCGACGCGGAGCCCGACGTCACCGTCGACGTCTTCGCCCACTCCCTCGGCGGGCTCGTCGCCCGCCTCGCCCTCGACGACCTGGTCGCCCGGGGTGTCGACGTCGGGCGCCTCGGCGTCGTGGCCACCCTCGGGTCGCCGGTGCGGGGCGCCGACCTCGCCACCGCCGTCGACGCCGCACGGCAGGACCCGGCGGGCAGCGTCCTGCTCGACGCCGCCGAGTCGGTCCTCGACACCGGGCTCGACCCGGGCGCGACCGTCGTCCGCCAGCTCGCCGAGCCCTCCGCGATCGTGGCCCGGATCGACGCGGCGGTGCCGGCGCCGGGCGTCGACCTGGTCTCGATCGCCGCCCGGGGCGACCTCGTCGCCGCCTCGCCCTCGACCGTGCTGGCCGGCGCCCGCAACGTGACCGTGCCCGTGTCCGGGCCGGCGGCACACGGCGACCTCGTCGGGTCCGACGCCGCCACCGGCGAGCTGGCGCGGGCGCTGGCCGGGGCCCCGCCCGGCTGCGAGGGATGGCTCGACGTGGCCGCCGACGTGCTGACCGGTCACGCCGTGGCCGCGGCCGAGGACGGCCTGGGGGCGGCGGCCTACGTCGCTGGCCCGTGACCGCGCACGATAGGCTGACACGCCGGTCGGAACCCCGACCGCGCACGCCTACAGCCAGACACATCGCAGCCGGCCCAACCCACGGTCGCCCGCACGGGCGCCGGGCCGGTCACGCCAACCGATGGGAAGGAAATCCCCCGTGGCCGTCGTCACCATGAAGCAGCTCCTCGAAGCCGGTGTCCACTTCGGGCACCAGACCCGGCGCTGGAACCCGAAGATGAAGCGGTTCATCTTCGGCGAGCGCAACGGCATCTACATCATCGATCTGCAGCAGACCCTCGGCCGGATCGAGACCGCCTACACCTTCGTCCGCGACGTCACGTCCAAGGGCGGCTCGGTGCTGTTCATCGGCACCAAGAAGCAGGCCCAGGACCCGATCGAGCAGTACGCGGACAAGTGCAGCATGCCTTTCGTCAACGAGCGCTGGCTCGGCGGCATGCTCACCAACTACCAGACGATGAACAAGCGGGTCGGCAAGATGCTCGAGCTCGAGCGTCAGCGCGACTCCGGCGAGTTCGACGCCATGCCCAAGAAGGAAGCGCTGCTCAAGACCCGCGAGCTCGACAAGCTCGTGCGCTACCTCGGCGGCATCCGCTCGATGGACCGCCTGCCCCAGGCCGTGTTCGTGCTCGACACCAAGAAGGAGCACATCGCGGTCACCGAGGCCAACAAGCTCGGCATCCCGGTCGTCGCGGTGGTCGACACCAACTGCGACCCGGACGTCATCGACTACGTGATCCCTGGCAACGACGACGCCATCCGCTCGGGCACCCTGCTGTGCCGCGTGATCGCCGACGCCGTCATCGAGGGCAAGCACATGGCCTCCCTCCGCGAGCCGGTCGCCACCCGGTCGGTCGACCAGGAGCAGAAGGTCGCGGCCCAGCAGGCCGAGGCCCGGCGCCAGGCGCTGCTCGACTCGCAGCGGCGCGAGGCCCGGATCGCCTCCGGCCGGCCGCCCGCCGCCGGCGCCGCCCCGGCGCCCGGGGCCGAGAGCGCGACCGAGCCGGCCGCCGAGGCCTACGCCGTCGCCGAGGCTGCCGAGGCCGATGCTGCCGCCGCGCCCGAGGCCGAGGCTGCCGTCGCGCCCCAGGCCGTGGACGCCCCGGCTGCCGACGCCACCGACGACGTCCCGGCCGCGGACGCCCCCGCCGACCCCGCGGCCGACGACGCGCCGGCCGCTGCCGAGACCGACACCACCGACCCCCAGGAGTCCTGAGCCACGATGGCCGACTTCACCGCCAAGGACGTGCAAGCCCTCCGCCAGGCGACCGGCGCCGGGATGATGGACGCCAAGAAGGCGCTCGTCGAGACCGGCGGCGACATGGAGGCCGCCCGCAAGTACCTGCGCGAGCAGGGCCTGGCCAAGGCCGACGACCGCGCCGGCCGGGAGAACGCACAGGGCGCCATCGCCATCGCCGCCAGCGACGGTGCCATTGGGCTGGTCGAGCTGAAGTGCGAGACCGACTTCGTGGCCAAGTCCGACGACTTCATCAACCTCGCCCAGGACCTGGCCGACGCCGTGGCCGCCAAGGGCGAGTCCGCCGCGGCCGACCACGGCGACGCCATCGACGACCTGCGGGTGACGCTCAAGGAGAACATCGAGGTCGGCCGCGCCGTCCAGGTCTCGGTCGAGCCCGGCCAGGTCGTCGACACCTACCTCCACCGCCAGGACGGCCGGGGCGTGAACGGCGTCGCGGTCGTCCTCGACGGCGGCACCACCGAGCTGGCCCACGACGTGGCCGTCCACGTCGCGTTCGCCAAGCCGCAGTACCTCGACCGGTCCGAGGTCCCCGAGGCGGTGGTCGGCGAGGAGCGCGAGACCCTCCTCAACATCACCAAGGCCGAGGGCAAGCCCGAGGCCGCCTGGCCCAAGATCGTCGAGGGCCGCCTCAACGGCTGGTACAAGGAGCGGGTGCTGCGCGAGCAGGCGTTCGTCCGCGACGAGAAGCAGACCGTCGCCCAGCTGGTCGAGGCCGGCGGCGCCGGCATCGTCCGCTACGCCCAGCTCTTCATCGGCGGCTGAGGGCCTCACGATGACCGCCTCGTCGCCCGGTCCCGCCGGCGGCTCCGGCCCCGCCACCGGCAAGGGCACCGCGTACGGGCGCATCCTGCTCAAGCTGTCCGGCGAGGCGTTCACGGGCGACGAGGGCTACGGCATCGACGGGCGGGTCGCCGAGATCATCGCCAACGAGATCGTCGACGTCCGCGAGGCCGGCGTCGACGTGGCCGTCGTCGTCGGCGGGGGCAACATCTGGCGGGGCATGACCGGGGCCGGCGACGGCATGGACCGGGCCCAGGCCGACTACATGGGCATGCTGGCCACCGTCATCAATGCGCTCGCCCTCCAGGACACGCTCGAGCGCCTCGGCCAGCCCACCCGGGTGCAGTCGGCGATCCACATGGCGCAGGTGGCCGAGCCCTACATCCGCCGGCGGGCGATCCGCCACCTGGAGAAGGGCCGGGTCGTCATCTTCGCCGCCGGCACCGGCAACCCGTTCTTCACCACCGACACCGCGGCCGCCCTCCGGGCCGTCGAGATCGAGGCCGAGGCCATGCTGCGCGGCACCCACTCGGGCGTCGACGGGCTCTACACCGCCGACCCCCGCACCGACCCCACCGCCACCAAGCTCGACGAGGTCAGCTACCTCGAGGTGATCAACCGCGGCCTGAAGGCGATGGACTCCACCGCGGTCACGCTGTGCATGGACAACAAGCTGCCGATCGTGGTCTTCGATCTGCTGGGGACGGGCAATATCCGGTCCATCGTGGGTGGCGAGGCGATCGGTACGCTCATCCACTAGTGGACCCCAGTGTCCACCTGCGGGCGTGAGCCCGCCGGCGACCGAGGAGCAACCGTGCCCGACGACGACATGATCGCGATGGTTCTCGACGACGCCCGGGACAAGATGCAGAAGGCGGTCGCCCACGCCCGGTCCGAGTTCACCGGCGTCAGGACCGGCCGGGCCGCCCCGGCGCTCGTCGAGAAGCTGCCCGTCGACTACTACGGCACCGAGGTCCCGCTCCAGCAGATCGCCGGCTTCACCGTGCCGGAGGCCCGCCTGCTCGTGATCAGCCCCTACGACCGCTCGTCGCTCGGGGCGATCGAGAAGGCGATCCAGGTGTCGAACCTCGGCCTGTCGCCCAGCAACGACGGCGAGAAGATCCGCCTCAACTTCCCGCCGCTCACCGAGGAGCGACGGCGCGACCTGGTCAAGGTGGTCAAGGGCATGGCCGAGGACGGGCGGGTCGCCATCCGCCACGTCCGGCGCGCCGCCCGCCACGACCTCGAGGCCTTCGAGCGCGACGGCGACATCTCGGCCGACGACCTGACCTGGGCCGAGAAGGAGCTCGACAAGCTCACCCACGAGCACGAGGGAGAGGTCGACCTGGCGCTCAAACACAAGGAACAGGAGCTGCTGGAGGGGTGACCCGCGGCCGCGGTCAGTGGTCGCAGGTGCATTTGACACCACCTGGCGCGCCCAGGCGTGCAGGATGGTGGGAACACTGCTGCTTCGGGTAGGTGAGGACGACGGACGCACGACGTGCAGACGGTGGGCTCGACGAGAGGATGACGACGTGACCGATGGGGATGACCGCCGCCAGAACCCTCAACGCGATCCCACCGAAGGCGTGCGGTTGCTGGGTGCGGACGAGGCGGCGGAGGCGCTCGGGCGTGACGACATCCGTCACCGGCTCGGTGACGACCAGCCTCGCTTCGGCGACCGCCCCGCGACCCCGCCCCGCGAGGGCCCCCGCCCGGCGCTGCGCTTCCCGCTCGGCAGCTTCGACGACCCGAACGCCATCGAGCGCCCGCCGGTCGCACCCGTCCAGCGGCGCACCGAGGCGCCGGAGCTGTCCCACTGGGCGGGGTCGGCGGCCGAGGAGGTACCGAACATGAACCGCCGCGATCCGCGGGCCGGCGACGACGGCTGGCCCGACTACGACGACCCGCATTGGCGTGACGACCCGCCCGAGCGCACGGCCGCCCAGCCCCCGGTCCCGCCCCGGGGCGCTCCGGGCGGCGGGACGGCGCCGACGTGGACCGGCCCCGCGGTGCCGCCGGGCCCCGGCCGGGCGCCGATGCCGCCGGATCCCGGGCAGATGCCGCCCGGTCCCGGCCGCCGGCCCCCGCCCGGCTCGATGCCGCCCGGTCCCGGCCGCCAGCCGCCGCCCGGGCCGGCGCACGCCGCCCCTCGGGACCCGGGCCGCGTCCAGGGCGCGCCGGTCGCGTTCGAGGACGGGACCGAGCCGCCCCCGGGGCGCTCGGTGTTCGGTGACCCCGGCGGCCCGCCCGGCGCCCACGCGGCCCCGGGCCGGGGTGGCCCGGGCACGGCATCGCCGCAGTACGAAGACGGCTATGCCGAGGACACGTACACCCAGGACTACGACGGCTACGACGAGGCCTACGACGAGGACGTCTACGACGAGGACGTCTACGAGGAGCCGGCTCCGGGCTACCCCGATCCGCGCGGCCCCGGCGCCCCGCCCCGCGCCGGCCGGGCCCGGGCGCCCCGCCGGGCGCCCGACCGCAACCTGGGTACCGCCGTGCTCGTCGCCGTGGGCTTCGCCGCCGTGGCCCTGGCGCTGTTCAAGTTCCTCGGTCCGCTCGGCGGGATGATCGTGGTGGTCCCGGTGATCACCTACGCCGCCTACGAATACTTCGTCGGCGTGAACACCGCGGGCTTCGCCGCCCCGCTGCCGGTCGGGGTGGCGGCGGGCACCGGGGCGGCCATCGCCGCCTACAACTACGGCGAGGCGGCCCTACCCCTGGTGATGGTCCTGTCCGTCGCCGTCTGCTTCCTGTGGTACCTGGTGGGCGCCGGGGGCGACCGGCCGGTGGCCAATATCGGCGTCACGCTGCTCGGCGTGGGGTGGATCGGGCTGTTCGGCAGCTTCGCCGCCCTGCTGCTGGCCGCGCCCAACGGCGTCGCCCTGCTGCTGGGGGCGGTGATCCCGACGATCGGCTACGACGTCGGCGCGCTGTTCGTCGGCCGCAGCCGGGGCTCGCGCCCGCTGTCCGCCGCCAGCCCCAACAAGACGATCGAGGGCCTCGCCGGCGGCATGTTCCTCGCCATCGTGGCCGCGGTGGTCTTCGCGGTGATCGGGGTCACGCCGTTCGACACCGTCAGCGAAGGCGTCAAGCTCGGCGTGCTGGTGGCACTGGTGGCGCCCATGGGCGACCTGGCCGAGTCGCTGGTCAAGCGCGACCTCGGCATCAAGGACATGGGCAGCATCCTCCCCGGCCACGGGGGCCTGCTCGACCGGTTCGACGCCCTGCTGTTCGTGCTGCCCGCGGTGTGGTACCTGGCCCGGATCAGCGACTTCTTCCTGAAGTGACCGGCCCCGGGACCGGCCGCCCGCCGAGCCGGGGCAGGCCGGTCCCCGGGGGTACCCTCGCGTCGTGTCCGTGACGACGGTCGCCATCGCCGGGTCGACAGGATCGATCGGCACCCAGACGATCGACGTCGTCCGGTCCGAGCCCGACCGGTTCGAGGTGGTGGCGCTGGCCGCGTGGTCGTCGGTCGACGCCCTCGTCGCCCAGGCCTGGGACCTGCACCCCAAGCTCGTCGTCATGGGCGACCCGGAGCTGGCGCCGGACGTGGCGGCCGGCGTGCCGCCGGGCACCCAGGTCGAGGCCGGGGCCGCCGCGCTCGCCGAGGTGGGCACGGTGGCCGACGTGTGCGTGAACGGCGTGGTCGGCTTCGCCGGACTGCGGCTCACGCTGGCCACGCTGGCGGCGGGCAAGCGGCTCGCGCTCGCCAACAAGGAGTCGCTGATCGCCGGCGGACCGGTCGTCCGGGCCGCGCTCGACCGGCCGGGAGCGGGCCACATCCTGCCGGTCGACTCCGAGCACTGCGCCGTCCACCAGTGCCTGGCGGCCAACGCCGGCGGCGACCCCGACCGGGTCGCCCGCATCGTGCTGACCGCCAGCGGCGGCCCGTTCCGGGGGCGCACGCGGGCTGAGCTGGCCCACGTGACCGTCGCCGACGCGCTCGCCCATCCGACCTGGTCGATGGGTCCGAAGATCACCGTGGACTCATCCACCCTCATGAACAAGGGCCTTGAGGTCATCGAGGCCCACGAGCTGTTCGGGCTCGACTACGACCGCATCGAGGTCGTGGTCCACCCGCAGTCGATCGTCCACTCGATGGTCGAGCTGAGCGACGGCTCGACCATCGCCCAGCTCAGCCTGCCCGACATGCGGCTGCCGATCGGCTACGCCCTGGCCTGGCCCGACCGCATCGGCACGCCGTTCGGGCGGATCGACTGGGCGGCGTGCGGGCCGCTCGAGTTCGGGGCGCCCGACCACGAGGCGTTCCCGTGCCTGGGGCTCGCGTACGAGGCCGGCCGGCGGGGCGGGACGGCGCCCGCCGTGCTCAACGCCGCCAACGAGGAGGCGGTGGCCGCCTTCCTGGCCGGGCGCATCGGCTGGACCGCCATACCCGACGTTCTGAAGTCGGTGATTTCCCGGCATGATGGTGGGGTCGCTGACGGCGTCGAGGCCGTCGTCGAGGCTGACCGCACGGGCCGGGCCGCCGCTCTCCGCGAGATCGAGAGGATCACACGATGACCGAGGTGCAGCGAGACGGCCGGGGGACCACCCCGTCCGACCCCGCGGCCGACGGCTCGGGCGAGCAGGTCGTGCACGACGCCAGCGGATCTATCGAGCAGGCCCCGGACGAGACCGACGGCTCGGGCGAGCAGGTCGTGTACGAGACCGGCGGCGTCCGGCTCGCCCTGCTAGTCCTCGGCACGCTGGCCATCGGCTTGCTGTGGGGCTGGTGGTACGTGGCGACGATCCTCGGCATCGGCCTCATGATCTTCCTGCACGAGCTGGGCCACTACCTGACCGCCCGGTGGTCGGGCATGAAGGTCACGCAGTTCTTCATCGGCTTCGGCCCCCGGATCTGGTCGTTCCACCGGGGCGAGACCGAGTACGGCATCAAGGCGCTGCCGGTCGGGGCGTACGTCCGCATCATCGGCATGAACAACCTCGACCCGGTCGAGCCCGTCGACGAGCCCCGGTCCTTCCGGGAAAAGTCGTTCCCCAAGCGGATGCTGGTCATGTGCGCCGGGTCGATGTCGCACTTCATCCAGGCGTTCGTCCTGCTGGTCATCCTGCTCGGCGTGGTCGGGGTGCCGGGCGGCACGCTGACGCGCAACGCGGACGAGTGGACGATCGGCAAGGTCACGCCGCACAGCGCCGCCGCCCTGGCGGGGCTCCAACCCGGCGACCGGATCGTCGCCCTCGACGGCACGCCGGTCAGCCACTGGTTCGCGATCACCGAGGCGATGCGCGGCCACAAGGATGGCGACACGATCGACGTGGCGCTCGAACGCGACGGCGAGCCCCTGGTCAAGGCCATCCGGCTGGGCGCCCGGCCGGAGGACATCCCGGGCGATCCGGGCACTGGCTTCCTCGGCGTCGGCACCCGACCCCGGCCGGTCCACAAGCTCGGCATCGGCGGCGCGATCCTCGCCGTCCCCGGCGAGACCGCCCGCTTCGTCAACCAGAGCGCCCACGCCATGGCCGGGCTGTTCACGCCGTCAGGCGTCGGCGACATGGCCGGCAACGTGACGAACGCCCGGCAGGATCGAGCCGCCGTGAGCAGCGGCGCCGGCCCGTCCGCCGCGGAGACCGACCGCCAGCAACACCGGCTGATCTCGATCCTCGGCGTCATCCAGCTCGGCGGGTCGACTCAGCGCGGACAGCGGCGTCGCCTTCCTGCTGCTGCTGTTCTTCCAGATGAACATCTTCATCGGGATCTTCAACATGATCCCGCTGCCTCCGCTGGACGGCGGCCACGCCGCGGTCGCGGTCTACGAGCGGGCGCGGTCGCGCAAGAACCACCGCTACTACGCGGATGCCAACAAGCTGCTGCCGCTGACCTACGCCGTGGTGATGGGGCTCGCGGTGCTGGGCGTGGCAACGATCTACCTCGACCTCGTCAACCCGATCAGCTGAGAGGACGCCACCGACGATGGAGCTCGGACAGTCGTCCTACCCGCGCCGCAAGACCCGCCGCATCATGGTCGGCGACGTGCCGGTCGGCGGCGACGCGCCGATCACGGTGCAGTCGATGACGATCACCAAGACGGCCGACGTCGAGGGCACGCTCCAGCAGATCTACGACCTGGCGATGGCCGGCTGCGACATCGTCCGGTGCACGTGCAACGAGGTCGAGGCGGCCGAGGGCCTGGCCCGCATCGTGCCCCGCTCCCCGGTGCCGATCGTGGCCGACATCCACCACCAGTACCGCATGGCACTGGCCGCCCTCGAGGCCGGGGTGCACTGCCTGCGGCTCAACCCGGGCAACATCCGCAAGGCCGAGCACATCAAGCTGGTGGCGAGCGAGGCCCGCGACAGGGGCGTGCCGATCCGCATCGGCGTGAACGGCGGCTCGCTGCACCCGGATCTCTACCGCAAGCACGGCGACCGGGTGACGCCCGAGGCGATGGTGGAATCGGCGCTGGCGGAGCTGGCGTACTTCGAGGACGTCGGCTTCGAGGACGTCAAGATCTCGGTCAAGGCGTCGTCGGTCCCGCTGATGATCGAGGCGTACCGCCAGCTGGCCGACGCGGTCGACCACCCGCTCCACCTGGGCGTGACGGAGGCGGGCCCGTTGCCGGGCGGCGTCATCAAGGCGACGGCCGGCATCGCCACGCTGCTGGCGGAGGGCATCGGCGACACGATCCGCTACAGCCTGACGGCCGACCCGGTCGAGGAGGCGAGGGCGGGCCGGGCGCTGCTGGAGGCGATGGGACTGCGGGAGCGCCGCAACGTCGACCTGATCGCCTGCCCGTCGTGCGGGCGGGCCGAGATCGACGTGATCGAGGTCGCCCGCCAGGCCCAGGAGGCCTTCGGCGACCGCCAGATCCCGCTCCAGGTCGCGGTGATGGGCTGCGTGGTCAACGGCCCGGGCGAGGCGCGGGACGCCGACCTCGGCATCGCCGCCGGCCGGCGGCGGGGCCACCTGTTCGTCCGGGGCCAGAACGTGGCCGTGGTCCCCGAGGCGGGGATGGTCGACACGCTCGTCGAGTGGGCGGAGTACATCGCCGCGCACGGCATCGACGCCGCACTGGAGCGGGCGAAGGCGACATCGGACAGCGCCCGGCGCGCCGCCGAGCGGGACCGGGACGAGCTGCTGCGCGTCCAGGGCGACGACGCCAACCGCAGCGAGCAGCGGGTCGAGGTCATCCGCAAGCTCGGCTAGCGCACCCGCCCCGCGTTGTGTGCCGGGGACAGGACGCATTCGCCGTTCGGGCGACGTCCGCCGGAGGTGGCGAGGTCGTAGGCTGGGGCTATGGCTCAGCCTGCGCCCCCGCGTGAGGGGGGCATCATCGTCCGGCTCGTCGTCGGGGTCGTGCTGCTGTTCCTGGCGTGGGTCGTCCTGAAGATGGTGCTCGGCCTGTTCTTCTCCGTCGTGCGGGCCGTGCTGTTCCTCGGGCTGATCGCCGTCGTGGCCTGGGTGGTGCTCGCCGCCCGGTCCGATAGCAGGAAATAGCCCGAAAACCGTGTGCGCAGGGCGCCTTTCAGTGCACTAGCCTGTCGACCGTCATCCAGGCTGGGGGAAGGCGCACGAGGTGCCGCGAGATCTCAACGAACACGCAACTCATCCGCCATCCGGCGGTCGGTACGGTCCGCCGGTGGTGCGTACGCGCTCCCGGTCCCACACCTCGCGGGTGGTGCTGGCGGTCCTCGGGCTGCTGGCCGGACTCGTCGCGCTCAGCGGCGGGGCCCAGCCGACCGAGCCCGCCGTCGGCCGCGCCGGCGCCCGACCCGATCCGTGCCGTCGACTTCGCCAGCGTCTCGCAGCCCGGCGTCGCCTGCGCCGAGGGCCTGCGGATCACGCGCGCCGCGGCGCATCTGCCGTGGCCGGCGGTGAGTCGGCCCTGCTCGATCTCGGGCGGCTGACCCGGCTCGAGGTCGATCCCGACGTCGCCTACGGCGACCTCGACGGAGACGGGTCCGACGAGGCGGCCGTCCACGTGGTGTGCAGCTTCGGGGCCAACGGGGCCGACGACAGCATCCAGGTGTGGTCCGTGAGCAACGGGTCGCCCGCCATCGTCGACACCCTGTCCGAGCCGCCCGCCCGGCTGGCCGGGCCGCTGCCGCCTGCGGTCAAGCGGGTGGCGATCACCGACGGCGAGGTCGTCGTGACGTGGACCCGCTACGCGGACGGCGATCCCGAATGCTGCCCCTCGCAGCAGATCGTCCTGCACTACTCGCTCGACGACGGGACGCTCCACCAGGTCGGCCGGGCCGTCACCACGACCGTCGAGGCGCCCGGGTAGGAATCGCCGGGGCGCGGGGCCGGTACGATCCGACCCCTATGGCGAAGGTCCTGACGGCGCAGGCCGACGACTTCCCCCGCTGGTACCAGGACGTGCTGGCCAAGGCCCAGCTCGCCGAGAACGGTCCGGTGCGGGGGACGATGGTCATCCGGCCCACCGGTTACGCGATCTGGGAGCAGCTCCAGTCCGAGGTCGATCGGCGCATCAAGGCGGCCGGGGCCGAGAACGCCTACTTCCCGCTGTTCATCCCCGAGAGCTACCTGCGCCGCGAGGCCGAGCACGTCGAGGGGTTCAGCCCCGAGCTCGCCGTCGTCACCCATGGTGGCGGCAAGGAGCTGGACGAGCCGATCGTCGTGCGGCCGACCAGCGAGACCGTCATCGGCGAGTACATGGCGAAATGGATCCAGAGCTATCGGGACCTGCCGCTCCTGCTGAACTCGTGGAACAACGTCGTGCGCTGGGAGCTGCGCCCCCGCATCTTCCTGCGCACCACCGAGTTCCTCTGGCAGGAGGGCCACACCGCCCACGCCACCCGTGACGACGCCGCCGCCTACGCGCACCGCATCCTCCACGACGTCTACGAGGACGTCATGGTCAACGTGCTGGCCATCCCCGTGCTCGTCGGCCGCAAGACGGCGGGCGAACGCTTCGCCGGCGCGATCAACACGCTGACCTGCGAGGCGATGATGCGCGACTGCAAGGCGCTCCAGATGGGTACCAGCCACGAGCTGGGGCAGAACTTCGCCCGCACGTTCGACATCAGCTACCTCGACGCCGAGGGCGCCACCCAGCACTGCTGGACCACCTCGTGGGGCTCGTCCACCCGCATGATCGGCGGGCTGATCATGACCCACGGCGACGACGACGGGCTGGTCGTGCCCCCGCTCGTCGCCCCCACCCAGGCCGTCGTCCTGCTGGTCAAGGACGACGGCGGCGCGGGGGAGCGGGCGGCCTCCCTGGCGGCCGAGCTGACGGGCGCCGGCGTGCGGACCCGGCTCGACGACCGGGTGGCCCAGAGCTTCGGCCGCCGCGCCACCGACTGGGAGCTGAAGGGCGTGCCCGTCCGTGTCGAGGTCGGTCCACGCGACCTGGCGGTCGGCGAGGTGACGATCGTCCGGCGCGACACCGGCGAGCGCGACCAGGCGCCGCTCGGCGAGGTCGCCGCCCGGGTCGCCGCCGCGCTCGGCCGCGTCCAGGCCGACATGCTCGCCGCGGCGCCGGCCCGGCGCGACGCGGCGATCACCGACGTCGACTCGCTCGACGATGCGCTCGCGGCGGCCCAGACCGGGTTCGCCCGCGTGCGCTGGGGCCTGCTGCGGACCGGGGGCGAGGCCGACCTGCGCGGCCAAGGGCGTCACCGTCCGCTGCCTGCTCGCGGCCGACGGCTCGGTGCCGGCGACGGAGGAGGACGACGACCTGGTCGCGGTGGTCGCGCGGCCTATTGATCGCGCGCTCAGTGTGACCGTGAGTGGTCAGACGCGCCCGCTATACTTCAGCGTCCGTTCCGTTCGAGGTTGTCGAGCGAAGGCGTGGGCTAGTGCCCACGCCTTTCGTATGACAGAGGAGGTGTAGGCCAGATGACCGTTACCGAACGCGTCCGTGAACTGGTTGAGCCCCTCCTCGCCGATCGCGACCTCGCCGTCTACGACGTCGAGATGGCCGGCCCGGTCCTCCGGGTCGTCGTCGACGCCGACGGCGCCCTCGACCTCGACGCGCTGAGCGACGCCAGCCGCGCCGTCTCGCGCGCCCTCGACGGTGCGGACCTGATCGCCGGCAAGTACACCCTCGAGGTGACCAGCCCCGGGCTCGAGCGCACGCTGCGCACGCCGCAGCACTTCGCCCGGGCCGTCGGCGAGCAGATCAAGGTCAAGCTCCTCCCCGGCGCGGCGCCCGACGCCGAGCGCCGGGTCGCGGGACAACTCACGGCCGCCGCCGACGACGGCATCACGGTGCGGACAAGCACCGAGGAGGCGGGCGAGCCGGACGTGCGCCGCCTCGCCTATGCCGACATCGAGCGGGCCCGCACGGTCTTCGCGTGGGGTCCGGCGGAACGGCCGGGCGGACGCAAGAGCAACGAGAAGAGGGATCACAGGTCATGAGCGAGATGATGGAGGCCCTCCAGGCCCTCGCCGCCGAGAAGGGCATCTCGGTCGACACGCTGATGGCGGCCCTGGCCGACGCGCTGGAGTCCGCCTACAAGCGGATGCCCGGCGCCCACGAGTACGCGTGGGTGACCATCGATCCGTCCAACTTCGACATCCGCGTCTACGCGCAGGAGATCAACGAAGACGGCGAGCCCTACGGGCCCGAGCTCGACGTGACGCCCAAGGACTTCGGCCGCATCGCGGCCCAGACCGCGCGCCAGGTCATGACCCAGCGCATCCGCGAGGCCGAGCGCGAGCTGCGCTATGAGGAGTACGCCGGGCGCGAGGGCGACATCGTCACCGGCACGGTCCAGCAGGGCGACAGCCGCTACACGCTCCTGAGCCTCGGCCCGGTCGAGGCACTGCTGCCCCAGGCCGAGCAGGTCCCGCACGAGCGACCCGAGGCCAACACCCGGCTCAAGGCCTACATCGTCGAGGTGCGGCGCACCTCCAAGGGCCCGCAGATCGTCGTGTCGCGCACCCATCCCGGCCTGGTGCTCGAGCTCTTCAAGCTCGAGGTGCCCGAGATCGCCGACGGCGTGGTCGAGATCAAGGCCTGCGCCCGCGAGCCCGGGCACCGCACGAAGATCGCCGTCTGGTCCAACGACAACAACGTCGATCCGGTGGGCGCCTGCGTCGGCGCCCGAGGCGCCCGGGTGCGCCAGGTGGTCAACGAGCTGCGCGGCGAGAAGATCGACATCGTCCCCTTCAGCGACGACCCCTACGAGTTCGTGGCCAAGGCCCTCTCGCCGGCCAAGGTCAAAGAGGTCCGCATCAACGACGAGTCGGGCGTCGCCGAGGTGATCGTGCCCGACTACCAGCTGTCGCTGGCGATCGGCAAGGAGGGCCAGAACGCCCGCCTGTCCGCCCGGCTCACCGGCTGGCGCGTCGACATCAAGAGCGAGACCCAGCTCCAGGAGGAGGAGACCTACGCCCAGCAGGACTGGGCCGAGGGCGAGTGGGTCGTCGACCCGAACACGGGGGAGCAGGTCTGGCAGCCCGCCGAGGGTGGTCCGGCGCTGTCGGCCGAGGCGTGGGAGGCTGCGGTCGAGGGCGAGGGCACCGAGGGCCAGGCGAAGGCGGACGACGCCGGCGAAGACGACGACTCCGGTCCCGAGCCCGAGGCGAAGGCCGACGACGACGATGCCGGCCCCGAGCCCGAGGCGAAGCCCGACGACGACGATGCCGGTCCCGAGCCCGAGGCTAAGGCCGACGACGCGGGCGACGACGACTCCGGCCCCGAGCCCGAGGCGAAGGCGGACGACGACGCCAAGGCCGCGCACGCGGGCGCCCCGGGCGACCGGGACGACGAGGGGTAGCGCGATCTGCGCCGCTCCAGAGCGCACCTGTGTCGGCTGCCGGCGCAAAGCGCCCCAGGCCCAGCTGGTGCGCTTCGTGCGCGGTCCCGACGGATCCGTGACCGAGGGCCGTACACTGCCGGGACGAGGGGCGTGGCTCTGCCGAGACACGCTCGAGGCGTGTCGTGCGTTGGCCGATCGCCGCGGAGCGTTTGCACGGGCGTTCCGGGACGGCGGCAAATGTTGACGCGTCGAGCTGTTTCGATCGCTGTTCGTCGTGGTGCAGCGGTCTGCGCGAGGATAGAGGGCTGCGTCAGACGCCAGTAGCCTGACGGTTCGCGCCCACTCGGAAAGACGAAGGGCTGGTCAGGAAAGACTGGCAGCGAAGATCCGGGTCCACGAGCTCGCCCGCGAGCTCGGACTCACGAACAAAGAGTGCCTCGACCTGTCGCTCGCACTCGGCATCGGGGTCAAGACGCACTCCTCGGGCATCGAGGAGGCGCAGGCGGACCGCGTCCGCCGACGCGCCGAGCGTGACGGCCTCGTCCGCGCCGAGCAGCCCCCGAGCCCAAGCCGGCACGTCCCGTCCGCAGCTCCGGCCGGTCCGGCGGCAAGGCGGCGACGGCCGAGGCCCCGACGACCACCCCCGCCGAGGCGGCGAGCGCCGCCCCGGTGCCGGCCCCCGCGCCCGAGCGCGAGGAGGCCCCCGCCGTCCCCGCCCCCGTCGCCGAGGTCCCGGCGCCCGCGGCCGAGGCCCCTGCGGCCGACGCCCGGCCGAGCGCCCCGGCGCCGGCCCCCGCCCCCGCACCGGTGCCCGAGGTCCCCGCCGCCCGCGGCCCGGCCCCCGACTCCGCCCCGGACTCACCTCGGCCGCCCGCACCGGCGGCACCGCCCGCCGGCGGGTCCGGGTCCCCCGCCCGGTCCGAGGGCTGGAACCCGCGCCCGTCCTCGCCGCCCGCGGCGCCGCCGCGCCCGACCGCGGGTCGGCCGACCGCGCCGCCCCCGCCCCCGGGCCGTCTGGTCACGTCCTCGGGCAGCGAGCACCCGCCCCGACCGCCGCGCCGGGAAGACGAAGCCCTGAGTCGGCCCGCGGCCGCCGCGTCCGGGCCCGCCGTGACCGGGCGTGCGCCCGCGCCCGCGGGCCCCGCGACCGCCCCGCCCGACCGCGCCGCCGCCCGGCCGTCCGGCCGGCGATGGCGGCCGGACGGCCCGGCCCACGGCTCCGCCCCCCGGCGGGCCGCCGCGCCCGACCGCGCCGCCGCCCACCTCCCGGGCCGGTGCCTCGCCGACCTCGTCGTCGGGCAAGCCGATCCCGCCGCCCCCGGGCCCCCCGACCTCGGGCTCCGGCAAGCCGATCCCGCCGCCCCCCGGCATGGGTGGGCGCGGCCCCGCGCCCGAGCGCGGCGGCGCCGGTCGTCCCAACGGGCCTCCTGGCCGCGGCCGCCCCGGCGGCGGTCCCGGCGGTGGCGGCCCGAGCGGCCCCGGTGGCGGCGGTGGCCGCCCCGGCGGCGGCTTCGGCGGCGGTGGCCGCCCCGGTGGTGGTTCCGGCTTCGGTGGCGGTCCCTCGACCGGCCTGGCCGGCACGCCCGGCGGCGGCCGTCCGGGTGGTGGCTCCGCGGCGGCCCCCAGCAGCGCCCGCCGCGTCGCCGGGGACGGCGGCGCCGTTCCCGCGAGGAGCTCCAGCCCATGGAGGCGCCGAGCTACACGCCGGCGTCCGCCCCGGTCCCCGAGGGGACGATCGTGGTCGAGCGAGCCTCGACGCCCCAGGACCTCGGCCCCAAGCTCAACCGCACGGCCGCCGACGTCGTCCGCTTCCTCATGCAGCAGGGCGAGATGGTCACGGCCACGCAGTCGCTGACCGACGACATGATCGAGCTGTTCGCCGCCGAGATCGGCGCCGACATCCGCCTCGTCGACCCCGGCGAGGAGCAGGAGGTCGAGCTCCAGCGCCAGCTCGGGTTCGAGGAGCTGTTCGACGAGGCCGGCGACGGCGACGACGAGCCGCGCCCGCCGGTCGTCACGGTCATGGGCCACGTCGACCACGGCAAGACCAAGCTGCTCGACCGCATCCGCAACGCGAACGTGGTCGAGGGCGAGGCCGGCGGCATCACCCAGCACATCGGCGCCTACCAGACCGAGCAGAACGGTCGCCTCATCACCTTCATCGACACCCCCGGCCACGAGGCGTTCACCGCCATGCGGGCCCGCGGTGCCGAGGTCACCGACATCGTGATCCTGGTCGTGGCGGCCGACGACGGCGTCATGCCGCAGACGGTCGAGGCGATCAACCACGCCAAGGCCGCCGGCGTGCCGATCGTGGTCGCGATCAACAAGATCGACCGCGAGCAGGCCAACATCGACCGGGTCAAGCAGCAGCTGTCCGACCATGGCCTGATCCCCAGCGACTGGGGCGGCGACACCGAGATGGTCCCGGTCTCCGCGCTGCAGTCCCTCGGCCTCGACGTGCTGCTGGAGACCCTGCTGCTCGTCGCCGACGTGCAGGACCCGCCGATCGCCGCCAGCCCCGACGGGCGGGCCGCGGGCGTCGTGCTCGAGGCCAACCTCGACGCCGGCCGGGGCCCGGTGGCGTCGGTGCTGGTCCAGCGGGGCACGCTCCGGGTCGGCGACCCGCTCGTCGCCGGCGCCGCGTGGGGCCGCGTCCGGGCGCTCATCGACGACCACGGCGAGTCGGTGCGCGAGGCCGGCCCGTCGACGCCGGTCCAGGTGCTCGGCCTCAACGAGGTCGCCGACGCGGGCGACCAGTTCGTCATCGCCCCCGACGAGAAGCTGGCCCGCACCGCGGCCCAGACCCGCGAGCACTGGCAGCGGGTCGCCAGCCTCGGCCGCGAGGCGGCCGTGACCAGCGGCGGCGCCAAGCTCGAGGACATCTTCCAGCAGATCCAGCAGGGCGAGGTCGCCACCCTCAACCTCGTGCTCAAGGCCGACGTGACCGGCTCGCTCGAGGCGCTCACCGAGGCGCTCCGCAAGCTGGAGCGCGAGGACGTGAAGCTGTCGTTCGTCCAGCGGGGCGTCGGCGGGATCACCAGGAGCGACGTGCAGCTCGCCGCCGCCTCCAACGCCACGATCATCGGCTTCAACGTGCGGCCCGACCGCGGCTCCCGCGAGCTGGCCGCGGCCGAGGACGTCGAGATCCGGACCTACGAGATCATCTACCAGGTGCTCGAGGACATCGAGAACGCCCTCGTCGGCCTGCTGCAGCCCGAGTACGAAGAGGTGGTCACGGGCGAGGCCGAGGTGCGCGAGACGTTCTCGGTGCCCCGGGTCGGCAAGGTCGCCGGCTGCTACGTCACCAACGGCACCATCACCCGCGGCTCGCGGGTGCGGTTCCTGCGGGACAGCACGATCATCTGGAAGGGCGCGATCACCTCGCTCAAGCGGTTCAAGGACGACGTCCGCGAGGTCGCAGTCCGGCTTCGAGTGCGGCATCGGCCTGTCCGACTTCCAGGACCTGCACCAGGGCGACATCATCGAGACCTACGAGGAGCGGGAGATCCCCCGAACCTGAGCAACCCGCAATAGCCTGGCACGGTGCACGCGGCGGCTATTCGCATCGAGCTGTACCTCCGCGGGTGCCGGTCGCTGAAGGCGAAGCGGGCGGCCATCCGGCCGGTCATCGAGGGGCTGTACAAGCGGCACCGGGTGTCGGTCGCGGAGATCGCCCACCACGACGCCTGGCACCGGGCGACGCTGGGCGTGGCCGCCGTGGCCTCGACGCCGTCGCACCTCGGCGAGATCCTCGACCACGTGGAGCAGTTCGTGTGGTCGTTCCCGGAGGTCGAGGTACTCCGCATCGACCGGCTGTGGCTGGAACAGGACGAGGAGGAGCTGAGATGACGAGACGCACCGGCGGCACCGCCCGCGACTTCCCGCGCACCGCGCGGCTGAACCACCTCGTCCACGAGATCGTCGCCGAGGAGATCGAGCGCCTCGACGACGACCGGCTCGGGCTGTTCACGGTGATGGCGGTCGAAGTCGAGCCCGACCTGCGCCACGCCGTGGTCTGGTACTCGAGCCTGTCCGACCCCGACGGCCAGGCTGACCTGGAGTCCGCCCTCGATCAGCACCGGGGCCGGCTGCGCACGGCGGTCGGCCGCCAGGCCCGGCTCAAGCGGACGCCGGAGCTGGCATTCCGCCCCGACGTCGTGATCCCCCAGGCCGCCCGCGTCGAGAGCATCCTGCGCGACATCGACATACCCGACGCGCCGGACGACGAGGACGGCTAGTGGGCCGGCGCGGCCCGGCGGGCGGCCCGGACGGCGTCGCCGTCGTCGACAAGCCGGCCGGCTGGACCTCGCACGACGTCGTGGCCAAGGCCCGGGGGCTGCTCGGCACCCGTCGTGTCGGGCACTCGGGCACGCTCGATCCCGACGCCACCGGCGTGCTCGTGCTGGGGGTGGGCCGGGCGACCCGGCTGCTGACCTACCTGTCGGGCATGGACAAGCGCTACACCGGCGAGGTCGTGCTCGGCGTGGCGACGACCACGCTGGATGCGTCCGGCGAGGTCACCGGCACGTGGGACATGGCCGGCGTCGACGTGGCGGCGGTCCGCCGGGCCGCGGCGACGCTGACCGGCCCGATCGACCAGGTGCCGCCGATGGTGTCGGCCAAGAAGGTCGACGGCCGCCGGCTGCACGAGCTGGCCCGGGCGGGCGTCGAGGTCGAGCGCGAGGCGGTGCCGGTCCGGGTGGACGAGTTCGTGGTGGGGGAGCCGACCGCCGCCGGGGTGTACCCGATCGACGTCACGTGCTCGGCGGGCACGTACGTCCGCTCGCTGGCGGCCGACCTCGGCGTGGCGCTGGGCGGCGGCGCCCACCTGCGCCACCTGCGGCGCCTGGCCGTGGGGCCGTTCCCGATCGAGGAGGCCCTCCCGCTCGCCGACCTTGCGCCCGAGCGGCTGCTGCCGCCGGCCGAGGCGCTCCGGGGCCGGCCCCGGGTCGAGGTCGGTGCCGAGGTGGCGGCACTGGTGGCCCACGGCCGGGTCCTCGAGCGGACCGACCTGGGCATCGACGCCGAGAGCGCGGGGCCGTGGGCGGTGGTCGACGGCGAGCGCCGGCTGCTGGCGGTGTACGAGCCCCACCGGGGCGCGACCGTCAAGCCCGGCGTCGTGCTCGCCGGCTGATCAGACGTCGATCAGCACGCAGCGCGTGCCCCGGTAGATCGTCGGCATGCACTTGTTGCAGTGGATGCACAGCGACTCCTGGGTGGCGCCCCGCTGCCACCGGGAGACCAGGTCGGGCTCGCGCAGCAGCGCCCGCCCGATCGCGACGAACTCGAACCCCTCGGCCAGCGCGGCGCGGACCGTGTCGAGCCGGTTGATCCCGCCGAGCAGGATCAGCGGCATGGCCAGCGCCGCGCGGAACTGCCGGGCGTAGGGCAGGAAGTACGCCTCCTCGAAGGGGTACTCGCGCAGGAACCGCGACCCGACCAGCCGGAACACCGGGCGCACCGCCTTGGGGATCGCCCGCGCCATCTCGGCGATCGGCGCCTCGCCCCGGAACAGGTACATCGGGTTCTGGAGCGAGCTGCCGCCGGTCAGCTCGAGGGCGTCGAGGCTGCCGTCGGCCTCGAGCATCCGGGCGACCTCGACGCTCTCGTCGAGCCACAGCCCGCCCGGCACGCCGTCGGCCATGTTCAGCTTGGCCAGCACGGCCAGCCGGTCGGCCACCGCCTCCCGCACCGCGGCGGCGATCGCGCGGGGGAAGCGGGCCCGGTTCTCGAGCGAGCCGCCCCAGCCGTCCTTGCGGCGGTTCAGCCGGGGGCTCAGGAACTCGCTGGGCAGGTAGCCGTGGCCGAGGTGGATCTCGACCGCGTCGAACCCGGCGTCGGCCACCAGCGTCGCCGCCCGGGCGAAGTCGGCCGTGATGCGGGCGATCTCGTCCACGCTCACGGCCCGGGTCCGGCGCATCGCCAGCGGGCTGAACACCGGCGACGGCGACACAGCCCGGGCCCCGGTGCCGGCGGCGACGGCCCCGGCGTGGCCGATCTGGGCCGAGACGGCGGCACCCTCGGCGTGCACGGCGTCGGCCAGCCGCGCCAGCCCGGGCACGGCCTCCGGCGTCACGATCATCTCGTTCGGGGTGCCGCAGCCGTCGGGCGAGACCGCGCAGTAGGCGACCGTGGTCATGCCGACGCCGCCCGCGGCCACCCGGCAGTGGAACTCGATCAGCCGGTCGTCGACCACGTGCTCGCGGGTCAGGCCCTCGAAGGTGGCCGCCTTCACGATCCGGTTGCGCAGCGTGACCGGCCCGAGGGTGGCGGGGGCGAAGGGGTCGGGGGCCATCCCGGGACCCTACGCCGCCGGGGCTGGGTAGGGTCCTCCTGCACGCTCCGCTTCGACGAGGAGGCGCATCATGAGCGAGCGCAGCGAGCGAATCATCAGCACAGTGCATTCCTCGGCACGAAGTGCCGATCGCTCACTGCGTGCACCCCGAAGGGTGCACCAGTGAGCGAGGAGTTCCCCGCCGAGCCCGAGATCGCCGACTCGTTGATCGAGCTGATCGGCCGCACGCCACTCGTCCGGCTCAACCGGGTCACCGGGGGCTTGGCGGCCACGATCGTCGCCAAGCTCGAGATGCTCAACCCCGGCGGCAGCGTCAAGGACCGGCCGGCGCTCGCGATGATCGACGCGGCCGAGCGCGACGGCCTGCTGCAGCCCGGCGGCACGATCGTCGAGCCGACGTCGGGCAACACCGGCGTCGGGCTCGCCATCGTCGCCGCGCAGCGCGGCTACCGCTGCATCTTCGTGATGACCGACAAGATGGCGCCCGAGAAGGTCGCGCTGCTGCGGGCCTACGGCGCCGAGGTGGTCGTCTGCCCGACCGCGGTCCCGCCCGAGCGACCCCGACTCGCTACTACTCCGTCGCCGAGCGGCTCGCGCGCGAGACGCCGGGCGCGTTCCGGCCCGAACCAGTACCCCAACCCGCACGAACCCCGCTCGCGCACGAGCAGACGACCGGTCCCGAGATCTGGCGGCAGACCGCCGGCCGCATCACCCACTTCGTCGCCGGCGTCGGCACCGGCGGCACGATCACCGGCGTCGGCCGCTACCTCAAGGCGCAGAACCCGGACGTGCAGATCATCGGCGCCGATCCCGGAGGGCTCGGTCTACTCCGGCGGCACCGGGCGGCCCGTACCTCGTCGAGGGCGTCGGCGAGGACTTCTGGCCCGCCGACCTACGACCCGCTCGCTCGTCGACCAGGTCATCGCCGGTCAGCGACGAGGAGAGCTTCCTCACGGCCCGCCGCGTCACCCGCGAGGAGGGCCTGCTCATCGGCGGGTCGGGCGGCACGGCGGTGCCGCCGCGCTCGCCGTCGGCCGCGACGCTCGGCCCCGACGACCTCGTCGTCGTGCTCGCTCCCCGACTCCGGCCGCGGCTACCTGTCGCGAGATCTTCAACGACGAGTGGATGGCCAACTTCGGCTTCCTGCGCGGGAGGCGACCAGCGCCGTCGCCGACGTGCTCGACGCCCGCGGCGGCGTCGATCGCCGCCGCTGCGTCTACGTGCACCCCGACGAGCACCGTGCGCCGAGGCCGATCGACCTGATGCGGAGCCACGGCGTGTCGCCAGCTGCCGGTGCGCCAAGAACGAGCCGCCGCTCGCCGCGGCCGAGGTCGTCGGCGGCTCGTCGACGAGCTCGCGCTGATGGACCAGGCGTTCCGCGACCCGGGCGTGCTCGACGCGCCGGTCGAGAAGGTGATGGGGCCCGCGCTGCCGACGATCGGCATCGGCCAGACCGGTCGCGCTGGCGGTCGAGCTGCTCGACCGGGCGCCGGCGCTGCTCGTGCTCGCCGGCGGCCGACCCCGTCGGCGTGCTCACCCGCACCGACGTGCTGCGCTTCCTCGTCGGCTGGCCGAGCGTGCGTGACGTGAGCGACCCGAGCCGACGGGTTCGAGACCCGGGCCGATCCACGCCGGCCAGGACGCCCGACCCGGCCACCGGCGCGGTGGTCCCGCCGATCTGCGCTGTCGACCACGTTCGCCCAGGACGGCGGTCGGGCGAGCACCGGGGCTTCGAGTACTCGCCGCACCGGCAACCCGACCCGGGCCGCGCTCGAGGCGTGCCTCGCCTCGCTCGAGGGCGCCGCGCCACGGCCTCGCGTTCGCGAGCGGGCATGGCCGCCGAGGACGCGGTCCTGCGCCTGCTCGCGCCCGGCGCACGGCATCGTGCTCGGCAACGACGCCTACGGCGGCACGTTCCGGCTGATCGCCAAGGTGTTCGGCGCCGCTCGGGCATCGCGTGGTCGGCCGTCGACCTCACCGACCTCGACGCGCTCGACCGCGGCTGGCCCGACGGCGCGGCCGTCGTGTGGGTCGAGACGCCGACCAACCCGCTGCTCACGATCGTCGACATCGCGGCGGTCGCCGAGGTCGCCCACGACCGCGGGGCGCCGCGTCGTCGTCGACAACACGTTCGCCACGCCGTACCTCCAGCAGCCGCTCGCGCTCGGCGCCGACATCGTCGTGCACTCGACCACGAAGTACCTCGGCGGCCACTCCGACGTCGTCGGCGGCTTCGTGGCGCTGCGACGACGACGAGCTCGGCCGAGCGGCTCGCGCTTCATGCAGAACGCGGCCGGCGCGGTGCCCGTCGCCGTTCGACTGCTACCTCGTGCTGCGCGGGCGTCAAGACGCTCGCCGTGCGCATGGACCGCCACTGCGAGAACGCCCGGGCGGTCGTCGAGCTGCTCGACGGCCACCCGGCCGTCGACCGGGTGCTGTACCCGGGCTGCCCGACCACCCCGGCCACGACGTGGCCGCAGCGCCAGATGCGCGACTTCGGCGGCATGGTGTCGTTCATCGCCGCCGGCGGCGAGGACGCCGCGCTCGCGGTCGTCGCGCTCGCACCGAGCTGTTCACGCTGGCCGAGTCGCTCGGCGCGGTCGAGTCGCTGATCGAGCACCCGGCGCGGATGACCCACGCGTCGGCCGCCGGCTCGCCGCTCGCGGTCGACCCCGGCGCTCGTGCGGCTGTCGGTCGGCATCGAGACCGCCGCCGACCTCGTCGCCGACCTGGCCGCCGCCCTCGCGACGATTACCTGACCGGGGCTGTGGGGCGCGGCCGGTACGCTCCCCGCCCGATGGAGGTGCTCCGCGACCTGTCCGCCTGCCCACGTCCCCCCGAGGGCACGGCGGTGACCATCGGCGCCTACGACGGCGTCCACCTGGGGCACCGTGCCGTCATCGCCGAGGTGCGGCGGCGCGCCGACGACCGGGGGCTGGCGACCGCGGTCGTCACCTTCGACCGCCACCCGGCCGCGGTCGTGCGGCCGGAGTCCGCCCCGCGCCTGCTCACCGACCTCGACCAGAAGCTGGAGCTGCTGGCGGACACCGGCGTCGACTACTGCGTGGTGGTCACCTTCGACGAGGCCCGCAGTCGCGAGACCGCGGCCGACTTCGTCCGCGAGGTGCTTGTCGCGTGCCTGGAGGCCCGGACGGTGGTGGTGGGCGAGGACTTCCACTTCGGGCACGGGCGCGAGGGCAACGTCGCCCTGCTGCGGGCGATGGGGGCCGACCTGGGCTTCGACGTCGACGGCCTCGACCTGGTCGATGCCGACGGCAAGCCGGCCGCCGACGCCGACCGGGTGTCGTCGACCCGCATCCGCCACGCCCTGGTGGCCGGCGACCTGGCCCAGGCCAACGCCCTCCTCGGCCGGCCCCACGAGATCCGGGGCATCGTGGCCCGGGGCGACGAGCGGGGCCGCGAGCTGGGGTTCCCCACCGCCAACGTGTCGGTGCCCGGCGACATCCTGCTGCCCGCCGACGGCATCTACGCCGGTTGGTTCGAGCGCCCGGACGGTTCGGTCCACCAGGCGGCGATCTCGCTGGGTCGGCGCCCGACGTTCTACGCCGAGGCACACGCCAGCCTGCTGGAGGCCCACGTGCTCGACTTCTCGGGCGACCTGTACGGCGAACGGGTCAAGGTACGGTTCGTGGCCCGGCTGCGCGGGGAAGCCCGCTTCGAGTCGGTGGACGCACTGATCGAGCAGATCGGGCGCGACTGTGACGACACCCGTCGCCTGTTGTCACGCAACTGACGCCTGACCGACCCGGAGACGCCCGGGTGACGCGGCTTATCGTTGTGTGGACCATCCGTTCCCGACGACAGGCGGCGGAGCAACCTAAGGGCAGATGGTGCTGCACGACGACGACGACCTGGCCTCGGTCATCCCCTTGCCGGAGGCCGACGACCCCTCGGGTCGCGGGCCGTCCGTGCCCGCGGGCGCCCGCCTGTTCGCCGACCCGCTGCTCGGCGCCCGGCCCGACCCGATCGTCGGGCCCGAGGGCCACGAGCCCGAGACCGGCCAGTTGGTGGCCGTGCCCCGGCTGGCCCGCCACGAGATCATGCTCGACGACGAACACCGGGTCGGGGTGGCGGTGTGCGGCCGCGGCCTGCCGATCGTGCTGGTCCACGGGTTCACCGCCGAGGGCATCCTCTACGCCCAGACGCTGTCGCGCCTGGTGGCGATGGGGTTCAAGGTCATCGCGATCGACGTCGCCGGGCACGGCGCCACCCAGGGCCTGCCCACCGGCGGCGACGATCTGGCCGCCTACGCCGACCTGCTCGGTCGGGTGCTCGACGAGCTGGGCGTGCGCCGGGCGGTGTTCGCCGGCCACTCGATGGGCGGCCGGCTGGTCACCCAGCTGGCGGCGGCCGAGCCCGACCGGGCGATCGCGGTCGTGCTCATCGACGCCGTGGTGGGGGAGTGCTGGGACCGGCTCATCCGCGTGTCGCGCTTCGTCCCGCCCGTGATGCTCGGCCTCGCCGCGCTGCTCGTCGCCGACACGCTCTCGACGCTGCCGGTGCTGCGCAACCCGGCCCAGGCGGCCAAGCTGGGCCGGCTGGTCGGGCCCGTGCTGGTGGGCCACGCCCGGCGGCCCTGGCGGATGCTGGGGCCGGCCATATCGATGATGCGCTCCAGCCGCAGCCGGGAGATGCTGGAGGCGTTGGGCGAGGCCCGCATCCCGGTGGTGGTCATCCACGGCGACCGCGACCTGCCCGTGCCGTACCCGACCGCCGTCGACGCCGCCCGCCGGTCGTCGGGCACGCTGGTCACGGTCAAGGGCGGCACCCACTCGTGGGTGCTGAAGGACCCCGAGACGCTGCCGGCGATCATCGCCGAGCTGCTCGACGGCCCACTGGCCCGGGTGCGGGCGGCGGCCCTGGGGGCGGCCGGCCTGCTGCCCAATGCGACGCCCGACCAGGTCGAGTCGGCGTTCCTCGGGCCCCACGCGTGGGTGCGGCGCCTCACCCCGCCGGTCGAGCTGCGCACTGGCTCCCAGCGCCACCACCGGGCCCGCTACAGCTGGACGGTGTCGCAGCCGGCCTGAAGCACTGGTAGCCTTGTCCAACGCTCTGGACCTGGTGCCAGGACGGTGAACGTCCGC
This sequence comes from uncultured Acidimicrobiales bacterium, assembly GCA_963739835.1. Classification (GTDB taxonomy): domain Bacteria; phylum Actinomycetota; class Acidimicrobiia; order Acidimicrobiales; family VFJN01; genus ZC4RG19. The sequence goes on from CAVUBW010000024.1 coordinate 118,325, forward strand.
CTGCGGCGGACCGCCGCCCTCGGCGCTCCCACGCCGAACCGGTCATGGAGCAGGGTAAACAGTCACCCGAACGAAAGAACCACGCGTGTCCGACAAGATCGACGCGGCCAAGGCCGCCATCATCGACGAGCACAAGCTCCACGACGGCGACACGGGCTCGCCCGAGGTACAGATCGCGCTGCTCACCGCACGCATCAACCACCTCAACGAGCACCTGTCCAAGCACCGCAAGGACCACCACACCCGCCGCGGTCTGCTGATGCTGGTGGGGCGCAGGCGTCGGCTGCTGGCCTACGTCATGTCGAACGACGTCGAACGCTACCGGGCCATCACTGCCCGGCACGGACTCCGCAGCGGCATCCGCCGCTGACGGGATCGCACAGAGCGGCCCTCCGGGGCCGCTCTGTCGCATACTGGTACCCGGGCCGCCGCCAAGGAGGGCGTGCGGCACCACACAACTTGGCAGTGAGCAGGTCAGCTGCCAGTCGCCACCGGCCGCAACGTGCGGAGGGCGCCGACTGGGAACTGGCCCCGCTGCCCGATCCGGCGGACGATCCGCCGAAAGGAGAGCAACGATGGCTGATCCCATCGCCGTGTCGACGCCGATCTCCGGCACCGACGCCACACTGAGCTTCGAGACAGGCAAGCTCGCGTTCCAGAGCCAGGGCGCGGTCCTGGCCCGCCTCGGCAAGACCGAGGTGCTGGTCACCGCCAACGGCGACCGCAACATCCGCGAGGGCATCGACTTCTTCCCGCTGACGGTCGACGTCGAGGAGCGGATGTACGCCGCCGGGCGCATCCCCGGCAGCTTCTTCCGCCGGGAGGGTCGGCCGACCGACCTGGCCATCCTCACGTGCCGCCTCATCGACCGCCCGCTGCGGCCGAGCTTCGCCGACGGCTACCGCAACGAGACCCAGGTCGTCGTGACCGTCGTCGCCGTCGACCAGGAGAACCCCTACGACGTGCTGGCGATCAACGGCGCCTCGGCGGCGCTGATGCTGTCGGGCATGCCGTTCGAGGGCCCGATCGGCGCCGTGCGCATCGCCTGGTCGTCCGAGGGCCGCTGGGTCCCGCACCCCACTTACGCCCAGGGCGAGGACTCGACGTTCGAGCTCGTGGTCGCCGGCCGCCAGCTGGACGACGGCGACATCGCCATCATGATGGTCGAGGCCGGCGGCACCGAGACCGCCTGGAAGCTCTACGAGGAGGGCACCCCGTACGTGACCGAAGAGGTCATCGCCGGGGGCCTGGAGGCGGCCAAGACCTGGATCCGCGAGTCGATCGAGGCCCAGCTCCAGCTGGTCGACGCGGCCAAGAACGCCGACCTCATCGTGCCGCTCGAGTGGGAGCCGCAGGTCGACTACGGCGACGACGTCGCCGCCCGCGTCGACGAGGTCGGCGCCGCCCGCCTGGCCGAGGTGTCCCGCATCACGGTCAAGGCCGACCGCGAGCACGCCCAGGGCGACGCCGCCAGGGCGATCATCGAGGAGCTCCTGCCCGAGTTCCCCGAGCGCCAGTCCGAGATCAACAACGCGGCCCGGGCGCTGCTCAAGAAGACCGTCCGCCGCAACATCGTGACCGAGGGCCTCCGCATCGACGGCCGCGGCCCCCGCGACATCCGGCCGCTCTCGGCCGAGGTCGCCGTGCTGCCCACCGCCCACGGCTCGGGCCTGTTCCAGCGGGGCGAGACCCAGGTGATGACCGTGGCCACCCTGGGCATGCCCAAGACCGACCAGATCCTCGACAACCTGGGCAACCGCGACCGCAAGCGGTACATGCACCACTACAACATGCCGCCCCACGCCAACGGCGAGACCGGGCGGGTCGGCAGCCCCAAGCGCCGCGAGATCGGCCACGGCCTCCTGGCCGAGCGGGCCCTGCTGCCGGTCGTTCCGCCGACCGACGAGTTCCCCTACGTGCTGCGGCTGGTTTCCGAGGTGCTGGCGTCCAACGGCTCGACGTCGATGGCGTCGGTGTGCGCCTCGACGCTGTCGCTGATGGACGCGGGCGTGCCGATCAAGGCGCCCGTGGCCGGCATCGCCATGGGCCTCGTGTTCGCCGAGGGCGAGTACACGAGCCTGACCGACATCCTCGGGGCCGAGGACGCGTTCGGCGACATGGACTTCAAGGTCGCCGGCACCGCCGACTTCGTCACCGCCCTCCAGCTCGACACCAAGATCGACGGCCTGCCGGCCGACGTCCTGGCCAAGGCGCTGCAGCAGGCCTACGAGGCCCGGGTGCAGATCCTGGAGGTCATGGCCGGCGCCATCGCCGAGCCCCGCCCGGAGGTCGGCGAGACCGCGCCGAAGATCGTCAGCTTCGAGATCCCGATCGACAAGATCGGCGAGGTCATCGGGCCCAAGGGCAAGGTCATCAACGCCATCACCACCGAGACCGGCGCCGACGTCAGCGTCGACGACGACGGCATGGTGGGCCGGGTGTCGATCGGCTCGAGCGACAGGGGTGCGGTCGAAGAGGCCAAGCGCCAGATCCAGCTGATCCTCAACCCGCCGACGGCCGAGGTCGGCCAGGTCTATCCGGGCCGGGTCGTCAACATCACCAAGTTCGGCGCCTTCGTCAACATCCTCCCCGGCCGCGACGGCCTGCTCCACATCTCCAAGATCGGTGGCGGCAAGCGCATCGACCGTGTCGAGGACGTGCTCGACCTCGGCGACGAGGTCGAGGTCCGGGTCGACGACGTCGACCCCAGCGGCAAGGTGTCGCTCAGCCTGGCGTCCGCTCCCGAGCACCGCTCCGGCGGCGGCAACGGCGGCCGGGCGTCCGAGGGCAGCTCGGCCAGTGAGACGGTGAGCTTCGAGGACGCCTTCGACGCCGAGCTCCGCGGCGACCTGGGCGACCTCGGCCCCGCCACCGCCGGCGTGTCCGACGGCCGGGGCGACCGGGGCGACCGGGGCCGCGGCGACCGCGGCGACCGGGGTGGCCGGCGGCGTCAGCGCCGCTGAGGCCGGTCCGGAGCCGCCGCCCATGACCGACGCCGCCGACCTCGCCGAGGACATCCACGAGACCCGCCTGGCCAACGGCATCCGCATCGTCACCGAGCGGATGCCCGAGGCGAGGTCGGTCTCCCTCGGCGTGTGGGTCGGCGTCGGCGGGCGGGACGAGCCCGAGGCGCTGGCCGGCGCGTCGCACTTCCTGGAGCACCTGGTGTTCAAGGGCACGACGGCGCGCTCGGCCCGCCAGATCGCCGAGGTGATCGACGCGGTGGGCGGCGAGATGAACGCCTTCACCAACCGCGAGCACACCGCGTACTACACGCGGCTGCCGGCCGCCCGGATCGACCTCGGCCTGGACATCCTCGGCGACGTCCTGACCGACCCGGCGTTCCGGCCGTCGGAGTTCGAGGCCGAGCGGCACGTGATCCTCGAAGAGATCCTGATGAACCTCGACGTGCCCGAGGACCACGTGCACACGCTGCTGGCCGAGGCGTTGTTCCCGGGCCACCCGCTGGGCCGGGAGGTGCTCGGCACCCACGAGACCGTCGAGGCGGCCACGAGGGACCAGATTGCCGAGTTCTTCACCCACTGGTACCGCCCGAGGAACCTGGTGGTCGTCGCGGCCGGCGACCTGACCCACGAGCGCGTCGTCGACGCCTTCGCGGCCTCGCTGGGCGGGCTGTCCGGGGGCGACCGCCCGGTCCGGGAGCGGCCGGCCCCGGACGTGCTGCCCCGTGCGGTGCTCGACGACCCGACCGAGCAGGCCCACGTGGCGCTGGGCTGGCGGGCGGTCGACCACAACGACGACGAGCGGTACGCGCTGATGGTGGCCAACCAGGTGCTGGGCGGCGGCATGTCGAGCCGCCTGTTCCAGGAGGTCCGCGAGCAGCGGGGCCTCTGCTACTCGGTCTACTCGTGGGCGTCCTCGTACGACGACGCCGGCTGCGCGGGCATCTACGCCGGCACGGCCCCGTCCCGCGTGGCCGAGCTGCTGGCGGTCATCGACGACGAGGTCGGCAAGCTGGTGGCGTCGGGCATCACCGAGGCCGAGCTGGACGTGGCCAAGGGCTACATCGAGGGCTCGCTGGTGCTCGGCCTGGAGGACTCGGGCTCCCGCATGGCCCGCCTGGCCCGCAGCCTGATGGCACGCGACGAGATCGTCACGGTCGACGACCAGCTGTCCCGCATCCGGGAGGTCACGACCGAGGACGCGGCCGCGGTATCGGCCCGGGTCTTCGGCAGCCCGCGGGCGCTGGCGGTCGTCGGCCACGTGGCCGACGCCGACCTGGGCTGACGCACTCGCCCCGCTTTTCTACGCGGAACTGGTCGCCATGGCGACCAGTTCCGCGTAGAAAACGTGATGGGTCCTACGGGACGGTGTAGGACACCACCCCACCGAGTGGGTTGGGTGGGGCGGTCAGGAACCAGAACCCGTGGGGTGCCAGCACGTGACCGCTCGCGATGCTCACGCCCGCGCCCATGTCGCCGCCGGGCTCCACGGACCACAGGACGTCGCCGTCCACGCCGTCGAGCGCGTACAGCACACCCGGCACCGTGGGCTGGTAGACGACCCCGTTAGCCACCGCCAGCGCGCCGAAGGTTGCGCCCGGCATCTCGCGCTGCCACAGCACCGCGCCCGTCGCCGCGTCGAGCGCGAATGTCGTGGACCGGTGGCTCGGGTCGGGCGGGCTGGCGAGGGCCGCCGGGTTCATCGTGTTGGACGCCACGTAGATCACGCCGTTGGCGCCCGCCGTCTGGTCGTATGCCGCTACCACCATCACGCCGCCCAGCGAGCTGCCCGGCGTCAACTGGCGGGCCCACACGGTCGCGCCCGTCTCCCGGTCGAACACCGCGTAGACGCCCGCCTTGTCGCCCACGCCGACTAGGTCGCGGCCGCCCGCCCGGAACAGGTTCGGCGACGCGCCGATGTCGGCGTCCGGCCCCTTGGGCGGCGGGGCGAAGATCGTGTAGACGTCGTTGGCCGTGAACTGGCGGGACCAGGCCAGCTCACCGGTGCCGTAGCGGATGGCCAGCAGCGAGTCGGACAGCGCCCCCGCCGGCGCCTCGTACGCCTGGCCGGTGCCGATGTAGGCCAGCCCCCGCGCCGGGTCGACCGCCGCGCTAGACCACACCGACGAGCCCGCGCCGTCGGCCCCCGCGCTGACCGGCAGCCGCCAGCGCAACGCGCCCGTCGCCGGGTCGAGGCCGACCACCGAGCCCCGGAACGTGTAGTCCGGCTTGCTCAGGGCGAGCTCGACCGACGCCACGCCGATGATCAGCACGTCGCCGCCGCCCGTGGGGGGCGCCGGGGCCAGGACGGGCGACGAGAAGATCCGGGTGTTGGGGTGGGTGTCGAGGGCGACGTTCCACACCTCGGCGCCGGTCGCCCGGTCGAGCGCATGCAGCCGGCCTCGGGCGTCGCCGAGGTACACCAGGTCGTCGGTCACGAGCGGCGAGTCGTCGATCATCGTGCCCGCCGCCGCCACCTGGCGTTGCCACACCGTCGCCCCCGTGCGCAGGTCGAACGCCCGAGCCTCGCCCGCCCACGTACCGAGGTAGACGGTGTTGTCGCGCACGGCCGGCGTCCCGGTCACCCCGGTCAACCCGTCGACCCGCCACGACTCGGCCAGCTGGCCCACGTTGCCCGGGCCCAGCCCGGTCTCCAGGTCCTGGCGCCGCGAGTTGGACAGGTCGTGACCGAGCGAGCCCCACAGGCACCCGCTCAGCAGGACGGACATCACGGCGGCGCCGCCGCCGGCGAGCACGATTCGGCGTAGGGCCATCGCCCAGCTTGGCACGCGGCCCGACTCTGCGGGCCGCGGCCGACACTTCACGGACAGCCGGCCGGCGGACAGGCGCGTCGGCCGCGATGTCGGCGGCGCCAGTGGTGCCGGTGGGGGACAGGGCCGATCCAGGGGTGCCCGGTGTCGGGCGAGGCGAGGCGATGCCCGCAGCGCGAGTCAGGGTGCATGCGGACACCTTCGACCCACGGTGGTCGATGCACCATCCAATGCGGTAGGTGACTTCGGAGTTCGGAGCTTCCCTCGGTGAGGGAAGTGCTACGTTCGGTAACGGTGGTCGCTGGGCGCAGCACCGGGCCGTCGCAGTTCGCCAGCGCGCTTCGTCGCCGGGGCGACCAGCGACCTGTGGACATCGCCCGGTCGCTCCGCGCCAGCTATCCCGGGCTCAGCGCGCGCAAGGCGCTTCGTCTGGCCCGGGGTTGGACCCAGGAGCAGGCCGCGGCGGAGTGGGCACTCCAGTTCGGGCAACCGAAGGCGGCCAAGCAATTCTCGTACTGGGAGACCTGGCCGCACTCGGGTCACCCGCCCTCGCTCGACACGCTCGATCGGCTCGCGCAGCTGTACCAGTGCAGTGCGGCGGACCTTCTCGCTGACCTCCCCGACTACGGCATCACGGGGGTGGACCCGATGCCCACTCCGCCGGACAGGACCCGTGTGGGCCGCACCGATGTCGAGATGGTGCGCACCGTGACAGGCTCGTTGGCCGGTGCGGAGAACGCCCTTGGCGGCGAGGTTGTGACCTCCGCGGGGCTCGGGCAGCTCCAGTGGGCGTCGGCGCTGCTCGGCGCCCATAGCGCACCCGATGTGCGCCGGGACCTGTACGAGTCGGTGGGCAACCTCGCCGGCGTCGTCGGGTTCGCGGCGTTCGACGCCGGCGATCTCATATCGGCCGAGCGGTGTTTCGGGTCGGCGCTGAGCTGCGCGGACGAAGCACGGTCGTGGACACTCCGGACGTGCACGCTCGCAGACCTCGCCCGGGTCCACGAGCAGGCGGGTGATGTTGACGCGGCACTCTCCGCCATCGAGTTCGCCCAGGTGCGTTCGGACCGGCTGCCGGCCACGGCACGGGCGATGCTGTGCGTCCGCCATGCGCGCTACCTGGCGTCGGTGGGTCGGTCGTTCGAGGCGCTGGGCGAGATCGAGGCCGGGGACTCGTGGTTCGCCCTCCGAGAGCCGGCGGGCGATCCGCCATGGCTCGGGTATTACGATCGGGCGGAACATGATGGAAGTGTCGGTCGAGCGCTCATGTCCGCGGCGACGGTCACCGGACATCTCGCGGAGGTCAGGGCGCGATTGGAGTCGGCCGTGCGGCTCCAGAACGACGCGTATCCGCGTTCACTGGCCTTCTCCCGCCTTCGCCTAGCCTGCCTGCTCGTGACCTCTGGTGATCCCGACGAGGGGGCGCACATTGGGGACGACGCGCTCGAGGGAGCGATGCTCCTCCGTTCGCGGCGCGTGACCGCCGAGTTCGGGGCGCTGCTCGACGCGCTTGCACCGCGCGCCGCGGTACCTGCCGTCCACCGACTCCGGCAGAGGGTTCGGGCACATCTGAACGAGCTGTCCGGCTTGGCGATGGAGTCAGCCGACGGGTGACGGCATCCGCGGTCGTGGACCTCGCCGTCGAGGCTGCCCAGGATGCCGGTTTGGGAGCTAGGTCCGTCGAGTTGCTACGCGACGGTTCCCACGTCGTGTTCCGGCTTGGCGACGGCATCGTCGGTCGCATCGGCGAACGACGCAGCCTTGCGAGGGCGGACTACACCGTCGAGGTCGCGCGGTGGTTGCGAGGCGAGGGGGTCGCGACTGTGGAGCCGCTGGCCGACGTGCCTCAGCCGAGCGTGGTTCGCGGTCGGCCGGTGACGTGGTGGCGGGAGCTGCCGCCGCATCGGCCGGCATCGCCGGCCGAGCTGGCGACGGTACTGCTCACACTCCATCGGCTTCCGGTGCCGGTGGTGCCCGTGCTCCGGCCACTCGATCCGTTCGTGGACCTGGAGGAACGCATCGGGAATGCGCTGTGGATCCCGGCCGACGACAGGGCCTGGTTGCTGGCTGACCTCGCACGCCTGCAGTACGAGTGGGCGAGCCGGGTGCTCGGCCTGCCGGCGGCGGTGATCCACGGCGACGCCTGGCAGGGCAACGTGGCGGTCCCGGACACGGGAGATCCGATCCTCCTCGATCTCGACCGCGTCGGGATCGGGCCTCGCGACTGGGATCTTGTCCCGGTCGCCGTCGACCGCGTCGACTTCGCCCGCATCAGCGATTGCGGGTACCGGTCCTTCGTTGACGCCTACGGCGGCGACGACGTGCTCGACTCGCCCGCGTTCCGCACGTTGGCCGACATCGCCGAGCTCCGTTGGGTGTGCTTCGCCGCGGAGAAGGGCGGCCGTGACGCTGCGGCCGTGGACGAGGCGCGCCACCGGATCGCCTGCCTGCGGGGCCACGTCGCCCGTCCCTGGGCCTGGACGGCCTTCTGACGGACCCCGGACGCGTTTTGTCCCCGGGAGCGGTCGCTATAGCGACCGCTCCCGGGGACAAAAGACCGGGCGGCCGCCCGACACCCCCCTCAGCGACCCGCGGCCGGGACCTCACGCACCGCGCCGGCGTCGACCTCGACCACCCGGTCGACGCCCACCGAATCCAGCAGGCGGCGGTCGTGGGTCACCAGGACCAGTGTGCCCGGGAACCCCTCGACCGCCTGCTCCAGCTGCTCGACCGCCTCCAGGTCCAGGTGGTTGGTGGGCTCGTCGAGCACCAGCAGGTTGACCCCCCGCACCTGGAGGACCGCCAGCGTCGCCCGGGTGCGCTCGCCCGGCGACAGCGACGCCGCCGGGCGGGCCACGTGGTCGGGGCCCAGGCCGAACTTGGCCAGCGCCGAGCGGGCCTCCGACCGGTCCGCCACGCCCGTCGCGGCGTGGAAGCCCTCCAGCAGGCTCGGCGTCTCCGTGAACAGGTCGCGGCCCTGGCTGATCTCGCCGACCACCACGCTCGGTCCCAGCCACCTCGTCCCGGCCGCCAGCGGGAGCCGGCCGAGCATCGCCGCCAGCAGCGTCGACTTGCCCGAGCCGTTGCGTCCCACCACCGCGAGGCGGTCGCCCCACGCCACCTCCAGGTCGACCGGGCCGAGCACGAAGCCGGCCTCCCGCTCGACCACGGCGCCCGCCAGCCTCGCCACGACGTCGCCAGCCCGGCCGGTGGCGGCGATCGTGAGCCGCAGGTCCCAGCCCTCCCACGGCTTGTCGACCCGCTCCAGCCGGCCCAGCGCCCGGTCGGTGATCTTGGCCTTGGCCGCCACGTGCTGGGACGTCTGCACCATCCGGTGGCGGATGAACTTGTCGGTCTCGCCCGAAACCTTGGCCGCCCGGACGCCCTGGGCGGACCACTGGCGCTGGGTCCTTGCCCTCGCCTGCAGCGTCGACCGCTTGTCCTGGTAGACCCGGTAGTCCTGCTCGGCGTGCGCCCGGGCCAGCGCCCGCTCGTCGAGGTACGCCAGCCAGCCGCCCTCGTAGCGGGTCAGCGTGTGGGCATGGTCGTCGAGCTCGACCACCGCGGTGATCGTGCGCTCCAGGAAGGCCCGGTCGTGCGACACGACCATGAGCGGTGCGTCGAGCCCGAGGACGAACCGTTCGAGGTGGTCGAGGCCGTCGAGGTCGAGGTCGTTCGTCGGCTCGTCGAGCAGGAACACGTCGAACCGGGCGAGCAGCAGGGCGGCGAGCCGGGCCCGGGCCGACTGGCCGCCGGACAGCGCCTCCACCGTCCGGTCGAGCAGGGCCGCCGGCAGGCCCAGCGCCTCGGTCACCGCCGCGGCCCGTACGTCCAGGTCGGAACCGCCGAGCGCGATCCATCGGTCGAGGGCGGTGCCGTAGCGCTCGGTCACGCCCGCCCGCTCCGGGGTCTCGGCGAGGACCGCGGTGGCCTCGTCCAGCGCCTCGGACGCGGCGGCCACCCCCGTGCGCCGGGCCAGCATCGCCCGGACCGTCTCGCCGGGGCGCGGCACCGGCTCCTGCGGCAGGTAGCCGACCGTAGCGGTCGGCGGCGCGAGGACGACGCGGCCTCCCTCGGCGGCCCGCAGGCCGGCCAGGGTGCGCAGCAGGGTGGTCTTACCCGACCCGTTGGGGCCGACGAGGCCGACGCGGTCGCCGGGCGCGAGCACGAGGTCGGCGGCGTCGATCAGCGGCCGCGGACCGGCGGCGACAGACAACTCGCGGGCGGTGAGGGTGGCGATGGGCGGGGACACGGCTCTCCCGGGGTCGACGGGGTACGGCGGACGGGCGGGGCGGATGGCCGTGGTCGCTACATCGCCGTCGATGCTACCCAACCCCGCCGGCGACCCTGCGTGGTTATCGCAGGTAGGGTGCCGGCCCATGACGGTGCGCGTGGGTGTCCTCGGCGCCGGTGGGCGGATGGGCAGCACGGTCTGCCGGGCTGTCGCCGGCGACCCCGATCTCGAGCTGGTGGGTGCCGTCGACCCCCACCATTCCGGCCTCGACCTGCGACAGGTCACCGGGGTCGACGTGCCCGACCTCGATATCGACCCCGACCCCACCGCGCTGCTCGACGTCGGCGTGGACGTGGTCGTCGACTTCACGGTCCTGGCCGGCGCGTGGAGAACCTCGCCTGGGCGGCGGAGCACGGCGTCCACGCGGTGGTGGGGACGACCGGCTTCACGCCCGACGACCACGAGCGGCTGCGGGCGGCGTTCACCCGCAGCAACTGCGTGATCGCCCCCAACTTCGCCATCGGCGCCGTGTTGATGATGCGGTTCGCCGAGCTGGCGGCCCCCTGGTTCGAGACCGCCGAGATCATCGAGCTGCACCACAACGCCAAGATCGACGCCCCGTCCGGCACCGCGATGCTCACGGTCGAGCGCATGGCCAGGGCATCGTCGGACTGGGCCGAGGACCCGACGCAGACGCTGACCCTCCCGGGCGCCCGGGGCGCCAAGGGCCCGGCCGACATCCCGGTCCACTCGGTGCGGCTGCGGGGCCTGGTCGCCCACCAGGAGGTGCTGCTCGGCACGACCGGGCAGTCGCTCACCATCCGCCACGACAGCTACGACCGCGACAGCTTCATGCCCGGCGTACTGCTGGCGGTCAAGGCGGTGGCCGACCGCCCGGGACTCACCGTCGGGCTCGACGCCCTCCTCGGGCTCTAGTCTCTGACGAGTCGTCAGAAACGAGGGGGAGGGGCGGCCGTGCTCCAGGCTCGCAACATCTGGGATCTGATCGTCCGCCGGGCCGAGGCCACGCCCGACCGCGAGATGGCGGTCGACGAGTCGGGGCGGCGCATGACGTTCGGCGAGTACCGCGACCGCTGCGAGCGCGCCGCCGCCGGCCTCGCCGCCCGGGGCGTGGGCGACGGCACGGTGGTGTCGTGGATCCAGCCGACGACGCTGGAGGCGATGGTCCTGTTCGGGGCGCTGCGCCGGCTGGGTGCCGTCCAGAACCCGATCCTGCCCATCTACCGTGAGCGCGAGGTCGGCTTCATCGTCCGCCAGGCGGGGTCGCGCCTGCTGATCGTGCCGTCCGAGTGGCGGGGCTTCGACTACCGGGCGATGGCCGCTTCGGTCACCGCCGGCACCGGCACCGAGGTGCTGATCGCCGACCGCTCGCTCCCCGAGGGCGACCCGGCCGGCCTGCCTGCGCCACCCGACGACGACATGGCGGCCGCCGGCGACGTGCCGGTGCGGTTCCTCTACTACACGTCGGGGACGACGGCCGAGCCCAAGGGCGCCCGCCACGGCGACCGGTCGCTGCACGCCGCGTCGATCGGGATGTCCGAGCGACTGGGCCTGGCTGAGGACGACAGGTTCGCCCTGGTCTTCCCGTTCACCCACGTCGCCGGGGGCGTCTACACCTACGCCGCGGTGGCCTACGGGCTGACCTTCGTGCTCGACGAGGCGTTCGACCCGGTGGCGACGATCGACCTGCTGCGCCGGGAGGAGATCACCCAGGGCGGGGCGGGCACGTTCTTCCACCAGACGTACCTCAAGGCCCAGCAGGCGCTCCCCGAGGGCGAGAAGCTGTTCCCCCACATCCGCACGTTCCCGGGCGGGGGCGCGCCCAAGCCGCCCAGCCTCCACTACGAGCTCAAGGAGGCCTTCGGCGCCGGGGTCGTGTCGGGCTACGGGCTGACCGAGGCGCCGATCCTGACCATGAACCGCCACGACGCCCCCGACGCGGTGCTGGCCGCGACCGAGGGGCCGGCGGTGGCGGGGACGACGCTGCGCATCGTCACGGTCGAGGGCAAGGAGGCCGGCCCGGGCGAGGAGGGCGAGGTCCGGGCGAAGGGGCCTCAGGTCACGCTGGGGTACCTCGACCCCGCGCTCGACGCGGACGCGTTCGACGAGGACGGCTGGTTCCGCACCGGCGACCTGGGCACGCTCGACGCCGAGGGCAACCTCACGATCACCGGCCGGCTCAAGGACGTGATCATCCGCAAGGGCGAGAACATCTCGGCCAAGGAGGTCGAGGACCTGCTGTTCACCAACCCGAAGGTGGCGGACGTGGCGGTGATCGGCCTGCCCGATCCCGACAGCGGCGAGCGCGCGTGCGCCGTCGTGGTCACGCCGGCGGGGGAGGAACCGCTCACGTTCGACGAGATGGTCGCCCACCTGCGGGACGAGGGGCTGATCACCCGCAAGCTCCCCGAGCAGCTCGAGCTCGTCGACGCGCTGCCGCGGAACCCGTCGGGCAAGATCCTCAAGTTCGAGCTGCAGAAGCGCCTCGGCGGCTGACCCCGATCAGCCCGCCGGCGCGGCGTCCGGCCCCGCGTGGCCGACGACGCGCTCGTGGAGCTGCTCGGTCAGCACCTTGATCAGGCGGGTCAGCTCGGTGTTCTCGACCAGCAGGGTGTCGACGTCGCGGAAGTCGTGGTCGGCCTTGGCCTGCTGGAACTGGGCCTGGCGGTTCTGGCCGATCATCACGAAGGTCGACAGGAAGATCGCCTCCAGCGACACGATCAGGGTCAGCGTCGGCCAGGGGTTCTCCTCGATCACCAGCATCCACAGGCCGAACAGCAGCACGTGGAGGTAGACGAAGTTCATCGACCCGGCGAACAGCGTGATCCGGTCGGCGATCCGCAGCTGGGCGTCCTCGGCCCGCTTGTTGAACTGCTGGACGACCGTCGGATGGTGCTGCACGTCCGGATCGAGCTGTGGCATCTGGCCGAGTATCGGCATGGGACCGGACCTCCGATCGGCGGCGCCGCCGGGCGACGGCGCTCGTGTCACCCGATCCTGGTCGTCACCGACGTGCCGTGCAGGGCGGCCAGCGCCCGCTTGAGGCCGGCGATGCCGGCCAGGGCGCCGGCCCGGTGGCCGTTGACCAGCTCGCGCTGACAGGTGCCGTCGCCCTCCCAGGCCCGGATGCAGCCGGCCGGGTCGACGTTGGCCAGGGCCAGGATCGCGCCGCTGCAACCCATCGCCCGGGCCTGGAGCAGCAGCGCCGCGCTGCCGGTGTACAGCCCGTCGCCGAGGACGTCCTGCTCGACCGCCAGGCGGGCCGGCTCGCCGGTCGAGTCCTTGAGGCCGGCCACCGGCAGCTCGGCGAGCACGTCGACCGGGATGCCCGGGGCCGACATCGTCGGGAAGTGGTACGCCAGGACCGGCACCGCCACCGCCACCGCGATCGCGTCGTAGTACGGCCGCGGGTCCTCGGCGCCCGGGGGCGACAGGGCCAGGAGGGCGTCGGCGCCGTCCTGCTCGGCCCGGCGGGACAGGGCGACCGCCTGGCGCGCCGAGGGAGCGCCGGTCCCCGCCAGCACCGGGACCCGGCCGCCCACCGCGTCGTGCACCGCGCCGAGCAGCCGGCCGCGCTCGTCCGGGTCGAGCGCCGCCGCCTCGCCCGTCGAGCCGGCGACCACGATGCCGCGCACACCCTCGTCGACCAGCCGCGCCGCGTGGGCCGCGGTGGCCGCCTCGTCGAGCCCGCCCCGGGCGTCGAACAGCGTGACGAGCGCCACCCCGACACCCTCGAACGGCGCATGGCGGGTGTGCACGTGCGCAGGCTACCGACTGCCCTCCGGCGGGTCCGTCCGGGGTTTCTGACACTGCGTCAGAAAACCCTTGACAACTGTCATGCTGTCCGTAATGTGACCGCCGGGGAAGAGGGGACGGGCGTTCCTGGCGCACCGACGACGGGCCCGCACGGGCCGTCTCGGCGCGCCCGGACAGTCGGTCGGACTCGCCCGCGCTGTCCACGACTCAAGGAGTGCCCATGAGCATCCGAGCCAAGCTGGCTCGCACGGTCGCCGCCGTCGGCCTCGTCACCGCCGGCATCGCCGGCGGCGTGGCGACCGCCGGTCCGGCCGCCGCCGACCCGATCCTGCCGATCGATTGGAGCATCGACGCCACCACGACGATCGCCGGGTTGGGCCTCACCCAGGACGTCACCGGCGGCTCGTTCGTCGGGTCCGCCGACCTGGGCGCCGGCACCGTCAGCGGGACGCTGAGCCTGCCGCCGGCCGACACCTCGATCAAGATCCTCGGGATCAACCTCGCCGATGTCGGGTTCGCGATCGAGCCGGTCGGCCCGACGACGGGCACGTTCAACCTGGCGACGCTGAACGTATCGATGACGTCGTCGTTCAACATCAAGATCCCCCACCTCAACCCGCTGGGGCTCGACCGCCTCAACCTCGTCGGCAACCGGTGCCAGACCGCCACGCCGATCACGCTCACGATGAGCGGGCCCGTCGACCTGGTCAACGGCTCGACGTTCACGGGCGAGTTCAGCATCCCCAAGTTCCGCAACTGCGGGCTGCTGACGTTCGCGCTGAACCTCATCATCCCCGGCGACGGGAACACCTTCACGGCCACGGCCACACCCAAGGCCTGATCCGGTTCCTGCGCTGCGCCCCCGGCCCCGGGTCTGGACCCCTCCGGACCCGGGGCCGTGTCGCGCCCCGCGCTCAGTAGGCTGTCCCGTCCCCCCGAACGCGCCCGACCAGAGGATCCCGTCCCGTGCACACCCGTGCCGACCTGCGCAACGTGGCCATCGTGGCCCACGTCGACCACGGCAAGACCACGCTCGTGGACCAGATGCTGTGGCAGTCCGGCGCGTTCCGCGAGCACCAGGACGTCGCCGACCGGGTCATGGACTCGATGGACCTCGAACGCGAGAAGGGCATCACGATCCTCGCCAAGAACACGGCGGTGCGCCACGGCGACGTGACGATCAACATCGTCGACACGCCGGGCCACGCCGACTTCGGCGGCGAGGTCGAGCGGGGGCTGTCGATGGTCGACGGCGTCCTCCTGCTGGTGGACGCCAGCGAGGGCCCGCTGCCCCAGACCCGCTTCGTCCTACGCAAAGCGCTGGAAGCCCGGCTCCCGGTCATCCTCGTCGTCAACAAGGTCGACCGCCCCGATGCCCGGGTCGCCGAGGTCGTCCACGAGGTCGAGGAGCTGTTCCTCGACCTCGACGCCGAGCTCAGCCAGCTCGACTTCCCGATCGTCTACTGCGTCTCCCGCGAGGGCCGGGCCTCGCTCGACCGGCCGGCCGACGGCGCCGGCCTGCCCCCGGAGGCCCGGCTCGACCCGCTGTTCGACGTGCTGATCGACCGCATCCCGGCGCCCACCTACGACCCGGAGGCGCCGCTCCAGGCATTGGTCACCAACCTCGACGCCTCGCCGTACGTCGGCCGCCTGGCCCTCCTCCGCATCCGCAGCGGCACCCTCCGCAAGGGGGCCCGCGTCGCGTGGTGCCGTGCCGACGGGCGCATCGAGCCCGCCCGCATCACCGAGCTGTACGTGACCGACGCCCTCGACCGGGTGCCCGCGGCCGAGGCGGGGCCGGGCGAGATCGTGGCCATCGCCGGCATCCCCGAGATCACGATCGGCGAGACGCTGACCGATCCCGACGACCCCCGGCCGCTGCCGGTCATGACGATCGACGAGCCCAGCCTGTCGATGACGATCGGCGTCAACCTCGCTCCGCTGTCCGGGCGGGAGGGGACGTCGCTGACCGCCCGGCTGATCAAGAGCCGGCTCGACCAGGAGCTGATCGGCAACGTCAGCATCCGGGTGCTGCCCACCGAGCGGCCCGACACCTGGGAGGTGCAGGGGCGGGGCGAGCTGCAGCTGGCCGTGCTGGTCGAGATGATGCGGCGCGAGGGGTTCGAGCTGACCGTGGGCAAGCCCCAGGTCCTCACCCGGATCATCGACGACACGCTGCACGAGCCGGTCGACCGGGTGACGGTCGACGTCCCCGAGGAGTACCTCGGCGTGGTCACCCAGCTCCTGGCCCTGCGCAAGGGCCGCCTGGTGCAGATCACCAACCACGGCACGGGTTGGGTGCGGCTCGAGCACCTCGTGCCGGCCCGGGGCCTCGTCGGCTTCCGCACCGAGATGCTGACCGAGACCCGCGGGACCGCTCTGCTCCACCACGTGTACGAGGGCATGGAGCCGTGGGCGGGCGCGATCCGGCCCCGGCGCAACGGGTCGCTGGTGGCCGACCGCAGCGGCATGACCACCTCGTACTCCCTGCTCAACCTGCAGGAACGGGGCCAGCTGTTCGTCGGGCCCGGCGTCGAGGTCTACGAGGGCATGGTCATCGGCGAGAACGCCCGCCCCGAGGACATGGACGTCAACCCCACCCGCGAGAAGAAGCAGACCAACGTCCGGGCGGCCGCCGCCGACAACTTCGAGAAGCTCATCCCCGCCCGCGCCCTGTCGCTGGAGCAGGCGCTCGAGCACATCGCCGACGACGAGTGCGTCGAGGTGACCCCGGCGTCGGTCCGGGTGCGCAAGACGACCCTCGACCAATCGTTCCGGGCCCGCGAGGCCAAGCGGGCCCGCAGCCGCACCTGACCCCCCGCGACCAGGAACACGCATGTCACGCCGGACGGTTACCGGTCGGTACTGTGCTCGATTCTGCGCGTAAAGTGCGGCGTATACCTCGCGGTAACTAATGTCACGTTCAGATGGGGAAGGGTCTACTTGGGGAAGGTTCGGGATCCATGAGCGGTGACCGCAGACGGCTTCCAGGCGCCAACCATCGTTTCCTCTGGGGCTATGCACCCCTCGTCGTGCTCGTGGTGGCCGTCCTGGCCATGGTCGCGATCGTCCCGTCGCGCGCCCCCGAGCAGGCGTCGGCCGGCAACGCCGGCACGGCCGCCGAGGTCGGCACCGGGCAGGCGGCGAGCGGCTGGGGCACGTCGGTGACGGCGTGCGCCGACCGTGAGAAGCAGGTCGACGCGGCCTACGCGCCGCCGTGCTTCGACTTCAACGGCGACAA
Source organism: uncultured Acidimicrobiales bacterium (assembly GCA_963739835.1). Classification (GTDB taxonomy): domain Bacteria; phylum Actinomycetota; class Acidimicrobiia; order Acidimicrobiales; family VFJN01; genus ZC4RG19. The sequence goes on from CAVUBW010000024.1 coordinate 135,311, forward strand.
CGGTGGCGCCACCACGCGGGGTGTTACCGCCGACACGATCAAGATCGCCTACCGCAACACCTCCGACCCCAACCTGCTCAAGCTGCTGGCCGACTTCGGCGGCGTGCAGCTCGACGAGACCAACGAGGAGATCGCCAACACCGCGCAGGCGCTGGTCGACTACTTCAACGCCAACTACCAGTTCTACGGCCGCAAGCTCGAGCTGGTCCCCTACAACGGCATCGGCACCCTGCTCAGCGAGTTCACCGGCTCCGGCCTCGACGCCGCCAACACCGATGCGGTGAAGGTCGCCGACGAGGTCGGCGCGTTCGCCGACGTCACCGGCATCACCCAGCCCTACGCCGAGGCGCTCGCCCGCAACAAGGTCGTGAACATCGGGGCGCCCTACATGTCGCGCGAGTGGTACCAGGCCCGCCGCCCCTACTCGTGGAGCAACTTCCCCGACTGCACCGCGGTCAGCGAGATGTCCGCCGAGTACGCCAACAAGCGGCTGTTCGGCCGGCCGGCCACCTGGGCCGAGGGCAGCCTGAAGGGCAAGGACCGCACGCTGGCGGTCATCGCGCCCAACAACCTCGAGTACCAGCAGTGCGTCGACTCGTTCGAGAAGGGCATCGAGAAGGAGGGCAACAAGCTCACCCTCCGGCTCGACTACCTGCTCGACGTCGCCCAGCTCCGCTCCGAGGCGTCGAGCATCATGGCCAAGGTCAAGGAGTCCGGCGTGACCTCGGTGTCGTGCGCCTGCGACCCGATCATGCAGATGTACCTCGCCCAGGAGGCGACGGCGCTCGACTACCACCCCGAGTGGCTCATCGCGGGCGTCGGCTTCATCGATCTCGACATCGGCGGCCAGATCATCGCCCACCAGGCCGGCGACCAGTGGAACCGGGCCTTCGGCGGCAGCCCGTGGGCCGCGTCGCAGCCGCCGCAGACCAGCGACGCCTACGCCGCCTACCACTCGGTCCGCAACGACGAGCCGTCCGAGCTGATCGAGATCCTCTACGCCCAACTGCTGACCGTGGCGCTCGGCGTGCAGATGGCAGGCCCGGACCTGACGCCCGACAACTTCGAGACCGGGCTGTTCGCCTACCCGCAGGCCAGCGGCCAGGCCGGGCTGTGGGACTTCGGCGACGGCCAGTACACGCCCGTGCGCGACATCCGCGAGATCTGGTGGAACCCCAACGTGGTGTCCGCGTTCAACGACCAGAAGGGTTCGTACGTCGACAACGGCACCCGCTGGCCGGCGGGGGAGATCCCCGAGGGCGACCCGGAGGTGTTCAAGTGAAGCGTTCACACCTCGTCCTCGGCGCCGCCGTGGTGATCCTCGTCATCGGCATGGTGGCGTTCCCCGACGACGTCCCCGTCGGCCGGGTCGCCAAGGGTGCGCTGTTCGGCAGCGCCACGGGCCTGTTGGCCATCGGCCTCGTCCTGACGTACCGCACGACCAAGGTCATCAACTTCGCCTACGGCGCCATGGGCAGCGTGCCAGGGGCGCTGGCCGCCACGCTGGCCGTCGACAAGGGCTGGAACTGGGGCGTGGCCGCCGCGCTCGGCGTCGCCGTCGGCGTGGCGATCGGCGCGCTGGTCGAGCGCCTGATCATCCGGCGCTTCGTCAGCGCCCCCCGCCTCGTGCTCACGGTGGCGACGATCGGCCTGGCCCAGCTGCTTGCGGGCGTCGCCATCTTCCTGCCCACGTGGCTGCACTCGAGCCCGGCGATCCCCAGCGTCGACACGATGCTCGGCGATCACCGCTGGTCGCTGCACGCCGCCACCATCACCGGCGACGACCTGCTGCTGGTCGCGGTGGTGCCGATCGTGCTGCTCGGCCTGACCTGGTTCCTGCTCGGCTCCGAGGCCGGCATGGCGGTGCGGGGCATGGCCGAGAACATGGACCGGGCCCGGCTGCTCGGCATCCCGGTCAACCAGCTGTCGCTGCTGTTGTGGTCGATCGCCGGCGGCGTCGCCGCCCTGGCGGTGGTGCTGCGGGCGCCCAGCGAGGGCGTCCCGATCGCAGCGGTCGCCGGGCCGACGGTGCTGCTGCCCGCCCTCGCCGCCGCGGTCGTAGCGGGGATGCGGTCGCTGCCGGGTGCCTTCGTCGCCGGCGTGATGCTCGGGATCCTCGATCAGATCGTCCTGTGGAACTTCAACGAGGACGCGCCCACCCCGATCGTGCTGCTGGCGGTGATCGTCATCGCCCTGCTGTTCCAGCGCCGCTCCGGGCACCGGGCCGACGCCGCGGACGAGTCCTCGTGGTCGATGGTGGGCGTCGGCCACCGGCTGCCCCGCGCCGTTGCGGCGTTGCCCGAGGTGCGGGTGAGCAAGGTCATCCTCGCCCTGGTCGTCGCGGTGCCGCTGCTCGGCCTGCCGTTCGTCGGCAGCGACTCGCAGATGCTGTGGGGCGCCTACACCCTGACGTACATGCTCGCCGCGCTCTCGCTGGTGGTGCTGACCGGCTGGGGCGGCGTCGTCAGCCTGGGCCAGGTGGCCGTGATGGGCGTGGGCGCGGTCGTGACCGCGAACCTCATCGCCGACCACAACTCGGACCTGTTCGTCTGCCTGGGGCTGTCCGCCCTGGCGGGCGGGCTGGTCGCGCTGGCGATCGGCCTGCCGGCGTTGCGGGTGTCCGGCCAGTTCCTCGCGGTCACGACGCTTGCGTTCGCGGTCGCCATGGAGCTGTACCTGCTCAACCCGGCCAACTTCGCCGGGCTGCTGCCCGCGTCGTTCGCCCGGCCCGAGCTGTGGGGGGCGCTCGAGCTGGGCGACTTCCGCTGGTTGTACGGGCTGGCGCTCGCGTTGCTGGCCGCCGGCGTCTTCGTCGTGCGCAACCTCCGCTCGGCCCGGGCCGGGCGGGCCATCGCCGCGACCCGCGACAACGAGCGCAGCGCCGCGGTCGCCGGCGTCAACACCGTGCGCACCCGGCTCGCCGCCTTCGTGTTCTCGGGCATGCTGGCGGGCATCGCCGGCGCCATGCACGCGGTCGCGCTCGGCGGCGTGCCCAATCGGGCCTACCCGGCGATCACCAGCCTCGTGCTGTTCTCGATGGCGGTGATCGGCGGCGTGTCGTCGATCGGCGGCACGCTGGTCGGCGTCTACCTGTTCATGTGGGCCGGCTACTTCTACCCGCGGGGCCAGATCCTGCTGACCGGCGTCGGCCTGCTGGTCGTGCTGATGGTGGTGCCCGGCGGCCTGGCCCAGGCGTACGAGCGCCTGCGCGACCGCATGGTGCGGCGCTGGGCCCGCCGGCACGGGTTGATCGCGGTCGAGGACGTCGAGACGGTCGACCAGGCGGTCGAACCGGCGCCGCCGCCGGTGGTCCGCCGCGACGCGTCCGGCGCCGGCCTGCGCATGGGCAGCGTCCGCCGCGCCCGCCTGGGCACCTACCTGCTCACGTCTGAGGGCATGGAGGCGTCGTACGGCTCGCTCCAGGTGCTGTTCGGCATCGACATGGGCGTCGAGCGCAACGAGCTGCTGGCTCTGCTCGGCACCAACGGGGCCGGCAAGTCGACCGTGCTCAAGTCGCTGGCCGGGCTGCTGCCGCCGACCGCGGGCACCGTGACATTCGACGGGCGCGACATCACCGGGCTGCCGGCCGAGGAGGTCGCCAAGCTCGGGCTGTCGCTGGTCCCGGGCGGCAAGGGCGTGTTCCCCACCCTGACGGTGGGCGAGAACCTCCGGCTGGCCTGCTGGATGCTGCGGCAGGACCCGGCGGCCAGCGCCGCGGCACGCCAGGACGTGATCGCGATGTTCCCGATCCTGGGCGAGCGCCACGAACAGCTGGCGGGCGACCTGTCGGGCGGCGAGCAGCAGCAGCTGTCGCTGGCCATGGCGTTCGTGACCCGGCCCAAGCTGCTCTGCATCGACGAGCTGTCGCTCGGCCTGGCCCCGACGGTGGTCGACCGGCTCATCGAGAAGGTGCGCGAGATCCACGCCGCGGGCACGACGGTCGTCGTGGTCGAGCAGTCGGTCAACGTGGCGCTGCTGCTGTGCCACCGGGCGCTGTTCCTGGAGAAGGGCCAGGTCCGCTTCCGGGGCCCCACCGCCGGCCTGCTCGAACGGCCCGACATCCTGCGGGCCGTGTTCATCGGCGGCGGCGACCAGCGGGCCGCGCACAACCTCGGCGGGCCGCTGGCCCCCGGGGCGCCAATGGACGGCTACCCGGCCCCGGCGCCGGGCGGCTACGCAGCCACGGCGGCCCCCAGCCTGCCGCCGCCGTGGGAGCGGCGGGGGAGGGGCATCGTCCTCGAGGCTCGCGGCATCTCCAAGCGCTTCGGCGGCATCCGGGCGCTCGACGAGGTGTACCTGACCGTCCACCCGGCCACGATCGTCGGGCTGATCGGGCACAACGGCGCCGGCAAGACCACCCTGTTCGACGTGCTCACCGGGTTCCTCCCGGCCGACGGCGGCGAGGTGCTGCTCGACGGCGTCGACATCACCCGCTGGCCGCCCCACCGCCGGGCGATCGCCCAGGTGGGACGCACGTTCCAGGAGGCGATGCTCTACCCGTCGCTCACGGTCGAGGACGCGATCGCCGTGTCGCTGGAGATGCACCTGGCCAACCGCGACCCGGTGGCCGCCGCGCTCCGGCTGCCGGCGTCGACCGACTCGGAGGCCGCCGCGCACGAGCGGGTCGACCAGCTGGTCGAGCTGCTCGGCCTGGTCCCGTACGCCGACCGCCCGACGGGCGAGCTGTCGACCGGCATGCGCCGCATCGTCGAGCTGGCGTGCCTGCTGGCCCAGGACCCCGCGGTGGTGCTGTTCGACGAGCCGTCCGCCGGCATCGCCCAGCGCGAGACCGAGGCGCTCGGGCCGATGCTGCGGCGGGTCCAGGCCGAGACCGGGTGCTCGATGGTCATCATCGAGCACGACATGGCGCTCCTGTCGTCGATGTGCGACGCGTTCGTGGCGCTGGAGCTCGGCGGCATCATCGCCGGCGGCACGCCGGAGCAGGTGCTCAACGACCCCCGGGTGATCACGTCCTACCTGGGCACCAACGAGGACGTCGTGGCCCGATCGGGCGTCCGGCGCGGCTCGTCCTACAGCAGCTCGCCGAGCCAGCCCCGCTGGTAGGTAGCTCAGGCGTCGTCGTCGTCGCCGCCGGAGGGCTCGGCGTCCTCGGCCGCGTGCTCGGCGTCGATCTCGTCCAGCTCGTCGTCGAGGTGGACGAGCGCGGTCACCTCGGTCTCGCCCCGGCGGGCCTCCAGGGCGATCGACACGATCACGAGGACGATGCTGAGCACGACGAGCGGCAGGCGGTGGTCGTCGATCCAGCCGACGAAGGCGTTGATCGGCCGGTCGAACAGGTTGCCGAACTGGCGCACGAGCCAGAGCCGGAACACGGTGCCGGCGATGTTCACGGCGAAGAATGCCGCGATCGGCATGCCCGCCGCGCCGGCGAACAGGCAGATGTAGTTGTTGGGGGCGAGGAACACCAGCGGGTACGCCGCCTTGCCGAAGAACCGCTCGATCTGGCGCAGCATCTGGCCCCAGGTCTTGGTGCGGCGCTCCATCCAGGTCACGGCGCTGTCGCCGTACCAGTGGCCGAGCAGGAAGAACAGCGGGTCGCTCAGCAGCAGCCGGGTGATCCCGACCGTGTAGAAGGTCCAGGGGTCGACCTCGTTGGTGACGAGGGCCAGGTTGCGGGTGCGGGAGTTGAGCGCCATCAGCCACACGGGGTGCGACTTGACGAGCGTCGCGGCGAAGGCGTCGCCGATGTAGCTCATGATCACGAGCACGATGAGCGGGATCGCGACCAGCGTGACCGCTCGCCGCGAGGGTCGCGGGCGGGCGGCGGCGCGTTCGGTGCCGAGATCCTCCGCCATGACCCTGCGAGCCTACGGGACAGCGCCGCCGGGGACCGATCCGGCCGGCGCGCCTAGGCTCACGTCAGGTCCAGACAAGGGGGGACGCTCGATGGACGGGCTCATGCAGGACTTTCCGCTCACGCTGCCGCATCTCCACGTGCGTGCGGAGCGGCTGTTCGCGGACAAGCGGCTGGTCACCGTCTCGGCCACCGGCAAGACGAGCGAGACCTACGGCGAGTGGGCCGATCGCACGCGGCGCATCGGCGGGGCGCTCGACACGCTCGGGATCAGCGACGACGGCCGGGTGGCGACGTTCGGCTGGAACACCGCCCGCCACGCTGGAGCTGTACTTCGCCGCGCCATGCACCGGACGGGTGCTGCACGCGCTGAACATCCGGCTGTTCCCCGAGCAGCTCGTCTACGTCGCCAACCACGCCGAGGACGAGGTCGTGTTCATCGACCGGTCACTGGCCGCTCGGGCGTGGCCGCTGTTCGACCAGTTCAAGACCGTGCGCCACATCGTGGTCATGGACGACGGCACCGGCGACATCCCCGACGCCCCGGCCGGCAAGGAGGTCCACGACTACGAGGAGCTGATGGCCGCGTCCGCGCCGGTCGCCTTCCGGGTCGACGACGAGAACCGGGCCGCGTCGATGTGCTACACGAGCGGCACCACGGGCAACCCCAAGGGCGTCGTCTACTCGCACCGCTCGACGTTCCTGCACACCTACGGCGTGCTGACCTCCGGCGGCCTCGGGCCCGTCGAGGAGGACCGGTTGCTCCCGGTGGTCCCGATGTTCCACGCCAACGCCTGGGGTCTGGTCCATGCCGCCATCGCCTGCGGCGCCGACCTGATCATGCCGGGCCCGGACCTGTCCCCGACGGGGCTGGCGACGCTGATCGAGTCCGAGCGGGTCACCCTGGCGGCCGGCGTGCCGACGATCTGGATGGGCGTGCTGCCCGAGCTCAAGGGCCGCGACACCTCCAGCCTGCGGGCCATCCCGTGCGGCGGCTCCGCGGTGCCGCGCGCGCTGTCCGAGGCCTACCGCGAGCAGGTCGGCCTGCCGATCACCCAGGCCTGGGGCATGACCGAGACGTCCCCGGTGGCGTCCAGCGGCCACATCAAGACCACGTTGGCGGCGGCCCTCGACGACGACGGCAAGGCCGACCTGCGCACGACCGTCGGCCAGCCCCTGTTCGGGATCGAGGCGCGGATCGTGGCCCCGGGCTCGCTGGAGCAGCTCCCGTGGAACGGCGAGGCGTCCGGCGAGCTCCAGGTGACCGGCCCGTGGGTGGCATCGAGCTACTACAACGACGAGCGCTCGCCCGAGTCGTTCACCGACGACGGCTGGCTCAAGACCGGCGACGTGGCCAGCATCGACGAGCACGGCTACATCCGCCTGCGCGACCGCACCAAGGACGTCATCAAGTCGGGCGGCGAGTGGATCAGCTCGGTCGAGCTGGAGAACGAGATCATGGCCCACCCGGCGGTCGCCGAGGCTGCGGTCATCGGCCTCCCGCACCCCCGCTGGAGCGAGCGCCCGCTGGCGTGCGTGGTCCTGCGCGAGGGCGAGACCGCGACGAAGGAGGAGATCGTCGCCTTCCTCGACGGCCGGGTCGCCAAGTGGTGGCTCCCCGACGACGTGGTCTTCGTGTCCGAGATCCCCAAGACCAGCGTGGGCAAGTTCTCGAAGAAGGACCTGCGCGCGCAGTTCCAGGACTACGAGCTGCCGACGGCCGGCGAGTCCTGATCGCCCTGCATCAACTGGACGGCAAGGTCGCGCTCGTCGCCGGGGCCACCCGGGCGGCGGGGCGGGGGATCGCGGTCGCGCTCGGGGAGGCCGGGGCCACCGTGTACTGCACCGGGCGCTCGACCGCCGCCGGCCGGTCCGAGATGGACCGGCCCGAGACCATCGAGGAGACCGCCGCACTCGTCGACCGGGCGGGCGGACACGGCGTCGCCGTGCGGGTCGACCACCTCGTGCCCGACGAGGTCGCCGCCCTGGTCGATCGGATCCACGACGAGCAGGGCGCCCTGCACGTCCTGGTGAACGACATCTGGGGCGCCACCAAGATGGAGTGGAACGCCACCGCGTGGGAGTCCGACCTCGACTACGGGCTGCGCACCCTGCGGCTCGCGATCGACACCCACGCCATCACCAGCCACTGCGCACTGCCACTGCTCATCGAGCAGCCGGGCGGGCTGGTCGTCGAGGTCACCGACGGGACGCTCGACTACAACGCCTCCCGCTACCGGGTGTCGTTCTTCTACGACCTGGCCAAGGCCGCCAACCTGCGCATGGCGTTCGCCCTCGCCCACGAGCTGCGCCCGCACGGCGGGACGGCCGTGGCGCTGACCCCCGGGTGGCTGCGGTCCGAGGCGATGCTCGACGCCTACGGCGTCACCGAGGAGGCCTGGCGGGACGCGACCGCCACCGATCCCCACTTCGCCATCACCGAGTCGCCGGTCTACGTGGGCCGGGCCGTGGCCGCGCTCGCCGCCGACCCCGACGTGGCCCGGTGGAGCGGTCTGTCGCTGTCGAGCGGCCAGCTCGCCCGCGAGTACGGCTTCACCGATGCCGACGGCAGCCAGCCCGACGCCTGGCGCTACCTGGTCGAGGTCCAGGAGCCGGGGCTGCCGGCCGACACCACCGGCTACCGCTGAGCCGCGGCCGCCGCCCGGGCCGTTGCCGTGGCCGCCGTGGCCGTGATGACCGCCGACGCCCCGACCGACGCCGAGGCGAGCAGCCCCAGGTCGTAGAGGCGCTCGATCGCCTCGCCGCGCGACGTGACGCCCAGCTTGCGGTAGACGGAGATGGCTTGAGTCTTGACCGTGAACCGCGACAGGTGCAGCCGCTCACCGATCTCCGGAAACGTGAGGTGGGTCGGCAGCAGCGGCAGCAGCCGCAGCTCGGCGGTCGTCAGCGACGACGCGCCCGGCACCTCGGCGCGGGACGTGTCGAGCCGATTCCGCAGATCGTCGGCCTCCGCCGGCAGCACTCCGAGGTCGGGGCGCTGATGGAAGATGTCCCGCACCTGGCGCAGCACGGCCCGGGCGCCCGCGGCGTCGCCGAGCGCGGCGTACGCGTGGGCCATCCCGATCAGGGCCTGTGCCGACACGACCGGCAGCGCGTGCGTCAGCAGGTGCCGCAGCCGGGCCGCCCGAGCGACGTGCTCGCGCCCGGCGTCGACGTCGCCCCGTGCGAGGGCCACCCGGGCGAGCCAGGCGTAGACGAGGCCGCTCGTCCAGTAGTCGTCGAACGTGCGCGGCGCCATGATCGCGGCCGCCGCGGTCGGTGAGCGCCGCCGCCATGTCCACGTCGTCGCGGGCGAGGGCGGCGATCCCCCGCTCCGCCAGGACGAGCGGCACGAACGGCAGCATCCCGGCGGCCTCCGCGACCGCGAGGGCTCGGGCGAACGGGGGGTCGGCCCGCTCGGGATCGCCCTCGAGGAGGTACGACACCCCCTCGGTGTGCAGCATCGTCGCCCGGTACGCGCTGCCCGGGGCCAGGCCGTCGAGAGCGGCCCGGGCGTCGAGGCGCATGCGCTCGACGCCGTCGCGGGCCAGGATCGCCCGCATGTAGGCGACCATCGCCTCGACGGTGTTGCCGTCCGGCAGCGTGCCGGTCGCGGGCGCGCGCTCGGCGGCGAGGGCCCAGCGCTCCGTGTCGCCCGGCCGGCCCATCAGGGCGAGCATGAGGGCGCCGTGCACCGCGATGCCCGGGTACCGCTCGGCGAGGCCCCGGTCGTCGAACCACTGGAGCCAGCGGTGGACCGTGTCCGCCCGGCCGCTCGACCACACGTCGTTGGCCAGGGCGAGGACCAGCCGCGCGACCCCGTCGGCATCCTCGGCCGCCTGGGCGTGGTCGATCGCGATCTCGGGCTGGCCGTGGGCCTCGCACCACTCGGCCGCCCGCAGATGCAGGTCCGGGACGATCTCCGGCTCCCGCCGGCGCAGCTCGGCGGCCAGCAGGGCCCGGAACAGGTGGTGGTAGCGATACCACTCGCGGCGGTGGTCAAGCGGCACGACCAGGAGGTTCCGGTCCTCGAGGTCCTCGAGGCGCTGGCGCGAGCCCCGCACCGCCAGCGTCGCGTCGCACAGCGGGCCGGACATGGCCTCCAGGATCGACGTGCGCGTCAGGAACGACGCCTCGGCGGGCGACGCCCGGTCGAGGATCTCGGCCCGCAGGTAGTCGCCGACGAAGCGGTCGTCGTCGGGGAACGTGAGCGCGGCGTCCGGGCGTGGGCTCCCCGGGACCGCCGAGCTCACGGCCAGCGCCGCGAGGTAGAGCCCCGCCGGCCACCCCTCGGTTCGTCGCACGAGGTCACGCACGTCGTCGTCCGGCAGGTCGACCCCTGCCCCGGCGAGCAGCGCCGGCGCCTCGCGCTCGTCCATGGCGAGGTCGCCCGGGCCGATCTCGATGATGCCACCCTGGGCGTGTAGGCGGGCTGCGGGGAGCGGCAGCCGGTCGCGCGACCCGATGGCGACCTGCGACCCGGGCGGGAGACCGAGGGCGAGGTTGGTGACGGCGTCCTGGCACTCGGGGTTGGTCAGGGCCTCGACGTGGTCGAGGACGATGGCCACGGGCTGGTCCATCGCCGCGATCGCGCGGACGAGGCGCCGGGGCACCGTGACGGCGGCCGACGCGGCCGCCAGCGCGCCGTAGATGCCGGGGTCGATCGGCTCGATGCGGTCGATGGCCGCGACGAGATGGGCCAGCAGCACGGCGGGGTCGTTGTCGCGGTCGTCGACCGACACCCACGCCGCGCGCGGTGCGCACCGTTCGGCCCACTGGGCCAGGAGCGTCGTCTTGCCGTAGCCGGCCGGGGCGACCACCGAGATCACCGGTGTGGGCGGGCCGGCGGCGAGCCGGTCGAGGAGCCCCGCCCGATGCACGATCCCGGGGCGGGGCGCGGGCGGGCGCAGCTTGGACTCGGTCAGCTCGAACGCCGGCTGGGCCGACGCACGCCCCGCTCCCGTTGACTCCCCGGCCCCCCGGCCTACGGCCCGCATTGCCACGCGCGCGAGAGTACTTCTCGTTGCGGGAACCTCACGGTCCGGGTTCGGCGTCCAACCCCTCGTGCGACCCCGTGGCCCCCTCACCCTGACCCTGAGCGTCCTGCTGGCCGCCCTGCCCGCCGCCTGCGGCGGTGGCGAGGAGCCCCCGCCGGCGACCGCGCCCCGTGAGCTGCCGACCGGCCCCGACGCGGTGGTGCTCGAGATCCGGCAGGAGGGCGGCATCGCCGGCCCCGACCCGGTGTTCCGCTCGCCGCCCGAGGTGCTGATCATCGGCGACGGCCGGCTCGTCCATGCCGCTGCGAGTGCGGGCGACGCCGAGGAGGGCACGATCAGCGCGGCGGGCGTCCGCCACGTCGTGGGGCTGGCGGCCGACGCGGGCCTGCTGGCGGACGTGGCCTACCCCGAGCGGACCGATGTCGCCGACGCGTCCACGACCGTCGTCACCATCACCGCCGGCGGGCACACATGGGTCCACCGGGTCTACGCGCTGGGCGACGGGTACGGGGAGGACCCCGGCCCGGAGCGGGCCCGGCTGGCGGCGTTCGTCGCCGCCGTCGAGGACCTCGGCGGGTCCCACCCGGCGTGGCTCGGCGAGGCCCATCCCTTCGTGCCCGACGAGTACCTGGTGCGGGCCCGGCCCGAATCGGAGCCCGGCGAGGCGGCGCTCGACTGGCCGGCCGCGGCCGGTGTCGGTCTGGACGCCGTGGGGGACTGCGCCGTCGTCCCCGCAGGGCCGCTGGCGGCGACGGTCCGCGAGGCGGGTGGCGACGCCCTGTTCGCGGACGCCACCGGCGTCTATGACGTGACGATCGTCCCCCGGCTGCCTGGCCGCGCCTGCGGTTAGCCCGCGAGGTCCTGCTCCTCGGGCCGGAAGCGCCAGATCGTGAGCTCCTGCCCGGCAGCGTCCCGTCCCCGGTAGACCAGATCGTCCTCGCACGCGACGACCGAGAACAGCGGCTCGTTTCGCACGGCGGGTTCGCCGAACCCCCAGCATCCCCAGTACACGACGGTGACGCGGTGGCTGCCGCCGTAGCGGACGTAGTAGTCGACGCCCTCGCTGACCACGCGCTGCCGTGCGTCCCCCTCGGCCAGCTGGTCGATGTAGGCAGCATCGGCCGTCAGGCCCTCGAGGTGCAGCAGCCGCCGGTCGCTGTAGTAGCCGAACAGCCCCGCCCGGTCGCCCATCGCCAGCACCGCGCCGTCCGGGAGCTGCGTGTCGACGAATGCCGCCGCCGCGAAGCCACCGTCGTTCACCTGGTCACGAGTGAGGAAGGCGCCCGCGAGCTGGCCGACCAGGACGAGCACCGCGACCGCGACGATCGCGGGGCCGGCCAGTGCCGGTCGACGGCACTCGGCGGCGTCGAACAGCACCAGGCAGGCCAGGAAGAGCAGCAGGCCCGTGTGATACAGGTACCAGCTCAGCACGCCGTAGGACGTGAACACGGCGAGGTAGCCGATGAAGGCCACCTGGCCCGCGAGGATTGCCGCCATCACACCGAGCAGGCGCCGGTGTCGGGGTGTTGCCCGGGTCCAGGCCACGGCCGCGGCGGCCACCACGACGACGAGCGTGACGGCGTCGAGCCACGTCGGCCGGCCCAGCAGCGGGACCTCCAGCGCGTCGTTGATCGCCCGCCCGCTGAAGAACGGCCCGCCGACGGTCTTGGCCTCGCCCGACACCGGCAACGCGATCCCGAACATCGCCTTGTTGAACGCGGCGTATGTCCCGAGTCCGAGTGCCGAGGGACCGCCCAGCGCCAGGACGCGGCGCACCGGCGGGGTCGGCGCGTCGCGGGTGCAGGCCACGGTGACTGCCGCCATGGCCGCGGCGGTGACCACCGCGTCGAGCCGGGTCAGGCAGATCAGCGCGAAGACGCAACCGAGCCGTACGTCCGCAGCGAGCGGCTGCGCGCTGTCGGCCTCGACGATCAGCCGTACCGCCAGGAGGAGCAGGAGCAGCAGGAGCGTGGATTCCATGCCGTTGAACGCCAGGTGGCGCACACCGAACGCCAGCACGCCGAGGACGGCCACCGCGCCGACGGCGCTGACGTCGCTGCCGTAGCGATGGCCGATGCGCAGCCCCTCCCGGACCACGCCGACCCAGATCGCGCTCTGGATCACGACGACCGCCACGACCAGCGCATCGCGATCGCGGACGACCGTGGCCACCGGGACGAGGGCCGCGAGCCAGAGCGGCTGATAGCCGTTCGTCGGCATGAGCCCACCGAACGTGGAGCCGTCGCCGGCGGCGATGTGCCGGGCCACGCCCAGGTAGTAGTACGCGTCGTCGTCGATGAAGCGGAGCCACCGGCCGGGATCGTTCAGGGCGACGAAGGCGAGATAGGTCAGCGGAGGCACCACGGCGAGCGCGACCTTGGCAAAAGCCATGCACGGGGAGGATCGACCCACCCGCCCGACGGCGGCCACACCCCGACGCGATGCCACAAACAAGTCCCAGCCCCCAGACCTGTCGTCGCCGAGGCTGCGTGCCGAGCCCCGTCTCGGTCGGCCAGTGTCGCGCGGTCAGCACCGCCGTAGGGGTCGGGCGACGGTGGCGGTGACGGAGGCGGCGGGGACTGAGGCCTGCCGTACCTGTCGTCGGACCTAGCCGCGCTCCCGCAGGACGGCGATGGCCGCGTGGCGGCCGCACGGCCGCACGGTGCGGTCGCTGAAGAACCGGGCGTCGCCGGTCCCCGCGCCGGCCGGCACGACGTGGTCGGGCGCCAGGCCGCAGTCGAGCAGCACCCGGCCGTTGGCCGCGCCCAGGTCGAGCAGCCAGCGCCCGGCGCCATCGGCCCGCATCAGCCCGGGGGCGGCAGGCCCGAACGCGTCGGCAACGGCGTCGGCCACCTCGGCGCCGACCTGGTAGCGGTCGGGCTCGACCGAGGGACCGATCGCCGCCAGCACGTCGCCGGGCCGGGCGCCGAGCCCGGCCATCGCCTCGACCGCGGCCGCGGCCACCCGCGCCACCGTGCCCCTCCACCCGGCGTGCACGCAGCCGAGCACGTGGGCGACCGGGTCGTAGAGCACGAGCGGCACGCAGTCGGCGGCCAGCACGGCGAGCCCGAGTCCGGACGTCGCCGTGACGAGGGCGTCGACGCCGTCGATCGCGTCGTCGTCGCTCCCGCTGCCGCGCCCGCGGTCGCCCGGCCCGACGACCGCCACGGCCCGGCCGTGGACCTGGCGGGCGAACACCAGGTCGTCCGGGCCCAGCCCGACGGCCGCGGCGGCGCGGGCGCGGTTCGCCAGCACCGCGGCCGGGTCGTCGCCGACGTGCAGCCCGAGGTTGAGCGAGGCGTAGGGCCCACCCGACACACCGCCGCCCCGGGTGGTGACGGCGGCATCGAGGGGCAACCCGGCGAAGCGCGCCCAGCGCACCACGTCGGGCATGCGGTCGTCGGCCATCGTCGTTTTGTAGGCGGAACCGGCGGCGGCACGCTAGAACCCGGCCATGGCCGAGCCGGGGGACCGGATGCTGATCCCATGCGACGGCGGCCCCTCACGCAGCCGGCTGGAGCGCTACCCGCCGCCGCTGGAGGTCGACGAGGACGAGGGCGTCTACGTCCTCGTGGACGACGGGCCGCCGCATACGTGGCGCTACCGGTTCGTGCCCCGCGAGCCCTGACGTCGGTTGCCTGGGTTACGGTCGGCGGCGTGTCGTCGGCGGTCCGGACGGTGAACGCGCCGGACGGCGGGCGTTGGCGGGTGCGACGGCGGCTGGCGCCGCGCCTCGGCGCAGAGTCCCTATGGGGTCGGTTCCGCCGCCGCGTGGCCCGGACGTTCCGGCGCACGGGCAGCGTCGTCGACGCCGACCCCGGCTGCCTCGACGTGTTCGGTGAAGGCGTGGTGGTCGTGCTGACCGTCGTCGTGGTCGTGCTCGTGGCGCTGTTCGTCGTCCTGCCGCTGCTCGTGGCGGTGTTCGACCTCGCCCTGGTGCTGCTCGTCGCCGTCGCCGGGGTGGTCGCCCGCTTCGTGTTCCGGCGGCCCTGGACGGTCGAGGCCGTGGCGGACGACGGCACGTCCTATGCCTGGCGGGTGGTCGGCTGGCGGGCGAGCGGTGAGCAGGTTGCCCGCGTGGCCGAGTGCATCGCCGCCGGGGTGCCGCCGCCGGGGCCGGGCGGCGAGGCGAGCGAACCACGGCGCCCGGCCTGAGGGCCGGCGGCTGGCCGACCGCCGCCGCGGCGAGCACACTTCCGGCATGGTCGAACCGAACCGGATCGTCGTCGGTGTGGACGGGTCGGCGACCGCCCGGCGGGCCGTGCGGTGCGCGGTGGTGCTCGGCGAGTTGACCGGCGCCGAGGTCGTGGCCGTGCATGCCATCGGGCTGCTGGAGGAGCGCCATCGCCCCGAGGACGTGAGCGGCGCCTGGCGTCAGCAGCTGGCCCGGGTGGTCGAGGAGACCTGGGCGGCGCCGCTGGCGGGGGCCCGCTGCCCGACCCGGGTCGAGATGGAGGACGGGAGCGCCGACGACGTGCTATTGCGAGTCGCCCGGCGCGAGCGGGCCGAGCTGCTGGTGGTGGGAAGCCGGGGCGAATCCGACCGCGACCACGTGCTCGGGTCCACGAGCCTGCGCGTGCTCCAGACCGCGCCGCTGCCGGTGCTGGTCGTGCCGCACGCCGCCGAGCCCGATGCGGGAGCGGACCCCGGCGACGAGTGGGCCGTGCACCTGGTGGTCGTCGGAGTCGACGGCTCACCCGCGTCCGACGCCGCCCTCGCCTCCGCGGTCGACATCGCCGCCCGCAGCGGCGCCGC
This sequence comes from uncultured Acidimicrobiales bacterium, assembly GCA_963739835.1. Taxonomy (GTDB): domain Bacteria; phylum Actinomycetota; class Acidimicrobiia; order Acidimicrobiales; family VFJN01; genus ZC4RG19. The sequence continues at coordinate 150,878 of CAVUBW010000024.1, forward strand.
GCTCCGGGTCGTCGAGGTCGTGGCCGGCCCCGCCGACGTGGACCGGGCCGCGGCCCGGCTCGCCGAGGCGGTGGCCGGCGTGCGCGACCGGGGCTTCGCCGTGGACGTCGCTGTGCCGGTCGGCGACCCCGCGTCCGAGCTGGCGGCGCAGGCCGACGAGGCCGGGGCGGGCCTGGTCGTCGTCGGCACCCGGGGCCGCAGCGGACCCGACGATCTGCTGGGCAGTGTGGCCCGGTCGGTCGTCCACCGCATGCGCCGACCGACGCTGGTGGTCCCGCTGGTCTGATTGGCCTCCGACCCGCATCTGACCGAGCTTTTGTACGCGGAAATGGTCGCTATGGCGACCACTTCCAGGGACAAAACGCGAAACGGGCTGGCGAGGTTCGAGGGCGGCGGCGTCCCCCGCGGCACGCTCGCACGCTTGCACCGTCCCATCACCGGGGCCAGCGAGTTGGGTGCGCGACCCGGGCCGCTCTTACCCTTGGTCCCGTGGCCGACGCCCGGTTCCTCCTCCGACCGCGCTGGCTGCTGTCACACGTGCTCGTGGTGCTGTTGATCGTCGTGATGGTCAACCTCGGGTTCTGGCAGCTCCGCCGGCTCGACTTCAAGCGCGACCGCAACGCCCTCATCGAGGCGCGCATGGACCAGCCGGTCGTGGCGGTCGACGACCTGCTCGGCCCGGACGCCGACGCGGCGGCGATCGACGCCGCGCGCTACCGCCGGGTGAGCGCGACCGGCACCTACGACGACTCTACGCTGGTCGTCCGCAACCGCAGCCAGGACGGCGCGCCCGGCGGCTGGCTGGTGACGCCGATGACCGTCGCGCCCGGCACGACGGTCGGGGTGGTCCGGGGCTTCGTCGGCTTCGACCCCGACGGCAACCTGGTCGCCGCACCGGCGCCCCACGGCCCGGTCACGGTGGAGGGGCTCGTGATCGACCCCGGCCGCATCGACGGGACTGCGCACCGCGACCTCGCCCCGTTCCTGGCCGGCGACGGCGTCGTGCCCGCGCTGGTCCTGGCTGCGCACTCGACGCCGCCCGAGCCGGCCGCGCCCACCGACGCACGTGAGCCGACCATCGGCCCGATCGTGCCGGTCCCGCCGCCGGAGCTGTCCGAGGGCCCGCACCTCGGCTACGCGGTCCAGTGGTTCATCTTCTCGACGATCGCCATCGTCGGCTACCCGATCGTGCTGCGCCGCGTCGTCGCCCGCCGGGGCAAGGAGGTCGACGACGACGGGCCCGACCCCGAGAGGTGCACCCCATGGCCAGCAACGAGGACCTGATCGGCCGCCGCGAGGTCGACGACCTCGCGGCGATCCTGTCGGTGGCCAACACCGACGTCGACGAGGCCGTCCACGCCGTCGTCGACAACGCCGACGCGATCTTCACCTGGGACTACTGCAAGGGCGAGCGCCCGGCCCTCAACCGCCTGTACGAGAAGGCCAAGGGCGCCCAGTGGAACGGCGAGACCGACCTGCCGTGGGACACCGAGGTCGACCAGGAGGCCGTGGTCATCGCCAACGCCGCCAACTCGGGCGGGCTGATGATGGGCATCGACGAGAGCGTCGTCGACGGCTCGCCGTTCAAGGCGTGGAGCCGCGAGCGGTGGGTCCAGGTCGGCGTCGAGAGCCAGAACTGGACGCTGTCCCAGTTCATGCACGGCGAGCAGGGGGCGCTGCTGTGCACGGCGAAGATCGTCGAGACGGTCCCGTGGATCGACGCCAAGTACTACGCGTCGACCCAGGTGATGGACGAGGCCCGCCACGTCGAGGTGTTCGCCCGCTACCTCGACACCAAGCTCTCCGGCCACTACCCGATCAACGCCCACCTGAAGCTGCTGCTCGACGACATCGTCAACGACAGCCGCTGGGACATGACCTACCTGGGCATGCAGATCATGGTCGAGGGCCTGGCGCTGGCGGCATTCGGGTTCATCCACCAGCTCACGACCGAGCCGCTGCTCAAGCAGCTGCTGCGCTACGTGATGTCCGACGAGGCCCGGCACGTGGCCTTCGGCGTGCTGTCGCTCAAGGAGTACTACGCGGGCCTGACCGACGCCGAGCTCGCGGAGCGCCAGGAGTTCGCGTTCGAGGCCGCGGTGCGCATGCGCGACCGGTTCCTCCAGCAGGAGGTGTGGGAGCGCATGGGCCTCGACGTCAGGACCGTGGTGCCGCTGGTGATGGTCGCCCCCCAGCGCCGGATGTTCCAGTCGATGCTGTTCTCCAAGATCGTGCCGAACTGCAAGAAGCTGGGCCTGCTCGACGCCAACGGCGGCTGGCTGCGGGAGCGCTTCACCGAGCTCGGCGTGATCGGCTTCGAGGACAACCCCGACACCGGCGAGGAGTACGACATGTTCCAGCTCGCCGCAGGCGGGACCCCCGGCTGACGACCTACGCTCGGCGCCGGTGGACGGCATCCACGACATGGGCGGCATGCACGGCTTCGGCCCGGTCGCGCCCGAGCCGGACGAGCCCGTGTTCCACGAGCGCTGGGAGGGCCGGACCCTCGGCCTGACGCTGGTGGCCGACACCGCCGGGTTGATGCGCGGTTCGGGCGGGCGCGCATCGAGGCGATGCCGCCGGCCGACTACCTGGACGCGAGCTACTACGAGCGCTGGGCCTACGCGTTCGAGGCGGGCCTGGTCGAGGCGGGCACCCTCACCCGCGAGGAGATCGACGCCCGCGCCGCGGCCGGCGGGGCCGAGCCTGTCCGGTCGGAGGCCACCAGCCCCGACATGGTGGCGCTGGTGCCGGCGTTCCTCGCCAGCCCCCAGCCCACCTCGGGCGTTCCGGTCGATGCCGCCTTCGCGGTCGGGGACCGGGTCACCGTGCGGCGCATGGCCCCGGCCCGGCACCACCGCTGCCCCCGCTACGTGCGGGGCGCCACCGGCACCGTCACGCGCGTGGCGGGCGGCTGGCCCGCGTCCGGCGAGCGCGAGCCCGAGGCGGTCTACACCGTGCGCTTCGCGGAGTCGGAGCTGTGGGGCGACGACGCCGAGCCGGGGACCCTGTCCATCGACCTGTGGGAGCGGTACCTGGCATGAACGCTGCCGATGACGAGCACGGCCACCATCACCCGGCCGAGCCCAGCGCCGTGGAGCGCCGGGTGGCGGCCATCGAGTCGCTGCTGGTCGAGAAGGGCCTGATCACGAGCGACGTGGTCGACGCCGTGATCGAGACGTTCGAGCACGACCTCGGCCCCCTCAACGGGGCCAAGGTGGTGGCCCACGCGTGGGTGGACGTCGCCTACCGGGACCGGCTGCTCGCCGACGGCACCGCGGCGATCGGCGAGCTGGGCTTCGGCGGCGCCGAGGGCGAGCACCTCGTCGTGCTGGAGAACACGCCGAGCGTGCACAACGTGGTCGTGTGCACGCTGTGCTCGTGCTACCCGTGGCCGGTGCTGGGGCTGCCGCCCCGGTGGTACAAGGACGCCGCCTACCGGGCCCGCACGGTGCGCGAGCCCCGGGCGGTGCTCGCCGAGTTCGGCACCGTCCTGCCCGACGGGGTCGACGTGGCGGTGTGGGACTCGAGCGCCGAGGTTCGCTACATGGTCCTGCCGGTGCGCCCCGAGGGGACCGAGGGCTACACGGAGGACGAGCTGGTCCCGCTGGTCACCCGCGACCACATGATCGGGGTGGTGCGGTGACGGCAGCCGGCCCGCCGCCGGACGACGTCCCCCGGCACAACGGTGAGCTGGTGTTCGAGGCCCCGTGGGAGAGCCGGGCGTTCGGCCTCGCCGCCGCCTACCTCGGTGGCCGGGGGGAGGACTGGGACCGGTTCCGGCACACGCTCATGGCCGCGATCGCCGACCTGCCGCCCGACACGCCCTACTACGAGGCCTGGCTGACCGCGCTGGAGCGGCTGCTCGCGGCCGACGGTGTCGCCGCTGGCTGAGCGCACGGCGCCACGCTGCGTATGCAGCCCCCGCGTGGGATGCTGAGCGCGTGGCCTGCGACGTTCCCCACTGAGCAGAGGCCGTGACCGACCGGCCTCCCCGCATCGCTCTCGCCACCTCCGCCCGCGCGCCCCAGGCCTCCGGCGGCGAGCCGCTGCTGCACAAGGCGCTCGCCGAGCGGGGCGCTGCGCCCTCCTGGGTCGTGTGGAACGACCCGGGCGCGGACTGGACGGGCTACGACCTGGTGGTGCTGCGGGCGACCTGGGACTACCCCGACCACATCGACGCCTTCCGCGACTGGATCCGCAGCCCGGCCGTGGCCACCCGGGTCGTCAACCCGCCGAACCTCGTGCTGCCCAACCTCCACAAGGGCTACCTCGCCGACCTCGGCGAGATGGCCGTCCCGACCGTGGTCGTCCCGGCGGGCATGACCATCGACCTGGGCCGCCTGCGTTGGGCCAGCGTGGTCGCCAAGCCGGCGGTCGCGGTGGGCGGCACCGGCGCGGTGCGGGTCCGCCGCCAGGGCGACCTCGACACGCTGACGCTGGCGCCGGGCGGCGGGGTGGACGTCATCGTCCAGCAGTACCTCTCGGACGTCGAGCGGTGGGGCGAGACCTCGGTCGTCTACATCGGCGGCGAGCCGACGCACGCCGTCCGCAAGGTCCCCGCGGCCGGCGAGTTCCGCATCCACGAGCACTGGGGCGGCCGCGACGAGCCGGTGACGCCGGCCGACGACGAGCTGGAGGTCGGCCGGGCCGCGCTGGCCACGCTGCGCACGGTCCCCGCCTACGCCCGGGTCGACCTCATCCGCGACGAGCAGCAGCGCCCCCGGGTCGTCGAGCTCGAGCTGGTCGAGCCCTACCTCTGGTTCGAGATCGCCCCGCAGGCCGCCGACCGGCTCGCCAGCCTGCTGATGGCCCGCATCGCCCGCCAGGGGTGAACCCGATCGGGCGCGCTGGTACCCTGCGCCCGATGTCGCACCCGTCCGATCCGCGCCTGCGCCTGCTGGTGGCGCTGCGCGTCAAGAGCGTGGCCGCCCTCGACGCGCTCGCCGAGGCGACCGGGCTCGATCCAGCCGACGTGGTCGCGCGGCTGGCCGACCTGGCGGCCGACGGCCTGGCCCGCGAGCACACGGGCACGCTGGCCGGCTGGGCCCTGACGCCCGCGGGCCGGGCGGAGCAGGCCCGCCTGGCGGGGGCCGAGGTCGACCGCGCCGGCGCCCGGGGCACGGTGCGCGGTGCCTACGACGGGTTCCGGGCGCTCAACGCCGCGGTGCTCGACGCCTGCAGCCGCTGGCAGGTGCGCGAGCGCGGCGGCGAATTGGTCGTCAACGACCACCGCGACCCGGCCTACGATGCCGCGGTGGTGGCCGACCTGGCGCGACTCGAACGGCGGGCCCGCCCGGTGTTGTCGACGCTGGCGGCCCGCCTCGACCGCTACGGCGGTTACGGCCCGCAGCTCCGGCGGGCGGTCGAGCGCGTCGAGGCCGGCGACGGCGACTGGTTCACCCGCCCGGTCATGCCCAGCTTCCACACGGTGTGGTTCGAGCTGCACGAAGATCTTCTGACCACCCTCGGCCTCGACCGCGATTCCGAGGCCACGTCCGCGGAGGCCTGCTAGATGGGAAGCGCCCGCTTCGGCAAGGTCCTGACCGCCATGGTCACGCCGTTCACCGACGACGGCGACCTCGACCTCGACGGCGCGGTCGCGCTGGCCCGCTGGCTGGTCGCCCAGGGCAACGAGGGCTTGGTGCTCGCCGGCACCACCGGCGAGGCGCCGACGCTGTCCGACGACGAGAAGGTGGCGCTGTGGCGGGCGGTCCGCGAGGCCGTCGACGTGCCGCTGCTCGCCGGCAGCGGCAGCTACGACACCCGCCACACGGTCGCGCTGTCCGAGCGGGCCGCGTCGACCGGGGTCGACGGCCTGCTGGTCGTGTCGCCCTACTACAACCGGCCCCCGCAGGCGGGCCTCGAGGCCCACTTCCGGGCCGTGGCGGCGGCGACCGACCTGCCGGTCGTCATGTACGACGTGCCGAGCCGCACCGGCCGGGCGATGACGGTCGACACGATCGTCCGCCTGGCCCGCGAGGTGCCCTCGATCACGGGGCTGAAGGACGCGCGGGGCAAGCCGGGCGAGGCCGCGGAGATCGTGGCCCGCGCGCCCGACGACTTCGACCTCTACTCCGGCGACGACGGCCTCACCCTGGCGCTGCTGGCGGTCGGGGCGGTCGGCGTGGTCGGTGTGTGCACCCACTGGTCGGCCGGGCTCCACGCCGAGATGGTCGCCGCCCACGAGAAGGGCGACGTGGCCCTCGCGCGGGAGATCAACGCCCGCCTCGGGCCGTCGTTCGCCGTCGAGTTCAGCGACACCTGGGTGCACACCGAGCGCGGCCAAGGCCGCGCTGGCCCTGCTCGGCAAGCCGGCGGGGCCGTGCCGCCTGCCGCTGCCCCCACCGGGCGACGACGTGCGGGATGCGGTGGCCCGGGTGCTCGCGCGACCTGGGGATGCTGGACGCGACCGCCCGTGGCTGATCCCGTCCGCGTCACCTTCCTCGGCGGGCTGGGCGAGATCGGGCGCAACTGCGCGTGCGTCGAGGTCGGGGGGCGGATGCTGCTGCTCGACGTCGGGCTCATGTTCCCCGAGCTGGACATGCTCGGGGTCGACCTGGTGCTGCCGGACTTCACGTACCTGCGGGAGAACGTGGGGCGCATCGAGGGTGCGATCATCACCCACGGCCACGAGGACCACATGGGGGGCCTCAGCTACCTGCTGCGCGAACTGTCGTTCCCGATCTACGGCTCGGCGCTGACGCTGGGCCTCGCCCGCAACCGCATCGAGGAGGCGGGCGTCCTCGACCGGACCGAGCTCATCCCGGTCCGCGACGGCGAGCGCCGCCGCATCGGGCCGTTCGACGTCGAGTTCATCCCGGTCACCCACTCGGTGCCCCACGGCTTCGCCACCGCGTTCCACACGCCGCAGGGCACGATCCTGCACACCGGCGACTTCAAGCTCGACCTGACGCCGGTCGACGGCCGGCTCACCGACCTCGGGCGCATGGGCGCGATGGCGTCGGGCGACGGCATCCGGCTGCTGCTGAGCGACTCGACCAACGCCGACGAGCCGGGCTACGCCCGCAGCGAGACGTCGGTCGGCAAGGTGCTCTACGAGCTGTTCCACCAGCACGAGGGCCGGCGCATCGTCATCGCCTGCTTCGCCAGCCACATCCACCGGGTGCAGCAGATCGCCGACGCCGCGGTGGCGTTCGGCCGCCGGGTGGCCACGCTGGGGCTGTCGATGAAGAAGAACGTGCGGCTCGCCCGCGAGATGGGCCTGCTGCACATCCCCGAGGCGATGCTGGTCGACATCGACGACGTGCGCGACCTGCCGCCGGGCCAGGTGTGCGTGATCTCGACGGGCAGCCAGGGCGAGCCGATGTCGGCGCTGGCTCTGATGGCCCAGCGCAACAACCGCTGGCTGGAGCTCACCGAGGACGACACGGTGATCCTGTCGTCGCACCCGATCCCGGGCAACGAGATGAACGTGTCCAAGGTGATCGACGGGCTGGTGCGCCTCGGCGCCGAGGTCGTCCACTCGGGCATCGCCGACGTGCACGCCTCGGGCCACGCCAAGCAGGAGGAGCTCAAGACCCTGCTGTCGATCGTCCAGCCCGACTGGTTCGTGCCGGTGCACGGCGAGTACCGCCACCTCACCGCCCACGCCCGGCTGGCCCGGTCGATGGGCATGCCGCCCGACGACCATGTGCTGGTGTGCACCGACGGCGACCAGCTGCTGATCGACGACGAGGGCGTGCGGGTCGACCGTCAGGTGCCCGCCGGGTTCCTCTACGTCGACGGGATCATCGGCGACGTCGGCCACGGCGTGCTGCGCGACCGCCGCGTGCTGGCGGAGGAGGGCGTGGTGGTGGTGGTCGTGACGGTCGACGTGACCAACGGCGCCATCCTGCTCGGCCCCGAGATCATCACCCGGGGCTGGGTCTACGCCCCCGAGGCCGAGCCGCTGCTCACCGAGTGCGGCGACGAGGTGCGCCAGGCGATCAAGGAGTCGTTCGCCGGCGGCGCCACCGACATCGAGGCCCTGCAACGGGTCGTGCGCCGCGCGGTCGGCCGGTTCGTCAACGAGACGACCCGGCGTCGGCCGATGATCGTCCCCGTCGTGATGGAGGCGTAGGCCGGGCCGGTGCCGGAGCTGCCCGAGGTCGAGACGATCCGCCGCCAGCTCGAGCCGCTGGTGGTGGGGCGGCGGTTCGGCGAGGCGTGGGCCTTCGCCCATCCCAAGTTCACCCCAGCCCTGCACGCGGCCGGCGCCCGGGTCGAGTCGGTCGCCCGGCGGGGCAAGTACCTGCTGCTGGGCCTGGACGACGACCGGGAGCTGGTCGTCCACCTCGGGATGACCGGCTCGCTGCGCGTCCGGCCGGCGGGCGACGGGGGCGACGCCTACGTCCGGGCCTGGTGGGCGCTCGACGACGATGCGGGCGAGTCGCTGGAGTACCGGGACGTCCGCCGCTTCGGCCGCCTGGCGGTGGCGGTGGCCGGCGAGTACGCCGGCACGCTGGCGGTGCAGGGCCCGGACGCGCTCGACCCGGCGTTCGGCCCCGACGACCTGTGGCGCGCCCTGCGCCGCAGCCGGCGGGCGGTCAAGACCCAGCTGTTGAGCCAGCGGCCGGTCGCCGGCGTCGGCAACATCTACGCCGACGAGGCGCTGTGGCGGGCGCGGATCCACCCGGCGAGGCGGACGGTCACGAGGGCCCAGGCGGCGGCGCTGCTGGCCGCACTGCGCGAGGTGATGACCGGCAGCATCCGCTACGGCGGCACCACGCTGACGAACTACCGGGCGGTCGACGGCCGGCCCGGCCGCAACCAGCAGCGGCTGGAGGTGTACGGCCAGGCGGGCCTACCGTGCCCCCGCTGCGGCACCCCGCTCCGCTCGGCCACGCTCGACGCCCGCACGGCGACATGGTGCCCGACCTGCCAGCGGCGCTGACCCCCGAACGCGTACAAAACGCGAGAGCGGGACGCGTCAGTCGGGGCGGCGGTGGACCTGGCGGGCGCCGGCTTGGTCCCGCGCCAGCACCACCAGCTGGTCCACGTTCACGTGTGGCGGCCTCGACGCCACCCAGCGGACGCACTCGGCCACGTCCTCGGCCTGCAGCGGCGTGACGCCCCGGTAGACCGCCGCCGCCCGCTCGGCGTCGCCGCCGAAGCGGACCAGGCTGAACTCCGTCTCGACCAGGCCCGGGTCGATCTCGCTCACGCGCACCGGGCGGCCGAGCAGCTCCTGGCGCAGCACCGACATGACCGCCCGCACCGCGAACTTGGCGGCGTTGTAGCCGGCGCCGTAGGGGTAGGGCTCGTGGCCGGCGATCGAGCCGATCGTGATCACATGGCCGTCGCCGCTCGCGTCCAGCCGGCCGAGCAGCGCCTTGGTCACCCGCACCACCCCGAGCACGTTGGTCTCGTACATCGTGCGCCACGCGTTCTCGTCGGCCTCCGCCACCGCCGCCCAGCCGAGCGCGCCGCCGGCGTTGTTGACCAGCAGCCGGCAGTCGCCGACCTGCGCGGCGAACGCCTCGACCGACGCCGGGTCGGTCACGTCGAGGACGTGGGCCCGGGCGCCGATCTCGGCCGCCAGGGCCTCGACCCGGTCGGCCCGGCGGGCGCCGACCACCACCTGCCACCCGTCGCCGGCCAGGGCCCGCGCCGTGGCCGCCCCGATGCCCGAGCTGGCGCCGGTCACGACGGCCACGCCCCGGCCTGCTGCCTCGGTTGCCATCGGGCCACCGTAGTGAGCGGCGGGCATCCACCGGTCGGCCACGGGGAACGGACATCATGGCTCCGGGCGCGGCGAGACGGGAGTGGCCACTGTGGCGGGTGTGGCTGCTGATAGGTTTGTTGCCACTGTGACGACGCGCCAGGGCACCTCCGCCTCCCGGTCGCGGTCCCGGTCGGGCACGTCCTCCCGGGCAACCCGGGCACCGGCCCGCCGGAAGCCGACCCGGCGCGGCCGCGTCGTCGAGCGGCGGCCGTCGCTCACGACACGGGCGGCGCGATCGTCGTCCCGGGTGCTCAGCCGCCACGCCGACGACGTGACCGGCCTGGTGCTCGTCGCCGCCGGGCTGATCTGCGGGCTCGGCATCTACCTGCGGTCCGGGGGACCGGCCGGGCGGGGCATCGCCGAGGCGGCGTCCACCGGGCTCGGCTGGCTCCGCCACGCCCTGCCGCTCGCCCTCGTCGCCGGCGGCGGCGCCCTGATCCTCGCACGTGAGAGCGCCCCGGCCGCCGCGGGCCGGCCCACGGCCGACCCCACCGGCGACGACGACGTCGACCGCCCCTCGGCCCTGGCGCACGCCGCCGTCGGCGCCATCCTGCTCACGCTGGCCGCCGCGGGCCTCCTCGACCTGGCGGGCGGGCAGCCCGCGTTCGGCGACCCGGCCGCGGACCTGCGGTCCTCCGGCGGCTGGCTCGGTGTGGCCGTCGGCACGCCGTTGCACGCCACGCTGGGCACCGGTGGCGCGGCCGCCGTGCTGGTCGTGCTGGCGGTGGCCGGGTTGGTGGTGCTCACCCGCACGCCGCTGCGCGACGCCGCCGACCGCACGCTGGCCGGCGCCCGGCCGCTCGTCGCGCGCATCAACCGCCGGCTCGCCGTGCTGTTCCGCCTGCCCTATGACGACGCCGACGGGGCCCCGCCCGTCGCCGAGGTCATCGACCCGGCGTTCATGCCCGACGACGACACGCTGGTCGAGTCGTCGACGGGCCCCGACGCGCCGCCGGAGCCGACCCCGGTCGAGCGGACCCGCGGGCGCCGCAAGCCCCGCTTCGTGGTCCCCGAGGCCGACGAGGCGCCGGCCGAGCAGCTGGAGATCAAGCTCGGCCCCGCGGCCAAGGCGTCGCCCTGGAAGCTGCCGCCCGTGACCCTGCTCGACCGGTCCGGCTCGCAGCAGGTCGACCGGCGCGAGATCGAGGAGACCGGCCGCACGCTGGGGAAGGCCCTCGCCGACCACGGCGTCGAGACCCGGCTGGTCGGCATGGTGGTCGGCCCGACCGTCACCCGCTACGAGCTGGAGCTGGGCCCCGGCATCAAGGTCAACCGGTTGACCAGCCTCCACAAGGACATCGCCTACGCGATGGCGACCCCCGACGTGCGCATCCTGGCGCCGATCCCGGGCAAGCAGGCCATCGGCATCGAGGTCCCCAACGCCCGCCGCCAGATCGTGGCGCTGGGCGACATCCTCGTCAGCGAGGAGGCCCGCCGGGCCAAGCACCCGCTCGAGGTGGCGGTCGGCCGCGACATCAACGGCCGCTCGGTCATGATCAACCTGGCCGCGATGCCCCACGTGCTGATCGCCGGCGCCACCGGGGCGGGCAAGTCGAGCTGCCTCAACTCGCTGATCACGTCGATCCTCATGCGCTCGACGCCCGACCAGGTGCGGATGATCCTGGTCGACCCCAAGCGGGTCGAGATGGGCCAGTACGACCGGCTGCCCCACCTGCTCACCAACGTCGTCACCAACCCCAAGAGGGCGGCCAACGCCCTCGCCTGGGCGGTCAAGGAGATGGAGCGGCGCTACGACCTGCTGGCCGAGGTGGGCTTCCGAGACATCACCGGTTACAACGCTGCGGTCGACAGGGGCGACCTCGAGCCCGAGGGCACGGCCCTCCCGCTGCCCGACCTGGGCGACGCCGTCGACGACGACGACACCGACCAGGACGTCGCCGGCGCCGACCGCACCGACCCCGACCTCGATCCGTTCGCCGCACCCGACGACGGCGCCGGGACCGCCCGGCTCCCGACTGGGCCCCGCCAGTTCCCGCGGCTGCCGTTCGTGATGGTGGTCATCGACGAGCTCGCCGACCTCATGATGGTCGCCGCGCCGCGACGTCGAGGAGTCGATCGCCCGCCTGGCCCAGATGGCCCGGGCGGTCGGCATCCACCTGGTCATCGCGACCCAGCGGCCGTCGGTCAACGTGATCACCGGCCTGATCAAGGCCAACGTGCCCGCCCGCATCGCGTTCGCCGTCTCGTCGGTCACCGACAGCCGGGTCATCCTCGACCAGGCCGGGGCCGAGCGGCTGGTCGGCAAGGGCGACATGCTGATCCTCGACAGCGGCTCGTCGGTCGCCCGCCGCATCCAGGGCGCGTGGGTCACCGAGGACGAGGTCCGCAAGGTCGCCGCGGTGTGGAAGCGCCAGGCGCCCGAGGTCACCTTCGACGAGGCCGTCCAGGGCACCGACGACGGCCCCGGCGGCGGTCCCGCGGGCGGCGGTGGCGGCGGTGACGACGACGACGACCTGCTCTGGCAGGCGATGGAGCTGATCGTGCGCAGCCAGCTCGGCTCGACGTCGATGCTCCAGCGCAAGCTCCGGGTCGGCTTCGCCCGGGCCGGGCGCCTCATGGACCTGCTGGAGCAGCGGGGTGTGGTCGGCCCGTCCGAGGGCTCGAAGGCCCGGGCCGTGCTGATGACGGTCGACGAGCTGGACGACCTGGTAGCGGGCCGCGAGTAGACCTCCTGCCTCCCGGGCGCGCCGGTAACGGTGTCCGGAGCGGGGAGCCGGCCGCGTTACGGTCGGTCCCATGGAAGCGGCGACCGACTCCCCCCAGCCCGTCGACCTGCCAGTCGACGCCTCCCCCCACCGGCAGCCCGCGCGGTCGGGGCCACCAAGACCTACGGCTCGGGTACCACCGCCGTGCTCGCCCTCGACAACGTCACGGTCGACATCCCCACCGGCCGCTACACCGCCATCATGGGCCCGTCGGGCTCGGGCAAGTCGACGCTGATGCACTGCATGGCCGGGCTCGACTCGCTCACCGCCGGCGAGGTCTACATCGGCGACCAGGACCTCGGCAGACTCTCCGAGGACCAGCGCACGCTGCTGCGGCGCGACCGGATCGGGTTCGTGTTCCAGGCGTACAACCTGGTCCCCACGCTGACCGCCCGCGAGAACATCCTGCTGCCGCTCACGCTCGCCGGCCGCAAGCCCGACGGCCGACTGGTTCGACACGGTCGTGTCGACCACCGGCCTCGGCGACCGCCTGACCCACCGGCCGAGCGAGCTGTCCGGCGGCCAGCAGCAGCGGGTGGCGGTGGCCCGGGCGCTGGCCAGCCGGCCGGCGATCATCTTCGCCGACGAGCCCACCGGCAACCTCGACTCGCGGGCGGGCGCCGAGATCCTCGACTTCATGGGCCGCGCCGTGCGCGAGCATGGGCCAGACGATCGTGATGGTGACCCACGACCCGGTGGCCGCGTCACTACGCCGACAGCGCCCTGTTCCTGGCCGACGGTCGGATCGTCGACCAGATGGCCGACCCGACGGCCGAGCGCGTGCTCGACCGGCTCAAGCGGTTCGGGGACTAGCGGTGCTCCGGGTCGCGCTCCGGGGCCTGCTGGCCCACAAGGCGCGCATGTTGCTCACGTTCCTGGCCGTCGCGCTGGGCGTCGCCTTCGTCGGCGGCGTGCTGGTGCTGACCGACACGATGAACCGGGCCTTCGACGACCTGTTCGCCGACGTGTACCGCGACACCGACGCGGTGGTCCGGTCCGACCAGAAGGTCGAGGGCGACTTCGGCCCCGAGGTGCGGGGCAACATCGACGAGGCGCTGCTGGCCGACGTCCAGGACGCCGACGGCGTGGCCGGCGCCGAGGGCGAGGTGGGCGGCTACGCCCGGATCATCGACCGCTTCGGCGACCCGGTCGGCAACCCGGCGTTCGGGGCGCCGACCCTCGGCGGCAACTGGAGCGAGATCGACGAGCTCAACCCGTTCAACCTGGCCGAGGGCCGCGCCCCCCGCACCGACGACGAGATCGTCATCGACCGGGCCAGCGCCAACGCCACCGACTTCGCCGTGGGCGACCAGGTCGACGTGCAGACCCACGACGGCGTCGGCACCTACACGCTCAGCGGCATCGCCCGCTTCGGCACGGCCGACAGCCCCGGCGGCGCCAGCTTCGTGCTGTGGACCACCGACGAGGCCCAGCGCCTGCTGGTCGAGCCGGACAAGTTCAGCTCGATCGCCGCGGCCGCGGACTCGGGGGTCAGCCAGGACGAGCTCGCCCGCAACATCCGCGAGGCCCTGCCCGCCGACTCGGGCACCCAGGTCGTCACCGGCGCCGAGATCACCAAGGAGACCCAGGACTCGATCAAGCAGGGCCTGTCGTTCCTCACGATCTTCTTCCTGATCTTCGCCATCATCGCTGTGTTCGTGGGCATCTTCGTGATCTACAACTCGTTCGCCATCATCGTCGCCCAGCGCACCCGGGAGATGGCCCTCCTCCGGGCAATCGGCGCCCGCCGGCGCCAGGTGTGGCGGGCGGTGGTGGTCGAGGCCGCCATCGTCGGGCTTTCGGCCTCGGTGGTCGGCTTCATCGTCGGCCTGGGGGTGGCGACGCTGCTCGGCAAGCTGCTGCAGCTGCCCGAGGGTGCGCTGGCCGTGCTGCCCACCTCGATCGTGATCGCCGTGGGCACGGGCGTGATCGTCACCGTGCTCTCGGCCCTGCTGCCCGCCTGGCGGGCGTCGCGCGTGCCACCCCTGGCGGCCCTTCGGGACGTCGCCGTCGACACCACCGGGCGATCGCGGATCCGGCTCACCATCGGGCTCGTCCTGCTTGCCCTGGGCGCCGGTGCGATCGTGCTCGGCGCATTCGCCGGCGCGCCTCTGCGGGTCGGCATGGGCGCCGCCCTCGTCTTCGTCAGCATCCTGTTCTTCCTCGCCCAGTCGCTGGCCGGCCCGGTCAGCGCGGTGTTCGGCCGGCCCCTCGCCCGCTTTCGGGGCGTGGCCGGCCAGCTCGCGAGGGCCAACGCCGGCCGCAACCCCCGCCGCACCGCCGCGACCGCCGCCGCGCTCACGATCGGCATCGGGCTGGTCACGTTCATCCTGGTGATCAACACGTCGATCCGGGCGTCGTTCGACAAGACGCTGGAGGACAACTTCGCCGGCGACTTCGTCATCGACTCCGGCACCTTCGGCGTCGTCGGCCTGCCCACGACGGTGGCGGACCAGGTCAGCGACCTGCCCGACGTCGAGCAGGCCGTCCCCATCCGGTTCTCGCCGGCGTTCGTGAACGGCGACGACACCTTCGTGACGGGGTCCAACGACGGGATCTTCGGGCTGCTCGACATCAACATCGTGCGGGGCGAGCGCCGGCTCCATTCGGGCGACGTCGTGATCACCGACGGGACGGCCAAGAAGCTGGGCGTGGCGCCGGGCGACATGGTCGACGTGCGGTTCCTCGACGACGCCCGGCTGAGCGTGCCCCCGGCGGACCCGACCACCGCAGCCGACTGCAAGCCCACCAGCCGGCCGCCGACATGCGCGACGGTGACCGGCGTCTACGAGCCGGGGCCGACCGGCGGCATCGGCGACTACGTCGTCGGGCTCGACGATTTCGACGCGGCGGTCCCGGACGTGACCGACGCCCAGGTGTTCGTGCAGCTCAAGCCGGGCGTCAGCGTCGAGGAGGCCAGGCCGGCGATCGACGAGATCGTCGCGCCGTACGTGACGGCCCAGGTCCAGAGCGTCGACGAGTACAAGGACGCTATCGGCAACCAGCTCAACATCTTCCTGCTGATCATCGTCGGCCTGCTCAGCCTGGCGATCATCATCGCCATGCTCGGCATCTTCAACACGATCGCCCTGTCGGTGCTCGAACGCACCCGCGAGCTGGGCCTGCTCCGGGCGGTCGGCATGCGCCGGCGCCAGGTGCGGGCCGCGGTCCGCTGGGAGTCGGCCATCATCTCGCTGTTCGGGACCGCCCTCGGCCTGGCCGTCGGCCTGCTCGGCGGGTGGGGCATCGTCCGGGCGCTGCGCGACGACGGCTTCCAGGTGTTCCAGATCCCGATCGCGCCGCTGGTCGGGCTGGCGCTGGCCGGGATCGTGGTCGGCCTGGTGGCGGCGGTCATCCCCGCCTGGCAGGCCGGCCGCATGAACGTCCTCGACGCCATCGGCACCGAGTGACTCACGCCGCGGTCTCGGCGGCCCAGCGCGACGCGGGTCGTGTGGAAGGCCCGGATCAGCCCGGCGATCTCGTCCCCGTGGTCCTCGAGGGCGAAGTGGCCGGTGTCGAGGATGTGCAGCTCGGCGTCGGGCACGTCGCGGAGGAGGGCCTCGCCGCCGTCGGGCGTGAAGATCGGGTCGTTCGCACCCCACACGATCAGGGTCGGCGGCCGATGCGTGCGCAGGTACTCGTGCCAGGCCGGGTACTGCTCGGGGTTCGTGCGGTAGTCGTAGAAGAGGTCGAGGTTGATCCGGCGCGCATCCGGCCGAGCCAGGACGGCCAGGTCGAGGTTCCAGTTGTCGGGGCTGATGCGCTCGGGGTCGCGGGTGCCCTCGGTGTAGATCCACCGGACGCCGTCGGGTTCGAGGAAGGCGTGCAGCGGCCGCTCGGTCTCGGGGGTGCGGTCCTGCCACAGCGCGTGCCGCAGCGCGTCCCAGACGCCGGTGAATCCCTCTTCGTAGGCATTGCCGTTCTGCACGACGAGGAAGTCGACGGCCTCCGGGCGGCGGAGTGCGAGCCGGAAGCCGACGGGGGCGCCGTAGTCCTGGATGTACAGGCCGTAGGACGACAGCCCGAGGTGGTCGACGAGCGCCTCGACGACCTCCGCGAGGTGGTCGAAGGTGTACGCCCACCCGTCCGGGTCGGGCGCCTCGCTGTTCCCGAAGCCCGGGTAGTCGGGCGCGATCAGGTGGAAACGGTCCGCGAGCGCGCGCATCAGGTCGCGGTACATGAACGACGACGCCGGGAACCCGTGCAGCAGCAGGAGGGTCGGGCTGGTGCGGGCTGCCGGCCTCGCGATAGGCGATGCTCACGCCGGCGACGGTGGCGGTGCGGTACTGGACGGACATGGCTGTTCTCCCTTTCAGGCGGCGAGCGCCCGGGCGGCGGCGGCGACCTTGGCGGCGCCGGCGGTCGTGAGCTGCTCGACGATGCGGACGAAGTTCGGGTGTTCGAGACCGGACACGAGGAAGGTCCAGCGGTAGGCGCGCCGCTGGTGGGTGCGGATCTCGTCGCGCTCGCCGTCGGCGAACGTGCGGCCGGCGGCGCGCGGCGAGCGCGTCGATGTCGAGCTCGATCTGCTGGGCGAGGAGCCCGTCGACGGCGCCGCCCAGATCGAGCAGCCGGTCGATCGCCTGCTCGCGCTCGCCGCTGGTCAGATCCCCGGCGACCTCGTCGATGAGCAGGCTGTCGATGCGGGCGTGACGTGACTCGTCGATCCAGTGGTAGCGGAGGATGTCCCGGAACAGCTCGTCGAGCCCGGCGCGGTCGCGGACGTGCTCGGTGTAGTGGAGCTGGGTGAACCACTCGATCATGCTGGTGAGCAGCAGGGCGGTGAGCGGGGTGGCGTCGAGCACGACCCGGCGACCTCCTCCCGCCCGGGGACGAGGCCGCACGTCACGCCGAAGCCGGCCTCGAACTGGTCGACCGCCCGGCGCAGCATCTCCTGGTGCTTGACCTCCTCCTCGGCGAAGCGCAGCAGCGACCACAGCCGGGTCTCGTCGCCGAACACGTCGGCGCGGGCGCGGTCGATCACGAGGGGCACGATGTACTCCTCGACGAAGGCGAAGATGTGGCAGTAGCTGTTGCCCCGGATCTGGTTCAGCAGCCGCTTCTCGTCGGTCGTCGAGGCAGCCGATCGGGTCGACGCCGGCGATGCGCTCGGGCAGGAAGGCCCGCCCGAAGTCGAAGTCCCGGCCCTGGAAGCAGTCGTCCACCGTCCAGGCCTGTGCCACCGATCCCTGGAGGCACGTGTCGTAGCTGTAGTCGTGGGTCACCATCGCTTCTTCTCCTCCAATCGGTCCGATTGATCAGTCGGGCACGGCCAGCGACAGAACCTGGTCGCGGGTGAGCTCCAGGCCGTGCGCCTCGCGGGCGTGGCGCTGGGTGGCGGCGACGAGCTCGTCGTCCGTGTCGGCCCGCAGCACCCGCCCGCAGTCGCAGTTGACGATCTTGGTCATGGTCCTCCTCGGATCGGTGGCACACTACGAATCGGCGGTTGTCGGATGGTTGGAGGGGATCTGGCGCGTGTCTGGGACGGTCCGCGTGCGGTTGCTGGGTCGCCTGGGGATCGAGCGCGGGGACGCCTGGCTCGATGGCTCGGCGCTCCCCGGACGGCAGGGGCGGATCGTCCTCGCCTACCTCGCGCTGAGCCATCACGCCATCGCGCGTGACGACCTGGCCGAGCTCGTGTGGCCCGGCGACCTGACCGCGTCGTGGGAGCGGGACCTGTCCGCGGTGGTGTCCAAGGTGCGTGCCGCGCTCGACTCGATCGAGCTCGGCTCGACGTTGCAGGGCGCGCACGGCAGCTACGAGCTGCGGCTGCCTCCCGGCGCCACGGTCGACGTCGAGGACGCGGTCGGCTTCGTGGAGGACGCGGAGGCCGCCTGGCGGGTGGGCGACCGCGACACCGCCCTGCCGGCGGCGTCTACGGCCGCCAGCCTGGCCCGGCGGCCGTTCCTGCCGGCCGAGCGCGGCCTGTGGGTCGAGCGGCGGCGCGACGAGCTGCGCGCCACGTTGCTCCGGGCGCTCGACCTGCTGGTGGAGGGTCTGGCCGGGGGCCCGTTCGAGCACGACGCCGTCCGCTACGCCACCGAGGCCCTCGCCCTGGACCCGTTCCGCGAGACCGCGTACGTCCAGCTCATGCGCCTGCACATGAACCGGGGGAACCGGGCGGAGGCGTTGCGGGCGTACGAGCGGTGCCGTGCCGTCCTTGCCGAGGAGCTGGGCGTGACGCCGTCGCCGCGGACGGAGGCCGCCTACCGCGAGGTGCTCGGTCCGTGACGGACGGACCGGGGCAGTCCGGGAGCGTCCACTACGATTCGGGCCGTGACGATGGCGGCGGTCGCGGACCTCGTGGCCCGGGCCCAGGGGGGCGATCAGGACGCGTGGCGTGGGCTGGTCGACCGCTACCTGGGCATGGTGCACGCCATCTGCCGGAACTGCGGGCTCGACGGCGAGGACGCGGCCGCCGTCAACCAGCTCGTGTGGCTGCGCCTGGCTGAGCAGCTCGAGCACATCCGCACCCCCGACGCCGTCGGCGGCTGGATCGCCGCCACCACCCGCAACGAGTGCGTGCGGGCGCTGCGGGCCGCCGGCCGGCCGGCGCCCGACGAGCGTCGCCGGCGGCCCCGGTGTCGGCGACCCCGTCGACCTGGGCCTCCTGGTCTACGAGCGCGATCGCGTGCTCATGTCGGCCTTCGCCCGGCTCGACGAGCGCTGCCAGCGCCTGCTCCGGCTCCTGATCGCCGAGCCCGGGCCGAGCCTCGTCGAGATCGGCGCGGCCCTGGACATCCCGCTGGGGGCCATCGGCCCGACCCGCACCCGCTGCCTCGACGAGCTACGCCGCCTGCTGGCCGAGTCCGGATAGCCCTCCCGGGCCGCCCCCTGGGGTGGTTGACTGGAGGGGCCGTGCCGACCCGCGACCGTCGGTGGGCTGGGACACCGGAGGAGAGATGGTCACGACGTCCAGCGCCGCGCCGCCAACGGACGAGGACGCCTTGGAGGCGGACCTCCGGCGCATCGCGGCCCTGGCCGACCCGGTGCCGGCGTCGTGGCGCGCCGCCGCCGAGGCCGGCGGCGCGTGGCTGCGCTTCGACGGTGAGCCGGTCGAGCAGGCCTACGACTCGGTCTCGGGCCGCGACCAGTCGACCGGCGGCGTGCAGGTCGCGGGCGTGGCCTGGCGCGAGCTGGGCTACCAGTACGGCGACGACGGCATCGAGCTCGAGCTCGACGTCGGCGACGAGCGGGTCCGGGTGCTGGGCCGCCTGCGTCCCGGCCGGTCGGCGGAGGTCGCCGCGGTCTGGCCCGAGGGCCGGCGGGTGGCGGTGGCCGACGACGACGGGCGGTTCCACTTCGACGACCTCCCGTGCCGGCCGCTGTGCTTCCTCGTGGCGGGGGAGCGCCCGGCCAAAACGGGCTGGATCATGCCGGCCCACTAACCTGCGGGGATGTCCCGCACCTTTTGGGTCGAGACACTCGGCTGCCCGAAGAACCAGGTCGACTCGGACAAGCTGGCGGGAACGATGCTCGCGGACGGGCTCGTGCCCGCCGCCGCGCCCGAGAGCGCCGACCTGGTCGTGGTCAACACGTGCGCCTTCATCGACGAGGCCCGGCGCGAGTCGATCGACACGATCCTGGCGCTGGCCGACCGCAAGGCGCCGGCCGCCGAGCTGGTCGTGACGGGATGCCTGGCCGAGCGCTACGGCGACGAGCTGGCCGCCGCGCTGCCCGAGGCCGACGCGGTCACCGGCTTCGGCGTGCCGGTCACCCTCGGCCCGACCCGGGGCGGTGACCGCCCGGTCCCGAGCCTCGACCTGCTCAACCTGCCCCGCCCGCCGGCCGCCCGGCCGTGGGCGTACGTGAAGGTGGCCGAGGGCTGCGACCGGGCGTGCGGGTTCTGCGCGATCCCGTCGTTCCGGGGCCGCCAGCGCAGCCGGGACGTCGACGCCGTGATCGCCGAGGTCGACGCGCTGGCCGCGTCCGGCGTCCGGGAGGTCGTGCTGGTCGCCCAGGACCTGGCCGCCTACGGCCGTGACCAGGGCCGGGGCACCCGGCGCGATCGTCCCGCTGGTCGACGAGCTGGCGGCCGCGGGTCGAGCGGGTCCGGCTGCTGTACCTGTACCCGTCCGACCTCACCGACGGGCTGATCGCCGCCATCGCGCGCACGGGCGTGCCGTACTTCGACCTGTCGCTCCAGCACGCCTCCGGGCGGCTGCTGCGCCGCATGCGGCGCTGGGGCGACGGCGACCGGTTCCTCCGCCGCATCGACGCCATCCGGGCCCGCGAGCCCGACGCCGCCTTCCGGTCCAGCTTCATCGTCGGCTACCCGGGCGAGACCGAGGCCGACCACGACGAGCTGCTCGGCCTTCGTGGCCCGGGCGCGAGCTCGACTGGGCCGGGTTCTTCGCCTACAGCGCCGAGGACGGCACCTACGCCGCCGGCCTCGACGGCCGGGTCGCCGGCGAGCTGGTGGCCGAGCGCCTGGCCGAGCTGCGCGACCTGCCAGGACGGCATCACGGCGCGGCGCCGCGACGCGCTGATCGGCAGCGTGGTCGAGGTGCTGGTCGACGCACCCGGTGTCGCCCGCGGCCACCGCGAGGCGCCCGAGATCGACGGCATCGTCGCCGTGCCCCGCGACCTGCCCGTGGGCGAGCTGGTGAAGGTGCGGATCGACGGGGCCGCGGGCCCCGACCTCGAAGCGAGCCGGGCGTAGGCGGGCGTGGCGTCGTCTTTCGGACCCTCGGCCCTCATCACCCCGGCCAACGCGGTGACGATGGGCCGGCTGCTGCTGGCGCCCCCGCTGTGGATCCTCATCGTGGCGGGCGGGCCGTCGTACGTGACGCTGGTGCTGTGGATCCTCCTGGCGTCGACCGACGGCGTCGACGGCTACGTGGCCCGGCGGATGGGCACGACCCGGTCGGGCGCGTTCCTCGACCCGCTGGCCGACAAGGCCCTGGTGCTCGGGGCGATGTGGGCGATCGTGCTGGCGGGCGACTGGTGGTGGCTGCCGGTGGCGCTGATCACGATCCGGGAGGTGACGATCTCGGTGTTCCGCTCCTACTGGGGGCGGCAGGGCCTGGCGGTGCCGGCCACGTTCTGGGCCAAGGTGAAGACCGCGGTCCAGGCGGTCGCGGTCGGCATCGCCCTCGCCCCGCTGCTCGCCGAGCGGGCGCCGTGGGTGGCGGAGATCGCGCTGTGGCTGGCGGTCGGCCTGACGCTGGCCACCGGCGCGCAATATCTGATGGAGGGCAGCCGGGCCACCGCCACGGGCGGGGCGCGTGAGGCCCGGGCGTAAGCCGCAAGCAGGGGAGCGGGGCAACCGATGCGAGCAGAGATCGTGGCCGTCGGCACGGAGCTGTTGCTGGGCCAGATCGTCGACACCAACTCGGCCTGGATGGGCGAGCAGCTGGCCCTGGCCGGCATCGACCGCACCCACGGCCAGGTCGTGGGGGACAACCTCGACCGCATCGTGGCCGCGCTCGAGCTGGCGCTGTCCCGGGCCGACGCGGTGATCGTGTGCGGCGGCCTCGGCCCGACCCAGGACGACATCACCCGCGAGGCGATCGCCGCGGTCATGGGCGTCGACCTGGTCACCGACGACGACGCGGCCGATCGCATCCTCGAGCGCTTCGCCGCCCGGGGCCGGCGGATGCCGGCCAACAACATGCGCCAGGCCCTGGTGCCCGCGGGGGCGACCGCGATCGCCGACCCCCAGCCGGGCACCGCCCCGGGCTTGATCTGCCCGGTGGGCGACAAGGTGATCTACGCGGTGCCGGGCGTGCCCTACGAGATGCAGATCATCATGGCGGGGGCGATCCTGCCGGACCTGGCCCGCCGGGCGGGGACGGTGGCGGTCATCCGGTCGCGCACGCTGCGGACCTGGGGCGACAGCGAGTCCGGCCTGGCCGAGCGGCTGGCCGACCACATGACCGAGCTCGACGGGGCCGGACCGGGGGCGCCCACGCTGGCCTTCTTGGCCAGCGGGATCGAGGGCCTCAAGGTCCGGATCACCGTCAAGGCCGACGACGAGGAGGAGGCGGCCCGCCTCATCGCCGCGCGAGGAAAAGGTCGTCCGCGACCTCATCGGCGACATCGTGTTCGGCGTCGACGACGAGTCGATGGAGCACGCGATCGCCAAGCGCCTGGTCGACCGAGGCCTGACACTGGCCGTGGCCGAGTCGCTCACCGGGGGCCTGGTGGCGTCGCGCCTGGTCGGGGTGGCGGGGGCGAGCGCGTGGTTCCGGGGCGGGGTCGTGTCCTACGCCAGCGACGTGAAGGCGTCGCTGCTCGGGGTGCCGGAGGGCCCGGTGGTGTCCGCCGCCGCGGCGGGGGCGATGGCCGAGGGGGTGCGGCGGCTGCTCGGGGCCGACGTGGGGCTGGGCGTCACCGGGGTCGCGGGGCCGGACTCGCAGGAGGGCCAGCCGCCGGGCACGGTGTTCCTGGCGGTGGCGGCGGGGGAGGGCCCGCCGGTGACGCTGCCGGTCACGCTGCCGGGCGACCGCGAGCGTGTCCGCCAGTTCGCCTGCATCTCGCTGCTCGACCTGCTGCGCCGCACGCTGGGGTAGCCGGGGTCCGGTCTCCGTCTCACGCCCCGCCGGTCCGGGGCGTTGGACGGGCATGACGACGACGGCGACGACGCTCGCGCCCGCGGCCCGGGTCGCGGCCCTCGACTGGCCGGCGATCCGCGCCCAGCTCGACGAGGTCGGTGTGGCCGGGTTCGGCCCGATGCTCACCCCGGGGGAGTGCCGGGAGCTGGCCGCGATGTACGGCGACGACGGCCGGTTCCGGTCGACGGTCGACATGGCGCGCCACCGCTTCGGCGAGGGCGAGTACCGCTACTTCGACCATCCCCTGCCCCCGCTGGTGGCGGAGCTGCGGGCCGCCTTCTGGCCCCGGCTCCTGCCCGTCGCCCGCGACTGGTCCGCCCGGCGCGGCGGGCCCGCCCCGTGGCCGGACGGGCTCGACGACTGGCTGGCCGCCTGCCACGCCGCGGGCCAGACCCGGCCGACCCCGCTGCTGCTGCGCTACGGGCCGGGCGACTGGAACGCCCTGCACCGGGACCTCTACGGCGACCTGGTGTTCCCGCTCCAGGTCGTGATCGGGCTGGACGAGCCGGGCGTCGACTACACGGGCGGCGAGTTCGTCGTGGTCGAGCAGCGGCCGCGGGCCCAGTCCCGGGCCACGGCCACGACGATCCCCCGGGGCGGGGGGCTGGTCTTCACCACCCGGGACCGCCCGCTGCGCAGCGCTCGGGGCTGGTCGGCGGCGCCGATGCGCCACGGGGTGAGCACGGTCCGGTCCGGCCGGCGCCACACGCTCGGCCTCGTCTTCCACGACGCGGCATGAGCTGGACGCTGGTCGGCCGGGACGGCCGCTCCTACGAGAGCGACCGGGCGGGGACGCTGGGTGGCCACCGCCGCAGCCGGATCTACGGCCGTCTCGACTGCCCGGGTGCGGCCCGCGCCATCGCCCGGGGCGGCTACGTGACCCACCGGGTGTTCTTCGCCGACGAGGCGGCGGCGGTGGCGGCGGGCTACCGGCCGTGCGCGGTCTGCCTCCGGGAGGCGTACGACCGCTGGAAGGCGTCGGCGGGCTAGAAGGTCGTGGCGGTCCCGGGCTCGGGCAGCGCTACCCAGGTGCGGCCGGGGGTGAGCTTGATCGGCTGGCCGTCGGCCCCGAGGTACTGGGTCGGCGCCTCCAGGGCGGGCTTGACCCAGTGGGCGTTGATCAGCATCCCGCCGGTCAGCACCCAGGCGTCGCCCTCGCCGACCGTCTGCGCCTCGCGGATCGGCACGCCGAACTGGTCGTTCACGTCGGTGTTTGCGTAGGGCGTGAAGCTGACGATGACGTTCTGGGGGCGCCACCTGCGTGCCGTCGGCGTCGAGGTGGGGCGTGCCGGCCTGGTTCCGGGCCCAGCCGGTCCCGTTCCAGGTGTAGTCGACGGGCGCGGAGCCGGCGCCGGTGGCGAACACGATGTGCACGCCCCCGACCGGCGTCCCCCCGGTGGCGGCCTCCCCGACCGCCCGGTAGGCGAAGACGGGCCCGGGCGCGGTCCCGCCGGTGAAGCCGGCGCCCCACATGTCGGGGGTCCCGTGGAGCATGAGGTTGTGCGGCGCCCGCCGGTCCCTTGCCCGGTAGTACTGCGAGGTGGCGGCGTCGTAGCCGACGTCCACGATCCCGGCGGCCCGGATCCGGGGCACGAAGATGGCGTTGGACCCGGACCAGGCGAACAGCGGCGTCCCGAACGCCTTGAACAAGCCGATGTCGGACGTCCGCGCCGACCGCACGGGGCCGACGGGCGCGGCGTCGGTCGAGTGGAAGACGGCCATGAGCCGCGTCACGGCGCCCTCGACCCGCTCCTCGTACACGATGTCGGCCTGGTTGATACCCGCCTGCGGCCGGGCGTCGGGCTCGGCGTTGTCGATCTTCACGACCAGCGCAGGCTTGGCGGCCAGCGCGGGATCGGGGATGGGCACCCCGGAGAGCGGCCAGGTCGGCGGCGGCGGCGGTGGCGGCGTGGTCGGCGGCGCCGTGGTGGTCGTGGTCGGGGCGGTGGTGGTGGTCTCGGGAGCGGCCGACTCGGAGGAGGCCTGCACGATGACGGCGGACGCCACGATGAGGACGGCGAGCCCGACCCCGGCGATCACCTTGCCCCGGGTGGTGCGCAGGAAGGCGCGCACCTTCCCCCAGGCACGCGAGAAGACGTTGTCCGACGACGGCGGCGTGCCGTCACCCCAGCCGGTGCTCGCCACGCCGAGAGCGTGCCCCGCCGAGCACGGCCGATGCAAACCGAACAATCACCCACAGTGGTATAGCGCTGCACGATGTGGCAGCCAGGGGCCTACCACCCTGCCTCAAGCGTTTTGTCCTCGGAAACGGTCGCTGGGGCGACCGTTTCCGAGGACAAAACGCGGTCCGCACATGCCACGCTGACCGCGTGCGCCTGTTCGTGGCGGCGCCACCGCCGCCGGGCGTCCTCGACGCGATCGCCACGCTCCGCCGCCCGGCCCGCGAGGACGTCCGCTGGACCACCCGCCCCCAGTGGCACGTCACCCTCGTCTTCCTCGGCGAGCAGCCCGACCCGGCCCCGCTGGCCGCCGCGCTCGACGCCGCCCCCCTCACGCCGGCGGAGGCGAGGGTCGGCCCCGAGGTCGAGCTGCTGTTCCCGGGCGTGATCGGCCTCCGGGTCGCCGGCCTGGACGACCTGGCCGCCGGCGTGGCCACCGCCGTCGCGGCGGCGGGCGTCCCGCCGGAGCCCCGCCCGTTCCACGGCCACCTGACCCTCGCCCGGATCGACCGCCGGCGCGGCCGCGGCCGGCCCGACCCCCAGGGCCTGACCGGCGAGCCGCTGGCCGCCCGCTTCCCGGTCGACGACGTCCGCCTGGTGTGCAGCCACCAGGGCCGGGGCGGCTCCCGCTACGAGGATGTCCACGTCCGACACCTAAAGGCTTGAACGAACAGGCGTTCGAAACTACAGTCATGTCGTCCGGTGACCCCGTGGCGAGCCAAACTGTCATACCCCCTCTCTAACGTCCGCTCTGTCGACAGGGGCATCCGCTCCTTCGAGATCGCAGAGGTCCGGCCCACGGCCGGGCCCGCCGCACACCCGCATCCGCACCACCGCAGGAAAGGACCACGCCGGTGGATCGACAGAAGAACCTCGAGATGGCCCTCAGTCAGATCGAGAAGCAGTTCGGCAAGGGCTCGGTCATGAAGATGGGCGAGAAGGGCAACATGGCGATCGAGGCCGTGTCGACCGGTGCCCTGTCCCTCGACCTCGCCCTCGGCATCGGCGGGCTCCCCCGGGGGCGTGTCACCGAGATCTACGGGCCCGAGTCGTCGGGCAAGTCCACCCTGGCGCTGCACGTCGTGGCCGAGGCCCAGCGCAACGGGGGCATCTGCGCCTACATCGACGCCGAGCACGCGCTCGACCCGGTCTACGCCCGGGCGATCGGGGTCGACATCGACGAGCTGCTGATCTCCCAGCCCGACACCGGCGAGCAGGCGCTCGAGATCGCCGACATGCTCATACGCTCGGGGGCCATCGACGTCGTGGTCATCGACTCGGTGGCGGCCCTCACGCCCCGGGCCGAGATCGAGGGCGAGATGGGCGACAGCCACGTCGGCCTCCAGGCCCGGCTGATGTCCCAGGCGCTGCGCAAGCTGACCGCCAACCTCAACCGGTCCAACACCATCGCCATCTTCATCAACCAGTTGCGCGAGAAGATCGGCGTGATGTTCGGCTCCCCCGAGACCACCCCGGGCGGTCGGGCGCTCAAGTTCTACTCGTCGGTGCGCCTCGACATCCGCCGCATCGAGTCCATCAAGGACGGTGTCGAGGTCGTCGGCAACCGCACCCGGGTCAAGGTGGTCAAGAACAAGTGCGCCCCACCGTTCCGCCAGAGCGAGTTCGACATCATGTACGGCAAGGGCATCAGCCGTGAGGGCTCCCTGCTCGACATCGGGGTCGACCTGGGCTTCGTGAAGAAGTCGGGCGCCTGGTACACCTACGACGGCGAGCAACTGGGACAGGGACGCGAGAACGCCAAGCTGTTCCTGGTCGAGCACCCCGAGGTCATGGTCGAGGTCTCCGAGCGCATCCGCTCACACCTGGGCATCGACGCACCAGGGGGCGCGGGCACCGACCTGACCATGGGAGCCGGAGTCGGCACCGAGGCGGCAACGGTCGGTGCCGACCGGATGACCCTCGCCGACGACGAACCCATCTCGCTCGACTGAGCCTACGGGTCCCCGATGGGGGCGGTGGCGTGGCGGCTGCCGTCCCCCGGGGCCCGGGGAATTCGCCCCGTTCACGGCTTGGGCGGCGGCGACCGGCAAGGCGACGTCGACTTCCCGCCGGCGGACCCACGAGCGCCAGCGCGGCGCCCCGGTCCCGTGGCTCGCCACCGCCGAGGCGGCTATGCGGACGGGCATGAACGCCAGCGTGGCGAGGGATCAGCGCCCCCAGGACGTGGCCCATGGCGCGCAGGACTACCTGCGGTGGACGGGCCAGGCAGCCGCGGGTGCACGGCCCGGCCGGACTGCCGCCGCCTGGGCGTCCGCCCGATTCGCGCCGCAGGTCGCCAGCACCATGCGCCCGGTGTAGCCGCGTCCGTCGCGCGGGTGACCGCGGCCCTGCGGGCTCAACCCACCGCGGCCAGGACGCGGTCGAGCGGCCGGGGGACCCGCGCGGGGTCCAGTGCTTCGACCAGCAGCCGCGCGTAGCGCAGCTTCCGCCCGCTACGGGCGCCCAGGAATCGCCGCAGCTGTGCCGCGTGGTCGCGTCCCCGCTGGGCGGGCTCGTTTTGCAGGATGCGGAACGACCGCAGCTCGCCCTGCGCCGCCACGACCCGCTCGACGCCGGCGACGCCGAGGGCGCGGATCAGCTCGTCCTCGAGATCGGCCTCACAGCGGTGGAAGCCGACCGCCTCCAGGCCCGGCCGGCCCCGGGGCACCGCCACCCCCGCGTCCTCCAGACCGCGCCGGACGGCCCGCTCCTCGCCGGCGTCGTACAACCCCGCCAGCATCACGCCGAGGCCCCTCGGGCCGAAGCGCGCCGCGAACGTCCCCACGTTCGTCGCCCCGCCCATCGGCACCACCGCGACGCCCTCGGCTCCGAGGTCGCGGCCGCGGCGGGCCGCCAGCGTCTCGACCGCGGCCTGGTCGCTCGCGCCCTCGACCAGCACCACCACGCGCAGGCCCTCCATCCGGGCCAGCGTCGCACCTCACGACCCCGCCGACCGCAGCGATTCGGGTGGGGGCACTCCCGCGCCCGTGGCCTACCCTGGCGCGCTGCGATGACCGACAGGACCTACATCGTGCGCACCTTCGGGTGCCAGATGAACGAACACGACTCCGAGCGCATCGCCGGCCTCCTGGAGGCCGACGGCCTGCGTCGCGCCGGCGCGCTCGACGACGCCGACGTCGTGGTGCTCAACACCTGCTGCATCCGCGAGAACGCCGACAACAAGCTCTACGGCAACCTGGGCCAGCTCAAGGCGCTCAAGGCCCGCCGCCCCGGCATGCAGATCGTCGTCGCCGGCTGTCTGGCCCAGAAGGACCGCGACGCGATCGTGGAGCGGGCGCCGCACGTCGACGTCGTGCTCGGCACCCACAACGTCTCCCGCGCCGCCGAGTTGGTCGCGAGCAGCGGGACGCCGGCGGCGGCTCGCTCGTCGAGATCCTGAACGAGACCGTGGCCGAGGACCGCGACGCCTTCCCCTCCGCCCTGCCCGTCCGCCGCGAGGTTCCCTACGCCGCGTGGGTCACGATCCAGATCGGCTGCGACAACTCGTGCGCCTTCTGCATCGTGCCCGCCGTCCGGGGCCGGGAGATCAGCCGCCCGCTCGACGACATCGTCGCCGAGGTCGCCGCGCTCGCCGCCGACGGCGTCAGCGAGGTCACCCTGCTCGGCCAGAACGTGAACAGCTACGGCCGCGACCTGACCCTCGCCCGCCGCCAGGCCGGCGACGCCGTTCGGGTCCGGCCGCTGTTCGCCGACCTGCTCCGGGCCGTCGGCGCGGTCGACGGCATCCGGCGGGTCCGCTACACCAGCCCCCACCCCAAGGACCTCCGCCCCGAGACCATCGCGGCGATGGCCGAGGTCCCGACCGTGTGCGAGCACCTCCACCTCCCGCTCCAGGCGGGCAGCGACCGGGTGCTCGCCGCCATGCACCGGGGCTACACGGCGGCGCGCTACCTCGACCGCCTCGCCGCCGCCCGGGCCGCGATGCCCGACCTCGCCGTCACCACCGACGTCATCGTCGGCTTCCCCGGCGAGACCGACGACGACTTCGAGCGCACGCTCGAGGTCGTCGCCGAGGCCGGCTACGACAGCGCCTACACCTTCGTGTTCAGCCCCCGCCCGGGCACCGAGGCGGCCGGCCGGGTCGACGAGTTCGTGCCCGCCGACGTCTGCGCCGAACGGTTCGAGCGCCTCCGGCTCGTCGTCGAGCGGTCGGCGCTCGCCCGCCACCGGGCCCGGGTCGGCCGCGACGAAGAGGTGCTGGTCGAGGGCCCGTCCCGGAAGGACCCGACCCTCACCACCGGGCGCACCGAGCAGAACAAGCTCGTCCACTTCCGGCCGCCCGCACCGCTGCGGCCCGGGTCGTACGCCCGCGTGCGGGTCACCGGCGCCGCGCCCCACCACCTGCTCGGCGACTTCGTGGCGGCCACCGCGCCGGCCCGCCACCGCACGCGCATCCCCGTGGCCACCGCGTGACGGCCACGCAGTCGGGGCTCGTCCTCGCGCGCGACGACTTCGAGGGCCCGGTCGGCCGGGCCCTCGTGGACGAGCTCGTCGCCGAGCTCGACGCCCGCTACCAGACCGACGACGACCCCGAGGTGGGCAACCCCGAGCTGCTCGGCGACTGGGCGGTCCGGCCCGAGCAGGTCCGGCCGCCCGCCGGCGCGTTCGTGGTCGCGCGGATCGACGGGGTGCCCGCCGGCTGCGGCGCCGTCCGCCGGCTGCCGTTCGGGCCCCCGGACGTCGCCGAGATCAAGCGCATGTACACCCGCCCCGCCGCCCGCCGCCGGGGCGTGAGCCGGGCGATCCTCGCCACCCTCGAGGCCGAGGCGGCCGGCCTCGGCTACCGGCGGGTCCAGCTCGTCACCGGCATCCGCCAGCCCGAGGCGATGGCCCTGTACGAGGCGGCCGGCTACCGGCCCGTCGAGCCCTTCGGACCCTTCGCCGGCTTCGACCCCATCCGCTGCTACGGCAAGGACCTCGCCGCTCACAGCCCGTCGATGGGCCCCGGCGGGCCTGACCGGACGTACCACTCCCAGCCGTAGACGTCGGCGAAGTGGTCCTCCGGCAGCTGGAGGGCAGACGTCGACTCCGGGATCTGGCTGGCGTGCGCCGCCATCGCCGCCCGCTTGGTCGCCAACGTCGCCCGTACGTCGACGGTCGCGTTCACCGCCACCGTCGGCACCCCGATGTGGGACCGGACCAGGCCGAGGTCGCCGGCGAGGATCGCCTCCTCCACGAGGTGGGTCTCGACGAAGTGCAGGTACTCCCGGTCGATCGTCGCCTCGTACACGGTGGCGACGCCGGCCTCGGCCGCGGCCCGCCGCCCGACCCGGTGGACCTGGACGTGGTCCGGGTGCCCGTAGATCCCGTTCTCGTCGTAGACGACCACGGCGGCGGCCGCCTCTTCGGCCAGCACCGCCGCCAGCCGGCCGGCGGCGTGCCCCACATCCGCCGACCAGAACGAGCCCGCCGCATCGTTGGCCTCGTCGCCCGCCATCCCCGAGTCCGCGAACCCCAGCCAGGCCACCCGGGCCACCCCGAGCAGGTCGGCCGCCGCCGCGGTCTCGGCCCGGCGCCGCGCCGCCAGCCCGGCCGGGTCCGCGGGCGACACGCCGTCCACCGGCTGCTCGCCCCGCTCGCCGCCGGTGGCCACGACCAACACGACCCGGTGGCCGGCGGCGGCCAGGAGGGTCATCGTCCCGCCGGTGAAGATCGCCTCGTCGTCAGGGTGGGCGTGGACGAACACGACGGTCGCGGGCACGACCCGAGTTTGGCGAGGAAGGCGGTCGCCCGGCCATCGCTTGCCGGCACCACTCGGGTGCTACGGCTGCCGGTCAGGGCTTGGAGCGCGGCCGGGCGACCGTCATCTGTTGTCGGGTGGGCTCACACATGGAGCGCCACCGGGCGGCCGAGCGCCGTCTCGAGTGAGTCGGCCGCGGCCCCGACGAGCTGGTGGGAGACATCGGACAGCGCCCGCGCGACGGCCAGCTCCTCGCCGACGACGGGCATCTGGGGATCGGCGGGGTTGCGGCGGGCGCGGCCCCACCCGGAGAACTCGCGGCCCGCGCATCGTGACCGTGGCCGTGGCCTCGCAGTGGTCCTCGTCCTCGGACAGCACCACGTCGACTCGCAGCGACCGACGGTCGAGCGCCCCGCCGTCGCCCTGCTCGATGCGCAGGTCGGGGCCCGGGACGAGCACGCTCTCGTGGGCGTCGCCCTCCCAGCGAACCCGGAGTCGGTCGCCCCCGGCCCCCCGCAGGATTTCCAGCACCTCGCCGCGGCGTCGGCTCTGGCCGACCTTGGTCCCCTCGACGACGACGTGGTCCCCGACGTGAACCTCCATGGCCCCTCCTCCCGATGTCCGCGGGTGGTGTACGTGCCCCGACCCTACGCCCGCTCGCAGGGCACCGAAAGGGTCGGTCGGCCACGAGGGACGAGGGCTACGGTCCCGTCGCGGATGGCTGCCCCCGCCGAGGCCCCGCGCCACGTCGCCCTGGTCGGCGCGACCGCGTCCGGGAAGTCCGCGCTCGCCCTGGCGCTGGCCCGCCGGGACCCGGCGTTCGAGATCGTGTCGGTCGACTCGATGCAGGTCTACCGGGGGATGGACATCGGCACCGCCAAGCCGACCCCGGCCGAGCGCGCCGAAGTGCCCCATCACCTGCTCGACGTCGCCGACCCCGGGGAGGACTACACGGTCGCCCGCTACGCCGCCGCGGCCCGGGAGGCGATCGCCGGCATCGAGGGCCGGGGGCGCCGGGCGCTGCTGGTCGGGGGGACCGGCCTCTACCTGCGGGCGGTCGTCGACGACCTGGCGGTCCCGGGGCAGTTCCCGGCCGTGCGGGCCGAGCTGGATTCCGAAGCCGACACCGCCGCGCTCCACCGGCGCCTCGTCGCCGTCGACCCCGTTGCCGCCGCCCGGATGGAGCCGACCAACCGCCGCCGCGTCGTCCGGGCCCTGGAGGTGACGCTCGGCAGCGGGCGGCCGTTCTCGTCCTACGGCCCGGGGCTGGAGGTCTACCCGCCCACGCGGTTCGCGCTGGTGGGGGTCGCCGTGCCGCACGAGGTCGTCGCCCGGCGGATCGAGGACCGCTACCGCGAGCAGATGGCCGCCGGGTTCCTCGACGAGGTCCGTGGGCTGCTCGCCGCACCCCGGGGGATGTCCCGGACCGCCCGGCAGGCGCTCGGCTACGCCGAGCTGATCGACCACCTCGCGGGCGACCGCGACCTGGACGAGGCGGTCGAGCTGGCGGTCCGGCGCACGCGCCGGTTCGCCCGGCGTCAGGGCTCGTGGTTCCGCCGCGACCCGCGCATCGGGTGGCTGGACGCGGAGGCCGAGCCGGCGGCCCTGCTCCCCGCCCTGGTCGAGCGGGCGGCGGCGGAGGGATAAACGGGCCTCGCCGGGCGTGTGGTCGGGCAGACTGGCGGATGACATGCGTCTGACCAAGCACCACGGGCTCGGCAACGACTTCCTGATCGTGCTCGATCCGGAGGCCTCCCACCCGCTCGACCCCAACATCGCGCGCGCCCTGTGCGACCGGCACGCGGGCGTCGGCGCGGACGGCGTCATCCGCGCGACCCCCACGGTCGGGTCGCCGGGCCGCTGTCCGGATGGAGCTGCGCAACGCGGACGGGTCGGCCGCGGAGATGAGCGGCAACGGCATCCGCTGCCTCGGCCAGGCCCTGGTGCTCGGCTGGCCGGGCGTCCGCGGCGAACCGGGCAGCGCGCTCACGATCGACACCGACGCGGGCGAGCGGGTGGTCACGGTCGGCGAGCGCATCGACGCCGTCACGCTGAACCTGTCCGCCGTGATGGGAGCCGCCGCGGTCGAGGGCGACGCCCCCGAGTGGACCGGCGGACCGGTGCCCCGGGCATTGCGGGTCGGGATGGGCAACCCCCACCTCGTGCTCGACGTCAGCGCCGCCGGTCCGGACGCGGCGGCGGAGCTCGACCTGGTGGCCCTGGGCGAGTCCGCCAACGCCAAGCTCGAGGGCGGCGCCAACGTGCACCTGCTCACGCTCGACGGCGACGGGATCGCGATCCGCACCTACGAGCGGGGCGTCGGCCCGACGCAGGCGTGCGGCACCGGCGCGTGCGCCTCGGCCGCCGCGGCGTGGGAGTGGGGGCTCGTCGAGCGCCGGGTGCCGGTGACGATGCCGGGCGGCCGGGCCGAGGTCACCCTCGGCGCCGGGCCGGGCGACGCCATCGTGCTGGAGGGCCCGGCCACCTACGTGGGCGCGATCGAGCTGGGGGCGTCGCCGTGGCGCTGATCGAACGCGCCTTTCGCGAGAAGATCGTCCTCGTCGGCGTCACGATCTGGCCCGAGACGCCCGAGGACACCGACAACTCGCTCGACGAGCTGTCCCTGCTGGTCGACACGGCCGGCGCCGACGAGGTCGCCCGGGTCGTGCAGCGGCGCGACAGCCCGGATCCGCCGACCTACATCGGCAAGGGCAAGGCCGAGGAGCTGCGGGAGCTGGCGCTGGCCACCGACTGCGACACGGTCGTGTTCGACAACGAGCTGACGCCGGCGCAGCAGTTCAACCTCGAGAAGCTGCTCGGGCGCACGGCGATCGACCGCACCGCGGTCATCCTCGACATCTTCGCCCAGAACGCCCACAGCCAGGAGGGCAAGGCGCAGGTCGAGCTGGCCCAGCTCCGCTACCGGCTGCCCCGGCTGCGCCGGCTGGCCGGCGTCGCTGTCCCAGCAGGCGGGCGGCGCGACCGCGGCCGGCGGGGCCCGCATCGGCACCCGTGGCCCCGGCGAGACCCAGCTCGAGGTCGACCGGCGGCGGATCGTGCGCCGCATCCACAAGCTCGAGGGCGACCTGCGGGACATCGAGCGGCACCGCTCGACCCAGCGCAAGGCCCAGCGGCGGGGCCGGGTCCGCAAGGTGGTGATCGTCGGCTACACCAACTCCGGCAAGTCGACGCTGCTCAACCGGCTGACCGACGCGGGCGTGCTGGTCGAGGACCGCCTGTTCGCCACGCTCGATGCCACGACCCGGCGGCTGTCGCTGCCGGGGGGCGAGCGGGTGCTGCTCACCGACACCGTCGGGTTCATCCGCAAGCTGCCCCACCAGCTGGTCCAGGCGTTCCGCTCGACGCTCGACGTGGCGGTCGACGCGGATCTGCTGGTCCACCTGGTCGACGCCTCGGCGCCGGACGTGGCCGGCAACATCCGGGCCGTGCGGGACGTGCTGGCCGAGATCGGCGCCGGGGAGGTCCCCGAGTTGCTGGCGTTCAACAAGTCCGACCTGGCCGGCGAGGCCGCCGAGCGCCTGGTGGCGACGCACGAAGGCGCCGTTGCGCTCAGCGCCACGACGGGTGCGGGGATCGACCGGCTGCTGGCGACGATCGGCGACCGCATGCGGTCGATGATCGACGTCGTCGAGCTGCTGATCCCCTACGAGCGGGGCGACCTGCTGGCGGCGGCCCACCGGGCGGGCGAGGTGCTGCGCGAGTCGCCCGCCGAGGGGGGCATGGTGGTGCGGGGCCGGTTCGACGACGCCGCCGTCGGCCAGTTCCGCGAGTTCGTCGTCTCGTGACGGCCGCCGCCGGCGACCGTCGGGCCCAACCGAGGTACCCGTGACAAAGTCCCCGGGCTTCCAGCCGCCGCCGTACCCGTACGACCGCCTCGACGACCTGCGCCGGGTGGCCGAGAAGCTGCCCGGCGGGGCGGTCGACCTGTCCATCGGGACGCCGTGCGATCCACCCCCGCCGGCGGTGGTGGCGGCGCTGGCGACGTCGGGCAAGGAGCGGGGTTACCCGCCCTCGGTCGGCACGGCCGCGTTCCGGGAGGCGGCGGCAGCATGGCTGACCCGGCGGGCCGGGGTGGCGCTCGACCCGGGGCACCTCGCGGCGTGCGTCGGCACGAAGGAGTTCGTGGCCGGCGTGCCCCACTGGCTGCGCCTGCGGACGCCAGACCGGGACACGGTGCTGTACCCGGCGATCAGCTACCCGAGCTACGCGATGGGGGCGACGCTGGCCGGCTGCCGGGCGGTGCCGTACCTGTCGCTCGCGGACATCGCCCCGGCCGACGCCGAGCGGGCGCTGTGCCTGTGGGTCAACTCGCCGGCGAACCCGAGCGGCGAGCTGGCGGACCTGCCGGCCGCGGCTGCGTGGGGCCGTGCCGCGGGGGTCCCGGTGCTGTCGGACGAGTGCTACATCGACTACACGTGGCAGGGCGAGCCGGCGTCGATCCTGGCGGCGGGCCCGGAGGGCGTGCTGGCGGTCCACTCGCTGTCGAAGCGGTCCAACCTCGCGGGTGCCCGGGTCGGGTTCTACGCCGGCGACCCGGAGCTGGTCCACTACCTGTCGGAGTTGCGCAAGCACGCGGGGCTGATGGTGCCGGGCCCCGTCCAGGACGCCGCGGTGGCGGCCTACGGCGACATGGCGCACGTCGACGAGCAGCGGGAGCGCTACCGGGCGAGGCTGGGGCTGATGGCCGAGGCCCTGGCGGCGATCGGCGTGGCGTGCGACCTCCCGGCGGGGGCGTTCTACCTGTGGGTGCCCGCGCCGGGCGGTGACGCCTGGGCGCTGACCCGCCGCCTGGCGGAGCAGGCGGGCGCGGTGGTGTCCCCGGGCGAGTTCTACGGCCCGGCGGGCGCGGGCCACGTACGCATCGCGGTGGTCCAGCCGGACGACAGGATCGCCCTGGTCGCGGAGCGCCTGGCGGGGTCCCCGGGGGATGTCCGCTATGCGCCGCACCCGATGCGCTGACCACGATCGGCGTAGATGTACCCGGGACCGTACGCCCCCGCTCCGATGCCACCGGCCGCCGGTCGGCCGGCACGCCCGACGGTCCGCCCGTCGGCATGGTGGTACGCCGCAGCAGGCGCCGTGGCGCTGGCGGGCATCGTCGCCGGCGGCCTCACCATCGGCTACACGGTGGCCGGCTACGCCGACCGGATCGACCGGTTCGACCGCGTCGAGGTGCCCGGCACGATGGAGGTCGAGCTCGACGGCACCGGCGGCTACTCGATCTACCACGAGTACGCGGGCGCGTACGACGATGAGCACCCGTTCGGCGGGCAGCAGGACCCGTTGGACCAGATTCTGGTCCCGAGCCCGACGGTGACGGTGACGAACCCGTCCGGCGACGAGGTAGAGCTGGAGACGTACGACACGAAGGTCAGCTACGACACGTCCTCGCACGAGGGCATCGGCCTGTACACGTTCCACGTCGACGACCCGGGCACGTACGTCGTCGAGACATCGGGCGAGACCGCGCCCGGCGGCAGCGAGATCGCCCTGGGCCGGGGCGTGTCGACGGGGGTGATCACGGGCGTGATCACGGGCGTGCTGGTCGGCTTCGTCGGCGTGGTCGCGGGCGTGGTGATCGCGATCGTGCTGGCCGTTCGCCGGGGCCGCAACCGCCGGTCCTCGTCGCCGGGTGCTTCGCCGGGCGCGCCGACATACCCGATCTACGGCGCGCCGGCGGCGTGGCCGCCGGGGTATGCGACGCAGCCGCCGCCGATGCGGCCGGCGGACGCACCCCCGCGACCGGGCCCGCCGCCTCCCCCGCCGGGGCCGCCGAACACGCCCATGTCCACAGAGCACGGGCAGCCGGGCCCCCCGACGTCGGCGGCGGCACCGCCCCTCCGTGATCCGCCGTCGCTCCGTGCCCAGGACTGGTCCCGCGACGACGTCCCCCTTCCCTGGTCGCGGGACCAGCGCTGACGGCTCGGCTCAGCGGTTGTCGTGGAGGACGGCGTTCAGCTCCACCGACCCGGGTGCCCGCGGCAGCGCCTCGACGGCGCCGGTGGTGCTGTTGCGCCGGAACAGCAGCCCGTCCTTCCCGCTCAGCTCCAGCGCCTTGGTGACGGTCCCGTCGGGAAGCGTGACCCGCGTGCCGGCGGTCACGTACAGCCCGGCCTCGACGGTGCAGTCGTCGCCGAGCGAGATGCCGATCCCGGCGTTGGCGCCCACGAGGGACCGCCGGCCGATCCGCACGACCTCCTTGCCGCCGCCCGACAGCGTGCCCTGCACCGATGCGCCGCCCCCCAGGTCGGATCCCTCCCCGACGACAACCCCCTGGGTGATCCGCCCCTCGACCATGGAGACGCCCAGCGTGCCGGCGTTGAAGTTGACGGAACCCTCGTGCATGACCGTGGTGCCGTCGGCCAGATGGGCGCCGAGGCGCACCCGCGAGGCGTCGGCGATCCGCACGCCGGCGGGCACGACGTAGTCGGTCATCCGGGGGAACTTGTCGACGGCGAGCACCCGCACGACCCGCCCGGCGGCGATGAGCGCAAGGCGGGTCTGCTCGAAGCCCTCGACGGCACAGGGCCCGGCGGTCGTCCACACGACGTTGTTGAGCAGGCCGAAGACGCCGTCGAGGTTGGCGCCGTTCGGGCGCACGAGGCGGTGCGACAGCAGGTGGAGCCGGAGGTAGACGTCCGCCGCGTCGACCGGCGGGTCGTCGAGCCCTTCGACGAAGGTCGCGAGGGCGACCCGCTCGACACCCCGGATCGGGTCGACGCCGACGACCGCGCCGAGGTCGACGTCGACGCCCATCAGCTCGGCGGCGAGGCCGGGTTCGACGCGCACCGACCCCGAGGCCGGCGCACCGATGGGGCCGGCGACAGCGGCGACCTCGCCGGCGGTGGCCAGGGTGGGGGAGGGGTACCAGACCTCGAGCACCCGGCCGTCGGGCAGCACGGTCGCGAGCCCGGCGCCCCAGGCACCGGTGGGGGAGGTCGTCGCATCGGTCATCCCGCAACCCTATGCGCCGGGCGCCAGGCCACCCCGTAGCCTCCCCGGCAGTGACAGATCTGCTCGCCCGCACCGCGGACCTGGTGGCGATCCCGTCCGAGAGCCACGCAGAAGCCGCCATCGCCGACCACGTAGAAGGGCGCCTCCGGGCGCCCGGCCACCTCGATGTCGAGCGGGTCGGAGACAACGTCGTGGCCCGCACCCGGCAGGGCCGCGCCGCCAGGCTGGTCCTGGCCGGCCACCTCGACACGGTCCCGGCCAACGAGAACGGCACCCCCAGGATCGACGGCGACATGCTCTGGGGCCTCGGCTCGGCCGACATGAAGGGCGGCCTGGCGGTGATGTTGGAGTTGGCCGCCGAGATCCCCGACCCGGCGGTCGACGTGACCTGGATCTTCTACACCGCCGAGGAGGTCGCAGCGGAGCACAGCGGCCTGGGCTACCTGTTCACACACCGCCCAGACCTGGTCGCCGGCGACGCGGCCGTCCTGGGTGAGCCGACCGACGGGGTGCTCGAGGCAGGATGCCAGGGAACCATGCGCGTCCGCGTCACCCTGGCCGGCGCCCGGGCGCACACCGCCCGCCCGTGGATGGGCCGCAACGCGATCCACCGCGCCGGCCCGCTGCTCGCCGCGCTCGCCGACTACGAGGGTCGCCGCCCGGTCATCGACGGCTGCGAGTTCCGCGAGGCGATCCAGGCGGTCTTCGTGGAAGGCGGCGTCGCCGGCAACGTCGTCCCGGATCGGGTGGTGCTCACCCTCAACCACCGCTTCGCCCCGGACCGGACCGTCGACGAGGCCCGGGCCCACGTCGAAGCGGTCGTCGCTCCCCACCTGGACGAGCACGACACGGTCGAGCTCGTCGACGCAGCCGGCGCCGCAGCCCCCGGTTTGACGCATCCACTGCTGGCCGGTCTCCGGGAGCGCAGACAGCTACCGGTCAGGGCGAAGCTCGGTTGGACCGACGTCGCCCGGTTCGCCGCCGCCGGCGTCCCCGCGGTCAACTTCGGCCCGGGCGACTCGACGCTCGCCCACACGAAGGACGAGCGCGTCGACCGGGCATCCCTGCAGGCGGTCCACGCCGCCCTGGCGGATCTGCTCCACCACGGCCCCTGACGGACACCACCCGTCGGCGCCCAGCCGCCAGGCCCACGGGCCGGTTCCGAACCGCCGGGCCGAGCCACCACGACGCCGCGGACGCGGGCGGGGAGGTCGGCGTAGCGGCCAATGCCGAGGACCAGCGGCGCCGGCCGCTACGCCGCCCGAGCCCGTGCGGTCGCGGCCGCCGTCGTCACAGGCGTCGCAGCACGGTGACCAGCCGACCGAACACGCGCACGTCGCCCGCGTCGAACTCCATCGGTGACAGGCGCGGGTTGGCGGGCTGCAGTACGACCCGGTCGCCGACGGTCGTGAACGTCTTGATCGTCGCCTCGTCGCCGGGGATGCCCGCGACGACGATGTCGCCGGACTCGGCGGTCGTCTGCGCCCGGCAGACCACGAAGTCGCCGTCGAGGATGCCGGCCTCGATCATCGAGTCGCCTCTCACCCGCAGCATGAACAGGTCGCCGTCGCCCGTGAAGTCCACGGGCAGCGGCAGCAGCTCCTCGACGTTCTCCTGGGCGAGCACGTTGACGCCTGCGGCCACGTCGCCCACCAGCGGGACGTGGCGGACCGGCCGCCGATCGACCACTGCGTCGGAGTTCGGGTCCCACCGCACCTCGATCGCACGGGGCTTGGTCGGGTCACGCCGGAGGTAGCCGCGCTTCTGCAGAGCGGCGAGATGGGCATGGACCGTGGACGGCGAGGTCAGCCCCACGGCCTCACCGATCTCCCGCACGGAGGGCGGGTAGCCCGCGCTCGCGCATGTGCTGCTCGATGATCTCGAGGACCTCTCGTTGTCGCGAGGTCAGGGTCTGTTGGGGCATCAGCTCGGGCTCCTTCGGATGGAGGTCTGCCCCGTGGGCAGCAGGCCTGTCGGTGTCTTCGAGGCCCGGCACGCCCGGGCGATAGCTGCGTGCACCCGGCCCCGAGGACCGAACGCACGTTCCGGGTAGGACCGTACCATCCGTCGCGAGGGACGGCAAACATCCGTTCGAAGATGGGTTGACGGCGAACGTTCGTTCGTGGGACTCTCGACAACGAACGAGCGTTCGGCTGGCGGCGCTGCGGCGGCGCCGCCAGCCGAACGCCGTCGACGGCATCCCGGTGGCGCCGACGGCGGCCGAAACTGTCACACCCCGCGAGGAGACTCAGGGCATGGTTGCGATCTACGCCCCCCGACAACGACAAGACCACGGCGGCGAGCCCGACGGCGACCCCGTCGGTGGGGCCCAGCTGTCCGCTTCGGCCGCCCGACCGATCGAGCGCCGAACGGCGGGCGAGCGGGTGCTGCCGGGCGGCTCGCCGCACCGCGGTTCCGGCTGGGCTGGCGACGAGCCCGAGGTGCGGCCCGGGGCGTCCGAGTCGCCGGAGTTGCGGTGGCGCCTGCCCGATCGGGCCACGCGGCTGCGGCGCCGGCGGCTCGCGGCGCTCGTGGCGGCGGTCGTCATCGTCGCGTCGCTCGCCGGCGTCGTGCGGTTGGCGGTGGCTCTGTCGGGGGTGCCGCAGTCGACGGGACCCGAGCCGATCGACGTCGGGCCGGTCGCCGAGTCGGGCACGGTCTACGTCGTGCAGCCGGGCGACACCCTGTGGTCGATCGCCGAGGCCATCGCACCGGACTCCGATCCCCGGCCGGTGGTCGACGCGCTGCGGCACGCCAACGGCGGCCCGATCGTGCACGTGGGTGACCGGCTCAGGATCGACGTGGAGGGCTGAGCGATGCGTACCGTCTGACCGGCTGCTGGCAGGGGTTGGCCAGGGGATCCGGGCGGGCCCGGACGCCCGGCCGGCCGTTGGTCGAGACCCGTGCGGCGAGGCCTCGCCGCAGAATCGTCGGGCCGCGGCCTGACTGGAGCGGTTCGGGTCCGGGTGCGGCCGTCCCCTCGTGGAGGCGGAGCCGCCGGGTCAGACCCGCTCGTCCAGCCGGCTCGGGCCGAGCCGGTCGAACTCGAATGTCAGCGCCTCGCGTGCCGTGCGGAGCTGGGTCTCGACCGCCTCCAGGGACGCGAGGAACGTGCGGGCCCAGACCAGCCTGCGCTCGAGCTCCTCGAACTCGGGGGCGTGGTCGTCGCCGGCTCTGCGGCGGTACTCCTCGACGGCGTGGCTGGCTGCTTCCTCCGCTCTGGCCTGCGCTTCCGTGAGGATCTGCTCGGCGTGCTGGCGGGCGTCGACCGCCAGGCGGCGGCAGTACGCCTGGGTCTGGGCCACGTAGCTGTCGGCCTCCTGCTGGGCGCGGGACAGGATGTTGATGGCCTCGACCGTGGGTCTGCGGGTCTGGGCGAGGGGGTCCTCGCCCCGGTGGTCCGTGCGCTCCGCCTGCCACTGGGCCAGCGTGCGCTGGTAGTGGCTGATCGTCGCCCGCATCGACGCGTCGTCCGCATCCCGGGCGGCGATGTCCTCGGCCACGCGTTGGAGGAAGATCTGGACCTCTTCCTCGGCGAAGCCTCGTCTTCCTATCGGTGACCTCGTGAATTGGGTCGTCCTTACGCGCTCAGGCGTCAGGCGCGGCCCCGATTGGCGTTGGGACGCATCGGCCGCGGCCGTCATGGCTGGGTCTCCTCGGTTCCGAGATCGTCGACGTGGATGCGATCGGGGCGGACGCCGGCCTGCTCGAGCGCCTCGACCGTGCCTCGCACCATCGGCGGCGATCCGCAGACGTAGAGCTCGTGGTCGGGCCACGGGCCGTGGCGGAGCGCCACCTCCACCGCGGTGCCGGCCTCGACGAAGCCGCCCATCGCCGCCTCCTCCGACACGCACGGGACCAGGCGTATCCAGTCCGGCTCGTCGGTCAGCGCGTGCAGCGCCGGCAGGTCGTACAGCTCGTGGTGGAACCTCGCGCCCCAGAACAGGTGCACGCGTCGGCCACCGCCGCCGATGGCGACCAGGTGCTGAACGAGCGCCTTCATCGGGGCCAGGCCCGTCCCGCCCGCCACCAGCACCAGATCGCGGTCCTCGCTGCAGTCCAGCGTCAGTCGCTCGCCGACAGGCGGGCCGAGCCGCAGGACGTCCTGCACCTGGGTGGCGTGGACGAGCGCCGTGCTGACCGGGCCGCCGTCCACCAACCGGACGTGCAGCTCGAACGCGCCGTCCTCTCCCGGGATCGACGCCGGCGAGTAGTAGCGCCACAGCCTCGGGCGCACCGGCGTCTCCAGCGAGATCGCCTGTCCCGGTCGATACTCCAGCGGGCGGTGCGGGCGGATCCTCAGCACGGCCAGGTCGACCGTGCGCAGCTCGTGGGCGACGACCGTCGCCTCCCACCACGCCGGCCTCGCCGCGTCGGACTCGGCGGCCTCGATCATGACGTTGGCCACCACCGCGAACGCCGCCTCCCAGTCGCGGGCGAGCTCGACGCTCCAGTCCGGGCCGCTGAAGTGCTCGAGCGTGGAGATCAGGGCGGCGCTGACCGCCGGGTAGTGGTCACGCACCACGGCGAACTTGCGGTGGTCGCGGCCCAGCTGCTCCAGCACCGGGATCACCGCGTCGAGGTTGTCTACGTTGCTGACGATGCGGCCGAGGGCGCCCACCAGCTTGTCCCGCTGGGCGGCCATGCTCACCGGGAACATGCCCCGCGTGTACGGGTGGGTCAGGAACAGCGTCGAGTAGAAGAACAGCGGCACCTGGTCGCCGTGGCGGGCGACCGCCTCCCAGTTCTTCTTGAGCCCGGCGGCGTCGACCACGACCTACGAACCGCCGCCGACCCTGCCCCGGCACGCGGCCGACGACGCCTGATCCTCGAGATCCCCAGCCATGTTCCGCTCCCAGTCGAGACCCCAGCGCGCCCGCTACGGGCCGTGTGGGTGCACGCTCGCTACCGACGGTACACGCCCCGAACCGGCGGTGCAGGCGTCACTGCGTCACGGCGCCGCGACGCTGAGGCACGAGCGCGGGCCGTGCAGGCCCCGCTCCGCCGCGCCCGGTAGCGTTCGCTCGATGCGTTGCTCCGCCTGCGGACATCTCGACTCCAAGGTGGTCGACTCGCGGCAGTCGGACGACGGGGCCGCGATCCGGCGCCGGCGCGAGTGCCTGCGGTGCGGGTTCCGCTTCACCACCTTCGAGCGGTCCGAGGCCCAGGGCCTGACCGTGCTCAAGCGCTCGGGCGACCGGGAGCAGTTCGATCGGTCCAAGGTCGTCGCCGGCATCCAGGCCGCCACGAAGGCGCGCCCGGTCGGACCGGGGGAGGCGGAGGCGCTCGCCGCCGCGGTCGAGGCGGAGATGCGCAGCCTCCCCTCCGGTGAGGTGACCGAGCGAGCGGATCGGCCGCGCCGTGCTCGAGCACCTCCGCGAGCTCGACGTGATCGCCGCCGTGCGCTTCGCCTCCGTGTACAAGGGCTTCGACGACCTCGCCGACTTCGAGCACGAGCTCACCCTGCTGACCAAGCGCACCGCCCCGAAGTCGCACTGACGGTCGCCGCGACGGCCCGCACCCGTCGGTAGCGCGGCGACGGACGCTCCACGTGGTGACATCCGGCACGATGCGTCATACCGGATGGCGGTGCCCCTCTCATAGGGCGAAGTGGCTCGCACCGGAGAGGTAGCGGCGTACCGCCTCCGTCCTGCCTCGAAGGTGCGGGTCTCTTCAATCTCTAGGTGTGCTCGGCGGGGAGGTTGTCCCCGGCGAGGCGGTTGAGGGTGGCGATGGGTGTGTGCCAGCCGAGGGCGCCGTGGGATCGGTGGCGATTGTAGAAGTGCATGAACTGGTCGTGGCCGTGGGTGCGTGCTGGTTCGCTGATCCAGTCGCGGATGTAGGCCCATTCCTCGAGGAGGATCCGGTGGAACCGCTCGACTTTGCCGTTGGTCTGGGGGCGGTAGGGGCGGGTGCGTTTGTGGGTGGCACCGGTGGCGGTGCACGCGGCGGCCCAGGCCCGGGACCGGTAGCAGGGGCCGTTGTCGGTGATGACCCGCTCGACGGTGACGCCGTGGAGGGCGAACCAGCCCACGGCCCGAGTCCAGAACGCGGCAGCGGTCTCGGCTTGTTCGTCGTCGAGGACTTCGCCGTAGGCCAGGCGGGTGCGGTCGTCGATGGCGGTGTGGATGTAGCGGTAGCCGGCGCCGCTGTGGCGGCCCGTGCCGTGCTCGGCACCTCGCCCGTGCATGCGCCAGCCACCACCGGTGGGGATGGCGGCGAGCTTCTTGACATCGACATGGACCAGCTCGCCGGGACGGTCGCGTTCATAGCGTCGAGGACGACGGGGCTCATCGGTGGCCCGGTCACCACGATCGAGGCGAGCGAGGCCGGCCTGGCGCAGGATCGACTGGACCGTCGAGGAGGACAGGCCGACCTCATGCGCGATGTGGTCAGCACCCCAACGCCGCCGGCGACGCAGCTCGATCACCCGGCCCCGGAGCGACCGCGGGGTCCGACCTGGTGAGCGGTGCGGACGGCTCGACCGGTCCCCCAACCCGGCCTCGCCCTCGGCCAGGAACCGGGCTCGCCACTTGCGGACCGTCTTGGCATCGACCTGGAACCGCTCCGCGGTCGCCGCGATCGTCCAGCCCCTCTCCAGGACACAGTCGACCATCCGGCGGCGATGTTCCGGGGTCAGCACCGCGTTCGGGTGCTGGCTTCTAGCGTGAGGCACGAGCCCTCCTTGCGATCTGTGAGCTTCGACACCCACAGCCTCGCTCGGAGGGCTCAACTCATCGGTGGACCACCCACCCCATCCCGGCAGGGACAACGTCCCCGGTCGTCACACCTAGGGATCGTGGCGGGGCCCGCTGGGGGGTTCCGCCGCGTCCCGAGGGCCCTCAATCGCTGGGGGCCGAGGTATCGCCAGGGGCGGGCGGGTCGGGCGGCCCGCCGCCCCTGGCATACCG
Organism: uncultured Acidimicrobiales bacterium; assembly: GCA_963739835.1. Taxonomy (GTDB): domain Bacteria; phylum Actinomycetota; class Acidimicrobiia; order Acidimicrobiales; family VFJN01; genus ZC4RG19. Next base: position 195,654 of record CAVUBW010000024.1, read on the forward strand.
CAGGAACAGGTAGCCGTCGGCCGCGAGCACGCGGGACAGCGCCAGACGTCGCACGTGGCTCGCGCCCGGGCCCTGCGCGATCCGGGGCGCGTCCCCGTCGACGAGGATCGGCGACAGGGTCAGGCACAGCTCGTCCAGCAGGTCCTCGGCGATCAGCTGGGCGTTCGTGCGCGGCCCGCCCTCGCACAGGACCACGCCGGCGGCGGTCGTGGACGCCAGCGCCGCGAGCGCCGGCCGCCACTCGACCCGTTCGTCGCCGACCTCCACGACGTCCGCGACCTCCGCCAGCCGCTGCCGCCGCTGTTCGTCGGCGCGGGCGACCGTCACGACGATGGGGCGGGCCTCGGCCGGTGCGTCCCGGAACAGGCGCTGCCCCGGGTCGATGCGCAGCGACGCCGACACCACCGCGATCCGGGGGACGGACGCCTGGCCGCGGGACGCTCGAGCCTCCCGCAGCGCCGGGGACAGCCGCGCCGGCCCGTAGTCCTCGGCGACGACCGTGCCCGCGCCGACCAGGATCAGGTCGGCCACGGCCCGGATCGCCGCGAACACGGCCTTGTCGGCCGGGCCGCCGAGGCCGCCGGACGTGCCGGTCGCCAGCGTCGCCGCGCCGTCGACCGACGAGATCATGTTGGCGACCACCCACGGCCGCCCCTCGGGCGCGGGCCGGGGGTCCGCCGCGTAGGCGACCGCCGGGTCGGTCTCGGCGCCGGGGGAGGGCCACAGTTCGTGCATGCCGCCGCGCACCGTACCGGGTGGCGTCCCGTTGGGTGGCGGTCCCCCGGGCCTGTGGACGCCGACCCCGCTGTCCACCCGTAATCCACCCGGAATTCACAGGGTCATCCTCTAGTCGTCCACAAGGCTCGCACCGTACGTTGCCCTGCGTGCACTGTGCCCCGGCGCGGACGAGCGGAACGGCGGTTGTCGCTTCCGTGTCTGTGGTGGGCTGAGCGACGCCTTGAGAGGTCGGGGGGATCTTCGACTTCGCCTCTCAACCTGCGAGTCCGCGCCGGGCCGGTTGCACGAGAGCTGGGTTGGCGTCCGGGGGAATCGGAGGGCACTCCTCCCGTCCCGCCGGTGGCCGATCGCATGCGTCCCGTGCACCGCCGCCGTCCGCGCCGGGGACAGAGCACGGATCGATCGCGGCGGCCGGCAGCTGCCCCGGGATCATGGGAAGGGTCGGTCGCCCGCCGGCGTTGTACAGGTGACCGGATGTTTGCCGCGCCGACCCCAGGTCAGGCGCCGAAATCCTCGGACACGACGAACGAAGCGTTGACCATGTAATTCCAGAGATGTAATTTACACATCCACATCTTGTGGGTTCCCATGGCGGCAACCCCAACAGCTTGTGGCAGTCCACGGCATACGTGGCTCCGGGCCTCCGCCGCGAGCGGCCCTCTCCCCAATCCGCAGCATGTCATCATCCCTGGAGGAACCATGGCTCTCGCTCCCGAGCAGGCGGGCATCGGCATCCGCCGCCACTACACGACCGAGGGCGTCCATCCGTACGACGATGGTGGACTGGGAGCGGCGGGACGCTCGGATCACCAACTTCCGGGACGGCTCCGTGGCGTTCGAGCAGGTCGGGGTCGAGTTCCCGACCACCTGGTCGCTGAACGCCACCAACATCGTCGCCCAGAAGTACTTCCGCGGCACGCTCGGCACCCCCGAGCGCGAGTGGTCGCTGCGCCAGGTCGTCGACCGCGTCGTCGACACGATCACCGGCTGGGGCACCGAGGGCGGCTACTTCGTCGACGACGCCGAGGCCGAGGCGTTCACGCGACGAGCTCGAAGTACCTGCTGGTCACCCAGCGGGCCGCGTTCAACAGCCCGGTGTGGTTCAACATCGGCGTGCCGGGCGTGCCCCAGCAGGCCAGCGCCTGCTTCATCCTCGCGGTCGACGACGCCATGGACTCGATCCTCAACTGGTACCGGGAGGAGGGCATCATCTTCAAGGGCGGCTCGGGCGCCGGCGTCAACCTGTCCGCATCCGTCAGCTCGGTCGAGCTGCTCAAGGGCGGCGGCACCGCCTCGGGCCCGGTCAGCTTCATGCGCGGCGCCGACGCGTCGGCCGGCACGATCAAGTCGGGCGGCAAGACCCGCCGCGCCGCCAAGATGGTGATCCTCGACGTCGATCACCCCGACATCGAGGAGTTCATCTGGTGCAAGGCGCTGGAGGAGCGCAAGGCCCGGGTGCTCGAGCGAGGCCGGGTTCGACATGGACCTCGACGGCCGCGGACAGCCACTCGATCCAGTACCAGAACGCCAACAACTCGGTGCGGGTGACCGACGAGTTCATGCAGGCGGTCGTCGACGACGCCGACTGGAGCCTGCGCGACGGTGACCACCGGCGAGGTGGTCCGCACGCTCAAGGCCCGCGACCTGTTGCGCCAGATCAGCCAGGCCGCCTGGGAGTGCGCGGATCCCGGCATGCAGTTCGACACCACGATCAACCGCTGGCACACGGCCGCCAACACCGGGCGCATCAACGGCTCGAACCCCTGCTCCGAGTACATGCACCTCGACAACTCGGCGTGCAACCTGGCCAGCCTCAACCTGCTCAAGTTCCTGCGCGACGACGAGAGCTTCGACATCGACGGCTTCCGCCATGCGGTCGAGGTCGTGTTCACCGGCCAGGAGATCCTGGTCGGCCGGTCCGACTACCCGACCGAGTCGATCGCCGACACGGCCCGCCGGTTCCGCCAGCTGGGCCTCGGCTACGCCAACCTCGGCGCCCTGCTGATGGCGCTCGGCCTGCCCTACGACACCGACGGCGGGCGGGCCTACGCCGCCGCCGTCACGTCGCTGATGACCGGCCACGCCTACGAGGTGTCGGCCCGGACGGCGTCACGCATGGGCCCGTTCGCCGGCTTCGCCGAGAACCGCGAGCACATGCTCCGGGTGCTCGGCCAGCACCAGGAGGCGGCCGCCCGCATCGACGAGGAGCTGGTGCCGCCCGACCTGCTGTCGGCCGCCCAGGAGAGCTGGGACTCGGCGTGCGAGCTGGGCGCCGCCTACGGCGTGCGCAACAGCCAGGCCTCGGTGCTGGCCCCGACAGGCACGATCGGCCTGATGATGGACTGCGACACCACCGGCATCGAGCCCGACCTCGGGCTGGTCAAGCTCAAGAAGCTGGTGGGGGGCGGCACGATGTCGATCGTCAACCAGACCGTGCCCCGGGCGCTCGAGCAGCTCGGCTACGGGCCGGGTGAGATCGACGACATCGTCGCCTACATCGACGAGCACAAGTCGATCGTGGGCGCCCCGCACCTGCTCACCGAGCACCTGCCGGTGTTCGCCTGCTCGATGGGCGACAACACCATCCACTACTCCGGCCACGTGCGGATGATGGCGGCGGTCCAGCCGTTCATCTCCGGTGCGATCTCCAAGACGGTGAACATGCCGGAGGAGGCGACCGTCGACGAGGTCGAGCAGCTCCACATCGACGCCTGGCGTCTCGGGGTCAAGGCGGTGGCGATCTACCGCGACAACTGCAAGGTCGGCCAGCCGCTGTCGACCGCCAAGAAGGAGGGCGCCGCCGCCCCCGTACCGCGGCCGCGGTCAGCCCGGCCGAGGCGGCCACCCAGGTGGTCGAGAAGATCATCAAGGTGCCGGTGCGCGAGAAGCTGCCCCGCAAGCACGCGTCGCAGACGTTCGAGTTCCGGGTGGCCGAGTGCAAGGGCTTCGTCACCGTCGGCGAGTACGGCGACGGCCGGCCCGGCGAGATCTTCCTCAGGGTGTCGAAGCAGGGCTCGACGCTGGCCGGCATCATGGACGCCTTCTCGATCTCGGTCAGCTACGGCCTGCAGTACGGCGTGCCGTTGCGCCACTACGTCGAGGCGTTCACCAACACCCGGTTCGAGCCGGCCGGCATCACCGACGATCCGGAGCTGCGCATCGCCACGTCGATCCTCGACTACATCTTCCGGCGCCTGGCGGTCGACTATCTCAGCTACGAGGAGCGGGCAGAGCTCGGGATCCTCACCACCGGTGAGCGCACGCAGCCGACGCTGCCCGGTGTCGAGGAGACCGTCGTCGAGACCCGCCAGGGCCAGGACGTGCCGGCCGACCCACCGTCGATCGACTCGTCGTCGCCCACCCTGTTCGACACGGCCGGCGCCCCCAAGGAGCCGTCGCTGCTCGAGCGGGCGGGCGTCACCGACGCCGAGCGGGCCACCGGCGGGCGCCCGTCCCCGGCGATCAAGCCGCCGGCGGCGTCGAGCGTCGACGCCCCCTACTGCATGCAGTGCGGGGTCCAGATGCAGCGGGCGGGCTCGTGCCACGCCTGCCCCTCGTGCGGGAGCACCAGCGGCTGCAGCTGAATCGCTACCATTTTGGTACCACATGTGGTGGAGATGTGGTAGCGTGTGGTCCGTGGACCTGAACATCAAGAATGTCGACCCCGAGGTCGCCGGCCGGCTCGCCGAGCAGGCGGCGGCCGAGGGGATGAGCCAGCAGGAGTGGCTGCGCACCATCCTGCGGCGCAACGCCAGCCGGATGTCACCGGCCGAGCTGGTGGCCCAGCGCGCCGCCATGACGCCGATGAGCGAAGGTGACTTCGCCGACCTCCAGTTGAAGGTCGCGGGGCTCCACCGCGGGCAGGTCGAGCGGCTTGGCGCATCCGGTCGCGGTCGCTGACGCCGGCGGCCTGTTCGTCCTCGCCGGCCTCGCGTTCGGCGTCGTGCACGAGGTCGACGAGATTCTCGTGCTCGACGCCACGACGCTGCTCGCCGCCGAGTACCTGGCGCTGCGCCACGAGGGCGCGCCCGATCGGGCCCGCCTCGAGTTCGGCCTGCTGACCCGGGTCGTGGGGGAGTGGTTCCCGGTCCGACCGCTGGCGCTCGATGCGGTCCTGGCATCCGTCGACGGCACGGACGTCGACTCGTACGCGGCGCTGGTCCTCGCCGAGTCTCTGGAGGTGCCGCTCGTGACTCGCCATGCGGACCTGCGCAGCCGGGCTGTGCCGGTCCTGCTCTGCTGAGGCGGCCGCCGACGCCGTCGGGCACCGACGGGCGATCCCGGCGGTCGTGTCGAGGGTTGACCGGCGGCTATCAGCCGTCCGGCACGGCCCCCCGGGCCTGGGACGTGAGCGACGGCGTGGCCGGCCACGGGGGAGATGTGGTCGGCCACGCCCTCGCCCGCTCGCGGCTGGGGACGCGAGCTTGGGTGTGCACCACGCCGGAGGCGGATAGGCGACACGCCCTCGCGCGCGGCCGCTAGGTGCGGCCTGCGCCGGGGCGCCAACGTCGATCGGCTTGCGGTCACGCAACTGACGCTAAGCGTTTGCGGGGTGACACAGCGTCATACCCCCGGGGTGAAACGGGGTGACCAGACGGGTGACCGTCGGCTACGGGGGTTCCGGCGGTGCAATCGCCGCGATGGCCGCCGCCGAGCGGAGCAGGATGGTCCTGACCAGCTGGGCCGCCCGCTCGTCGTCGACGTCCAGGCCGCCGCCGGCCACGACCGGATAGGCGAACGTGAAGCGCACGGCCACCCGGTAGTCGGCCCACGCGTCCGCCACCGTGTAGCCGTGCACGCCGGCGGCGGCCAGCCGGTCGACGTACAGCTCGACCAGCGGGCCCTCGACCGCGGCCCGCACCTCTGGCGCCAGGCTCTGGGACAGGAAGTAGCCGAGGTCGCGCAGCCCGCGGGACCGGTCGACGAGCTGCCAGTCGCACAGCCGCACCCCAACGGGGGTGAAGAACATGTTGTCGGCCCGCACGTCGCCGTGGGCCAGCGTGCGGGGCGGCGCCGCCAGTCGGGCCGCCAGCGCCGGCATCTCGTCGCCCAGCCGGTCGCCGGCTGCCAGCGCCTCGGGCGGCAGCTCGGTGCCGAACCGGTCGCGCATGGCGGGCCAGGCGTCCCGGTAGGCGGCGCGCAGCGGCTCCAGGAAGCCGACCTCGTCCACCGGCCGCAGCCACGGCTGTCCGTCGAGCCCGGCCTCGTTCCAGAATGCCGCATGGTGGGCGGCCAGCGCCGCGACCACGACCGCGGCGTCCTCGGCCGTGCACCCCCGCACCTGGTCGACCGTCGCCGCGTCCGCCATGTCCTCGAGCATCAGCACGAAGTCGTCGCTCGCCTCGTCGTAGCTCACGTGCCGGCAGCCGATGGCGAGGGGCGCGGCCGGCGCGAGGTGGCGGTAGAACAGCGCCTCGTTGCGGTACATCCCCAGACCGGCGGCGACGGCCCGGCTGCGGGCGCCGGCGGCCGGCTGCTTGAGCACGATGGTCGCGGGTCCGTCGCCGTCGCTCCACGTCAGCCGCACACGGCGCAGCGCGCTCAGCAGGCCCATGCCCGCGCCCAGCGGGCGCGCCTCCGCCCGGGTGACCGCCCCCGGCCGAGCGCGCCCGGGCGCGATCGCAGCCGTCAGCCACACAGCGGTGAGCGCTCGCTCCGGCCCCTCCGCACGGACCGGCCGTCCGTCGACCCCATGTACCGCCACCGCAGATGCCTTCCCGCCAGCCTCGGCCCCGAAGACTGTGACCGCCGGACGCGGGGCCGTCAAGGACGCCGTGGGGCCGGATGCGGCGCTCGGCACGTCACGGACCGTGAGGACTGCCTAAGCTCCGGGGTGCCTGCGTCCCTGGGAGGCGAGGAGGCGGGATTGTTCGAAGCAGACAGCTCGAGGCCGCGCACGGCCACGCGGCGCGCCCTCGCGGCTTCCCTGCCTGCCCACATGGTGCGGCGCCCCCGCCTGGTCGAGGCGCTCGAGGCCCGCTCCGGGCGGCTCGTGGTCGTCACCGGGCCGGCCGGATCGGGCAAGACAGTCGCCGTGCGCGACTGGCTGTCGACCGTGTCCGGCCCGACCGCCTGGCTCTCGCTCCAGGCCCGCCACACCGATCCCGAGCGGTTCCTGGAGGACCTGGTCGCCACCGTCGACGACCTGGCGCCGGGGCTGCAGGATGCGCTGGGCCGCGAGGATCCGGCCGACCACTCCGCCGGCTGGACGATGGCCCGGGCCATCGACCATCTCGCCACGGCCCCGCCCGCCACCCTCGTGCTCGACGACCTGCACGTGATCGACCGCAGCCCGACGACCGACCTGTTCGCCTACCTCGTCGAGTTCGTGCAGTCGTCGAAGCTGACGGTCGTGATCTGCAGCCGCTCGGACCCCCCGCTGCCGCTCCACCGGTTCCGCCTGAGCGGCGAGCTCGTCGAGCTGCGCCAGGCCGACCTCCGCTTCGACCGGGCCGAGGCCGAGGAGTTCTTCGCCCGGTTTCCGGCTGTCCGCCTGAGCCCGGGCCAGATCGACCGGCTTGCGGACCGCACCGAGGGGTGGGCGGCGGGGCTCCAGTTCGCCGCCCTGTCCCTCGTCGGGCGCGAGGACGCCGACGCGTTCGTCGACCGCTTCGCCGGCAGCGACCGTCACGTCGCCGACTTCCTGCTGGACGAGGTCCTCGACCGCCAGCCGCCCGACGTGCGGGACTTCCTCCTGGCGACGTCGGTGCTGGAGCAGATGCGCGGCGACCTGTGCGCCCACGTCACCGGCCGGGCCGACGCCGCGGCGATCCTCCGGCGCATCGAGACCGAGCACCTGTTCCTCGTCCCGCTGGACGACGAGCGGGAGTGGTTCCGCTACCACCACCTGTTCGGCGAGCTGCTGCGGCGGGAGCTACGGGTCTCGCACCCCGACGTCGAACGCCGGTCGCACGACCGGGCCGCGGCGTGGTTCCGCGACAACGGGGCCCCCGACCTCGCCGTCGACCACCTCCTCGACGCCGAGCGCTACGGCGAGGCGTTCGAGCTGCTCACCGCCCACCTCCACGACCACCTGGCCGCGGGGCGGCACGAGACGGTCCGGGGCTGGCTGGCGCGGTTCCCGGCCACATTCGTGGACGCCACGCCGGGCCACCAGCTCACGACCTTCCTCGCCCACGCCCGTGCGGGGCAGATCGCGATGGGCCGGCAGGTGATCGACCGGGCCCGGGCCGGCGAGCTCGACCCGGCGGTCGGCATCCACTTCGACGTCACCGAGGCGGCGTTCTCGGCGATCCTCGGCGACCCCGAGCGCGCCATCGAGCTGGGCGAGGCCGTGTGGGTGCGGCGCGACGAGGTCGACCTCGCCGGACTGGCGCCCGATCTCGGGGTGCCGGTGCGCGAGCTGTGGGGGTACCTGCCCGCCGCGCTGGCCCGGGCGCACGCCATGCTCGACGACCGGGCCGGCGTGCGGCGGTGGGCCGGCGTGCTGCGCGAGCAGGGACCGCGCCTGCCCGGCGACGTCGTCGGGGCGCTCGGAGCCGAGGCGTGGGCCGAGGCCCGCAGCGGCCGGCTGCGGGCCGGCGCCGAGCTGGCCGAGCAGGCGATGGCGCTCGGCACCGAGCAGGGGCGGGCGTCGCGGCGGGCGATGATCGGGGCCCGGGCCGCGCTGGCGCTGATCCACCGCGAGCGGGACGAGCTCGACCCGGCGATGGACGTGCTGGGGGCCTATCTGGCGTCGGCGCTGCGGGAGGGGCACGTCGGCATCACGACGCTGGGCGAGATCGAGCTGGCCCGGGTGGAGTGCGCCCAGGGCTACGCCGACGCCGGGATCGCCCGCGTGCTGCGCGTCCGCCGCGATCGGGCCGTCGACGGCACGCCCCGGTTCCTGGGGCGCGCGCTGGACGCGGCAGAGTGCCGCCTGCGCCTGCACGTGGGCGACGTCGAGCGGGCCGAGGACCTGCTGGCGGAGCTGCCACCCGGACCCGAGCGCGACTTGCTGACGGCGCGGCTGGCGCTGACCTGCGGGCACGACGCCGAGGCGGAGCCGCTGCTCGCCGAGCTGGCCGGGGCCGACGGCAACCGCCGGCACCTGTTCGAGGCGGCGGCCCTGCGGGCCCGCGCCGCGGCCGGCGCGGGCGACCTCGCCGGCGCCCGGCGGGTCCTCGCGGTGGTGGCCGAGACGGCGGCGCGGGAGGGGGCGGTCCGGGTGTTCCTCGACGAGGGGTTCGACATCGCGGACGTCCTGCCGGGCGGGGCGGGGTCCCGCCGGGTCCACGCCACGGTTGCCGCTAATACGGCCCTGGTCGAGGCGCTGAGCGAGCGGGAGCTGTCGGTGCTGCGGTACCTGCCGAGCCGGCTGTCGAACCGGGAGATCGGCGACGAGCTGTACGTGTCGCTCAACACGGTGAAGACGCACCTGAAGACCATCTACCGCAAGCTGGACGTCGAGCGCCGGGAAGAGGCGGTCCGCCGGGCACGGCAGCTGGGGCTCCTCTGAACCGAACGTGACGCCGGGTTCACCCGGCCAGGGTGGGCAGTCGTCACCCCCCGAAAGCCCACCATGAGCGCGTGCCTGCCGTCGCCGAGATCACGCTGCGTTGTCAGGGGGCGAGGCGGCTGACGTGTGGATTCGGGGGGTGGGACGTCGAGGCCCGCGGGCCGCTCACCATCCTCCGGAGGGTGGGCGCGTCGGACCGCGACGTCCACGAGGCGCTGGCCCAGGTCAGCGACCTCGGACTCGACCTCGAATCGTTCCGCCGGCTCGATCCCTCGTCCTGACCGCCATCCTGCCGACCCCGCCGGTCCTGACCGACGGTCAGCCGCGGCCCTTGCGCCGCGTGGCGTCGCGCGCCATGCGGGAGAAGCGCCGGTTGTAGACGCGCTGCGCGTGGGGGTCCGCCCGGCGCGCCGCGGACTCGGCCTCGCGGACGAGCGCGTGCCACCCGGCGAGGCGGGCGGCGGCGAGGCTGCCGTCGTCGATCGCGGCGACGACCGCGCACCCGGGCTCGTCCCGGTGGCGGCAGTCGGTGAACCGGCACCCGCCGGCCAGGTCGTCGACGTCGGCGTAGGTCGCGGCGACGGCGTCGGGGTCGGCCCAGAGCCCGACGGCCCGCAGCCCGGGGGTGTCGATCAGCACGCCGCCGCCGGGGAGCGGGTGGGCGTGGCGGGCGGTGGTGGTGTGCCGGCCCTTGGCGTCGCCGTCGCGCACCCGCCCGGTCGCCATGACGTCCGCGCCGAGGAGGGCGTTGGCGAGCGACGACTTGCCGGCGCCGGACTCGCCGACCAGCGCCACGGTCCGCCCGCCCACCAGGCCACGCACGGCCTCGAGCCCGGCCAGCGTCGCGGCGGAGGCCGCCACGACGTCGAGACCGGGATGCGCCGACTCGGCCTCGGCGACGGCGGCGCCGGGGTCGGGGTACAGGTCGGACTTGGTGAGCACGACGGCGGGCACGGCCCCGGCGTCCCAGGCCAGGGTGGCGACCCGGTCGATGCGCCCGGCCTTCACCGGCCGGTCGAGGCCGCACACGACGAGGACGCCGTCGAGGTTGGCCGCGATCGCCTGCGCCCGGTCGCCCCCGGCGGCCCGGCGGGTCATCAGGCCGGTCCGGTCCAGCACGGCGATCGGCCGGTCGCCGTCGACGACGACCCAGTCGCCGACGACGGGCGGGGGGTCGAGCGCCCGCGAGAGCACGAGCGGCCGCAGGCCGCCGGGCAGCGCGACGAGCAACCCGGCCCCGTCGTGGCGCACGACCCGGCCGGGCCGTGGCGCGGTGTCGCCGGCGGTGGCGGTGGCGGTGGCGAAAAGAGCGGCCCAGCGGTCGTTCCAACCGAAGGGCACGAGATCGGGGTAGAGCACTGCGGTATCTCCTCGTCGAGGCGCCGGCGGGCCGACCGAGCGGGTTCGCCGGGCCGGCGGGGCGGACGGGTGCTGTGGGGTCGCCCGCCGTGCGCGCGTGGGGCACGCAGCGGGCCATCCTGAGCAGCTGGCGGCGGCCGGCCATCGTGGGGCGGCGCGATCCGGGTTCGGCGCGGGCCGGGCGTGGCGGGCGGTACGCCGACGCCGGGTCAGTCGGCGGTGCCGGTGGACCTCAGCCCCGGGCGCGCGCCGGATGGGCGAGCATGCAATGCGCAGCCATGACTTCGCCCTCCTCTCGCGGCGCCGGCGCCGGGCGGTCCCGGCGAGGTGGCGCGCACCGTAGCCTCGCCTCCACCGCCCGGCGAGCGAATTGCGGCACGGGTAGCGTCGGCGGTTATGGCCGACGCCGACGACCCCGCGGCCGCGGTCCGCCGGTTCGCCGGCGGCATGCCGGACGCCTACGAGGACTTCCCCTGGGACGAGGTGGTCGTCAAGGTGGGCAAGAAGATCTTCGTCTTCCTCGGCGCGCCCCCGGATGTCGCGCTCGGCGTCTGCGTCAAGCTGCGCGAGTCGCTCGACGCGGCGCTGTCCCTCGGGTTCACCTCGCCCGCGGGCCACGGCCTCGGGCGGCACGGCTGGGTGACCGCCAAGTTCGCCCCGGACGAGGACCCGCCGGTCGACCTGCTGTGCGACTGGATCGACGAGAGCTACCGCCTCGTGGCCGGCAAGAGGCGGGTCGCGGAGCTCGATCGACGCGCTGCGGAGCGGTAGGCGCACATTCGCCACGGTCGGTGGTGGACCCGGTGCGGGGACGACGATCTCGGTTCGCTTCACGGGGTCGCCATGGGGTACTGGTGAGGGGTACGCGCCCCGCCGTCCGCCAAGGAGCCCGCCCGTGCCGCTGCTCGAGGTCCATGGTCAGCCCGTCCACGTCGTCGATCGGGGGGACGGCGACGCCGTCGTGTTCCTCCACGCCTTCCCGCTCCAGGCCGCTATGTGGGACTACCAGATCGACGCGCTCGAGGGCAGCTACCGGTGCCTCGCCGTCGACATGCCGGGCTTCGGGCAGTCGCCGCCGCCGGAGGAGCCCGAGCGAGCGTCGATGCGGCGCTGGTCCGACCTCGTGGCCGGGGCCCTCGATCAGCTCGACGTCCAGCGGGCCACCGTCGTCGGCGCGTCGATGGGCGGTTACCTGGCGATGGCGCTGCTCCGCCACCACCCGGACCTGATCGGCCAGCTGGTCCTGGCGGACACCCGGGCCCGGTCCGACGATCCCCAGGTGGCGCAGCGGCGCAGCACGCAGCAGGACCAGATCCGCGGGGGCGCCGAGGTCGCATCGCTGGCCAAGCAGACGGTCGAGTCGCTGCTCTCGTCGGGGTCGATGGCCCGCTCCGAGCTGGTGGACTACGTGCACGCCCTCGCCGCCGGGGCCGACGCCGAGGGCTGGATCGCCGCGCTCCAGGCGATGAAGGACCGCCCGGACTCGATGCTGCTGCTGCGCCAGGCGGACGTGCGGGCGCTCGTGGTGGTGGGCGAGCTCGACCGCGTGACCCCGATCGCCGAGGCGATGAGCGTGCGATCGCTCCTCAAGGGCGAGCTGGTGGTGGTGCCGAACGTCGGGCACCTCGCCAACCTCGAGGACCCGCTCGCGTTCAACGACGCGCTGCTCGCCTTCCTGGCCGGATCCTGAGCCGCGTCACGTCCCGGCCGTAGAGGTCGGGTGTGGCCGCCGCGCGCTCGCGGAGATTCGCGAATTACATCGATGTTGTTTGTCATACCCCTCCGGGATCATCACCTGCGTCTATCGGGGCACGGCCCCTACGCAGGAGGAGATGCAGGGTGGCACGGAAGGGGAGCGGTGATGACCAGGGCACCGACCAGGGCGACGACGCGCTGGTCCAGATCATGCGGCGGTTGGCGGCGGGCGACCAGGCGGCTGTGGTCACGCTGTACGAGCGGTATGGCGGGCCCATCGCGGCGGCGGTGCGGCGCACGGCGCGGTCGCGCCCGGGCCGGCTCGACCACGACGACATCGACGGGCTGGTGTTCGAGGTGTGCTTCGAGCTGGCGGCGGTGGCGGCCGCCTGGTCTCCAGCCGGGGGGGCACTGCCATGGGTGTGGGCGCGCCACCGGGTGGCGAACGCGGTCGACCGGGTCCTTGGCATCGTCGTGGAGCCGCTCGAGGACGAGCGCCTGCCCCAGCCCGACACGGTGGCGGCCGGGCCCGACGCCGACGGCGCATCGCTCCTCGACACGCTCGGACAGCTCGCCCCCGACATGGCCAGCGCCGGCCTGCTTTCCGAGGCGCTCGACCGGGGCCGGGTCAGCCGCCGCGACGGCGCCCTGCTCCTGGAGTACGCCTACGAGAAGCACTCGGGCAACGCATCGCCGGCGGCAACGGTGGCTCCGGTGTTCGGCATGAAGGAGGTCTCGGTCCGCCAGGCGGCGCGCCGGGCCCGGCAACGGCTGCTGCGGCTGGCCGCCACGGAGGACCGCTTCGGCCCGCTCGCCGACCTGCCGCTCCTGGCATGACGGCCGCGGGACACCTGGGGCCCGGGCGCGGTTCGGGCCGTGGCGGGGGCGGCCATGGCTCCGGCGGACCCGCCGGGCGGGCGGGCGCCGGCGACCACATCGGCGTCAGCGCCCGGGCCCGGGCGAGGGCCGAGTCGCAGCGACGCCACCCCACCGCCCGGGCGTGGCGGCCCGACCGGCGGCGGGTGCTGGAGCGGCTGGCTCAGCGGGCCTCGCTCGGCGGGGCCCGGTGGCCACGTGTCGCTGCGGCCGTCGTCATGTTGCGGGGGATCGCCGGCGACGACGCCCCGGCCTTCGCCGACCGGCTCGGCATCGGGGTCGCCATGCTCGACCGCCTGGAGGGCGGGCTGTCACCGCCCTCTGCGATACCGGTGCGCCTGCGGGCGGTCACCGGGCTCGTGGACTGGGCCTGGGTCGATCACGGGTTCTGGTAGATGCGGGTGGGCGTGACCAGCACCGCCGCCCTGCGCTCGGCCGCCATCACCCGGTCATACTCGGCGTAGTCCTCGTGCTCGCCGCCGGCGGCCGTGAAGACGTCCCGCAGCAGCAGCCGCACCCGCTCGTCGTCGACGCCCGGCATCGGGTCGTCGGGGCCGCACAGCTCGGCCGTGCCCTCGAGCGTCGCCCAGGCCCAGCCCGCCCGCCAGACGAGCGTCACCCGGGGGTCCGCCCGCAGGTGCCGGAGCTTGCGCGTGCCGCCCCTCGCCACGAACGCGGCCACCGGGTGCTCGCGCACCGGGTGCGGGATCACACCGGCGTTGACCACCGTCGACTGGATCGAGCCGTCCGGGCGGACCGTCGACACGGATGCCAGCCCGTGGTCGAGCGCGATGAGGGTCCGCACGTCGTCGATCGACACCACGGCCGACAAGCGTACGCGCCCGTCGTTGCTCATGGCTCCGTGGTCCACAGCTCGTGCGGGCTGCGGTCCCGCGGGCCGGCGAACGGCAGCGGCTCGGCCTTGCCCGTGCGGGCCGCCGTGTAGGCGGCACAGATCACCTCGAGCACCCACCGGCCGAAGGTCGCCGACGGCCGGGGGTTGCGCAGTGCCGCGAGGTCGGCCGACAGGGTGGCGAGCTGGCCGATGTAGCCGAGCGTGTGGAGCTGGGGCGACGCGACGTCCGGCGGCGGTTCCGGGAGGTGCAGGGCCGCGCCGTTGAGCTCGACCGCCGGCTCCGGGACGAGCTCGAGGTGCACTGCGCCGCTGCGGCTGGCCGCCTGGGCGTCCCACGCCGGCGCCGCAGCCCGCCACGTCGCCCGGACCTCAGCCTGCAGGCCGGTGTCGAAGCTGAGCGTGACGGAGGCGTCGTCGTCGATCTCCAGGCCCCTGCCCGGCAGCACGTCCGCCTCCACCGCCACCACCCGCGCCGGGGCAGCCGCCAGCAGCGCGACCGCCACCGCGTGGACCCCGAGGTCGAACAGCGCGCCGCCGCCCCAGGCCGGCGTCAGCCGCTCCTCGGACCAGTCGGGCCGGCCCTGGGCCAGGCGAACCTCCAGGTGGGTCAGGCCCTCCATGCGCCGGCAGGCCGCTACCGCGGCGGCGACGACGGGGGAGTGGGCGAGGTTCTCCGCGTACGCCAGCCGCCCGGGCGCCCGCCGCGGCCCGGTCCCCGACGGCGGACCCGGCTCGGCCAGGGCCACCAGGGCGTCGGCGTCGGCGAGCGTGGCCGTGATCGGCGTCTCGACCAAGGCCGCCGCGCCGGCGGCCAGCGCCCGCTCCGCCTCCCGGCGGTGCAGGGCCGGCGGCGTGGCGACGAGCACCGCGTCGGCGCCGCCCGGCAGGTCGTCGTAGCGGCAGACGACGGCGCCCGTCTGCTCGGCCCGGCGGCCGGCGGACAGGCCGCGCCGCGACGCCACGTGCACGACGTGCACGTCGTCGACCGCGCCGGCCGCCAGGCCGTGGATGGCGGTCACCCAGCCCGCCCCGGCGAACGCCAGCGACGTCACCGCACCGGCCGGTCTACGAGCCGGCGAGCCGGGCGACGACCGGGGCCATGGTCCGCATGGCGTCGGCCCCCTGCAGCACGAGGTACGACGCGTCCCAGCGCTCGCGCCCCGCCTCCAGCGACTCGACGATCTGGTCGACCGTGCCGATCCAGGCGTGGGGGTACTCGGCCAATCCCTCGGGCTCCATGGCGAACAGCGGGGCCATGTTGGCCAGCGTCCCGGCCCTGTCGTCGGTGAGGATCGCCGCGAACATCAGCAGCGTGATCTCGATGTCGTCATAGCGGTCGCCGGCCGCCTCCCGGACCCACGCCAGCTTCTGGTCGGTCATCTCCGCCGACCCGTCGCGGGCGGCCGAGGCGTCGACGCGGCCGGAGCGGATGGCCGGGTTGATCCCGACGATGTCGGCCTCACGGCCCGCCAGGCGGAGCACCCGGGGGCCGCCGCCGCCGACGATGAACGGCGGCCGGGGCGACTGGCGGGGCTTGGGCTGCCCGTCGAGGTCGGCGATCGTGTAGTGCTTGCCGGCGAAGCTGAACTTGCCGGGTGCGAACAGGCCCTTCAGGACGGCGAGGCCCTCCTCGAGGCGGTCGACCCGCTCGGCGGCACCGGCCATCGGGATGCCCGACTGCTCGTAGTCGCTCGCCAGCCAGCCGGCGCCGATGCCCAGCTCGAGCCGGCCGTCGGACAGGACGTCCAGCGTCGCCATCTCCTTGGCGGTCACGACCGGGTGCTTGTAGTCGTTGTCGAGGACGAGCGTGCCGATCCGCAGCTCGCGGGTGGCGTCCGCGGCGGCCGCTAGCGCCGGGCCGGGCGAGAACTGGTCGCCGAAGTGGTCGGGGATGAAAAGGGTCGAGTAGCCGAGATCCTCGGCCTCGCGGGCGAGGTCGGCCCAGGCGGCGGCGCTGGGCGCATTGTTCAACTGGATACCGAAGCGGAACCGGCGCGGATGCGGCATGTCCGCACCCTACCGGCGCCCGGCGACCCCGACCGCGGCCGTGACGCACCGGACGGCGAGCCGCCGATCGGGCGGTGGGCCGGCGGTGAGTGGGTCGTCCCCGGCGCGCTGGGTAGTGTCAGGGAACCCGTTCGCCATGCGCCGCATCCTTCCCCGCCTCGCCGCCGTCATCATCGGGAGCGCGATCGTGCTCGCCGCCGCCGTGGCCGCGTTCGCCGTGCCGGTGGGGCTGGTCGACCACGTCGGCTCCGGCAAGCCGCGGCCGCTCACGCTCGGCCCGCTCGCCCAGCGGTCCTACGTGTACGCCGCCGACGGTCAGCTGCTGGCCGCCCTCAAGGACGAGGAGAACCGCCAGCCCATCCCGCTGTCCGAGGTCCCGCCCCACGTCATCAACGCCATCCTGGCGGTCGAAGACGCCGGCTTCTGGGTGCACGACGGCTACGACATCCGCGGCATGCTCCGGGCGTTCAAGGCCAACGTCGACGCCGGGGGCATCAGCCAGGGCGGATCGACGATCACCCAGCAGCTGGTCAAGCTCGACCTCCTCGACTCGGACCAGACGCTCGAGCGCAAGACGCAGGAGATCGTGCTCGCGGCGCGGCTCGAGAAGCAGATGACCAAGGAGGAGATCCTCGACCGGTACGTGAACACCGTGTACTTCGGCAACCACGCCTACGGCATCCAGGCGGCGGCCGAGACGTACTTCGGGGTCAGCGCCCAGCAGCTCGACGTCGGCCAGGCGGCGATGCTGGCGGGGATCATCCGCAACCCGATCTCCTACAACCCCGTCCGCTACCCGGACCGGGCCGAGCGCCGGCGCCAGGTCGCCATCGACCGGATGGTCGCCGCCGGCTGGCTCAGCGCCCACGACGCCGGGTACTGGCGCGTCATCCCGACCGTGCCGCAGTACCACGAGGTGCTTCCCAAGGCGAACGACTACTTCCCCTCCGAGGTCGAGCAGCAGCTGCTCCACGACCCCGCGTTCGCGGTGCTCGGGCAGACCGACGCCGAGCGCAAGGTCGCCGTCTACCAGGGTGGCCTGAAGGTGTACACGACCTTCGACCCGACGGCGCAGGCCCAGGCGATCGCCGCCCGCGACTCGATCCTGCCGCTGGAGAACGGCGTCTTCCCCCAGGCCGGGGTCGACCCGGGGACCGGCCTGCCCAACGTGGGCTCCGCGGCGGTCGTGTCGATCGAGCCGGCCACCGGGGCGGTGCGCACGATGGTCGGCGGCCCGGGCTTCGACGCCTACAAGTTCAACCTCGCCACTCAGAACCAGCGCCAGGTCGGCTCGTCGTTCAAGACGTTCGTCTTGGCGACGATCATGGAGCAGGGCTACTCGCCCGACGACATCATCAACGGGCTCGGGCCCTGCAAGTTCTCCGACCGCACGTCGCCGGGCGGCGTGTACGACGCCGGCAACTACGCCGACGGCTCGGGCACCGTCGACACGATCACCTCGGCCGTGACGCACTCGTCCAACTGCGCCTTCGTGCGGCTGGGCCTGATCGCGGGCGGGCAGAACGTCGCCGACATGGCCCACCGCCTCGGGATCAACGCCACCACCGATCTGTGCGCGGCGTGCAAGTCGCTGCCGCTCGGCGTGGCCTCCATCACGCCGATGGAGATGGCGTCCGCCTACGCGACGATCGCCAACGACGGCGTCTACAACGCCCCCTACTTCATCGACCGCATCGAGGACCGCAACGGCCGGGTCGTCTACGCCCACACCCCGGCGCCCGAGGCGCGGGTGGCGCCGCAGGTAGCCCGGCTGGTCTCGAGCATCCTCCAGGCGAACGTCCAGGGCGGCACCGGCACCGCGGCCCAGGTGCCCGGCCAGCAGGTGGCCGGCAAGACGGGGACCACGCAGGACGCCACCGACGGCTGGTTCGTCGGCTTCACGCCGTCCCTGTCGACCGCAGTCTGGGTCGGCGGCCTCGGCCACAACTTCACGATCCACCTGGGCGGTCGGGACATCACCGGCGGCAGCTACCCGGCCCGCATCTGGGGCGCGTTCATGAACGCCTGGCAGCAGGGCCACCCCAACAGCAGCTTCGCCGCTCCGACGCCCGTGCCCCCCCGCCCCGGGATGCTCGAGGTTCCCGGCGGCATCGACCTCACGCCGCCGCCACCGCCTCCGGCGCCGGCCGAGCCGCCGCCCGGCTTCCCCCCCTCGCCGCCGTTCACCTTCCCCGGCCAGGGTTTCGACCAGGGCCAGGGGAACGGCAACGGCCACGGCAACGGCCACGGGTGACTGTGGGGTCCGGCCGGCGTGGCGGGTAGGGTCGCAGGCTGATGAGTCGCTGGGAGTCCCTCCTCACCGTTCAGCAACACGACCTCCACGCCGATCAACTGGTTCACCGTCTCGCCAACCTCCCGGCCCGGGCGGCGTTGGCGCAGGTGGTCGATCAGTCCGACGCCCTCGACCGGCGGCTGGCGACGACCGACGCCCGGCGGGGTGAGCTGTCCCGCAGCCAGCAGCGACTCGAGGACGAGATCGCCTCCCTCGGCGAGCGGGCCAACCAGGCCGAGAAGCAGCTCTACTCGGGCGCGGTCAGCAACCCCCGCGAGCTCCAGGCCCTGCAGGACGACGTGGCGTCGATCCGGCGCCGCATCGGCCAGCTCGAGGACGAGGAGCTCGAGATCATGGAGCTCACCGAGCCGGTCGACGCCGAGCGGACCGAGCTGGCCGGCGAGCGCGAGCGGCTCGACGCCGACCGGGCCCGGATCGAGGCCGAGCTGGCCGAGGCCGAAGCCGACCTGCAGGCCGAGCTGGCCAGCGTGCGGGCCGAGCGCGACGCCGCCGCCGGGGAGGTGGCCGACGACCTGTGGGCCGAGTACGACGCGCTGCGGGTCCAGCACGGCGGCGTGGCCATCGCCCGGCTGGTCGGGTCGACCTGCCAGGGCTGCCATCTAGGGCTGTCCGCGGTCGAGGTCGACCGCATCCGCAAGCTCGGGGTCGACGACCTCGTGCACTGCGAGGAGTGCGGGCGCCTCCTCGTGCGCGACTGACCGGGCGGCCCCGTGCTGCTCTGGTTCGCCGGCGGGGCGGTCGTGATCGTGTGGCTGGTGTTCCGCAGCCCGGCCATCGACTACCGGCTGATCGTGCTGGGCGCCCTGCTGCCGCTGGTCGAGCTGCCGTTCACGACGCCCCGGGTGCTGCATGCGCTGGCCGCCGGGGCCGCCGTCCTCGGCCTGGTCATGGTGGCGACGCCGCGGCGCAGGCTGGCGCAGCGTCGGGCGGTGGCGGTCCCGATCGGGATGTTCCTCCACCTGCTGCTCGACGGCATCTGGACCGACACCCGGGCGTTCTGGTGGCCGTTCGCCGGGCTGGCGTGGAGCGACCACCGCCTTCCCGAGCTGTCCCGGGGCGCGTTCGACCTCGTGCTGGAGGCGCTCGGCGCGGCCGCCCTGTGGTGGTGCTGGCGCCGGTTCCGGCTCGACGAGCCCGACCGCCGGGCCCGGTTCCTGCGCACCGGCCGGATCGACCGGGACGTGGCGCTGCCGTGATCGTGATCGTCCGCCACGGGCGCACGGTCGCCAACGCGCAGGGGCTGCTGCTCGGCCGGTCCGACCCGCCGCTCGACGGCGAGGGCGCCCGCCAGGCCGACGCACTCGGCGCGGCGTGCGCCGGGCTCGACCTGGCCCGGGTGGTCACGAGCCCGCTCGCCCGGTGCCGTGAGACCGCCGCCGTGATCGCCCGGAGCGGGCGGCCGGGCCCGATCGAGGTCGAGGTCGACGAGCGCTGGATCGAGCTCGACTACGGCGAGCTCGACGGGCGGCCGATCGGCGACGTGCCGGCGACGTCGTGGGCGTCCTGGCGGTCGGACGCCGGTTGGACGCCGCCCGGCGGTGAGTCGCTCGCCGCGCTCGGCGCCCGGGTCCGGGCCGCATGCGACGACCTGGCCGGCGCGGCCGCCGAGCGCGACGTGGTCGTCGTCAGCCACGTCTCGCCGATCAAGGCCGCCGTCGCCTGGGCGCTGGGGGTGGGCGACGAGGTGGCGTGGCGGATGTGGGTCGCGCCCGGCTCGCTCACCCGGATCGGCTGCGCGGGGCCGGCGCCGTCGCTGCGGTCGTTCAACGAAATGGCCCACCTGGCGGAGGCGACCCGCCCGTAGAGTCGGCGGATGGGCCAGCCGATCACCGTCGTCGACTCGTTCACCGACACCCCGTTCGCGGGCAACCCCGCCGGGGTCTGCGTGCTGGCCGCGCCGACGACCGAGGCCTGGATGCGGGCGGTCGCGGCCGAGCTCAACCTGTCGGAGACGGCGTTCCTGGCGCCGCGGGCCGACGGCGACCACGACCTGCGGTGGTTCACGCCCACCGTCGAGGTCGAGCTGTGCGGCCACGCGACGCTGGCGTCGGCCCACGTGCTCGGCGGCACCGGCCGGTTCCACACGCAGAGCGGGCTGCTGACCTGCGCCCCGGGCGACGGCGGGACGATCGTCATGGCGCTGCCGGCCAACCCGGCGGCGCCGGTGGCCGATCCGGCGGACTGGGCGCCGGCGCTCGGCCTCGCCGCCGACCGGGTGGTCGGGGAGTGGGCGACGCCCAACGGCTGGGTGATGGTCGAGCTGGCGAGCGCGGCCGACGTCCGGGCCTGCGAGCCCGACCCGGCGGCGATCGTGGCGCTCAGCGACGTCGTGCTCGTGGCGGCGCCGGGCGACCGTCCGGGGGTCGACTCGGTGTGCCGGGTGTTCGGGCCGGGCATCGGCATCCCCGAGGACCCGGTCACCGGCGCGGCCCACTGCGTCCTGGCGCCGTGGCTGGCGGCCCGGACGGGCCGGCGCGAGTTCGTGGGCGAGCAGGCGTCGGCCCGGGGCGGCCGGGTGGGCATGCGGCTGGACGGCGACCGGGTGCTGGTGTCGGGCCGGGCGGTCACGGTGTGGGAGGGGACGCTGGCTGTCGATCCTCCGCCGGCCGGGGGCTGACCGGCGGGGCCGGCGCGAGCGGCAGCGTGATCACCAGCCGGGCGCCCGGCCCGTGGGCCGGGTCGACGGCGATCGTGCCGCCGTGGGCGACGACGATCTCGCGGGCGATCGCCAGGCCCAGCCCCGCGCCGCCCGTCGGCGCCGTGCGGGCGCCGTCGAGCCGGCTGAACCGTTCGAACACCTCGTCCCGGCGCTCGGGCGGGATGCCGGGGCCGTCGTCGGCCACGGACACGACCGCCGCCCCGCCGTCCTCCCGGACCGCCAGGGTCACGGTCGACCGGGCGTGGCGGGCGGCGTTGTCCACCACGTTGCCGATCGCGCGGGCGAGCTGGTCCCGGTCGCCCACGACCTGGGCCGCGCCGACGCCCCGGGTGTCGACTGCCGACCCGGCCCCGCGCCCGCAGGCGGCGGGCCTGGCGGGCGACCAGGTCGTCGAGGTCGACCGGGCCGCGCTCGCCGGCCGCGACCCCGGCGTCGGCCCGGGCGAGCGCCAGCAGGTCGTCGACCAGGTGCTGCATGGCGACGACCTCGGCGAGCACGCTGGCGGCGGTGGCATCCGGGTCGGCCCCGACCCGGGTGGGCGAGGTCGACCTCCAGCCTCGGTGCGGACCCGGGCGAGCGGGCTGCGCAGCTCGTGCGAGGCGTCGGCGACGAAGCGCTGCTGGCGGCGGGACGCGTCCTCGAGGCGGTCGAGCATGGCGTTCATCGTCCGGGCGAGGCGGGCCACCTCGTCGTCCCCGGCCGGCACCGGCACCCGGCGGTCGAGGCCGGCACCTCCGGCGCCGATGCCGGCGACCTCGCGGCGGATCGCCTCGACCGGGCGCAGGGTCCGGCCGACCAGCCACCACACGACCACGGCCAGCAGTGCGGTGGCCGCGGGGACGGCGACCGCAAGCGAGCGGGCGAGCAGGGCGGTGCTGTCGGCGATGTCGTCAAGCGGGGCGGCGGTGTGGACGACGAGCGGCCCGCCAGGGCCGTCCGCCCGCCGGGAGAACACGCGGTAGCTCACGCCCGGATCGCCGGGCACGTCGTCGATCGTCCGCCGGTCGGTGGCCCCGGCCGGGGGGTCGGCGATCGGCGCCGGCCCCTCGTCGCCCGGGGTGGCCGCGAGCACCCGGCCGCCGGCGTCCACGACCTGGCCGATGCCGTCGTCGTCCGTGCCGGGAACGAGGGTGGCGGGCAGCGGCCCGGTGGCCGCCGAAGCAGCGATGGCGCCGGCCTGGGCGGCGAGCGCCTCGTCGAGGTTGCCGGTCAGGATGCGCCGGTGGGCGACGACCAGCGCCGCGCCGGTGACGGTCAGCACCGCGGCCACGGCCAGCGCCGCGATCGCGGTGATCCGGAAGCGGACGGTCGTGCCGCGGTCGGGGGCGGTCAGGCGCCATCGGTCCCGGCCGTGACCCGGTAGCCGGCGCCCCGCACGGTCTCGATCGACCGGCAGCCGAAGGGCTCGTCGACCTTGCGGCGCAGGCGGCGGACGTACACCTCGACGATGTTGGGGTCGCCCTCGAAGTCGCTGTCCCACACGGCGGCGAGGATGCGGTCCTTCGAGAGCACCTCGCCGGCCCGCCGGACGAGCAGCTCGAGCACGTCGAACTCGCGGGCGGTCAGGGCGATCTCGACGTCGTCCCGCCACGCCCGGCGCCGGGGCGGGTCGATGCGCAGGCCGCCGACCGTGGTGGGGGAGACGCCGCGCTCGGCAGCCCGGCGGAGCAGGGCCCGGATGCGGGCGACCAGCACGGGGAACGAGAAGGGCTTGGAGAGGAAGTCGTCGGCGCCCGTGTCGAGGGCCTCGGCCTCGTCCTGCTCGCCGTCCTTGGCGGTGAGCACGAGGATGGGGGTCCACACCCCGGCGGCCCGCAGGTCGGCGCACACGCGATAGCCGTTGCGCCCGGGCAGCATGAGGTCGAGGACGACCAGGTCGTAGGCACCCTCTGTCGCCCGCCACAGCCCGTCGTCGCCGTCGTCGGCGACCTCGACCGGCATATCCCTCCGCGGTGAGGCCCCGCGCCAGTGCCGCGGAGATCTTGGCGTCGTCTTCGACGAGCAGCAGCTTCACCGGGGAGCCTCGACTCCTTCTCTGGCCGGCTGCGATGGTGCGGGCCCGGCGCTGAACGTCCGCTGAACCCGGTTGTCAGCCGGCGTTCAACGGTCGGGATGCACGATGCGGCCATGGAACGACGCACCAAGCTCATCACGGCGGCCGCGGCGGCGCTCGTCGTGGCCGCCGGCACCGGTGCTGCGGCGGTGGCGGCCGGGGACGACGGCGGCAGCGACAAGCCGATCACGGGTGATGCCCTGGACAAGGCGTCGGCGGCGGCGCTGGCCCACACCGGCGGCGGGACGGTCACGGGGACCGAGGACGGCGACGAGGAGAGCCGCTACGAGGTCGAGGTGACGCTCGACAGCGGGACGCAGGTGGACGTGCAGCTGGACGAGAACTTCCACGTCGTGGGCGGTAAGACCGACCACGAGGACCCCGGAGGGGCCGGCGGAGAGGGCGACTGACCAGGGCATATACCGCCCTTATGATTGAAGCCCCGCCGGCGGGGGCAGCCCTTTGGCATGACATTCACCGCCACCCCCGAGGTGATCGCGGTGCGGCCGTGCCCGGCCTGCGGCGACGCGGTCGAGGTGGACGCCAACTTCTGCCCGACCTGCGGCACGCGCCAGATCGACGGCACGCCCCGGCCCGAGCCGGCGCCCGAGGTGCCGCTGGTGGTCCCGGAGCACGACACGGTGGAGCACGAGACGATGGCCTGGGTGCTGCTCGGGCTCGGGGTCCTGGTACTGATGCTGGTGGTCTCGGGCCTGCTGGTCGGCCCCGTGGTCGCCTCGATCGCTTCCGGCCGCAATGACGCTAGGGCGGGCGACGGCTCGGCCGCGGCGACGATGGACGACTACGCCCCGCTGGACGAGGCCTGGCGTGAGAAGCAGCAGAGCGTGGCCGACCAGGGCGCCCAGGACGACAGCGCCGGCCTGGCGACGGCCGCCAACGACGCGGCGTCGTGGATCTCGGTGAACAGCGAGGCCATGTCCGCGGTCTCGGCCGAGGCCAGCGGCGCGTCCGCGCCCGCGTACCAGGAGCTGGTGGGGATCTACTCCCGCCGGTACGACCTGCTGACCCGCATCGAGACCGAGGCGACGGCGGGCGCCACGGGCGCAGGCGCCGCCGCGGACGAGCTGGCCGCGCTGGGCGACCTCGACGCCCAGGCGGACACCGCGCTGTGCACGATCGCCGGCGTGATGCGGTCCGAGGGCGACGACCCGGCCGAGCACCTGCCCGGGGACAGCGCGGCGCAGGGCTGCTGAGCCTTAGCCGGGCCTTACGCCCTCTACTCGCCACCGAATGAGGACGATGCCCGATGTGCCGCGGCCGTCTGCGGCCGCACGATCGGGTCATGCTCCCCAACACATCCCCCCACACCCCCGGCACGACGCCGGCGTTGCCCCGGCGGCTGCACCGCGTGCCCGCCGCGCAGGCGCCGTGGCCCGTCCGCGTCGTCGGCTCCGAGCTGCTGGTCCCGAGTTGGCTCACCGGGAAGGCATCGGGCTCCCGGGCGTTGCACCCGTCGTGACCACGTACAGCTCAACCGGCTATCCGGTCGACGCCCGGCTGGCCCGGTTGCTCCGCGAGGAGCGCCGTGCCCGCCGGCTGGCCCGCCGGCGCGCCGTACGACACTGAATCCGTAGAGTCCGGGGATGGCGAGCGAGTTCCTCGATCTCATCCCGGTCCCGCCCTATGCCGACATCCGGCGGGGCCACGACTTCCTCGTCGACGTCCTGGGCCTCGCGTCCGGGGGCGGAGCGCGGGCGCCGAGATCCTGCGGGCGCCGACCGACGAGGACTACGGCCAGCGCGAGTATGGGGTGCGCGATCCCGAGGGACACGACTGGTATGTCGCGACGCCGACCGCTCCGCCGGCGAGCGGCTGAGGAGGCGCTATGGCCACGGTCCGCTACATCGTGCACGACGTCGACGCCGCGATCGGCTTCTACTGCGGGAACCTCGGCTTCCGTGAGGTGATGCACCCGGCACCGACGTTCGCGATGGTGGCCCGGGACGACCTGCGGCTCACCCTCAGCGCGCCGGGCGGCCCGGGCGGCGGCGGCCAGGCGATGCCGGACGGCACGGTCCCCCAACCGGGCGGCTGGAACCGGATCTCGCTCGAGGTCGCGGACCTGGAGTCGGAGGTCGCCGGCCTGCGGGACGCGGGCGTCCACTTCCGCAACGAGATCGTGGTCGGCGTGGGCGGCAAGCAGATCCTGGTCGACGACCCGTCCGGCAACCCGGTCGAGCTGTTCGAGCCGACGATCCCCGAGGCCCGCGAGGCGGCCACGCGGGAGGGTTAGGGCCGCTCGGCGAGCAGCGCGAGGACGGCGGGCACGGGATCGTCGCGCGGCTCGTCGACGCGCAGGAGGCGCAGCGGGCTCGCGAGGACGTCGTTGAGCAGCTCGGCGAGCGTCCGGTGCCGGACGCCGACGGCCTGCCGGATCCCGGTGTCACTCCACCATGGGGCCTGCGCGTGCCACCCGGACTGCCGATAGTTGGGGTGCACGGTCCGCCCGCCGTCGTCGCGCCCCTCGACGCACGGCCCGTTGAAGCACGGGTGCACGCCGAACAGGAGCACTCGGCCCCCGGGGCGCAACACCCGGGCCACCTCGACGAGCACAGCGGGGAGGTCGTCGAGGTCGCCGTGGACCCAGATGCACGCGACGTCGTCGAACGATGCGTCGCGGAAGGGCAGGCGCGACGCATCGGCGGCCGCCACGACCTCGCGAGCCCGCGCGAGGCGAAGCTGGTCACGCGAGATGTCGACACCGACGACGGTACGACCAGCGCCTCCGAGGATCTCGGCGTACAGGCCGGTGCCACACCCGAGGTCGAGGCACAGCCCGCCACCGGGACCGAGCAGGTCGACCAGGTCGTTCCGGCTCACCTCCATGGACGGCCGGGCGACCGCGTCGTACCAGGCGGCCAACCCGTCGTAGCGGGCCCCCGCCTCCGCGACACCGGCTCCCGTGCTCATGCCGCACATTGTGCCGTCCGATGGCGGCCCCGCCCCGCGCGGGCGAGCGGGCGTACGACATGATCGGCGTCGTGGCCGATGCCATCTTCAACGATCCCCGGCTCGCTCGGGTCTACGACCCGCTCGATCCCGACCGCAGTGATCTCGACGTGTACCTGGCGCTGGTCGACCAGCTCGCGGTCCGGTCCGTGCTCGACATCGGGTGCGGGACCGGCACGTTCGCGTGCATGCTCGCCCGCCGCGGCATCGAGGTCACGGGGGTGGATCCGGCGGCCGCGATGCTCGAGGTGGCCCGCTCGAAGCCTGGCGCCGACGCAGTGCGGTGGGTGCATGGGGACGCCACGACGCTGCCGGCGCTCCAGGTCGATGCTGCGTTCATGACGGGCAACGTCGCACAGGTGTTCCTCACCGACGACGAGTGGGCCGCCACGCTGACCGCGGCGCGACAGGCCCTTCGTCCGGGCGGTTGGCTCGTGTTCGAGACGCGCGTGCCGGCGCGTCGGGCGTATGAGCGGTGGACGCCAGAACTCACCCGTGTCTCTGTCGACGTGCCCGGCGTCGGAAAGGTGGCGTCCTGGGAAGAGGTCATCGACGTGGCCGCGGACCTCGTCACCTTCCGGTCGATGACCGCGTTCGAGCGCGACGATGTCGTCGTGATCGAATCGCTGTCGACGTTGCGGTTCCGGGATCGACCGGAGATCGACGCATCATTGGTTGCCAACGGATTCGAGCTCGCCGAGATCCGCGATGCCCCCGATCGCCCCGGACTCGAGTTCGTCTTCCTCGCTCGACGTCGCTAGGAGGCCGGCCAGCTCAGCACCGACCCGGCGTTTCGGGATGGTCGGTGAGCGAGACTTGCGCCGTGGGTGACGACGTCCGTCTCCGGCCGGTCGAGGAACACGACCTCACTCACCTCGTCCGGCTGTTGTGGGATCCGGAGGCGCCGGGCGAGTACGAGTGGTTCGGCTTCCGCATCGACAAGGCCAGGGACATCGAACGCCGCTGGCGCGACGACGGGCTCATCGGCGGGGACTCCTCGTTCTTGGCGGTCGAACTCGACGATGGCACCTGCGCGGGCTGGGTGACCTGGCGGGCCGTGGCCGGCTCCGCCAACTTCGAGATCGGGATCGCGCTCTTTCCCGACCATCGCGGTCATGGCATCGGAACGCAGGCCCAACGGAAGCTGGTCAGCTACCTGTTCGACACCACCACGGCGAACCGCCTGCAGGCCGGCACCGAGCTGGACAACGTGGCGGAGCAGCGTTCGCTGGAACGCGTCGGCTTTCGGCGGGAAGGTGTCCAGCGCGGCCTGTACTTCCGGGCGGGAGCATGGCGCGACAGCGTCATGTACGGCCTGCTCCGAGCGGACTGGCTGAGCAGGTCCACCGAGGAATGACCGTCCGATCGGGCGGTCACGTCACCGACCCGGCGACCGCAGAGTCGGTCGCGGCCATCAGGTCTCATCGGGACGGTGGCAGACGACTTCGAGCATGAACCCGTGCGGATCGAGGAAGAACGTCGCATAGTGCTCCCCGTACTCCGGGAACTCTCGAGGTGCGTGAACGACAACGGCGTCGCGATCCACCGCCCAGTCGTGTGCCTCGCGGACGATGGCTCGGGTGGCGACCATGAACGACAGGTGCTGGAGACCCGTTCCATGTCGTGAGTGCTCGTCCGGCTCGAGCGCTTGGTAGAAGAAGATCTGCGGACCCCTTGCGCCGTCCGGCCCGTAGTTGAACTCACCCGACGCGGTCGTCGGGAACCACGGTCGGAGGCCGAGAATCGGCATCAGTCCGTCGTAGTAGCGCTTCGCTGCGACCAGGTCGGGTACGCCAATTCCGATGTGGTCGATGAATCCAGTCCGCGGCATGGTCGTCGTCCTCTGGTGACGGCAGCGAGATGCGTACTGACCGCGAGCATGCTAAGTGACGAGATGCCGTGAGCCGGCCGGTAGCCACGCGCCACGGCCGCGGAGAGACTGGCCGAGGACCGAGGGCCGCGACACCTCGCGGAACACCCCGCAAGCTCCACCCCGCCCATCAACACTCGTCTGACGGGCTCGGGGAGGTCGGGCCGCGCACCGCGGAAGGACGGTGGCGCAACATGGCACTTGCGATGGTGCCATTATGGTGCCATAATGGCTCACATGAATCTTGCGATGTATGTCCAGACCCTGCGCGACCAGCTCGTCGTCGCGGCCGACTCGGGTGGGCCCGAGAGCAGAGCCGCCGTCGAGAGGCTCGCCCTCGGACTGGAGGCGGCGACGCGCCTCGTTCTGCTCGAGGCGCTCTCCGCCGCTGCCGACGAGATCACGAGGGAGCTGGCGCCGGGGGCGGTGGAAGTCCGCCTGCGCGGCAGCGATCCCGACTTCGTCGTGACCCTGCCGACCTACGAAGCCAGCGACATCGCCACGTCCGGGAGCGCCGCCTCTCCCACCGTCATCCCCACCGGTGACGACGAGGGCGGCACCTCCCGGCTCAACCTCCGGCTCCCGGAGGGACTCAAGGCGAAGGTCGACGAGGCGGCGCGACGCGAGGGCCTGTCCCTCAACGCGTGGCTGGTCCGCGCCGCGGCTGCCGCTGTCGAGGGCACCCAGGCGCAGATGTCACGGCGCAGCCCCGGCGGCAGCCAGAAATACACCGGATGGGTCCGTTGACGACCACGACCCCCCTTCAGCGACACGGATCAGGAGTGCAGATGCCGACGTTCGAGACCAACCAGCCCATCGTGCTGTCGATCGAGATGAGCCAGGGCGCCGTGCACGTCATCGCCAGCGATCGAACCGACACCGTGGTGGCGGTGAATCCAACCGATCGCGACCGGCCAGAAGACGTCGAGGCAGTGGAAAAGACCGCCGTCGACCTGGCCAACGGGACCCTCTCCATCAGGGCGCCGAGACCGCGCGGCATCGCCGCACCCCTCCTCGGATGGAAGCGGGGCGGCTCCGTCGAGGTGACCGTGGAGCTCCCGGAGCGGTCATCGCTACGCGCCGACGCCGGCTTCGCCGACTTCCGATGCGACGGCCGTCTCGATGACGTCGAGGTGAAGGTGGGCGCCGGCGACATCCGGCTCGACCGGACCGGGGCGCTACGGGTGCGCACCAGCGCCGGACACGTCGCGGTGGAGGAGGCATCCGACAGGGCCGAGATCGTCGCTGCCGGCGAGATGACCATCGGTCTCGTGGCCGGCGACGCCGACGTCAAGAACCTCAACGGCAAGACGTGGATCGGCCGGGTCGGCGGCAACGTGAAGGTCAAGTCGGCCAACGGTGACGTCGTGATCGAGGATGCGGGCCGCGACGTCACGGTGAACACCGCCAACGGGAACATCCGGCTCGGCCAGGTGTCCCGTGGCTCGGTGACCATCGAGACCGCTTCCGGCGGGCTGGAGATCGGGGTCAGGGAGGGCACGGCGGCCTGGATCGACGCCGCCACCAAGTTCGGGCGGCTCCGCAACAACCTCACCTCCGCCGACCACCCCGAACCGTCAGCCGAGACCGTCAAGGTCCGTGCCCGGACCGCGTTCGGCGACGTCCTGATCGCACGCTCGTCAGTCCCGAGTCGGCAAGGAGATACCTGAGAACCATGGACGAACGCACCAACGCCATCGAGGTGAGGAACCTCGCGAAGGGATACAAGGGAGTGCCGGTACTCCACGACGTCTCGTTCACCGTCGAACGGGGAACGGTCTTCGCCCTGCTCGGAGCCAACGGCTCGGGCAAGACCACCACGATCAACATCCTGACCACCTTGATCGACGCCGACGGCGGCACGGCGAGCGTCGCGGGGTTCGACGTGACGGACCAGCCCGTCCAAGGTCCGCGAGCAGATCAGCCTGACCGGACAGTTCGCCGCGGTGGACCACATGCTCACCGCCCGGGAGAACCTGGTGCTGATGGGCGAGTTGCGCCACGTCGCCGATCCCCGGCAGACCGCGGCGGACCTGCTCGCCAAGTTCGATCTCGACGAGGCTGCCGACCGCCGCCTGCTGACCTTCTCGGGCGGGATGCGCCGCCGGCTCGACATCGCCATGAGCCTGGTGGGCGACTCGCCGATCATCTTCTTCGACGAGCCGACGACCGGGCTCGACCCCAAGAGCCGAATCGACATGTGGCTCACCATCCGGCAGCTGGTCGAGAACGGGACCACGGTCTTCCTGACCACCCAGTACCTGGAGGAGGCCGACCGTCTCGCCGACGAGATCGCCATCCTCCACGGCGGCAGGATCGTGGCCAGCGGCACACCAGACGAGCTGAAGGCCACGGTGCCAACCGGGCTCGTCGAGCTGGAGTTCAGCGAAGAAGGCCAAGCGGCGGCCGCGCAGGCGGCACTCGGCGAGCGGCACGCGGTCAGCCGGACCGGCTCGAAGCTGGTCGTCGCCACGACCGGGTCGGTGGCCCTGATGGCGGACATGTTCGCTCCGGCTCGAGGACAGCGGGATCGAGCCGACCGGGTTCTCCAGGCAACTGCCGACGCTGGACGACGTGTTCTTCAAGATCCTCGACGAAGACAAGGAGGACCGACATGCGAGCGCTCACTGACACCTGGACCATGACGAAACGAAGCCTCCGCCATACGACGCGCAGCATCGACACGATCATCACGGTCGTCATGACACCGATCGCGATGTTGCTGCTGTTCGTCTACGTGTTCGGCGGCGCACTCGGGAAGCAGACCGGCTCGATCGAGTACGTCGACTTCATCACCCCCGGGGTCGTCATCATGACGGTGACGAGTGGCATCGCCTACGCCGCCGTGCGTCTCAGCACGGACCTCCAGAAAGGCATCATCAGCCGCTTCCGGACCATGCCGGTGGCCCCCTCGTCGGTCCTGAGTGGGCAGGCCCTGTCGTCGACGCTGTCCAACCTCTTCTCCTGCCTCCTGGTGGTCATGGCGGCGCTCCTCGTCGGGTTCCGCCCGGCGGCGGACATCAGCCGCCTGGCTCTCGTTCTGCGGCCTGCTGGTCCTCTTCACCCTGGCCACCACCTGGCTGGCCATGTTCTTCG
This sequence comes from uncultured Acidimicrobiales bacterium, assembly GCA_963739835.1. GTDB lineage: Bacteria > Actinomycetota > Acidimicrobiia > Acidimicrobiales > VFJN01 > ZC4RG19. Next base: position 226,605 of record CAVUBW010000024.1, read on the forward strand.
GCCTACTGGCAAAGACCGTCGAGGGCGCCGGCGCCTTCAGCTACATCCTGCTGCTCCTGATCTTCATCAGCCCCTCGTTCGTCCCGACAGACTCCATGACGCCGTTGCTGAGAGGCTTCGCCGAGCACCAGCCGATGACGCCGATCATCGAAACCATGCGCTCACTGCTGACCGAGGGCACCCCAGGCCCCGACATCTGGGTCGCCCTCGCATGGGCCGCGGGCATCCTGGTCGTCTCCTACACGCTTGCGCTGGCCATCTATCGCCGCCGCGCGCCTGTCCCGGCAGCCCAGTAGGGCCGTGCTCGCCGCTGGTCGGCGCGTTGGCCCCTCGGGGTTCTCGACCGAGGCGGTTCAGGCACCCGCACGCGTGAACGTCACGTGCGTGACGCCGCTGGGCGAGGAGGTGGCCTCGACCTCGTAGTCCTTCTCGAGGCCCTCCAGTCCGTCCCAGAGGCGTACGCCTCGGCCGAGCAGGATCGGGACCACCACGACGTGCATGTGGTCGACGAGCCCGGCGGCGAGGAAGTCGCGGATCATGGTGGGACCGCCGCCGATGCGGACGTCCTGGCCGCCCGCAGCCTCGCGGGCCGTCTCGAGCGCCTCGGCGGGCGAAGCGTCGAGGAAGTGGAACGTCGTGCCGCCCTCCATCTCGATCGACGGGCGCGGGTGATGGGTGAGGACGAAGGTCGGCGTGTGGAACGGCGGGTTGGGACCCCACCAGCCCTTCCACTCCGGGTCCTCGTGCCATCCGGGCGGGCCGAACTTCCCGGCACCCATGATCTCGGCGCCGATCCCCGGACCGTGCAGCCGCGGCGAAGGCGTCGTCGACGCCGCCGCTGCCGCCGGGCTCGCCGACCATCTCGCGCCACCACCGGGTGGCGAACATCCACTCGTGCAGCCGTTCGCCGGCGTGACCGAACGGTGCGTCGAGGCTCTGACCCTCGCCGGTGCCGAAGCCGTCGAGCGAGATGGAGAAGTTGTGGACGCGGGCGAGTGACATGGCTGGTGCTCCTTCGGTAGCGGGGTCGGTTCTCGTAGGTGGTGCGGAAACGGAGGGTTGGTCGCGGCAGTCAGGTCATCGCCGACCTAGGTTCTGTACCCCCCGTGAGTCGGAGTCACGGACGGGTTCTCGACACGCGTCGACCGGCGTGCGCCGTCCGCCGCGGTGACGCACCCTCAGCCCTCTCATGGCCTGACCCCATCCCGCGATGACGGTTCCACGCCAGCGGGTCTCGTTATCCTCAGGCGGGTGCGAGTCTTGGCCGTCGTCGACTGCGGCGCGCTCTTCGGGGCGCTCGACGCGCAGCGGCGTGAGCGTGACTTGGACTGGTATGCCCTCGCCGACGAATTGTGGCAGCAGTCCTCAGCACTCAACGCCCAGCGCCCGGACGACCATCCGCTCTGTGGCGGAGCGGTGTCGAGGCTGGGAGCGCGAGGGACGACCACCTGTCAATACGCGCTGTTCATGTTGCGATGGCTCCACCGCGCACCCGAGGACTTCCTGACCAGGCCGGATTGGTTCCGGGAGGACTTCCTCGCGCTGCTCGAGCTGCTCCGTGCGGACAAGATCCACCCGGTCGTCGTGGAGCGCCTGCCGCTCACCGAAGCGCGCCGCACGCACGGACGACTGGAGAGCTCGGCGACCAAGGCAAAGCTCGTGCTCGTGCCATAGGCGGACGAGGAAATCCTCGGGCCTCCGAAGCGGCCGGCGTCGGTCCGTACGATCCCGGTCGGGTGCTGCGGCGGGGACCAGTTCTACGCCAGCGGCTGGCGGCCGGCGCTGAAGGAGGCGGGCCTGGCGGAGGACCGATTCGTGTTCCACCTCGACGTTGCTGGCGGACGGCGCGCCTCCCAGGCCAGACACGCCGATGAGCGGCCGTCATGTCACATCCATGTCACTGTCGCCAAGGGCAAGCGGTGTGGCCAGGGCGTACGAGAGGATGGGTCCTGTGAGCGGCGAGAGGGATGAGCCGGCACGGGAAGAAGCCCCGGACCTGGACGACCCGCGTGACCGTGACCGCCAGGTGGCGGACATCGTGGCCATGGTGTGCCGCGAAACGTCTCGCTGGCGAGCTGGCCCCGGCTGCCCTGTGGGGCGCCCTCGCGGACTCGTCAGCGCCGGTGAGCGCGGACATCGCGGCGGATGTCGCAGAGAGTTGCCGCCTTGACACCCAATGGTCGGAGACCGCCACGGCGCTCCATCGGCTGGCCCGGCGCTGGCGGAGCCCGATACTGGCCACGCTGGCCGACGCCTACAGCGACGGCGGTGGCGCGCTCGCTCTCGACTATCTCCGGGCTGTTGCCACGGGCACCGGGGTGGAGCACTCGGTCCCGCCTCAGGTCGCGCTGAAGCGTCTCAAGCACCCGCGCCACGGATCGCGGTGGGACGAAGACGAGGATCGCCGGTTGCTGGCGGCGTTCCAGGCGGGAGCGACGGTGGATGTGCTGTGCGAGCAGCATCAGCGGAACGAGAACGCGGTCAGGGCGAGGCTGCTGAAGCTTGGTGTGATCGAAGACGTCGGTTCAGGCGGGTCGGAGGCGGAGGACTCGTTGCCCGACGGGAGTGGTGACGTGCGGCAGGGCTACGAGGTTCGCCGCGATGTGGACCTTCCGGGTGGCCAGGCTATGTGGGCGGTGACTCGGGTCGGCGCACCTCCGAGCGAGGAGGAAAAGGCTCGGTGGGCGGACTGGAGCGGCGCAGCCTTCACTCCGTTGGAGGAGGTCGACGCCCAGCTCGCCGAGGAGCTCGCTGTGGTGCTGATCGACGAGTTCCTCAGGCATGGAGGCTTGAGCGCTGACCATAAGGATGAGGCGAAGGGCGCCCTTCGGCTCCGCCGCGGCGTCACGCCGCGCGGCACTCTGATCCTCGGGGCGGATCTGCCACTCGGGGCGGGTCATTCCGAGCACGAGTGGGATGGCTCGCATGCTGAGGCGTTGCTGATCGCCAGGGACATCGGCCAGACCGCTGGCATCAACGTCAGCCACGAACGGGACATCTTCGGTCCCACCGGGTGGGAGCCCGAGGACGACGGCGGTTCACGGTAGGAACTTGGGCTGACCGTCGGCCAGGCGGGAATGTCCGGCTTGCCCGATGAGTGAGCCGGATGTTGCGCGCTCGTGGGCCTAACTGACTCCTCGGCTCTCGGCCTGGCGCCGGCTCTGCCTGCGCCTTGACGGAGTACAGGATTCCTCACCAGCCTGGGACCTCACATGGGACCGCACAGGCCGGGCTGTCGCTGTCCAGTTGATGGGTAACACTGCCGGAATGAGATCTCGAACTGGTGGTATGTGGTGGGGAACGGCGATTGAGGCGCCGGATCCGAGCGGCTTGGCGAAGTTCTATGCCCAACTCCTCGGTTGGCACATCGGCCACGAGGAGCCGGGAACGGCCATCGTCGCGGCTTCCCCGCAAGGACCGTTCTTGGTGTTCCAGCAGGCGGACGGCTATCGAGCGCCGATGTGGCCCCCGGTCGACGGGGAACAGCGCCCGATGATGCATTTCGACTTCCAGGTCGGCGACCTGGACTCGGCGGCCGCCGAGGCGGTCGCCCTGGGCGCCACTGTGGCGGAGGTCCAGCCGCAGGAGAACGTCCGGGTGCTATTCGACCCCGCCGGCCACCCGTTCTGCCTGTGCTTCGACGAGGGATGACCCGGCGTGTAGGGGCACCTCTGGACGGACGATGAGGACCGGACCCGGCAGGCCGTCGACGAGCTGGTCGGCGGCGAGGTCGCTGAGCACTGGCTGAGCACCGAGGCGGGGGAGTAGCGGCCGATGCCCTGGTCAAAGCAAGTAGTGACGGTGAGCCGGCCTGTAAGCCTGGCTCCGCGCCCGGAGAGAATCCTCACCAGCACCTGAGTTGCGTACGTGAGATTGACGTACGCCATAGTGTGGGCTCTGCGCCGCCACCGTTCCGTGGAGGCATCGGGCGTTCCGTGGAGGCATCGGGCCGATCGGGCAGCGTGCTCACGTCCCCGATCGGAGCATGCGGCCGTGACACTTCGGGGGCCTCGGTGAGCCCCGGAGTGTTCAACGCAGTGGGATCGACGGCCACGGTGCTCGAGCCCGACGAGGCGTCGATCGGCTACGCGTCGCCGCTCATCCCGCAGAACCTCAAGCCGCCGGTGGCGCCGACCAACGCCGCCCAGTACGGCTACGCGCTCGACACCGACACCAGCCCCGAGGGCCTCGAGCTGGTCCAGATGCACATCGGCCGCCTGGCAGACAGCGGCGATCCCCGCGGTTGGATCGACGCCGAGTTGGTGCCGGTCGAGCGGGCCGCCCGCATGTTCTCGGGCCTGGTCGCGGGACCCGACGGTCTACTCGGCTGGAGACGTCGTTCGAGGCCGGTCGGGTACTGAACGGTGCCCGCCCGCTGGCCCAGCAGTCCGGCATCCCCGACAGCGAGCTCACCCTCGTCGACGAGAGCGACCGCCTCACCCACACCGACCCGACGGGCGTCGAGACGTCGCAGAACCCGCTGGTCGAGACCCTGGTCCCGTTCCTGCAGAAGATCGGATGAGGACCACACGGGTCATCGACCAGAAACAACGGGTAGCAGTGTCGGCATGGATCGCGACGAGGTGATGCGTTGGGTCGCCAAGTACGAACACGCGTGGCGCGAAGGCGACCTCGCCGCCGTCGAGCAGCTCTTCACCGATGATTGCCACTACCGGCCGTCTCCCTACGATGAATCCGAAGTCGGTCACGACGCGATCAAGGCGTTCTGGCTGGACGACGAGGACGAAGTGTTCACGCTCCAGGCAGAGGCAGTGGCGATTGAGGATCGCCACGCCGTCGTGCGCGTCGAGGTGCACTACGGCGACCCGGTCCGCCAGGAGTATCGGGATCTTTGGGTGGTCCGCTTCGCCGAGGACGGAAGGGTCGAGGACTTCGAGGAATGGGCCTACTGGCCGGGCAAGCCGCACTCTGCCGGAGCCGAATGACGGCGACCGGGCGACATTACGTCCGCCCGGACCTGAGCCTCACCACTCGGCGGACCAGAGCGGTCAGGGAGCCGGAGCATACGCTACGGTGCGGCCGTTGCCGGTGCCCACCAGGAGATGGCCGCCGTCGATGGCGGGGGCGCCGGTGATGGCGCCGCCGGCCTGGGCTGACCACAGCACCGGGCAGGTGCCGGTGCAGTCGGCCGGGAACGCGTGGACCGTCCCGTCGCTCGACCCGGTGAACACGACGCCTCCGGCCACGCCGGGCTGGACGCCGATGCTGGAGCCGGCGTCGCCGGTCGCCAGCGCCGAGCAGGACGGGGCGCCGCAGCCGGCGGCCGGCAGCACCACGAGGCGGCCGTCCGTCGTCGGGACGTACAGCCGCCCGAACACGGTCGCGGGCGGGGCGATGACCGGCGCGCCGAGCGCACTCGTCCACGCCACGGCGCCGGTCGCCGCGTCGAGGGCGTAGAGGGTGCCGGCGTCGGTGGCGACGTAGATCAACGACGCGTCGTCGCTCCGCACGGCCGGCGTGACCAACGTGCCGTCCAGCGGCGTGGCCCACGCCGGGCACGCCAGGCGCTCGAAGTTCGGCCGCCCGCAGTTCTGCGCCGCCGGACCGCCGACGGGATAGGCGCGCATGCCGGCGACGAACGCCATGTCACCGGGCGCCAGCGCAAGGCTGCCACTGGTCGCCGGGTACACGAAATCCGGCCCGAGCGTGAGCGGCAGCACTGCGGGCGGGGGCTCGCCTGAGACGGAGAAGTCGACGAACCCCGTCCAGCTGAGCGAGCCGTCGGTGCCGCCGACCGTCACGAAGTCCCCCGAGATGGCCGGCACGTCGACGAAGGGCTGGAAGATCCCCCCGTGCAGTGCCAGGGTGTCGCCCCGCAGCGCCTCGGGAATCCCCGACAGTTCGCCCCGTCCCTGGAGCGCCACCCCGGTGGTGGCATCGACCCTGAACGGCGCCATGTTGTCCAGGCGGCCGTTGCCCGTGCCCAGCCACGCGCCCCCGCCGTCGACGAGCACCGCCCCCGCAAATTCGTCCGTCGTCGCCGGCGCCGGTAGCTGCCAGAGTGTCGCGCCGGTCGCCATGTCGATCGCCCGCACCCCGCCCGAGAAGAAGGAGCCGCTGGGGGCGAACACGATGCCCCCCTGCGACAACGGATCCCGCATAGTCCCGGCCCACGTGTTGGTCCACTCCTCGTGGAGCGTCGCCACGGTGTCCACGTTGATGCTGGTCTCGAGCGCGTTGAACGCGCTGCGGTTCGGCCCCTGCCCGGGCGCCACCCAGCACCCAGCGGCCGCCAGCGTCGCGACTGCGACGGCCGACAGGGCGGCGCGCGCCCGTCCCGATCCACTGGACATCGAAATCCCCTCTCAGCAGAGTCTGCGGTGCCCGCGCGCTGTGATCCCCGGGGACCTTTGTACGTGGTTGACGGGTCGCCTTGGCGAGCGATACCGCGGCGAACTGTCGATGAACCCCGGTACGGTCGAAGCGCGGGTCGGTGCTTGCCAGGGGCGGCGAGGCGACGGGAGGCTGCTGACGACCACCCGGGGATCGCCCGGCCGTTCGCCTCCCGCCTGCGCATGCTGGCGGCGATCTGACCGGGTTACATCCGGTTGTGCATGTCGAGCGAGTACGACAGATACGACGCACCCGCGGGGGGTGGGCAGCCCGCCGATCCAGTTGATCCAGGAGGCGTGGTCGGTCGGGCAGGTCGCCGACGGGCTCACGGCGGGGACCGCGAACCCGCTGGCCTAGACCGGGCCGAGGCCGTAGAAGTTGCCGGCGCCGTTGGGCTGTAACGAACCACCCGTCCGGGCCGGCAGCCGGCACGGTGGAGCCACCTTCACAACGAATGGGCGCGGCCACGCTCCTCCGCCCGCTGCCCGAGGCGGGCCTCGCAGGAAGTACTAGGACATCCGGCGGGCGAGCTGCACGCGTGACTTCACGTCGAGCTTCCGGAACACCTTGCGGAGGTGATACTCGACCGTGCTGCGCTGATGAACAGCTGAGCGGCGATCTCTCGGTTCGAGTCGCCCCGCGCGATGAGGCGGGAGATCTCCGCTTCCTGCGGGGTGAGTTGGTCACGCGTGTCGACGGTCGGCCGGCGTAGTCAATGCCGAGCCCCGGCAGTAGTCCCGCCGGGCAGCCATCATGCTCGGGGCCGGAGCGGGCCTGCGCCAGGGCGAGGCCTTCGGGCTGACCGGCCACGTCTACGCCTCGGCGCTGATCCGGAAGGGCCTGTCGGTCAAGGTCGTCCAGGCCCGGCTTGGACACGCCTCAGCCGTCGAGACGCTCGACGTGTACGGGCACCTTTGGCCCGACGACGAGGACCGCACCCGGCAGGCCGTCGACGAACTGCTCGGCGGCGAGGTCGCTGAGCACTGGCTGAGGACCGAGGCGGGGGAGTAGCGCTCGATCCCCTAGTCAGAGCATGTAATGACGGTGAGCCGGCCTGTAAGCCGGACTGCGTGACCGGCCCGGTCGAGGCGGCAGGTACGAACGATCGTTCCCGGCGCTGACCAGGGATCGGCGTCTCGGTGGTGCTCGACGTCTCGCGCGGGTTCGCGGGCTCGTGTGTCACGAGCGTGTCACGACACGTCCAGCTCGGGCGGCCAGGACGGGCGCCCGTGGCGCCCGCCCGCAGGCCGGCGCCGGCTTTGCCGGCGCCTTGACGGAGTACAGAGATTCCTCACCAGCCACCGAACTACTGCGGGATGCAGGCCTTAGAGCTTCGTCATTGCCACGGGCGTCCGCGTCCAGTACGGTGTGTCTTACTGTCATACAAGGAGCACGACGTGGCGACAAAAGTGTACGAGTGGAGGACGACCTCAAGGATCGGGCCGAGGAAGCGGCTGCCGGCGAGGGCATGTCCGTCAGCGAGTGGACGCGCCACTTGATGGGGGCACAGCTCGGACTCGACGTTCCGGAATGGTCAGCGCCGACGTCGTTGTCGAAGCGAGATCGGCGTCAACTAGCGCTGCTTCATCGAATCCTCGAGTTGGTCTCCGACGACGAGGACGAGAAGCAGCATCACCAGACGTTGATCGAGGTGCTTGAGTGCGGCTACACCGGCGAGTACTCGCACGAGTTCATCTCGATCTACGACGAGTTGCCGCTCGACGAATGTCGCCTGGTGTGGGACATCCTCGACATGTTCCGCGTGATCGGGGCGAGCGTCGACAAGATTGGCGTCGAGGACGTCCGAGCGCTCGACGAGCACGCTGAGCACGCGCTGCGATTCCGTGGCTTCGACTTCAACGACCGTCGTGAGAGTCGCCTCGCCGACTATGCGGCGCACGTGATCCGTAGCGGCCGATGGTCGGAACTCGCTGTCTACTTCGACGATCAGCACGAACGGGGGGACTCTCACGCAGCGTTGCTCGCCAGCTACCTGCGGATGCTGCGCGTCTTCCAGCCGATGTGGGAGGCGATGATCCACGGCCCCGGCCGTGGCCAATACCACCTCAACAAGACTGAGCTCTCGGAAATCGTGCAGGCGTGGTACTACCCACGCTGACCGTCATGATCCGGCCGCGGAAAAAGGTGTCTGCAACAACCAAGAAGTCAGCGACGGCTGGTGAGGTGTCATGTTCTCGGAGGCGGTGCCGGAGATCGTTCACGGCCTCGGTGGAGCGAGACGAATGAACCGTGGCCGCCAGCTCGGCAGTCGTAGTCGCCGCAGCGGCGGCGGCTTCCAGGTCGTGGTCGGCGAGTGCAGCTCGGGAGAGGGTCGCGTGCGCCAGTGAGCCTCGACGGGCCCGATGCTGGCGGGCGGCTGCGTCGGCGGAGCGCTGTGCGAATGTGGCGCTCTCGGGGCCTCGATCGAGGTCGCGGAAAGCGTGGGCGTACTCGCCGTTGAGGTAGGCGGCGTCGATGAAGCGGGCCCACTCCGGCTCGGTGTCGAGGTCGATGTCTGCGGCGTGTGTCTCGGACTCGATGACCGACCGGGCCGCTGAGGCCCCGTCGCCAAGGGCGGCTTCGGCTCTCGCCTGCAAGGCCAAGAGGTCGGCAAGGCACGCCGGGCTCTCGGCGCCTCGGAGTCCTGCTCGCCCCGCCCGGGCGAGTTGGAGGGCCTGGTCTGGGTGGCCGGTGAGCGTGGCCTGGTCAGACAAGCCGGCGAGGATGTGTGCGCCGAGCTTCGGGCTGCCGGCCTCCTGGGCCAGGCGGAGGGCGTGGAGGAGATACCGCTGGGCGAGTGGGTGCTGCCCGTCGTCGTAGGCCATCCAGCCGAGGAGGTAGAGCTGTTCGGCGCCGGCCTCGTAGAGCGCCCGGCCGGTGTCGGTCGCTGCGTCGTTGTCCCGCAGTAGGGGAGTGACGACGGTGGTGACGTAGCTGGCGAGCTGGTGCCGGGCGTGGCCGCCGCCTCGCATGACGTCCATCTCCTGGAACAGCCCGAACGTGCGGCGGATGGCATCGACCTGGGCGGCACCGACGCGCCCGGTCGGGGCGGTGGCGTCCTCGATCGTGGAGACCAGCCAGTCTCGGCTCGGGGCGATCGACAGCCCGACTGAGAACATGGCGCTTCGGAGGAAGTCCCGGCGGTCCATGTCGGCCCGCCCTACCTGGTCGACCGCATCCAGCGCAGATGACAGCGGGCCGGCGTAGTCGAAGCCGAGCCCTTCGGCGGCGTCGGCGGCCTGTGACCGAGCACCCGGCGAGTTCGTCCCAAGCAGGGCCGAGAGCAGGCGCTGGTAGCGCTTGCTCGGCTGCTTCGTGCCGCGTTCCCACTTCGACACCATTGCGGCGTCGATACCGACCTGGACATGCAGTCGCTCCCATGCGACGCGTGCCACTTCCTGGGCGAACTCGTCCTGAGTGAGCCCGCGGTCCTCGCGGCACTGGTGGATCAACTCACTCCAACCTGACATCGCTCCCCCAGCGGGGCTACCGCCACGACCGAAGAGACCACAAAGAGACTAGGCCGGGACCGGGACTCATAGTGGCCCGCGCCAGACTCTCCGTAGGACCTGGGGAAATAGGCCGGCGCCGCCGAGGATCACCGGCATGGTCGGTGCAGGTGGCCTACCCGGAGCGGCGAGGGCGGTTGGGTGGTCGTCCGCCGTGGCCGGGTCGGGTCTCGTGCCACTCGATGATCGTTGCCGGCCGCCAGGCGGGCGTGCGGCCGAAGGTTCGGTCGGGCGGCGGCATCTGGTCACGGGACTTGTAGGTCGAGACCGTGCTGATGGAGACGCCGAGGTAGGCGGCCACGTCCGAGGTGACCCAGAAGTCGATCTCGGGGTCGGGCTCCGCCATGCCGCTCACGTTAATGGCGGGTCAACGTAACGCCGTAAATGTACGGCGACAGTTTGATATATACGGCGAACTACCGTAGATTATCGCCTGCGGGCGATCTGACGAGATGCGAGGTGACCGACATGGCGCTGGCAGAGGTGGCGACCGCAGCCGAGGTCGAGGTGGGGGAGCGGCGATGGGCCGAGTGGTCGGCGATGCCGTCACACGATGTGGCGCTCGGGGCTGCCTTCGCTGACGGTGTTCAACGGCTGGGACGGCGATACCACTCGGGTGAGCCACGGCGTGCGCGAGCGGTTCAGGGCGCTGGAACGGCGGCTGACGGCGTACGAGGACTGGTGCACGCAGCTGCGGATCGCACCGGCCCGCCGGCCCGTGCCCCTGGTCGAGGTCCAGGGCGACGAGCCAGGTCGGGGCCTGTGCGGCGACTGCGAGGGCTCGGGGATCGTGCCCGACGACGACGGGTCGCTATCCGGGCTGGTTGGCATGCTGGTCGACTGCGGGTGCAGCGAGGGGCTGTGGTTGGGCCCCGGGGTCGTCGAGGTATGCGGCGCCATGCTGGGACGCCCGATGAACACGGGCGAGCGCCACGTGGCGCTCATGGTCGACTACCTGGCGAGCTGCCGGGCCCGGGGTGTCGAGCCCGGCCTGGTGCCTCGCCTGCGGCACCTACGTCGCCGACTCGCCCGCAGACTGCACCTGCGGCCACTGAGTCCCTCCGGTGTCCGGCTCGACCGCTCCGGCTGCCACGGTCGAGGTGCCGTGGTCGGTGTTCGGTGCGGCGGCGCGCCAGGACGCCGAGACACCGGGCCCGGGGCTGTTCCCGGCCCGGTGCGCCTGGTCGGGTCGACCACCCGGATCGACGCGGCTCGACCGGCGAGGTCGTCGACCGCTACAGCTCGGCCCAGGAGCTCGACGGGTTCACCTGGGTGCGCTGCGGCGACCGCCGGGCCGCCCGCTGCGAGTCGTGCTCCCGGGAGTACAAGGGCGACGCCTGGCATCTCCTGTCGGCCGGGCTGGTCGGTGGCAAGGGCGCACCCGAGTCGGTCGCGGCCCATCCGACGATGTTCGTCACCCTGACGGCACCGAGCTTCGGGCCGGTGCACGGCCGCCGCCAGGGCGCCCCGTGCCGGGCCCGGCGCGACAAGCCCGGTCTGCCCGCACGGCCGGCCGCTGTACTGCCTGCACCGCCACGGCGAGGACGACCGCCGGCTCGGCGAGCCGCTGTGCGCCGGACTGCTACGACTACGTGGGCCACGTGCTGTGGCAGTGGCATGCCCCCGAGCTGTGGCGCCGGTTCACCATCACGCTCGGCCGCACGCTCGCCCGCAACGCCGGCCTGTCCCGTCGGGACTTCGCGGCAGCTGGCCCGGGTGTCCTACACGAAGGTGGCCGAGTTCCAGGCCCGGGGCCTGATCCACGTGCACGCCGTCATGCGCCTCGACGGCCCGCACCGGCCCCGACTCCCCGCCCCGGATCGACCTCGACGCCCTGGCGCTCGGCGACGCCATCACCGACGGCCGCCGGCGCCGTCCGCCTCGAGGTCCATCCCGCCGGCCACCAGCCCGGTCGCGCTGCGGCTGGGGCGCGCAGGTCGACACCCGCCCGATCACGCTGGGTGCCGGTCGGGACGACACCAGGCGGGCGACGTGCACCCCGAGCATGGTCGCCGCCTACCTGTCCAAGTACCTCACCAAGTCGACCGAGGACTTCGGCCTCGACGGCGCACGGCCGCATCCACAGCGCCACCGACGCCCGCTACGTCGGCGCCTCGCCCGCACGCCGTGCGGATCATCGAGACCGCCGAGCAGCTCGTCGCCAGCCGGGCGGCGAGGACTACGAGCGGCTGGCCGACCGGTACGGGACCCTCGGCTACCGGGGCCACGTCCTGACCAAGACCCGCCGCTACTCGACGACCTTCGGAGCACTGCGGCAGGCCCGGGCCGACGTGGCGCCAGAACGGCCGCACGACCGCTGTGCCGCCGACGCCGAGGTGCGCGAGCTCGACGCCGGACGACGACCCCGACGGCGACGAGGCCGACATCGTCGATCGAGCGCAACTGGCGCTTCGCCGGGGTCGGGTTCTTCGACACCGACACCGCCGCCCGGGCCCTCGCGTCGGCGGCTCTGGCCCGCGAGCACGGTGACCGGCGTGCCTGACCCCTCAGCACTCGGCTTCCTTCACGTCTTGGCCGGCATCCCTGACGGGTGGAGCCGGTGGGTCAAGGGCCGAAGAGGCGAAGAAGTCCGGCCGCAGGGCGCAGGGTCCCTCGGCTCGCTTGGGACTTCTTCGCCGTGCCCTTGACGCAGCCGGCGGAACCCGTCACACTCCCCGGCCCGGCGTGAAGGGAGCCACCGATCCCGCACCACCACCGATCCGCAAGCACAGCACCGAAGGAGGCATGACCATGACCCGGAGACGAGCAGGCCCGACGGCCGACCGCCGCTGCCGACGTGCGAGCGGCTGTGGGCGCCCGCCGACGTGTCGCGCGTACCTCGGCGTGCCCGGTCACGACGCTGCACCAGTGGCGCTACATCCGGGACCGGTCCGGCCGCGTTCAAGGTCGGCCGACATCTGCGGTACGACCCGGATGCGGTGCGTCGCTGGCTGGTCGAGCAGTGCGCCGCGGATCGGTGTGCGTGATGGCGAGCGTCGACCCCTGGCGCTGGACGCTGTGCAAGCGGTGTGCCGCCGCCGGCCGGACGAAGCCGGGCCGCACCGAGGGCTGTCGCTGCCGGATCACGGCCTGGCGGGCTCGCTGGCGCTCGCCGGAGGGGAGGGACCGAGGGAAGGTGTTCGCCCGCAAGCGCGACGCCGATGTCCACATCGCCAACGTCGAGAGCGCGAAGGCGATCGGTACCTATGTCGATCCGCGGCGGGGCCGGCAGCGGTTCGAGGACTTCGCCGACGAGTGGGCCGAGGGCCAGGACTGGAAGGACACAACGCGGGAGTCGTGGCCCTACATCAAGGCTCGGCTCGTCCCGCTCCTGGGCAAGGCCCAGCTCGCCGCCGTCGACCAGCTGATGTTGAAGCGGGTCCGGGCGGCGCTGGCGAAGGAGTACTCCCACGCCACGGTGAAGCTGACGATGGCCTACGCCGGCATGATCATGCGGGCGGCCTACACCTCGGGTCGGATCGGGCGTGATCCGACCGCCGGGCCTGCGGGCACCCAAGGCCCGCGCTGGCGATCCCACTGGACAGGTCGGCCCGGCGGACGTGCCCACCCGGGCGGAGGCCTTGGCGATCCTGGCGAGCGCCCCGAGCGAGTTCCGGGCCGCCGTCGCGCTCGGCCTCGCCGGGCTGCGGGTCGGCGAGGTCCTGGGCATGACGGCCGACCGGATCGAGCTCGACGCCCGGCGGGTCACCGTCGATCGCCAGATGCAGCGCATCGGCAACGAGAGCCGGCTGACCACGCCCAAGGCGGAGAAGGTGCGGACGATCACGGTGCCGGGCGTGGTCGCCGTCGAGTTGCGCCGGCACCTGCGGGACCACGCTGGCCGAGGGCATCCTGTTTCGAGGCCTGCGCGGCGCGCCGATGCTGCGGCGAGACCAGTTCTACGCCAGCGGCTGGCGGCCGGCGCTGAAGGAGGCGGGCCTCGCCGAGGACCGATTCGTGTTCCACTCCTGCCGACACTGGTGCGCTTCGACGTTGCTGGCGGAGGGCGCGCCGCTGACCGCCGTGGCCGGGCACCTGGGCGACACCGTCGAAACAGTCTCCCGGACGTACGTCCACTGGCTGCGCGACGACCGTGACATCCCGGCTCAGGTCCTCGATCGGATGCTGAGCCCCGTGTCATCCGCGTGTCACGAAGACTCCACGGCCGGTTCGTAGCGGGTTCCGCCCCAGGTCAGGGGCGGTGTGTGACGGTGAGCCGGCCTGTAAGCCGGATTCTGTGGGCGGGTCCCTTGCGGTCGCCGCCCGGTGGCCATCCATCTTTGCGGCCTACCTGGGGACATCGGCCGGGCCGGCCGTCCCTCGCTTGGCCTTGCTCCGGGTGGGGGTTGCCAGCCGCCGGGGTCGCCCCCGACGCTGGTGCGCTCTTACCGCACCGTTTCACCCTTGCCTGTGCGGGGCGCCTCGGCGTCCCGCCATCGGCGGTCTGTTCTCTGTTGCCCTGGACCGGCAGGTCGCCCCGTCCTGGCTCTCGCCAGCACCCTTGCCCTGTGGAGTCCGGACTTTCCTCGGCGCCGCGGCCCCGGAGGGCCGGGCGACGCGGCCACCCGGCCGGCTCACCGTCAGCCTCCAGGGTACCGCCGCCGGGGCCGGCCCGGCCCGGCCGGCCCCAGCGACGGTCGGTCGCGGCTACTGCTTGACGAAGAAGACCTGGAACTCGAACGTGCCGTCGTCCTGGATCGACAGCACCCGGAAGCCCGTCGGTGCCTCGATGCCGAAGTCGGTCAGCTTGATGGGTGCATTCCCGGTCACCGCCACGGTGCCGTTGGCCATCTTGGCGTCGACGTCGATCGCGACCGGCTTGGTCACGCCGTGCAGCGTCAGCTCGCCCGCGGCCTGTGTCGACGCCTGCTGGCCGCTGTCGAGCTCGTCCGGGATCGCGATCGGCTGAGTCAGCGAGAACGACGCCGTCGGGTACTGGTCGGACTGCAGGCCCCGGGACCGGATGGCGCCGTCACGCTGTTCGCTGTCGCTCTTGAGGGCCGTGAGGTCGACGTCGACGTCGACCGCCGTGACCTGGCCGTTCTGCACCGTCAGCGTGCCCGTGACGTTGGGGGACCGGCCGACCGCCGTCTGCGAGCCGATGCCCGCCAGTTCCTCGTCGACCCGGTAGCCGGCCCACGTGCCGGAGAAGTCGTCGAACGAGCCGACCGTCGTGTCGACCGCCCACGTGCCGTCGACCGCCGACGGTGCGCCCGCCGGGTCGGCGGCGGACGTGGGGCTGCCGCCCTGCGCATCCAGCGTCTCGGCGGCGGCCTCGATGTTGGCCTCCTCGGGGGCGTCGTCCCGAATGAAGAAGTACCACCCGCCGACACCGATGACGAGGACCAGGACGGCCACACCGGCCACCAGTCCAAGCGTCGCTCGCGAACGTGCCATCTCGATTCGACCCCCCGAATTGATGCGCCCGCCACGCGCGATGCTCCGTTAGGCGCTCTATACGTCGCGGGGACGCCGTTCGGTTCGCCCTGCCCGTCAGAAGCTGATGGCGCTGAGGTCCGGCTCCCAGCCCGCAGCCCGCTCGACCGCCTCCCGCCACCGGTCGCGGTCGAGGCTGCGGGCCGGCTCGACCACCACCTGCGGCCGCCACGTCGCCGCGATGTCGTCCCAGCCCGGCCACGTGCCGACGGCGAGCCCGGCCAGGAAGGCGGCGCCGAGCGTGGTGGCCTCCCGCACCGGCGACACCTCGACCGGGCGCTGCGCGGCGTCGGCCAGCGCCTGCACGAACGTCGGGTTGCCGCTCATGCCGCCGTCGACGCGCAGGCGTCGGGATGCGCGAGGCCGGTGTCGGCCTCGGCGGCCTCGACCAGGTCCGCGCCCCGCTGGGCGACGCCCTCGAGCACGGCCCGCACGATCTGGGGCCGCCCGGTGCCCCGGGTGAGGCCGAGCAGCGTGCCCCGGGCGCCGTAGTCCCAGCGGGGCGTGCCGAGCCCGAGCAGCGCGGGCACGTACACGACGCCGTCGGCGGTCTCGCACGCCGCCGCCACCTCGTGCGACTCGCTCGGCGCTGTCGATGATCCCGAGGTCGTCGCGCAGCCACTCGACGTTGGTGCCGGCCGCGAGCATGATCGCCTCGACGCCCCAGGTGGCCGTCCCGCCGGCGCCGCCAGGCGACGATCGGGAACGTGCCGTGCCCGCCCTGGCGGGCGAAGGCCGGGCGCTCGGCGCCGACGCACGACGTCGAGCATGCCGCCGGTGCCGAACGTGATCTTGGCCAGCCCGGGCCGGACGCAGCCCTGGCCGACCAGCGACGCCTGCTGGTCGCCGACGAGCGCGGCGATCGGCGGCGCCCCGTCGAGCGCGGTCGCCGTGCCCGAGCGACCCCGGTCGAGTCGACGACCGTCGGGCAGCGACCGCGGCGGGGATGCGCAGCGCGTCGAGCACCTGTCGTCCCAGTCGGACGCCGTCGCCCTGCATCAGGCCGGTGACCGCCGGCGTTGGACAGCGTCGGTCACGTGCACGCGCGCCGCCCGGCAGGTGCCAGGCGATCCAGGTGTCGACCGTGCCGACGCACAGGTCGCGGGCCGCGGTCGGGATCGGCGCCGTCGAGCAGGTAGGCGACCTTGGTGGCCGACTGGTTGGGCGCGAACCGCAGTCCCTCGGCCTGCCAGCACGAGGCAGTCGCCGACCGTGCGCAGGTCCTGCCAGCCGAGCCCCGGCCCGACCGGCTCGCCGGTGGCCCGGTCCCACACGATCGTCGAGGCCCGCTGGTTGGTGATGCCGACCGCGTCGACCGGGCCCGCCCTCGGCCAGCGCGGCCCGGGCCACGTCGAGGGCGGCCGTCGGCCATCGCCGCGGCGTCGAACTCGACCAGGCCGGGCGCGGGCGACGACGGGCAGCACGCGCGCGGTGCTGGACCGCGGCGACCGTGGCGTCCGGCCGCACGACCGCCGCCCGCACGCCGCGTCGTGCCGACGTCGACGACGAGGATCGGCCGCTCATCGGCGTCCCGCCCGTCGCCGGCATGCTCGCCGCTCATCGGCCCGGAGGCGCTGCGGCCTCGCGCACCAGCGCCGACGGGCCCCAGGCGAGAGGCCGAGCTTGCCCGGGTTGAGGATGCCGTTCGGGTCGAGGGCGTGCCTTGACCGCCGACGAGCACGTCGAACGCCGGCGCCGAGCGCCTCGGCCACGAACCGGGCCCGGTTGAGGCCGACGCCGTGGTGGTGGCTGAGCGCGCCGCCGGCGGCGAGCACGGCCCGCTGCCCGGCGTCCCACGCGGCCGCGGTAGTAGCGCGTCCCGCCGGTCGTCGGCGTCGACCTTGCCCGCGAACGTGAAGTAGAGGCAGCCGCCGTCGGGGTAGCTGTGCGACTGGTGGGCGGACGCGGCGAGCGTGCCCTCGACGCCCGAGCAGGGCGTCGAGCGTCGCCTCGTAGATCGCCGGCAGCGCGCGACCAGCGGCGCCGACGATCTCCATCGTGTCGACGACGTAGCCCGCGCGAGATCAGCGCCTCGAGCGCGGCCACGTCGTTGCGGTGCTCGAGCCAGTGCTCGACGTGGGCCGACGTCGTCGGGCGTCGGCCGCCGCGCGCACTCCTCGGCGACGACGCGCCAGCGTCGCGTCGACGATCGTCGGGTCGCCCTCGTCGAGCACGAGCAGCAGGCGCCCGGTCGCCGGTGTGGTAGGTGCGGTCGGCCTCGATCGCGTCGTAGAGGCGCAGCACGGCCGGCGTCGCGCCGCGCTGGACGATCCGGCGCATCGCGTCGAGGCCCTCGGCGAACGAGTCGAGAACGCGAACGCCGCCCGGCGCTCGCGGCGTGGGCGCGGGTGGAGCGCGCAGCCGGGCGCCGGTGATGACGCCGAGCGTGCCCTCGCGACCCGACGAACAGCTGCGTGAGGTCGGGCCCGACCGCGGCCCGGGGCGCGCCGCCGGTCGTGATGCTGCCGGCCGTCGGCGAGGACGACGTCGAGGCCCAGGACGATGTCCTCGATCTTGCCGTAGCGGGTCGAGAGCTGGCCGGCCGAGCGGCACGCGAGCCAGCCGCCGACGGTCGACAGCGCCATCGACTGCGGCCAGTGCCCGAGCGTGAGGCCGTGGTCGTCGCGCGCAGGTCGTGCTCGAGCACGTCGCCGAACGTGCCCGGCCGCACGTCGAGGACCAGCGACGTGCGCGTCGACGTCGACGATGCCCGTCGAGCGCCGGTCAGGTCGAGGACGACGCCGCCGTGCAGCGGGCACCGACGCGCCGCACACGCCGCTGCGGCCGGCGGCGGCGGTGACCGGGACCCGCGGCCTCGTTGCAGACGGCCAGGACGCGCGGCGACCTCGTCGACGTCGACCGGGCGGCGACGACCGCCGCGCCCAGGCCGCGACCTGGCCCTCGAGCGCCCAGATCATCGCCAGCGGCCACCAGTCGCGGCTGGCCTCGGCGACGGTGGCCGGGTCGACCGTGACGTCGCCGCAGGCGCTGCGCAGGCGCACCAGCAGGGCCTCGTCGATCTCGACCCGCTCGCCGGTCAGCCGGGCGGTGACCCGGGACGGGTCGCCGGCCAGCGGGATCGGCGGGGTGGGCGCCGCCGGACCGACCGGCGGGAGGTCGTGGGGGGCGAGGCTCATGGCCAGCGGTCTACCAGGGCGGCAGGTCGGGCGGGAGCGGCGAGCGGCCGAGCAGCCAGGCGAGCAGCCGCCGCCGGTCCTCGAGCGACAGGCGGGCCGGCAGCGCGGCCAGGCTGCGGGGCAGCTCGGTGTCGACGAACGTGGCCGTCCAGTGGGACGGCTCGAAGTCGAGGCCGAGGTCGGCGTGGTGGACCTCGACCTCGCGCCAGCGGCGGAACGGCAGGTCGGCGCACGGCTGGAGGTCGCCGAACGTGCCCCGCCCGAACCCGTGGGCCCAGACCGCGGCGTCGGTGCGGTCCCACACCGCCTCCAGGCGCTCGATGGTCGCGGCAACGTCGGCGACCAGCTCGACCGCCGGGCGCCCCGCGCCGGCCTCGATCTCGGCCGCCCGGCCCTCGGGGCCGCCGTCGTACTGGTCGGCGACGTCGCCGGCGGCGGCCGCGTCCAGCATCCGCACGTGCCCGTCGGCCTGGCGGGCGAGGTGCGACAGCACGTGGCCGACCGTCCAGCCGGCAAGCCGGCTCGGAGCCGCGGCGGTGGCGTCGTCGAGGCCGTCCAGCGTGGCCAGCAGGCGGGCATGGGCGGCTCGCGAGCCCTCGCGTGCCGCGGTCGTGTCGATCGGCGGGACGACCAGCTGCTCGACGTCCCGGGCGGGCTCCACGGCCGTCAGCCCCCGGCCGCCAGCGCGGCCGTGTCCGGCAGCCCGGGGACGTCCCGCTCCCGGGCGGCCGCGGCCCGGTAGCGCTCGACCTCGGCCGCCCGCACGTCCTCGGTCCAGCCCAGCTCGTCGCCGACGACGGCGGCGACGTCGGCAGCGGCGGCCGCGGTGGCGTCCCGGGCCCGCAGCCGGGCACGGGTCCGGCGGGACAGCACGTCGTCGAGGGTGGTGGCCATCTCGTAGCGGGCGGCGTAGAGCGCCTCGACCCGCCGGTAGGGGAGCCCGGGCACCAGCGGCTCGCCGAGCCCGGGATCGGCCGCCACCATGGCGGCCAGCACGCTGCTCTCGCCGCCGTAGCGCTCGCCCAGGTGGGCGTCGGCGTCGCGGGCGGCCTCCCAGCCGTCGGCGCCTCGCAGCGGCAGTCGCCGGGTCCGGCAGCGCCCGGCCGAGCGGGGAAGGTCGTCGGCCGCGACGGCCACGGCGGCATCGACCGTGTCCTGGGCCATCTCCCGGTAGGTCGTCAGCTTGCCCCCGGTGACCGTGATCAGGCCGCTGTCCGACGTCTGCACGCGGTGGCGCCGGGACAGGTCGGCGGTCCGCCCGCTGCCCGCGTCGCTGACCAGCGGGCGCAGCCCGGCCCAGGTGCCGAGGACGTCGCCGGCGTCGAGCGGCTCGCTGAGCGAGCGGTTCATCGCGTCGATGAGGTAGGCCACGTCCTCGGGCGTGCACTGGGGGTCGTCGACCTCGCCGTCGAAGTCGGTGTCGGTCGTGCCGATGTAGGTGACCGAGCCCTCGCCGCCCAGCACGCCGTCCGCCCCGGGCCAGGGCACGACGAAGATCGACCGCCGGTCCTTGGGGACCGGGACCACGGCGGCGATGTCGTTGCGCACCTTGGACCACGGCACCACGATGTGGATGCCCTTGGCCGGCCGGATCGTGTGCGGGTGGGCGGCCTCGTCCAGCGCCCGGACGTCGTCGGCCCACACGCCGGTGGCGTTGACGACCACCCGCGCCCGGGCCTCGATCTCGACCCCGCCGGCGTCGACCTGGACGCCGGCGACCCGGCCACCGTCCTTGATCAGCCCGGTCACGCGGGCGTGGTTGACGACGGTGGCGCCGTGGTCGAGCGCGGCGGTGCGGGCGATCGTGAGCGTCAGCCGGGCGTCGTCGGTCTGGGCGTCGTAGTAGAGGTATGCCCAGGCCAGGCGGTCGTTGAGCGTCGGCATGTGGGCCCGGGCGGCGTCGAGCTTGAGCCGCCGGTGCAGCTTGCCGATGCGCCACCCGCCGGTCAGGTCGTACATCCACATGGCCGAGCCGAGCGCCCGCGCGAACTGCCGGGGGATGACGCCGCCCTTCCCGGAGAACACGGGGATGAGGAACGGGAGCACCTTCACGAGGTGGGGGGCGTTGCGGAGCAGGCGCTGGCGCTCGTGCAGGGCCTCGTAGACCAGCCGGACGTCGCCGTTCTGGAGGTAGCGCAGCCCGCCGTGGACCAGCTTCGACGACTTCGACGACGTGCCGGACGCGAAGTCGTCGCGCTCGACCAGGGCGGTGCGCAGGCCCCGGGAGGCGGCGTCGAGCGCCACGCCGGCGCCGGTGATGCCGCCGCCGACGACCAGCACGTCGTAGGTGCCGATGCCGAGCCGGGCGAGGTTGTCGTTGCGGTCGAAGGTGCCGAGGGGCATCGCCAGTCTCCCGGGGAGGAGGATTGGATGGAGCCTACTGGCGCGCCCCGCCGGCCCGTCCCGGCGATTCGCGAGGACGTAGCCGCCGTCTCGATGTACGACATGCCTTGGCGGCTGACGAGGGCTCAGGTCTCACTTTATGCGTTTGCATTGGGCCACGCCGTTGCGGAATGCACGCGGTATGTGGTCGCCGTGTCGCTGGCGGCGACATGGTCGCCCGGCAGGCGGGCCACTTGCGCGACGGGTGCTGTCGGGCGGGCTCGAACCTCGCGATCTGCACAAATAGCCCTTGCGAAGGGCGCATTCGGGTGCCAAGATCGGCCGTCCTCTGGGGGCGGGCCTGCGTGATGTGTGCGGCGTGCACGGGTTACGTATGGGATCCCCGAGGATCATCAGACTCCGGTCCGGGGGGCTCGCCTTCCGGGTCGACCCGCGACTGCGGACCAACGACGATCCAGTCACAGGGAGACAGTTCCCGCCACCATGAAGCAGATCTGGCGCCAGCATGCGGCCTGCCGCGGCCTCGACCCGCTGGTCTTCTATCCGGTCACCGACGAAGAGGCGGAATATGCGAAGCACGTGTGTTCCGGATGCCCCGTCCGGGAGGCCTGCCTCGAACACGCCCTCGCGGTCCGCGAGAAGGAGGGCGTCTGGGGCGGCGCCACCGAGCGTGAGCGGCGGCGGATCATTCGCCAGCGCCGCCGCGCCTCGTGATGTGATTGCCCGGTGACGACAACGCCCCCGGGCTTTGACGGGTGGCCGGCCGTGCTCGGCGCGCTCTCCGCGGGCCGCGACCTGGGCACGGACGCGGCCCGCGGCCGCGATGGCCGAGATCCTCGACGGCGACGCATCGCCCGGCGCAGATCGCCGGGTTCATCGTCGCGCCTGCGCATGAAGGGCGAGACGGTCGAGGAGCTCACCGGCCTGGTCGAGGCCATGCTGGCCGCGGCCGAGCGGGTGGAGCTGCCGCCGGGCCCGCCCGGCGGTCGACATCGTCGGCACCGGCGGCGACCGGGCCCACACGATCAACGTGTCGACGCTGGCGGCCCTCGTGGTGGCCGGCGCGGGCGGCCGGGTCTGCAAGCACGGCAACCGCGCCGCGTCGAGCGCGACGGGCACCGCGGACGTGCTGGAGGCGCTGGGCGTCCGCATCGACTGCGGGCCCGAGGACGTGGCGCGGTGCGTTGCCGAGGCCGGCATCGGCTTCTGCTTCGCGCCGCGCTTCCACCCGGCGATGCGCCACGCCGGGCCCGACCCGGCGCGAGCTGGGCATCCCGACGGCGTTCAACATCCTCGGCCCGCTCGCCAACCCGGCGGGCGT
Source organism: uncultured Acidimicrobiales bacterium (assembly GCA_963739835.1). Lineage (GTDB taxonomy): Bacteria > Actinomycetota > Acidimicrobiia > Acidimicrobiales > VFJN01 > ZC4RG19. Next base: position 248,705 of record CAVUBW010000024.1, read on the forward strand.
CGGCCGGATGATGATCGGCGTCGCCGACCCGGCCATGGCCGAACGGATGGTCGGCGTCCTCGCCGCCAGGGGCTGCGACCGGGTGCTGGTGGTCCACGGCGACGACGGGCTGGACGAGCTCACGACCACGACGACGTCCCAGGTGGTCGAGCTGCACGAGGGCGAGATCCGGTCGTACCAGGTCGATCCGGCGGCGCTGGGGCTCGGGCCCGCCCCGGCGGAGCATCTGGTCGGCGGCGAGCCGGCGAGGAACGCCGAGCTGGCGCGGCGGGTCCTGGCGGGGGAGGACGGGCCCCACCGCGACATCGTGGTGCTGAACGCCGCGGCGGGGCTGACGGCCGCGGGTCTGGCCGACGACATCGAGTCGGGCCTGGAACCGGCCCGCAAGGCGATCGACGGCGGCCACGCCGCGGCGGCGCTCGACCGCTTGGTCGCGGCGTCGAACCAGGGGTAGGGTCCGCAGGTGGTTGCGCTGGGTGGAGTGCGCTTGACGCTGGGTAGCCCCTGCAATTGACTGGCGGCGTGATCCCGGACGGAGCCAAGGCGGCCAGTGACCCGACGCGTGACCGCCTGGTGGCGGCCGCGGCCGCGGTGTTCGCCGAGAAGGGCTATGACCGCGCGGGCGTGCAGGAGATCGCCCGCCGCGCCGGCTTCACCACGGGAGCGATCTACGGCCGGTTCCGGGGCAAGGCGGAGCTGCTGCTGGCCGCCATCGAGGCCCAGTCGACGGACGAGTTCGAGCAGCTGTTCGCGGAACACCAGTTCGAGGGCAAGGCCACGGACATCATCACGACGGTCGGCTCCCACCTCGTCACCGAGGAGTTCGACAACGGCCAGGCCCTACTGCTGGAGGCGTTCGTCGCCGCCCGCAGGGAACCGGACGTGGCGGTGATGCTGCGCCGGGTGATCGAGCAGCGGGCTGAGAACCTGATTGAGCTCATCGCCGACGGCAAGCGCACGGGCGGCATCGACCCGGCGCTCGACACGCTGTCGATCGTGCGCTTTTGCCACGCGGTCGGCCTCGGCTTCCTCCTGTTCGGCGCGGTCGACCTGGGCCGCCCCAGGCAGGCCCGTGGGAGATCCTGATCGAGCGTCTGGTCGGCGCAGTGGCCGACCCGAGCCGCCAGCGGGCGTCGATGGAGTCCGAAGCCCCGGCCCAGGCACCCAGGGAGACGAGTCTCCGACCTGAGCCCGCCCGTGCGGCCGCGACAGGGCCCGGACGATATGGCCCGGCCCGGCGGGCACGAGGAGCTACTCGATCCCGAGGCCGAACATCGATTCGAGGTCGTGGCGCGAGTACGCCCGGAAGGCGATCATCGTCGTCGTGTGCACGACCCCGTCGAGCGCACTGATGTGCCGGGTGACCACGTCGGCCAGCTCGTCGTGCTCGCGCACCCGCACGATCGCCGCCAGGTCGATGTCCCCGGTGACCGAGTAGACCTCGGCGACACCGTCGACATCGGCGATCTCGGCTCCGAGGTCCGCGATCCGGTCGGGCTCGGCGTGGATCAGCACGAAGGCGGTGAGCACGCCCGGCAGCGTAGACGCCTCTGTCGCCGCTCCTGGACGGACGCCGCCGCTCGGTCGGCCGTGGCCGTCCGCCCGGCCTCGGCCGTCCGTGCGGGCGAGAACGTCCGGCGACCCCGTCCGGCGACGGATCGGATGTCGCGGCCGAGCATGGGTCGCGGTCCCAGCTTCAGGCGGTGGCCGCGTGCAGCGGTGGCGCACGGCCGGGCGGGGCCATCGCGACCGCCGCGACCGGCGCAGCGAGCCAAGGCAGCGGCGTCGCCAGCACGCCGTCGACGTGGACGAGGCGGGCTCCGTCGGCCCCGTGTTCGAGCCAGGACGCCACGACGTCGTACTCGTCCGCCAGGTCACGGGGCAGGGGGCCGTCATCCGGGGCGGGACCGGGCTCGGCCGTTCGGGCGATGGCGGCGAGCGCGTCCGGCGGGTCACCACCATCCGACGGCGGTCGGGCGAGCGGGACGACCAGGCGCCCTCGTGCCAGCTCGATCGGCGTGCCGTCGGGCAGGAGCAGCCTGACCTGGCGTGCGCCCCGGAGAGCGTCGAACCGGCCCTGGCGGCGCCGCGCCGCCGCCAACGCCTGGGCGCCCGCCGGCGTCGACGTGGCGTCGGGCTGCGACAGCGCCGCGACGACGGCTCGGGCATCGGCGGTCGACTCGAGCGGCCCGAGGTAGGTCGCGCCGTCGTCGCGAGCGTCGCGGACCACCCGGGGCGCCGGCGGGCGACCCACGCTGTCGGGTAGCCGCACGTAGCGGTAGCTGCGCCACCGGATCAGGCGCCGATCGTGGCGGGGCTCCAGCACGTTCACGAGCCGGACCGTGGCCACGGCCGCCTCCAGCGCCGACGCGCAGACCAGGTGGTCGATGCGATGGACCGCCCGAAGCACGCCCGAGACGCCACCGCGGCCGTCGCCCGGCGCGGGACGCGCGAAGAACGACCGCACCCGCCGCCGCAGGTCGCACGCCCACCCGACGCGGAGTGGCTGGTCACGGGCGTCGCGCAGCAGGTAGACGCCCGGTGCCCGGGGCAGGCGGCTCGTGAGCGCCAGCTTGGCGGCCAGCGGATGACGGGCGACCTGCGGCAGCTCGACGAGATCGTCCAGCGTCTCGACGCCGAGCCCCGCGGCCCGTTCGAGCAGCACGTGGAGCAGGTCGGCCGTCGCCAGCGCGTCGGCCAGCGCCCGGTGCGTCGGCCGCCGGGGCAGGTGGAGGTGCTGCGCCAGCGTCGCCAGCCGGCAGTCGGGCACTTCGTCGCCCAGCAGGCGGCGGGCGAGCGCCACCGTGTCGACCTGCACGAGCCCGATGCCGGCCCGCTCGGCGGCGGCCAGGGCGGCCGACAGGAACGACACGTCGAAGCGCAGGTTGTGGCCGACCAGCACCGCGCCCCCGACGAACTCCTCGAACGCCGCCAACACCCCGCCCAGGCTCGGCGCGCCGGCGACGACGTCGTCGCTGATGCCCGTCAGCCGGGCCGCGCCGGGGGAGACCGACCGGCCCGGCTCGACCAGCGTCTGGAACGTGCCGAGGCTTTCGCCGCCCCGGAACTTCACCGCGCCGACCTCGGTGATGGCGTCGGACGACGCGGACGTGCCGGTGGTCTCGAGGTCGACCACGCAGAAGGTGACGTCGTGCAGCGGCGTCGCCGGGGCGTCGTAACTGTCGGGCATGGACCGGAAGTGTAGCCGAACATATGTACGCTACGAACATAGGTTGGGGGTCGGTGGCGGACGGCAGTTCGCCTCCGGCCGGTCGGTAGGCTGCAGCGGTGCCTGCCCGGTATCGCTGCGCCGCCTGCGGCAACCTCACCCGCTTCGACGTCGTCACCGCACGGCGCACCCGTGCGTTCCACCACTACACGGTCGGCGGCGACCTTCGGGTCGAGGAGGAGGCCGTACTGGACGAGACCGTCGAGGAGGTGGCCTGCCGGTGGTGCGGCACGGGCACGGCGGTCGAGCAGATCGACGACGCCGACCTCGAGGGCAGGGGCGGGGCTGCGGCGTCAGCGCCCGACCAGTCGAGGGCGAGCTGAAGGACCCCGTCGGCGTCATCCGGCCGGCGCTCGAGTCGGCGCTGGCCGTCGCCCGGGAGGGGCTGACGTCCGATCCGGTCGTCCCGCCGCCGCCCGCGCTGCGGCCCTATCTCGGCTTCGCGAAGCTCGGGTCCCGGGCGCTGGGGGAGATCGCCAGGATCCTCGACAGCGACGCCGGCTTCCGGGACCGCGTGGCGGCGGCCGTCGTCGAGCCCGACGTCGGGGCCGCGGGCTGGCTCTGGCTCACCCGGCCCGACGGTTGGCAGGAGGCGCTCGACGAGATCGTGTCCCTGTCCGAGGCCCGGGACGCCGACGAGCGCCTGGCCAGGGAGGAGCGGTCGGCGACCCGCCGGCTCGCGGCGGCGCAGGCGGCGGCGCAACGGGCGGAGGCGGCGGCGTCCGCCGGGCGGGAGGCGCTCGACAGGGCCCGAGCGGTGCTCGCCGGGGAACGGGAGCTGCGGGAGGCGGCGGAGGCGCAGTCCCGCGAGCTGGCCGACGCCGTCGCCGAGCTGACCTCCGCGCGCGCCGAGGCGGTGCGCCAGCTGAAGGCGGCGGAGGCCCGGCTGGTGGAGCGCTCGACGGAGCTCAAGACGCTCAAGGCCCGGCTGCGGGAGATGGAGGCGGCGGCCGCGCCGCGCGGGGACACCGCTGCGGCGGCTCCGACGTCGGCGGGCAGCCCCGGCCGTCCCGGCGGCGCCGGCGACATCGGCACCGCCGGTTGGTCCAGTGATGTCGGCGCCGCCGACGCGGCCGAGCCGGCGCAGCCGGGGGTCGCGGCGGCGCCCACCGTCCCCGCCGCCGTCGGGCCGGGCGCAGGGGGGTCGGGTGGCGGGATCGACCTCGCCGACGTGGCCGCGGAGGTCGCCCGGGCCGCGCGCGGAGCGGCCGCGCTGGCCGACGGGCTCGCGGGCCTGGCGGGGATCCTCGGCGGGGAGCGGACCCGCGCGGCCCCCGAGGACGTCGTGTCCGGGCTCGGCCCGGACGACGGCGTGGTCGCCGACTGCGAGGGCCCGGCGCCACCGTCCGACGGCCCCGGCGCCACGATCGGGCCCGCCGCGCCAACCCCCGCCGGCCGGCGCCGGGCGCTGGAGCTGCCGGGAGGCATCTTCGACGACACCGTCGAGGCGGCCGCCCATCTGCTGCGCGCGCCCGGGTCGGTGCTCATCGTCGACGGCTACAACGTGTCGATGACGGCCTGGCCGACGCTGTCGGTCGCCGACCAGCGGCGGCGCCTCGTCGCCGCGCTGTACGACCTCGCGCTGCGGACGGCGACGCCCACGGAGGTGGTGTTCGACGGCGCAGAGGTCGACGCGCTGAGCGTGCCGTCGACGGGCCGGCGGCTGGTCCGGGCCCGGTTCTCGGATCCCGGGGTCGAGGCGGACGACGTCATCATCGCGATGGTGAACCGGCTGCCGGCGACCACCCCCGTGATCGTCGCGTCGAGCGACAACCGGGTCCGTGCGGGTGCTCGCCGGGGCGGCGCCAACCTCCTCCACGCCCGCCAGTTGGTGGATCTGCTGCGGCGCTGACCCCCGGGGCCCCTCTGTGTCCGTGAGGGGTGAGACACCGTGACCATCCCCGATCTGCGCATCGAGGGCGAGAACGGTGAACATCCTGATGCACAACCTTGACCCCACCCCCGGCCCCGCCGGGCCCGACAAACGCCGCCGACCCGGACCCTCCAAGCGAGCCCGGATCTACCGGGCCGATACTTGGCACGTGGACGACGGCACCGGCACCGACGGCGGCGAGCGCTACCACCGCAACGTCATCCGGCGTGCCTTCAGCGCCGAGTACAAGCTCGCGATCCTCGCCGAGTACGACGCCTGCTCCGAGTCCGGCGAGAAGGGCGCCATCTTGCGCCGTGAGGGCCTCTACTCGAGCCTGATCACCGACTGGCGCCGCCAACACCGCCAAGGCCTGCTCAAAGCCGGCCTCGGCCGCAGCGACGGTGGCCGCGGCGGTCCGAGCCACAGCGAGCTGGCCAAGCTTCGGGCCGAGAACGAACGGCTCCGCAACAAGCTCGCCCAAGCCGAGGTGATCATCGAGGTCCAGGGAAAAGTGCACGCGCTCTTGGAGGAGATCTCGAAGAGCGCGACCACCGACGACGAATGACCGCGATCCAAGACGCCGGCATCGACGAACTCGTCGCCCGCGGCGTCCCCCGCACCCGCGCCTGCGCCGCCCTGGGCCGCTCCCGGGCCAGCCACTACCGGCACCGCCGCGCAGCCGTGTGCGGACCCCCCGCACCCCGACCCCGCTCCCACCGTGCCATCGCCCTCAGCGAGGCCGACGCCATCATCGAGGTCCTCAACTCGCAGCGGTTCTGCGACGCCGCCCCCGCCCAGATCTGGGCCACCCTGCTCGATGAGGGCACCTACCTGGCGTCGATCTCGACCATGTACCGGCTGTTGCGCCAACGGGCCCAGGTCCGGGAACGGCGAGCCCAGGCCCGCCGGCCACCGACGGTCAAGCCCGAACTAGTGGCCACCGGCCCCAACCAGGTGTGGTCATGGGACATCGAGCGCCACGAGGCGCTCTCGAACCTTGCGGTGGTGAAAGGACACCGCCGTGTGCTCGTCGCAGCGGGCGCATTGAAGCTGAGGGCAGCCTGATCCCTGGGACGAGGGGGAGGGTGGACAGCAGCCCTGACAACGACGGGACGGGCCGGCACTGCCAGATGGTCCGGGTCCGGCAAGCGAGACGGAAAGGCGTACGTGAGGAACCAGCGGCTGAACGCCTCTCAAGACGAGACCACCAGCTCGAACCTGGCAGATCTGGGCTGGGCAGCAGCGCGCACCTCCGCTTCGGTGGGGGGAACTCCTTGGCTGGGTGATGTCGCCGGCCGGGAGGCCACGGTGAAGGCCTGCGGCGTAGCCGTGGCGAGGCTGCAGGGGCATAGCTGGGCGCCGACCCCGTCGAAGGGTTCGAGAGTGAACGTGGGAACCATCCCGGCGGTCCCCTCCCCGGTCAGCGGCCTGCTGGCCGGCGGGAAGGCCCGTCGCCGGCCGATGCCGCCGGGGTGGGGCGGAGGACCCGTAGTAGTCCGAGGCCGGGAAAGCCGGTCACATGGCGAAGGGGTCCAGCGTGTTCGCAGCATCAACGCTGATCGAGGAGGTCGCCGGTGAACATCGGCGCTCCGTGGCCCGACCTCGACGAGGCCGAGCACCGGGTACTCGTGATGCAGACGAAGCTGCACCAATGGGCGGCCACCGATCCTGGCCGTCGTTTCGATGACCTCGCCAACCTCGTCTATGACCCGGCGTTCCTCGTCGTGGCGTGGAACCGGGTGCGGGGCAACAAGGGCGCACGAACCGCCGGCGTCGACGGAGTGGCACCCCGCTCGGTCGTGTTCGGTGCTGGGGGGCTGCTCGGTGGGCTGCGAGATGATCTCAAGGCCGGCCGGTTCGCCCCTCAGCGGGTGCGGGAGAAGACGATCCCCAAGGCGGGCGGCAAGGTCCGGCGCTGGGGATCCCGACGACCGCAGACCGGGTCGTGCAGGCCGCGTTGAAGCTGGTGCTCGAGCCGATCTTCGAGGCGGACTTCAAGCCATGTTCGTATGGCTTCCGCCCGAAGCGCCGAGCCCAGGACGCCATCGCCGAGATCCACTTCCTCGCCTCACCCAACCGCAACTACGAGTGGGTGTTCGAGGCGGACATCAAGGCGTGCTTCGACGAGATCGACCACACCGCTCTCATGGGCCGGGTGCGAGATCGCATCGGGGACAAGCGCGTTCTGGGATGGGTGAAGGCGTTCCTGCGGGCCGGGGTCCTCAGCGAAGAGGGCCGCAACCGCGAGACGATCACCGGCACACCCCAGGGCGGGATCCTCTCACCGCTGCTGGCCAACATCGCCCTGTCGGTCCTCGACGAGCACTTCGCCGCCCGCTGGGCGGCGCTCGGCCCGGAATGGACCCGCGTCAAGCGTCGCCGCGCCGGGGAACCGACGATGAAGCTGATCCGCTACGCGGACGACTTCGTGGTCATGGTCCACGGCACCCGCGACGACGCCGAAGCGCTCTGGGGCGAGGTGGCCGCGGTGCTCGCTCCGATGGGCCTACGCCTGTCGGAAGCCAAGACGAGGGTCTGCCACATCGACGAGGGGTTCGACTTCCTCGGCTGGCGCATCCAGCGCCGGGCCTGGCGGGGCCGAGCCGGCAAGCGAGCGATCTACACCTACCCATCCAAGAAGAGCTTGCTCTCGGTGACGGACAAGGTCCGATCGCTCACTCGCAGAGCGAGACATCGAACGCTTGCAGACCTGCTGCGCCGACTGAACCCGACGCTGCGGGGCTGGTGCAACTACTTCCGCCACGGCGTGTCCTCGCGGACCTTCAACTACGTCGACCACTTCGCCTTCTGGCGGATCGTCGGCTGGCTCCGCAAACGACACGTCGGGCTGAACATGCACACCCTGGTCCGCCGCTACCTCCCCGGATGGAGGATCAGCGACGGCGGGATCGAGATGTTCCGGCCCCACAAGGTCAACATCGAGCGCTACCGCTATCGGGGCGCACGCATCCCGACCCCATGGTCGAGCGCAACGCCAACAGGATCACCCGCACCAGCGGCATGAACACGTGGAGAGCCGGATGCGGTGGAAGTCGCACGTCCGGTTCGGAGGGCGGGCCGCAGAAACCCACCCGGCGAGAGCCGAGCAGGGCGCTGCGGTCCGACCCCTACACCAAGCTGGCCGGGCCTTACAAGTGGACCTGGTTCCACCTCTACGTGATCCTCGACGTCTACAGCCGCTACGCCGTGGGCTGGCTCGTCGCCCCCCGCGAATCGGCCCGCCTGGCCGAAGAACTCATCGCCGGTGCCATCTACGACCACCACGTCAACGCCGGCCAGCTCACCCTGCACGCCGACCGCGGCAGCTCGATGACCTCCAAAACCGTCACCCAGCTCCTCGCCGACCTCGGCGTCCTCCAGTCCCACTCCCGGCCCCACCAGTCCAACGACAACCCCTACTCCGAAGCCCAGTTCAAGACACTCAAATACTCGCCCCGGTTCCCCAAACGCTTCACCAGCCTCGCCGCCGCCCGGGCCTTCGTCGACGAGTTCTTCGACCACTACAACCACCGGCACCGCCACACCGGCATCGCCCTACACACCCCCGCCGACGTCCACCACGGCCGAGCCACCGCCATCCGGGCCCACCGCCAAGCCGTCCTCGACACCGCCTACACCACCCACCCCCAACGCTTCCGCCGACCACCCGTCGCGCCCCGCATCCCCGAGGCAACATGGATCAACCGGCCCGACGAGCAGCCCCTGACCCCGACACCCCTCTGAACCACCGGTGTCTCACCCCTACTGACACGTACCGGGCCGGTCTTGATTGTCACAGGTCGTCCGTATCGTCTCGACCGTGAAGCTCCCGCCCCCCGCCCGAGCCGTGCGACCCCGAGGAGACGACCGTGTCACGAGCCGACAGCCCCGGACCGCTGCCGCCGGCGTTGCCCGGCGACCCGTTGGTGATCGACTGCGACGACTGCGCGATGCAGGGCAGCGACTGCTGTGCCGACTGCGTGGTCACCTTCATCTGCTCCCGCCAGCCCGGCGAGGCGGTCGTGATCGACGTGGCGGAGGAGCGGGCCATCCGCCTGCTCTCGAGCGCCGGGCTGTTGCCCGAGCTGCGGCACCGGCGGCGCACGGGCTGACGGCCCACCGGTGGTGCGCGTGGTGGCGCCCGGGCGGGGACGATGCGCAGATGGAGGTGGGCGAGTTGCCCGCGGCCACGTGGCTCGGCACGATGACGCCGTGCCCACCGCCGTTCGATCGGATCGCCGCGTTCCCGTCGCCGACGATCTGGTCGCGCTCGGCCGGGCGTCGGGCCTCGACGCCGTCGGCGTGGCGTCGGCCGAGCCGTTCGCGACGGCGCAGCGACATCTCGAGCGCCGCAGGGCCGGGGGACTCCACGGTGGCATGGCGTTCACGTACCGGGCTCCGGCGCGGTCGTGCGACCCGGCGGCGGCGCTACCGGGGGCCCGGGCGCTGGTGGTCGGCGCCCGGAGCTACCGGCGCGAGCCGGTGCTCGATCGGCCGCCTTCCCGCCCAGGACCCTCGGCGTGCCCGGACGCGGGGCCGGGGCCCGCCGCCGGGCGGGTCGCCAGGTACGCCTGGGAGGACCACTACGGGCCGCTTCGGGCGGCACTGACCGCCGTCGCCGACGCCCTGCGGGCGGACGGCTGGCGGGCGCGGGTCGTCGCGGACGACAACGCGCTGGTCGACCGCGAGGCCGCATACCGTGCCGGGCTGGGCTGGTACGGGAAGAACGCCAACCTGCTCCTGCCGGGCCAGGGGAGCTGGTACGTGCTGGGGTCCGTCATCACCGACGCCCCGGTTCCGCCGACGGGCGGACCGGTCGACGACGGGTGCGGTACGTGCACACGCTGCCTGGACGGTTGCCCGACCGGCGCCATCGTGGCGCCCGGCGTGGTGGACGCCCGGCGGTGCCTTGCGTGGCTGGTCCAGGCCGAGGGGATGTTCCCGCGTGAGCACCGGGTCGCGCTCGGCGACCGCATCTACGGCTGCGACGACTGCCAGGAGGTCTGCCCGCCGAATCGCCGGCTCGACCGTCACGGCCCCGCGCCCGCGGCGGGCGACTCGGCGCAGGTGGTGGTCGACCTGGTCGACCTGCTCGCGGCGTCCGACGCCGAGCTGCTGGCCCGGCACGGCCGCTGGTACATCCCGCGCCGCCAACCCCGCTACCTGCGTCGCAACGCGCTGGTGGCGCTGGGCAACGTCGCCGACGCCTGCGACCCGCGGGTCGCCGACGCGCTGGCGCGTGCCCTCGGTTCGGCGGACCCCGTGGTGCGGGGCCACGCCGTGTGGGCGGCCCGACGGCTGGGACGGGACGACCTCGTCGCCGCGGCGGGGATCGATCCCCGGAGCGAACCCGATCCGGCGGTGCGGGACGAGCTGGCCGCGGCCGTCGTGCCGCGCCCGGTCGGCGCGTGAGGCGGCGCCCCGCGTGTCCCACCTGCTCGTGACCAACGACTTCCCGCCCAAGCTGGGCGGGATCCAGTCCTACCTGTGGGAGCTGTGGCGGCGCCTCGACCCCGCCACCTTCACCGTGCTCACGACCCCGTACGACGGGGCGGAGGCATGGGACGCCGAGCAGCCGTTCCGGGTCGTGCGCACGCGGCAGCGGGTCCTGTTGCCGACCCCCACCCTGGCCAGGCGGATCGACGCGCTCGCGGCCGAGACCGGCGCCGCGCTCGTCGTGCTCGACCCGGCGTTGCCGCTCGGAGTCCTCGGGCGGCGGTTGGCGCGGCCGTACGGCGTCGTGCTCCACGGTGCCGAGGTGACGGTGCCGGGCCGGTTGCCGGTGAGCCGCTCGCTCCTGGGGCGGGTGCTGCGGGGGGCGGTCGAGGTCATCGCGGCGGGCGGCTACCCGGCGGCCGAGGGGGAGCGGGCCGCCGGTCGGGCTCTGCCGGTGACCGTGGTGCCGCCGGGGATCGATCCCGTCCGGTTCCGGCCGCTGGACCCCGAGGAGCGGGTCAAAGCACGGGCCCTGTTCGATCTCCCGCCCGACGCCCGGGTCATCGTGGCCGTGAGCCGGCTGGTTCCCCGCAAGGGCATGGACGTGCTCGTCGAGGCCGCCGCCCGCCTGGCCCCCGACCGGCCCGACATGGTCGTCGTCGTCGGCGGCGCCGGGCGGGACCGGGCGCGGCTCGATCGCCTGGTCGCGGGGTCGGGCGCCCCGGTGCGGCTGGTCGGTCGCGTGCCCGACGCCGACCTGCCGGCGCTGCTCGGCTGCGCCGACCTGTCCGCGATGCTGTGCCGGAACCGGTGGGGCGGGCTGGAGCAGGAGGGGTTCGGCATCGTGTTCCTGGAGGCGGCGGCGTGCGGCATCGCCCAGGTGGCCGGGTCGAGCGGCGGGGCGGCCGAGGCGGTGGTGGACGGCGAGACCGGGCTGATCGTCCGCGATCCCCGGGACGTCGGGGCCGTGGCGGCGGCGGTGGGAGGGTTGTTGGACGATCCGGTCCGGCGCTCGGCCATGGGGGCGGCGGCGCGGGAGCGCGCGGCGACGGACTTCGCCTACGACACGCTGGCCGCCCGCTTGGCCGAGGTGCTCGACCGGTGGTGAGGCCGGACGAGCCGGTATCGGCGGCGGCGCCGGGCGACCTGTCGGCCGCGCCCGGCGCCGGGGCCCGGATCCTGTGGTGGAACCGCTGGGCGACCGTCGTGTTCGTGGTCGTGTCGCTCGGGGCGGCCATCGCGCCCGACCCGCTGGAGCGGGTGTCGGTGCCGGTCGACCTCGTCCTGTTCGCCGTCGGGTGCGGGGCGTTCCTGTGGGCCTACGCGCTCGCCATCGGCCGCAGCCGGTACGACCTCGTCACCATGGGCGGAATCTTCTTCCTCGCCGGGGGCGTGGCGCCCCGGGCCGTCGCCGCGGAGCTGCGCATCGCGCTGGCGGTGCAGACCGTCGTCGCCGTCGGCGTCGCCGCCGCCCGGCCGTTCACCGCGCTGGCCTTCAGCGTGCTCGTCCCCATGTTCGGGCTCGGCATGATGGCGTTGTGGGGCGCCCGGCACGGAGTGTTCCCGCCCCGTGATCCGGACGAGGGGCCCGGGGCGGCGCAGTAACGTAGCGTGCCCGCGACCGTCCTAGTAGTCAGGGGGGCACGACCAGATGGCTGACCAGACGACCCAGCACATGGTCGTCGGCGCGTCGCCGCAGCGGACGTGGGAAGTGCTCACCGACTTCGAGGGCTACCCCGACTGGGCGCACGACCTGAAGTCCGCCGAGGTCGTCGAGCGCGACGAGCAGGGTCGGGGGGTCACGGTCGCGTTCCGGGCCGCCGCCATGGGGCGCAGCACCAGCTACACCCTCAGCTACGACTACGCCAAGGCCCCCGACGTCCTCGCCTGGCGGCTCATCCGGGGCGACATCACCCGCAAGCTCGACGGCGCCTACGAGCTGGCGCCCGTCGACGGCGAGCCCGACCGCACCGAGGTGACCTACCACCTCGAGGTCGACCTGCTCGTCCCGCTGCCCGGGTTCGTCAAGCGCCGCGCCGAGGCGCGCCTGCTCACCACCGCGTTGCGCCACCTGCGCTCCTACCTCGAACGCTGATGGCGCCGGCTGGGGCGACGGGCGCCACGCGCGTCCTGCTGTTCACGGGGAAGGGCGGGGTCGGCAAGACCACCGCATCGGCGGCCACCGCCCTGCGGTGCGCCGACCTCGGCCTGCGGACGCTCGCGCTCTCGACCGACCCGGCCCACTCGCTCGCCGATGCCCTCGACGCCCCGCTCGGCCCGCTCGTCGCCCCCGTCGCCGGGGCCGACGGCCTCTGGGGCCTGCAGCCCGATGCCCAGGATCGCATGGAGGACGCCTGGGGCGAGATCCGGCGCTACCTCCTCGACGTGTTCCGGTGGGCGGGCGTCGAGGGCCTGGAGGCGGAGGAGCTGTCGGTCCTGCCCGGGTTGGACGAGGTCTTCGCCCTCGCCGACATCCGTCACCACGCCACCAGCGGCGATTGGGACGTCGTCGTCGTCGACTGCGCGCCCACCGCCGAGACCGTGCGGCTCCTGTCGCTACCCGACGTGCTCGGGCGGTACATGGAGCGCCTGTTCCCCGTCGGCCGGCGGGTCAACCGGCTCGTCGCCCCGATGGTCGCGCGGCTCAGCACCCTGCCGACCGCCGGCGACGACGTGTTCGCCGCCGTGCAGCGGTTCTACGACCGGCTGGACGGCGTCCGGGAGCTGCTCACCGACGGGCGCCGGACCAGCGTCCGGCTGGTGGTCAACCCCGAGCGGGTCGTGGTCGCCGAGACCCGCCGGACCCACACCTACCTCTCGCTGTTCGGCTACCACGTCGACGCCGTGATCGCGAACCGGGTGCTGCCGGACGAGGTCGCCGACCCCTGGTTCGCCGGCTGGCGGCAGGCCCAGGCCGAGCAGCTCGGTGCGATCGAGGCCGGCTTCGCGCCGCTGCCGGTGCTGCGGGTGCCGCTCCGGTCGGGCGAGCCGGTCGGGCCGGGGCCGCTGCGGGGATTCGCCGACGCGCTGTACGGCGACGAGGACCCGACCGCCCGCTTCGGCGCCGGGGAGCCGCTGCGGGTGCGGGGGACCGGCCGGCCCGGCGGCGACATGGTGCTCGAGTTGGGCCTGCCGTTCACCGAGCGCGACGACCTGGAGCTGGGCCGAGCCGGCGACGAGCTGCTCGTGCGGGTCGGTCCCTACCGCCGGGCGGTCGTGCTGCCGGACGCCCTCCGGCGCCGGACCGTGGGCGGCGCCGAGCTGCGGGACGGCCGGCTGCGGGTGACCTTCCGCGTGCCGGCCACGATGGCCGAGGCGGCCGGGCCATGATCGGATCGAACGACGAGGAGCGGACGATGGGGTCCACCACCACGGGAGCCGACGGCGACGGGGCCGACGACGTCGGGCAGCGCGCGGGGACGGCGTCGCACACCTGCAGGCCGCGGCCCGGGAGCTGATCGCCGCGGCCCGGGCCGCCCTGGACGTGGCCGAGGATCTCGTCGGCGACCCGGACTCCGCTGCGGCCCTGGTCGGGATGCTGGCCGGCCTCGGCGACCTCGCCCGGCGGGCGGCGCCGGCACGGCCGCCGCACGGCGGCGAGACCGGCACCGGCGACGACGCGGCGGACGCGGCCGACCCGGGACCCACCGACGGGCGGGTCGAGCGGATCCGGGTCGTGTGACCGCGGGTGTCACCGCGTTCGGTGGCGACGAGGGCGCAGAGATGCGCACAGGGTGAGCGTCAGACCGAGGACGCGGGCCGGGTGGGTCGCCTACCATCCCCACCACACCGCGTCGGGGGGCCCGGTCGTGTCGGACCCCGCCGATCCGTCGACCCGTCGATCCGCCGATCCCTCACAGGAGGCGCCGTGGCCGCCATCACCGAAGCTGCGATCCGGGAGCTGGCGGCGAAGAAAGGGACTGGGGCGCCGATCACGTCGTGTTACCTCGACATCGACGGCCGGCGGGTGGCGCGCCACCAGGACCTCGAGCACGAGGTCGAGGTGCTGCTCAAGGGGGCCCGGGCGCGAGCCAACGGTGAGGCGTCGGTGCAGGCCGACCTGCGCAAGATCGAGCGGCTGGTCCGCAGCGGGCTCGACCGGTCCCGCGTGCGGGGCCTGGCCATCTTCGCCTGCTCGGCCGACCAGCTGTGGGAGGTGATCGAGCTGCCGGTGCCGGTCCACACCCGGGTCGTGATCAACCACGTGCCCGCCGTCGGCCAGCTCGAGTCGGTCCTGCGCGAGCACGAGCCGATCGGCGTCCTCATGGCCGACCGGCAGCGGGCCCGCATGTTCGTGTTCGAGCTGGGCGAGCTCGTCGAGCGGTCCGAGCTGTTCGAGGCGCTGCCCCGCGACACCGGCGCCCGGGGCGAGCGTGACCGGGGCGGCGACCACCCCCACGCCATGGAGGCCCGCACCCAGCAGCACCTGCGCCACGCCGCCAGCGTCGCCTTCGAGGTGTGGAGCCAGCACCCGTTCGAGCACCTCGCCATCGCCGCCCCCGACAACCTGGCCAGCCAGCTCGAGG
Source organism: uncultured Acidimicrobiales bacterium (assembly GCA_963739835.1). Taxonomy (GTDB): domain Bacteria; phylum Actinomycetota; class Acidimicrobiia; order Acidimicrobiales; family VFJN01; genus ZC4RG19. Next base: position 263,769 of record CAVUBW010000024.1, read on the forward strand.
CCGACCTCCACCCCTACCTGCGCAAGCGCCTGGCCGGGCACCTGTCGGTCCCCGTCAGCGCCGACCGCGCCGAGGTCCTGGCGGCCGCCGAGGCGGTCGAGGCCGGGGTCGAGCGCCGGCGCGAGGCGGCGGTCGTCGAGCGGCTGCGGGCGGCGACGACCGCGGGCCGCCGGGGCCGCGCCGGGCTGGCCGACGTGATCGAGGCCCTGGCCGAGCACCGGGTCGACACGCTGGTCGTGTCGAAGGGGTTCGCGGCGCCCGGGTGGCGCTGCCGCGGCTGCGACACCCTGGCCGCGATGGGCCGCCGGTGCCGGCGCTGCGGCGCCGAGATGCACGAGGTCGACGACGTGGTGGAGGACGTCGTCGAGGAGGCTCTGGCCCAGTCGTGCCAGGTCGAGATCTGCGTCGGCAACGCCGACCTCGACGTCATGGGGCGCATCGGCGCCCTGCTCCGCTATTGAGCCCGGCCGCCGGCGGCCTGCTCGCCGGGATCGACGTCGGCGGGACGAAGGTCCTCGGGATCGTCCTCGACCCGGCCGACCCCGGCACCGTGCTGGACGAGGCCCGCGTCCCGACACCCGACGGCCAGGACGCCCTGCTCGACGCCATGGCCGACGTCGTGCGGCAGCTCGACGCCCGCTCCGATCGCAGCGTCGCCGCGGTGGGTGTCGGTATCGCCGGGCTGGTCGACCGGCGCGGCGTCCTGCGGATCGGGCCCAACCTGCCGGGTCTGCGGGGCGTACGGGTCGGCGTGGAGCTCGAGAGCCGCCTCGACCTGCCGATCCGGGTCGACAACGACGCCACGTGCGCCGCCTGGGGCGAGCACCTGGGCGGCGCCGCCCGGGGGGTGAGCGACGCGGTGTGCGTCACGCTGGGGACCGGCATCGGCGCCGGGATCATCGCCGAGGGCGACCTGGTGCGGGGCGCCCACGGCTTCGCCGGCGAGGCCGGCCACATGGTGGTCGACCCCCGCGGCCCACTGTGCCCGTGCGGGCGCCGGGGCTGCTGGGAGCGGTTCGCGTCCGGCAGTGGCCTCGGTTGGCTCGGCCGGGAGGCCGCGGAGGCGGGCCGGTTCCACCGGGGCGTCGAGCTGGCCGGCGGCGTCGCCGAGCACGTCCAGGGCGAGCACGTCACCCAGGCCTGCGGCGAGGGCGACGCCGAGGCGCTGGCGGTCGTGCGCTCGTTCGCCGACTGGGTGGCGCTCGGCATCGCCAACCTGGTCACGTTGCTCGACTGCTCGCTGGTCGTCATCGGCGGCGGCCTGGTCGAGGCCGGCGACCTGCTGCTCGACCCCGTGCGGGCGGCGTTCGCCGAGCAGGTGATGGCACCCGCCGAGCGGACCGACGTCCGCATCGTGGCCGCCGAGCTGGGCGAGCGGGCCGGGGCGATCGGCGCCGCGCTGCTCGGCGGGCGGGACGCGCCGGGCTGACGGACCGCGGGCGCCCACTAGGGCCCCTGGCCGGCGGGCCGACCGCCACCCCCACCCTCGGCGTACCGGCGCCGGCAAGCCGCGATCTCGGCCTCGGCTGCCGCCATGCCCTCCCAGCCCCGCACGCTCGAGTGCTTCTCGGGTTCGAGCACCTTGTAGACCTCGAAGAAATGCTCGATCTCGTCGACGAGGTGGGCGGGCAGGTCGGACATGTCCGCCACCGACTCCCAGCGGGGATCGCCCGCCGGCACGCACAGGACCTTGGCGTCCGGACCGGCGTCGTCCTCCATCCAGAACACGCCGACCGGTCGGGCGGTGATCCAGCATCCGGGGAACGTGGCGTCCTCCAGCAGGACCAGGGCGTCGAGCGGATCGCCGTCCTCGGACAGCGTCTCCGGCACGAACCCGTAGTCGGCGGGGTAGGTCATCGCCGTGAACAGCCGGCGGTCGAGCCGGAATACGTGGTCGGCGTGGTCGTACTCGTACTTGTTGCGGCTGCCGCGGGGGATCTCGATCACGACGTCGATCTGGATGGGCACGCTGCCATGATCACCGAATCGACTGCCGGGCGCACCACCACCCCCGGCTACCGTGGTCGCATGGAGTTCCGCCGCATCACCGGGCTACCCCCGTACGTCTTCACGATCATCGACGGTCTGAAGATCGAGGCCCGGCGAGCCGGCATCGACGTCATCGACCTGGGGTTCGGCAATCCGGACATCCCGTCGCCCGCGCTGGCCGTCGAGAAGCTGTGCGAGGCCGCCCACAACACCCGCAACCACCGGTACTCGGCGAGCCGCGGCATCCCCAAGCTCCGCCAGGCCCTCGCCGACCTCTACCAGCGCCGCTTCGGGGTCGCCCTCGACCCCGAGCGTGAGGTCGTCACCACCATGGGCGCCAAGGAGGGGTTCACCGGCCTCATGTGGGTGCTGCTGGGGCCGGGTGACGCCGCCCTGGTCCCGTCGCCGTCCTACCCGATCCACATCTTCGCCCCGCTCTTCGCCGGCGCCTCGGCCCGCGAGATCCCGATGTCGACCGAGGGCGACTTCATGGAGCGGGTGCGGGAGGCCTACGAGTACTCGTGGCCCAAGCCCCGGGTCATCGTGCTCAGCTTCCCCCACAACCCGACCACGGCCACGGTCGGCCTCGAGTTCTTCCAGGAGGTCGTCGACTTCGCCCGCGAGCACGAGGTCATCGTCGTCCACGACAACGCCTACGCGGAGCTCGGCTACGACGGCTTCCAGCCGCCGTCGATCCTCCAGGCGGAGGGGGCGAAGGAGTGCGCGGTCGAGCTCTACTCGCTGACCAAGTCGTTCTCGATGGCCGGGTGGCGGGTCGCCTTCGCCGCCGGCAACGCCGAGGTGGTCCAGGCGCTGACCAAGCTCAAGTCCTACCTCGACTACGGCACGTTCCAGCCCATCCAGATCGCTGCCACCGTGACGATGAACGAGGCGGCGGACGTGCCCCGCGAGGTCCAGGCCGTCTACCAGGGCCGGCGCGACGCCCTCATCGACGGGCTGCACCGCATCGGCTGGGAGGTGCCCAGGCCCAAGGGCACGATGTTCGCCTGGGCGCCGATCCCCGAGCCCTACCGCGAGATGGGCTCGGTCGAGTTCGCGTCGATGCTGGTGCGGGAGGCGCAGGTGGCGTTGTCGCCCGGAGTCGGCTTCGGCCCCGGGGGCGAGGGCTACGTGCGCTTCGCCCTGATCGAGAACGAGCAGCGCACCCAGCAGGCGATCCGCAGCCTCAAGCGGTCGCTCACCAAGCTCGGCTGAGAGTCACGCGTCCTGCGAGCGGCCCGATTCGTCGAGGCCCCGCTGGACCCCGGCGCTGAAGCTGGTCAGGAAGTTGTAGACGTCGTCGGCCGCCCGGCGTTGCTCGGGCGTGCGCTCGGGCGGCACCCGGCGGGCCGCCGTCGGCGGCGCGGGCGCCGCCGACGGGGCGTCGTCGTCCGCCGGCCGCCGCATCCGCAGCGGCTCGGTGGTGGGCATCTGGGCGCCCCGGACCCGGCGGGTCAGGCCGCCGGCGGTCACGGCCTCACCGGCGGCGGGCGGGGTGACCGGGATCGCCGGCGCCGCGGTGGGCTGCGCTGGGGCGGGCGCGGGTGCGGCCGCCGGGGCGGCCTCCCTCGGCGTGCGGACCTCGGGCGGCCAGTCGCCGGGCGGGGGCCAGGTGGCGGGCAGCTCGCCCGGGGCGGCCTCCCTCGGCGTGCGGACCTCGGGCGGCCAGTCGCCGGGCGGGGGCCAGGTGGACGGCCGCTCGCCGACGGCGGGGAGCGGCGTGGGCGGCCACGGCTCGAACGGGCCGGGCACGCGCCCGGGCGGGCCGGCCGGCTCGTGCGTGGACTCGGCGGTCCTCGGCTCGGGGCGGCCCGGGGCGGCGAACGGCCTCGTCGGGGCGGGCGGCGCCGCCCACGCGGCCGGCGCCGGTGACGGCTCGCTCGGGACCGCCGGGGGAGGGCCCGGCACCGCCGGGCCGACGTCGATCGGCGGCCGGCCGGTCGCGGGTCCGATCGGCTCGAGGGGGCCCCAGAGGCCGCTCCGGGACCGGCCGCGCCCCTCGGGGGACAGGTTGGCCGAGTGGCGGCTGAGCCGGTCGAGCAGGTCGCCGGACGGATCGCCGGCGCCGACGGTGGTCTGCGGCCCGTTGCCGTGGCCGTTGCCGTTGCCGTTGCCGGGCGCTCGCTTGACCAGGCCGCTCGGGGTCCGGCCGACCGGCATCGGCGGCGGGATCGGGTCGGGCGCCGCCATCGGGGCGAACGACTCGGGCTGCGAGTCGTCGTCCCATCCGCCGGGGACCAGGGCGCCGTCGGGCAGCGCGTGCAGCGCCGGGCCGGTGCCGGCCCCCATCCCGATGCCCCGGAAGCCCGAGTCCTCGTGGCCGGCCGGTGCTTCGTCGGTGGTGAGGAGGGTGGGGGGGAGGTCGATGGTGGCGGTGATGCCGTTGCCGGGGCTGTTGTCGAGGTGGACGGTGATGTTGTGGCGGGCGGCGAGGTTTCCGGCGACGTAGTGGCCGAGGTATTTGGAGGGGGCGATGGTGAAGGATTCGGCGCCGGCGAGGCGGCGGTTGGCGGAGGTGACGTCGGCGGGGGGCATGCCGAGGCCGGAGTCGATGATGGCGAGGGTGTAGCCGTCGGGGCGGTTGCGGCCGCGGATGTCGACGGTTTGGTCGGGTGGGGAGAAGACGAGGGCGTTTTCGATGAGTTCGGCGAGGAGGTGGGCGAGGTCGGCGGCGGCGGAGCCGAGGATGGTGGTGGGTTCGACGCCGCGGACGGTGACGCGTTGGTAGTCCTCGACTTCGCCGAGGGCGGCGCGGATGACGTCGGTGAGGCGGACGGGGGCGGCCCATTTGCGGGGTGGTTCGATGCCGGCGAGGACGAGGAGGGACTCGGCGTTGCGGCGCATGCGGGTGGCGAGGTGGTCGAGGCGGAAGAGGTTGGCGAGGGTGTCGGGGTCGGTTTCGTTGGTTTCGAGTTCGGTGATGAAGTCGAGTTGGCGGCCGAGGAGGTTCTGGTTGCGGCGGCCGAGGTTGACGAAGCTGTCGGCGATGTTGCGGCGGAGGACGGCTTGTTCGACGGCGAGGTCCAGGGCGGTGTCCTGGACGATGTTGAGGGCGTCGGCGACGTCGGCGACTTCGTCGCGGGTGTGGACCTGGACGGGTTCGACGCGGGGGACCGCGACGTCGTCGCCCAGTGGTGTCTCCAGGATGTCGATGACCGCGTCGGGCAGGCGCCGTTCGGCCATCTCCTTGGCCTGCTGGGTCAACGACCGCAACGGCCGCGTAATCGACCGCGACACGAGCCAGGTGACGATCCCCGCCACGAACACGGCGACCAGCGCCATCACGGCGAACCAGCGCTGGCGGGCGGTGGCGGCGGCCCCGAGGGCGTCGGCGGTGCGGCTGAGCTCGGCGGTGGCCTCGTTGCGGAAGACCGTGTAGCCGAACGTCTCGGGGTCCTCGCCGGCGGCGTTGGTCAGGATCTCGCCCAGCTGGACGTTGCCCGTGGCGATGGCGTCGTCGACGAGCGGCGGGAAGTTCTGGACCTCCTGCGAGGCGAACAGGTCCTCGGCCAGGGGCCGGTAGTCGCCGGTCGCCTTGTTGATGATCTGCTGCTCGTTCTCGCGCAGCTGGCTGAGCAGCCGGGACACGCTGGCGATCTCGGCGGGGGAGTTGAGGCCGTCGGGGTGCTCGCCGCCGGCGAATGCGAGGAGGAGGTCGCGGACGAGGCGGGCGAGCGTGTCGGTCTGCCGGGCGCTGAGGTCGGTCAGCTCGGCGCCTCGGCGGAGGTCGGGGTCGTCGATCGCCAGCGCCACGCGCTTGTTGGCGGCGAAGAACGTGTCCATGATCGCCGAGTAGCCGTCGAAGATCGAGATGACGCCGTCGATGTTCACGATCGAGCGCTGCTCGGGCGGCACGGCGTCGATCTGGGCCCGGAGGTCGCCGAGTGCGTCGAGCTGGGCGAGGGCGGGGGCGTAGGCGGTGGAGATGGCGTCGCCGCGGTCGCTGACCTCGGCCCGGAAGGCGGCGGCGGCCTCGTCGGTGACCTGGCGGGCGGCCTGCTGGTCCTCGATCGGCAGCTGGACCAGATCGCCGAGGTTCATGACGTACACGGCGGAGGCGTTGCGCTCGTCCTCGATGACGCTGAGCAGGCTCAGCGGCCCGACGGCGGCCTCGGCCAGATCGGTCTGCTCACGCACCCGACACGCGTCGGCGGCCGACTGGACCACCTCGAGCAACGTGACGACGACGAGGGCGGCGAGCGGCACGGCCAGGGCTCCAGCCAGCTTCATGCGGATCGGAACCCGGCGCAAGGCGATCTCCCTGGTGACGGCGGCTTGACAGTTGTCCGGCCGCGGTCGCACGAGGTGGCGATACCTTCGCCACGAAACGTAGATGCCCCCGCACCGGGATGGACCCAGCAATCTCGGTCGGGTCACATCATGTCAAATAGATGCCGGTCTCGTCACATACCGCGCAAACGGTGTCGCACGCTCTGCACCGCGCGGAGGCGGGCTCAGTGGCCGTTGCCGGACCGGCGGGACTCGTCGAGTCCCCGCTGGACGCCGGCGCTGAAGCTGGTCAGGAAGCTGTAGACCGCGTCGGCGGAGGGCGAGGGCTGCGACCCGCGCACGCCGGGGGGCGGCTGGTGCTGCGGGCCCCGGGCGCCGGAGGGCGCCCCGGGCTGGGGTCCGGTGCGGCGCATCTGGTGGGGCGTGGTGGTCGGCATCTGCGCCCCGCGCACCCGCCGGGTGAGCCCACCGGCGGTCATCGGCCCGTCTCCGCCGCCGGCCGGCGCCGCCGGTGCGGGCGCCGGCCCGAGCGGCGCACCACCGAGCCCGGCGGCGAGCCCACCGAGCGCGCTGCGGGAGGGCGCGGGAGGCCCCGCGTCGTGCCGGGGCGCCGGCGCCGGGCCCCGGGTGGGCAGCGGGCCGGGCGTTCGGGACGCGAGCGGTGGGCGCCCGTTGCCGCCGGCCGGGCCGGTACCGGGGCCGGTGCTGCCGGACGCGGGTGCGGGGCCGCGGGCCGCGATCGGCTGGCCGCCGGTGGTGTAGCGGTCGCCGGTGGGGCCGCCGACGGGACCGCGGGACGCCAGGGGAGGGCGGTCGCCGCTCGCAGGTCCGTCGAGGGCGGCGGGGCCGGTACCGGTGGCCCCCCTGGCGGCGAGCGGGGGGCGGTCGGCCGGGTACGGGTCGCCGGTGCCGCTGGGGCCGGGGCTGGTGGGGCCGGTACCGGTGGCCCCCCTGGCGGCGAGCGGGGGGCGGTCGGCTGGGTATGGGTCGCCGGTGCCGGTGGGGCCGGGGCTGGTGGGTGCGGGGCCGCGGGCGGCGAGCGGGGGGCGGTCGGCTGGGTATGGGTCGCCGGTGCCGGTGGGGCCGGGGCTGGTGGGTGCGGGGCCGCGGGCGGCGAGCGGGGGGCGGTCGGCTGGGTATGGGTCGCCGGTGCCGGTGGGGCCGGGGCTGGTGGGTGCGGGGCCGCGGGCGGCGAGCGGGGGGCGGTCGGCTGGGTATGGGTCGCCGGTGCCGGTGGGGCCGGGGCTGGTGGGTGCGGGGCCGCGGGCCGCGAGCGGGGGGCGGTCGGCTGGGTATGGGTCGCCGGTGCCGGTGGGGCCGGTGCTGGTGGGTGCGGGGCCGCGGGCGGCGAGCGGGGGGCGGTCGGCGTCGCCCGCGTTGCCCGGCGTGCGGGCCTGGAGGGGGGGCGCACCCGGCGTGGGGGCCTGTGGGCTCAGCGCCGCCGGGCCCGTTGCGCCGGCCAGCGAGCGGCCTGCTGTGTAGCGGCTGAGCGATGCCAGCAGGTCGTCGCTCGGGCCCGGCGTGGTGGTCGTCTGGGGTTGGGTGCCCTCGACCACCCGCGGGGTGCGCTTGACCAGGCCGCTCGGGGTGCGCCTTGCCTCGCCCGGGTCTTGGGCGGGGGTCGGGGCCGGGCCCCGAGCCGGTGGTGCATCCGGGGGTGTCGCCGGCCGGTCCGAGTACCAGTCGGGGATGCCCGGCAGCTCGCCGGTCTGGGGCGCCGACAGCGGGAGCGGGGTGGCTCCGCGGAGGGGTTCGGGGCCCGCAGGCCCGGATAGCTCGCCCACCGCCGCCGCCGCCGGCGGTAGGCCGGCGAACTGGGCCTTGGGGTAGGCGAGCGGGCGGCCTATGCCACCGGCGCCTCCCGGGCCAGGGGGCTCGGCCGACGGCGCCGGAGCCGGGCTTGGTCCGGCCGGGGCGGGGCGCTGGCCGGACGGGCCCGGTAGCTGGCCTGCGTTGTATGCCGGGCGCAGTGCCGGCGGGGGTTCGGGATACGGGGCCGCCTCGATCGGGGTCGGGGGCCACACGGGCCTGGCGGCGTGGTGCTCCTCGATCTGCGGCGGTGCTTCGTCGGTGGTGAGGAGGGTGGGGGGGAGGTCGATGGTGGCGGTGATGCCGTTGCCGGGGCTGTTGTCGAGGTGGACGGTGATGTTGTGGCGGGCGGCGAGGTTTCCGGCGACGTAGTGGCCGAGGTATTTGGAGGGGGCGATGGTGAAGGATTCGGCGCCGGCGAGGCGGCGGTTGGCGGAGGTGACGTCGGCGGGGGGCATGCCGAGGCCGGAGTCGATGATGGCGAGGGTGTAGCCGTCGGGGCGGTTGCGGCCGCGGATGTCGACGGTTTGGTCGGGTGGGGAGAAGACGAGGGCGTTTTCGATGAGTTCGGCGAGGAGGTGGGCGAGGTCGGCGGCGGCGGAGCCGAGGATGGTGGTGGGTTCGACGCCGCGGACGGTGACGCGTTGGTAGTCCTCGACTTCGCCGAGGGCGGCGCGGATGACGTCGGTGAGGCGGACGGGGGCGGCCCATTTGCGGGGTGGTTCGATGCCGGCGAGGACGAGGAGGGACTCGGCGTTGCGGCGCATGCGGGTGGCGAGGTGGTCGAGGCGGAAGAGGTTGGCGAGGGTGTCGGGGTCGGTTTCGTTGGTTTCGAGTTCGGTGATGAAGTCGAGTTGGCGGCCGAGGAGGTTCTGGTTGCGGCGGCCGAGGTTGACGAAGCTGTCGGCGATGTTGCGGCGGAGGACGGCTTGTTCGACGGCGAGGTCCAGGGCGGTGTCCTGGACGATGTTGAGGGCGTCGGCGACGTCGGCGACTTCGTCGCGGGTGTGGACCTGGACGGGTTCGACGCGGGGACCGCGACGTCGTCGCCCAGTGGTGTCTCCAGGATGTCGATGACCGCGTCGGGCAGGCGCCGTTCGGCCATCTCCTTGGCCTGCTGGGTCAACGACCGCAACGGCCGCGTAATCGACCGCGACACCCACCACGCGAGCACCCCGGCGGTGACCACGACCAGCAGGGCCAGCACCATGAACCAGCGCTGGCGGGCCTTGGCCGCGGCGTTCAGGTCGTCGCTGCGGCGCTCGATCTCGGTGGCCACCTTGTCGCGGTAGGCCGGATAGCCCTGCTGGTCGGTGCTCGCCAGCAGCGGCATGGCCTGGTCGATGTCGAACGTCCCGCTGGTCAGCGCCTCGTCGACCAGGCTGATGGCGGTGTCGGTGAACTGGCCCGGGTAGTAGCGCTCGGCGATCGGTGCGAAGGCACCGCTGGCACCGGCCAGGACCTCGGAGTTGTCGCGGAACATCTCCTGCCACGACGAGATCTGGGCCAGCTCGGGGATCTGGTCGACGCCGCCGGGGCTGAGGTAGACGATCTTGACGGTGCCGTTGAACATCTGCGACAGCACCTCGACCTGGTGGGTCGCCACGCGGGCCAGGTCGGTGCCCTGGCGTAGCTCGGGGTCGTCGACGACCATCGAGATGCGGGTCATGGCGTCGAAGAACGGCGTCACGATCGCCGTGTAGCGGTCGAAGATGCCCTCTGTGAACTCGACGTTGGAGGACGCCTTGGTGCCGGCGAACGCGTCGACGTCGGCCCGGACCCCGCCCAGGGCGTCGAGGCCGGCCATCGCCGGTGCGAAGGCCTTGCGCACCCCGTCGCTCTTCTGGTCCAGCTCGTCCCGGAAGGTGGAGATCGCGGCGTCGGTGGCGTCGCGGGTCTGCTGGTAGCGGGCCGCCGCGCCGTTCGGGTCGCCCCCGTAGCCCAGCAGGTCGACCGCCGGCCACGTGCGCTCGTTCTGCAGCGTCGCCAGCAGGCCCTGCGGGCCGATCGTCGCCGTCGCCAGCTCGGTCTGGGCCCGGATGGCGCGGGCGTCACCGGACGCCTGGGCCACCTCGACGACGGTCACCACGCCCAGGGCCAAGAGAGGGATGGCGAGGGCAGCAGCGAGCTTCAGACGGATCGGAACGCGGCGCACGACGGCGACCCCTTGCGACGAATCGAATCCCCAGCAGTTCGAAACGTCATCATCGCACGAACCACGGGGGGCGCGGTACGCAGGGTGGTCCACCGGCCGCGGCATCGGCCACGCGCCCGGTGGTCGGGCTGGCGCGGCGCGTGCCGATCAGCGCATGTGCGCCCGGGCCTGGGCCTGGGCGACGAGGCTCTCGAGCAGGGTGATGAGCACCATCTTCACGGACTCCTTGTCGCGGGCGTCGCACTCGATGACCGGCACGTGATCGCCGACGCCGAGGGCGTCGCGCACCTCGTCGATCGGCGTAGCGGGGTGCGCCGTCGAAGCCGTTGACGCCGACCACGAACGGGACGGTCTTGGCCTCGAAGTAGTCGATGGCCGGGAAGCACTGGTCGATGCGGCGCGTGTCGACGAGCACGACGGCGCCGAGGGCGCCGGTGCAGATGTCGTCCCACATGAAGCCGAAGCGGTCCTGGCCGGGGGTGCCGAACAGGTACATCACGAGGGTCTCGTCGACCGTGATGCGGCCGAAGTCCATGGCGACGGTGGTGGTGGTCTTGCTCGCCGACGTGGGTGACGTCGTCGACACCGACTCGACACCGTGGTCATGGCGGCCTCGGTGCGCAGCGGCTCGATCTCGGAGATGGCGCCGACGAAGGTCGTCTTGCCGACGCCGAAGCCGCCGGCGATGACGAACTTGACCGAGGACGATGCGGCACTCTGGGCGGTGGGTTGCTCAGCGTGGCGTGCACGAGTTCCTCCTGCAGCGGTCTCAGATCAGATGGCCCGGACGCGCTCGATCATCTTGGTCAGCATGTCGCAGCTCGATCTCGACGGGGTCGGTGTGGTGCACGTCGAGGAGGCCCGCCGCGATGAGGTCGTCGGCGATGACCGCGACGACGCCCACGACGAGGTGGAGCTTGGCGGCCACCTCGGCGACCGACAGCGGCTCGCACGCACCGGCGAGCACGAGCTGCTCCTGCTCGACGGGCAGATCGGGCGGGATGTGCGTCGACTGCGTGTCTGGAGCATGGTCTCGACGCGAAGGTCACGCCGCTCGGCACGGGTACGACCCCCCGTCATGATGAACGGGCGGACGAAGTCGTGGCCGCTCCGACCCTCGCTCGTTCATGACGACCAGCATCTCCTGCTTCAGCTCGGCGACCAGGGCCGGGCGTGAGGACCTGCCCCGGCCCGCTCGACGAGTAGGGTCGTCTGGTAGCCGACGAGGCCGATGTCGCAGCTGCGGCTGGCGACCACCCCGAGGCAGCTGCCGTCGGAGATCGACGACACGAACAGGAAACCTTGGCGCATCGCGACGATGATCTGCTCGAGGCCCGTCGAAGCCGAAGCAGCGCGGACGCCCCGTTGCCGAGGCTGACGATGCCCGGAGATGATCGCGGCCAGCTGCTCGGCGGACGCCCGGTCGAGGCTGCTCGACATCGGCCATCAGCAGGCCGTCGGACGACACGGCGACGGCATCGGTCACGCCGGCGGTCTTGTCGACGAAGCCGTTGAGCAGCCAGTTGAAGTTGCGGGCCTCGTCGCTCAGGGTCATGAAGTCATCTCCTTCGGGAAGTTCGGGTCGCGCCGGGTCTCGTCGAGCCCTCGTTGCACGCCCTGGGTGAAGCTGGTCAGGAACGAGTAGACGCTCCGGGCCGTCGTGCTCTCGTCATGGTCACGGTGGGCGCCCTGGCCGTTCGTGCTCCCGTTCCCGTTGCCGTTCCCCAGCGTGTAGTTGCGGCCGGCCGCACCGTGATCCTCGCGACGATATCCCGCGGGAGGCTCCGATGGGTGGTCCTGCGCGCGCCGGACGCTCAGGGGCTGCGTGGTCGGCATCTGGGCGCCCCGCACGCGCCGGGCGAGACCGCCCGCGGTCTGGCCACCGCTGTCGGCGGGCGGGACGGGCTGGCGTGCGGGCAGCGAGGGCTGGCTCGGCGCCGGCGGCATGGGCGTCGGCGCCGGCCACGACCGGCTCGTCGCCGGTCGGGCGGGCGGCTCGCCGTTGGGGGCGGCATGCCGGGACGTCAGTGCCGACCACAGCGGCGCCGGCGGAACCGGCTCGTCGGCCCGCGGCGGCTCGGCCACCGGCGGCAGCGGGGTGGGCGGTGGGAGGTGGTTGGTGACGCTGGTCATGCTGGCCAGCACGTCGGCGTCGGGAGTCGCCGGATCGGTGTCGCTCCCGCCGGCGCGGCGGGCCCGCTTGACCAGGCCGCTCGCCGTGCGGGTCGCCTCGGTCGGCGGCTCCGGGGCCCGGGCCGCGGGCCGCATCGGAGCGCCCTGCGGCGGCGACAGGTCGAGGCCCGCCCAGGGCGACGCCCCCAGGGGGGCCGGGGCGGGGACAGGCCCGGGGGCCGGGCCCGCCAAGGCCGGCGACGGGTAGCCGTCCTGCGGCATGGGGCGACGCGCCTGGTTGGCGGCGGCGACGACGGCCGGCGTGCCGCGCGGCTCGCTGATCGGCTCGGCGACCGGCTCGTCGGCGGTGAGCAGCGCCGGCGGCAGGTCGATCGTCGGGCGGTGATGCCGTCGCCCGGCGAGTTCTCCAGGTGGACTGTGATGTCGTGCCGGGCGGCCAGGTGGCCGGCCACGTAGTGGCCCAGGTACTTGGACGGGGCGATCGTGAACGACTCGGCGCCGGCCAGGCGGCGGTTGGCCGCGGCGACGTCGGTGGGCGGCATGCCCAGGCCCGAGTCGATGATCGCCAGCGTGTAGCCGTCGGGTCGGTTGCGGCCCCGGATGTCGACCGTCTGGTCCGGCGGCGAGAACGACCAGGGCGTTCTCGATGAGCTCGGCCAGGAGGTGGGCGAGGTCGGCGGCCGCCGCGCCGAGGATCGTGGCCGGCTCGACGCCCCGGACGGTGACCCGCTGGTAGTCCTCGACCTCGCCGAGGGCGGCCCGGATGACGTCGGTGAGCCGCACCGGTGCCGCCCACTGCCGCGGCGGCTCGATGCCGGCGAGCACGAGCAGCGACTCGGCGTTGCGGCGCATGCGGGTGGCGAGGTGGTCGAGGCGGAACAGGTTGGCCAGGGTGTCCGGGTCGGTCTCGTTGCGTCTCCAGCTCGGTGATGAAGTCGAGCTGGCGGCCGAGCAGGTTCTGGTTGCGGCGGCCGAGGTTGACGAAGCAGTCGGCGATGTTGCGGCGCAGCACCGCCTGCTCGACCGCGAGGTCGAGGCGCCGAGTCCTGCACCGTGTTCAGGGCGTCGGCGACGTCGGACACCTCGTCGCGGGTGTTGACCGTGATCGGTTCGACGCCGGGGACCGACGACGTCCTCGCCGAGCGGCGTCTCGAGGATGTCGATGACCGCCTCGGGCAGGCGTCGCTCGGCCATCTCCTTGGCCTGGCGGGTGAGCGACCGCAGCGGCCGGGTGATCGACCGGGACACGAGCCAGGTGACGACGAAGGCCACGGCCACGGCCAGGAGCGCCAGGGCGATGTACAGCTTCTGGCTGCGGGCCGCGTTGGCGTTCAGCTCGTCGGCTCGGGCGGACAGCTGCTGGTTGGCGGCGACCCGGAAGCCGTTCCAGCCCTGGCCCTCGGAGCGGGACACCGAGTCGACGAACTTGATGATCTCGACGGGCTCGGTCCCGGCGGCCTCGAGGCCGTGTGTGACGAGGTCGCGGAAGCCGGACTCGTTGACGTCGTTGATGGCCCTGGTGGCGGGCGCCTCGTAGCGCCCGGTGGCGAGCTGCTGGACGAGGGCCAGGTCGCTCTCGTACTGGCCGTCGAGCCCGGCGGCGTCGCCGATCTCCTGCGGCGTGTCGAGCATGGCGCCCGGGTTGACGCCCGCGAGCAGGAACACCCGCACGAGGCGGCCCGTGCTCTCGATCTCGCGCGACGCCAGGATGGTCAGCTCGACGCCCCGGCGCAGGGTGGCGTCGTCGATGGCCGGCGCGACCTGGCTGTTCGCCTTGAACAGGGCGTCGATCATCTTGATGTAGCCGAGGTAGAACGGCTCGGACGTCGGGGTGTTGTTGAGCCCGCGCTCGCCCTGGAACCCGGTGACGATCTCGCGCAGCGGGCCGATGTCGGCCTCGATCTGCTCGAGCGTCGGGCCGAAGGTCGCGGCCACGTCGCCGCCGCGCCTGGCGATCTCCTCCTTGAACGCCGCGATCGAGGCGTCGGTGGCCTGGGTGGCCTCCGCGAAGGACGTCACCGGGAGCTGGAGGCTGTTCTCGAAGGCGAGCAGCCAGACGGCGCCGTAGTTGCGCTCGTTCTGCAGCGTGGTGATGAGGCCGCCGGGGCCGGTGGCCGCCTCGGCCAGCTCGGTCTGTTCCCTCGTCCGCTTGGTGGTGCTGGTGCTCTGGACCACCTCGAGCACCGACACGAAGAGCAGCGCGGTGATCGGGATCGCCAGGGCGGCGGCGAGCTTGATGCGAATCGGGATGCGTCGACGCACGTTATGGGTCCTTCGGGGAGATCATCGGTGCAGTCCTGGATGGGACACGAGCGGCTCGGCCTCAGGCGGCGCCGAACCGGGGCCGGGAGGGACCGCCAGCCGGGTCACGGCTCCGAGGTCGTCCGGCAGGCTGATGGCCCAACCCAGCGTGTCCGGGTCGTCGGTGAGCAGCACCACCGGGCGCTGCTCGGAGGCGGCGACGAACTGGTCGAGCAGGTCGTCGCGGAGGTCCGCGTGGTCGACGAGCGGGTCGTCGAACACGACGGGTGTGTCGCCGCTGCCGACGAGGTCGAGGACGGCCTGGCGCAGGTCGTCCTCGGTCACGTCCTCGGTCGGCACGACGGTGAGGTGATCGTCGAGCACCGCCTGGGTCTCGTCGATGTCGCGGCGGGCGCGGTCGAGGTCCTCGGTGGCGCTGGCCAGGGCCACCTCGGCCCGTTCGACCTCGGCCGCCAGGGTCTCGCGCAGGCGGGGCAGCTCGCCGAGCGGATCGTCGCCGGCCCGGGGCCGCAGCGCGGGCGGGAGGGCCTCGGCGATGCGGCGCAGGCGGCGCACGGCGTCGGACAGCGCGGCGGTGGCCCGCTCGACGCTGGCCTCGGCGGAGATGACGGCGGACTCGGTGGCGGCAACCGCGCTGGCGTAGTCCTCCTCCGAGCGCTCGAGCGCGTCGGTCACCGCCGCGATCTGGGCCCGGAGCTGCTCGGCCGCCGCGATGCGCTGGAGGCGCCGTTCGTCGTGGGTGGCCCGATCGTTGAGCTCGTCCTCGAGCATGCGGACCCGTTGGCCCGCCCCGCCGACGTCGGCGTGGGTGCCGCTGAGCGCGGCGGACAGGTGCTCACCGGTGACCTGGGACCGCCGGTCCTCCTCGTCGAGCGAGTCGAGGTCGCGGTCGAGCCGGGCGATGTCGCGCCGCATCTCGTCGCGCTCGGCGATCTCCTGGTCCTGCTCGACCAGCCACGACACCGCCGCCTCGCGCACGCCGACCCCGACCGGGAGGATCTCGTAGCTGGCGAGCACGGTGGCCAGGGCCCGGGTGCGGTTGGCCGGCACGACCGGGTGGGCGTAGAGCAGCTCGGCCACGTTCGGGCCCGGGTCGCACCCGAGCAGGTCGGCGGCCTCACGGTAGATGCGGTCGCGGCGGACGCGCAGCGTGCTGACTATCGCGGGCGGCTCGGCCGCCGCCCGCAGCGACGCCAGCGTGTCCTCGGCCATGCGCCGGGCCCGCAGGGCGTCGAGCAGGTCGGCCTGCGTGTCGCCGTCGGGGCGGGGGCTGGTCAGGATCACGTCGAGGTAGGTCTCGTAGCCGTGGCGGACCAGCACCGAGTGCTCGACCTGGCGGGCGTGGTGGAGCCGGGCCAGGTCCTCCTCGTGGCCGCCCGACTGGTCGACGTACTCCTCGGCCTCGAGCACGGCCTCGTGCGCGGCCTCGATCTCGTCGCGTGCGTCGGGCACCAGCTCGTCGCGGCGGCCGGCCGACTCGAGCTCGGCGATCGTGTGCTCGATCTGCGCGAGCCGGCGCTCGCCGGCGGCCAGCTCGTCGGCGCTCGGCGGGTCGGGCAGGGCCGACTCGATGCGCTCGAGCTCGCCATCGACCTCGATCCACTCGCGCGCCAGCTCGCGGGCGATGTGGTCGGGCTCGCCGTGGCGCGTCTCGGCGTCGAAGGCGGCCAGCGCGTGGCGCACCGGCTCGGTGTCGGGCAGCGGGGCCTCGACCCGGGCGACAAGGTCGGCCCGGTCGAACAGGATGTGGTCGCGGGTGGCTGCCCGGTTGGCGGTGCTCTGCTCGAGGGCCCGCAGCTCGTTGGCGGCCTCGGCGTAGGACTGCTCGGCGTCGCGCAGGCCCATGTTGGCGGCCTCGAGCTCGCGCCGCAGCGTGGTCTCGTCGAGCTCGGAGGTCTCCAGGTCGGCGAGCTGGCGGCTGGCGTCGTCGATCATCTGCGACGCGGCGTCGCGCTGCTCCTCGACCAGCCCGAGCTTCTGGCGGGCCGCCTCGGCCTCGGCCCGGCGGACATCCAGCGTGCGGCGGGCCTCTTCCGCGGCGTTGGTCAGCTCGCCGGCCCGCTCGAGCAGCGAGTCGCAGTCCTCCAGGTGGGCGCTCATGCGCCGGGCCCGGGCCGCGGCCTCGTCGCGGCGGTTGGCGGTGACGGCCTGGAGCTCGCGGGCGCGCCGCAGCTTGGCCGCCAGCTCGCCCCGGACGCGCTCGTGCACCTCGACCCGGCGCACCGCGGCGTCCGCGCTGGCCGCGCGCAGGTCGCCGGGGCCGAACGCGATGCTGAGCTCGGTGGGTGCGTCGCTGGCGGCGCGCACGAAGAGCCGCGCCAACTGCTCCGTGAGAGCAGCGCGGTCGCGTGGGCCGGCAGGGAGCACGGTAAGTCTCCCGTGAAGGCCTGGCAGGTCGCCCGATTCGCTCGTGTGCATCGAAGTGCTCATATGGTGTGAGACGCCGTCTCCGGGCTGGGTCCCGGCCCCAGACGGTTGCGGCACTGCCGCCCAAACCCCCAGGATCGGACGCTCACGACAGTTCCGTTGCGGACAGTCTCGCGCGATCGCGGCGCGTTGCGCTCATCTGACGCTCCGCGCCGCTGTCATTGTGTACCTGGTCACCCGGGCCGGCGGCACGATCGCGGCCATGTGCGCGCCCCCTTGCGCGCCCCGCGAGGTCAGGTGCTCACGCGCTCGTCGCACGACCGAAACAATCGGTTCACACGCCATCCGTAGCGTGCAGTCCCGTGGAAACGTTCGTGATCCGGATGTGGCTGCCCGACCGGCCGGGCGCTCTCGGTCAGGTCGCGAGCCGCATCGGCGCGGTGCGAGGCGACGTCGTCGGCATCGACATCCTCGAGCGCGACGGCGGCCAGGCCGTCGACGAGCTGGTGGTCGAGCTGCCCGACGGCGCGCTCGTCGACCTGCTCGTGGCCGAGGTCCGCCAGGTCGACGGCGTCGCCGTCGAGGAGGTCCGCCCGGTGGCGGACGCCCTCCACGATCCACGGCTCGACGCGCTGGAGGCCGCCGCCCAGCTGGTCGGCGCCGACGACGTCGAGGACCTGCTCTCGGCGGTGGTGGTCCACGCCCGGCGGGTGGTCGGCGCCAAGTGGGTCGCGGTGGTCGACATCGAGGGCCGGGGCGACGGGGTGCTGGTGGCCGACGCCGCCGCGCCGAGCGCCGGCTGGCTGGAGGCGTTCCTGGCCGGCAGCCGGGCCTCGGAGGACGTGACCCGGGGCCGCGGGGTCCGGGGCTCGGACGTGATCTGGGCGCCGATGGCCAGCTCGGGCCTGGCGCTCGTCCTCGGGCGCGAGGGCATGCCCTACCGGTCGCGGGAGCGGCGCCAGGTCGCCGCGCTGGCCCGGGTGGTCGACACCCGGCTGCGCGAGCTGCACCGGTCCAGGAGCCGGAGCCGCCACCCGAGCCGCTGATCGTCGGGGACCGGTGCGAGGGTGTCCCCTCCGCGCTTGCACACGGAACCCGATGCCCCGGCGGCCGGCCCTCCTCGTGGGGGCCGGCCGCACGGGGGCTCCAGTCAGCCGAAGAACACCGAGGCGACGTCGTAGACGTCGGGGTCGACCAGCTTGAGCTCGGCGGTCGCGTCCGCGAGCGGCACCCGGACGATGGAGCCGGCCCGGAGGGCGACCATCGTGCCGGCGTCGCCGGCGTGCACCGCGTCGATGGCGGCGATCCCGAACCGGGTGGCGAGGACACGGTCGAAGGCGGTCGGCGTGCCGCCCCGCTGGACGTGCCCGAGGACGATGGCCCGGGTCTCGTAGCCGGTGCGGTCCTCGATCGCCCGGGCGAGGATGTCGCCGATGCCGCCGAGGCGGGCGTGGCCGAAGGCGTCGACCTCGGCGGCGGCGACCGAGAGCGTCCCCTCCGCCGGCACCGCACCCTCGGCCACGACGACGATCGAGGCGAACCGCCCCCGCTCGTTGTGGCGGTGCTGGATGACCCGCACCACCTCGTCGATATCGAAGGGGTGCTCGGGGACGAGCACCATCGTCGCGCCCCCGCGATGGCGGCCCAGGTGGCGATGTGGCCGGCGTGGCGGCCCATGACCTCGACGACCATCACCCGGTCGTGCGACTCCGCGGTGGTGTGGAGCCTGTCGATCGCGTCGACGCACACCTGGACCGCGGTGTCGAAGCCGAACGTGAGCTCGGTCGCCGACAGGTCGTTGTCGATCGTCTTCGGCACGCCGACGACGTTGACGCCCTCGCCCGCCAGCCGGGCCGCGACGCCGAGCGTGTCCTCGCCGCCGATGGCGACGAGCGCGTCGATGGCGTTGTCGGCCAGCGTCGCCTTGACCGCCTCCGGTCCGCCGTCGACCTTGTAGGGGTTGGTGCGCGACGAGCCGAGGATCGTGCCGCCGCGGGGCAGCGTCCCCCGGAACGACTCGACCGACAGGGGCGTGACGAGGCCCTCGATCGCGCCGCGCCAGCCGTCACGCAGGCCGAGCATCTCGTCGCCGTAGACCCGTTCGCCCTTGCGGACGACCGCCCGCATGACCGCGTTCAGGCCTGGGCAGTCGCCGCCTCCGGTGAGCATCGCCACACGCATGCGCCCGACAGTATCGAGCCGGGTCCCGCCGGTCACCGACCCTGTCGGCGTCCTTTCGTAGACTCGCCCGCCGATGTCCGTGGTCATTGCCATCGACGCCGGCACGACCGGGGTCCGCAGCTTCGCCCTGCGGGACGACGGGTCGCCGGCGGGGTACGCCTACCGCGAGTTCCCGCAGCACTTCCCCGCCCCCGGGTTGGTCGAGCACGACGCCGACGACATCTGGGACGCCACGGTCGCCACGCTGGCGGAGCTGGTCGCCCGGCTCGACGAGGCGGGCGAGACGGTGGCCGCGGTCGGCATCACCAACCAGCGGGAGACCGCGGTGGTGTGGGACCGGCGCACCGGCCGGCCGCTGCACCGGGCGCTCGTCTGGCAGGACCGGCGCACCGCCGCCCGGTGCGACGCACTGCGGGAGGCCGGCCACCTCGACGCGGTGCGGGCGACGACCGGGCTGGTGCTCGACCCGTACTTCTCGGCCACCAAGCTGGAGTGGCTGCTCACCGAGGGCGGGGTGCCCGCCGGGCCGGACCTGGCGTTCGGCACGGTCGACAGCTGGATCCTGTGGCGGCTCACGGGCGGGCCCGACGGCGGGGTGCACGCCACCGAGGCGTCCAACGCCAGCCGCACCCTGCTCTACGACATCGGGGCGCTCGCCTGGTCGCCGGACCTGCTCGAGCTGTTCGGCGTGCCGGCGTCGTGCCTGGCCGAGGTGCGGCCGTCGGGCGGCCGGTTCGGGCTGACCGCCGCGGGTCTGCCGCTGCCGGCGGGGGTCCCGGTCTCGGGCATCCTCGGCGACCAGCAGGCGGCGCTGTTCGGCCAGGCGTGCCTGGCGCCGGGCCTGACCAAGAACACGTACGGCACCGGCAGCTTCGTCCTCATGAACGTGGGGACCACCTGCCCGCCGCCCGTCGAGGGCCTGCTCACGACCGTGGCCTGGACGGGGGTCGGCGGCGCGGGCGGGGCCACCTACGCGCTGGAGGGGGCGATCTTCGTGACCGGTGCCGCGGTGCAGTGGCTGCGGGACGGCCTCGGGCTGATCGCGGCGGCGGCGGACATCGGCCCGCTGGCCGCCTCGTGCCCCGACACCCAGGGGGTGCACCTGGTGCCCGCGTTCACCGGGCTCGGCAGCCCCTGGTGGGACCCGTACGCCCGGGGCACGCTGGTCGGCATCACCCGGGGGACGACGGCCGCCCACCTGGCCCGGGCCGTGGTGGAGGCGATGGCGTTCCAGACCCGGGACGTGGTCGACGCCATGGCGGCCGCGTCGGGCCAGGCGATCGCGGAGCTGCGGGTCGACGGCGGGGCCTCCGCGATGGACCTCCTGCTCCAGCTCCAGGCCGACCAGCTCCAGGTGCCGGTGGCTCGGCCGGCGACGCTGGAGACGACGGCCCTGGGGGCGGCGTACCTGGCGGGGATGGCGGAGGGCGTGTGGGACGGCCCGGAGGCGGTCGCCGCCGCCTGGCACCTCGACCGCCGCTGCGAGCCTGCGGCCGACCGGACCGACGCCGACCGCCGCCACGACCGCTGGCTGGCGGCGGTCGCCCGCTCGCGGGGCTGGGAGGCGGTCTAGCCGCCGGTCGTCGCGTTTTGTCCCTGGGGATGGTCGCTAGGGCGACCGTTTCGGGGGACAAAACGGGTGCGACACACGCTAGGCGCCCTTGCCCTTGATCGAGCCCCGGATGGGGTCGCCGCTGGCCGAGATGGCGACGCAGTAGCTGGTGGTCTCGCCGCCCTGCCACTGTGCCTTGGTCGGCGTGACTGGCGTGAAGTCGATGCCGTTGGCGACGGCGACGTCGTTGGCGGCGCCGTAGTAGTCGGCGAACGGCTGGGTGCAGGCGGTGCCGGCCTGCTCCTTGATGGCGTCGGCGCCGGGGTAGGCGGCCTTGGGGTCGGGCGCCCCGATCCGGGCGAACAGCTCGCCCGCGTGGGGCTCGTCGCAGTCGACGGCGGCGATGTCGGTCGGCTTGCCGGTGAAGCACTCGCCGACGTCGATGCTGGCCACGGACTTGGGCTTGGACTGCTCGGCCTGGATCTTGAGGGTGATGCCGATCGCCACCAGCAGGGCCAGCGCCCCGCCCGCGAACAGCAGGCGGCCCCGCCGCTTGGCCCGCCGCGCCCGGCGGTCGCGGTCGGCGCTGCTCAGGTACCCGGGCGGCAGCTCGGTCGGGGCGCCACCCATCAGTCCGGGCCCGGCCGGCCCGTGCTGCCCGAACGAGGGCAGGCTCGGATCGCTGCGGGCACCCTCGAACGTCGAGTCGTACCCGGTCGCGTTGGTGTGGCCGTACGGCCACGCCCCGGGGGGAGCCGCCGGGGCGAACGGCGCGGGCGCCTCACGGACCGGCGGCGCTTGCGGGGCGAACGAGGCGGCGGCCGCGCCAGGGGGCGGCGCGAATGCGGCCCGGGGGGGCGGCGCGGTGGGCGGGGGAGTGGCGTACGACGGCGATGCGGCGGGTGGCGCGAACGGCGGCGCCGGCGCGGGGGCCGCACCGACAGGGCCGGCGGGCGGCCGTGCCGGCGCGGGCGGGGTGAACGACGGCGCGGCGGGCGGCGCGTTGGCGGGTGGGGGCGGCGGCGCCGGTGCCGGCGCCGGCGTGGCGAAGCGTGGCGAGGGGCTCGGGGCGGGTGGCGGTGCCTGCGCCGCCGCCGCTGCGGCCGGCGCGGCGGCGGCCGGGACCGGGGTCGGGGTCGGCGGTGCGGGGCGCCGGTCGGCGCCCGCGGGTGTGCCGGCGAACGACGGCGGGGCCGGGCGGACCGGGCTCGGGCCGAGGCCGGGGCCGGGGGCCGGGGGCGCCGGGCGGGGTGGCGGCGGCGGGGGGGCGACGTGTGCCGGGGGCGGCGGCGGCGGGGCGCCGCCCGGGCCGAGGGCGCCGGCCGCCCGGGCTGCGACGATCGCCGCGCCGAGGGCGACCGCGTGCTTCGGGTGGGCGTCGACCGCGACCGGGCGGCCGAGGCCGCTGGACACCAGCTCGGCGACCAGCGGGATGCGGGACGAGCCGCCCACCAGCAGGACGTGGTCGACCTGGGCCGGCGTCAGGTCGGCCGAGCGCACGGCCCGCTCCATGGCCGTGACCGTCTCGCTCAGCGTCGGGCGGATCATCGACTCGAGCTCGGCCCGGGTGATCCGCACCTCGGTCTGCACCGTCGGCAGCAGCACGGGGACCGTGATCTCCGAGTCGAGCGACAGCGCCTCCTTGGCCTGGGTGCACTCCAGGCGCAGGCGGGACACCGCCGACAGCGCCGCGTCGTCGTCGGGGTCGAGCTGCTCGTACTCGTCGCCCACGGCGGACACGACCTGGGCGAAGACCGCGGCGTCGACATCGATGCCGCCGAGGTGCTCGATCCCCTCCGGCGTGCCGAGGATCGTGAACGCCCCGTCGCTCTCCTTGCGCAGCACCGCGGCGTCGAACGTGCCGCCGCCGAGGTCGTAGACCGCCACCACCGCGCCCGGCTCGACCCGCGACTGCGACGAGTACGAGATGGCGGCCGCCTGGGGCTCGGTGACCAGCACGACGCCGGGCACCCCGGCCAGATCGGCGGACCGCTCGAGCAGCTCGCGCTTGAACGGGCCCCAGTTGGCCGGGTGGGTGAGCACGATCTTGGCGGGCCGCTCGCCGCCCCGGGCTCGCACCACCGTGTCGAGGACGGAGCGCAGCAGGTGCCCGGTGAGCACTTCGGCCGGCAGGCCGGTGCCGCCGACGAGCAGCGGCGTCGGGTCGCCGAGTCGCCGCTTGAACTGGCGGGCGATGCGCTGCGGGTCGGTGACCGCGTGCCGCTCGGCTGCGTCGCCGGCGAGGAAGCTGCCGTCGGGCTGGAGGTACAGGACCGACGGGATCGACGGGCCGCGGTCGCCCAGCGGCACGACTTCCGGGCCGCGCCCCGGCCCGCCGTCGTGCACGGCCGCGGCCGTGTAGGTCGTGCCCAGGTCGATGCCGAGGTAGGTGGTCATGACCGCCCCGCGAAGGTCGGCCGGGTGGCTCCCAGCTGCGTCGCAGGAGGCTACCCGCGGCCGCATTGCCCCTGGACGCGCCCCGGCCCGCGCTCGCTACGCAGCCGGCGGCTGCATCACGTCGGCGTAGTCGTCGCAGGTGAGCGGCCCGTCGGTGTTCTCGCCGTCGCCCTTCGGGACCGTCCGGGGCTCGCCGCCGACCTCGAACCGCACGCCCTCGACCTCCCCGAGCGCGTCGGCCGTGCACACGATCTGGCCGAACGCGAGCGCGGAGGCCGTGCCCCGCACGTCGAAGATGTTGTCGTTGAGCTCGATGGTCAGGATGCCGTCCTGGTCGACCTCGGGCTGGTTGAGCGAGCGCGGTGCCGGCGGGGATGGCGGTGCCGAGGCCCTGGGTGTTCTGCTGCTCCTCGCTCGGCGCGCCCGACAGCAGCGTTTCCAGCACGGTCGCCGGCACCAGCGTCGGCGACGACGATCCGACGGGGACCGCCCGCGGGACGGGGATCAGCAGCGCGCGGTCGCCGTCGCGGGCGGTGAAGTAGAGCACCGCCGGTTGGGTCTCGACCGCGGTCGTCTCGGGCTGGCCCTCGCCGGCCCGGCCGGGGACCTGGTCCTTGGAGATGGCGCGCGGGTGGTCGTCCGCCGGGATGCCGCAGGCGGCCGTCGCCGCGAGCACGGCCACGGCCGCGACGGCGGCGAGGCGGCGGGCGACGGCGGGCACGGCGCTCATGATTCCTCGATCGGCAGCTCGATGACGAACCGGGCGCCCGGTTGCTCGCCGGCCCGGTCCTCGACCCAGACCGATCCGCCGTGGAGCCGGACGTGCTCGGCCACGAGCGCCAGGCCGAGGCCGACGCCGTCGATGCCGCGGCGATGCCCGGCCGAGGTCCCCCGGTTGAACCGCAGGAAGATGTTGTCGCGGTCGTCGGCCGACACGCCCGGGCCGTCGTCCTCGACCGCGATCAGGACGGCGCCGTCCGCCTTGCGCAGCTCGACCCGCGTCGCGCCGTTGCCGTACTTGGCCGCGTTGTCGAGCAGGTTGGCGACGACCCGGGACAGCCGGCGCTTGTCGGCCCGGACGACCACGCCGGCCAGGTCGGAGTCGATGTCGACCGGCACGTCGACGTCGGTCGACGCCGCCACAGCATGCATGATCAGCTCGTCGGCCCGGACCTCCTCCAGGTCGAGGTGCATGACGCCGGCGTCGAACCGCGAGATCTCCAGCAGGTCCTCGACCAGCTGCCGGAACCGCTCGATGTCGGCCACCATCAGGTCGAGCGCGGCCTTGGCCCGGTCGGGGAGGTCGTCGCGCTGGTTCTCCAGCACCTCGATCGACGCCGCCAGCGTCATCAGCGGTGACCGCAGCTCGTGGCTCACGTTGGACGCGAACCTGGCGTCGCGGTCGATCCGCTCCTCCAGCACCTCGGCCATCTCGTTGAACGACGTGGCGAGCGGGGCGAGGTCGACGTCGTCGCTGGCCTCGACCCGGGTCTCGAACCGACCGGTGGCGATGGCGTGCGCGGCCTCGCCGATGCCCGCGCAGCGGCCGCAGCACCCGCCGGGCCGCCCACCAGCCGACGAGCGCACCGGCCAGCGTCGCCAGCAGCGACGCCGCCAGCAGCGAGATGCTGATCGACTCGAGCGTGTCCTCCAGCTCGCCGAGCGACACGATCTCGAAGTAGGCCCCGTCGATCGAGGGCACCGGCACGCCCACCGCGAGCTGCGTCGTGCCGTTGAGGTCGAAGCGCATGCGGGCCGGCTGGCCCGAGCGCACCGTGTCGCGCAGCTCGGCGGGGATGACGTCCTCGCCGAACTCGGGGTTGAGCGGGAACCAGCGGTCGCCCACCAGCAGCACCGGGTTCGAGCCCGTGGGCGTCTGGAGCGAGGCGAGCACGTCGGCCGGGTTCGCGGCCTGCTCGCCGGTCGTCGTCGTCGCCGGGAGCTGGCGGCTCACGGTCTCGGCGTTCTGGTACGTGAGCGCGGTGGCGTTGGACTCGCGCTGGTCGAGCAGGTTCTGCCGGGTCAGCCCGAGCGTGGCGACCGCGAGCACCGCCGACATGACCAGCGCGGCCACGGCGAACGCGATCGTGATCCGGGCCCGGAGCCCGAGGCGGGGGAGGAAGCGGGGCCGCCGCAACCGGTACCCCGGCGCTCAGGCCTGCAGCTTGTAGCCGAGGCCGCGCACGGTCACGACGTGGCGGGGGTTGGCCGGGTCGGCCTCGACCTTGGTGCGCAGGCGGCGCACGTGGACGTCGACCAGCCGGCCGTCGCCGAAGTAGCCGTAGCCCCACACCCGTTCGAGCAGGCCCTCACGGCTGAAGACGCGCCCGGGGCTGGAGGCGAGCTCGACCAGTAGCCGGAACTCGGTCTTGGTGAGGTGGATCTCCTCGCCGGCCCGGCGCACCACGCCCTCGTCGGGGATGATCTCGAGGTCGCCGAAGCGGAGGTGGCTGCTGCCGGAGTCGGTGCTGCGCACCCGCCGCAGCAGGGCCCGGATGCGGGCGGACAGCTCCTTGGGTGCGAACGGCTTGGTCAGGTAGTCGTCGGCCCCGGCCTCGAGCCCGGCGACGACGTCGTGGGTGTCGGCTCGGGCCGTGACCATGACGATCGGCACGTCGGAGATGCGCCGGATGGCCCGGCACACGTCGAACCCGTCGATGCCGGGCAGCATGATGTCGATCAGGACGACGTCGGCCGGCTGGCGCTGGAACGCGTTCAGTGCCTCCTCACCGGTGTCGGCTTCCTCGACCGACCAGCCCTCGTCTTCGAGCGCAAGCTTGACGGCCGTGCGGATGCGTTCGTCGTCCTCGACGGACAGGATGCGCGTTCCCACGATCAAGATCGTGCCTCATCGCGCACGTGCGCGTGTAGAGCAGGGCGTGTCAGGGCCCCGCGGCGCGGGCGTCAGCGGACGCCGTTGTCGTCGGTGTAGGCGGCCAGCAGGGCGTCGCGCCCCGGACCGCGGCCCGTGCGGTAGTGGAGGCCCTCGGGCAGCCCGGCACCGATGTCGCGGCACCCCACGAGGGCCCGTGCACCGGCGTCGGTGTAGGAGTCGAGCGAGCGGAGATCGACCTCGATGCGCGAGGGGCCGGTCGAGAGCGCAGTCGACGCAGCGTCGAGCAGAGCACCGCCCGCCTTCTCGTCGAGGCAACGGACCACCGCCAGCACGACCGTCGTGCCCTCGGTGGTGATGTCGATCGGCGAGCGCTCAGCGTCGGCGGGGGGAGAGTCGACTGCGGCGGCGCTACCGGTGGCGGAGGGGCGTGGTGTCCCGGCGGCGGGAACGCCCGCGGTTGCGGCGGTCATCAGTACAAGTTTGCCGACTGTTCGTGTCATTGCACTGTCCAACCAGGTTGCGATCCGGTGACGAACTACCTTCTCGGTGACTCACGGCACATTCTGTGCGCCCAGAGAGTGCAACAGGTCACGCAGCGGAGTCGCAACGCCCGGAGTGGCTGCGAGAACGTTCCCCGCTTGGATCGGGCCGTCGCCCAGCGCGACGACCACCGCTCCTGCCTCAGCAGCGATGAGGCTACCGGCCGCCAGGTCCCACCACGACAGCCCCCGCTCGAAGAACGCGTCGAGCCGACCGCACGCCACCCACGACAGATCGACCGCGGCGGCGCCGACCCGGCGGATGTCCCGGATGCTCGGCAGCAGCCCGGCCACGACCGCGCCCTGGGCCCGGCGCCGGGGCGCGCCGTAGCCGAAGCCGGTCCCCACGAGTGCCCGGGCGAGGTCGGTCTCGGCCGTGCAGGCGATCGGCTCGCCGTCGCGGCGGGCGCCGCCGCCCCGGGCGGCGGAGAAGACCTCGCCGTGCACCCCGTCGGCGACCACGCCGGCCACCACGCCGCGATCGTCCTCGGCCGCGATCGACACCGCCCAGCCCGGCAGCCCGTAGAGGTAGTTGGTCGTGCCGTCGAGCGGGTCGACCACCCACCGGATGCCGCTGGTGCCGGTCCGCGCCGAGCCCTCCTCGGCGACGATCCCGTCGTCGGGCCGGGCGGCGAGCAGCGCGGCGACGATCAGCTGCTCCGAGGCGCGGTCCATCTCGGACACCATGTCGGTCGCGCTCGACTTGGTCTCGACCCGCGTGCGGGCCCGGTGGTAGCCGTCGAGCAGCAGCGCCACCGCCCGGCCGGCGACGTCGGCCGCCAGCGCCTCCAGCGCCGCGGGCTCGGCCGGTCCGTCGCGCCCCGCCCCGCCGTGGTGCTCGGTCATGGCGGCGACGGTACCGTGCGGCCGATGCCCGCCAGCTCCACCGCGCCGGTCGCGCCGCCGATCGACCTGCGCAGCGACACGGTCACCCGCCCGACGCCCGCCATGCGCGAGGCGATGGCGACGGCCGAGGTCGGCGACGACGGGTTCGGCGACGACCCGACCGTGCTGCGGCTGGAGCGGCGCTTCGCGGACCTCACGGGCAAGGAGGCCGCAGTGTTCGTGCCGTCGGGGACGATGGCCAACCAGGTGGCGCTGCGGGTGCTCGCCCCGGCCGGGACGGTCGTGATCGCCGGGCGCCGCCAGCACGTGGTCACCCACGAGGGCGGCGCCTTCGGGATCAACCAGGTCGCCCAGCTCCAGACGGTGGCCGACGACGACGGCACGCTCGACCCCACCGAGATCGGCCTGCTGGTCGCCGGGGCCGCCCACCGGTGGCCGGCGCCGGCGGTGGTGTGCGTCGAGGACACGCACCTGGCGTCCGGCGGCCGGCCGTGGCCGATCGAGCGCCTCGACGCGGTGACGGCGCTGGGCGTGCCCGTCCACCTCGACGGGGCCCGGATCTTCAACGCCGCGGTCGCCACCGGCACCACGGTCGCGGCCCGGGCGGCCGGCGCCACCAGCGTGACCGCGTGCCTGTCGAAGGGGCTCGGCGCGCCGGTGGGGTCGCTGCTCGCCGGGTCGTCCGACTTCGTCGCCCGGGCCCGCACCGAGCGCAAGCGGCTCGGTGGCGGGATGCGCCAGGTGGGCATCCTCGCCGCCGCCGGGCTCGTCGCCCTGGACACGATGGTCGACCGCCTGGCCGACGACCATCGGCGCGCCCGGCGGCTGGCCGAGGCGGTCGCCGA
The DNA here is from genome assembly GCA_963739835.1 of uncultured Acidimicrobiales bacterium. Classification (GTDB taxonomy): domain Bacteria; phylum Actinomycetota; class Acidimicrobiia; order Acidimicrobiales; family VFJN01; genus ZC4RG19. Next base: position 291,910 of record CAVUBW010000024.1, read on the forward strand.
GCGCTGGCCCGACGCCGGCTGCGACCCGGCGGAGGTGCACACCAACGTCGTGCTGTTCCGCCATCCCGACCCCGGCGCGCTGCTCGCGGCCCTGGCGGCCCAGGGCGTCGGCGCGGTGACGCTGGGGCCGGGGATCGTGCGGCTCGTCACCCACTGGGGCATCGACGACGCGGCCGTCGAGAAGGCCGCCGCCGCGTTGGCCGCCGCGCCGTGACCGTGCTGCTGACCGAGGTGCCCGACCGGGTCCTGGCCGTCTACGCCCACCCCGACGACCCGGAGGTGTCGTGCGGCGGCACGCTGGCGCACTGGGCCGCGCGCGGCGCCGAGGTCCGGCTGGTCGTGGTCAACGCGGGCGACAAGGGCTCGCCCGACCCGGCGACCGACCCCGGCGAGCTGAGCGAGCGGCGCTCGGCCGAGGTCCACGCCGCGGCGGCGGTGCTCGGGCTGGCCGGCGTGGACCTGCTGGGCGTGCCCGACGGCGAGGCCGTCAACGACCTGGCCCTGCGGGGCGCGCTGGTCAGGCTGATCCGGGCGCGGCGGCCGGACGTGGTGGTCTGCCCGGACCCGACGGCGGTGTTCTTCGGCGACAGCTACGTCAACCACCGCGACCACCGCGAGGTCGGCTGGGCCGCGGTCGACGCCGTGGCCCCGGCCGCAGGCAGCCCGCTCTACTTCCCCGACGCCGGGCCGGCCCACCATGTCGGCGACCTGCTGCTGTCGGGGACGCTGGCGCCCGACGCCTGGGTGGACGTGTCCGACGCCGTCGAGGCCAAGGTGGCCGCGGTGGCCTGCCACGAGAGCCGGGTCGGCGACGATCCCGCCCTCGTGGCCGAGTTGCTCCGCGCCCGCATGGCCGAGGCCGGTGCGGAGGCCGGCGTCGAGCACGCCGAGGGCTTCCGCCGCCTGCGCTTCGGCTGACCGGCCGGCTCAGTCGCCCTCGTCGTGCTGGATCGTGCGCCACTCGCCCATGGCGCGCAGCGCCAGCACCGCGACGACGGCGACACCGCCGGCGGCGATGACCGCGCCGGCCAGCCCGACGAGCCCGGCCGTGACCGCGCAGTCGCCGGTGCAGCTGACGTCGACGAGCGCCCAGCCGATCAGCCCGCCGCAGGCGCCGGCGATGATGATCGCCGCGAACGCGGCGATGCGGGCGCCGAGCGGCGGGAGCGCGGACGGGGAGTAGTCGGAGCCGGGGGTCTCGGCCATGAGGCGTTTTCTACGCGGAAGTGGTCGTGATAGCGACCACTTCCGCGTAGAAACGCTAGAGGCGCAGCGGGGCCACCCGGGCGCCGGCCAACCGGACCAGGTCGTCGGGTGCCAGCGCGAACACGTGGCGGGGGGTGCCGGCGGCCGCCCACACGACGTCGTAGGCCAGCAGGTCCTCGTCCACGTACGCCGCCAGCGGGCGGGCGTGGGCGAACGGGGGCACGCCGCCGATGGGGTAACCGGTGGCCTCCCGGACCGCGGCGGCGTCCGCCCGGGCCACGCGGGCAGCGGGCTGGTCGGCGGCCGCGGCGAGGCGCGCCGCGTCGAGGCGGTTGGGGCCGCTGACCAGGGCCACGACCACGTCGCCGTCGACGGTGAAGATCAACGACTTCACGATCTGGCCGAGCTCGACGCCGATCGCGCGGGCCGCGTCCTCGGCCGTGTGGGTGCCCTCGGGGAACTCGCGCACCTCCACCGCGACGCCCCCGGCCGCCGCCGCCTCGGCCACCGCCCGGGCGGCGGGGGGCAGGCGCGGGCCGGCGTCGGCGTCGTCGTTCACCGGCGCAGGGTGCCACACTGGGCCGATGCGCGAGTGGCTGGTCGGGGGAGGTCTGATCCTGGGCGACGACGGCCTGCTGCTGGTGCGCAACCGCCGCCGCAACGGGCGCCACGACTGGAGCCCGCCGGGCGGCGTCATCGACGACGGCGAGACCCTGCTCGACGGCCTGACCCGCGAGGTCGAGGAGGAGACCGGCGTGCGCGTGTCGGCCTGGGAGGGCCCCGTGTACGAGGTCGAGGTCACCGCGCCCGGTCTCGGCTGGCACCTGCGGGTCGAGGCCCACGTGGCGGTGAGCTACAGCGGCGAGGTGCGGGTGGACGACCCCGACGGCATCGTCGTCGATGCCGTCTTCGTCCCGGCCGACGCCTGCGGCGACCACCTCGCCGAGTGCCACCCGTGGGTGGCCGAGCCGCTGCAGGCCTGGCTGAACGAGCGCTGGGACGAGCCCCGGCGGTTCACGTTCCAGCTCGCGGGCGACGAGCCGGCCCGGGTGGTCGTGACCCGGGGCTGACCCGGGGGGCGCCGATGGCCGACCCGGCGCGCACCATCCTGCACGTCGACATGGACGCGTTCTTCGTGTCGGTCGAGCTGCTGCGCCGCCCGGAGCTGCGGGGTCGGCCGGTCGTGGTCGGCGGCACCGGCAACCGGGGGGTTGTGGCGGCGGCCAGCTACGAGGCCCGGGCCTACGGCGTGTTCTCGGCCATGCCGTCCGCCCAGGCCCGCCGGCTGTGCCCGGAGGCGGTGTTCCTGCCCGGCGACCACGCGCACTACGGCGAGGTGAGCGCCCGGGTCATGGCCCTGTTCCGGGCCCGGACGCCGCTGGTCGAGCCGCTCAGCCTGGACGAGGCGTTCCTCGACGTGACCGGCGCCCGCCGGGTGCTCGGCACCGGGGCCGAGATCGGGCGGGACCTCCGGGCCGAGGTGCTCCGGGTCGAGGGCCTCACCTGCTCGGTCGGGGTGGCCGCCACCAAGATGGTGGCCAAGCTCGCGTCCGAGGCGGCCAAGCCCCGGGTCCGCCCGGGCGGACCCGAGCCCGGTGCCGGCGTGTTCGTGGTCGAGCCCGGCACCGAGCAGGCGTTCCTGCGGCCCCTGCCGGTCCGGGCGCTGTGGGGCGTCGGCCCGGCCACCCTGGCGCGGCTGGAGCGCCTCGGCGTCCGCACGGTCGGCGACATCGCGGACCTGCCCGCGGCGGCCATGGTCGGGTCGCTCGGGCAGGCGCACGGCCGCCACCTCCACGACCTCGCCCGGGGGATCGACCCCCGGCCGGTCGAGCCGGACCTGCCGCTGAAGTCGGTCGGGCACGAGGAGACGTTCGCCTACGACCACCACGACGCCGACACGCTCGGCCGCGAGGTCGTCCGCATGGCCGACGGCGTGGCCGGCCGGCTGCGGCGGGCGGGCCTGTCGGCCCGGACGGTCACGCTCAAGATCCGCTTCGGCGACTTCCGCACGCTGACCCGGTCGACGACGCTGCCGACGTCGGTGGACGACGCCCCGGCGCTGGCCCGCCACGCCCGGGCGCTGCTGGCGACGATCGACCCGACGCCGGGCGTCCGGCTGCTCGGCGTCAGCGCGTCCGGGCTCGTGCCGGGGACGGCCCGCCAGCTCAGCTTCGACGACGCCGACGCGGCGCCGTGGCCCGAGGCCAGCGGAGCGGTCGACGCCATCCGCGCCCGTTTCGGCGACGGTGCCATCGGGCCTGCCGCCGCGGTCGGCCGCCACGGCCTGCGCGTGAAACGCCGAGGCGACGGCCAGTGGGGCCCCGACGACGGTCCGATGGCGCGTACGTGACGGCCAGATTGCCGATTTCTCCCCACATCACGCGTTGTCGTTCGACAAAGCCTGTGGAACACTTGATCGTGCCGGTCCGGTCAGCCGGGTGACAAGGGGTTTCAGGTGCCGCTTTCCGAGGACGAGGAACGCATCCTCCAGGAGATCGCACAGCGGTTCTACGAGGACGACCCTTCTTTCGCGGGAAGTCAGCGAGACCACGCTGTACCGCCACACCGTCCGCCGGATGAAGTGGGCGGTCGCCGGCCTCGTCGCCGGGGCCGTTTTGCTCGTCGCCCTGCTGCAGACGTCGTACCTGCTGTCGTTCGCCGGCTTCCTGTTGATGCTGGCGTGCGCGCTCGTGTTCGAGCGCAACCTGCGCAAGCTGGGCCGGGCCGGGCTCGACCAGCTGACCCGGGCCGTGCGGGCCAAGGGCCTGCGCGACGCCCTCGGCGGGGCGGGTCGCCGCATGCGCGAGCGCATGAAGCGCGACGACGAGCCCGAGTCCGACGACGAGTGAGCCACTGACCGCCCAACCGGCGGGCTGACCAGCTGACCGGCCAGGAACCGCCGCGGGTCAGCGGCGGCGCGCGCCCGAGACCGTCGTCGGCCCCTGGGTGGCCACGAGTCGGGCCGCCCCGGGCCGCACCAGGCGGCGGACGTCGACGTAGCGGCCGATCCGCTGGTACCAGCGCTGCCGGCGCCGCGACTCGGCCCGGACCGCGGCGACTGCCTCCCCGGAGGCCTCCGCCTCCTCGGTCGACGGCGCCTGCTCGGCGTACGTGAGCCGCTCCATCGAGCGCGCGAGGTCGTGCATGGGCGCGCCGGCCTCCGGCATGGCGGCAGCAGTCCTGTCGGCGACCTCGCTCATGGTCAGCGAGGTCGGTAGCGCCACCCCGGCGTGGCTGGCGTACTCGGTGGCGTCCTGCCAGCCGAGCCGCAGCCGGGCCGCCGGCGTCGCCGCCCGGCGCCGCCGCACGAGCCGCTGGATCGCGATCGCCAGCGGCACGACGATCAGGTAACCGACGAGACCGGCCAGCACCGGGCGGGCGGTGGTGGCGACGACGGCCGGGATGGGCGAGTCGCCGCCGTTGTCGCCGGCGCCGCCCGTGTCGGTGAGGTTGCGGTCGATGTTCAGGTCGTCGGTGCGGCCGACGTTTCCGGTGTTGGCCGGCGTGTCGTTGGCCGGGGTCCGCGGCGCGGTCGGGGTGACGCCGGCGGTGTCGCCGCCCTGGGCCTCGTCGATGTTGAGGAACCCGGTCGCCCCGGGCGGCCCCCGCCCCGGCGTCGGCTCGAGCGGCACCCAGCCGTACTGGCCGACGTAGATCTCGGGCCAGGCGTGGGCGTGCTCGGCCCGGACCCGGTAGGTCGTGGGGGAGTTCGGGTCCTGGACGCCCCACGTGAACCCGACGGCGACCCGGGACGGGATGCCCGCGAGCCGCGCCAGGACCGCGAACGACCCGGCGAACTGCTCGCAGTAGCCCTCCTTGGTGTCGAACAGGAAGCTCTCGAGGGCGTTGGTGCTCTGGCCGGGACCGACCTGCTGGTTGTATTTGAAGTCGGGCCCCCGCAGGTAGTTCTGGATGGCGAGCGCCTTGTCCCACTCGGTGGTCTGGGGGTCCGTCAGCCGGTGGGCGAGCTGGCCGACGTTCTCGGGCAGCCGGGGCAGGTCGAGGTAGCGGGCCTGGACGTCGTCGGGGATGTCGGGCGACGCATTGCGCAGCTCGTCGCCCGTCCACTGCGGCAGCTCCGAGGTGACGTCGTAGGTGAACCCGTCGGAGTCGGCCACGTCCCGGTCGACCATCAGCGTGCTCGACTCCCGGTCGTAGTCGGCCGGCTGGTCCTCGCCCGAGTCGATCGCGACCGGCCGATAGGCGGCCGGGAGCCACACCGAGGCCAGGGCGGCGATCTCGAACGTCTGGTGGCTCTGCGTGGTCTGCGTCGCGTCGTCGCTGACGCGGGGCAGGTCGCCGTCGGCCGTGGTCGTGCTGTAGGACTGGCGCCACAGCTCGCCGTCGAAGCGGTCGAGCGACGTCAGTCGCCAGTAGGACGGGTGGTCGCTGTGGACGGTGAACAGCTCGACCTCGGGCTGGTCGAGCCATTTGGTGCGCAGGTCGACGAGCGGGCTCGGCACGATGCGGGCAGGGGGCTTGCGGTTGAAGTCGCGCCACGCCAGCAGCGCGTCGGCCCCTGCCCCGGGCAGCTGGGGGCCGACCACGGCCCCGGCAACGACGGCGAGCGCGATCAGCCCGGTGCCGGTGCCGAGCAGCGACCAGCGGCCCTGGACGCGGCGCTCGCCGGCCCAGCGGGACGTGCGCTCCTGGTTGGCGGTGCGGTGGAGGAGGACGAACACCAGCACGGCGCTGCCGAACAGGGCGGCGCTGGCGATCGGGCTGCCGGGCCCGCCGAGGGCGGCGGCGAACACGAACAAGGTCGTCGCGGGCAGCAGCGCCTCGAACGTCGCCGACACCCGGAACGCGGCCCAGTCGGCCACGAACACGAGCGCCCAGATCGCCGCCGCGCTCGACGCGACGAAGCCGTTGGACACCGGCGCGGGTGCCCGCACCTTGCCGAACAGGCGCCAGGCGGCCTGCAGGTCGTCGCCCGCGGCCCGCAGCGTGTCGGTCGTCGGCAGGGCGAAGTGGGTGGTCTCGGGGAACCGCGTCCAGGTGATGAACAGCGCGGCCGCCGCGGCGGTGATGATCGCGGCGGGCACGATCCGGACGCCGATCCGGCGCAGGACCGTGACCACGACGTGCGCCACGAGCGCCTGGAGCAGGAGGGGGCCCCGGTACGAGCCGTCCTCGAACAGCCGGTGCATGCCGACGATCGCGGCCGCGGTCACCAGCAGCAGCGCGACCTCGTCGGCGACGATGAGGCGGTCGCGGGGCGGGTGCTCACTGGTGCACCCTTCGAGGTGCACGCAGTGAGCGATCGGCACGTCGTGCCGAGGAACGCACTGTTCTGATGATTCGCTCGCTGCGCTCGCTCATCCGGCGCTCCCGGTGCGGACCGACGACCGCTGCGACGCGGCCGCCGTCATCGCGCGGTCCCAGGCTGTGGCGAACGGCGTGTCGCGGGTGACCCGGATCAGCGACGCCCGCGCCGCGGCGACGGCCGGCTGCTGCTCGTAGCGCCCGGTGGCGGCGACCCGGCCCTTCTCGACCTGGACGACCGTGATCATCCCGAACCGCTGGCGCAGGCGGGCCGTCGACGCCAGCTCGTCGCCGGTGGTCTGGGCCACGACGACGACCAGCGCACCCTGCCCGTCGCGGTGCAGCAGGTCGAGCATCGCCCGCAGGCTCGCCCCGCCGCTGGGCTCGACCACCGCGAGGTGCTCGAGCAGCGCCTGCAGGTGGGCGGCCCCGGCCGCGAACCCCGAGTCGGCACCGTCGGTCGACGCCAGGCGCACCAGGTCGCGGCGGGCGCCGTTGGCGGTGATGATGCTGGCCGCGGCCGACACCGCGGCCTCGAACGAGGCCGCGTCGTGGGTCGAGCGCCGCACGTCGAGCAGGACCGTGGTGCGGCCCTGCCAGGGCTGTTCCTGCTGGCGCACGAGGAGCTCGTCGTGCCGGGCGGTCGAGGGCCAGTGGATGCGCCGCAGGTCGTCGCCGACCACGTAGGGCCGCAGCGCGTAGAAGTCATCGCCGCTGCGCCCGAGGGCGTTGGGCCGGAGCGTGCCGGCGAGCGGGTCGTTGCCGGTGGTGAACGGCACCGGCCGGATGTCGTCGATCTCCGGGTAGACGGTGACCTCGACCTGGGGCGCGGCCGCCGTGGACACCTGTGCGAGCCCCAGGGGGTCGCCGACGACCACCCGCAGCGGGCCGACCTTGACGATGCCCCGCCGGTCGGTCGGCAGGCGGTAGGACGCGGTCGACGCCGCCCCGCGGTCGAGCGGCGGCACCAGCAGCTCGGCGCCGGCCGTGCCCGACACCGGGTCGCGCAGCCGCAGCACCGGGGTCGCCGCGGGCCGGACGTTGCGGACCGCGCAGCTCGACCCGGCTGAGCTGGCCCGACGTGCACGTAGGACGGGTGGACGGTGCGGTCGACCTGGAGGTCGAGCCGGGTCAGGCGCACGTACAGCACGGCCACGACGACCAGGCCGAGGGCGATGGCGCCGAGCACGGTGAGCTCGGCGATGCCGAGCAGCCGGGCCGCGACGATCAACCCGAGCCCGCCCCACAGGCCACAGCCATCCCTGGCGGGTCAGCACCGGGTCACCGCGTCCTGTGCCGGCCCGGCACCGGCACGGCCCGCAGCACCTCGCCGCAGCGCGTCGGCGGGGCTGATGCCCTGGAGCTGGGCCTCGGGCGTCACGATGAGCCGGTGGGCCAGCACCGGCACGGCCAGGGCCTTCACGTCGTCGGGGATCACGTAGCCCCGCCCCGCGGCCGCGGCCCGGGCCCGGGCCACCCGCTGGAGGGCGAGGGTCGCCCGGGGCGACACGCCGAGCGCCAGGTGCGAGCTGCGCCGGGTCGCCTGGGCGACGTCGACCAGGTACGACTTGAGGCTGGGGGCGACGTGGACCTGGCGGGTCGCCAGGGCCAGGCGGGCGACGTCCTCGTGGGAGAAACCGCGCCGAGGTCGTCGAGGGGCTCGTGGTCGCCGTGGGCGTCGAGGATCTCGAGCTCCGCGCTCGGGGGAGGGGTAGCCCACCGACACCCGCATGAGGAACCGGTCGAGCTGCGACTCGGGCAGCGGGTACGTGCCCTCGTGCTCGATCGGGTTCTGGGTGGCGATGACCATGAAGGGCCGGTTGAGCGGGTAGGTCACGCCGTCGACGGTGACCTGGTCCTCGGCCATCGCCTCGAGCAGCGCGGCCTGCGTCTTGGGCGAGGCGCGGTTGATCTCGTCGGCGAGGACGATGTTGTTGAAGACGGGCCCCGGCCGGAAGTCGAAGCTGCTCTCGCCCCGGTTCCAGACGGTGAGCCCCACCACGTCGGACGGCAGCAGGTCCGGCGTGAACTGCACCCGGCCGAAGCTGCACTCGATCGAGGCCGCGAGCGACTTCGCGAGGTTGGTCTTGCCGACGCCCGGAACGTCCTCGAGCAGCAGGTGGCCCTCCGACACGAGGCAGAGCAGCATCAGCTCGATCACATCGCGCTTGCCCTGGATGACGCGCTCGATGTTGCGGACGATGCTGTCGTAGTAGTCGGAGAAGGTCGCCCCCCGGGATGCCGCGGTCTCAGTGCTGGCCACAGCCTCGATCTCCCTCCGTCGCCGCGGGTAGCCAAGACAGGTTACGGCATCCGGGGCCGAAGCCGACTGCGCGGGCCGCGGTACGGTCCGTCGCCGTGACCGAGGCTGACCTGCAGGCCCCCGCCGGGACGGCCCTCGCGGTCGACGTCGGCGGCACCAAGCTGGCGGTCGCCCGGGTCGACGCCGTCGGCCGGCTGACCGACCGGCGGTCCGCGCCCACCCCCGCGCGACGGATCCGCCGAGGACATGTGGGCGGTCCTCGCGGGCCTGGTGTCGGCCACGCTCCGGGGCGACGAGGTGGTGGTCGGGGCCGGCAGCGGCGGCCCGATGGCCCCGGGGGGCGAGACGGTCTCCCCGCTGAACATCCCGGCGTGGCGCGAGTTCCCCCTGCGCCGCCGCCTGGCCGAGCTGACCGGCCTGCCCACGTTCGTGGACAACGACGCCAAGGCCCTGGCCGTCGGCGAGGGCTGGGTGGGGGCGGCCAGGGGGGAGCGGAACTTCATCGCCATGGTGGTCTCGACCGGCGTGGGCGGCGGGATCGTGCTGGACGGCCGCCTGCTCCACGGGGAGGGCGGCAACGCCGGGCCACGTCGGCCACGTGATCGTGGTGCCCGACGGCCGCCGGTGCGCCTGCGGCGCCCAGGGCTGCCTGGAGGCCGAGGCCTCGGGCCCGTCGATCGGCGCGGCCACGGGCGTGGACCCGGCGGCGGCGGGCGAGGCGGTGCGCCGGCGCACGGGAACGCTCGTTGGCCTCGCCGTGGCGTCGGTCGCCAACCTGCTGGACCTCCGCCTGGCCGTGGTCGCCGGCTCGGTGGCGCTGGGCTACGGCGACACGTTCTTCGCCGCGGCCCAGGAGGAGCTGGACGCCCGTGCCCGCATCTCGTTCGCCCGGGGCGCCCGCATCGTTCCCGCGGGCCTCGGCGACGCGGGCCCGCTCGTGGGCGCGGCCGCGTTGGGGTGGCGGGGCATCGGCCGCGACGTGGGGGTGCGGTGACGCCGCGAGAGGACAGCGCAACGCGCGTCCCGCCACCAGCTTTTGTACGCGGAATCGGTCGCCCTGGCGACCGATTCCGCGTACAAAACGCGGTCGAGCGGCGGGGTGCGGTGACGGGCGAGGCGGCCTGGGTCCGGGCCGCCGTGCGGGCCGTGGCCGGGCATCCCTCGCTGTGGGCCACCGCGGCGCGGCAGGCGCTCGTGCTGGCGGCGCCCGGATGGTGGCGGCGGCGGCCGTTCCTGCCGTTGCCGGCACCGGCGTACCTGCGGTTCCGGATGCAGACCGCCTACGGCGGGGAGGGTGACCAGGTGCCCGAGCCAGGCGATCTCGTCACCTACCTCCGGTGGTGCCGGGCCGAGTCCCGGCGCCGGTGATCGGGCTGCTGGTGGGCCCCTAAACGGCGACCGAACGCCCGTCGGTGCCTGTAGCGTTTGGCGCCATGACCCGGGCGCTGGTGCTGAACGCCACGTTCGAGCCGCTCTGTGTCGTCAGCGACCGGCGGGCGGTGGTGCTCGTCCTGGCCGAGACCGCCGAGATGGTGCACGCCAGTGACTCGCTCATGCACTCGGCCCACCTCGTCATGGCCGTGCCGTCCGTCGTGCGGCTGCGGCGCTTCGTGCGGGTGCCCTACCGGTGGAACACGCCGCTCAACCGCCGCTCGGTGTTCGCCCGCGACGGGCACCGCTGCCAGTACTGCGACGGGCCGGCCGAGAGCATCGACCACGTGGTGCCGCGCAGCCGGGGCGGCGCCCACACGTGGGACAACGTGGTCGCCGCCTGCCGTCCCTGCAACGTGCGCAAGCGCGACCGGCTGCTGCACGAGACGTCGATGAGCCTCCGCCACCCGCCCGCCGCCCCCCGGGGCACGAGCTGGCTGACGTTCGCCGTCGGGCCCGTCCCCGACAGCTGGACGCCGTACCTGCAGATCGCCGCGTGACCCCGCCCCCGCCGCCGGGGTGGGAGGTGCGCCGCCTGCGGGCGCCGGCGGGGGAGCTGCACGCCGAGCACGTGCCCGACCCCGCCCGACGGGCCGTCTGGGTGCTGGAGGCGTCCGCGCCGGCGCTCGTGCTCGGCTCGACCCAGGGCGACGACCTCGCCGACGGCCCGGCCGCGGCGGCGCTCGGCGTCGACGTCGTGCGCCGCCGGTCCGGCGGGGGCGCCGTGCTGGTCGATCCGGCCGAGACCGCCTGGGTCGACGTCATCGTGCCCGCCGGCGACCCGCTGTGGGACGACGACGTCGGCCGGGCCGCCCTCTGGCTGGGCCGGGCCTGGCAGGCCGCGCTGGCCGACCTCGGCACGCCCGGCACCGAGGTGCACACGGGGGCGCTCGCCTGCGGCCCGCTCGGGCGGCTGGTGTGCTTCGCGACCGTCGGGGCCGGCGAGGTCACCGTCGGGGGCGACGACCGCCGCAAGCTCGTCGGGATCAGCCAGCGCCGGACGCGGGCCGCCGCCCGGTTCCAGTGCGCCGCCTACCGCCGCTACGACCCGGACCCGCTGGCCCGGCTGCTGCGCCTCGACGGCGACGGCCGCCGGGCCGTCGCCGCCGGCGCGGCCGGCACGGGCGCGGAACCGGCCGACCTCGTCGCCGCCCTGCTGAGCCACCTGCCGCCCTGACCCACCGCACGACTCCCGGGGAGGAGCCGCCATGCCACCGACGCCGCCGCCGCCGAGACCGACCGCCGAGCGCCGGCGGGACGTGCTCGCGCACCTCGCCGACGACATCGACCTGTGGCTGGCCACGGCGTCGGCGGACGGCGAGGTCCACCTCGTCCCGCTGTCGTTCGCCTGGCACGGCGAGCGGATCGTCATGTCCACGCTGCGGTCGAGCCGGACCGTCGCCAACCTGCGAGAGCGTCCCCGCGCCCGGGCGGCGCTCGGCGGGCTGCGGGACGTCGTGCTCGTCACCGGCCCGGTGCGGATCGTCGAGGCCGCCGACCTGGCCGAGGGGGCGACCACGGCGTTCGCCGACCACGTCGAGTGGGACCCGGCGCCCGACCCGGACTACCTGTGGCTCCAGCTGGCGCCCCGCCAGATCCTCGCCTGGCGGGAGGAGAACGAGCTGGCCGGCCGCACCGTGATCCGCGCCGGCGCGTGGGTCGCCTGACCGCGGCCGCCCCGGGTGTCCTTGTAGTGCGGGGCAGGGTGGGGTAATTTCCCACGAAGTGGAGAGCAGTGGCGGACCCCCCGAGGTTGTCGGTGCAGTCGAGGCACCCGTGCGCCCGGCGGGTCCGCGCGTCTTCACGGGCTCGTTCGACCACTCGATCGACGACAAGAACCGGCTGGTCCTGCCCGCGCCGTTCCGCCCCCGGCTCGCGCTCGGCGCCTACGTCGGCCCGCTCGACGGCTGCCTCGGGCTCTGGCCCGACGAGGCCATCGACGCCGTGTTCGCCCGCTGGGACGACGCGGTCGGCCTCGGCATCGTCGCCGAGGAGGCGGCCGAGGCGTTCGTGGCCGCGACGTTCCCGGTCCAGCCCGACGCCCAGGGCCGCATCGTGGTGCCGAAGACGCTGCGGGCCTTCGCCGAGCTCGCCGGCCCGGTCATGGTCGTCGGCGCCCGGAGCCGGCTCGGCGTCTGGGCCCGCGACCGCTGGGACCGGCGCATGGAGTCGATCCCCGAGGGCCCCGACGCAGCCCTCCGCCAGGCGGCGAGGGACCTCAAGCTGTGATCCCGTCCCGCCCTTCCCTCTCAGCCCACCACGGTGCGGTCCCGCTCGCCCGCCGGCCCCTGGCCGGTGCGGTGGACGGCCCCATCTCCGCTAGCCCCCCACCGAGCCCGACCCGGGGAGACATCCCGGCGGGCGCCCCCGGCCCGGAGGCCCGGCGGTGAGCGGGACCGCACCCGAGTTCGCGCACCGCCCGGTGCTGGTCGACCTGGTGGTCGAGCTGTTCGCCCCCGTGCCCCCGGGCGTGGTCGTCGACGCCACGCTCGGCGGCGGCGGCCACGCCGAGGCGCTGCTGGAGGCCCACCCCCACCTGTCGATCGTCGGGCTCGACCAGGACCCCGACGCCGTCGCCGCCGCCTCGGCCCGCCTGGCCCGCTTCGGCGACCGGTTCGCCGTGCGCCGCACCCGCTTCGACCGCCTGGCCGAGGTGCTGGCCGAGGTGCTCCCCGACCTCGGTCACGCCGGGGCCAGCGGCGCCCTGTTCGACCTGGGCGTCAGCTCGCCCCAGCTGGACCGGCCCGAGCGGGGCTTCAGCTTCCGCCAGGACGGCCCGCTCGACATGCGCATGGACCCGACCCGCGCCCCCAGCGCCGCCGATCTGGTCAACGGGGCCGACGAGGCCGAGCTGGCCCGCCTGCTGCGGGCCTACGGCGACGAGCGCTATGCCCGCCGCATCGCCCACGCCATCGTCGGGCACCGGCCGATCGCCACGACCGCCGAGCTGGCCGACATCGTCGGCGCCGCCATCCCCGCGCCCGCCCGCCGCAAGGCGTCCGGCCATCCCGCCCGGCGCACGTTCCAGGCCATCCGCATCGCCGTCAACGACGAGCTGGCCGTGTTGCCCGGGACGCTCGACGACGCCATCGACGCGCTGGTGCCCGGCGGGCGCTGCGTGGCCATCGCCTACCACTCGGGCGAGGACCGCATCGTCAAGGACCGGTTCCGGAACGCCGAGACCGGCGGCTGGACCGGCCCGGCCCACCTGCCCACCCCGCCCGGCGTCCACCCGGTGGCCCGGCTGCTGCGCCGCGGCGCCTGGCGCCCCGGGGCGGACGAGGTCGCGGCCAACCCCCGCGCCGAGGCCGCCCGCCTGCGGGCTATCGAGAAGCTCGACCTCCCGGAGGTGGCGTGATGGCCGGTGTCCGAGTCGTCCGCCTGCCTGCGGCCGCGCCCCGGCGGCGCCGCGACGAGGACGCCCCCCGCCGCCACCTGCGGCTGGTGCTGCCCTCGCGGCGATCGCTGCGGCTGAGCCCCCGCCTCGGCGTCGTGCTGACGGTGATCGGCTTCGTCGCGCTGTTCGGGGTGGCGGTGTGCCACGCCCTCCTGATCCAGAACCAGGCCTCGGTCGACGAGCTCGACCGCCGGGTGGCCGCGGAGCAGGCCCGCTACGAGAAGCTGCGCTTGGAGGTGGCCGAGCTGTCTTCGCCGCAGCGGATCCAGAGCGAGGCCCAGAACGACCTGGGCATGGTTCCCGCCGGCGAGACCGTGTGGCTCACGCCCGAGCAGCCGGCGCCCACCGCGACCACGGCCCCCGAGCCCGTCGAGTCCACCGACACCAGCGCGGCGCGCGTCAAGCCCTACCTCGAGGGCGCTCCGTGACCCCCCGGGGCGGAGGCTCGCCCCGCCCCGGACCGGCGAACCGTTCCCGCCGCCGCGACGAGGGCCGGGGAGCGACGAAGACGAGCCGCACGAACAAGACGGCGACCCGCCGCTCCGGCACCAGCGCCCGGACCGCGACCCGGACCACTGCGAGGGCGCGCCCCGAGTCGGATCGCACCCGGCCCCGGCGCCCGTCGTCGACCGCGGCGACGCGCCGCCCCGCCGCGAAGCGCGGCCGCCGGCGCCGCCGCGCGGATCCCCGCAGCCGCTCGCTCGGCCTGCTCGGCGTCCTGATCCTGCTGTTCGCGACCGTGGTCGTCCGCCTCGCGTACGTCCAGGTCCTGGGGGCCGACCGGTACGTCGCCTACGGTGACGAGCAGCGCATCCGGCCGATCGAGGTGTCCGGCGGCCGCGGGTCGATCTTCGACCGCAACGGCAAGGACCTGGCGATCTCGATCCCCCGCTCGACGGTCGCCGCCGACCCCAGCGTGATCGTGGCGCCCACGCAGGTGGCGGCCGAGCTGGGCCCGGTCCTCGGGCAGGACCCCGCGGCGCTGGCGGCCAGGCTGGCCGAGGGCGGGCGGTTCGTCTACCTGGCCCGCCAGGTCGACGACGACACGGCCGAGGCCGTGCGGGCGCTGCACATCGACGGCGTGCTGACGTTCGCCGAGCAGGCGCGGTTCATGCCGGCCGGCGACATGGGCCGGGCGCTGATCGGCGAGGTCGGCGTCGACAACGAGGGCCTGTCGGGCGTCGAGGAGGCCTACGACGACCGCCTCACCGGGCGCAACGGGACGCTGATCGTCGAGCGCGATCCGGCGGGCCGCACGATCCCGGCCGGGCGCCACCAGATCGACCCCGCCGTGCCCGGCGACGACCTCGTGCTGACGATCGACAGCAGCCTCCAGTTCACCGTCGAGGGGATCCTGGCCAACCAGATCGCGACCGTCGGCGGCCAGGGCGGCATGGCGATCGTGTCGGACCCTCGGACTGGCGAGATCCTGGCCATGGCCAACCAGGAGCGCGACCCCACCACCGGGGCCGTCGTCAACTCGGGCAACGACATGGCCGTGACGGCCAACTACGAGCCGGGCTCGGTGAACAAGCTGATCACGCTGTCGGCGGCGATCGAGGAGGGCGTGGTCACGCCCGACCAGATCATCAACGTGCCCAGCGCCCTGCGGGTGGCCGACCACACCTACTACGACTCGCACGCGGGACCGCTGACCGTCACCGACATCCTCGCCAAGTCGTCGAACGTGGGCACCATCGAGATCGCGCAGCGCCTGGGGGCGGAGCGCCTGGACGAGTACCTTCGCCGTTTCGGGTTCGATCGCTCGACCGGGCTCGGCCTGCCGCACGAGGAGCATGGTCAGCTGCTCGACCTCGCCGACTGGTCGGGGACGTCGATCGGGTCGATCCCGATCGGCCAGGGGATCTCCGTCACCGCCATGCAGATGCTCTACGCCTACAACGTCATCGCCAACGACGGCGTCTACCTGCCGCCGCGCCTCGTGCGCGCCACCGTCGACGAGGACGGCAAGCGCCACGAGGTCGGGCCCGGGCACTCCCGGCGGGTGGTCTCGCCGACGACGGCGGCTGCGATGCGTGCCATGCTCACGCAGGTGATCGCATCCGGGACCGGCCGCGCCGCCGCCATCGAGGGCTACGAGGCCGCCGGCAAGACCGGCACGGCCCGCAAGCCCCAGCCCGGCGGCGGCTATACCGACGACGCCGGGAACTACCACTACATCTCCACCTTCGCCGGGTTCCTCCCGGCCGAGGACCCCCAGCTGTCGATCATCGTGGTCATCGACGAGCCGACCACCTCGCCGTACGCGGCCCAGGTGGTGGCGCCGGCCTTCGCCGAGATCGGCCGGCACGCGCTGCGGCTGCTCGGCATCCCGCCGACCGCCGGGCCGGTCGCCACGATCGGCGGTGGCAGCGCGCCGGTCCGGGCCACCCCCGCGGCCGCGCCGACGACCGCGCCCCCGCCGACCGAGCCGCCGGTGACCGAGCCGGTGCCGGCCGAGGCGCCGCCCGATGCCGGGGCCACGGTGCCGGCGACCGGGGCGCCGCCGCCGACTGCGCCCGACGGCACGCCGCTGCCCCCCGGGGGCTGACCGGGTGCGCTTCCGCGATCTGGCCGCCGCCGTCGACGCGGTAAGGGCCGGCACGGCCGGGCCGGACCGCGATCCGGACCTGACCGCTGTCGTCCACGCCACGGTCGACATGCGGCCCGGCGCGCTGTTCTGCTGCGTGCGGGGCAGCCGGGCCGACGGCCACGACCTGGCGCCGGCGGCGCTGGCCGCGGGCGCGGCGGCCCTCGTGGTCGACCATCCGCTGGCGCTCGACGCCCCCCAGCTGGTCGTGGCCGACGTGCGGGCCGCCATGGGCCCGCTCGCCGCCGCGTTCTGGGACCATCCGTCCCGTGACCTGGCCGTGGTCGGCGTGACCGGCACGGCCGGCAAGACCACGACGACCCACCTGGTCGCGGCCGTCCTGTCCACCGCCGGCCGCCCGTGCGGGGTCATCGGCACGCTCTCGGGCGCCCGCACCACGCCCGAGGCACCCGAGCTGCAGGCGCTCCTGGCCGACCGCCGGCGGCGGGGCGACGCGGCCGTGGCGATGGAGGTCTCGTCCCACGGGCTGGACCAGCACCGGGTCGACGCCGTCCGCTTCGCGGTGGCCCTGTTCACCAACCTGTCGCCCGAGCACCTCGACTACCACGGAACGATGGAGGCGTACTTCGCCGCCAAGTCCCGGCTGTTCACGCCCGCCTTCACCGACCGGGCCGTCGTGTGCGTCGACGACGCCTGGGGCCGGCGGCTGTGCGACGAGCTCTCCCGGCGCGGCGACCTGGAGCTGCACTCCTACGGCCTGGCCGACGCGGGCGACGTCGTCCTGACGCCCGGGGGCGCCCGGTTCCGGTGGCGGGGCGAGGACGTCGCGCTCCGGCTCACGGGGCGGTTCAACGTCGCCAACGCCCTCGGCGCGGCCACGGCCGCGCTCGCCCTCGGTGTCGAGCCGGCCGCCATCGCCCGGGGCCTCGGGGCGGCGCCGCCGGTGCCCGGGCGGTTCGAGCCCGTGGACGCCGGCCAGCCGTTCACGGTGCTGGTGGACTACTCGCACAAGCCCGACGCCCTCGAGCAGGCCCTGCGGGCCGCCCGCGAGCTGGTCGGCCGCGGCGGCCGGCTGGCGGTGGTGTTCGGCTGCGGGGGCGACCGCGACGCCGCCAAGCGGCCGCTCATGGGCGAGGTCGCGTCCCGGCTGGCCGACCGGGTGGTGATCACCTCCGACAACCCCCGCTCGGAGGATCCGCTGGCCATCATCGCCGCCGTCGAGGCCGGGGTCCCGCCCGGCTCGCCCGTGGCGGTCGAGCCCGACCGCCGGCGGGCCATCGAGGCGGCGGTGGCGGCCGCCGGCCCCGGCGACGTCGTCCTGATCGCGGGCAAGGGACACGAGACGACCCAGACGGCCGGTGACCGGACCGTCCCCTTCGACGATCGCGTCGAGGCCCGGGCGGCGCTCGCCCACGCCCCGGCGACGAAAGGCAACCGGTAGAGACGTGGTCCCGCTCCTGTCCGCCGGCGCGATCAGCCTCGTGCTGTCGCTGCTCGGCACCTACTACCTGATCGGCTGGCTCAGGGCCCACCGCATCGGCCAGCCCATCCACGACGACGTGCCCGACGGCCACCAGGTCAAGGCGGGCACGCCGACGATGGGCGGCGTGGCGATCGTCGTCGCCGCGGTGTTCGGCTACGCCGCCGCGCACGTGCACGGCGGCCTCGTCTTCACCCGCAGCGGGGTGCTGGTCATGCTCGCCATCGCCGGCGCCGGCGTGGTCGGCGCGTTCGACGACTGGATCAAGGTCTCCAACGAGCGCAACCTCGGGCTGTCCAAGCGGGCCAAGATGGCCGGGCTGCTCGTGGTGGCGGTCGGCTTCTCCGTGGCCTGCGTGGCCTGGACCGACGTCGAGACCACGCTGAGCTTCACCCGCTGGAACCAGCCGGGCTGGCAGCTGACCCAGGTCGGGTGGGTGATCCTGGCGGTGCTGCTGATCGCGGCCACGACCAACGCGGTCAACCTCACCGACGGGCTCGACGGCCTGGCCGGCGGCTCTGCGGTGTTCGCCTTCATCACCGTGACCGTCATCGCCTTCTGGGCGTTCCGTCACCCGAACGTGTACGACATCAACCACGCCCTGGACCTGGCGGTCATCGCCGCCGCGATGACGGGGGCGATCACCGGCTTCCTGTGGTGGAACGCCCCGCCGGCCCAGATCATCATGGGCGACACCGGGGCGCTGGCGATCGGCGCCGGGCTGGCCACGCTCGCGCTGACGCTCAACATCATCCTGCTGCTCCCGATCATCGGCGCCCTGTTCGTGTTCGAGACGCTGTCGGTGATCGTGCAGGTCGGCAGCTTCCGGATGTTCGGGCGGCGGGTGTTCCGGATGGCGCCCGTGCACCACCACTTCGAGCTGGGCGGGTGGCCGGAGACCACCGTGATGATCCGCTTCTGGATCCTGGCGATCATGTCGATGGCGGTGGCGCTCGGCCTGTTCTACGCCGACTCGATCTCGGCCGGGATCACCGGATCGTGAGGGGGTCCACCTCCCGGCGGGCGCCCGTGGGCGAGGCTTGGGGGATGCGACGCGCGGGGCCGAGCGCATGACCACCACCGTCGACGGCACCGTCGACGGCGCGGTCGACGGCAAGGTCGCCTCCCGTGGCCGGCACCCCACGGCCCGGACCGTGCGACCCCGGGACGAGCGCTCCGGCCTGTTCCTCGCGCTCGCCTTCCTGGTGGCGGTGTTCAACCTGCTGGGCCTGGTCATGGTGATGTCGGCCTCGTCGGTGATCGCCCTCGACGACTACGGGTCGTCGTGGTACTTCGTCGTGCGCCAGGCGGCCTGGGCCGCGGCGGGCACGGTGGCGCTCGTCGTCGTGGCCCGGGTCGACTACCACCGGTGGCGGCGCATCGGCGCGCCGTTCCTCCTGCTGTCGATCGTGCTGCTGGTGCTGGTGCTGGTCCCCGGCGTCGGCGTCGGCGCCAACGGCGCGACCCGGTGGATCGGCGTCGGCTCGCTGACCTTCCAGCCGTCCGAGGTCGCCAAGCTGGCCCTGCTCGTGTGGGTGGCCGACCTGCTGTCGCGGCGGGCCGCGGTGATGCGCAACACCAAGGCGACCCTGCGGCCGGTCATCGTCGTCCTGGCACTGGTGGCGACGCTGGTCATGCTCCAGCCCAACTTGGGCACCACGATCGTGATCGCCGCCGTCGCCCTGTCGCTGTGCTACGTCGGCGGGGCGCCGCTGGCGCCGCTCGCCGGCTGGGCGACCTTCGGCATCGGGGCGGCGACCGCGCTGGCCCTGGCCGCGCCCTACCGGCGGGCACGCGTGCTGACGTTCCTCGACCCGTGGGCCGACCCGATGGACAAGGGCTACCAGAACATCCAGTCGCTGGTCGGGTTGGCCAACGGCGGCCTGTTCGGCAAGGGGCTGGGGGCGGGCACGGCCAAGTGGGGGTTCCTGCCCTACGCCCACTCCGACTTCATCTTCGCGGTGATCGGCGAGGAGCTCGGCCTGGTCGGGGCCGTGGCGGTGGTGGCGCTGTTCGTGCTGCTGGGGCTCGTCGGCATCCGCATCGCCCTGCACGCGCCCGATCGCTTCGGGTTGCTGCTGGCGAGCGGCGTGACCGCCTGGTTCTGCGTGCAGGCGTTCGTCAACATCGGGGCGGTCATCGGGATCCTGCCGATCACCGGCGTCCCGCTGCCGTTCGTGAGCGCTGGCGGGTCGTCGCTGGTGTTCGGCATGGCCGGCGCGGGGCTGCTGCTGTCGGTGGCCCGCCAGGCCACGGTCCGCCCGATCGGCGGGCGCCGGGGGGCCGGCCGCGCATGAGCTCACGCGGCCGCGGCCGCCACGCCCAGCGCTGCTTCGCGCTGATCGCCGGGGGCGGGACCGCGGGGCACGTCCAGCCGGCGCTGGCGATCGGCCGGGCGCTGGTCGACCGCGGGCACCCGGCGGCGTCGGTCGAGTTCGTGGGCAGCGAGCGGGGGATCGAGGCCCGGCTCGTGCCCGAGGCCGGGTTCGCGCTGACGCTGCTGCCCGGCCGGGGCCTCCAGCGCCGGCTCAGCTGGCAGAACGTGCGGTCGCTGGCGGCGCTGACGGTGGCGTTCGGCCGGGCCTGGCGCCTGGTCGGCGACCGGCGGCCGCGGGTGGTCGTGTCGGTGGGCGGCTACGCCAGCGTGCCCTGCGCGCTGGCGGCGGTGGTGCGCCGGGTGCCGGTGGTGGTCGCCGAGGCCAACGTGGCGCCGGGGGCGGCCAACCGGCTCGTGGCCCCGTTCGCCAAGGCCAGCGCGGTGGCGTTCCCCGGCACGCCCCTGCGCCGGGCCGTGGTGACGGGCACCCCGGTGCGGGCCGAGATGCTGGCGATCGACCGCGACCGGGACGCCGGGCCCGCCCGTGCCAAGCTCGACGTCGAGCCGGGCCGGCGCGTGGTGCTGATCTTCGGCGGCTCGCTGGGGGCCCTGCGGATCAACCGGGCGGCCCGCGAGGCCGCGGCTCGCTGGGCCGACCGGGCGGACCTGCACGTGCGCCACGTGGTCGGCACCCGCGACTGGGACGAGATCACCGCGGCCGGACCGCCGGTCCCGCCCACCGCCGCGCTTCGTTACCAGGCCGTCCGCTACGAGGACGACATGCCCACGGCGATGGCCGCCGCCGACGTGGCGGTCTGCCGGGCCGGGTCGAGCACGACGTTCGAGCTGGCGGCGGCCGCCCTGCCGGCGCTGATGGTCCCCTCGCCCCACGTCACGGGCGACCACCACACGGCCAACGCCCGCTTCATGGCCGAGGCGGGGGCGGCGGTGGTGGTCCCCGACAGCGAGCTCGACGGCGCCCGGCTGACGGCCGAGGTCGACGCTCTGCTGGCGGACCCCGCGCGCCTGGCGGCGATGGGCCGGGCGGCCCGCACGGTGGCCCGCCCGGACGCGGCGGCCGACATCGCCGCGCTGGCCGAGGAGCACGCCCGTGGCTGAGCTGCGGCCGGTGGCGGCGCTCGACCTGTCGGCCCCCCGGCGGCTGCACGTGACCAACGTCGGCGGGGCCGGGATGAGCGCCGTGGCCACGCTGCTGGCCGAGAGCGGGCACCGCGTGAGCGGGCACGACCCGGCCGCGACGACGCCGTTCCTCGCCATGCTGGCCGACGCCGGCGTCGCCGTGACGACCGGGCCCGAGCGGCCGCCGCTCGACGACGGCGTCGTCGCCGTGGTCACGTCGACCGCCACCCGGGAGGACGACCCGGACGTCGTCGCCGCCCGGGCGCGGGGCGTGCCGGTCGTCCACCGAGCCGCCGCGCTGGCCGGGCTGTGCGCCGTCCGCCGGACCGTGGCCGTGGCCGGCACCCACGGCAAGACGACGACCTCCGCGCTCGTGGCCACGATCCTCGCCGGCACCGGGCGCGACCCCGGCTGGGTGGTGGGCGCGGCCATCGACCACCTCGGCCGCAGCGCCGCCTGGGGCGGGACCGGACCTCTGGTCGTCGAGGCCGACGAGAGCGACGGCACGTTCCTGTCGCTCGGCGCCGAGACGGCGGTGGTGACCAACGTCGAGCCCGACCACCTGGAGAACTGGGGCGGCGAGGCCGCGCTCTACGACGGCTTCCGGCGGTTCGTCGCCGCGCTGCCCGGCCCCGCCGTGCTGTGCCTCGACGACCCGGGCGCCCGGGCGCTCGTACCGGCGGCGGCGCGGCCGGTCACCTACGGGACCGACGAGGCCGCCGACTACCGCATCGTCGATCCGGCCCCGGCCGGTACCGGCGTGCGCTTCGCGCTGGCGCACGCCGACGAGCGGGCCGAGGTCGTCCTGCCAGCCGCGCCCGGGGTCCACAACGCCCGCAACGCGGCCGCGGCGCTGGCGGTCGCCCACGGGCTCGGCGTCCCGCTGGCCGAGGGGGCCGCCGCGCTGGCGGCCTTCTCCGGGGTGGCCCGCCGGTTCGAGCTGCGGGGCGAGGCCGGCGGCGTCACCGTGGTCGACAGCTACGACCACCTGCCGACCGAGGTCGCCGCCGCGCTCGCCGCGGCCGCGTGGGGCCCGTGGCAGCGGGTCGTCGCCGTGTTCCAACCCCACCGCTACAGCCGCACCGCCGCGTTGTGGCGCGACTTCGCGGACGCCTTCGTCGACGCCGACCTGCTCGCCGTGACCGACGTCTACCCCGCGGGCGAGGACCCCCGCCCCGGCGTGTCCGGCAAGCTGATCGTCGAGGCGGTGCTGGACGAGCATCCCTGGGCGTCGCTCGCCTGGCTGCCGTCGCTCGACGATGTGCTGCTGTGGCTGCGGGCCGTGCTCCGGCCCGGCGACCTGTGCCTGACGCTCGGGGCCGGCGACCTGACGGCGCTCGCGCCCCGCATCGTGGCCCAGCTCGAGGACCGGCGGTGACCCCGGGCGTGGGCGCACCCGCGGCCGCCGCCCTCGCCGACGCCGCGGCGCGCCTCGGCGCCCTGGCCGAGCGGGATCGGCCGCTCGGGCCGCTCACGACCTACAAGGTCGGTGGGGCGGCGGCGTTGTTCGTCGAGGCCGGCGGCCCGGACGACCTGGCCGCGGTGGCCGCCGTGGTCCACGCCACCGGCGTGCCGACGCTGGTCGTGGGTCGCGGATCGAACCTGCTCGTGGCCGATGCCGGGTTCCCCGGCCTGGCGCTGCTGCTGGGACCGGCCTACGCCGCCGTCGACATCGCCGGCGTCGAGGCGCGGGCGGGAGGCGCAGCACCACTGCCGGTCGTCGCCCGCCAGACCGTGCGGGCCGGCCTCACCGGGTTCGAGTGGGCGGTCGGCGTGCCCGGCTCGATCGGTGGCGCCGTGCGGATGAACGCCGGCGGCCACGGGTCGGACATGGCGGCGACGCTGGTCGACGCCACGCTGGTCGACCTGGCCGCGGGGGGCGACGGAGCGGGCCGTGTGGTCCCGGCTGCCGACCTGGCGCTCGGGTACCGGCGCTCGGCCGTGGGGCCGGGCGCCGTGGTGGTCTCCGCCACCCTCGCGCTGGCGCCGGGGGACCGGGCGGCGGGCGAGCGGACGCTGTCCGAGATCGTCGCCTGGCGCCGCGAGAACCAGCCGGGCGGCCAGAACGCCGGCTCGGTGTTCACCAACCCGCCGGGCGACTCGGCCGGCCGCCTGATCGACGCCGCCGGGTGCAAGGGCCTGCGCCGGGGGAGCGCCGAGGTGTCGACCAAGCACGCCAACTTCTTCCAGGCCGACCCCGGCGGCTCGGCCGACGACGTGGTGGCCCTCATGGTCGAAGTGCGCCGCCGGGTGCGCGACCACTGCGGCGTCGACCTCGTCCCCGAGACGAGGCTGGTGGGGTTCACCAACCCTCACCCTGAACCTGACGTAGAGATCAAGGGTTGAGGGTTCGGCGGTGGCGGACGACGGACCGAAGGACGAGGCCTCGGGCGGCACCGGCGAGGGCAGCGGCGACGCCGCCGGCGCCGAGGCGGCCGAGGTCGTCGTCGATCCGCGCATGCGGTCCCGGCGGATCGGCGTGCGGCGGGAGGTCGGGCGCCGGCGACTGCGGCGGGCGACGCTCGTCCTGGCGGTCCTCGCCGTGGCGGTCGGGTCGCTGGCCGCCACACGCTCGCCGGTGCTCGACGTCGACCACGTCACCGTGACGGGCGCGCAGCGGACCGGCGAGGCCCAGGTCGTCCGGGCGGCCGGGATCGAGCGGGGCGACCCCATGGTCGGCGTCGACGGCGGCGCGGCCGCCCGCCGGGTCGCGCGCCTGGCGTGGATCGGCCGGGTACGGGTCGTCCGGGCCTGGCCCGCCACGGTCCGCATCGAGGTCCACGAGCGGGAGCCGGCCGCGATGATCCAGGTCACCGAGGCGCGCGTCGCCCTCGTCGACGACAGCGGCCGGGTGCTGGCGATCGAGCCCGCGGGGACCGAGGCGCTGCCGGCCGACGGCGGGCCCGTCACGCTCACCGGCGTCGACGGCCGGGTGGCCGAGGGTGAGCGGCTGCCGCCGGACGCCCGCGACGCCCTGTCTGTGGCGCTGGCCGCCCGGGAGCGCCTGCCCGGCGTCGTCGCCTCGGTGTCGACCGAGCTGGACGCCGCGCTGGTCGAGGGGGGCACCGTGCGCTTCGGTTCGGCCGACCGCGTCGACGCCAAGCTCACCGCGGTCGAGACTGTGCTCGATCAGGTGGACACCGGGTGCCTGGAGACCCTGGATGTTCGGGTTCCTGGCAGCCCGGCCTTGACCCGCAACGGGGGGTGTTCGTAGTCTGCGAGAACTACCAGAGGTTGAGGAAAAGTATTGACCTTAACCTTAACTTAAGCCGGTGTCGAGGGGGACTCCGGCCTTGGTAGCTTCAGGCGACCTGTCCGGGTGCCATGGCGGTCCGGACGAGCCGAAGTCTCCCCGCGAACCCCCGAGATGTGAGGTGGCACGACGCATGGCCGGCAATCCCCAGAACTACTTGGCCGTGATCAAGGTGGTCGGGATCGGGGGCGGCGGCGTCAACGCCGTCAACCGAATGATCGACGCCGGGCTGAAGGGCGTCGAGTTCATCGCCATCAACACCGACGCCCAGGCGCTGTTGATGAGCGACGCCGACGCCAAGCTGGACATCGGCAGGGAGCTGACCCGGGGCCTCGGCGCCGGCAGCGACCCCGAGGTCGGGCGGCAGGCGGCCGAGGAGCACCGCGACGAGATCGAGGAGATCCTCAAGGGCGCGGACATGGTCTTCATCACCGCCGGGAAGGGTGGCGGCACGGGCACTGGGGGGGCACCAGTCGTAGCCGAGGTCGCCAAGAGCATCGGTGCGTTGACCATCGGTGTCGTCACCCGCCCGTTCTCGTTCGAGGGCCGCCGCCGGGCCGTGCAGGCCGAGCAGGGCATCCAGCGCCTGAAGGAGAAGGTCGACACCCTCATCGTCATCCCCAACGACCGGCTGCTCACCGTGTCCAACGAGAAGACGTCGATGGTGAACGCCTTCAAGATGGCCGACGAGGTGCTGCTCCAGGGGGTGCAGGGCATCACCGACCTGATCACCACGCCCGGCCTCATCAACACCGACTTCGCCGACGTGAAGATGATCATGAGCAACGCCGGCTCGGCGCTCATGGGCATCGGCTACGGCTCGGGCGAGGGCCGGTCGCTGCAGGCCGCCCGCAACGCCATCTCCAGCCCGCTGCTGGAGGCCTCGATCGAGGGCGCCCGGGGCATCCTGCTCACGATCGCCGGCGGCAGCGACCTCGGGCTCTTCGAGGTCAACGAGGCGGCCGAGGTCATCCACGGGGTCGCCCACCCCGACGCGAACATCATCTTCGGGTCGATCATCGACGACGAGATGGGCGACGAGGTGCGGGTCACGGTGATCGCCGCCGGGTTCGACCGGTGGGTCGACGGCGACAATTCCCGGGGCCACTCGCTGTCCCGCGCCAACGGCTCGCGGGTGGACGACGAGCTCGAGGCGCTCACCCGGCCGCCGTCGGTCGACGACCTCGACCTCGACGGCGACGACGAGTTCGACGTGCCGTCGTTCCTCAAGTAGGGGTGGGCGACGACCTCGTCGCGCGCCTGGCCGACGTGCGCGCCCGCATCCGGGACCACGCCCCCGACCCCGACCGGGTCACCCTGGTCGCGGTCACCAAGGGCTTCGGGGCCGACGTCGTGCGGTCCGCCCTCGACGCGGGCCTGCTCGACTGCGGCGAGAGTTACATCCAGGAGCTGGCCGACAAGGCGGCCGCCATCGAGGCCGACGCCGACCGCACGGTGTGGCCGCGGTGGCACGCCATCGGCCGGCTCCAGCGCAACAAGGTGCGCAGGGCAGCGCCGCTCGTCACGCTGTGGCACAGCGTCGACCGGCTCTCGCTCGGGGCGGAGATCGCCCGTTGCGCGCCCGGAGCGGCGGTGCTGGTGCAGGTGAACACGTCCGGTGAGGAGACGAAGGGCGGATGCCCGCCGGCGATGGCGCCGGCGGTGGTCGAGGGGCTGGTCGACCTCGACCTCGACGTGCGGGGGATCATGACCATGGCGCCGGCCGGTGACCTCGACGGGGCCCGGTCGGCGTTTGCCGCAGCGCGTGAGCTGCGGGATCGGCTGGGGTTGTCCGAGCTGTCGATGGGGATGTCCGACGACCTCGAGGTGGCGCTGACCGAGGGCGCCACGCTCGTGCGGGTCGGCCGCGGGCTGTTCGGTCCGCGTCCCGTCGCAGGTGGGGCGCGACACTAGGGTTCACTTCCGGCCGGTGGAGGACACATGGCATCGATGTGGCGCAAGGCGATGCTCTACCTGGGGCTGGGCCCCGACGACGAGTACGACGACTTCGATGCCACCGGCGAGCAGGCGCGCATGTCGCCACGGCCCGTGGTGCGCCGGCCCGGTGACGCGGCGCGCGACCACGAGCCGTCGGGTTCGGTCCGCACGCTGACCCCGACCTCCGGTGACGACCACGCCCCGACGACGAACGGCAACGGCGGCGCGCTCGCCGTGGCCGGCACGCACGACCGCGACGGCGGCGGGGAGGCCCGGCCGGCGTCCCGCCGGTCCGCGTCGTCGTCCGGCGGGGGTGCCGGTGGCTCCTCCGGGTCGGGCTCCGGCCGGTCACGCGGCGGCGCGGTCGTGCGCCCGCTGCCGGTGGGCAGCTCCAAGCCGGTGGTGATCGGGCCGGCGTCGTTCAACGACGCCCAGGAGGTGGCCGACCGGTTCAAGGTGAACGTGCCGGTGATCCTCAACCTGCAGGGCGTCGAGCGCGACCTCGCCCGCCGGATCGTCGACTTCGCCAGCGGCCTCTGCTACGGGCTCGGCGGTCAAATGGAGCGGGTCGCGAACCAGGTCTATCTTCTGACTCCCAGCGACGTAGAGGTGTCGCCGGAAGAACGCCGCCGCCTCCACGAGCGCGGCTACGAAGCCTGATCGCCATCCCTCACCGGTCCGGGAGTCCGTCAGCCCATGGTCGAGCTGCTCTGCATCGCCACCTTCCTGTTCATGGCGGTGCTGTTCATCCGCATCATCATGAGCTGGTTCCTCCCGACGCCCGGCACCCCCTACGCCCAGGTGTTCGACGCCTTCGTGAAGGTCACCGAGCCGGTGCTGGCGCCGGTCCGCTCGGCCATCCCGCCGATGCGGATGGGCGGGGCCGCGCTCGACCTGTCACCCATCGTGGTGTTCCTGGTGCTGCTCATCGTGCGCAAGGCCCTGGGGTGCTAACCGGGGCGTCCCCTTTCGCGTGATCGAACTTCGGTAACCTCCTCGCCATGGAACTGACTCCCCAAGCGCTCCACGCCGTCGAGTTCCGTGAGGCTCGCAAGGGCGGGTACAACACGCGCGACGTCGACGACTTCATCGAGCGTGTCGCCGGCGGGGTCGGTCAGCTCAGCGAGCGGGTCCGCGAGGCCCAGGCTCGGGCCGAGGCCGCCGAGGCGCGGCTGGTCGACGCGCAGCGTGAGCTCGACGAGGCCCGGCGCCGCCCGATGACCCCCGAGGCCGCCGAGACCGACGAGACGCTGCGGCGCACGCTGGTGCTCGCCCAGCGCACGGCCGACGCGACGATCAAGGAGGCCAAGGAGGAGGCCAACCGCGTGCTCAGCGAGGCGCGGGAGGAGGCCGCCCGCACCCGGGCCGAGGCCGAGGCCGACGCCCGCCGCGGCGCCGAGGGGGCCCGGATGTCCGCCCAGGCCGAGGTCGACAGCCTGATCACCAGCCGGGACGCGCTCAAGTCCGACGTCGAGATGCTGACCAAGCGCCTCGGCGAGCAGCGCAACAACATCCGGGCGGGCGTCAACGAGCTCCAGCGCCTGCTCGACGACCCGACGGCGCTCAAGCCGGTGACGACACCGCCGCTGGCCGACATCGAGCGCCCGATCCCCATGGACCCGCCGGCGCCGGCCACGCCAGCCAACGGCGACGCCGAACCCAACGGCGTGGCGCCGGCGGCCGACGGCAACGGCGGGCTCGCGCCGGGCCAGCAGGTCGGCGCCATCCAGGAGCCCGCGATGCCCGACCTGGGCCCGCCCACCCAGCCGGTCCCGTTCGCGCTCAGCGGCGACAATCGCGGCCCGTGGCTGCCGTCCGAGCTGCGCCCCAACGACGAGCCCCTGGGCCCACTGCCCCCGCCGCCCCCGACCGCTGCGCCGGCCGCCCCGGCCGACCGCCCCGACGACTGGGACCGGGCCGTCCTCGACCCGCAGCGGGCCGAGAGCGACAACACGCGCTTCGGCCGCCCCCGCTAGCCCTGCGTCCCGGGGCGGGCCTTAGACCAGCGTCACCGCCACCCGCAGCGGGTGTCCGTCGACGGTGATCGTGTGGTCGCCGCCGGCGGCGACCGTCAGCTCGTCGGCCAGCACCTCGTTCATCACGTGGTCGCGGTGCGCGGCCAGCGCGTCCGCCACCGCGGCGTCCGCGTCGGCGTCGATCGCCACCGCGACCCGGTCGGCGACGTCGAGCCCGATGCGCTTGCGGAGGTCGTTGAGGCTGTGGACCAGCTCGCGGGCCAGGCCCTCGCGCCGCAGGTCGTCGTCGAGCTCGAGGTCGAGCGCGACCGCCCAGCCGCCGTCCTCGGCCAGCGCGTACGCCTCGTGCCGGTGCGCCCGGACCTCGACGTCGCCGGCCGTGAGCCGCTCGCCGGCGACCTCGACCGCGCCCTCGGACTCGAGCGACGCCACGAGCGCCGAGCCGTCGGCCGCCGCCAGTGCGGCCTTCACCTCGTTGACCCGCGGTCCGAGGCGGGGCCCCAGCACCCGGAAGTTGGGCACGACCGTCCACGTCATCAGCCCCGACAGGGTCTCGATGTCGTCGACCGCCGCCACGTTGAGCTCGCCGGCCACCTCGGCCATCACCTCCGGCCGGAGGCGCACGCCCGCGTGCAGCACCAGGGCCCGCCGCAACGGCTGGCGGACCTTGACCTCCGCGTCGCTGCGGGCCGACCGGCCCAGCGCCACGAGGCGGCGGGCCGCCGCCATCTCCTCCGCCAGCGCCGGGTCGTCGACGCCTGTCGGCTCGGGCCAGTCGGACAGGTGCACCGACGACGCGCCGGTCAGCGTCACGTACAGCTCGTCGGCGAGGAACGGGGCGAACGGCGCGAGCAGCTGGGCCACGACGACCAGCGCCCGGTGCAGGGTGGCGTGGGCCGCCGGGTCGCTGGCCTTCCAGAACCGGGGCCGGCTGCGGCGGACGTACCAGTTGGACAGGTCGTCGACGAACCGGGCCAGCCGCCCCGCACCGGCCAGCGCGTCGAAGCCGTCCAGCGCACCGGTCACCTCGGCCACGGTGTCGTCGAGCTCGCCGAGCAGCCAGCGGTCGAGCACGTGGGTCGGCGCGGCCGCGGGGGCCGAGCCGGGCGTCCAGCGGTCGAGGTCGGCGTAGGTGGCGAACAGCCGGAAGACGTTCCACAGCGTCACCAGGGTCTGTCGGGTGGCCTCGCGGATGCCGTCCTCCGACACGCGCCGCTGACCCCACGGCTGTCCGGTCGAGAAGAAGTACCAGCGCAGCGCGTCGGCGCCCAGCGCGGTGATCACCGCCCAGGGGTCGACGATGTTGCCCCGGGACTTGGACATCTTCTGGCCGGCCTCGTCGACCAGCAGGCCGAGGCACACCACGTTGCGGTAGGGGGTCTCGCCGAACACCAGCGTGTTGACCGCCAGCAGCGAGTAGAACCAGCCCCGGGTCTGGTCGATGGCCTCGCAGATGAAGTCGGCCGGGAACGCGGCCTCGAACCGCCCGTCGCCGGCGAACGGGTGGTGGAACTGCGCGGAGGGCATCGAGCCCGAGTCGAACCAGGCGTCGAGCACCGGCGGCAGCCGGCGGACCGTCCCCGCGCAGCCGGGCTCGGCGCAGGCCCAGGCCACGTCGTCGACGAACGGCCGGTGGAGGTCGAGCTCGGACAGGTCCCGCCCGGCGAGCGCGGACAGCTCGGCCACCGATCCGACGCAGGTGTCGTGGCCGCAGCCCGCGCAGCGCCAGATCGGCAGCGGCGTGCCCCAGTAGCGGTCTCGGGACAGGGCCCAGTCGACGTTGCCCTCCAGCCACCGGCCGAACCGGCCGTGCTTGATGTGCTCGGGGTACCAGGTGATGGTCTCGTTCTGGGCGAGCAGGTCGGCGCGGCGCTCCTCGGTGCGGGCGAACCACGACGTCTTGGCCCAGTAGACGAGCGGCGTGCCGCACCGCCAGCAATGCGGGTAGCTGTGCTCGTAGGGCTGCTCGGCCACCAGGAGGCCGCGCTCGCGCAGGTCGGCGATGATCTCGGGGTCGGCGTCGCGGACGAACCGGCCCTCCCACGGCGGCACCCGATGGTCGAACGAGGCGGTGGCGTCGACCGGGTTGAGGACGGGGAGTCCCTCGGCCCGCCCGACCTGCGCGTCCTCCTCGCCGAACGCGGGGGCGATGTGGACGATGCCCGAGCCGTCGTCGTCGGTCACGTAGCCGGCGGCCACGACCCGCCACGCGTCCTTCGCCGGCCACGGGCTCGAGGAACTCGAACGGCCGCCGGTAGCGCCAGCCGGCCATGTCCGTCCCGGTCCAGCGCTCGGCGACGGGGACGCCGGGGTAGAGCCGCTCGGCCGCCCGCTCGCCGAGCACGAGGTCGCGGCCGCCCTCGGGGTCGGCGATGCGGACGTAGGCGAAGGTGGGGCCGACCGCGGCGGCGACGTTGGAGATCAGCGTCCACGGCGTGGTCGTCCACACCAGCAGGTCGGCGTCGGGGGCGCCGGCGCCTTCCAGCGGGAAGCGCACGTAGATCGAGGCGTCGACGATGTCCTGGTAGCCGAGCGCCACCTCGTGTGAGCTGAGGGCTGTGCCGCACCGGCCGCAGTAGGGCGTGACCCGGTGGCCCTCGTAGAGCAGGCCCTTGTCCCAGAGCTGGCGGACCAGCCACCACACGGACTCGATGTACTCGTTGGTGAGGGTCCAGTAGGCGTCGTCGGTGTCGATCCACACGCCGGCCCGGGCGGTGAGCGCCGACCAGTCCTCGATGTAGCGGGCGACCGACGCCCGGCAGCGGGCGTTGAACGCCTCGACGCCGTAGGCCTCGATCTCGGCCTTGCTGCCGAGGCCCAGCTCCTTCTCGATCTCCAGCTCGACCGGCAGGCCGTGGGTGTCCCAGCCGCCCTTGCGGGGGACGTCGCGGCCCCGCATGGTCTGGAAGCGGGGGAAGAGGTCCTTGAACGCCCGGGCCCAGACGTGGTGGAGGCCGGGACGGCCGTTGGCGGTCGGCGGGCCCTCGTAGAAGATCCAGCGCTCGCGGCCCTTGCGCAGCCGGGCGGCCTCCTCGCGCACCTGCCGGTCGCGCCAGCGGTCGAGCACGCGGGCCTCGAGGGCGGGCAGGTCGAGGTCGGGGTTCACGGGGCCGAAGGGCACGGATCAAGGCTAGGGGGGTTGAAACACGCGTTCCCACCTCTACCCTGCACGGATTCCTTGACCGACCGTCGAGGTGGACATACCATCCGGCACCCTTTCCCCCGAGGACGGCGAGATCCGATGCCCAGAGCCACCAAGGATGCTCCCGCGAAGGCCGCGGCCAAGAAGGCGGCACCGGCCACCAAGGCCGCTGGCGCCCGCAAGAAATCCCCGGCGCTCGACAAGTTCCTCGAGGACCAGCTGGCCGAGCTCGAGCGCGAGCGGGCCAACTACCTGCGCCAGGCCGAGACGCTCCAGGCCGAGGCCGACTCGCTCACCGAGGACCGCGAGCCCGGCGACGTCCAGTTCGACGAGGAGTCGGGCGAGGGCGACACGCTGGCGGTCGAGCGCGAGCGCGACCTGGCCCTGTCCGCCCAGGCCCGGGCGGCCATCGAGCAGATCGACGCCGCCGTCGCCAAGATCCACGACGGCACCTACGGCAGCTGCGAGAACTGCGGCACGGCCATCCCCAAGGAGCGGCTGAGGGCGCTGCCCTACGCCGCCCTGTGCGTGAAGTGCAAGAGCGGGGGTCTCGGCCTCGGCCGTTGAGCCGTCCATGAGCGACGCGCCCATGACCGCCGACGGTGCGCAGGCCGGCGAGGCCGGCTCCGGGTCGCCGACGCGGGCCGCGCCGGCCCGGTGGCCGCTGCTGTTCGGGGTGGCGCTGTTCGTCGTCGTCCTCGACCAGCTCACCAAGTGGTGGGCCGTCGAGACGCTCGACACGCGCACGATCGACGTGGCGTGGACGCTGCGGCTGCGGCTCACGCTCAACCATGGGTCCGCGTTCAGCCTCGCCAACGGGCGGGGGCCGTTGATCTCGCTGCTGGCGATCGTGATCGTGGCCGTGCTGCTGCGCTCGGGCCGGCACGCCACGCGGCCGGGAACGGCCATCGCCATCGGCATGGTGCTGGGCGGGGCGATCGGCAACCTGCTCGACCGGGGCTTCCGGCCTGGCGCCGGGTTCCTGGGCGGCGGGGTCGTCGACTTCGTCGACCTCCAGTGGTGGCCGGTCTTCAACGTGGCCGACTCGGCCATCGTGCTGGGCGCGATCGCCCTGTTCGCCTTTTCGTGGAGCGACGACCCGCCGGGGGACCGACGCCCGAGCTGAGCGACATCGTGCCGCGAGCCCTCGACGGCCAGCGGCTCGACCGGGTCGTGGCCCTCGTGGCCGGGTGCAGCCGGTCCGAGGCGGGCGCCCTGGTCGACGCGGGCGCGGTCGCGGTCGGGGGCCGGACGGTGACCGCCCGGTCCCACCGGGTGGCGTCGGGCGACGCTCTGGCGGTGGCGGTGCCGGACCGTGCGGAGGACGGCGGCGGGCTGGCCGCCGAGCCGGACGTGCCGGTCCCGGTCGTCCACGAGGATGCCCACCTGGTCGTGGTGGACAAGCCCGCCGGCCTGGTCGTGCACCCGGGTGCGGGGCTGTCGTCGGGCACGCTCGTCAACGGGCTGCTGGCCCGCTACCCCGAGATCCGGTCGGTGGGCCAGCCGGACCGGCCGGGCATCGTCCACCGGCTGGACAGGGGCACCTCGGGCCTGCTCCTGGTCGCCCGCAGCCCGGCCGCGTACGAGGCGCTGGTGGCGATGCTGGCGGCCCGCCGGGTCGACCGCCGCTACCGGGCGCTGGTGTGGGGCGTGCCGGACGCCCCCCAGGGCATGATCGACGCGCCGATCGGCCGCTCGGCGCGGGACCGCACCCGCATGGCGGTGACGGTCCGGGGCCGGGAGGCCCGCACGACGTACGAGGTCGTCGCCGGCTACGCCGAGCCGGTGGCGGTCGGCGAGCTGCGGTGCAAGCTGGAGACCGGGCGCACGCACCAGATACGGGTCCACCTGGCGTCGATCGGGCACCCGGTGGTGGGCGACGCCCGCTACGGGGCGCGCGCCAGTCGCTGCCGCTCGGCCGGCCCTTCCTCCACGCCGAGGCGCTCGCCCTCGACCACCCGGTGACGGGCGAGCCGCTGGCGTTCGCCTCGGCGCTGCCGGCCGAGCTGGCGACGGTGCTGGCCGGGCTCAGTGCCGGCCCAGCCAGGGACCGGTGATGGCGTAGGTGATGCCGGGGTCCTGGACGTTGACGAACAGGAACCGGCCGTCGTGGCTGAAGGTCGGTCCGGTGAACTCCCGGAAGATCAGGTCGACGCCGTCGTGGAACACGACCCGGTTCTGGGCGAAGGCGAAGGCGTTCCCCTGGCGGTCGACCCCGAGCACGTGGTTGAGCCCGTCGCCGTCCTCGGCCAGGAACGGCCCCAGGATGGGGGAGACGGCGATGTTGTCCGGGCTGTCGAACACCCCGGGCGTGTCGTAGTCGTCCGCCACCTCGTGCGAGGGCAGCAGGGCGACCAGCGTGAGGGTCTTGGTCAGCGGGCGGTACTTCCACACCTGGCCGTCGTGGGCGGTCGGGGGAAGGTCCGGGAAGCTCACCTCGGTCGGCAGGTCGGCGGCCTTGGCGAAGCTGCACACGATCCAGGCGGCGTCGAGCGACCAGAAGGCGCCCTCGAACTTCTTCGACCGGGTGACCCGGTCGGGGCTGGCGGGAGCGAAGGTGGCAGGCCGCCCGGGATAGGCGAACTGCCGCCGGGTGGACGGCGAGGCGGGGGTCCCGTCGGGATCGGGGACCGGCACGGGCACCCACGCCACCGTGAGCCGGGTGCCGACCTCGGTGATCTGCGACAGGTCGTCGACGGGGTTGCCGTCCCGGGTCCAGGCCTGCATGGCCTCGAGCGTGCCGCCCGCGGCGTAGTCGCCGAACCGGCCCTGTGGCCGGGTGGGCGTGAACCGGTAGAGCAGCCCGTTGGGCCCGCTGGCATCCTCGGTGAGGTAGGCCCGGTTGGTGAAGGGGTCGATGGCGAGGGCCTCGTGCGCGTAGCGCCCGAGCGCGGTCAGCGGCTCCCCGGTGGTCCGGGTCCCCCCGGCGTCGACCTCGAACACGTACCCGTGACGCTTCCCGCCGGGCACGATGCTCTCGGTCTCCTCACAGGTCAGCCACGCGCCCCAGGGAGCGACGCCGCCGGCGCAGTTGCGGATGGTGCCCGCAAGGCTGACGTAGCGGCGCTGCACGTTGGCCCCGGCGTCGAGCACGAGGTTGGTGGTGCCGCCGAAGGCGTTGGTGGGGAAGGGTGGGTTGCCGGGATCGTCGAGCACGTCGAACGACTCGTTGTAGGGGTCCTGGCCCCACAGTCCGGATTTTGCGACAATCGTGTAGGAAAACCCGTCAGGCAGGTCGAGCTTGCCGGCAGGGTCGGACACGAGCGGTCCGAACCCGAACCCGGCCCCGGACGACCGGACGCCCGTGTCCACCCCCTGTCCGCCAACGAGCACCCCCCGTGAACGCGACACGAAGAAGCGGGAAACTCGTGTCGCCAGCGGTTTTGTACGCGGAATCGGTCGCTCTGGCGACCGATTTCCGCGTGACAAAACGCGTCGAGCCCGCCCGCCTCGCCTCAGTCGACCGGTTCGACGACCGGCCAGTCCCTCTGGCCTCTCGCCATGCTGGCGATGTCGGCCAGTGTGAGCTCGTCGAGGTGGCGGCGCATGTGGTCGCTGACCATGCCCCAGATCGCCAGGAGGACGCACTGGCCCTCGTGGTCGCAGGCGCCGTTCTGGTGCGGCTCGCCGAAGTCGCCCACCGCGATCGGGCCGTCCACTGCGCTCACGATGTCGGCCAGCGTGATCGCCGCCGGATCGCGGGCCAGCACGTAGCCGCCTCCGACGCCCCGCTTCGAGCGGACCAGGCCGGCGCCCTTGAGCGCGAGCAGGATCTGCTCCAGGTACGGCTGGGGCAGGCCCGGTGCGCTCCGCTATGTCCCGGACCGACGTCGGGCCGGCGCCGCCGCCGTGCAGCGCGAGGGACAGCAGCGCTCGGCTCGCATAGTCGCCCCTCGTCGACACCTTCACGACCTGCACTGTACGACCTGCCGCCAGGCGATCCGCTCCTACGCTGCCGCAGGGCCGCCCTCGCCGGTTAGCGTTTGCCACAAGGAGATGGCACAGGCGTGGTCGACGAACCCCTGCTCCCCGACTACGGCGGGGCCTGCATAACGAACATCGTCCCGGCGCTGCTGGGTCCGCCGGACCGGACACCCGACTGGATGCCCGCGGCCGTCGCCGAGGCGCGCCAGGTCGTCCTGTTCGTCGTGGACGGGCTCGGGTGGGAGCAGCTCCAGGCCCGCCTGGCCGGGCTGCCGACGATGGCGGCGATGGCCGGGCGGGCGATCACGACCGTGGCGCCCTCGACCACGTCGACCGCGCTGACCTCGCTCACCACCGGGATGCCGCCCGGCGAGCACGGCGTCGTCGGGTACCGGATCGCCGTCCACGGCGAGATCCTCAACGTCCTGCGCTGGACGACCGGGGCGGGCGACGCCCACCAGTCGATCCCGCCGTCCAAGCTCCAGCCCAACGCGCCCTTTCTCGGCGAGCGCCCGCCGGTGGTGACCCGGGCCGAGTACCGGCGCTCCGGGTTCACCGGCGCCCACCTCGACCCCGCCCGGTTCTGGGGGTACCGGACGATGGCGACGATGGTGACCGAGATCTCCCGGCTGGTCCGGTCGTCGGAGCCGTTCGTCTACTCCTACTA
This sequence comes from uncultured Acidimicrobiales bacterium, assembly GCA_963739835.1. Taxonomy (GTDB): domain Bacteria; phylum Actinomycetota; class Acidimicrobiia; order Acidimicrobiales; family VFJN01; genus ZC4RG19. The sequence goes on from CAVUBW010000024.1 coordinate 327,860, forward strand.
CGACGGCCTCGACAAGGTCGCCCACGAGTACGGCCTGGGTGAGCACTACGACGCCGAGCTCGCCTGGATCGACCACACGATCGCCTGCATCCTCGACGTGCTGCGCCCGGGCGGTGTGCTGCTCGTGACCGCCGACCACGGGCAGGTGGACGTGGGGCCCAACGTCGTCCCGCTCGACCAGGACGTGCTGTCGCTGTGCTCGATGCAGTCGGGCGAGGGCCGGTTCCGCTGGCTGCACGCCCGGTCGGGCCGGGCCGGGGCGCTCTACGACGCCGCGGTCGCCTGCCACGGTGGCGACGCCTGGGTCGCCACCCGCGACCGGGTGGTCGCCGATGGCTGGCTCGGGCCGGTCGTGACCGAGACGGCGCTGGCCCGCCTGGGGGACGTCGCGGTGCTCGCGCCGCGGGGACGTCGCGTTCCACGATCCGCTGGACACCGGGCCGTACGAGCTCGTCGGCCGGCACGGGTCGATGACGCCGGCCGAGATGCTCGTGCCACTGCTCGTCGCCGCCGTCTGAGCGTGGCAGGATTGACCTCTATGTCGTTCCCGGACGAGCCCCAGGTTGGCGGACCGCAGGTCGAGCGCGCCGAGGTGGTGACGAGCCCCGACGGCGGCGGCGATCAGCTCATCGAGGCCGTCGAGCAGCCCGCCAAGGTGATGCGGATCGGCTCGATGATCAAGCTGCTGCTCGAGGAGGTGCGGCAGTCCGACGACCTCGACGAGCCCAGCCGCGACCGCCTGCGCGAGATCTACGAGACCTCGGTCGCCGAGCTGTCGAGCGCGCTGTCGCCCGACCTGCGCGACGAGCTGGGCCGCCTCGCCCACCCCTTCGCCGGCGAAGCTGCCCCCAGCGAGTCCGAGCTGCGCATCGCCAAGGCCCAGCTGGTGGGGTGGCTCGAGGGGCTGTTCCACGGCATCCAGGCGACGCTGTTCGCCCAGCAGATGGCCGCCCGCCAGCAGCTCGACGAGATGCGGCGCCGCCTGCCGCCGGGCGCGTCGCCGTCGCCGACCGACGTCGAGAGCCGGCCGGGCACCTACCTGTAGGCTGCCGGCGGCCGGGTGTCGGCCGCGCGCGCAGAGTGGCAGCCGACCCCGCTGCGGTAGCGCGTCGGACACGGGGTCGCCTCCGCCCCTAGGCTTGTGCCATGGGGCAGGGCCTGACCAGCCGGTTCAGCCTTGGCACAGGGAGTGTGCGTCTCGCGATGGCGGTGGCCGCGGCCGCCGTCGTCTTCGTCGTGTGCGGCGCGCTGGCCGCCGCGGGCGTGGCGAACGGCGAGGTCGTCGCCACCGCGCTGTTCCTCCCCGTGTTCGTGGTGGCCCTCTACGCCGGCCGTCCCGCAGGCTACGTGGCGGCCGCGGTGACGACGGCGATGTACGTGGTGGTGCGGCGGGGCGACATGGAGTCCGCAGGCACCGCTGCCGCGGCGGTGCTGATCGTCACCCGCTGCGGCGCCTACGCGGCGGCGGCGCACATCGGTGCGTCGGCACGGGCGCTGGCTGCCGGCCATGGGACGCCGGCACGCAGCGCGGCCCCCGGTCGCGGCAGACGCTGCTCGCCGGCCGGCGACGCCCGCGCCGTCAGCCGCCTACGCGTCGGGCCCCGGCCCACGCTGGGAGCCGCGGACCGAGCCGATCCGGGCCGCCGCACCCGACCGCGGCCAGCCGGTGCTCGCCGGCGTCGGCGCGGCCGGCGGCCGCCCGTCGGGCGGATGGGAAGACGACGGCGACTGGGACGCCGTCCAGGAGTCGTGGCGGCGCCAGCACGGCGTCGAGACAGACGAGGCACGCGGCCCCGAGCGGGGCGAGCGGCGGACAGAACGGCAGGTGGCAGGCATGGCGCAGGACGACGCCTGGCGCGACCAGCCCGACCCCGGGGGTCGGGCGGCGAGCAACGGCGGCGGGGGGTCGTGGTCGACGGACGCCCCGGGGCTGCACCCGGACGAGCGCTGGTCGACGACGGTGCCGGCCGGGGGCTGGCAGCTCGACCCGGCCTGGCCCGGCCCGCCGGCGACCGGTCCGGGCCCGAGCACGCCCCCGGGACCGCCCCCCGGCGGCGGGCACGACGAGTGGTCGGTCCCGCAGGCCGACGGATGGCCGCAGCACTCTGAGCCCGGCTCCGGGGACGGCTGGGCCGCCCCGGCGCCCCCCGAGCAGGCGTGGCCCCCGCCGGCCGGCGAGGACGCCTGGGCGCCGCCCGCCCCGACCGCACCGGCGGACGACGCGTAGGGCACCCGCGGCCCCGGCGGAGGGTGCCGGATGGATGCCTGCCGCGCCGGTCGAGGACGCGTGGCCGCCGCCGGCGGCCGAAGGGGGCAACGGCTGGGCGCCACCGCCCGCCGAGGACGCGTGGGCGCCCGCGACGGAGCAGTGGGCGCCGCCCGCGCCTGACGGCAACGGCTGGGCTCCACCGCCGGCCGAGGTGCCGGGGAACGGCTGGGCGCCACCGCCTGCCGAAGATGCGTGGGCCCCGCCGCCGGCCGAGGTGCCGGGGAACGGCTGGGCGCCACCGCCGGCTGAGGATGCGTGGGCCCCGGCGGCGCCGGTCGAGGACGCGTGGGCGCCGGCCGCGCCCGACGCGAACGACTGGGCGTCGCCCCCGTCCGGGGAGTGGCCGCAGCCGGACGCAGGATGGGCCGAGCCCACCACCGGGCAGTGGCCGGCGCCGCCGGCGCCGCCCGCCGGTGCCGCCCGGCCCGGACCGATGCCCGGGCCGACGGCGGCGCCGTCCGGGCCGCCGAGCGGTGCCGTCCCCGCCGCCGCGGGTCGCTCCGGGCCGCTGCCGGCCGTCGATCCCGAGACCGGGCTGTGGACCGCCAAGTTCCTGCGCGACCGGCTGTCGGCCGAGCGGTCCCGGTCGCGCCGGACGCACCGGTCCTACTCGCTCGTGCTCGTCCAGGTCCCCGACGGCCCGCTGGCCTCGCTGCCGTACCGGCGCCAGCTCACCGTGCTGCGCGAGCTGGGGTACCAGTTCGTCGCCGGTGGGGTCGTCGACCACCTCGTGCACGTGCCCGACGAGTCGCAGCACTGGTTCGCCGTCATCCTGCCCGACACCGACCGGTCGGGCGCCCAGGTCATCGAGCGGCGGTTGCGGCTCGGCATCCGGGGCTACCTGTCGAGCCGGGGCCTGCGGCTAGGCGAGCTCGAGAGCGCCTCGCTCACCGCCCCCGACGACGACCCGGCGATGGCCGAGATCTGGGACGCCCTGATCGGACCGGACGACGCCGGCGACCCCTCCGCGGTCGCCTACGACCGCCACTAGCCCCCGCCGTCCTCAAGTAGCCTGAGGCGGCCCGGGAGCTCGAGCGAGCGCGCTACCCTGACAAATCACAGCGCTGTCATTCGCACGAGACGAAAGGGGCCGGCCGGGGTGACGGGTCGAGGCAGCTTCACCCATCTCCACGTCCACACCGAGTACTCGATGCTCGACGGCGCCGCCCGGATCGGCGAGGTCGTCGCCGCCGCCGTGGCCGACGGCCAGCCGGCGATCGGCATCACCGACCACGGCAACATGTACGGCATCCTGGACTTCTACCGGGAGTGTCGGGCCCAGGGCGTCAAGCCGATCCTCGGCACCGAGGCCTACATGGCCCACGACAGCCGGCACGAGCGGCCGGCGCGGCGGGGCCGGGTCGACGACTCCGGCGGCGACGCCGACGGCGGCCAGAAGCTCTACTACCACCTCACCCTGCTGGCCGAGTCCAACGCCGGCTACCGCAACCTCATCCAGCTCGCCAGCCGGGCGTTCATGGAGGGCTACTACTACAAGCCCCGGGTCGACTGGGAGACGCTCGCCGACCACAGCGAGGGCCTGATCGCGACCACCGGGTGCCTGGGCGGGCACGTGCTCCAGTCGCTGCTGCGGGGCGACATGGAGGGGGCGGTGGCCAAAGCCGGCCGGTTCCAGGAGATCTTCGGCCGCGACAACCTGTTCATCGAGCTCCAGGACCAGGGCCTCCCCGAGCAGCACAAGACCAACCCCCAGCTGCTGGAGATCGCGCGGCGCATCCAGGCGCCGGTGCTGGCCACCAACGACAGCCACTACGTCCGCCAGGCCGACGCCGTGGCCCAGGACGCCCTGCTGTGCGTCCAGACGGGGTCGCTGATGAGCGACCCCAACCGGTTCAAGTTCCACGGCGACCAGCACTACCTGAAGAGCGCGGACGAGATGCGCAGCCTGTTCGCCGAGGTGCCCGAGGCGTGCGACAACACGCTGTGGGTCGCCGAGCGGGCCGACGTCGAGATCGACTTCGGCAAGCCCCAGCTGCCGAACTTCCCGCTGCCGGAGGGGTTCGCCAGCGACGCCGACTACCTGCGCCACCTGACCTTCGCCGGCGCCCAAGAGCGCTGGGGCGATCCGCTGCCCGACGCCGCCGTCGAGCGCCTGGCGTACGAGCTGAAGGTCATCGAGGACATGGGGTTCAGCTCCTACTTCCTCATCGTGTGGGACCTGATCGCCCACGCCCGCCGGTCCGGCATCCGGGTCGGCCCGGGCCGGGGGAGCGCGGCCGGCTGCGCGGTCGCCTACAGCCTGCGCATCACCGACCTCGACCCGATCCACTACGACCTGCTGTTCGAGCGGTTCCTCAACCCGTCTCGCATCTCGATGCCCGACATCGACATGGACTTCGACTCCCGCTACCGGGACGAGATGATCCGCTACGCGGCCGAGCGCTACGGCCGCGACCACGTCGCCCAGATCGTCACGTTCTCGACGATCAAGGCCCGGGCCGCGGTGCGCGACGCCGCCCGGGTGCTCGGCCACCCCTACGGCGTCGGCGACCGGGTGGCCAAGGCCATGCCGCCGCTGGTCATGGGCCGGGACACGCCGCTGTACGCCTGCCTGGAGCCGCATCCCAAGTACGAGGACGGCTACAAGATGGCCGGCGAGCTGCGGGAGATGTACGAGGCCGACCCCGACACCCGCCAGGTCATCGACGTGGCCAAGGGGCTGGAGGGGCTGCGGCGCCAGGACGGCATCCACGCGGCGGCGGTGGTGATCACCAAGGAGCCGCTGACCGAGTACCTGCCGATCCAGCGCAAGCCCGAGAACGGCCAGGCGCCCGAGGACGCCCCGGTCGTCACCCAGTACGAGATGCACGGCGTCGAGGACCTGGGCCTGCTCAAGATGGACTTCCTCGGGCTGCGCAACCTCGACGTCATCACCGACACGCTCCAGCTCATCCGCGACACCCGGGGCGTCGACCTCGACATCGACGACCTGCCGCTCGCCGACGCGAAGACGTTCGAGATGCTGGCCCGGGGCGAGTCCATCGGCGTGTTCCAGCTGGAGGGCGGGCCGATGCGGGCGCTGATCCGCTCGCTGGCGCCGACGTGCTTCGAGGACGTGGCCGCCCTGGTCGCCCTCTACCGGCCGGGCCCGATGGCGGCCAACATGCACAACGACTACGCCGACCGGAAGAACGGCCGCAAGCCGGTGGCGTACCTGCACCCCGACGCCGAGGAGATCCTGGCCGACACCTGGGGCCTGATGATCTACCAGGAGTCGGTCATGCGGATCGCCCAGAAGTTCGCGGGCTACTCGCTGGCCGAGGCCGACAACCTCCGGAAGGCCTGCGGCAAGAAGATCCGCGAGCTCATCGCCAAGGAGCGCGAGAAGTTCGTCGCCGGCTGCGACGCCAACGGGTACGGGGCCGACCTGGGGCAGCGGTGGTTCGACATCATCGAGCCGTTCGCCGACTACGCCTTCGGCAAGTCGCACAGCTTCGGCTACGGCTTCGTCGCCTACCAGACCGCCTACCTCAAGGCGAACTACCCCGCCGAGTACCTGGCCGCCCTGCTGACCAGCGTCAAGGCCTCCCTGGAGAAGGCGGCCGTGTACCTGGCCGAGTGCCGGGCCATGGGCATCGACGTGGACGTGCCCGACATCAACCGCTCCGACTCCGACTTCACGCCCGTGGTCGAGGGCGAGGGCGACGACGCCAAGCTCAGCATCATCTTCGGGCTGTCCGCGGTGCGCAACGTGGGCGAGGGACTGGTCGCCCACATCGTCAGCGAGCGTGACGCCAACGGGCCCTTCGGCGACTTCTACGACTTCTGCCAGCGGGTCGACATGCAGGTGCTCAACAAGAGGACCGTCGAGTCGTTGATCAAGGCCGGCGCGTTCGACTCCGCCGGGCATCCCCGCAAGGGCCTGCTGACCGTGTTCGAGCAGATCATCGACCACACGCTGGCCCGGCGGCGCGAGCGGGACATGGGGATCATGACCCTGTTCGGCGACGCTGATGATGCCGGCGGGACGGGCGACTTCGAGCGGACGCCGATCCCCGACATCGAGTTCGGCAAGCACGACCGGCTCGCGTTCGAGAAGGAGATGCTCGGCCTCTACGTCAGCGACCACCCGCTGCTCGGGGCCGAAGCCGTCCTGGCCCGGAGGACCGACGCCGCCATCGAGGACCTCGGCGAGATCGAGGACGGTGCGCTCAAGCAGGTGGGCGGCGTCGTCACCGGTCTGCAGCGCAAGTGGACCCGCAAGGGCGACCTGATGGCGGTGTTCACGCTGGAGGACCTGCGCTCGGCGGTCGAGGTCATGGTGTTCCCCCGCACGATGACCGACCACGGCCACAAGCTGGCCGACGACGCCGTCGTGGTCGTCCGGGGCCGGGTCGACAGGCGCGACGACGCCCCGAAGCTGATCGCCCAGACGATCGACGTCGTGGACGTCGGCGAGGGCGGCACCGCGGAGCCGCTGCGCCTGCGGGTGCCGTCGCAACTGCTGTCCGCGGGCACGGTCGATCGGCTCAAGCAGATCCTCGCCGAGCACCCCGGCGGGGCCCCGGTCCTGCTACACCTCGGTGAGCGGCAGATCGTTCGCCTTCCCGAACAGTGGAACGTCGACACGTCCAACGGCCTGCTTGGCGAGCTACGTGTCGTGCTCGGCGCCGGCGCGATCGTGGCCTGACGTTCGCGCCGCGCGCGCGTGTTCGGCTACCCGAGTTGCACGAGTCGTGCCGTTTGACTGGACTAGTAGTTCATCGTCGTCGCAGAACGGGGGCAGCACCGGACATGTCGATAGCTGTGGACACCAAGGACTGCACGGCCCTCAGCGACTCCGAGGTGGTCGAGATGGCCGACCTGTGCGCGGAGGGACCGTTCGGCCACGAGGTCGGAACGCTGTCGAAGCAGGCGGAGGCGTGGGTGTTGGTCACCCAGGCGCGGGAGGACGGACGGCTCAAGGGATTCGTCTTCTGCACGCTCGAACGGATCGGGGGCACGCCCTGCGTGCTCATCGGCCTCGCGTGCATCCGCCGCACCTCCAAACGTGACACGGTGCTGCGCGGTCTGGTCCAGGACATGATGCGGCGGGCGGTCCTCGCCTTCCCCGACGAGGACGTGCTGGTCGCGGCCCGGTTCAACCAGGCCAGCGGCTTCGACGCCTTCCGCACGCTCACCGACGTGGTGCCCCGCGGCGGCCATCGGGCCTCCGGCGAGGAGCGCGCCTGGGGCGGCCGGCTGGCCAAGCGCTACGGCATCGACGCCTCCGCCTACGAGCAGCGGGGCTTCTTGGCCCGGGGCGACGGCGGGGGCCACGCCGCGGTGTTCGACCACGAATCGCTCCACGCCGACGTCGTCGACGACGTGGTCGCCGAGCGCTTCGACGACCTGGTCGCAGCCAAGGGCGACAGCCTGATCGCCTTCGGCTGGGCGATGGAGGAAGAGCTCCGCAAGCTGGCGTGACGGGACCGGCGCCGGCGTGGAGCTGACCCGACGGAACCTCTGCCGCGCGTGGAGCTGACCGACGCCGTCCGCCGCCGCCGCATGGTCCGGGCCTTCGCCCGGCGTCCCGTGCCGCCGGCGACCGTCGACGCCCTGATCGACCTGGCCCGCCGGGCCCCCTCCGCCGGCAACACCCGGCCGGCCGCCTTCGTCGTGCTGGAGGGCGACGAGACCGCCCGCCTCTGGGACGTGACCCTGCCCCCCGAGCGGCGGGCGTCGTTCCGCTGGCCGGGCCTGCTCGACGCCCCCGTGATCGTCGTGCCGGTCGTCGAGCCCGCCGCCTACGTGCGCCGCTACGCCGAGGCGGACAAGGCCGCCACCGGCCTGGGCGGCGGCGAGGACGCCTGGACCGTCCCGTACTGGTGGGTCGACGGCGGGATGGCCGTGCACGCGCTGCTGCTCGGGGCGACCGGCGCCGGTTTGGGCGCGCTGTTCTTCGGCCTGTTCGGCAACGAGGCGGCGGCGCTGGCCGCTCTGGGCGTGCCGGCGGGCTGGCGGGCGCTGGGAGCCGTGGCCCTCGGCTGGCCGGCGCCGGACGAGCCCGGCCGCTCGGCCGGGCGCCCCGCGCCGCTCGCGAGCGACGTGGTCCACCGCGGCGGCTGGGGCGGGCGGCCCTGACGTCCCGTCAGATAGGTTCCGACGCCGTGGAGCTGCAGACAGCCATCGATCTCGCCGCCACCACCAACGAGCGGGTCGTCCTGCGCCGCCGGCCGAAGGGCCTGCTCGGCGAGGACGACGTCGAGCTCGAACGCGGGGTCGCACTGCCCGACCTCGACGAGGGCGAGGCGCTGCTGGCGGTCGACTGGATCGGCATCGACGCCACCGTGCGCACGTGGCTGTCCCAGGCCGAGGGCTACCTGCCGGCGGTCGAGATCGGCGAGGCGGTGCGGGCCAGCGGGATCGGCCGGGTGGTCGCCACCCGGTGCGAGACCTTCCCGCTCGGCCACGCGGTGTACGGGCTGCCGGGCTGGCAGCGCTACGGCGTGGTGCGCGACGACCCGCTCGCCACCCACCTGGGCGAGGAGGTCGACGCCCCGGCCCTGCTGTCGGTGTACGGCGCCACGGGCCTCACCGCGTACGTCGGCATGGTCGACGTCGGCCGGGTCCGGGAGGGCGACACCGTGGTGGTGTCGGCCGCCGCCGGCGCGACGGGGTCGCTGGCCGCCCAGATCGCCAAGATCCACGGCGCCCGGGTGGTAGGCATCTGCGGCCGCGACGACAAGGCCCGGTGGCTGACCGGCGAGCTGGGGCTCGACGGCGTGATCAACCACCGCACCGAGGACGTGCCCGCCCGCCTGCGGGACCTGTGCCCCGACCGGGTCGACGTCTACTTCGACAACGTCGGCGGTGCGATCCTCGACGCCGTGCTCGACCGGCTGGCCCAGCACGCCCGGGTGGTGCTGTGCGGGGCGATCGCCATCTACAACGAGCACGGCCGCCCGCCGGGACCTGCCAACTACTTCCAGCTCATCAACCGGCGCGCCCGGATGGAGGGCTTCCTGTCGCTCGACCACTGGGACCGGTTCGGCGAGGTCGCGGCCACGCTCGGCGGCTGGATGGCCGAGGGGAAGCTGCGCTACCGGACCGAGGTCTACGAGGGCCTCGACTCGGCGGTCGACGCCCTGAATGCGCTGTTCACCGGCGCCAACACGGGCAAGACCGTGATCCGGCTCTGAGGGCCGCTCCGCCCCTCAGAGGCTGCGCCGATAGGCGGAGCCGTGGCCCGAGCGGCCCGCCGCGAAGCGGCAAGAGCGGGAAACACAGACCACGGTGGCCGGGATGACGTCACCTATCCGGCCAGGTTCTTAGGGCGTGGGTCCGGGCTCGGTGGTGTGGGCCACGTTCTTCACCTCGCGGTCGAGGTGGTCGCCGAGCGCCAGCACCACGACCGGGCCGAGCAGGATCGCCACCACGAGCACAGCGGCGACGACCATCGCCCACCAGGCGCCGGAGTCGAGCCGGATGCGGGCCGGGGGTGCCGTCCTGGGGTATTCCGCCGAAATGTCCACGCCCGCTGAGACGCCTAAGGCCACCATTTGGTTCCCAGCAATCGCCACGGGGATCACCCCTCAGCCGATCAGGTCCGCGTCCACGAACCGTAGGTCGGGGAACAGGATAGTGTCGACGCCCCCCTGGTCGAGCAGATGGAGGCCCTCGAGCCCGTCGACGTAGACGGTCCAGCGGCCGTCGGCCGTGCTGTGGAAGCGCTGGATGTCCTGGCCGCCGAGCACCACGGGATCGCCGCGGTCGTCCCAGTAGACCGCGCTGCCCGACTTCTCGCCGTAGGAGGAGTCGACCGTGAGGGAGCTGCCGTCCCAGCGCAGCATGGCGATCGAGTACGTCGGCTGGGTGGACGCGTCGGGCGAGCGGCGGACGGCCAAGCGGGTGCCGTCTGGCGACCACGAGAACCCGGTGACCCACGGCATGGCGTCGTGGGGGAGGCGGAACACCTCGTGCCGGTCGGCCGTGTCGTAGACGACGAGGTCGTAGGGGTTGGTGGCGACGAACCGGCCGTCGGGGCTCGCCGCGGCCACCCGGCCGTCGATCGTGAGGCCCTGCTGGGCGCTCAGCGGTGTCCAGGTGGCGAGAGACGACTGGTGGACGAGGCCGGCGGCCGGTTCGCAGCACGCGTTGACCCACACCGTGTTGCCGTCCGGCGCCACGTCGACCGAGCTGATGTACTGCGGCGAGCCCTCCGCCTGCTGGCTCGCGTCGTCCATCGAACCGAGCCGGTCGATCTCGCCCAGGATCGTCTGTGTGGCCAGGTCCAGGCGGACCAGCCGCCCGTCCCGGAGCACGCCCAGCGCCTGCGCCGGCGCACCGGCGGGGGCCTGGGGGATGGTGGTCCCGCTGGTCGGCGTGACCGGCGGGACCGTGGCCGGGGCGGGCTCGGCCGTCGTCTCGGCGGTCGGCGCCGTGGTCTGCGTCGTCGGGGTGCCCGTCCTGGCGTCGTCGCCGGTGATCAGCGAGTCGTGGTCCCGGGCCGACAGGGCGACCACCGCTAGCGCGCCCGTGGTCAGCACCACCGCGGCGGCGGCCGCCGCCAGCAGCAGGCGCACGCGGGGGTTGGGCCGGCGCGCCCTGAGCGGGTCCGCCTCCGGCGCCTCGGCCGAGGTCCGGATGCGCTCCCACAGGTCGTCGCCGGCCCGGACCCCGGCGACCTCGGCCTCGAGGGCCGCAGTGATGTCGCGATCGAGATCGGCGCTCATCGTCGTGACTCCAGTCGCTCGGCGAGGGTGGCTCTGGCCCGGTGGAGGTGCGACTTGACCGCCCCGGCGCTGATGCCGAGGGCGCCGGCGATCTCGCCGTCGGTCATCTCGGCCCAGTAGTGCATCACCACGCATTCCCGCTGGCGGCCGGGGAGGCCCCGCACCGCCAGGGCCAGCGCCCGGTTGTCGTCGCCCCGGAGCAGGTCGCGCTCGGCGGACGGGGCGTCGGCCACCGGGACCAGGTGGGCGCGCTTGCTGCTGAGGGTGGTCGCCCGCCGGCCCTCCCCGGCTACGAGGTTGACGACCGTGCGCCGCAGGTAGGCCAGCTCGGCCCCCGGCCGGGGCACGGTGCCCGCCCGGTGCAGCCGCACGAAGGCGTCGTGCACCACGTCCTCCGCCGCCGCCCTGTCCCGCGTGAGGAGCGTGGCCAAGCGGAGCAACGAGGTGGCGTGGTTGCGGTACTGCGTCTCCAGCCAGGCGAACGAGCTCCCCTCGTCCCGGGCCGCCGTCGTGTTCACGTGCCCCAGACCGACGGGGCCCGCCGATAGTTGACGCGCCGCGACGATTTTCCCCGTCAGGCCCGCTGGGTCGCCGCCAGCTGGGCCGCCAGCGTCGCCGCGTCGGCGGCCGGGAGCTGGCAGGCGTAGTCGCGGCAGACGTAGGCCCGCCCGTCGTCGCGGCCCTCCCACAGCGGCGAGTCGTAGCGCTCGCCCCAGGCCAGCACGGCGGCGGGCAGGTAGCGGCGCTGGACGAGCCCGACCAGGTCGGGGCGGTCGCCGGCGACGACGATCTCGTCGAGCCCGGCGGCCAGGTCGACCGCCGCCAGCAGGTGCCCGAAGGCTGTCGGGTGGCGGGCGGCCAGCGGGCCGACCAGCCGGAGGATGTCCTCGGCCCGGTCGCGGTAGCGCGTCGTCGCCGGTCAGGGCGGCCAGGCGCAGCAGCGCCGACCGCGGCGACGCTGTTGGCCGCGGGCGTGGCGTTGTCGATCAGGTCCTTCTGCGCGGACGATGAGCGGCGCTCGGCGTCGGCGCCGGTGGTGAAGAGGCCGCCCCGCTCGTCGTCCCAGAACAGCTCGAGCAGGGCGTCGGCCGCAGTCTCGGGCCTCGGCGATCCAGCGGGCCTCGCCCGTCGCCTCGGCCAGGCGGGTGAAGGCGTCGACCAGCGCGGCGTGGTCGGCGGCTAGGCGCCGTCGTGGCGGGCGCCGCCGTCGGCCTGCCACGACCGCAGCCAGCGGCCGTCGGCGCGGCGCAGCTCGCGCGAGCGAGGAACTCGCCGTCGGCCACGGCGGCGTCCAGCCAGTCGCGGTCGCCCGGTGGCGGCCGCGGCCTCGGCCAGGGCCGCCAGCATCAGCGCGTTCCACTCGGTGAGCACCTTGTCGTCGAGCCCCGGGCGGACGCGGCGCTCCGCGGGCGGCGAACAGCGCGGCGGCGGGCGTCGCTCGATCGCGGGCCGGGCGGGCCAGGTCGCCCACCGCGGCCAGGCGGTTGAGGATGGTGCGGCCCTCGAAGTTGCCGCCCGGCGGTGACGCCGTACCACGCCATCGCCTCGGCGGCCAGGTCCTCGTCGCCGCCAGCGCGGCGTCGATCTCGGCGGGCGTCCAGACGTAGAACTGGCCCTCCTCGCCCTCGCGAGTCGGCGTCCTCGGCCGAGAAGAAGCCGCCGTCGGGGTGGCGCAGGTCGCGCAGCACGTAGTCGATCGTCTCGTCGACGCACCTGGCGGTAGCGGTCGCTCGCCGGTGACCTGCCAGGCGTGCAGGTAGACGCGGCGCGAGCAGCGCCTGGTCGTAGAGCATCTTCTCGAAGTGGGGCACGAGCCAGCGCTCGTCGACCGAGTAGCGGGCGAAGCCGCCGCCGAGGTGGTCGTAGATGCCGCCCGCCGCCATGGCGTCGAGCGACGGTGGTCGACCATCGCCGAGCGGCGTCGGGCGCGCCGGTGCGGCGCGTAGCGCGCGCAGCAGGAGGTCGAGGCTCATCGCCTGGGGGAACTTCGGCGCCCGGCCGAACCCGCCCCAGCGTCGTGGTCGAACTGCGGCGACGAGCTCGTCGCAGCGCGCCGTCGAGCACGTCGGCGCCCGGGCAGGTCGTCGCCGGCGGTCGAGCTGGGCGGTGCGCCCGATCGCGCTCGGTGAGCTCGGCGGCCTGCTCGGCGAGGTCGTCGCGCCGGGTGCGCCACAGCGTCGTCGATGCGCCGCAGCAGCTCGGGGAACGCCGGCATGCCGCCCCGGGCCGGCTTGGGGAAGTAGGTGCCGCCGAAGAACGGGCGGCCGTCGGGGGTGAGGAACACGGTCATCGGCCAGCCGCCCTGGCCGGTCATGGCCTGGACCGCCTCCATGTAGATCGCGTCGACGTCGGGCCGCTCCTCGCGGTCGACCTTCACGTTGACGAACAGCTCGTTCATCGACCGCGGCGACGTCGGCGTCCTCGAACGACTCGTGGGCCATCACGTGGCACCAGTGGCAGGCCGAGTAGCCGACCGAGAGCAGGATCGGGCTTGTCGCGCGTCGCGGGCCGCGGCGAACGCCTCGTCGCCCCACGGGTACCAGTCGACCGGGTTGTCGGCGTGCTGGCGCAGGTAGGGGCTGGTCTCGTCGGCGAGGCGGTTCAGGGCCGGCGCATCGGGCGCCATCGATGGCCCCGGAGGCTAGGTTCCGCCGCCCATGGAGATCCGCCTGGACGGGCAAGGTCGCGCTGGTCACCGGGGCGCAGCCGGGGGATCGGCCGGGCGATCGCGGCGGACGTACGCCGCGGCGGGGGCCGCGGTGATGCTGTCGTCGCGCAAGCAGGACGCGCTGGAGGCCGCCGCCGCGGAGATCCGGGCCGAGACGCCGGCGCGGACGTCGCGGTCTTCGCCGCCAACGCCGGCGAGCCCGACCAGGCCGACGCCTGCGTCGCCGCCACCATCGAGCGCTTCGGCGCGGTCGACATCCTCGTCAACAACGCCGCCACCAACCCGTACTTGGGCCGGACCATCGACATCGACCTGCCGCCGCTTCGACAAGACCTGGCAGGTCAACTTCCGGGGGCCGCTGTTCTGGTGCCAGGCGGCGTGGCGGGCGTCGATGGCCGAACGGGGCGGCGTGATCCTCAACATCGCCGTCGATCGGCGGGCTGTCGGTCGAGACGACGCATCGGGCACTACAACGTGACCAAGGCCGCGCTGATCCACCTGACCGACACGCTGGCCGCCGAGCTCGCCGCCCGGGGTGCGGGTCAACGCCATCGCCCCCGGCCTGGTGAAGACCGACATGGCCCGGGCGCTGTGGGAGCCCAACGAGGAGGCGATCGCCCGGCGCATGCCGCTGCGGCGGCTCGGCGAGCCGGCCGACATCGCCAACGCCGCCCTGTTCCTGGCGAGCGACCTGGCGTCGTGGATCACCGGCACACGCTGGTGGTCGACGGCGGTGCTCTGCTGCGGGCGTCGCTCTAGGACTAGCGCGCGCTGAGTGTCACAAAAATGCCAGAACGCGCGAATTGGGCCTTGTCAGTGCCCATCTGAACGCTGATAGTAGGCGCGGCACGACGGACAGAGGGGACGAGTGGCTGCGCACCTCGACCCGCCGCGGGCTCACGGCCGGAGGGAGACGCCTCCTCCCGTGGGCCCCGGACCGTCGCGCCCGTGAAGGCGAGCATCACCACAGCGACGACGGGAGCGGGGCTCATGGATGCCTCCCAGGTGATCCCGTTGGGAGCGATCGTCCCCTTCGGGGGCGACGTGACCAACACCGAGATCGCGACCTGGCTGACCGAGCAGGGCTGGCTGCCCTGCGACGGGCGGTCGGTGGCCAAGAAGGACTTCCCGGACCTCTTCTTCGCCATCGAGTCGAGCTACGGCGGCGGCGGCGGCGCGAGCTTCAACCTGCCCGACCTCCGGGGGATGTTCCCTCGCGGGGTCATCGGCACCGGGTACGGCAACGGTGACGGCACCTCCACGTTCGACATCCCCGCCTGCGGGGCATCGTGGCCCGGGGGGCCGACAACGGCGCCGGGGTGGATCCCGACGCCGCCTCCCGGACCGCGGCCGCGCCCGGGGGCAACACCGGGGCGATCGTGGGGTCGCTCGAGCAGTGCGCCACGATGGCGCCGGGTGCGGCGTATGCCGCGGGCTCGGCCGGCGCCCACACCCACACGATCAACCACATCCCGACCGACAACTCGTCCTACGTGATCAAGTTCCAGGACGTGACCTAGTGCCGTTTCGCGTTTTGTCCCTTGAACTGGTCGCCATGGCGACCAGTTCAAGGGACAAAACGCTCAGGCGAGCCGGGCCCGGGCCAGCTTGCCGAGGGACGTGCGGGGGAGCGCGGCGACCAGCTCCAGCTCCTGGGGGGCGGCGTAGGCGGGCAGCTCGGCGTGGACGGCCTCGCGCAGCTCGGCGAGCGTCGGCGGGGCGGCGGGGTCGGCCGGGACCACCAGCGCCACGACCCGCTGGCCCCACTCGGGGTCGGGCCGCCCGACCACGGCCACCTCGGCCACGCCCGGGTGGCCGTCGAGCACCTGCTCGACCGCGTCGGGCCACACGTTCTCGCCGCCGGTGATGATCAGGTCGCCGCGGCGGCCGTCCACCGGAGCAGGCCGGCCGTCGGGGCCAGCGCGCCGCCGTCGCCGGTGGCGAACCAGCCGTCGGGTCCGGCGACGGGTCGGTGCCGTCGCGGTAGCACCGCAGCGAGCATCGGCGCCCGGACCTGGATCTCGCCGTCGACCACCCGCACCTCGACGCCGTCGAGCGGCACGCCGTCGTAGACGACGCCGCTGCCGGTCTCGGTCATGCCGTAGGTGGCGACGGCGTTGGGCGGCCGGTCGGCGGGCAGGCCGAGCCGCCGAGCACGACGGCCCGGAACGGCCGAGGTCGACCCGGCGCAGCGCGGTGGGGACGAGCGACACGAGCGTGACGTTCCGCCCGGCGGCGCGGCGGCGGCCACCGCCGCGGCGTCGAAGCCGTCGTGCACGGTCGAGCCGGGTCCCGGTGACCAGCGCCCGGGTGACGACCGACAGCCCGCCGACGTGCGCCAGCGGGCAGGCAGGCCAGCCACCGGTCGCGACCGGGGTCGACGCCGAGGCCGGCGCTGGTGGCCCGGGCGGACGCGGCCACCGCGTCGTGGGTGAGCACGACGCCCTTCGGCTCGCCCGGTGGTGCCGCTGGTGGCGACGACCAGGGCGTCGCCGTCCTCGGTCGGCTCGCCGGTCCGCGCATCGGCGGCCAGCAGCGCCGCTCCCTGGCCGGGCCGGGCAGCCGGGGATCGACGGGCAGCACGGCGTCGCCGGCGTCCCACACCCGCCGCAGCCGGTCGACGAACGCCGTCGCCCCGGGCAGGTCGATCGCGACGAGTCGCCGCACGGCCGCCAGGCTACGGGCGTGCCCGAGCCCGACGCCTCCGCCGACCCTGCCGCCGAAACGCCCGCCCCGCCTGCCCCGTCCGGGACGACGGGTTGGCGGTGTGGGTGGCCGGCGCCCGGCCCCGCACCCTGCCGGCCGCCGTGGTGCCCGTGCTGGTCGGCACCGCCTGCGCGGCCGGCGACACCGACGATCGTGGCCTGGCGGGCGGTGGCGGCCGGCGTCGTGGCGCTCGCCCTCCAGGTCGGCACCAACTACGCCAACGACTACAGCGACGGCGTGCGGGGCACCGACGACGAGCCGGGTCGGGCCGCTGCGGCTGGTCGGGTCGGGGCTCGGCTCGCCGGGGGCGGTGAAGCGGGCGGCGCTGGTCCGCTTCGGCGTCGCCGCCGTCGCCGGCCTGGCCCTCGACCCTGGCCGTCGGGCCGGTGCTGCTCGTGGTCGGGGCGGCGGCCATCGCGGCGGGGTGGTTCTACACCGGCGGGTCGCACGCCCTACGGCTACCTGGGCCTCGGCGAGCTGTTCGTGTTCGTGTTCTTCGGGCTGGTGGCCACCGCCGGCTCGACCTACGTGCAGTCCGAGGCGCTGTCGGGCGCTGGCCCTGGCGGCGCGCGTGCCCGTCGGGTTCGCTGGCCACCGCGCTGCTCGTGGTCAACAACCTGCGCGACATCCCCGGCGACACCGCGTCGCGGCAAGCGCACGCTGGCCGTGCGCCTCGGCGACCAGCGCACCCGCGTCCTCTACGTGGCGCTGCTGGTCGGCGCCGTTCGTGATGCGTCCCGCTCGGTGGCCGGGCTCGGCGACCGCGCCCGCGGCCGTCGGCGGCGCTGGTCGGCGATCCCGCTGGCGCGCCGGCCCGTGACCGCCGTGCTCGGCGGGGCCCGGGGCCCGGCGCTCATCCCCGTGCTCGGCGCCACCGGGCGCGTGCAGCTCGTGTTCGGGCACGCTGTTCGCGGCCGGCCTGCTGGCTCTCGGCCGCGTGACGCTCAGGTGGACCTCGGGCCAGCCACGCGCCGGACCGAACGCGGTGAACGCCTCCGGGCGCTCCAGGTGCGCCGCGTGGCCCGCGCCCTCGACCGTCGCCGCCCGGGCGTTGGGGCCGATGGCCGCGACCGCCATCGTCCGCCGATCGCGGCGTAACGTGGCATCCTCGGCGCCCGCCACCCACAGCACCGGCACCTCGATGGCCGCCAGCGCCGTCCCACAGCGGCTCCTGGGCGCCCGTGCCGGCCAGCTCGCAGGCTGGTGGCCAGGCCGTCGGGCGTGTTGCGGCGGCGCTCGTCCTCGAAGCGGCCCTCCGGCGGCAGGCCGGCGAACATCGGCAGGCCCAGCCAGTGCGTCGACGAACGCCGCGCACGCCCTCGGCCCGGATCCGGGCCGCCAGGCGCGTCGGTCGGCCTCGTGGCGCTCGGCCCGCTCGCCCGGATCCTCGATGCCCGGCGTGCCGCCCAGCACCACGAGCGCGGTCACCGCCTCCGGCGCCTGGACCGCCACGTGGAGGGCCATGCGACCGCCCATCGAGTAGCCGAGGTACACGCCCCGGCCGCCGGCGTCGGCCAGCAGCCGGGCCGTCGCCGGCAGGTCGGCGGCGATCGCGGCCGAGCCGCCGTGGCCAGGGGCGTCGAGGCGGACCACCTCGTGGTCGCGGGCGAGGGCCGGGGCCAGCGGCCCCCAGCACCGGCCGGTCTGGCTGAACCCGTGGACCAGGACGACCCGGGGGCCGGCACCGTCGCGTTCGCCGTGCAGGGACACGGCGAGGGATTCTTACGCCTGCCATGACCGCCGCGCCGCCCGATCCCGCCGCCGTCCAGGCCACGTTCTGCGCCACGCTCGTCGACGAGTGGGTGCGGGCGGGCCTGACCGACGCCGTCGTGTGCCCCGGGTCCCGCTCCACGCCGCTGGCGCTGGCGCTGGCGGGCCACGCCGGGGTCCGGCTGCACGTCCACCACGACGAGCGCTCGGCCGGCTTCCTCGCCCTCGGCATCGGGCTCGCCACCGGCCGGCCCGCCGCGGTCCTCACCACCAGCGGCACGGCGGCGGCCGAACTGCACCCGGCGGTGGTCGAGGCCGACCTCGCGGCCGTCCCGCTGCTGGCCTGCACGGCCGACCGGCCGCCCGAGCTGCGCGACGTCGGCGCGCCCCAGACGATCGACCAGGTCCACCTGTACGGCCGGGCGGCGCGCTGGTTCGGCGACCCCGGGGTGCCCGACGCCGGCGGGGCCGACCGGTGGCGTCCGCTCGCCGCCCGGGCCTACGCCGCCGCGGTCGGCGGCGGGACCGGGGGACCGCCGGGGCCGGTGCACCTCAACCTGCCGTTCCGGGAGCCGCTGGTCGGCACCCCCGGCCCGCTGCCGCCGGCTCGCGCGGCCGGCCCCTGGGTGCGCGCCGCCGGCCCCGGGCCGGGCGGCGCCCCGCCCGACCTGCCGGCTGTGGCCGGCCGGCGGGGCCTGATCGTGGCCGGGGCGGTCCCGGTCGACGGCGACCGGGTGCACGCCGTCGCCGCCGCGCTCGGCTGGCCGGTGGTGGCCGAGCCCCGCTCGCCGGCCTGGCGCCCGGCGCCGACGACCGTGTCGCCACCTCGACGCCGTGCTGCGCTCGCCCGCCGCGTCCTCCGCACTGCGACCCGACGTGATCGTCCGGCTCGGCGCCCCGGGCTCGTCCCAGGTGGTCAACGAGTGGCTGGCCGCCGCCGGCGCCGTCGCAGATCGTGGCCGGGGCGCCGCGGCTGGTCGGACCCTGCCGGCACGCGCGGCGTGCGGTGGTCGCGGACGCGGGCGCCGCGCTCGACGCGCTGTCGCCGGGCGGACGCCGCACCGCCGGACGGTTGGCTCGCCCGCTGGCAGGCGGTCGCCGACAGCGGCCGACGCGGCGCTCGCCGCCACCTGCGCCGAGGGCAGCGAGCCCGCCGTCGCCCGGGCGGTCGCGGCCGCGCTGCCCGCCGGGGCCCGGCTCGTGGTGTCGTCGTCGATGCCGATCCGGGACGTCGAGTGGTACGTGACGCCCCGCGCCGGACCTGACCGTGCTGGCCAACCGGGGCGCCAACGGCATCGACGGGGTCGTGTCGACCGCGGTCGGGGTGGCCGTCGGGAGCCGGGGCCCGACCGCGCTGCTGATCGGCGACCTCGCCTTCCTCCACGACAGCAACGGGCTGCTCGGGGTGGCCGGCCGGCGCGCCGACCTCGTCGCCGTGGTCGTCGACAACGACGGCGGGGGCATCTTCTCGTTCCTGCCCCAGGCGCGGGCGCTGCCGGCTACCCGGTTCGAGACCCTGTTCGGCACCCCCCACGGCCTCGACCTCGCCGCGCTCGCCGCCGCGTACGGCGCCCGCACCCGAGTCGTCGGGCCGGAGGGCGACCTCCGGGCCGCGGTGGCGGCGGAGGTCGCGGCGGGCGGCGTGGCGGTCGTCGTGGTGCGCACCGACCGCGACGCCAACGTCGACGCCCACCGGCGCCTCGACGACGCGGTCGCGGCGGCGGCCGACCGGGTCCTCGCGGCCGGGGTGTAGGCCTCCCACCGCGCTCCGGGCCACCGGCGGTCGAGGGCGACCGGGTGATCTGACCGCCGGTGATCAGGTGCGGGCGGTCACCGCGAAGCTCACGCCCCGGAGCCTGCCCGCCAGGCTCGTGCCGGCGAGGTGCTCGCTGTCGAGGTCGGGCGCGGCCAGCACGCGGTCGACCGTCCACCCCGAGGCCGCGAGGAACGACCGTGCGTCCTCGGCCCGCAGGCGGAAGCGGAACTGCTCGCCGCCCCGCCCGTTGGCAGCGGAGGCGATGCGGCGCATCACGGGCCGGCCCTGGAACCCGCTCTCGAAGCTCGCCGCCAGGCGGCTGCCGGCGGGGGCGAGGCCGGCGAGCCGGGCGAGCAGCGCCGCCACGTCGTCCTCGGCCAGGTAGACGGTGAGGCCCTCCATCGTGAACGCGGTCGGCTCCCCGGGCTGGAACCCGGCCGCGACGAGCGAGCCTGCCAGCCCGGCGTGGGTGACGTCGGCCGCGACGTAGACCGGGCGGGCGACGGGGCGGGCGAGGTCACGCCGGGCCCGCTGGAGGGCGAGCCAGGCTACGAGGAGCCCGCGCCGGACGCGCCGGTGATCGACCCCTCCGACGCCACGCCGGTCGTCCTCGGCCCGGACGTCCCGCCGGCGCCGCCCCTGCCGCCGTCGGCGCCGCCGTCCGATCCGGGGTACGACCCCGGCTACGACCCGGGCTACGACCACGACCCCGGCTACGAGGACCCGGGCTACGACCCCGGCTACGACGATCCGGGCTGACGATCCGCACGCCCGGCTACGACGATCCGGGCTACGACCCCGGCTACGGGGGCGGCGGCGGGGACCCGTACTGGGCCAAGGAGGAGGAGTACTACCCCGAGGAGGAGTACTACCTCGACTGACGGTTACGGGCGCACGATCGCCGAGAGGAGCGCCTGGAGCTTGGCCCGGGTCTCGGCCAGCTCGGTGTCGGGGTCGCTGTCAGCCACGATGCCGTTGCCGGCCCAGACCCGGGCTGCCGGCCCGGCCAGCTCGGCGCACCGCACCGACACCGCCCAGGTGCCGTTGCCGGCGGCGTCCACCCACCCGGCGGTGCCGGCGTAGCGGCCCCGGTCGATGCCCTCGTGGGCGGCGATCCACGCCACGGCGTCGTCCCGGGGCCAGCCCGCCACCGCCGGGGTCGGGTGCAGCGCCGCCACCAGCGCGAGCACCGACGGCGCCGGGTGGGACAGGCGGCCCTCGACCAGCGTCGCCAGGTGCTGGACGTTGGCCACCGCCACCACCGACGGCTCGGCCTCGTAGTCCACGTAGGAGCACCACGCGAGCAGCGTGTCGTGGACCATGTCGATCGTGACCTGGTGCTCGCGGCGGTCCTTGGTCGACGCCAGGAGCGAGGCGGCCAGGCGGGCGTCCGTGGTCGGGTCGCCACCCCGGGGGGCGGTCCCCGCCATCGGGTGGGACCGGACGACGTCGCCGGTCACCGACACGAGCAGCTCCGGGCTGGCGGCGACGAACCCGCCGATGCCCACCAGGTGGCAGCCGGGGTACGCAGCCCGGAGGCGGTCGAGCACGGCCCGCCGGTCGATCGGGCGGTCGGCGGTCACGTCCACCTGGCGGGCGAGCACGACCTTGGCGAACGCGCCGCCGGCCATGGCCTTGGTCGCCCGGCCCACGAGGTCGCACCAGTCCTCGGGTGGGCGGTCGCCGGCCACGTCGTAGCGGCGGGGCTGGCGGGCCGGCGCCCGCGGTCCGACGAGGTCGGGCGCCGCCGGGGCGTCGACGTCGACCGCCGGTGGGGGCCCGTCGGCGTCGGACACGGTGGTGATCCAGCGGGTTCCGTCGTCGGCGCGGCCGACCACGACCTCGGGGATCACGAACGTCGCCGGACCGCCGGGCACGAACGGCAGGGCGCCGAAGGCCACCGCGCCGGTCCCTGGCACGCCCACCCGGTCGTCGGCCTCGACCGCGGCCAGCGCCGCGGCCACCGCCCGCGCTGCATCCGCGGGGTCGCCGGCCGGCCAGGCGAGCGTGTGGGCGCAGCCGCGACCGGCCACGCCGGCGCGGCCCTTCTCGAACACGCACCCGTCGTCGCCCGCCGCGTCGAGCAGGTCGACGTCGCGGTCGAGCCGGCGGGTCCGGGCGATCAGCGTCACCGCGCCTGCCGCCTCACGGCCGCCTCGTGGCGGTGACCAGCTGGGCGACCCCGCCCGACAGCAGCCGGCGCTCGACGTCGGCGAAGCCGGCGGCGGCGATCTCGACCGTGAGCTGGCCGGGCGGCGGCAGGTACGCGGCGGAGCGGGGCAGGTAGCGGTAGGCGGCCGGGTCGGACAGGGCGCCGCCGATCAGCGGCACGACCTTGCCGAAGTACACCCCGTGGCCCCACCGCAGCACCGGGTTCGGCGGGGTCGCCACCTCGAGCAGCGCGATGCGGCCGCCGGGCCGCAGCGACCCGGGCCAGCTCCGCGAACAGCGGCGGCAGCGCGACCAGGTTGCGCAGGGCGAAGCCGCACGTCGCCCCGTCGATCGCCCCCGCCGGCACCGGCAGCCGCAGGGCGTCGCCCTCGACCAGCGGCGCCGTCGTGCGGGCGGCGGCCAGCATGCCGAACGACAGGTCGACCCCGACGGGCCGGAGCCCCGCCGCCGCCAGCTCGCGGCACAGGTCGCCGGTCCCACACGCCAGGTCGAGCACCCGCGAGCCCGCCCGCAGCGCCAGCGTCCGCACGGCCAGCCGCCGCCAGCGCACGTCCAGGCCGAACGTCATGATGCGGTTGACGAGGTCGTAGCGGGGGGCGATGGCGTCGAACATCCCCCGCACCGCGGTGACCTTCTCGTCCCCCTCGGGCAGGGACGCGGGCATCGTGAATCGGGCCATCCGTGGGCATGGTACGGGCGTCCCCACCACCAGCAGAACTCGGCGGCGCGGCGGCGGGATGACCGGTGGGGGGCCCGACGCGCCTAACCTGCGTGCGTGGCCAGGGCGCATTTCCGCATCCTCGGCGTCCCGGTACGGGTCGAGCCGTTCTTCATCATCGTGGCCGCGCTGTTCGGCATCAACCTCGACCCGCTGTGGGTGGTGTTCGCCTTCGTCGGGGTGGTGTTCGTGTCGGTCCTGTTCCACGAGCTGGGCCACGCCTTCACCTACCGGCTGCTCGGCCAGCGGTCGGCGATCGTGCTCCACGGGTTCGGGGGGTTCACCGTCGCGACCGGCGGGGGCCGGCGGGTGCTGAGCAAGCCCAAGTCGGTGCTGGTCAGCGTGTCGGGCGCGCTCGTCCAGCTCCTGGTGCTCGGCATCCCCGCGAAGATCGCCGTGGAGAACGGGTTCAGCGATCTCGACAGGGCCGTCTGGGCGTTCCAGGGCGGTCCGTTCAACTGGTGGATCATCCTGAGCCTGCTGGCGCAGGTGAGCATCCTCTGGGGCGTCTTCAACCTGCTGCCGATCCGCCCGCTCGACGGGGGCCACGTCGCCGAGACGCTGTTCGGGTTCGACATGGCCTGCAAGCTGTCGATCGCGGCCGCGATCATCGCGGGCCTCGTCATGTGGCGCTACTACGCGGGCCTCGGGCTCATGGCCCTGCTGTTCTTCGGGTTCTACGCCTATATCAACTTCCGGGACATGCGGGAGGGCCAGAGCACAGGCAGCTTCGACGTGAACGCGCCCGAGGCCGCCGGCGGCCATCCCAGCGGCCGGGGGCGGCGGGGCCGGCGGGGCAGCGCCGACCTGGCGGTCGTCCCGCCGATGGGCGGCATGCCCGACCTCACGCCCCGCCTGTCGCTGCCGGAGGCCGAGACGCGGGCGTGGAACGCGCTGCGCTCGGGCGAGGGCAGCCGGGCGGCGTCGATCATGCGCCAGGCCGGCGGGGGCGGCAACGCGTTCCTGCGGGCCAGCATCGCCCTGGTCACGGCCCCGATGGAGATGGGCGACGACCTGTTCGAGGCCGCCTACCGCACCGAGCCGGGCGGGCCGCCCAACCTGGTCCCGGCCACGCTGCTCGCCGACTCGGGCCGGGCGGTCCCCCTGGCGGCCCGCCTGGTCGCCGCCGGCCCGCCCGGCGTCGAGGCCGCCAGTGGCCTCCAGACCCACCTCCACTACGCCGAGCGCTTCCGGGCGGCAGCCGAGGTGGGCGAGCAGGTCTTCGCCGCCGGCCCCCAGAGCCCGGCCCAGACGGCGTTCGAGGTGGCGTGCTCGTGGTCCCGGGCCGGCCAGCACGAGGAGGCCCTGCGTTGGGTCGAGGCCGCGGTCGACGCCGGCTTCCGGGCCCCGGGCCTGCTCGACGGCGAGCCCGACCTGGCCCCGGTGCGCACCCTGCCCGGCTGGCCCGCGGTCCGGGCCCGCCTGTCGGCCTAGACACGAGCGTTGTCCGCGGAAACGGTCGCTATGGCGACCGCTTCCACGTAGAAAACGCGGATCAGCGGGCTCAGGCGTAGTAGCGGAACAGGTTCTCGGCCACGCAGGACGGCTTGGGCGCGCCCTCGCACTCGAACGTGAACCGCATCGTGACCTGCACGCCGCCGGTGACGTCGGCGACGTCGACCAGCTCGACGCCGACGCGGAGCTTGGCGCCGACCGGGACCGGGGACGGGAAGCGGACCTTGTCGCAGCCGTAGTTGACCGCCATCGAGATGCCCTGGACCGCCACCACCTGGGGGACCAGGCGCGGGCCCATCGACAGGGTGAGGTAGCCGTGGGCGATCGGGCCGCCGAACGGGCTCTCGCGCTTGGCCCGCTCGACGTCGACGTGGATCCACTGGTGGTCGCCGGTGGCGTCGGCGAACAGGTTGACCTGCTCCTGGGTGATCTCGACGTAGTCGCTGTAGCCGAGGTGCTGGCCCACGAGATCGCGGAGCCCGTCGATTCCCTGCACGATGGTGGTCATGGCAGCGATCTTGCCCGGTGCCGGCGACCAGCGCCCAACCGACGTGTGCGCCGTCGTCCTGGCCGCGGGGGAGGGCGCCCGGCTCCGCCCGCTCACCCGGCTGCGGCCCAAGGCCCTGTGCCCGGTGGGCGACGTCCCCCTGGTCGACCTGGGGTTGGCCCGGGCGGCGTCCGCCGTCGAGGCCGGCGCGGTGGCCGTCAACGCCAGCCGCGGCCGGGCGGCGCTGGAGCACCACCTGGACGGCCGGGCCCACGTGTCCGCCGAGCCGGAGGACGAGCCCGGCCTCGGCACCGCCGGGGCCCTCGCATGGATGCGGGACTGGATCGCCGGGCGAGGAGTCCTCGTGCTCAACGGCGACACGTGGGCGCCGGGGGACCTCGGCCCGTTCGTCGCCGGCTGGGACCGCGCCCGGGTCCGCATCCTCGTGGCCGGCGACGACCGGCTGCGGCCGCCCGACCGCCCGACCAGCCCGATCGTGGCGGCGTGCATGCCCTGGACGGAGGTCGCCCGCCTGGCCCCGGTCCCGTCCGGGCTGTGGGAGGTGTCGTGGCGCGACCGGGTGGCCGACGGGGCGGTCGAGGTCGTGCGCTGGGACGGTCCGTTCGATCGACTGCGGCACGCCCGGCCCGCTACCTCGCGGCCAACCTGGCGGCCAGCGGCGGTGCCCCCGTCGTCGGGGCCGGGGCCGAGGTGGCCGGCACGCTGGAGCGGTCCGTGCTGTGGCCGGGCGCCCGGTCCGCCGGGGCGAGCATCTGGTCGACGCCATCCGGGCCGACGACGCCATGACGATCCTCGTCCGCTGAGACGGCCCGGCGCTTCCGCGTCGGCGGCGCGATCTGGCGGGACGCCGCCAGCTGGCCGCACGCGGCGTCGATGTCGGTGCCGCGGTTGCGGCGGACCGTGGCGTTGACGCCCAGCGTCGTCGAGCCGGTCGCGGAACTCGGCGCACCCGCGTCGGCGGCGTGCCCCGGCGTGGGGTAGCCCGGCGTCGGGTTGAGCGGGATCAGGTTCACGTGCGCGGGCAGCGGCAGCGAGCGGGCACAGCTCGGCCAGCTCGCGCGGCGTCGCGTCGGCGGTCGTTGACGCCGTCGATCAGCGCCCACTCGAACGACAGCCGCCGGCCCTTGGCCCGCAGGTAGTCGGCGCACGCGTCCATCAGCACCGTCGAGCGGGTAGCGCCGGTTGATCGGCACCAGCTCGTCGCGCAGCGCGTCGTTGGCCGCGTGCAGCGACACGGCGAGGTTGACCGGCAGCGGCCTCGGCCGCCAGCCGGCGGATGCCGGGCACGATGCCCGACCGTCGAGATCGTGAGGTGCCGGGCCGACAGGCCGAGGTCGCCGTGGATGCGCTCGACCGCGGCCCACACCGCGGTCGTAGTTGGCGAGCGGCTCGCCCATGCCCATGAACACGACGTTGCGACAGCCGGCGCCCGGCTCGCGGCGCGCGCCGCGCCGCCCGCACGACCTGCTCGACGATCTCGCCGGCGCGTGAGGTGGCGCTCGAAGCCGGCCTGGCCGGTGGCGCAGAACCCGCAGCCCATGGCGCAGCCGGCCTGGGTGCGACACGCACACCGTGGCCCGGTCGGGGTAGTGCATGAGCACGGTCTCGACCCGGGCGCCGCCGTCGAGCTCGCCACAGCCACTTCACCGTGTCGCCGCCGTCGCTGACCGACTCGGCCACCGGCGTGAGCGCCGGCGGGCAGCTCGGCGTCGAGCCGGGCGCGCAGCGCCTTGGGCAGCGTCGGTCAGCTCGGCCGGCTCGGCCAGCTGGCCGTAGAGGCCGTCCCACACCTGGTCGACGCGGTAGCGCGGCTCGCCGGCCAGCAGGTCGGCCGAGCTCGTCGCGGTCGAGGTCGTAGCGGGTGGGCATCGCGGGTCGGAGCGTACGGCGGCCCGCCGGCGATGGATACCGTCCCTGCCGTGGACGATCCGCCGCCGAGCGCCTCGGCCCGCCGCGCCTCGCCCCACCCCGAGCACCACCACCGCGACGTCCAGGGCGGCGCGGCCCGGGCCGCGGTGTTCGGCGTCAGCGACGGGCTGGTGCTCGAACGTGGGCCTCATCCTCGGCGTGGCCGGCGCCGAGCCCGCGCCCCGGATCGTGCGCGTCGCCGGCCTGGCCGGGCCTCATCGTCGGGGCCATCTCGATGGCGGCCGGCGAGTACAACTCGATGCGGGTGCAGTCCGAGCTGCTCGAGCGCGAGCTGGCGATCGAGGCGGCGGAGCTGCGGCGCCGCCCCGACGCTCGAGACCGTCGAGCTGGCCGCGATCTACGAGCAGCGGGGACTGCCGCCCGACCAGGCCCGGGCGATGGCCGAGGCGATGATGCGCGACCCGGACACCGCGCTCGAGACCCACGCCCGCGAGGAGCTGGGCATCGACCCCGCGCGAGCTCGGCTCGCCGCTGGGCGCGGCGACGTCGTCGTTCGTCGCCTTCTCGCTGGGCGCGGTCGTCCCGCTGCTGCCGTGGTTCGTGGCGTCCGGCCGCGCAGCGACGGTGACGTCGGTGGTGCTGGGCGTGATCGCCGCCGTCGTGGTCGGGGCGGTCGTCGCCCGCTCGACCGGCCGGCCGCTCGGCCGGGGCGTGGTGCGGCAGGTGCTGTTCACGGTGATCCCCGCGGCGATCACGTTCGCCATCGGGTCGGCTCTCGGGGTCGGGATCTCCTAGCTATAGCTAGCTGATCTCCGAACGCGACGTGTTGGGGGACGTGGCACCCTTCGCCCATGTCCTTGGCCATGAGCGAGCACGAGCGGCAGGAGTTCCTCGCCGGTGTCCACGTCGGCGTCATCTCGATCGAGCGAGCCGACGGCCCGCCGCTCACCGTCCCGATCTGGTACGGCTACGAGCCCGGGGGGCTCGTGTGGATCATCACCGGCGCCGAATCCCTCAAGGGACGGCTGTTGAACGCCGCCCGGCGCTTCAGCCTCTGCGCGCAGACGGAGGAGCCACCCTTCTACAAGTACGTCAGCGTCGAGGGACCGATCGTCGACGTCGCACCGGTCGAGCTCGAAGCCGACCGACGCCCGCTGGCGCACCGCTACTTCGGCCCGGAGCTGGGCGACGCCTACGTGGCCAGCACCGACGAGGAAGGCAGCCTCAAGTTCTCGATGCGTCCGACTCGCTGGTGGTCGGTCGACTATGCGAAGCCCTCCTGAGCGCAACGAGGCACACTGCGATCATGGCGAGCGGCTTCGGGGGCAGGTACCAGGGCAGCGTGGTGGACGACGCCGATCCGATCGGCGAGCACCGGCTGCTCGTCATCGTCCCCGAGGTGTGGGGCACCGAGGCCGGGGCGTGGGCGGTGCCCTCCCTCCCGCCGGGAGGCGCGGCCACCCCGGCGGTCGGCGACCTGGTGTGGGTCACGTTCGAGGGCGGCGACACCGACTACCCGATCTGGGACGCCGGCGCCGCGCCTGATCCCGACGCCGTCCCGGTAGATGGCTACGTCGGCCGGTACCGAGCGCTCGTCGCCGACAACGTCGACCCGATGGAGGAGCACCGGCTGAACGTGAAGATCCCCGAGGTGCTGGGCGACGACACCACCGCCTGGGCGAAGGCCGCCCCCGACCTCGCGGCCGCCGAGTTCGCCGTCCCCGATATCGGCACCGAGGTCTGGATCGAGTTCGAGAGCGGCGATCCCAACTACCCGATCTGGGTCGGCGTCGCCTAGACATCCCCGACGAATGCCCGGTCCACGTGGTCGAGCGTGAACCCGAGGTCGTCGTACAGGCGGGTCGCGGGGGCGTTGCCGGCGTCGACGTACAGCATCCCGACCCGCAGGCCCCGGCCGGCCAGGTGGTCGAGGCCGGCGAGCACCAGCGCCCGGCCCAGGCCGCGGTGGTGGGCGTCGGGGTCGACCGCGATGACGTAGATCTCGCCGAGCGGGGGGTCGTGGTCGCCGTGGACCTTGGTCCAGCAGAAGCCGACCATGCGCCCGTCTCGCTCGTGAACCAGGAACCCCTCCGGGTCGAACCACGGCTCGGCCTCGCGGTCGCGGAGGTCGTCGACCGTCCAACCACCCTGCTCGGGGTGCCAGTCGAAGGCCCGGTTGTTGACCGCGAGCCACGCCTCCTCGTCCTGGCCGACGACGAAGGGTCGGGTGTGCAGCGACCACGGCTCGCCGACCGGCAGCGGCCGGCGGAGCTGCCACAGGTCCCGGCCGCGGCTCAGCCCGACCGCGGCGGCGAGCCGGTCGTGGTCGTCGTCGGGGCGGGTGATCCACAGGTGGACGTGGCCGCCGCCCTCCGAGCGCACCACGTCGACGGCGGCGCCGAGCGCCTCGGTCGCGGCCGCCAGCGCCTCGGCCCGGCGCGCCGGCTCCGGGTCGTAGACGAGCTCGAGCTCCCAACGGCGGTCGCCCCGGATCACCTGGGCATAGGCCAGCGGCCGCCGATCGGCCGGGCGGTCCCAGGCGACCAGGCCCGCCACCTGGCGCCCGCCGCCGAACGCGGCGTCGTGGAACCGGTGCTCGGTGATCAGCTGGTGCCCGAGTGCGTCCTCGGTCCGGCGGATCAGGTCCTCGACGGCCCCGACGTCGGAAGGGGCGTGGGGGGAGCTGATCTCGAACGTGGCCACGCCGGCAGACTAGGGAGCCGCGAGGGGTCGCAGCCCGGCCGCCGCCCCGCCCCGGGTCCCGACGGCCGCCGCGGTCCGGTCCTCGGCCTCGGCCAGCCGGGCCGGGTCGACCCCCGCCGGGACCGGGCCCGCCAGCGCCGCGCCGACGTCCACGAGGCGGACCGGCGCGGTCCGGGTCACGTACAGCGCCTCCCAGCGGGCGTCGCTGACGGTCCAGCCGCCCGGCCCGGCGGTGAACGTGAACCGCACCAGCAGGCCCTCCTGGTTGGCGGGTAGCGAGGTGCCCTGGAAGGCGACCATGTTGCCCAGGCCGTAGACGACCCACTCGCCGTCGACCGGCTCGACCGGCTGGACGACGTGGGCGTGATGGCCGAGCACGAGGTCGACGTCGGGCGAGCGCACCAGGGCCGGCCCGAGCGCCGCCTGCTCGGCCGTGGGCTCGGTGCGGTACTCCTCGCCCCAGTGGAGGGCGACGACCACCACCTCCGCGCCGGCCGCCCGGGCGCGGGCGGCGTCGGCCAGGATGCGGGCGGGGTCGATCCGGTTGGCCCGCCAGTCGTCGCCGCCCGGCGCCGGCACGCCGTTGAAGCCGAACGTGTACGACAGCAGGGCCACGTCCACGCCGGGCCGCACCGGGACCAGCGTGATCGCCGCCGCCTCGGCCGGCGTGCGCGCCGAGCCCGCGTGGTGAATCCCGGCGGCGTCCAGCGCGGCGAGCGTGCGGTCGATCCCGGCGGCGCCGCCGTCGAAGGTGTGGTTGGACGCGGTCGAGCAGGCGTCGTACCCGGTGGCGGCCAGTGCCGGGGCGATCTCGGGCGGGACCGAGAAGCTCGGGTACCCCGAGAACGGGCCACCCGCGGGCGCCAGCGGCGTCTCCAGGTGGCAGACGGCGACGTCGGCGGCCCGGACGACCGGCGTCACCCCGGCGAGCAGCGGCCCGAAGTCGTAGCCGTCGCCGCCGGCCGCGACCGCGTCGGCGTGGGCCTGCTGCCAGAGCCGCGGGTGGAGCAGGACGTCCCCGGTGGCGACCAGCGTGAACGACGCGGGCGCCATCGGGGTCGGCGTGGCCGGCCCGGCACCCGGCGCGGCGCCGGTGGTGGACGCCGTCGGCGCGGCCGCCGCGGTGCTCGGCCGCGCCCGGGCCCGGTGGGCCCCGTCGCCCGGCGCCACGGCGACGGCCAGGACCGCGAACGCGGCCAGCGCGGTGGACGCCGCTCCCCGCCGGACGCGCGCGTCGACCCGCATCGCGGCAGGTGTAGCACCGATTTCCGCGGCCGGTAGTGTCCGCCGATGGCCATCGGTCGCCCCCGCAGTCCCAAGGGCCGGGCCCGCGTCGTCGCCGACCGCCTGGCGGTCGAGTACCCGGGCACCGCCACGGAGCTCTGCGCGCTCCACCACCGCAACCCCTACGAGCTGCTGACGGCGACGATCCTGTCGGCCCAGACCACCGACGTCCGGGTGAACCTGGTGACACCGGCGCTGTTCGCCAAGTACCCCCGGCCCGAGGACCTGGCCGCCGCCGACCCGGCCGAGGTCGAGGAGCTCGTCCGCACGACCGGCTTCTTCCGCAACAAGACCCGCAGCATCATGGGCATGGCCGCGGCGGTCGTCGAGCGCTACGGCGGCGAGGTCCCGCACCGCATGGCCGACCTGGTCACGCTGCCCGGGGTGGGCCGCAAGACGGCGAACGTCGTACGCAGCGTGGCGATGGACGAGCCCGGCCTGCCGGTCGACACCCACGTCCAGCGCCTGTCCCGCCGGCTGGGCCTGACGACCGAGACCGACCCGGTCAAGATCGAGTTCGCCCTCAATCCGCTCGTCCGCGCCGACGAGCGGGGGCGCTCAGCCTGCGCCTGATCCTGCACGGCCGGGCCGTGTGCGTGGCGCGGCGGCCGCGCTGCGACCGGTGCGTCCTGGCCGACATCTGCCCGTCAGCTTTCAAGGTCTGAAGCAGCCCACGTCAACGGATCGTGAACGAACTGCAATGAAGTAATTGGCGGGGTGCGCAACCTCCACTACGCCGTAAGCGATAACGTTGACAAAGACCAGGTTCCCGCCACCTGGTTCCACGCGACGCCGGGATCCGCCGCCTGGCGTCGCCGCGACGGCGCCCTACGGGGCGCCGTCGTCGTCTCCGGGAAAGTGCGCGGAAATCGGGCGTCCCGCACCGGGATCACCGCATCGCGCGCAGCACGCGGTCGAGCTTGCGGCTCGCGGTGAGCAGCGAGCGCTCGACCTCGTAGAGCGAGTCGGCGATGTCCTGCCGGGGCGTGTTCTGGTAGCCGTCGGCGACGCCGGTGAGACGCTTGGTCAGCTCGTCGAGGCTCGTGGCCAGCGCGGACAGCTCGGCGCGGTCGCTCTCCATGCCCACGGTTCTACCGGCAATCGCCTGGGGTGCGCGACCGGGGCGCCGGTAGCGTGGTGGATCGTGCTCCGACGACTCGACCTGCGCGGCACGGGCAGCGCCGACCTCCGCCGGCGGCTGCCCCGGCCCCGGGCCCAGAACGAACCCCCGGTCGCCGAGGTGCGGGCCGATCCTCGACGACGTGCGCGACCGGGGCGACGCCGCCCTGCGCGACCTGACCGAGCGCTTCGACGGTGTGCGGCTCGACCGAGCTGCGGGTGCCGCCCGACGAGGTCGCCGCCGCGCTCGACGCCATCCCCGCCGAGCTGCGCGCCGCGCTCGAGTCGCCGCCCCGACGACATCGCGGCCTACCACGCCGCCCAGGTCGGGCGACGAGCTGGTCCACCGCAACGGCGGCATCGAGGTGCGCGAGCTGGTCCGCCCGGTCGACCGGGCCGGCTGCTACGTGCCCGGCGGCCGCGCCGCTACCCGTCGACCGTGCTGATGACCGTCGTTCCCGCCAAGGTCGCCGGCGTGCCCGAGGTCGTCCTGTGCGCCCCGCCGCGGGCCGACGGCACGCGTCGCCCGCGGCGACCCTGGCCGCGGCCGCGCTCGCCGGGGTCGACGAGGTGTACCGGGTCGGCGGGGCCGCAGGCGATCGCGGCGCTCGCCTACGGCACCGAGTCGATCCGCGCCGGTCGACGTGATCGTCGGTCCCGGCAACGTCTACGTCGCCCTGGCCAAGCGCGAGGTCGCGGGCCGGGTCGTCGGCGTGCGTCGTCGTTCGCCGGGCCGTCCGAGGTCGTGGTCGTCGCCGACGACGGCACGCCGCCCGACCTGGCGGCCATCGACCTCGCTCGCCCAGGCCGAGCACGGCCCCGGCGGCCTGGCGTGGCTCGTCACCTGGGACGAGGCGGTCGCCGACGCGGTCGACCGACGCGGTCGCCGCGGCTGGTCGCCGGCGTCGCCCCGCCGGCGCCGACATCGAGGCGACGCTCGGCCGAGGGCGGCTACGCGGTCGCTCGTCGACGACGCCGAGCCAGGCGATCGCCGTCGCCAACGCCATCGCGCCCGAGCACCTCGAGCTGATGATCGACGACCCCGAGGCCCTGGTGCCGCTCGTGCGCAACGCCGGCGCGGTGTTCTGCGGGCCATGGTCGCCCCGGCCTCGGTCGGCGACTACGTCGCCGGGCCCAACCACGTGCTCCCGACCGTACGGCTCGGCCCGGTTCGCCGAGCGCGCTGCGCGGTCGACGACTTCCGCAAGCACATGCACGTCGTGACCGTCGACGAGCCGGCGCTGGCCGAGCGTCGGCGCCCCACGTGGTCGCGCTCGCCGACCGCCGAGGGCCTCGCCGGCCCACGCCGAGTCGATCGCGCCTCCGCCAGCGGCGGGCCGCGCATGACCGCGCCCGATCGCGCCCCGGCGACCGACGTGGCCCTCTGAGGGCTACCACTCGCCCCAGCTCGACGTCGCCGTCCGCCTCAACACCAACGAGCGCCCGAGCCGCCGCCGCCGGCGTTCGTCGAGGCTGGCTCGCGGCCGCTGGCGCGAGCGTCGACTGGCACCGCTACCCCGACCGGGCGGCCGCGCCCTGCGCGCCGCGCTCGCCGGCCAGCACGGCGTCGGCCCCCGAGCAGGTGTTCGCGCCAACGGGTCGAACGAGGTGCTCCAGACGCTGCTGCCTCACCTACGGCGGCGCCGGCCGCGCGGCGGCCATGTTCGAGCCGACGTACGCGCTGCACGCCCACATCGCCCGCATCACCGGCACCGAGGTCGTCGTCGGGGGAGCGCCGGCGACGACTTCTCGCTCGACCTCGACGAGGTGCGGCGGGTGCTCAGCGAGGCCGGCCCGGCCATCACGTTCCTGTGCTCGCCCAACAACCCGACCGGCACGGTCGACCCGCCCGATGTGCGTGCGGGCGGTGCTCGCCGAGGCCCCGGGCCTGGTCGTGGTCGACGAGGCCTACGGGGAGTTCGCCCCCTGGTCGGCGCTCGAGCTGGTGGCCGACGACGCGGCCGCTGGTCGTGACCCGCACGTACTCGAAGATCTGGTCGATGGCCGCCGCCCGGCTCGGCTACCTGGTCGGGCCGTCCTGGCTGGTCGGCCGAGCTGGACAAGGTCGTGCTGCCCGTACCACCTCGACGCCGCTCAAGCAGGCGGCCGGGGTGGCCGCGCTCGCCTTCGGCGACGAGATGCGACGCCCGGGTGGCCGCCATCGTCGAGGAGCGGGGCCGGGTGGCGGCCGCGCTGGCCGACCTGCCCGTCGACGTGTGCCCCTCGGGCGCCAACTTCGTGCTGTTCCGGCCCGCGCGAGCGTGACGGGCGACGCGGTGTGGAAGGACCTGGTCGAGCGGTCGGTGCTCGTGCGCGACTTCTCCTCCTGGCCTCGCCTCGAGGACTGCCTGCGGGTCACGATCGGCACCCCCGCCGAGGACGACGCGTTCCTCGTCGGCCCTGACGCGAGGTCGCTCGCATGACCACGCTCCCGCTCCGCCACCGCGCAGCCGCACCACCACGCGAGACGTCGAGTCGACGTCGCGATCGACCTCGACGGGCCCGAGGGCAAGGTCGCACGCGTCCACCGGCCTCCCGTTCTTCGACCACATGCTCGACCAGCTCGGCAGGCACGGCGGGTTCGACCTGACCGTCGAGGCCCAGGGCGACCTGCGAGGTCGACCTCCACCACACGGTCGAGGACGTCGGCGATCGTGCTCGGCGAGGCGTTCCGGGAGGCGCTGGGCGACAAGGCCGGGGTCCGCCGGTTCGCCAGCGGGTCGTTCCCGCTCGACGAGGCCCTGGTCGAGGTGGCGCTCGACCTCTCGGGCCGGCCGTTCGTCGTCTACGACGTCGCCGCTCGGCGAGGCGCTCCGCTCGGCGACCCGCCGTTCAACCCCGAGATGGCCGAGCACTTCTGGCAGTCGTTCGCCACGGCCGCGGCGATCACCCTGCACGTGCGGCTGCGGTCCGGCCGCAACACCCACCACATCGTCGAGGCGACGTTCAAGGGCGTGGCCCGCTGCCTGCGGGACGCGGTCCGGGTGGAGGGCGGCGCGGTGCCCTCGACCAAGGGCTCGCTCTAGCTCACGCTTCCGTCAGGCGGCGAAGTCGACGCAGTGGATGCCGGGCAGGGACGCGCCCACGCGGCGCCAGGTCCCGCCGCTGTCCTCGGACAGGTACAGCTCGCCGGTCGGCGTGCCCACCGCCACCAGGGTGCCCGAGGCGGCCAGGGTGAACGTGTCGACGTTGTACGGGAAGGTCGCCGGCATCCCGCCGTCGGCGGAGTCGTCTCCGCAGCGGGCGAACGGGGCGGCGGGCTCGCCCACCGGGCGGCGGTAGACGCCGCCGTCGGTCGAGCCGGGGCCGGTCGAGGCCGTGGCCAGGACCCACCCGTCGGCCAGCGCCACGGCGCGGCAGTAGGAGGCGTGGAGGCCGGCGTCGCTCCAGGTCCAGGTGTCGCCGCCGTCGTCGCTCTGGCCGACGCCGATGGCGGCGGCCACCGCCACCCGGTCCCCGTCGGTGGCCACCTGGTGGTCGTCGGCCTCGGCCGGAACGACCTCGATCCAGCCGGCCTCGTCCCGGCGCCACACGCCGCCGACGTGCACGCCGGCGAACGCGGCCCGGGCGCCGAGCGCCAGCGACCGGGTGTCCGGCGGGCCGCCCCACGGTGTCGACCAGTGGCTGCGGGTGGGCACGGTGTCGAACGCCGCGTCGCGCGCCGGGCCGTCGGGGCCGCCGACCTCGACCAGGCGGGCGTCGCTGGTGCCGACCAGCGCCCGCCCGCCGGCGAGCCCGGCGACGCACCGGGGGACGAGCCCGTCGGGCAGGGCGACGGCCGTGCCCGACTCCAGGCCCATCACCCAGCCGTCGGCCACGGCCCAGTCGCCGGACACAGCCCGGACGTCGGCGCCGGGCATGGTGCGCCGCTCGACCGTGCCGTCGAGGGCGAGGTCGAGCAGACCGTCAGCGGTTCCGACCAGCAGCATCCCCCCAGCATGCCCCCACCGTGGTGCCGGGGTCACTCCGTGTGCGCCGGGTGGCCGGGCATGCTGGGGTGATGCGCACCCCCGAGGTCTGGCTGGTCCGCCACGGCGAGACCGAGTGGAGCCGGGACGGCCGCCACACGAGCACCACCGACCTGCCGCTGACCGACGCGGGCGTGGAGCAGGCCCGGCGCCTCGCCCCGGCGCTGGCGGGCGTCCGGTTCGACCTCGTGCTGACCAGCCCGCGCCGGCGGGCCGCCGACACGGTGGCGCTGCTGGGGCTCGACGGCCCCCGGGTCGAGGTCGATCCCGACCTGGTCGAGTGGGACTACGGCGACTACGAGGGCCGCACGACCGCCGAGATCCGCGGCGAGGTCCCGGGCTGGCTCGTCTGGACCCATCCGATCCCGGGCGGCGAGACGGCCGGGTCGGTCGGCGCCCGCGCGGACCGGGTGATCGCCCGCGTGCTGGGCTCGGGCTCCGGGCGGGTCCTGCTGGTGTCGCACGGCCACTTCCTGCGGGTGCTGGGCGCCCGGTGGGTGGCGGCGACCCCGGAGTCCGGGAGGGGGCTGCTGCTCGACACCGCCACGCTGTCGGTCCTCGGCTGGGAGCGCGAGACGCGGGCGATCGCGGTGTGGAATTCGCGTTCGGGTCCGGGGGTCGGGCGGCCGTAACATCGGCCCGTCATGGCCCTCATCGCCGTCCTCGACTACGGCATCGGCAACCTCCACTCGGCGCAGAAGGCGCTCGAGCACATGGGCGCGGATGCCCGGCTCACCGCCGACCCGGGGCTGATCCGCGAGGCCGCAGGCGTCGTGCTCCCCGGGGTCGGCAACTTCGGCCGCTGCATCGAGGCGCTGGAGCGCACCGGGCTCGACGAGCTGGCCATCGAGTGCGCGGCGTCGGGCCGGCCGTTCCTCGGCATCTGCATCGGCATGCAGATGCTGTACGAGGGCTCGGAGGAGAGCCCGGCGGTGCCGGGGCTCGGCGTCCTGCCCGGCATCGTCCGCCGCCTGCCCGACGGCGTGAAGCGGCCCCAGATGCAGTGGAACATGCTGGTGCGCAAGGCCCCGACCGGGCTGCTCGCCGGCCTGCCCGATCCCGTGTGGACCTACTTCGTCCACTCGTTCGCGGCCGAGCGCGACGACCGACGCGGTGGCCATCTGCGACTACGGCGGCCCGGTGGTGGCCGCGGTCGAGCGCGACGCGCTGTGGGCCACCCAGTTCCACCCCGAGAAGTCGGGCGCCGCCGGGCTGCGCATCCTGGGCAACTTCGTCGCCCGGGCCACCGCGTCCGCCGAGGCGGCGTGACCGGCGGCCCGGCGATGGACCTGTTCCCTGCCATCGACCTGCGGGACGGGCGCTGCGTGCGGCTGGCCCAGGGCGACTACGACCGCGAGACCCGCTACAGCGACGACCCCGTGGCCGTGGCCCGCTCGTTCGCCGCGGCGGGCGCTCCCTGGATCCACGTGGTCGACCTCGACGCCGCCCGCACCGGCATCGCCGCCAACCGGGCGATGGTGGCGGCCATCGTCGCCGCGGTGGACGTCCCGGTCCAGTCCGGCGGCGGCGTGCGCGACGACGCCGCGGCCGACGCCCTGCTCGGCGCCGGGGTGCGCGCGGGTGGTGGTCGGCACGGCCGCGCTGGACGACCCGGCGTGGGTCGCGGCGGCTGGCGGCCCGCCACCCCGGGCGGGTGGCGCGTCGGGCCTCGACGCCCGGGGCCGGGACGTGGCGGTCCGGGGCTGGGTCGAGGGCTCGGGCCGCGACCTGGTCGACGTCGCCCGCAGCTTCGCCGACGCGGGCGTCGCCGCCCTGATCGTCACCGAGATCGGGCGGGACGGCACGCTGGCCGGCCCGACGCTCGACCGGTCTGGCCACGGTGCTGGAGGCGACCGCGCTCGACGTCGTCGCCTCCGGCGGCGTCGGCTCGCTCGCCGACCTGCGGGCGCTCGCCGGCCTGGAGGCCGGCGGCCGCCGGCTCGCCGGGGCGATCGTGGGCCGGGCGCTGTACGAGGGTGCGTTCGGCGTGGGTGAGGCCCTGGCCGCCGCGGAGGACGGCGCGATGCGTAGCGTCCGCGTGATCCCGTGCCTCGACGTCGACGCCGGGCGGGTGGTCAAGGGCGTCAACTTCGTCGGCCTGCGCGACGCCGGCGACCCCGTCGAGCTCGCCGCCCGCTACGACGCCGAGGGCGCCGACGAGCTGGTGTTCCTCGACATCACCGCGTCGTCCGACGCCCGCGACACGATGGTCGACGTCGTCGCGCCGCGTCGCCGAGGAGGTGTTCATCCCGTTCACGGTCGGCGGCGGCATCCGCTCGGTCGACGACGCCCGGCGCCTGCTGCGGGCGGGCGCCGACAAGGTCGGCGTCAACACCGCGGCGGTCGAGCGGCCCGAGCTGATCGGCCGAGCTGGCCGGCGAGTTCGGCGCCCAGTGCGTGGTCGTGGCCATCGACGCCCGGCGGCCGCGCCGCGACGGGCGCGGGCTGGGAGGTCACCACCCACGGCGGCCGCACGCCGACCGGCATCGACGCGGTGGCGTGGGCCCGGCGAGGCCGAGGCGCTCGGCGCGGGCGAGATCCTGCTCACGTCGATGGACCGCGACGGCACCAAGGACGGGCTTCGACCTCGCGCTGACCCGGGCGGTCGCGACGCGGTCGGCGTGCCCGTGATCGCCAGCGGCGGGGTCGGCACGCTCGCACCACCTGGTCGACGGGGTGATCGAGGGCGGCGCCGACGCGGTGCTGGCCGCGTCGATCTTCCACTTCGGCGAGCACACCGTCGCCGAGGCCAAGAACGAGCTCGAACGGGCCGGGGTCATCGTCCGGCCGGCCTGAGTCGCGGCTCTACGCTCGTCGTCGTGTTCGACGAGCCCGACCCGGCGCCGGCCGAGGCAGACCCCGCCCCCGTCCCCGACGCCGCGACGATCGCCGGGCTGCTCGCCGACGAGGCCCGGCGCCGGGTGGTGGCCGCGCTCGTGCTCGGCGCGTCGACCGTGCCCGAGGTCCGCGCCGCGACCGGGCTGCCGACCCGCGAGGTGGCGAGCGCCCTGGCTCGCCTCATCGCCGGCGAGCTGGTGATCCGGGGCGACGAGGGCGACCACGTGCTGTTGGGCGAGGCGTTCCGGGCTGCGGCGATCGCCGCCGCGCTCGACCGCCCCGACCCCGATCCCACCGGCGACGCGCCCGAGGACCAGGCCCGGGTCCTTCGGACCTATCTGCAGGGCGGGCGGCTCACCCAGATCCCGACCCAGCGGGCCAAGCGGCTGCTCGTGCTCGACCGGCTCGCCCAGGAGTTCGACGTCGGTCAGCGCTACTCGGAGCGCCAGGTCAACGCCATCCTGCGCCGCTTCCACCCCGACGTGGCCGCGCTGCGCCGCTCGCTGGTCGACGAGGACTTCCTCGACCGGGCGGCAGGGGAGTACTGGCGGACCGGAGGAACGGTGTCGCCGGTCTAGAGGTAGAGGCCGGTCGACGCCTCGGCGAGCCGGCTGGCCGCCACGGCGTGGATGTCGCGCTCGCGCAGGATGATGTAGTCGTCGCCCCGGACCTCGACCTCGTAGCGGTCCTCGGGGTTGAACAGCACCCGGTCGCCGATCTCCATCGCCCGCACGTTGGGGCCGACCGCCACGACCTCGGCCCAGGCCAGCCGCTTGGACATCTGCGCGGTGGCCGGGATGAGGATGCCGCCCGACGACGTCCGCTCGCCCTCGCCGCCGCTCATCGACACGAGCACGCGGTCGTTGAGCATCTTGATCGCCAGCTTGTCGTCGTCGCGGCGGCCGTTGCGGGCGTTCGAGGTGGTGGAGGGGGCGGACTCGGGCACGCCTACGACGCTACCGTCCACCCCTCGTGAGCGACGACTTGGTCCGGCCCGACGGCGCGCGGGCGGCGGCGGTGCTGTGCCATCCCCACCCGGCCTACGGCGGCGACCGCCACAACCCGGTGATCGAGGCGCTGTACCGGGCGCTGCCGGGCGTCGGGGTGGCCACGCTGCGCTTCGACTTCGGCCCGGCGGCCGCCGCGTCCGGCGGCGACGAGGCCGCCCGGGCGGAGGTCGTGGCCGCCCTGGACAGGCTGGCGGCCGAGGTCGGCGACGTGCCGTTGTGGCTGGTCGGCTACTCGTTCGGCGCCGACGTGGCGCTGGCGGTCGACGACCCCCGCCACCGGGGCTGGGTCGCGGTGGCGCCGCCCATGGCCTACGGCGGCCCGCCGGCGCCCGGGCGGGGCGACGCTCGCCCCGCGCTGGTGCTGGTCCCGGAGCACGACCGGTTCTCGTCCCCGGACGCGGCCCGGGCGGCGACGGCCGGCTGGGCGGACGCGACGGTCGAGGTGATCCCCATGGCCGACCACTTCCTGGCCGGCGCGGCCGGAATCGTGGCCGACGTCGTCACAGCGTGGCTGTCGGCGCGGCTCTGACGCAGAAACGCGGTTTCGGCGGACCTGCGGACTCGCCGTAGCATGAGGGCGTGCCGGAGGAGACCCCGACCATCGCCGCGACAGCCATCGCCGCCTCGCCCGACCAGCTCGCCCAGGTGAGCTACAACGCCGACGGCCTCGTGGCCGCGATCGTGCAGGAGGCGACCACCCGCGATGTGCTGATGATGGGCTGGATGTCGGAGGAGACCCTCCGCCTGACGCTGGCCGAGGGCCGCACCGTGTTCTGGAGCCGGTCGCGCCAGGAGGTCTGGCGCAAGGGCGAGACCTCGGGCGAGGTCCAGCTCGTGCGCGAGCTCCGCTACGACTGCGACGGCGACGCCCTGCTCGTCCTCGTCGACCAGCAGGGCGGCGGGGCTTGCCACACCGGCAACGTGTCGTGCTTCTTCCGGGCGTTCGGCCCCGCCGGCGACCCGGGCACCGCGTGATCCGCCCCTCTCTCGACGACTTCCGGGCGCTCGCGCGCACCCACACGGTCATCCCCGTGTGGCGCGAGCTGCTGGCTGACCTCACCAC
Source organism: uncultured Acidimicrobiales bacterium (assembly GCA_963739835.1). Lineage (GTDB taxonomy): Bacteria > Actinomycetota > Acidimicrobiia > Acidimicrobiales > VFJN01 > ZC4RG19. The sequence goes on from CAVUBW010000024.1 coordinate 368,351, forward strand.
CCCGGTCGCGGCCTACGCCCGGCTGGTCGGCGACGACACCGGGTTCCTGCTGGAGTCGGTCGAGCACGGCGAGGCGCGCTGGAGCCGTTGGTCGTTCGTCGGGCGCAACCCGCTCGCCACGTTGACCGCCCGGGGCCTCGACGTGACGATCGCCGGCGCGGTGCCGGCGTCAGTGCCCCGCGACCGCGGCATCCTCGCCGCGCTGGAGGCGCTGCTCGCCGCCTGGCACGCCCCCGCCCTCGCCGACCTCCCGCCGCTGCACGGCGGCGTGCTCGGCTACCTGGGCTACGACGTCGTGCGCGAGGTCGAGAGCCTGCCCGACGTGCCGCCCGACGACCAGGGCCACGCCGACGCGGTCGTGTCGGTGATCGGCCAGCTCGCGGCCTACGACCACTGGCGCCAGCGCGTCGTGCTGATCGAGAACGTGCTGGTGCCCGAGGGCGCCGGCGAGGACGAGCTCGACGCGCTGTACGCGGCCGCGCTCGGCCGGCTCGACGAGCTGGCGGCCGACGGTGCCCGGCCGGTCGACGAGCTGCTGGTCGACGTGCCCGACCGCGACGAGCCCCTGCCGGACGTGCGCTCGACCATGGGTGCCGACCTCTACGGCCGGGCGGTCGAGGTGGCCCGGGAGCACATCCTGGCCGGCGACATCTTCCAGGTGGTGCTGTCGCAGCGGTACGACTTCGACCTCGGCGCCGACCCCTTCGACGTCTACCGGGTGCTGCGCCAGGTCAACCCCAGCCCGTACATGTACTTCGTCCGCCAGCCGGGGCTGACGCTGGTCGGTGCGTCGCCCGAGCCGCTGGTCCGCCTGACCGACGGCCGGGTCATCTCCCGGCCGATCGCCGGCACCCGCCGCCGGGGCGCCACCGACGCGGACGACGCCCGGCTGGCCGGCGAGCTGCGCGAGCACCCCAAGGAGATCGCCGAGCACGTCATGCTGGTCGACCTGGCCCGCAACGACGTGGGCCGGGTGGTGCGGTTCGGCACCGAGCAGGTCGACGAGTACCTGACGCTGGAGCGCTACAGCCACGTCATGCACCTGACCTCGCAGGTCTCGGGCGAGCTGGCGGACGGCCGCAGCGCGATCGACGTGCTGCGGGCCACGCTGCCGGCCGGCACGGTGTCGGGGGCGCCCAAGGTGCGGGCGATGGAGATCATCGACGCCCTCGAGCCGACCAAGCGGGGCCCGTACGCCGGCGTGGTCGGCTACCTCGACTTCTCGGGCAACATCGACACCGCCATCGCCATCCGCACGATGGTCGTCGACGACGAGGGGCGGGCGTCGGTCCAGGCCGGCGCCGGCATCGTCGCCGACTCGGTGCCCGAGCACGAGGACCTGGAGTGTCGCAACAAGGCCCGGGCCCTGCTGGCCGCGGTGCCGGCCGCCCGGCGCATGACGGCGGCCCGCCGGGACCGCGACAAGGCCCGAACGGCCGGGTGATCGGACCCAGCATCCGTGGCTCGCCGTGACGTGACCGGAGCGGTGGCCGACGACGGGTTCGAGGCGTGGTACCGGCGGGAGCACCCGCGCGTCGTCGCCGCGCTCGCCGCCATCACCGGGCGCCCGGAGCTGGCCGCCGACGCCGCCGACGAGGCGTTCGCCCGTGCCTGCGCGCGCTGGCGGCGGGTCGGCCGCACGGCCTCGCCCGCCGGGTGGGTACACACCACGGCGCTGCGTGTGGCGAGGCGCCGGGTGGCGCGCCCGGCGCCCGCGGGCCGGCGCGGCGCCCGGATCACCATCAGCGCCGGCGGCGACGCGCCGGCCACCGAGGCCCCGCCTGCGGGTTGGCCCCCGGAGCTGTGGACCGCGCTGGTCGCCCTGCCACCGCGGGAGCAGCAGGTGGTCGCCTGGCACGACGTCGCCGGCCTCCGGGTGCCCGAGGTGGCGGCGGCGATGCGGCTGTCCGTCGGCGCGGCGACATCGGCCCTCGACGCCGGCCGCCGGCGGCTGGCGGCGGCGCTCGCCCCGTCCCCGTTCGCCCCGGACGGCACGCCCGAGGAGGGCGTCGATGCCTGACGTGCCGGCGTCGCTGGCCGCCCTGGCCGAGCACCCGCCGCGCCCGGCGCCGCCGGTGGCCGAGATCCGCGCCCGGGCCCGGGCGCACCGCCGCCGGCGCCGCGGGCGGGGCGCCGGGCTGGGGGCGGTCGCCGTGGCGTGCACCGCGTTCGCCGCGGGCGCCGTCCGCGTCCTGGTGACGCCCGACGGCGGCCCCCCGGCGGCCACGGCCCCCGCCATCGACGCGTCGCACGGTCCGGACAGCGTCCAGGTGCTGAGCGCCGCCTTCGGGGTCCGCATCGAGCCGGCATCCGGTCTCGCCGCCCACGACGAGGTGCGGCTCACGCTCGACGACGATCCGGGCGGGGATGTGCTCGTATCGCAGTGCATCGCGTCGTTCGCCGCCCTGGCCCCGCGTCGCCGGGCGCTGGCGCTCGGCATGTGCGGGCCGATCACGACCGCCGGCCCGAGGGACGCGGCGGACGCCGTTACGGTCGCGGTCCAGCGCCGCCTGGTCTTGAGCAAGGCGAGCTACGACTGCGGCGTGGCCGACGGCGCCTGCGTCGTGGCCCTCCGTCCGTCGGGCACGGACAGCGATCTCTTCGCCCCGCTCGGCTTCGCGCCGGGCCCGCTGGCCGAGCCGGCGGTCGGGGTGACCGGCGCAGCACCGCCCTACGCCGACGGGGCCAGCGTGACGGTGGCCGGAACGGGCTTCGCCCCGGGCGAGCGCGTCGTCGTGCGCCAGTGCCGCCAGGTCGTCCCGCCCCGATCGCCCGGCGAGCCACCGGAGTGCGACCCGGCGGTCCGGTCCCGGGTGGCGTACGTGGGCGACGACGGCGGGTTCACGACGCCGTTCGTGGTGTCCGGCGAGGTGGCGACGGCGAACGAGTCCGATGCGCCGCTGGTCGACTGGCGCCTGTGCGGGTTCTGCCTGCTGCGGGTCGAGAGCGACCACTCCGGCACGGTCGCCACGCCCCTGCCCATGGCGACGGCCGGATCGCCGACCGGGCCGACGATCCGGCTGGCGGCGCCGGGGCCGTACGCCCCCGGAGCGAGCGTCCGGGTGGTGGGCGAGGGCTTCCAGCCGGTCTCGCCAGGCGGCGAGCCGGCGGGCGGGGTGGTCCTGGCCTGGTGCGTGACCGACGCCCCGGGGGCCGAGTGCGTGGTCCTCCCGGGCGCCGCCCCGCCGGTCGGCCCGGACGGCGGCTTCGTCGCCGAGAGCGTGCCCCTTCCCGGGCCGGGCGAGGAGATCTACGGCACCCGGTGCAGCGACGCCCCGGGCGCCTGCTCCCTGGCGTGGAGCGACGGCGAGGATGTGGTCGTCCTCGGCCAGATGGTGCCGCTCGACCTGTCGGGTTAGCTGCTGGCCGGGTAGGTCCAGTCGGGCCGCTTCAGCGCCTGGCGCTCGTCGTAGGTGGCCACGCCACCGGCCAGGTCGACCAGCTTGGGGAGGACGAAGCCCCGGTCGGGGAGGGGCCGGCCGGCCAGGGCGGCGTTGAACTCGTCGCCGAAGGTCGTGAGGATGCTGCCGACCACCCGCTGCGCCTGGACCGGGAGGTAGCAGCGGTTCCCGTCCGTCACCGTGCGCAGGCGGTAGGCGATCGCCTCGACGTCGTCGAGGGTGCCGGCGCCCGTGGCCACCAGGTCGAGGCCCTCGCTGACCGCCCCGCAGCCCAGCTTGCACGCGGGGCACTGGCCGCACGACTCGACGTAGAGGAAACGGGCAACCGTCCGTGCGACCTCGACCATGGACGCCGTGTCGTCGAGGACCAGGAAGCCCGCCGCGCCGAGCCCGGAGCCCGCCGCCTCCATGCCCTCGTAGCTGCACGGCGTGCCCAGCTGGTCGGCGGTCAGCACCGGGTTGGCCGCGCCGGACAGGACGGCCTTGACCGCCCGTCCCGGCGCGAGGCCGCCGCCGACCCGGTCGATCACCTCGCCCAGCGGCGTGCCCAGCTCGATCTCCGCGACGCCCGGGCGGACCACGTCGCCCACCACCGTCGCCACCACCACGCCGGGCGACCGGGGGGTGCCGAGCGAGCGGTGCCACTCCGGGCCCCGGGCCAGCACCTGGGCGGCCATCGCCAGGGTCTCGACATTGTTGACCACGGTCGGGTTGGACGTGGCGAACTCGGTCGCCACCTCGCCGGGCGGGGCGCTCCAGCCGCTGCTCGGGACCGTGGCGAACAGCCCCTCGATGTACGGCGGCACGATGCGCGGGAGCGGCGCCTCGCCCTCGATCACCTGGAGCAGGCCCGTCTCCTCGCCGAACAGGTAGGCGTCCGGGCCGAGCACCACCTGGATCGGGACGTCCCCGGCCCGCCCGGCGGCCGTCATCTCGTCGACCGCCGCGGCCAGGCGGCGGCACTCCGGCGCGAACCGCTCCTTGATCCCGATGAACGCCCGCTCGGCCCCCACCGCGAACGCGGCGACCGCGACGCCCTCGACCACGGCGTACGGGTTGGCCCGGATGATTGCGCGGTCCTTGAACGTCGCCGGCTCGCCCTCGGCGCCGTTGGCGACCACGAACGTCCGGTCGCCGCCCGCCCCGTCCCGCACCGACTGCCACTTGCGCCCGGTCGGGAACCCGCCGCCGCCCCGTCCCCGCAGCCCGGACAGGATCATCTCCTGGATCGTGGCGCCCGGGCCCAGGTCGTGGGCGCGCGCCAGTCCGGTGCCGCCGCCGCGGGCCAGGTGGTCGGCGAGGTCGGCGACCGGCGGGTCGGCCAGGAGCACAGGTTCTACCAACAGTCGCCTCCCCGGTCGGCCCGGCCCGCCCACCCTACGGGTCCCTTCGGCCGGCGCGGCTGCCAGACTGGCGGGCATGACCGCCGCTGTGCTCGCCGACCTGCGCGTCCGGCTCGGCGCGCTGACCGTCGCCCGCGACGCGATCCGGGTCGCCGGCCCCGAGGCGCTCGCCTATCTCCAGGGGCAGCTCAGCCAGGACGTCGCCGCGCTCGCCGTGGGCGCCACCGCCCGGTCGTTCGTGCTGGCGCCCACCGGCAAGGTCGATGCCTGGGTGCGGATCACCCGCAGCGGCGACGACACCGTGGTGCTCGACCTCGACGCCGGCCACGGCGAGGCGCTCGTGGCCCGGCTGCGCCGGTTCCTGCTGCGGACGAAGGCGGACATCGAGCCCCTCGCCTGGCGGATGGTGGCGCTGCGGGGCCCCGGCGCCGAAGCGGCCGCCGCCGACGCGGCGCCGGACGCGCTGCGGGTCCCGGCGGGGTGGGCCGCCGTCGAGGGCGTCGACCTGCTCGGGCCCGACGTCGTGCCGCCCGCCGGGGTGCCGGCCGCGAGCCCGACCGCCTACGAGTCGCTGCGGATCCGGGCCGGCGTGCCCGCGCTCGGCGCCGAGCTCACCGAGGCGACCATCCCTGCCGAGGCGGGACCCGAGGTCATCGCCGCGTCGGTCAGCTTCACCAAGGGCTGCTTCACCGGCCAGGAGCTGGTCGCCCGCATCGACAGCCGGGGCGGCCACGTGCCCCGCCGGGTCCGCGGGCTGGTCGTGGCCGGCCCCGACATGCCCGAGGTCGGGGGCCCGGTGTTCGTCGGGGGCGACGACGTCGGGCGGATCACGTCGCTCGCCCCCGCGCCCGGCGGCGGCGCCGTCGCCCTGGCGATCGTCGGCCGGGCCGTGGACCCGCCGGCCGACGCCAGCGTGCTTGCGGCCGGCCGGGCGGTGCCCGCCACCGTCGTCGACCTGCCGATCGGGACCTGAGGGGCGGCAGGGGCGTGGGGGAGGCCTCCTGGTACGAGGTGCTGGGCATCGAGCCCACCGCGTCCCCGGACGAGGTGCGGGTCGCCTACCGGCAGGCGGCGCGCCGCCATCACCCCGACTACGGCGGTGACGGCGAGCGCATGCAGGACCTCAACGCCGCGTGGCAGGTGCTCGGCGACCCGGCCCGCCGCCTCGCCTACGACCGCCAGCTCGCCCGGCGGCCCGCCGACCCGGCCGCCCCCGCCGAGTGGGGCGACCTCGCCGCCGACCTCGACGACTACGACCGCGACCTGCGCGACCTCGACGACGAGCCCTACGGCGAGACCCGGGCGCTGAGCGGGTGGTGGGCGATCCTGCCGCCGGCGACGCTGATGGCGGCCGTCGTCGTGCTGTGCGGGGCGTTCGTGTTCGGCCCGGGGCTGCTGGCGCTGTCGGCGGGCATGTTCATCCTGGCGCTGGGACTCTTCGTGCTGGCCCCGCTCCGGGCCATGAGCCGCAAGCCGGTCAAGGACTAGGGTCCGCCGGATGTCCGAGATCGCGTACATCGTCAAGATCACCACCGCCGAGGGCAAGCGGGCCGACGCCCTGGCCGTGTTCGCCAAGCTGGTCGCCGCCACAGAGGACGAGCCGGGCACCCTCCAGTACGCGCTGCACGAGGACACCGGCGACCCGAACGTCCTCTGGTTCTACGAGCGCTATGTGGACCAGGCGGCGTTCGAGGCCCACGTCGGCAGCAGCGCCATGGCCGAGGTCGGCGGGTCGCTCAGAGGCCTGCTCGACGGGGCCCCGGAGATGCACCAGCTCGCGATCCTCGAGCGCAAGGGCGGCGCCTGACCGCCGCGGCGATGGCGACCTACCTCGACCGCATCCTCGCCGCCCACCGGGCGGCGGCCGCGGCCGACGACCGGGACATCGCGCCGCTGGTGGCCGAGGCGCTGGCCCGGCCCCCGGCCCGCGGGTTCGCCGCCGCCCTCGCGGGCGGCCGGGGCCACGGGGATCGGGGTCATCGCCGAGGTCAAGCGGCGGTCGCCGTCGAAGGGCGACCTCGCCGCCGAGCTCGACCCGGCGGCCCTGGCCGGCCGACTACGAGCGCGGGCGGCGCGACGTGCCTGTCGGTGCTCACCGACGCGAGTTCTTCGGCGGCTCGCCGGACGACCTGCGGCGCCGCCCGGGAGGCCACCGGCCTGCCGGTGCTGCGCAAGGACTTCACCGTCGTGCGCCGCGCGACGTCTGCGACGCCCGGCTCATGGGTGCCGACGCCGTGCTGCTGATCGCCGCCGCGCTCGACGACGACGAGCTGGGCGAGCTTCCACACGCTGGCCGCTCGACGTCGGCCTCGACGTCCTGGTCGAGGTCCACGACGAGCCCGAGCTCGAGCGCGCCCTCGCGGTCGGCGCCGACGCTCGTCGGCGTCAACCAGCGCGACCTGGTCACGTTCGAGGTCGACCACGCCCGGGCCGTGCGCATGGCCGCGCGATGCCCGCCGGCGTCGTCCGGGTCGCCGAGTCCGGCATCCGGGGCCCCGACGACGCCCGGGCCCTGGCCGAGGCCGGCTATCGACGCCGTCCTCGTCGGCGAGATCGCTCGTGACGGCCGGCGACCCGGCGGCGGCGGTCGCGGGCCTGCGCGGGGCCGGGAAACACGGTTCGGGCGGGCCTCCGCCCGGTCAGTAGCCTGCGTCCGTGTTCGTGAAGATCTGCGGGATCACCAACGAGGAGGACGCTCTGCTCGCCGTCGCCATGGGCGCCGACGCCGTCGGGTTCGTCTTCGCCCCCTCGCCCCGCCAGATCGCGCCGCAGCAGGCGGCGGACATCGCCCGCCGGCTGCCGCCCGAGATCCTCACCGTCGGCGTGTTCCGCGACGAGACCCGCCAGCGGGTCGTCGAGATCGTGCACAGGTCCGGGCTGCGGGCGGCCCAGCTGCACGGCCACGAGCCGCCGGCCGACAGCCACTGGATCCGCCAGCGGATGCCGCTCGTCATCAAGGCGTTCGCCGCCGGCGACCCGCGGCTCGACGAGGCCGACGAGTACGGCGCCGACGCCATCCTCATCGACGTCGCCGACGCCCGGCTCGGGCGAGGTGTTCGACTGGTCGCTGGCCGACGGCGCGCCCGTCCGGCCGCCGGATCATCCTCGCCGGCGGGCTCACCCCCGACAACGTGGCCGACGCCATCGCGCGCGGTGCGGCCCTGGGGCGTCGACGTGTCGACCGGCGTCGAGCGCGCGCCCGGCCGCAAGGACGCCCGCAAGGTGCGGCGCTTCATCGAGGCGGCCACGGCCGCGGCGCCGCCCGGCGCCGCCGGCCCAGGGCGACCGAGCTCGACCGCCCGTACGACTGGATGCTCGACGAGCGCGTGACCGAGCCGACCACCCATGCCCGCGGCCCGGTGATCGGCGCGAGCCCGAGCGCCGACGCGGCCGCTTCGGCGAGTTCGGCGGGCGCTTCGTCCCCGAGACGCTCGTGCCCGCCTGCCAGGAGCTCGAGGCCGGCGTTCCGCGACGCCTGGGCCGACCCCGCGTTCCGCGCCGAGCTCGACGACCTGCTGCGCGACTACGCCGGCCGCCCGTCGCCGCTCACCGAGTGCCACAACCTCGCCGAGCGAGCTCGGGCTCCGGCTGCTGCTCAAGCGCGAGGACCTCAACCACACCGGCTCGCACAAGATCAACAACGTGCTCGGCCAGGCGCTGCTCGCCAGGCGGATGGGCAAGACCCGGCTGCGTCGCCGAGACCGGCGCCGGCCAGCACGGCGTCGCCACCGCCACCGCGGCCGCGCTGCTCGGCCTGGAGTGCACGGTCTACATGGGCGCGGTCGACGTCGAGCGCCAGGCGCTCAACGTGTTCCGCATGCAGCTGCTCGGCGCCGAGGTCGTGCCCGTCGCGTCGCGGCAGCCGCACGCTGAAGGACGCGGTCAACGAGGCGATGCGCGACTGGGTCGCCACCGTCGAGAACACGCACTACTGCCTCGGCTCGGTCGATGGGCCCGCACCCGTACCCGTGGATGGTGCGCGAGTTCCACCGGGTCATCGGCGACGAGGCCCGCGCGCAGTGCCGCGCGCTGCTCGGCGGCGCGACCCCGACGTCGTCGTCGCCTGCGTCGGCGGCGGCTCGAACGCCATCGGCATCTTCTCCGGCTTCGTCGACACCGACGCCGAGCTCGTCGGCGTCGAGCCGGCCGGCGGCGCGGCGGTCGGCCGGGGCGTGCCCGGCGTCGTGCACGGCATCGAAGTCGTACCTGCTGCAGGACGAGGACGGCCAGGTGCTGGAGGCCCAGTCGATCTCCGCCGGCCTCGACTACCCGGGCGTCGGTCCCGAGCACTCGCTACCTCGCCGCCATCGGCCGGGCCCGAGTACGCAGCCGGTCACCGACGCCGAGGTGATCGACGGCGTTCCAGCTGCTGTCGCCGCACCGAGGGCATCATCCCCGCGCTCGAGCCGGCCCACGCGCTCGCCTGGCTCGTCGCGCGAGCGCGCCGCGCTCGCCGGGCCAGACCGTGCTCGTGAACCTGTCCGGCCGGGGCGACAAGGACGTCGGCGCAGATGATGGACGATCCTCGGCGGATCGAGCGTGACGGCTGACCGTCGCCGACGGCTCGCTGGAGGCCGACGCTCCGCGCGCCGGCGCGACGCCGGGCCGCAAGCTGCTCGTCCCGTACGTCACCGGCGGGCTCGGCCGAGCTGGCGCCGACGTCGTGCGGGCCGTCGCCGACGCCGGCGCCGACGCCATCGAGATCGGCATCCCGTTCTCCGACCCGGTGATGGACGGCCCGATGATCCAGGAGGCGTCGCGAGCGGGCCCTCGGCGCCGGGCGCCACGCCGGCAGCGATCCTCGACGAGCGTCGCGCGACGCTCGACGCCGGCGTCCCGCTCGCCGTGATGACCTACTACAACCTCGTGCTTCCACATGGGCCACGAGCGCTTCGCCGCCGTCGCTGGCCGACGGCGGGCGTCGCCGGCGGCGATCCTGCCCGACCTGCCGCTCGAGGAGGTCGGCCCGTGGGCCGACGCCGCCGACGCCGCCGGCGTCGAGACGGTGCTGCTCGCCGCGCCCGACGACCCCCGACGAGCGGCTGCCGCGCGATCTGCGCCCGGGCGCGGGGCTTCGTCTACGCGCGTCGGCCTGCTCGGCGTCACCGGCGAGCGCGACGCGCTGGCCGCGCACGCGCGCTCGGTCATCGCCGCGCCGGCTCAAGGCGGTCACCGACAAGCCGGTGCTCGTCGGCGTCGGCATCTCCAACGCCGCAGCAGGCGGTCGAGGTCGTGCGCGGTGGCCGACGGCGTGGTCATCGGGTCGCGCCGCTCGTGCGCCGGCTGCTCGACGGCGGCGGGCCGGACGCAGCCGGCGCCTTCGTCGCCGAGCTGCGGGCCGCGCTCGATGGGGTGTCCGGAACCAGGGCGTGACCACCGCCCTCACCGCCGCGGGCCCGGGTCGCCGCCGCTTCCTCGCGGTGCCGTGGGCGCCTGCAGCCCGGGCGCGGGGCCTCAGCGACGCCCAGATCGTGATGCTGCTGCTGCTCAGCGCGGCGGCGTTCTTCGACGGCTACGACCAGAGCATCCGGGCCGTGGCGCTGACCCAGATCCGGGCGGACCTGGGGTTGACCAAGTCGGCGGCCTCGGCGCTGATCGCCGTCGTCTACTTCGGGTCGCTGCCGGCGATGGCGGTGACCCGGTGGGCCGACCGGGTGGGGCGCCGCCGGATGCTGATGCTGTCGATCGTCGGCTACGCCACGTTCTCGGGCCTGACCGCGCTCGCGCCCAACGCCGGGGCGTACATGGCGCTCCAGTTCGGCCAGCAGGTGTTCCTCGTCGCCGAGGCCGCGCTGGTGTGGACGATGGCGGCCGAGGAGCTGCCGGCCGCGGCCCGTGGGTTCGGCTTCGGCGTGCTGGGGATGAACCTGGCGCTCGGCACCGGGTTCGCGGCCGTTCTCTTCGGCGGGGTGTTCGACCCGCTCGGCGTGTCGTGGCGCTGGCTCTACGTCGTCGGCGTGCCGCCGTTGCTGCTGGTGGCGCTGCTGCGGCGGCGGCTGGGCGAGAGCCGGCGGTTCGAGGCCGCCCGGGCCGCCCACCGGTTGGCCGACTCGTGGCGGCGCATCCTCCAGCCGCCGCTGCGGCACTGGTTGTTCCTCGTCGTGACCGTCACGTTCCTGCTCCAGCTGTCGCAGCAGGCCCAGGTGTTCGCCCTCGACTTCCTCCAGACGGACCGGGGGATCAGCGCGTCCACGGCCGCCGCCATGCTCGTGCTGGCCGGGCTGCCCGGGATCCCGATCATGGTGGCGGCCGGCGGCCTGTCCGACCGTTTCGGCCGGCGCCAGGTCGCCTGCTGGTTCTCGGCCGGCAGCCTGGTCGGCGGGGCCGGGTTCTTCTGGCTGCCCGCCTCCTGGGGCGTGCCGGCGCTGCTGCCGTGCATGTCGCTGACCCTGGTCGGGTCGATGGCGGCGTTCCCGATCGTGCAGACCTACACGGCCGAGCTGTTCCCGACGGGGCTGCGGGGGTCGGCCAGCTCGTGGTCGAGCACGGCCGGGGTGCTCGGGCGCACCGCCAGCCTCGGGCTGGCGGCGGTGCTGCTGACGAGCGTGAGCCAGGCGGTGACCGCCACGGTGCTGGGCCTGGGCGTCGTCGCCGGCGTGGTGATGATCGCCACGCGGTTCCCCGACACGCACGGGCGCGAGCTGGAGGAGACCAGCGGCGAGGACGACCTCGACCTCGGCGATCAGGCGCCGATGCCGGCCAGCCGGCTGCTGAGGAACGCCAGCGTGCGCTCCCAGGCGAGCCGGGCGGCTGCCTCGTCGTAGGCCGGCTGGTCCTCCTCGAAGAACCAGTGCCCGGTCCCCGGGTAGTCGTGGAAGGTCACGTCCTTGTCGAGGACGTGGAGGTCGGCCTCGAGCAGGGTGCGCTCGTCCTCGTCGACCCAGGGGTCGTTCTCGGCGAAGTGGCCGAGGAACGACGAGGTGGCGGCGGTCATGTCGACGCTCTGGGTGCCGTAGAACGCCACCGTCGCCCGCACCGCCTCGGGCACCCGGCTGGCCAGCCAGAACGCCCACGAGGCGCCCATCGAGAACCCGAGCGTGCCGATCGGGGCGTCGGGCGTGGCCGGCATGGACCGCAGCGTCAGCGCGCTCGACCGGACCAGGTCGAGCATTGCGTCCATGTCGGCCCCGGCGAGCAGCGCCTTGGCTTCGGCGGGGTCGCCGGTGGTGGCGCCGCCGTAGAGGTCGGGGGCGAGCCCCACGTAGCCCTGGTCCGCGAGGCGGTCGCACACCTCCTTGAAGAACGGCGTCAGCCCCCACCATGCGTGGAGCACGAGCACCCCGGGGCCGCTGCCCCCGGACGGCACGCTGAGGTAGGCGGAGCCGGCGGTGGCCATGGGCCGACCGTATCGCCGGACGGTCCGGGTCGGCCGGCGCGGCCGGTACGATCGCTCGACGTGCCCCCCGGCGAGCGTCACGACACCTGCCTGCTGTGCGCGGCCGAGCGCATCACGCCCTGGTATCACGAGGACGAGATCTGCTGGATCGCCGACTGCGAGATCTGCGCGACCCCGATGGTGGTGTGGCGCTGGCACGGCGTCGACGTGCCAGCCGACGACATGGCCCACATGCTGGGCCGGCTCGCGACGGTCGCGGAGGGCGTGTTCGACGGCCACTACGTGGACGACAACATGCGCAACATCCCCGACCACTTCCACGCCCACGCCCGGCCCCGGGGCGGCTTCTTCGGCCACGGGTTCCGGCGGGACGGCGGTCGTCCGGCGGGTCCGGCGGAAGGTCCGGCGTGAGCGATCCCGGGCCCCGAGGCCCCGCCCCGGTCCCCGGCCCCGGAGCCGGCGCCGGAGAGCCGATGGGCCTGCGTCGCGCCATCCCGGTCGGCGCCCAGCCGGCACACACGGGCGAGCCGCTGCCCGTGGTCAACCTGTACGAGGCCCTGGGCGGCCAGGAGTTCTTCGACGAGCTGGTCGAGCGCTTCTATCGCCGGGTCGCCCTCGACGCGGTGCTGCGGCCGCTCTACCCCGAGGACCTGACCGACCCGAAGCGGCACCTGGCCCTGTTCCTCGGCCAGTACTGGGGCGGCCCGACGACGTACTCCGACGAGCGGGGCCACCCCCGCCTCCGCATGCGCCACGCCCCGTTCGCCGTCGGCCCGCCCGAGCGCGACGCCTGGCTGCGGGACATGACGGCGGCGCTGGACTCGCTCGTCGTCGAGCGTGACATCCACCCGGTGGTCGAGGCGCGCCTGGTCGACTACTTCGTGATGGCCGCGGAGGGGATGATCAACACCCGGTAGGGCGCCCGGCGGGTTTTCGTCCCCGGAAGCGGTCGCCAGGGCGACCGCTTCCGGGGACAAAACGGGAGGGTGCGGTCAGCCCATCGCCAGCCGGACGATGGGCCGGCCCTCGCGGCGGGCGATCTCCCGGAAGCCCGCCCGCTCGAACAGCGCCAGCGTGCCGGTGTACAGGTCGGCGCTGGCCGACTTGGCGCCCGCCGTCGTGTCGATGGGGTACGCCTCCACGATCTCTGCGCCCCGCGATCTGGCGTAGTCGACCGCCGCGACCAGGAGGGCCGCCGCTACGCCCCGCCGGCGGTGGTGGCGGTCGATGTAGAAGCACGTGATCGACCAGACGGGCTGGTCGTCCACCGGCTTGAGCTTGCGGGAGCGGTTCAGGCGGGGGTACTCCGCCCGCGGGGCCAGGGCCACCCACCCCACCGGGTCGTCGCCGGCGTACGCCAGCAGTCCGGGCTCGGCGCCCCCGCACACCAGGGCCTCCATGTCCCCGCGCAGGCCCTCGCCGTGGCGCTCGCCGTACTCCTTGCTGGAGCAACGCCACCACATGCACCAGCACCCGCTGGAGAACCCCCGCTCCCCGGCGAGGCGCTGGACGTCGTCCCAGCGGTCCGGGGTCGCCGGGACGACCCGGAGCTCAGGCATCGGCCGGCGCTCCGGCGTCGGAGTCCGGCCGCCGACGACGTATCGTCGGCCGCATGCCGCTCATGCAAGGTGACAAGGCGCCCGGTTTCTCGCTCTCCGACCAGGATGGCTCCACGGTCTCCCTCGACGACTTCGCGGGACGCAAGGTGCTCGTCTACTTCTATCCCAAGGCCGACACCCCCGGCTGCACGACCCAGGCCTGCGGGCTGCGGGACGTGCTCGGCGACATCGGCGACACCGCCGTCCTCGGCGTCAGCCCGGACAAGCCGGCCAAGCAGAAGCGCTTCGACGAGAAGTACTCGCTGGGCTTCCCGCTGCTGTCCGACGAGGACCACGCCGTGGCCGAGGCCTACGGCGCCTGGGGCGAGCGCTCGATGTACGGGCGGCGCTACATGGGGATCATCCGGTCGGCCTTCCTGGTCGACGAGGACGGCAACGTCGCCGAGGCCTGGCCGAAGATCAGCCCCAAGGACACCCCGACCAACCTCCTCAAGGCGCTGGCCGGCTGACGGCGATCTCACGCCAGGGGCCGCCGGGGCGTTGACATGCCGGTGAAGCTGCCACCCTTCCAGACGCTGCTCGACGACCACGCCGCCGACCTGCACCGCTTCCTCGTGGCGTCGGTCGGCCCCCACGACGGGGCCGACTGCTTCCAGGAGACCGTGGTGTCGGCCCTGCGGGCGTATCCGGACCTCCGGCACGCCGACAACCTGCGGGGATGGTTGTTCACCATCGCCCACCGCAAGGTGATCGACCACGCCCGCCGCCGCCAGCGCCACGCGCTGCCGGTCGCCGAGCCGCCCGAGGTGGCGGCCGTCGACGGCGACGGGCTGGTCGACGCCGAGCTGTGGGCGGCGGTGCGCACGCTGCCGCCCAAGCAGCGCACGGCGGTGGTGCAGCGCTACCTGTTCGACCGCCCCTACGCGGAGGTGGCCGAGCTGGTCGGCTGCAGCGAGGAGGCGGCGCGCCAGAACGTGCGGGCCGGGATCGCCCGGCTGCGCGAGCGGATCCCCCAGGAGGTGACGTCGTGACCGTCGAGGAAGCCGAGATCGAGACCCGCTTGCGGGTCGCCAAGGACGCCAGTGTCCCGGACGCCGCGGATGACCCGGGCGTCGCTCGCCTCGTGGCCGCCGCCCTGGCCCGGGCCGACGCCGACGGCCTGGTCGACGTGGCCTGGGCCGTCGAGGACACCCCGATCGGCCCGCTGACGCTCGCCGCCACGCCCCGGGGCCTGGTGCGGGTCGGCTTCGGCGGCGAGGACGACATGCTGGACGACCTGGCCTCGGCCGTGTCGCCCCGGGTGGTCCACCTGCCGGCCCGGCTCGATGCCCCCCGCCGCCAGCTCGACGAGTACTTCGCCGGCCGCCGCCGGCACTTCGACGTGGCGCTCGACCGCCGGTTGTCCCACGGCTACCGGCGCACGGTGCTGGAGGCGCTCAGCGACGTGCCCTACGGCCAGACGGTCAGCTACCGCGAGCTGGCCGAGCGCACCGGCAACCCCAAGGCCAGCCGGGCGGTCGGGTCGGCGATGGCCACCAACCCGATCCCGATCGTCGTGCCCTGCCACCGGGTCCTGCGGACCGGCGGCGCGCTGGGCGGCTACGGCGGCGGACTCGACGTCAAGGCGTGGCTGCTGCGCCTCGAGGGTGCGCTGCTCAACTAGAACCAGACGATCCCGGCGCCGTCGGGCACGCAGTCCTCGGGCGGGGGCAGCCCGTGCCCGGCGGCCTCGACGTCCTCCTTCAGATAGTCGGCGTACTCCAGCTCCTCCGGGTCGCCGAGGTCGTCGTAGAGGCGCCAGCGCCGGCCGAACTGGACGCCGGGGTACCCCTCGGCGTGGAACAGTGCGACCACCGCCGCGTCCGGGAAGGTCCCCTCGAGCCGGACGTCGTCGAAGGTGACGCCATCGATGTACGGCTCGCTTCCTCCGGCGTCGTCGACCCAGCCGCCCGTGAGCACGGTGCGCAGGTCGTCGGCGGTGCGGCGCTCGTAGGCGGCGAGGTCGAGGCCGGCAGGCGGCGTGGGCTCCGGGGCGAGGTGGGCGCAGTCGACGGCGAGCGGCACCTGGCGCACCGTGCCGGCGGCGACGTCGACGCCTACCAGTCCCGTGCGGTCGTGACGCAGCAGCCAGACCGTGCCGCCGTCGACGGCGACCTCCTCCCCGACGCGTGGCACGGCCACCCTGCGCCGCGTTTCCGGAGCGTCCAGCGCAACGAGGTGCAGGTCCGGCCCGAGCGTCCCGACGAGGGTGCCGTCCACGACCGTGAGCAGGCCGTCGAGCCGGGCATCCACGGGGTCGCCGAGGCCGCCGCCCGGCCGCACCTCGCGGGCCGTGTCAGGCTCGCCGAGCGGGGCGTAGCCGAGCAGCCAGACGCGGCCGCCGTCGACCACCGGGCTGCCGTCGTTGTCGTCGACCGACCCGACGCGGCGGACCTCGCCATCGGGCGATACGACGATCACGCTGGCCGGGCACTCATACCCCAGCCAGCCGCCGACGTGGACCCGCTTGACCAGGGGGTCGTCGTCGCGCCAGCAGACGCAGACTAGGGCGCCGTCGAGCGCCACCTCGCCGCACGGCGCGCCGCCGACATCGACCGCGACGAGGCCGTCGCCCGCGAGGCGGTAGAGCCGGTGGCCCCGGTCCACGAGGTCGCTCTCGTCGTCGTCGTCCTCGTCCTGCCAATCGGCGGCGGTCGGCAGCGGGTCGTCGAACAGCGGGTGGCGGGTGCCATCCGGGCCGACGCTGAACAAGGACGCCCGCGCCCGCTCCCGCGCCGCGTCCTCCGCAGTGGGCTCGACCCAGTGGACCGGGTGGCGCGTGCCGTCGTGGTCGGTCCCGGCGTCGTCGTCCAGGTCGCGGGCGCCGACGACCCAGGCCACGTCGTCGTCAGCGACCAGGCCCAGCGGTGGCAGCGGCACGGGGACGAGGGTGGCGGCGCCGGTCGACCGGTCGATCCGGACGACCCCGCCCGCGGCCGGCGACGCCACCAGGAGGTCGTCCCCCTGGAGCGCCAGGTCGGTCGTCGTCGGCAGCCGCCGGTGCGGCGGTGACAGCGGCCACGTGTACAGCCCGACGACCCGCCCGTCGGCGGCGTCGACCTCGGCCACGACCGGCACCACGTCGTCGGCGACGAAGCACCGCCCGCCGCCGGCCGCCAGCACGCCCGGCCGCAGCCGGCCCTGCTCGTCCATCAGCCGGACGTGTGGCGCCCGATGCCGAGGCGTTCCTCCCACTGGTCGATCGAGCGGTTCCGGTACACGACCAGCCCGGCGACGCCGAGCACGAGGATGAGCAGCAGCAGCCGTCGCATGCCCGCAGGGTAGGCTGACTCCTCGGCCCGGATGGCGGAATGGCAGACGCTGATGGCTCAAACCCATCTGCCCTAACAGGGCGTGCGGGTTCGACTCCCGCTCCGGGCACATCGTGGCGGGCGCGGGGTAAGACTGGCGCGCATGTTCGCTGACCGGCGCGACGCCGGGCGCCAGCTCGCGGCCCGGTTGAGCGACCTCGCGGGCCGGGACCTGGTCGTCCTCGGGCTGCCCCGCGGTGGCGTCCCGGTGGCCGCCGTGGTGGCCGCGGCCCTGGGTGCGCCGCTGGACGTGCTGGTGGTCGGCAAGGTCGGCGTGCCGGGGCACGAGGAGCTGGCCCTGGCCGCCGTCGCCGACGACGGTCACATCGCGCGCAACCCCAGCGTGATCGCCGCCACCGGGCTCGGCGACGAAGAGGTCGAGGCGCTGGCCCGGCGGCACGCGGGCCGCGCTGGTGCGCCGAGCGGACCAGCTGCGCGGCGGCCGGCCGCCCCGGCCGGTGGCCGACCGGACCGTGGTGGTCGTCGACGACGGCATGGCCACCGGGGCGACGATGCGGGTGGCGCTCGACGTCGTCCGCCGCCGGGAGCCGGCGCTCGTCGTGGCGGCCGTGCCGGTCGCCTCGCCGGAGGCGGCGGCCCTGGTCAGCGCGGCCGCGGACCGGCTGGAGTGCGTCATCGTCCCGCGCGCGTTCCGGGCCGTCGGCTCGTGGTACGGCGACTTCACCCAGGTCGGCGACGACGAGGTCCGGGCGCTGCTGGCCCCGCCGCCCGTGCCCGGCCCCTGACCCGGCTCAGCGCTCCAGCGCGGCGACCACCTGAGCGACCAGCGGGTCGGCGAACACGTCGGCCAGCGGGATCGGCAGAGTCAGGCTCCAGTTGGGCCGCTCGTCGGTGGTGCCCGGCAGGTTGGGCCGCTGCCTGAGCGCCAGCGCGTCCTCCAACGTGGCCGCCACCAGCGCGCTGGGTGCGGTCGCCAGGCGACGGTGCACGGCGACGATCACGTCCTCGACCGCGGCGTCGCCGGGCAGGCCGGTGAGCCCGATCAGCTTGCCCTTCAGCCGTTCGAGCGCGTCGAGGTCGGGCTGGACGCCCGCCGCCCGCTGGTCGGCCGCGTCGTCGCCCGACCACACCCCGGCCACCGTCGGCAGGTCGTGGGTGGTGATGGCGGCCATCGCCTGGACGGGGTAGTGCTCGGGGGGCGCCTCCTCGAACCAGGCGAGCCGGTACGACAGGACGCCGGCGTCGCCCAGCGCGTGGCGGACCTCGGGCTCGACCGTCCCCAGGTCCTCGCCGACCACGACCGCTCCGGCCCGGGTGCTCTCGATCGGCCAGGACCGCGAGCAGCTCGTCGCCCCGGTAGCGGACGTAGGTGCCGTCGGCCGGCCCGCCGCCCGGCGGGATCCAGAACAGGCGGAACAGGCCCATCACGTGGTCGATGCGCAGGCCGCCGCCTCGCCCGAGCGCCGCCCGCCACAGCGTCGCCAGCGGCCCGTAGCCCGCGGCCCGCAGCGCGTGCGGCACGAGCGGCGGTAGGCCCCAGTCCTGGCCGGCGCGGTTGAACTCGTCGGGCGGTGCCCCGACCCGCACATCGAGCGCCAGCAGGTCCTGCAGCGCCCAGGCGTCGGCGCCGTCGGGATCGACGCCGATGGCCAGGTCGGTGAGCAGCGGCACCGGCTCCTCGGCCCGGGACATCTGGTCGTCGACCAGGAACTGGACCCAGGCCCAGAACGCCACCCGCTCGGCGTGCGCCGCCGCGAACCGGCCGACCCCCGCGCTCTCGGGGTGGCGCTGCTCGGGCGGCCAGTCCCGCCACCCGCCGCCGTGGTGCTCGGCCAGGGCACAGAACCGGGCGTAGGTCTCGAGCCCGTCGCCCATCGCCTCGCGCCACCGCTCGAAGCGCAGGTCGGGACCCTGTTCCCTCCAGAGCAGGTCGAGGGCGCGGCGCTTCAGCGCCCACACCGTGTCGCGGTCGATGAGCGGGCCGCCGTTGAGGTCGCGGCCCCGGGCCGCCAGCTCCTCGACCGCCGGGTTGCCCGCCGCGCCGGGCAGCGCCTCGATGCGCAGCGCGAGGGGGGACGACCACCGCCGGCTGGACGGGAAGTACGGGCTCGGCTCGACACGGTCGATCGGCAGCGGCGCGTGCAGCGGGTTGACCGCGACCATCCCCGCCCCCCGCGCGGCGGCCCAGGTCCCGACTGCCCGCAGGTCGACCAGGTCGCCGATGCCCCAGCTCTCGGCCGAGCGGCACGCCGGCAGCTGGACCGACAGGACCCACGCCCGCAGGTCGGCCGGCAGGTGGCAGCGGCCGGGGGTGACGATCAGCCGGGTGAGCGGGCCCCCGTCGAGGGGGTCGAGGTCGTGGTAGCCGGCCGGAAGGTCGGGCGGCAGGGCGCCCTCGGCCCGGTGCTCCGAGCCGTCCTCCAGCCGCAGCTCGCACGGCCCGAGCAGGGCCTCGGCCGACCCGGCCCGGACCACCCACAGCGGCCGTTCGGCCGCCGGCGGGCCGTCCCCGGCGTCCCCGCCGGCCGCCATCGCGGCGCGGAGTGCGGCGCGGGTCTCGGGCGGCGTGGCGTGCCAGTGGCCATGCACGTCGAAGTAGCCGTCGTCGATGCCCCAGGGGTCTGTGGCCATAGCGCCAGCGCACGGTACCCGGCAACGCAAGTCGCTGTCCGTGGGACCTAGTCACATATCGTGGTTGCCTCGGGCGCCGGTGCCGGGCGTCGCAGGGGCGAGCTGTTGACCGCAGCGATCCCGGCGGCCGTGAGCGCCCCGCCGAGCACGATGCGCCACTCGAACGGCTCGCCGAGCACGACGATGCCGACGACGACCGCGACCACCGGGATGATGTAGGTGACCAGCGACGCGGTGGTCGCCCCCAGGTCGGCGATCACGCGGTAGCTGAGGACGTAGGCCAGGCCGGTGCCCAGCACGCCCAGCAGCACGACCGACCCGACCCGGGTCGGCGTCAGCGCGATGCCGCCGACCAGCGACGTCGCCGCCGCCACCGGGAACAGCAGGACCGCGCCCATGCTGAGCTGGCCGGCCGCCGCCACCAGCGGGGGGACGCCGATCAGGTTGCGGCGCATGTACACGAACGCGAGGCCATAGCAGGCGCCGGCCAGCACCGATGCGGCGGCCCCGGCCAGCGACGATCCCCGGCAGGTCGGACCCTCCGACGCCCGCGGCCACCGCGACCCCGACCGCGCCGACGCCGAGGCCTGCCACCTGCAGCGGCCGCAGCCGCTCGCGCAGCGCCACCGCCGCGAACAGGGCGGTGAACAGCGGCGTCGAGGCGTTGAGGACGGCGGTGAGGGCGGACGTGATGTGCTGCTCACCCCACGCGAGCAGGGAGAACGGCGCGATGTTGCCGATGAGGGCCACGACGGCGAAGTGGCGCAGCATCGTCCGGTCGGTCGGCACGCGCCCGCCCTGGTGCCCGAGCACGACGCGCAGGACGGTGGCGCCCAGGGCGATCCGGGCCCAGGCGACCGTCGTCGGCGTCATCCCCTCGACGGCGACCTTGATGAACAGGAAGGACCAGCCCCAGATGAAGGCGAGGAGGAACAGGCGCCGCACCCGGGCAGTCAAGGGGACTTCCGGGCGGCCCGCAACGCAGTTTGTGCGGCGGCGCAACGCCGAGGGGCCAGGGCCACCCGCCGAGCCACCTAGAATCGCCGTATGCCCAAGTCGTTGGTCGAGCGCCGCCTGAGCCAGGTCGCCGGGCGCCTGCGGCAGCTGCGCGACGAGCTGGCCGTCAGCGACGAGCAGCTCGCGCACCTCGCCGACGCCGCCGACGACGCCCGGCTGCGTGCCCTGGTGTCCGAGACGCCCGTAGCCGACGACGACCACCGCGAGGCCGAGCGGCACGCGGACGCCATGCGCCGCCACCAGGCCAAGGTCAGAGAAGAGATCGCCAAGCTCGAACGCAACCAGGACGAGCTGCTCGACCGGCTGCTTGCCGAGTCGAAGTCACGCTAACGATGCTCGAACGCAACCAGGACGAGCTGCTCGACCGGCTGCTTGCCGAGTCGAAGTCACGCTAACGATCACGCAGAAGCGAAAGGAACGCCCTTGGCAACCCGCGTCGTCATCGCCGAGGACGAGGCCATCATCCGCCTCGACCTGCAAGGAGACCCTCGAGGAGGAGGGCTACGAGGTCGTCGGCGAGACCGGCCGCGGCGACGAGGCCGTCGAGCTGGTCCGCGAGCTCGAGCCCGACCTCGCCATCCTCGACATCAAGATGCCCGGCATCGACGGCCTCGACGGCCGCCCGCGAGCATCGCCGGCGAGCGCGATCTGCGGCGTGCTGATCCTCACCGCGTTCAGCCAGCGCGACCTCGATCGAGCAGGCCCGCGACGCCGGCGCCCTGGCCTACCTGGTCAAGCCGTTCCAGCGAGCGAGCTGATCCCGGCCATCGAGGTGGCGCATCGGCCGCTTCCGCGAGCTGCAGGCGCCTCGCCGAGCGAGGCCGACGCGCTCGAGGAGCAGCTCGAGACCCGCAAGGTCGTCGACCGGGCCAAGGGCATGCTGATGGACGAGCCCGGCATGTCACGAGGCCGACGCGTTCGCGTTCATCCAGCGCACGGCGATGAGCGAGCGGCACCGACGGATGCGCGACGTCGCCGACCGGATCCTCGACGGCGACGCTCGCGCCCGGACGCCTGACGGCCGACGCCGTCGGCCGGCGACCACGCTCCTGCTCATCGACGGCAACTCGCTGACCTACCGGGCGTTCTTCGCCCTGCCGACCGACATGACCACCGCGTCCGGCCAGGTCACCAACGCGGTGTTCGGCTTCACGTCGATGCTGATCAACCTGCTGCAGCGACCACCAGCCCGACGGCGTCGCGGTGGCCTTCGACCGGCCCGAGCCGACGTTCCGCCACGAGGCCGATCGCCGACCTACAAGGCCAACCGCGACGCGGCGCCCGACATCCTGCGCCAGCAGATGGGCCTGGTCCGCCAGGTGGTCGAGGCGCTGCGGCATCACCGATCCTCGAGCTGCCCGGCTGCGAGGCCGACGACATCATCGCCACCCTCGCCGACCAGGCCCGCGACGCCGGGCGACGACGTCATCATCGTCACCGGCGACCGCGACAGCTACCAGCTCGTCGAGGACCCCCACGTCAAGGTGCTCTACAACCAGCGCGGCGTGTCAGCGACTACGCGCTCTACGACGAGGCCGGCATCGAGGAGCGCACCGGCGTCACGCCCGGCGCAGTACGTCGCAGTACGCCGCGCTGCGCGGCGACCCGCAGCGACAACCTGCCCGGCGTGCCCGGCGTCGGCGAGAAGACCGCGGCCAAGCTGATCAACACCTACGGCGGCCTCGACGGCATCTTCGCCCACGTCGACGAGCAGACGCCGAAGCTGCGGCCAGAACCTGACCGAGCACGAGGCCCAGGTCCGGCAGAACGCCGAGGTCATGGTGCTGCGCCGCGACGCCCCGGTCGACGTCGACCTCGACGAGCTCGACCGTCGGCGACCCGACGCCGACGAGGTCCGGCGGCTGTTCGACTTCCTCGAGTTCCGCACGCTGCTCGACCGCCTGGCCGAGGCGCTCGGCGACGGCCGGCGTCGGCGCCGGCGGCCGCGCCGGCGAGGTGCTCGAGGCCGAGGCTCGAGGCCTGGACGATCGCCGCCGACGCCGTCGCGGCTGCTCGACGCGCTGGCCGCGGCGCGACGGCCGCTCGACCGTCGCCGCCGCCTGGCCGGCGAGCCGACGGCCGCTCGCCGCTGGCCGGCCTCGCCGCTCGTCACCGACCGCGCCGGCGGCCGAGGTCGCCTGGATCCCCGCCGACGCTCGCTGGCCGACGATGCCGGTCGCGCTGGCCGGGCTCGTCGGCGCCGGCGGCCGACCGCTGCGCGGCCCACGACGCCAAGCCGCTGATGCGCGCGCTCGCCGAGCTCGACGTCGACGTGCGCGGCCTCGGCGCTCGACACCGCGATCGCCGCCTACCTGCTCGACCCGGCCGAGGCGCGCTACGCGCTCGACGAGCTGCTCGAGCCGCTACGCCGACGCTCGCGCTGCCCGACCGACGACGGCCGCCGGCCGAGGGCCAGCTCGACTTCGACGGCGACGCGCGTCGACGTCGCGCGAGCTGGCCGGCCCGCCGACGCGCTCGCCGTCGACCGCCTCGTCGAGCCGCTCGCCGCCGCGCTCGACGCCCAGGGCCTGCGCGGCGCTCGTACGACGACGATCGAGGAACCCGCTCGTGCGGGTGCTCGCCCGCATGGAGCACGTCGGCATCGGCGTCGACGTCGGCCGAGCTGCGGCGCGCTCAACGAGCGAGCTCGTCGCCGAGGTGCGAGCGCGCTGCAGCGCGCAGATCTGGGAGGACGCCGGCGAGCGAGTTCAACGTCAACTCCACCGCCGCAGCTGCGCGAGATCCTCTTCGACGAGCTGCGGCCTGACGCCCGCAGAAGAAGACCAAGACCGGCTACTCCACCGACGCCGCCGTCGCTCGAGAAGCTGCGCGGCCAGCACCCGATCATCGAGCCCCTGCTGCGCTACCGCGAGGTCGAGAAGCTGCGGTCGCACCTACGGCGAGGGCCTGCTCGCCGAGGTCGCGCCCGACGGCCGCATCCACGCCACGTTCAACCAGACGGTGGCCCGCACCGGCCGGCTGTCAGCTCCGACCAGCCGAACCTGCACAACATCCCGGTGCGCACCGAGGAGGGCCGGCCAGTTCCGCAAGGCGTTCGTGCCCGCGCCCGGGCTACGAGCTGCTGGTGGCCGACTACAACCAGATCGAGCTGCGCTGCATCGCCCACCTCGCCGAGGACCCGGGCCTGATCGAGGCGTTCGACGAGCGGCCAGGACATCCACACCGCCACCGCGTCGCGGGTGTTCGGCGTCGAGCCCGGCGACGTCACCGTCGAGCAGCGGTCGAAGGCGAAGATGGTCTCGCTACGGCCTGGCCTACGGCATGGAGGCCTACGGGCTCGGCCAGCGGCTCGGCATCCCCACCGAGGAGGCCGCCGGTGATCCTCGACGCCTACTTCGTGGCCTTCCCGGCCGTGAAGGACTACATGGACCGCACGGTGGCCGAGGCCCGCGAGCGGGGCTACACCGAGACGCTGTTCGGCCGCCGCCGCCCGATCCCCGAGCTGCTCGAACTCGAACTTCCGCATCCGCCAGGCCGGCGAGCGCCAGGCCATGAACGCCGGCATCCAGGGCCTGGCCGCCGACATCTTCAAGGTGGCGCTGGTCCGCCTCGACCAGGCGCTCGAGCGACGGCGGGCTCGACGAGCCGCCTCATCCTCCAGGTGCACGACGAGGTGCTCGTCGAGGTGCCCCGAGCCGAGCACGACGCCGTCGGCCGACCTCGTGCGTCGACGCCATGCGCGGTGCCGCCGAGCTGCGACGTGCCGCTCGAGGTGAACCTGTCGTTCGGGCGACACGTGGGCCGACGGCGAAGGGCTGACCGGTGGCCGACGACCGCCGACGGCGGCAGCGTCGCCGACCACTGGTTCGAGCCGCTCGCCGACCACCTGGGCGCGGCCTACCTGCGCTACTCGTTCACCAAGGGCACCGAGCAGGAGGTCGACGTTCCTGGTCGACGCGCTCGGGCTGACGCCCGGCGACGCGGGTGCTCGACGTCGGCTGCGGGCCCGGGCCGCCACGCCCACGCACTGGCCCGGCGGGGGATCGAGGTCGCACGGCGTCGACATCAGCCAGCGCTTCGTCGACCTGGCCACGCGCGGCGGCGCCGCCCGGGCGCGACGTTCGAGCGGGTCGACGCCCGGCACGCTCGCCGTTCGACGCCGAGTTCGACGCGGTCATCTCGCTGTGCCAGGGGGCGTTCGGGCTGGCCGGCGGGCCGGACGGCGCCGAGTCGACGCCGACGGCGCGTGCTGGCCGGCATGGCCCGGGCGCTGCGGCCCGGCGGGCGGCTGGCGCTGTCAGCGCGTTCACCGCCTACTTCCGGTGCGGTACCTCGAGGACGGCGACACCTTCGACGCCGACACCGGCGTCAACCACGAGCGCACCGAGGTGCGCGACGAGGCCGGGCGCGGCGCGCGACGGTCGACCTGTGGACCAGCTGCTACACCCCCCGCGAGCTGCGCCTGCTGCTCGGCGCGGCCGGTCTGCGCGGTCGACGCGATCTGGTCAGCGTCGAGCCCGGCGCCTACGGCGCCGACGCCGCCCGACCATCGAGTCGCCCGAGTTCCTCGGTCGCTCGCGCCCGACCGCGGCCGGCGTCCGGACGTCGTGCTGGCTCGCCGGCGTCGCTGGCGCTGCGACCGGTGCGCTGGTCCTGGTCGCCGTGCGCCGCGCCGAGCGAGCACCTGTCCGCCAGTCGCACGTCCGACCGTCCCTCGTACCCCCGAAAGCCGACCGTCCCTTGTCCGACACCGCGACCATCTGACCCATCCGCCCGCCGAGCCATGGGCACCTTCGACGACGAGGGCAGCTACACCCCCCGCCAGATCATCGCCGACGACCTCGGCATGTCGCTTCGCCGACGCCATCGACGGCACCATGGTCGACGGTCGAGGACGGCCAGCTCGTCCACGGCACCGTCGTCAAGGTCGACCAGGACGAGGTCCTGCTCGACATCGGCTACAAGTCCGAGGGCGTCATCCCCGCCCGCGAGCTGTCGATCCGCAACGACGTCGACCCGCACGAGATCGTCTCGCTCGGCGAGCAGGTCGAGGCCCTCGTCCTCACCAAGGAGGACAAGGAAGGCCGCCTGGTCCTGTCCAAGAAGCGGGCCCAGTACGAGCGGGCCTGGGGCACGATCGAGAAGATCAAGGAAGCCGACGGCGTCGTCGAGGGCCCGGTCATCGAGGTCGTCAAGGGCGGCCTCATCGTCGACATCGGCCTGCGCGGCTTCCTGCCCGCCTCGCTCGTCGAGCTGCGCCGGGTCCGCGACCTGCAGCCCGTACGTCGGCAAGATCGCTCGCAGGCCAAGATCATCGAGCTCGACAAGAACCGCAACAACGTGGTGCTGTCCCGCCGGGCCTGGCTCGAGGAGACCCAGAAGGAGCAGCGCGAGGAGCTTCCTCACCAACCTCAAGCCGGGCGAGGTCCGCAAGGGCGTCGTCTCCTCGGTCGTCAACTTCGGTGCGTTCGTCGACCTCGGCGGCATGGACGGCCTCATCCACGTGTCAGCGAGCTGTCGTGGAAGCACGTCGACCACCCCGGCTCGGTCGTCGCCGTCGGCGACGAGGTCAAGGTGCAGGTGCTCGACGTCGACCTCGACCGCGAGCGCATCAGCCTGTCGCTGAAGGCCACCCAGCAGGATCCGTGGCAGGAGTTCGCCACCAGCCACCAGGTCGGCGAGCTGGTCTACGGCCGGGTCACCAAGCTGGTGCCGTTCGGCGCGTTCGTCCAGGTCGGCGACGGCATCGAGGGCCTGGTGCACATCTCGGAGATGTCGGCCCACCACGTCGACCCGCCCGAGCAGGTCGTCACGCCGGGCGAGGAGCTGTGGGTCAAGATCATCGACCTCGACCTCGCAGCGCCGCCGCATCAGCCTGTCGATCAAGCAGGCCGCCGAGGGTGGCGATCTGGCCGCCGAGTACCGGAGCACTTCGGCGAGCACGCCTACGACGACCAGGGCAACTACATCGGCCGCGCGAGCACCGACCGAGGCCGAGGAGGCCTGGGCCGAGTACTACGCCGAGAGCGGCGAGGCCCCGCCGGCGGACCTGGCCGAGGCCGGCGAGGCCGAAGCAGAGGCCGACGCCGAGGCCGCCGGACGAGGTCGACGAGCGAGGTCGAGGGCGAGGCCCCGGATGAGGGCGAGGGCGAGGGCTGAAGCGTTTTGTCCGCCGAATTGGTCGCCATAGCGACCACCTCGGCGTAGAAAACGCGAGACCCGCTAGGGTCCCGGCGTGCTGGTCGTAGGGCTCACCGGAGGCATCGGGTCGGGGAAGTCGACCGTGTCGCGCCTGCTGGCCGACCGGGGCGCCGTCATCGTCGACGCCGACGCCATCACCCGCGAGGTGCAGGAGCCGGGCACTCCGGCGTTCGCCGCCATGGTCGAGCGCTTCGGCCCGGGCATCGTGGCCGCCGACGGCACGCTCGACCGGGCCGCCGTCGCCGACATCGTGTTCGCCGACCCCGATGCCCTCGCCGACCTCAACAAGATCGTGCATCCCGCCGTCGGGGCCGAGATCGCCCGGCGCATGACCGAGTTGGCCGACACCGACGCGGTCGTCGTGCTCGACGTGCCGCTGATGGTCGAGTCGTCGCGGGGCTACCCCGTCGCCGGCCTCCTCGTCGTGGACGTCGACCCCGAGGTCGCGCTCGCGCCGGGTGGTCGAGCAGCGGGGGATGCGCGAGGCCGACGTCCGGGCCCGGATGGCCAACCAGGCGACCCGCGACCAGCGCCTGGCCCGGGCCGACCGCGTGATCGACAACGGCGGCACGCTCGCCGGCCTGGAGCGACAGGTCGACGAGGCCTGGCACTGGATCGAGGGCCTGGCCGTCACAGCGGCGCCACGTCCACCGACACGGTGAGCTCCTGGCCGGCCGGTGGACCGAACACCACGCCCCGCACCGGCACCACGTCCGTGTAGTCGCGGCCCCACCCGATCGTGACGTGCCGGTCCGGCTGGACGAGGCCGTTGGTCGGGTCGAGGTCGATCCAGCCCCCGCCCGGTACGTACAGCCCGACCCAGGCGTGCGAGGCGTCGGCGCCGACGAGGCGGGGCTGGCCCGGGCGGCGCGGTCTCCAGGTAGCCGCTCACGTCGCGCGCCCCGAGCCCGATCGACCGCAGCGAGCCGGCGAGCAGGTGGGCGAAGTCCTGGCACACCCCCCGCCGCTCGGTAGTCGTCGACCGGCTGGATGCTCTGGTGGACGAACAGTTCGGCGAAGGCCCGCTTGGACACCAGCCGGTTCTCCAGCAGGTAGCTCACCCCCCGACGGCACCCGCCGGCATGTGTCCCGCCGGTTCGCCTCGTATGACGCCCGCGTGAATCGATGCGGGGCGGAGGGACGCGACCTGCTTGAGTGGTCGGATGCTCCCCGCCCTGCTCACCGGCCTGGGCCTGGGCGCCCTCGTGGCCGCACAGGTGGGCCCGGTGTCGCTCCTGTGCATCCGGACCACCCTGCGCCACGGCTTCGCCCCCGGCCTGGCGATCGGGGCCGGCGCCGCCGCGGTCGACACGGTCTACGGCGGGCTGGGCATGGCGGGCGCGGCGACGGTGATCGGGTTCGGCCCGGTGCGGGTCGTGCTGGGCCTGATCGGCGCCGGTGTGCTGGCGGCGATGGGCCTGCGGACGCTGCGGACCGCGCACCGCGTGCGGATCGGGCTGGAGATGCCGGCCGAGGTCGTCACCCCCGGCCGGGCTCTCCGGACCGCCCTCGCCGCCACCGCCTCGAACCCGTTGACGATCGCCTCCTGGGCAACCGCGTTCGCCGCGGCCTCGACCGCGTCGGTCGTGGCGGGCTGGAGCGACGGCGTGGCGCTCCTGGTCGGGATCGGCGCCGGCAGCGTGGGCTGGTTCGCCGTGCTGACCTCGGGCGTCGCGCTGGCCGGCCGGCGGTTGGGCGACCGGGCGGTCCAGGTCGCCGACGTGGTGGCGGGCGCGGGGCTGGTCGGGTTCGGCGCCCTGCTGGGCATCCGGTCGCTGCGGGACGCCTGAGCTACAGCGCCAGCGCCAGGTCCTGGACGGCGACCATCGGCAGGCCCCAGCGCAGGGCGAAGCGCTCGAGGTCGGCCTCCCCGGCCATCGTCCCGTCGGGATTCATGACCTCGCAGACGGCCGCGACCGGCGGCAGACCCGCGCCGCGGCACAGCGCCACGCCGGCCTCGGTGTGACCCCGGCGCTCGGCCAGCCCGCCGGGCCTGGCCCGCAGCGGGAACACGTGGCCCGGTCGCAGGAAGTCCTCCGGTCGCGCCTCCGGGTGGGCCAGGCGGCGGACCGTCGCCGCCCGGTCGGCCGCCGACACGCCGGTGGCCGTGCCCTCGGCCAGGTCGACCGACACGTGGAAGGCCGTGCCCTGGCGGTCGCCCTCGCCGGGCATCGGGGGGATCTCCAGGCGGTCGAGGATCTCGCCGGCGCACGGGATCGTCGTGTGGCCGCAGGCCTGGGTGAGCAGGAACGCGAACGCCGCCGGCCGGAGCGTCGCGCCGGCGAAGACCACGTCGCCCTCGCCCTCCAGGTCCGGGTCCCAGACCACCACGCCGCCGCCCGCGGCGATCTGGGCGACCGCCTTGTCGGCGGCCACCCGTCCCTCCAGCCGGCCCGCCCACGGCAGCGCGCCAACCACCTTGGCCAGGGCCGCCGTGGGGGACTCGGGCCAGCGGCGGGCCACGAGGCCGACCACGTCGGTCTCCAGGTTGACCCGGTCGCCCTCCTCGACGGCCGCCAGCGTCGTGCCGGCCAGGGTCGTCGGGACCAGGGCCACCGAGAACCGGTCCCGGACGACCTCGGCGACGGTCAGGCTCACGCCGTCGACCGCCACCGAGCCCTTGGCCACCAGGCCGTCGAGGAACCGGCGGGGCGGCCGGATCCACAGCCGGCGGCCGGGGCCCTCCGCGTTGCGGCCGACCACCTTGCCGACGGCGTCGACGTGGCCCTGGACCAGGTGCCCGTCGAGCGGGTCGCCGGCGCACAGCGGCGGCTCGAGGTTGACCGGCGTGCCCGGCGCCCACTCGTCTGCCACCGACCGGTGCCGGGTCTCGGCCATCACGTCGGCCCGGAAGCCCTCGGGGGTGACGTCGGTGGCGCTCAGGCACACGCCCGACACGCACACGGAGCCACCGGGCTCCAGCCCGGCGGCGGTCTTCGGCGCGGCCACGACCACGCCCTCGGCGTCGAGGTCGACGACGTAGCCGACCTCACGGATCCGTCCCGTGAACACGATGCATCCTCCACGATCGCCGGCGCCCCGCGGGCGGCCGGCACGACGAAGGCGAGAAGAGCGGGTGCCGTCCTCGGCGGAGCGGGGTGTACCGCATGGCCCCGGAGTTCCACCGGGTCGTCCCGCCGGGGGGCGGGACCGGCGGGCTGTGACCGCCGCACCTGGGAGTTGCGCCTCGCCCCGTAGGGTAGCCGACACCCGACGGGTTTTCGGTCCCCGGCGGCGATGTCACACCTCGCCGGTACAGTCGGTCAGCGATGGCCCAGAAGAACGTCCCGTTCAAGATGGAGTCCGACTTCGCCCCGGCGGGCGACCAGCCGGAGGCCATCGCCGCGCTCGCCGAGGGCATCGCCAACGGCGAGCGCTTCCAGACGCTGCTCGGCATCACCGGGTCGGGCAAGAGCGCCACGATCGCCTGGACGATCGAGCAGGTGCAGCAGCCCACGCTGGTCCTCGCGCCCAACAAGTCGCTGGCCGCCCAGCTCGCCAACGAGTTCCGCGAGTTCTTCCCCGAGAACCGGGTCGAGTACTTCGTCAGCTACTACGACTACTACCAGCCCGAGGCCTACATCGCCGTCGAGCGACACCTACATCGAGAAGGACTCGTCGATCAACGACGAGATCGACCGGCTGCGCCACTCGGCCACCGCCGCGCTGCTCACCCGGCGCGACGTGATCGTGGTCGCCTCGGTGTCGTGCATCTACGGCCTGGGCTCGCCCGAGGAGTACCGCGGGCAACCTGCTCGTGCTCTCACGGGGCGAGGAGCTACGACCAGCGCGCCATCCTGCGCCAGCTCGTCGACATGCAGTACGACCGCAACGACATGAACCTCGGCCGGGGCAAGTTCCGGGTGCGCGGCGACACGATCGAGGTGCACCCCGCCTACGACGAGACCGTCGTGCGCATCGAGATGTTCGGCGACACGGTCGAGCGCATCACCATGGTCGACCCGCTCACCGGCGAGCAGCTCGCGCGAGCTCGACGAGCTCGTCGTCTTCCCGGCCACCCACTACGTCACCGGCGCCGAGCGCATGCGCAAGGCGGTCGTCGCGCATCGAGGCCGAGCTGCAGGAGCGGCTGGCGTAGTTCGAGCGCGAGGGCAAGCTGCTCGAGGCGCAGCGGCTGCGGATGCGCACCCAGTACGACCTCGAGATGATGCAGGAGGTCGGCTACTGCAACGGCATCGAGAACTACTCGGCGCACATCGACGGCCGCGGCCCGGCGAGCCGCCGTACACGCTGCTCGACTACTTCCCCGACGACTTCCTGCTCGTGATCGACGAGAGCCACGTGGCCGTGCCCGCAGCTGCACGGCCAGTACGAGGGCGACCGCAGCCGCAAGGACGATGCTGGTCGAGCACGGCTTCCGGCTGCCGTCGGCGCGCCGACAACCGGCCGCTGCGCGTTCGAGGAGTTCGTCGAGCGCGTCAACCAGGTGCGTGTTCCTGTCGGCCACGCCGGCCGCCTACGAGCTGCGAGGTGTCGACGCAGGTGGTCGAGCAGATCGTGCGGCCGACCGGCCTGGTCGACCCCGAGGTCGATCGTGCAAGCCCGACCAAGGGCCAGATCGACGACCTGATCGAGCGAGATCAACGACCGCGTCGACCGCGGCGACCGCGTCCTCGTCACCACGCTCACCAAGAAGATGGCCGAGGACCTCACCGACTACCTGCTCGAGCAGGGGCTGCGGGTCCGCTACCTGCACTCCAACATCGACACGATCGAGCGCATCGAGATCCTGCGCGGCGCTGCGCCTCGGCGAGTTCGACGTGCTGGTCGGCATCAACCTGCTGCGCGAGGGCCTCGACCTGCCGGAGGTGTCGCTCGTGGCGATCCTCGACGCCGACAAGGAGGGGTTCCTCCGCAGCGAGACGTCGCTGATCCAGACGATGGGCCGCGCGGCCCGCAACGTCGACGGCCAGGTGATCATGTACGCCGACACGGTCACCGACTCGATGCAGCCGGGCGATCGGCGAGACCCAGCGCCGGCGCCAGCTCCAGATCGCCTACAACGCCGAGCACGGCATCGACCCGCAGACCATCCGCAAGGCCGTCACCGACATCCTCTCCCAGCTCCGCCCCGCCGAGGCGGCGCCGGTGCCGGGCAAGGACGCGCCGCCGGGGCCGCGCCGGTGCGGCGCAGCGCCTGCGGGACGAGCTGGCCGACGCTGCCGCCCGCCGAGCTGGCCCGGCTCATCCAGACGCTCGAGGAGGAGATGCACGAGGCCGCGGCCGACCTGCGCTTCGAGTACGCCGCCCGCCTGCGCGACGAGGTCAACGAGCTCAAGCGCGAGCTGCGGGAGGCCGGGGTGTGATTGCTACGAGCTTCGGCGCGGGCCGAAGCGTCGCCGCCGTACGGTGCGCGGGTGGGAACAGAGCCGACCTCCGTCAACCCCGCGTCCGCCGTCGTGGCCGCGGTCGACCGCGTCCTGGCCCTGGCGGCCACCTGGCCGGCGTGGGACGGCCGGCCCCGGCTGGCCAGCGACGGCGAGCGGACCTACACGCCGCACAAGGCGGTCCGGCGCACGGCCGACCACCTGGTCGACCACCTGGCCGAGGTGGAGGCGGTGCTGGCCGGGGTCCCGTCCGAGCCCGATCGCTGGCACGCCAGCGCGGTGACGCTGGACGCCGACATGGCGCCGTTCACGCCTGTCGACCTGGACGAGGCCGTCCAGCGGCTGCGGCGTCTGGCCCGCACGTTCGAGCTGCGCTACGCCGCGGCCGGCCCGCCGGCGTGGGACGCGCCCCGGCCCGGCTGGACGCTGCGCCAGATTGCCGAGCACCTGGCCGACCCCTGGTACGCCGAGCAGGTCGGGGACCTGTCCGCACCGTCCTGAGGCGAACATGCGTTCGCGAGGTGCGCGCCGACGATAGTGTGGGGCGCCGTGGCTGATTCGCTGGTGATCCGCGGGGCGCGGGAGCACAACCTCCGTAACGTCAGTCTCGACCTGCCCCGCGACAAGCTGATCGTGTTCACCGGGCTGTCCGGCTCGGGCAAGTCGTCGCTCGCGTTCGACACCATCTACGCGGAGGGCCAGCGGCGCTACGTCGAGTCGTTGTCCTCCTATGCCCGCCAGTTCCTCGGCCAGATGGACAAGCCCGACGTCGACTTCATCGAGGGCCTGTCGCCGGCCATCTCGATCGACCAGAAGAGCGCGTCCCGCAACCCGCGCTCGACGGTCGGCACGATCACCGAGGTCTACGACTACCTGCGGCTCCTGTTCGCCCGCATCGGCATCCCCCACTGCCCCGAGTGCGGGGCCGAGGTGATCCGCCAGACGCCCCAGCAGATCGTCGACCGGGTCATGGAGCTGCCCGACGGCACCCGCTTCCAGGTGCTGGCGCCGGTGGTCCGGGGGCGCAAGGGCACCTACGAGACCCTGCTGGCCGACCTGGCGGCGCAGGGCTTCGCCCGGGCCCGGGTCGACGGCGAGGTGCGGGAGACGTCCGAGCGGGTCGAGCTGGCCCGCTACGAGCAGCACACGATCGAGGTCATCGTCGACCGCCTGGTGCGCCGGGACGGCCTCGTCCGGCGGCTGACCGACTCCCTGGAGACCGCCCTCAAGCTGACCGACGGGGTCGCCGAGGTCCAGATCGTGCCGCGCAATGGCGGGCCGGCGGTGGCGGCCGATGCCGACGTGGCCGACGACGCGCCCATCGAGGAGGAGATCCTCACCTTCAGCCAACACCTGGCCTGCCCGAACGGCCACGGCTCGTTCGAGGAGCTGGCGCCCCGGAACTTCTCCTTCAACTCGCCGTACGGGGCGTGCGAGACATGCGATGGCCTGGGCACCCGTTTCAAGGTCGATCCCGAGCTGATCGTCCCCAACCCCGACCTCAGCCTCGAGGAGGGCGCGATCGCCCCCTGGGCCGGCGGCCACCAGCGCTACTTCCAGCGACTGATCGTTGCGGTGGCCGAGGAGGTCGGCGTCGACATGGACGCCCCGTTCTCGTCGCTCACCGCCAAGCAGCGCCAGGCCGTGCTCTACGGCAAGGGCATCGACAAGGTGTGGGTGAAGTTCAAGAACCGCTACGGCCGCGAGCGCACCTACCACGCCGCCTACGAGGGCGTCATCCCCTATCTCGAGCGCCGCCACGGCGACGCCGAGTCCGACGCGGCCCGCGAGCAGGTCGAGGGCTACATGCGGGAGGTGCCGTGCGCGGCGTGCGGCGGCGCCCGACTCCGGCCGCTGTCGCTGGCGGTCACGATCGACGGTCACAGCATCTCCGACATCGCCGACATGTCGATCGGCGAGGCGGCCAAGGCGCTGTCCGCGCTCGAGCTGTCCGAGCGCGACCGGCTCATCGCCGAGCGGGTGGTCAAGGAGATCAACGCCCGCATCGGGCTTCCTGCTCGACGTCGGGCTCGACTACCTCACCCTGTCCCGCTCGGCCGGCACGCTGGCCGGCGGCGAGGCCCAGCGCATCCGGCTGGCGTCGCAGATCGGCTCCGGCCTGGTCGGCGTGCTGTACGTGCTCGACGAGCCGTCGATCGGGCTCCACCAGCGCGACAACCGGCGGCTCATCGACACGCTCATCCGGCTGCGCGAGCTCGGCAACACCGTCCTGGTCGTCGAGCACGACGAGGAGACCATCAAGGTCGCCGACCACGTGGTCGACATCGGGCCGGGCGCGGGCGAGCACGGTGGCGAGATCGTGCACACCGGCACGGTCAAGGGGCTGCTGCGCAACCGGCGGTCGATCACCGGCCAGTACCTGGCGGGCAAGCGGTCGATCCCGATGCCGGCGATGCGGCGGACCGCCGGGCGAGCGCTGGCTCAAGGTCCGGGGCGCCCGCGAGCACAACCTCAAGAACATCGACGTCGAGTTCCCGCTCGGGTGCTTCGTGGCGGTGACCGGGGTGTCGGGGTCGGGCAAGTCCACGCTGGTCAACGACATCCTCTACCGGGCGCTGATGCAGAAGGTCTACCGGTCGAAGACGCCGCCCGGCCTGCACACCGGCGTCGAGGGCATCGACCTGCTCGACAAGGTGATCGACATCGACCAGTCGCCGATCGGGCGCACGCCCCGATCCAACCCGGCCACCTACACCGGCGTGTTCGACCACATCCGCAAGCTGTTCGCCCAGACCCACGAGGCCAAGGTGCGCGGCTACCAGCCGGGCCGGTTCAGCTTCAACGTCAGCGGCGGGCGCTGCGAGGCGTGCTCGGGCGACGGCACGATCAAGATCGAGATGCACTTCCTGCCTGACGTGTACGTGCCGTGCGAGGTGTGCAAGGGCGCCCGCTACAACCGCGACACCCTCGACATCACGTTCAAGGACCGCAACATCGCGGACGTGCTGACGCTGAGCTGCGAGGAGGCGCTCGACTTCTTCGGCAACCAGCCGCCGATCGCCCGCCACATGCAGACGCTGGTCGACGTGGGGCTCGGCTACGTCCGGCTGGGCCAGCCGGCCACCACCCTGTCCGGCGGCGAGGCCCAGCGGGTCAAGCTGTCGAGCGAGCTGGCCAAGCGCTCGACCGGGCACACGATCTACATCCTCGACGAGCCCACCACCGGCCTCCACTTCGAGGACATCCGCAAGCTGCTGACCGTGCTCTCCCGCCTGGTCGACCAGGGCAACACGGTGATCGTCATCGAGCACAACCTCGACGTGATCAAGACCGCCGACTGGATCGTCGACCTCGGCCCCGAGGGCGGCTCGGGCGGCGGGACAGTGGTGGCGACGGGCACGCCGGAGGACATCGCCGGCCAGGCGTCGAGCTGGACCGGCCAGTACCTCGCCCCGTTGCTGGCGGGGTCGTCGCCGGCCACCTGAACACGCCGGTCAGCCCGGCGGCTCCCAGCCGGGCGGCGCGAGCTCGAACCCGTCGAAGGTGAACGCCGGCGACACCGTGCACCCGGCCAGCGTCCAGTCGCCGGCGGGCTCGGCCGACTGCCACGCGCCCGGTGGCACGAGGGCCTGCGGCCGCTCGCCGGCGGCGACGTCGGGCCCGAGCCGGACGGTGGCGGCGGGCGCGTCGCCGGCCTGAACCCGCAGGCGCAGCGGCGCGCCCGTGTAGTGGTGCCAGATTTCGGCGGCGTCGACCCGGTGCCAGTGGGAGCGCTGCCCGGCGGCCAGCAGGTAGTAGATCGCGGTCCCGGCCGGCCGCTCGCCGGGGGGCGCGTCCGCCCGCCAGGTCTCCGCATACCACCCGCCCTCGGGGTGGGGCCGGAGGCCGAGGCGCTCGATCAGCTCGGTCACGGTGGCGTCCACCGCCCGAGTCTCGCGGACCCGCGCCCGCGCTCTCGCTCCGGCGGGCGGCCGCTAGCGTCGGGCGGCGTGCCGCCCGTCCGTGCACCCGCCACGCCGCCGGGCGCGCCCCGGCCCGCGTGGGCCGGACGACCGGTCGTGCTGGCCGTGGCCGCGGCGGTCGTCCTGGTGATCGGGTTGGTGGCGGTCGCCCTGCTCGGCGGCGGCGACGGTGGTGGCGGCGGCGCCGACGGCGTGTCCGCCATCGGCGGCGCGGTCGGGCGGGTGGCCCGGGACACGACCACCGCGCCCGCCCAGGGCGGCGTGGTCACCATCCCGCCGAGCACCGAGGCGCCGCCCGACAGCGGCTCCCCGTCGCCCCGCACCGACCTGCCGCCGGTCGACACATCGGTCGACGCGTCGCCACCGACGACCCGGCCGGGCACACCGTCCAACGCGGTGCCCGGGCCGGACGGCGACCTCCCGCTGTTCGGCCAGATCGTCGTCGACCTCGACCAGGGTGGCTACCACGATTTCGCCGTCACCCTGCGCGAGGACCAGTCGCTCCAGCTGCTGTCGCTCGCCGACGACGGGGTCGAGACCCACATCGAGGTGTTCGCCCCGGACGGCAGCAGCGAAGGCACCTGGGACGGCGGCGAGCCCGGCGTCGTCAACGGGCTCGAGTGGTACCCCGACACCGACGACTCGCTCCCGGCCACCGGCACGTACGTGATCCGCGTCATCCACACCGGCGGCAGCGACGACCCGTTCGTGCTCGGGTTCTTCGGCACGACCTGAGCGCGGGAGGGTCGACCGTGGACTTCCGCCGCGCCGGCGGGGTACCAACAGGGCACACGATCGTCGCCCAAGGAGGCCGGTGCATGCTCGGACTACCCCCTGAGGTGCGGGCCTGCCTGTTCGACCTCGACGGCGTGCTGACCCGCACGGCCAGCGTGCACGCCGCCGCCTGGAAGCAGATGTTCGACGAGTACCTCACCGACCGAGCGGCCAGGACGGGCGAGCCGTTCCGGCCGTTCGAGCCGACCGACTACGACCGCTACGTCGACGGCCGGCCCCGGCTCGACGGCACCCGCGGGTTCCTCCGGTCCCGCGGTATCGAGCTGCCCGAGGGCGAGCCGTCTGATCCGCCGGGCGCAGAGACCATCCAGGGGCTGAGCACCCGGAAGAACAACCTCGTGCTGGCTCTCCTGGCGACCGAGGTCGAGGTGTTCGAGGGCTCGGTGGGCTATGTGCGGGCCGTGCGGGACGCAGGACTGGCGACCGCGGTCGTGTCGTCGAGCGCCAACACCCACACCGTGCTGGCCGTCGCCGGGATCGAGGACCTGTTCGACACGGTGGTCGACGGCAACGTCGCCCAGGAGCAGCACCTGGCCGGCAAGCCGGCGCCGGACACGTTCCGACATGCGGCCGAGGTGCTGGGCGCGACGCCCGCGAGCGCCGCCGTGTTCGAGGACGCCATCGCCGGCGTCGAGAGCGGGCGGGCCGGTGGCTTCGCCCTGGTGGTCGGCGTCGACCGCGTCGGCCAGGCCGACGAGCTGCTGGCGCACGGGGCCGACGTGGTGGTGCAGGACCTCGCCGAATTGCTGGAGGAGGATTCGTGAGCGACCCGATTGCCCCGACGCCCCGCCGGGTGTTCTCGGTCGAGCCGTGGACGGTGACCGAGAACGAGCTGAACCTCGACGCGCTGGGCCGCACCGAGTCGGTGTTCGCCTTGTCGAACGGCCATATCGGCCTGCGGGCCAACCTCGACGAGGGCGACCCCCACGGCCTGCCCGGGACCTACCTGAACTCGTTCTACGAGCTGCGGCCGCTGCCGTACGTCGAGCGGGGCTACGGCTACCCGGAGTCGGGCCAGACGATCATCAACGTCACCAACGGCAAGCTCATCCGGCTGCTGGTCGACGACGAGCCGTTCGACGTCCGCTACGGCACGCTGACGTCCCACGTCCGCCGCCTCGACATGCGGACGGGGACCCTGCGCCGGGAGGTCGAGTGGACGTCGCCGGCCGGCGACTCGGTCCGCATCCGGACCACGCGGTTGGTGTCGCTCTCCCAGCGTGCGGTCGCGGCGATCTGCTACGAGATCGCCCCGGTCGACGACTCGCTGCGGATCGTCCTCCAGTCCGAGCTTGTGGCAAACGAGGAGCTGCCCGATCTCGGCCGCGACCCCCGCACGGCCGCGATGCTGGAACGCCCGCTGGTGGCCGAGGAGCACACGGTGTCGGACACGAAGGCGGTGATGCTGCACCGCACCCGCCAGAGCGGGCTGCGCATCGCGGCCGGCATGCGTCACGTCATCGACGGCCCGGAGAACACGCACCTGGACATCTGGGGCTCGGACGACGTGTGCCGCCTCACGCTCGCCACCCGGCTGCGGCCGGGCGAGCGGCTGCGGATGGTCAAGTTCCTGGCCTACGGCTGGTCGAGCCAGCGGACCCGGCCCGCTTTGCACGACCAGGTGGTGGCGGCGCTGGCGCAGGCCTACCTGACCGGCTGGGAGGGGCTTCTGGCCGAGCAGCGGGCCTACCTGGACATGTTCTGGCGGCACGGCGACGTCGAGCTTGAGGGCGACGCCGAGGTGCAGCAGGCGGTGCGGTTCGCCATGTTCCACATCCTCCAGGCGGCCGCCCGGGCCGAGCAGCGGCCGATCCCGAGCAAGGGCCTCACCGGCCCCGGTTACGACGGGCACACGTTCTGGGACACGGAGACGTTCGTGCTGCCGGTCCTCACCTACACCAACGCCGACTCGGCCGCCTCGGTGCTCACATGGCGCAAGCTCACGCTGGACATCGCCGCCGAGCGCGCCCGCGAGCTCAACCTGGAGGGCGCCGCGTTCCCGTGGCGCACGATCCGGGGCCGGGAGTCGTCCGGCTACTGGCCCGCGAGCACGGCCGCGTTCCACATCAACGCCGACATCGCCGACGCCGCGGTCCGCTACCTCGACGCGACGGGCGACGAACGGTGGGAGCACGACGTGGGGGTCGACCTGCTGGTCCAGACGGCGCGGCTGTGGCGGAGCCTGGGCCACCACGACGGCGCCGGCCGGTTCCGCATCGACGGCGTGACCGGGCCGGACGAGTACAGCTGCCTGGCCGACAACAACGTGTACACGAACCTCATGGCCGAGCAGAACCTGCGGATGGCCGCGGTCGTCGCCGCGCGCAACCCGGACCGGGCGACCGATCTCGGGGTGACGACCGAGGAGGCGGCCGCGTGGCGGGACGCCGCCGAGGCGATGGTCGTGCCCTATGACGAGAAGCTGGGGGTGCACCCGCAGAGCGAGAGCTTCACCGACCACGCCGTGTGGGACTTCGCCGGCACCCCGCCCGACCAGTACCCCCTGCTGCTGCACTACTCGTACTTCGACCTGTACCGGAAGCAGGTGGTGAAGCAGGCCGACCTGGTGCTGGCGCTGCACCGGCGGGGCGACGCCTTCAGCTTCGACGAGAAGGACCGCGACTTCCGCTACTACGAGGCCCTCACGGTGCGGGACTCGTCGCTGTCCGCCGGCACCCAGTCCGTGGTGGCGGCCGAGCTGGGCTACCTGGAGCTGGCGCACGACTACCTGGCCGAGGCCGCGCTCATGGACATCGAGGACCGGGCGCACAACACGCGCGACGGGCTCCACCTGGCGTCCCTCGCCGGCGCCTGGACCGCGCTCGTCGAGGGCCTGGGCGGGATGAGGGCCCGGGACGGCCGGCTCTCGTTCGGGCCCCGCCTGCCGGCGGGGATCAGCCGGCTCACGTTCCGGGTCTGCTACCGGGGTAGCTGCATCCACGTCGTCACCGACGGCGACACCGCGACGTACCGGGTCCAGGAGGGCCCGCCGATGACGATCACCCACCACGGCGAGCCGGTCCAGGTGGGGGAGACGCCGGTCGAGCTGGCGATCGAGCATCTGCCGACCCGGCCCCGGCCGCACCAGCCCCCGGGTCGGGAGCCGGAGCGGCGGGGCCAGACGGTCGAGTAGGCGTCAGGTGATGTCGAGCATCCGCTGGAGGGCGACGCGTGCCCACTCGGCGGTCTCGGCGTCGACGGTGATCTGGTTCACGACCTCGCCGCGCGACCAGCTCGTCGAGCACCCAGGCCAGGTGGGGCTCGTCGATGCGGAACATCGTCGAGCACGGGCAGATCAGCGGGTCGAGCGACACGACGGTCTTGTCGGGGTGCTCGGCGGCCAGGCGCTGGACCAGGTGGATCTCGGTGCCGACGCCGATGGCGGCGCCGGCGGGCGCGTCGTCCACGCGCCCGATGATGGCGTCGGTCGAGCCGACCTGGTCGGCGAGCTCGCACGACCTCGTGCGCGCACTCGGGGTGCACGATCACGATGCCGTCGGGGTGCTCGGCCCGGAAGGCGGCGACGTGCTCGGGCCGGAACCGCTGGTGCACCGAGCAGTGGCCCTTCCACAGGAGGAACGTCGCCTCCTTGACGTCGCGCCTCGTCGAGGCCGCCGAGCTCGCGGCGCGGGTTCCACACCCGCATGTGCGTCCAGCGGCGTAGCCCATGGCCACGCCGGTGTTGCGGCCGAGGTGCTGGTCGGGGAAGAAGAGCACCTGGTCACCGACGCCGGCGTCCCGCTGCGGCCCCCGCCGAGCGCCCACTCGAGCACGGCCCGGGCGTTGGACGAGGTGCACACGGCGCCGCCGTGGCGCGCCGACGAACGCCTTGAGGGCGGCGGACGAGTTCATGTAGGTGATCGGCACGACCCGGTCGATGTCGGTGACGTCGGCGAGGGCGTCCCACGCCTCCTCGACCTCGTCGATGTCGGCCATGTCGGCCATCGAGCACCCGGCGTTGAGGTCGGGGAGGATGACGCGGCTGGTGGTCGCCGGTGAGGATGTCGGCCGACTCGGCCATGAAGTGCACGCCGCAGAACACGATGAACTCGGCCTGCGGGCCGCTGCTGGGCGAGCACGGACAGCCGGAACGAGTCGCCGCGGGCGTCGGCCCAGCGGATGACCTCGTCGCGCTGGTAGTGGTGGCCGAGGATGAAGAGGCGGTCACCGAGCGCGGCCTTGGCCGCAGCGATCCGCCGGGCCGAGCTCGTCCGGGGACGCGACGGTGTACCGCTCGGCGAGCGGGCTCTGGAGCCGCAGCATGTTGGGGATCCTCCAAAGTGCGATGGCTCCGGTTGCGGCCGGTGGGGACAGCCTGGTCGCCCCCCACGGGGATGTCGGCCCCGGAACCGATATGCCGCCGGAATACCAGGCCGGCTTGGCGGAGAGTCTACGGGGTGAACGGCAGCTGACCTCCAGGCGACATCCCCGGCCGGGTCCCTGGCCATGGCGGACAATCGGCGCGGTGACCTCGACCAGGAGTTCTACGCGGAAACGGTCGCTATAGCGACCACTTCCGGGACAAACGTCGAGGCCGCCCGGCCCGGGGCGGTCGGGTCGCGCCGGCGCCATTAGCGTGCAGAGCGTGGTGCAGCGACCGCCGGCCGGCACGATCCCCGACGCTCCCGGCTCCTACCAGTTCAAGGACGCGCGAGGGCCGCGTCATCTACGTCGGCAAGGCCAAGCGCCTGCGCCAGCGGCTGTCGAACTACTTCCAGGACCCGCCGAGCGCTGCAGCCCCGCACCGCCCAGATGGTGGCCACCGCCGAGACCGTCGAGTGGATCCAGGTCCGCAACGAGGTCGAGGCGCTCATGCTCGAGTA
This sequence comes from uncultured Acidimicrobiales bacterium, assembly GCA_963739835.1. Lineage (GTDB taxonomy): Bacteria > Actinomycetota > Acidimicrobiia > Acidimicrobiales > VFJN01 > ZC4RG19. Next base: position 410,000 of record CAVUBW010000024.1, read on the forward strand.
CAGCCTCATCAAGCAGCACCGGCCCCGCTTCAACATCCGCCTGCAGGACGACAAGTCGCTACCCGTTCCTCGCCGTCACCCTCGACGAGGAGTGGCCCCGGGCCATGGTGATGCGGGGCCGCAAGCGCAAGGGCGTCCGCTACTTCGGGCCCTACGCCCACGCCTACGCCATCCGCGAGACGCTCGACCTGCTGCTGCGCACCTTCCCGATCCGCACCTGCACCGACAACAAGTTCGACCGGCACGAGCGGCTCGGGCGGCCGTGCCTGCTGTTCCACATCGAGAAGTGCTCCGGCCCCTGCGTCGGCGAGATCGACCGCGGAGAGCTACGACCGGCTCGTCGCCGAGCTGCTCGACTTCCTCGACGGCGACACCGACGCCGATCGTCGACCGGCTCGAGGCAGCAGATGACGGGCCGCGGCCGACGACGCTCGAGTTCGAGCGGGCCGCCCGGCTCCGCGACCAGCTGACGACGGTGCGCAAGGCCATCGAGCGCCAGCAGATGGTGGCCGAGCGCAACGAGGACCTCGACGTCATCGGCATCGCCGAGGACGAGCTCGAGGCGGCGGTGCAGGTGTTCTTCGTGCGCCGGGGCCGGGTCGTCGGCCGCAAGGGCTTCGTCGTCGACAAGGTCGAGGACGTCGGCCCCGGCGAGCTCGTCGGCCGCATCCTCGAGGAGCTCTACGGCGACGAGCCGCCGCTCGGCATGCCCCGCAGCAGGTGCTCGTGCCGACCGAGCCCGACGACCTCGAGCTCTACGAGGAGTTGCTCGGCCTAGCTGCGGGGCTCGCCGGGTGCGACGTCCGGGTGCCGCAGCGGGGCGACAAGCGCGAGCTCGCAGGACACGGTCACCCGCAACGCCGCCGAGGAGTTCACCCGCCACCGGCTGCGCCGGGCCGCCGACCACAACGCCCGGGCCCAGGCCCTCAACGCGCTGCAGGAGGCGCTCGACCTGCCCGAGGCCCCGCTGCGCATCGAGTGCTACGACATGAGCCACCTCCAGGGCACCGACTACGTCGGGTCGATGGTGGTGATGGAGGACGGCCTCCCCAAGCAAGTCCGACTACCGCCGCTTCAAGGTCCGGACGCGTCGACGGCAACGACGACTTCGCCGCCATGGAGGAGGTGCTCACCCGCCGGCTCACGCGCCTACCTCGACGAGCGCGACGCAGCCGGTGGGCGAGCGCGCCGGCAAGTTCGCCTACCCGCCGCAGCTGCTGCTGGTCGACGGCGGCAAGGGCCAGCTCAGCGTGGCGGTGCGGGTGCTCGAGGAGCTCGGGCCTCGACGAGGAGATCCCGGTGGCGTCGCTGGCCAAGCGGTTCGAGGAGGTGTACGTGCCCGGCCGGTCCGACCCGGTGCGCGATCCCGCGCGAGTCCGAGGCGCTGTACCTGCTGCAGCGGATCCGCGACGAGGCGCACCGCTTCGCCATCACCTACCACCGCGAGCTGCGGGGCAAGCGGATGACGACGTCGGTGCTCGACGACATCCCGGGCCTCGGCCCGACCCGCCGCAAGCGCCTCATCAAGGAGCTGGGCGGCGTCAACGCCGTGAAGCAGGCGTCCCGCGACGACCTGCGGGCGCTGTCGTGGCTGCCCGACGCCGTGGCCGACGCCGTGTACGACAAGCTCCACGCCGTCCCGCTGGCCCGCCGGCCCGGCGCGCGGGGGAGCCGGCGGTGAGCGAGCCCGGCCGACGGCGAGCCGGCGCGAGCCGGCCGCTCGACCACGCGGCCGTGTGGGAGCGCCACGCGGCCTGGTGGCAGGCCGAGTTCACCGACGGCGCCGACCCCGAGTACGACGGAGCAGATCCTGCCGCTCGCCGCCGCGCCACCTGGCCGGAGCGGCCGCGGGTGCTCGACGTCGGCTGCGGCGAGGGCCAGGTCGCCCGGCTGCTCGTCGGCGAGGGCGCCAGGCGGGTCGTCGGGGTCGACCCGCTCGGTCGCCCAGATCGCCGAGGCGGCCCGTCTGGGCGGCGGCGCCGGCCTACGTGCGGGCGTCGGCGACAGCCCTGCCGCTGCCGCTCGGCCGGCTTCGACGCGGTCGTGGCCTGCCTCGTCTTCGAGCACATCCCCGACCTCGACGGGGCGCTCGACGAGGTCGCCCGGGTGCTGCGCCCGGGCGGCCGCTTCGTCTGTTCTTCCTGAACCACCCGCTGCTCCAGACGCCCGGGCAGCGGCTGGATCGACGACCAGATCCTCGACCCGCCCGAGCAGTACTGGCGCATCGGGCCCTACCTCCCCGAGGCGCACACGGTCGAGGAGGTCGAGCCGGCGTGTTCATGCCGTTCTTCCACCGCCCGCTCAGCCGCTACGTCAACGCCCTGGCCGACCGCGGCCTGTACCTGACCCGCATGGTCGAGCCCGCGCCCCCGCCCGGGTTCCTGGCCGCGGCACCCGAGTACGCCGGGGCGGCGACGATCCCGCGGCTCCTGCTGCTGCGGGCCTGAGCGCCACTGAGACTGGACGAGGCGATGGGAGAGTTCGTCGTGATCACCGGCCATTCCGGCGCCGGTCGCAGCCTTGCCGCCGACGCTCTCGAGGACCTCGGCTGGTTCGTCATCGACAACCTCCCGCCCGAGCTGGTGCCGAAGGTCGTCGAGCTGGCCCGACGCCGGGCTCACGCGTCGGCCGGGTCGCCCTCGTGGTCGGCACCGGGCACTACCAGGACGAGATCCTTCCGACGCTGGCATGGCTGCGCTCGACCGGGGCCCGGGTGCGGGTGCTGTTCCTGGACGCCGACGACCGACACGCTGGTCCGCCGCTACGAGAGCAGCCGCGCGCCGCCACCCCCTGCTCGGGCGGCAGCCACGAGCACCTGGTCGGCGGCGATCGAGCGGGAGCGGCTGCTGCTCGAGCCGGTCCGGGACGGCGCCGACATCGTGATCGACACGACGGCGCTGAACGTCCACGAGCTGCGCGCGCCGCGTGCACGAGCTGTTCGGCGGCGACGACGCCGCGCCCGCGATGCAGACCACGCTGCTGTCGTTCGGCTACAAGCACGGCGCTGCCGCTCGACGTCGACCTGGTGTTCGACTGCCGGTTCCTGCCCAACCCCCACTGGGTCGACGAGCTGCGGCCGCTGACCGGCCTCGACGCGCCGGTGCGCGACTACGTCCTGGGCCAACCGGCGACGGGCGCCTTCCTCGACACGCTGGACGACCTGCTCGAGCTGCTGCTGCCGGCCTACGTCGCCGAGGGCAAGGCGTACCTGACCATCGCGCTCGGCTGCACCGGCGGGCGCCACCGCTCGGTCGTCGATCGCCGAGGAGCTGGCCCGCCGCCTGGCTGCGCCACGGGCATCGGGCCGCGCGTGCCGCCACCGGGACGTCGACAAGTGACGGCACCGTCGCCGGCGACCCGCGGGTCGTCGCCATCGGCGGCGGCCACGGGCTCGCGGCCACGCTCCGGGCCGTGCGCCGCTACGCCGGCCGGATCACCGCGGTGGTGGCGGTGGCCGACGACGGCGGCTCGACCGGCCGGCTGCGGGAGCCGCTCGGCCTGCCCGCCCCGGGGGACCTGCGCAAGTGCCTGGTGGCGCTGGCCGGGCGGAGTCGAGCTGCCCGCTCGCCGCGGCCATGGAGCACCGGTTCGGGGCCGGCGACGCTGGCGGGCCACGCGCTCGGCAACCTGCTGCTCGGCGGGCCTGGCCGAGTCCGATGGGCGACTTCGTGGCGGCGGCTCGACGAGCTGTCGCGCCGGTCGGCCTCGACCCGGCGGTCGGCCGGGTGCTGCCGGCGACGGCGGAGCCGGTCGTGCTCCGGGCCGACACCGCGGCTCGGGCGACGAGGTGCGCGGCCAGGTGGCGATCGTGGGCACGCCGGGCCGATCGTCCAGCGTGACGGGTCGACCCGGCCGACGCGTCCGGCCCGCCCGAGGCGGTGGCGGCACTGGCGCAGGCCGACCAGGTGGTGCTGGGCCCGGGCTCGCTCTACACGAGCGTGCTGGCGGCCGCCGCGGTCGCCGACGTCCGGGACGCGCTCAAGCAGGCGCCGGGCCCGCTGGTCTACGTCTGCAACCTGCGGCCCCAGGCCGAGGAGACCCGCGGCTACGACGTGGCGGACCACGTCGACGGCGCTGCGCCGCCACGGCGTCGAGCCGGACGTGGTGCTGGTCCAGCGGGACGCCCTCGCCGCTGGGCGAGCCCCGACGCGAGATCGTGGAGGCCGACGCTCGTGCGGCCCGCACGGCCTCGCCCACGACCCGGCCAAGCTGGCGGCAGGCCCTCCGGGCTGCTCAGCGGCAGCTGACGGGTGCCGGCGACGCTGCTCGCGTCGCCAACGTACCGTCGGTCGTCCCGCCCGCTCTAAGGTCCCTGTGGACGCTTCGGGTCGACGATCGACGACAGAGAGGGCCAGACAGATGACCATCCGCGTGGGGATCAACGGCTTCGGCCGCATCGGCCGCAACTTCTTCCGGGCCGCCAAGGGGCAGGGCGCCGACATCGACTTCGTCGCCGTCAACGACCTCGGGCTCGCTCGAGACGATGGCGCACCTGCTCAAGTACGACTCGGTCGCTCGGCACGCTGCCCGGACGACGTCAAGGCGACCGACGACGGCATCAACGTCGACGGCGACGTGCTCAAGGTGCTCGCCGACCGCGACCCGGCCGAGCTGCCCGTGGGGCGAGCTCGGCGTCGACGTCGTCGATCGAGTCGACCGGCTTCTTCACCGACCGCGACAAGGCCGCCGCCCACCTCGACGGCCGGCGCGCCCCGTCGTCATCGTGTCGGCGCCCGTGCGACCGGCGCCGACGCCACGTTCGTGGTCGGCGTCAACGACGACACCTTCGACCCGGCCGCCCACAAGGTCGTGTCCAACGCGTCGTGCACCACCAACTGCTTCGTGCCGATGATCAAGGTCCTCGACGACGCCTTCGGCGTCGAGAAGGGCCTCATGACCACGATCCACGCCTACACCGGCGACCAGAGCTGGTCGACGGCCCCCACAGCGACCTGCGCCGGGCCCGCGCCGCGGCCGTCAACATCGTGCCGACCTCCACCGGCGCCGCCCGCGCCACCGGCCTCGTGCTGCGAGTCGATGAAGGGCAAGCTCGACGGCACCGTCGCTGCGGGTGCCCGTGCCCGACCGGCTCGATCACCGACTTCGCCGGCGTGCTCGACCAGGACGTCGACCGTCGACGAGGTCAACGCCGCGTTCCAGGCCGCCGCCGCCGAGGGCCCGCTGTCAAGGGCGTGCTCGAGTACACCGAGGAGCCGCTCGTGTCGTCCGACATCGTCGGCTCGCCCGCAGCTCGTGCATCTTCGACTCGCGGCCTCACCATGGCCATGGGCAACCTGGTCAAGGTGCTCGGCTGGTACGACAACGAGTGGGGCTACTCGAACCGCCTCGTCGACCTCGCCCTGATCGTCGGCACGGCCAACCAGGGCTGAGCCGACGACCGATCGGCGTCCCCACGCTCGAGGACCTCGGCGACCGTCGCGGGCCGCCGGGTCCTCCTCCGCGCCGACTTCAACGTCCCGCTCGCGCGACGGCGAGATCACCGACGACCTCCGCATCCGCGCCGCGCTGCCCACGATCGAGTGGCTGCTCGAGCAGGGCGCGCACGGTCACGGCGTGCACCCACCTCGGCCGGCCGAAGGGCACGCCCGACCCGAAGTACTCGGTGGCGCCGGTGCGGGCCCGCCTGGCCGAGCTGGCGCCCGGCGTCGAGCTGCTCGAGAACCTGCGCTTCGACCCGGGCGAGAGGCCAACGACCCGGCCTTCGTGGACCGGCTGGTCGCAGGGCACGACGCTCTACGTCAACGACGCGTTCGGCGCGTCGCACCGGGCCCACGCCTCGATCGTCGGGCCGCCGCAGTTCGCTGCCGTCGGCCGCCGGCCGCCTGCTGGCCACGGAGGTCGAGGTCCTCCTCGGCCTGCGCACCGACCCGCAGCCGCCCGTTCGTGGCGATCCTCGGCGGCTCCAAGGTGAGCGACAAGCTCGGCGTCATCGACGCGCTGCTCGAGCGTCGCCGACGCGCTCGATCATCGGCGGCGGCATGTGCTTCACGTTCCTCGCCGCCCAGGGCCACTCGGTCGGCGACTCGCTGTGCGAGCCCGACCAGGTCGAGACCTGCCGGCGCGCTGCTCGACGCCGACGGCGACCGATCCACCTGCCCGCACGACATCACCGCGCTCGGGCCCGGGCGGCAAGATCGGCGACCCGTCGGCCGGCGGCGAGGTGCGCCAGGTCGGGCGCCGACCTGCCCGACGGCTGGATGGGCCTCGACATCGGCCCCGGCACCGCCGCCGAGTTCGGCGACGTCATCGCCGAGGCCCGCACCGTGTTCTGGAACGGCCCGATGGGCGTGTTCGAGGACCCCCGCTTCGCCGCCGGCACCCGCGCCGTCGCCGAGGCCATGGCCGACAGCCACGGCTTCACGGTCGTCGGCGGCGGCGACAGCGCCGCCGCGCTCGCCCAGTTCGGCCTCGCCGACCGACGTCGACCACGTCTCCACCGGCGGCGGCGCCTCGCTCGAGCTGCTCGAGCAGGGCGACCTCCCCGGCCTCGAGGCCCTGCGCGCACGCGCCCAACGCCCACGAGGACGACGATGCCTGACGCCCGCACGCCCGCTCATCAGCGGCAACTGGAAGATGAACCACAACCACTTCGAGGCGATCCAGACCGTCCAGAAGCTGGCGCTACCTGCCTCGACCAAGGACGACTACGAGGCCGTCGACGTCTCGGTGCACCCGCCGTTCACCGACATCCGCATCGGTGCAGACCGTCGATCGAGGCCGACAAGCATCCAGATCGCCCTCGGCGCCCAGAACTGCCACTGGGAGGAGAAGGGCGCGTTCACCGGCGAGGTGTCGCCGGCGATGCTGGCCAAGCTCGAACGTGCGCCTACGTGATCGTCGGCCACTCCGAGCGGCGCGAGCTCTTCGGCGAGACCGACGAGATGGTCAACCGGAAGGTCGAAGGCCGTCCTCAAGCCACGGCATGACGCCGATCGTGTGCGTGCGGCGAGACGCTCGAGGAGCGCGAGGCCGGGCAGCACCGAGGCCAAGGTGCGTCGGCCAGGTCCGGGCCGGGCTCGCCGGCGCTGACGGCCGAGCAGGTGGCCGCGCTGGTCATCGCCTACGAGCCGATCTGGGCCATCGGCACCGGCCGCACCGCCACCTCCGAGGACGCCCAGGCCATGTGCGGCGCCATCCGGCGCGACGGTCGCCGAGCCGTTCGGCGCCGACGCCGCCGCCGCCGTGCGCATCCAGTACGGCGGCTCGGTCAAGCCCGCCAACGCCGCCGAGCTGATGGCCGAGCCCGACATCGACGGCGCGCTCGTCGGCGGCGCCAGCCTCGACGCGGAGTCGTTCGCGGGCATCGTTCGCTATCGCGACTGGACCTGACCAACCGCAGTTCGCGTGTGACCGGCGCCACAGCGTGGTACACACGGAGCGACGGCGGGTGTTCTCACCGTGCCCGAGCCGCCAACGTGCAGGTTGTGTGAAGATGTCGCGACGAGCTGATGTAAACGTCCAACGGCACGCCGCTCTGCTTTGCTCACCCGTCACCGAACCGGCGTCACACCAGACGTTCCTGCTAAGTTCGGCCCGTTCACCGGTACGACTTGCGAGCTACCGGACGCGAACAACCGCAGGGAGAGTCGCCGTGACGACAGCCGTGGCTCGTTCCCGGTTCGGGGGCCGACCATCGTCGGCCGCCGCCGGGCGTCCATCGCCGAGCACGGTGGCCCCGCGGTCGACATGACCACATCGAGGAGGTCCACCAAGTGAGACGACAGCGCAGGGGCTCCCAGCTCCTTGCTCTCATCCTGGGACTCTCCCTCATCGCCGCCGCCTGTGGCGGGGATGACAACGGGAGCAGCAGCGGGAGCAACGAATCGAGTTCGAACGAGACGCCGCAGCAGGGGGGCGAGATGGTCGATCTCGGCACCTTCGTCGGCGACCCGCCCGAGCACATCGATCCGGCCCTGAACACGACGCTCGACGCCTACCAGGTCGTGAACGCCGTGTACGACGGCCTGACCGACATCGACGCCAGCGATCCCGACAAGCCGAAGATCGTGCCGCAGGTGGCCGAGTCGTTCGACTCGAACGACGACGCCACGCAGTGGACGTTCAAGATCCGCGACGGCCTGAAGTTCGCGAGCGGCGAGGAGATCAAGCCGAGCACGTTCCAGCGGTCCTGGGAGCGCGCCAGCAATCCCGACTTCGCCGGCGACTACTCGTACCTGTTCAACTTCATCAAGGGCGGCGCCGAGAAGCTCGACGGCACCGCGACGACCCTCGCCGGCGTGAAGGCCGACGACGACACGATGACGCTGACGGTCGACCTGGCCAAGCCGTACTCCAACTTCCCGGCCGTCGCCGGGTTCCAGCTGTTCATGCCGGTCCCCGAGGAAGCCGGGACCGACGCCACCACGGCCGCCGACTGGGAGAACGGCAAGATGTTCGGCAACGGGCCCTTCATGCTGGAGTCGCCCCGGACCGACACCGAGATCGTCCTGGTCCCGAACCCCGAGTGGGACGGCACCAAGTACACCGACCTCGACCTGCCGGCCAAGCCGTACCTCGACAAGGTCACCTTCCAGGTGACGGCCGACCCCGACACCTCGTTCAACTCGTTCGAGGCCGGTGAGGGCCAGACCGGGCAGATCCCGCCCGGCCGCGTCACCGAGGCCACCGACAAGTACGCCAACACGCTCGACGTGTCGATCCTCGGCAGCTACCACTTCGACGTCAACATGCGCGACCCGCAGCTCGGCGGCGACCAGAACAAGCTGCTGCGCAAGGCGATCTCGCAGTCGATCAACCGCGACGAGATCAACGAGGCCGTCTACGAGAACAGCCGGACCGTCGCCAACGGCGTGACCCCCGAGGGCATCCCCGGGTGGAAGGCCGACCTGTGCGACGACTGCAAGTACGACCCCACGGCTGCCAAGGACAACTTCCAGAAGTGGCAGGACGCAGGGGGGAGCCTGAGCGCGCCCATCAAGATCCAGTTCAACACGGGCGCCGGCCATGAGGACGTCGTGGCGATCATGGTCGACAACCTCAAGCAGACCGGCATCGACGCCGTCCAGGAGGGCATCGACAGCGAGACGTACTTCTCGCAGCTCGCCGACGGCGCCTGCGTGATCTGCCGGGCCGGTTGGTTCGCGGACTACCCGACGTACGACAACTTCATGTACGACCTGTTCCACACCGACTCGCTCGGCGGGAACAACTACGGGTACTCGAACCCCGAGTTCGACCAGCTGGTCGACCAGGCCAAGCAGACGGTCGACCCGGACGAGCAGGCCAGCCTGTTCCAGCAGGCCGAGACCATCCTGCTGGACGACGTCGGGGTCATCCCGATCGTCTGGTACCGCGGCGACTACGTCTACGACAAGGACAAGATCGGCGGTTTCACGCAGACCAACTTCGGTCTGATCCTCTGGGAGAAGGTCTTCGCCAAGAGCTAGTCGTGTGCTGTGACCGGGGGGCGCTCCGTGCGCCCCCCGGATCCACTCCTCCCCACGAGTCCTCCCCACGAGGCCCACGATGACCAGCTACATCATCCGCCGTCTCCTGCTCATCATCCCGACGGTGTTCTTCGCGCTGTCGTTCCTGTTCTTCCTGTTCTTCACCCTGCCCGGCGACCCGGCGCGCCTCATCGCGGGCGGCGCCAACCGCAGCATCGACGCAGGGGTCGTCGAGCGGATCAACGAGCGCTACGGCCTCGACGAGCCGCTGCTGATCCAGTTCAAGGACTACTGGTCGCGGACGATCCACTGGGACCTCGGCGAGTCGTTCCTCAACCGCCGCAGCGTGAACGACATCCTCGGCGAGAAGGCGGTCAACAGCATCCGCCTCGGCATCTGGGCCGTCCTCATCGAGATCGTCGTCGGCATCTCGGTCGGCGTGCTCTCCGCCCTACGGCGCTACTCGCTCAGCGACAAGGCGACGACGATCGTCACGGCCGCGGCCTCCGCGATACCCGTTTTCGTGCTGGGGTTCCTGTTGCAGTGGCTGTTCGCGGTCTACCCGAACAAGCAGGGCTGGCCCGCGTGGACCCATCTGCGGACCCAGGGCATCGGCCCCAACAGCTGGGCGTTCTTCTTCATCCCGACCGGCGAGCAGTGGCGCTACCTGATCCTGCCGGCGATCACCCTGGCCTCGGTGTCCACCGCCCTCGCCGCCCGCATGACCCGGGGCTCGATGCTCGAGGTGATGCGGGCCGACTACATGCGCACCGCCCGGGCCAAGGGGCTGAACGAGCGGAGCGTCGTCCTGCGCCACGGCATGCGCAACGCCATGCTGCCGGTCGTCACCCTCATCGGCATCGACTTCGGCACCGTGATCGGCGCCGCCGTGCTCACCGAGACGACGTTCTCGTGGCCGGGCCTCGGCTCGCAGATCGCCAACGCGGTCGGGCAGCGTGACCTGCCGGTGATCCTGGGGTTGACGCTCGTGGTGGTGATCGCGTTCGCCGTCATCAACCTGCTCGTCGACATCTCGTACGCCTGGTTCGATCCACGCATCCGGTTGGGGAAGGGGGAATCGTCATGACGCTCATCGAGTCAGGCACCCCGATCGCCGTCGCCGTCCCCGAGGCGGGGGGCGACGACCTCGGTGAGGCCCGCCCGTTCCGCAAGGACGTCTGGAAGCGCTACAAGCGCAACAGGCTGGCGATGATCGGCCTCGTGTTCCTCGTCTTCCTGGTGCTGGTGGCGATCTTCGCCCCGCTGATCGCGCCGTACAGCATCACCGAGCGCAGCGACCAGTTCCGCAAGCCGCCGTCGAGCGCCCACTGGTTCGGCACCGACGACATCGGGCGCGACGTGTTCAGCCGGGTCGTCTACGGCGCCCGGGTGTCGTTGCGGATCGGCGTTCATCGCCACGGCGATCTCGCTCGTCATCGGCCTGTTCCTCGGGGCGATCGCCGGCTTCTTCGGCGGGGTGCTCGACACGTTCATCGCCCGGCTCGTCGACGTGTTCCTGGCGATCCCCTACATCGTGCTGGCGGTGGCCATCGCCTCGGTGATCGGCCACAGCGAGAACTCGGTCATCCTCGTGCTCGGCCTGACGGGCTGGCTGGCGATGACCCGCATCGTCCGGGCCAGCTTCCTGTCGTTGAAGCGCCTGGAGTACGTGGAGGCCGCCACCGCGCTCGGCCTGACGCGGCGGAGGATCATGTTCCGCCACATCCTGCCCAACGCGCTCCAGCCGATCATCGTGTACGGCACGATCGCGGTCGGCGGCGTGATCCTGGCCGAGGCCGCACTGTCGTTCCTCAACGTGGGCCCGCAGCCGCCGACGCCGGCCTGGGGGCTCATGGTCTCCGACGGCAAGGGCTCGCTGACCAACGCGCCGCACCTGCTGTTCTTCCCGGGCATCGCGATCTTCCTGACCGTGCTGGCGTTCGTGTTCATCGGCGACGGGCTGCGCGACGCCCTCGACCCCAAGCTGAAGTGACCCGATGACGAGCCCGCTGATGACGCCCTTGGACGGCATGGCGTCCAACGGCAAGGACGTCCTGCTGTCGATCCGTGACCTGCGGGCGGGGTTCCCGACCGACGACGGCGTCGTCCACGCGGTCGACGGCGTCAGCTTCGACGTGAACCGGGGCGAGGTGTTCGCCATCGTCGGCGAGTCGGGCTCGGGCAAGTCGGTGACCGCCATGGCGATCCTCGGCCTGCTACCGACCCTCGACATCACCGGCGGCGAGATCCTGTGGAAGGGGGTCGACGTCCTCACGCTGAACGAGAACCAGCGCCGGTCCATCCGGGGCAAGGAGATCGCCATGATCTTCCAGGACCCGCTGACCGCGCTGAACCCCGTGCACACGATCGGCCGGCAGATCGCCGAGATGGCCCGCATCCACGAGGGCCTCGGCAAGAGGGCGGCGTTCGAGCGGGCGGTCGAGCTGCTCGACCTGGTCGGCATCCCCGAGGCCCGCAAGCGGGCCACGATGTACCCGCACGAGTTCTCCGGCGGCATGCGCCAGCGGGCGATGATCGCCATGGCGATCACCTGCAAGCCCGACCTGCTGATCGCCGACGAGCCCACCACCGCGCTCGACGTGACGGTGCAGGCCCAGGTGCTCGAGGTGCTGATCGGCATCAAGGACGAGATCGACTCGGCGATCATGCTCATCACCCACGACCTCGGCGTCGTCGCCGGCCTGGCCGACCGGGTGATGGTCATGTACGCCGGGCGGCCGGTCGAGACCGGCACGATCGACGAGATCTTCTACGAGACCCGCCACCCCTACACGCTCGGCCTGCTGGCCAGCCTGCCCCGCCTCGACGACGTGGGCGACGAGGCGCTGTCCCGATCGCCGGGTCGCCGCCCTCGCTGATCCGCAAGCCGACCGGGTGCGCGTTCCATCCCCGGTGCCGCTTCGCGCGACGTCCCGGGGCTGTGCAACACCGAGAGCCCGGAGCTGCGCCTGGTGGCCGGCGACGCCCACCTGGCCGCCTGCCACCGCTCCGACGACCTCGCCGGCGTCGACCGTCGACGAGCTGCGCGCCCAGGCCGACGAGGCCGACCTGCTCGTCGAGGACGCGGTGGTCGATGCACCGTGACCGACACCGCCGTCGAACCCACGGCCGGTCGCGAGCGGCGCGCCGGCCGCTCCTGCTCGCGTCACGCGACCTGGTCAAGGACTTCCCGATCCGGGGCGGCGTGTTCGGCCGCACCGTCGGCTACGTGTCCGGCCGTCGCCGGGCGTCGAGCTTCGACCGTCGCGCCAGGGCGAGACGCTCGGGCTGGTGGGCGAGTCGGGCTGCGGCAAGTCGACGACCGGGCGGCTGCTGCTCCACCTGCTCCGGCCCACGTCCGGCACGGTCACCTTCGACGGCATGACGACTCGGCCGCATGAGGGGCAAGAGCCTGGCCGCCATGCCGGCGGCGGTTCCAGATCGTGTTCCAGGACCCGTACGCCTCGCTCAACCCCCGCATGACCGTCGGCGACATCGCTGGCCGAGCCGCTCAGGTCCACCGGCCTGGGCGACAAGGAGCGTCCAGGCGCGGGTGGCCGAGCTGCTCAAGATCGGTCGGTCTGGCGCCCGAGCACGTCAACCGCTTCCCGCACGAGTTCTCCGGCGGCCAGCGCCAGCGCATCGGCATCGCCCGGGCCCTGGCGCTCGAGCCCGAGCTGATCGTGCTCGACGAGCCGGTGTCGGCCCTCGACGTGTCGATCCAGGCCGGCGTGGTCAACCTGCTCCAGGACCTGCAGGACGAGCTCGGCCTCTCCTACGTCTTCATCGCCCACGACCTGTCGGTGGTGCGCCACATCTCCGACCGGGTGGCGGTGATGTACCTGGGCAAGATCGTCGAGACGGGCCAGCGCGAGGAGATCTACGAGAACGCCGGCCCACCCGTACACGCAGGCGCTGCTGTCGGCCATCCCGCTGCCCGACCCCAACGCCGAGCGCTCCCGGCAGCGGATCGTCCTCAACGGCGACGTGCCCAGCCCGGCCGACCCGCCGTCGGGCTGCCGCTTCCGCACCCGGTGCTGGCGCAAGCGCGAGCTGGAGGACGCGGGCGTCGACACGTCCGCCTGCTCGGAGGAGGAGCCGGCGCTGGAGATCCGCTCGTCGAGCGGGGCCGACCATCCGGTGGCCTGCCACTTCGCGCAGACGCGGGCCGTCGTCTAACCTTGAGGCCGTGCTCACCGCCATCACCGCCGTCCTGAACGTAGGCGCGTCGCTGCTCATGATCGTGCTCGTGCTGCTGCACAGCGGCAAGGGCGGCGGCCTGTCCGACATGTTCGGCGGCGGCATGGGCGCGAGCGCCATGGGGTCGACCGTCATGGAGCGCAACCTCGACCGCATCACGGTGGTCGTGGCGCTCGTGTGGGGCTTCACGGTCGTGTCCCTGTCGTTGATGCTCGGCGGGTGAATGAGCATCCTGGGCAACCGGGTCCTCCGTAGCGAGGACCCCCGCCTCCTGACCGACGGCGGCCGGTACACCGCCGATCTCCGCGACCCCCGCCTCGACGGCGCCCTGCACGCCGTCTTCGTCCGCTCGACGGTGGCGCACGCCGAGCTCCTCGGCGTCGACGTGGCCGAGGCCGCAGCCGCGCCCGGCGTGGTCGCGGTGCTGACCGGGGCCGACATCGACCTCGCCCCGATGCCGGGGATGCTCAAGGCCGACATGGGCCGCACCCTCCTGGCACGCGACCGGGTCCGGTTCGTCGGCGAGCCGGTGGCGGTCGTCCTGGCCGAGACGCCCGCGCAGGGCGAGGACGCGGCCGAGCTGGTGATCGTCGACTACGAGCCGCTGCCCGCCGTGGTCGACCCCGCCACCGCGCTCGACGGCGACACGGTCCTGTTCCCGGAGGCCGGCACCAACCGGTCGGCGGGTTCGGCCACCCGCCCGGCGAGGGCACCGGCCCCGAGGACTGCGAGGTCGTCGTCCGCCAGCGCATCGTCAACCAGCGCCTGGCGGCGTGCCCGCTCGAGGTCCGCTCGGCGGCCGCGGCCTGGGCCGAGGGCCGGCTGGTGCATGTGGATCTCGACTGCCAGAGCGCCCACGGCGCCAAGTCCGGGCTCACCGGCGCCTACGGGCTGTCCCCGGCCGACGTGCTCGTGATCGCGCCCGACGTCGGCGGCGGCTTCGGCGCCAAGGCCGGCGCGAGCGCCGAGGAGCTGTTGCTGCCGTGGCTCGCCCGCCGCACCGGGCGCCCGGTGCGCTGGACCGAGACCCGCACCGAGAACATGACCGCCATGGTCCACGGGCGGGCGCAGGTGCAGGACGTGACGATCGGCGGCACCCGCGACGGGCATCATCGGGTCGTACCACCTCGACGGTCATCCAGGACGCCGGCGCCTACCCGTCGCTCGGCGCCGTGCTGCCGGGCATGACCCGGATGATGACGACCGGCATCTACGCCATCCCCCACGTCGACGTTCGACGGCGACGATCGTCGCCACCACCACGACGCCGATCGCCGCCTACCGGGGCGCCGGCCGGCCGGAGGCCGCCGCCGCGCTCGAGCGGGCCGTCGACCTGTTCGCGGCCGAGATCGGCATGGACCCGGCCGAGGTCCGGCGGCGCAACCTGATGCCGGCGTTCGCCGAGACCCAGACCACGCGCGTCGGGCACCACCTACGACTGCGGCGACTACCCGGCGGCGCTCGAGCGGGTGCTCGCGGCGGCCGGCTACGACGACCTGCGGGCCGAGCAGCGGCGGCGCCGCGAGGCGGGCGACCCGGTGGCGCTGGGCATCGGCCTGGCCAGCTACGTCGAGGTCACCGCCGGCCCGGTCGCCGGCAGCGAGTTCAGCCGGGTGCGGTCGACGCCCACGGCGGCCGGCGACGGCGTCGAGGTCGTCGTGTACACGGGCAGCTCGCCCCACGGCCAGGGCCACGACACGGCGTGGGCCATGATCGTCGCCGACGAGCTGGGCGTCCCGATGGACGACGATCGGGTCGTCCACGGCGACACCGACCTGGTGGCCCGCGGGCGTGGGCACCGGTCGGGTCCCGCTCGGTGCAGCTGGCCGGCGCCGCGGTCCGGGCCGACGTCGGCCGAGGCTGGTCGACGCCGCCCGCCGCGGTGGCCGCCGACCTGCTCGAGGCCGCGGTCGACGACGTCGTGCTCGACGCCGACGCCGGCCGCTTCCACGTCGCCGGCATCGCCGGCGCGTCGCCCGGACGTGGGCCGAGGTCGGCGGCCGCCGCGCGACGACCCTGAGCGCGGAGCCCGACTTCCAGGCGCCCCAGGCCCACGTTCCCGTTCGGCGCCCACCTGGCGGTGGTCGAGGTCGACACCGAGACCGGCGACGTCCGCCTGCGGCGGCTCGTGGCGGTCGACGACGCCGGCCGGGTGCTCAACCCGCTGCTCGCCGAGGGCCAGGTCCACGGCGGCCTGGCCCAGGGCGTCGCCCAGGCGCTGTTCGAGGAGGTCCGCTTCGACGCCGACGGCAACCCGCTGACGACGAACTTCGCCGACTACGCGATCCCGTCGGCCGCCGAGCTGCCGAGCTTCGAGCTGGTCGCGATGGAGACCCCCACGTCGGTCAACCCGCTCGGGGCCAAGGGCATCGGCGAGTCGGGCACGATCGGCTCGACACCGGCCGTGCAGAACGCGGTGTTCGACGCCCTGGCCCACCTCGGCGTGCGCCACGTCGACATGCCGTGCACCCCCGAGCGGGTGTGGCGGGCGATCCGCGCCGCCGCCGAGGGCGAATAGCGAAAACGATAACGAGGCCGGCCTCGTTATCATTTGCCGGCCGAAGGCCGGCCTACGCGCGGTAGCGGGACGCGAACACAGTGCGATCCGGCGAGCACGACACGCCGAGACGGGGCAGGATGACATCGGTCACAGGTCATCCGTCACAAACGGGAGGGGACCCCCTGTGCGAATCACCCTGTCCGTCAACGGTGAGCAGCGCTCCGGCGAGGTCGAACCGCGCCGCCTGCTCGTCCACCACCTTCGCGACGACCTCGGGCTGACCGGGACCAACGTCGGCTGCGACACGTCGTCGTGCGGCGCCTGCACGGTCCTGCTCGACGGCGAGTCGGTGAAGTCGTGCACGGTGCTCGCGGTCCAGGCCGACGGGCACGAGGTGACCACAATCGAGGGCCTGGCCGCCACGGCGTCCGACAGGGGCGAGGACGGGTTCCACCCGATGCAGCGGGCGTTCCACGAGCAGCACGGGCTCCAGTGCGGGTTCTGCACGCCGGGCATGGTGATGGCGGCGGTGTCGCTGCTGGAGGAGCAGCCCCATCCCAGCGAGACGGACGTCCGGGTGGGCCTCGAGGGCAACCTCTGCCGCTGCACCGGCTACCACAACATCGTGCGGGCCGTACTCGCCGCCGCGGGCGAGGAGGTCCCGGCGTGACCGCCGTCGAGAGCCCCCCGACCTCCGCCATGGGCCAACGGATGCTGCGCAAGGAGGACGCCCGGCTGCTCACCGGCGAGGCGCGGTTCGTCGACGACCTCCAGATCCCCGGCGCCCTGTGGCTGGGCATGGTCCGCAGCCCGTTCGCCCATGCTCGGGTCGGCAGCATCGACGCCAGCGCGGCGCTGGAGATCGACGGCGTCCACCACGTGTTCACCGCCGCCGACCTGGAGGGCTCGTGGGCGGGCCCCATGCCCTGCGCCTGGCCGGTGACCGAGGACATGAAGGCCCCCGAGCACTTCCCGCTGGCCCAGGACAAGGTCCACTACGCCGGCGAGATCGTGGCCGTGGTGGTGGCGGACACTCCGACGCTCGCCGCCGACGGCGCCGACGCGGTGGTCGTCGACTACGACGCGCTCGACGTCGTGGTCGACATCGAGGACGCGGCCAGCGACCGGCTGGTCATCCACGACGAGCTGGGGACCAACCGCAGCTACACCTGGGCGCTGTCGCCCGACCCCGACGCGGTCGAGGCCGCGTTCGCGTCCGCCGCCCACGTCGTCGACGAGACCTACCTGCAGCAGCGGCTGATCCCCGCTGCGATGGAGCCCCGTGGCGTCGCCGTGGTCCCCGGCGTCTACGGGGGCGACATCACCATCTACTGCGCCACCCAGATCCCCCACATCCTCAAGGTGATGATGGCGCTCACCTGCGGCCTGCCCGAGCACAAGATCCGGGTCGTGGCCCCGTCGGTGGGCGGCGCGTTCGGGTCCAAGCTCGACGTGTACGCCGAGGACCTCCTGGCGGTGGCGCTGGCCCGCCGGTTGGGCGTGCCGATCCGCTGGAACGAGACCCGCAGCGAGAACGCGGTCGCCACGATCCAGGGCCGGGGCCAGGTCCAGAAGATGGAGCTGGCCGCCGACGCCGAGGGCAAGGTCACGGCCGTGCGGGCGACGCTCATCGCAGACATGGGCGGCTACCTGCAGCTCATGACCCCGGGCATCCCGCTGCTCGGCGCGTTCCTCTACCACGGCGTCTACGACGTGCCCGCCTACCACTTCGAGTGCACGGGCGTGTTCACCAACCGCACGCCGACCGACGCCTACCGGGGCGCCGGCCGGCCCGAGGCCACCTACGCCCTGGAGCGGGCGATGGACGGCCTGGCCGCCAAGGTCGGCGTCGACCCGGCCGAGATCCGGCGGCGCAACTACATCCGGCCGGAGCAGTTCCCCTACGCGTCGGTTGCGGGCCTGACCTACGACTCGGGCAACTACGCCCCGACCCTGGACCGGGCGCTCGAGCTTGTCGGCTACGAGGACCTGCGGGCCGAGCAGCAGCGGCGCCGGGACGCGGGGGAGACCCGCCACCTCGGCATCGGCATCTCGACCTACGTCGAGATGTGCGGCCTGGCGCCCAGCCGGGTGCTCGGGTCGCTGCGCGTCGGCGCGGGCGGCTGGGAGGCGGCGACCGTGCGGGTCCTGCCCACCGGCATGGTCCAGGTCGTCACCGGCTCGACGCCGCACGGCCAGGGCCACGAGACGGCCTGGTCGCAGATCATCTCCGACAAGCTCGGCGTGGCACCGGAGATGGTCGAGGTCCTGCACTCGGACACCGCCATCAGCCCCATCGGCCTCGACACCTACGGCAGCCGGTCGCTGCCGGTCGGCGGCGTGGCGGTGGCGATGGCCGGGGACAAGATCATCGCCAAGGCCAAGGTCATCGCCGCCCACGCACTGGAGTGCGCCGAGGACGACCTCGAGTTCGTCGACGGCTCGCTGCGGGTGCGGGGCACCCCCGCCAGGGCCATGACGCTGCAGGAGGTGGCGTTCTCCGCCTTCGCGGCCCACGACCTGCCCGAGGGCCTGGAGCCCAACCTGACGGCCGACATGAGCTACGACCCGCCGAACTTCGTGTTCCCGTTCGGCACCCACGTCGCGGTGGTCGAGATCGACGAGGAGACCGGCGATGTCCAGCTGGTCGACTACGCCGCGGTCGACGACTGCGGGCCCCAGGTCAACCCGATGATCGTCGAGGGCCAGCTGCACGGCGGCATCGTCCAGGGCGTGGCCCAGGCGCTGTGGGAGGAGGCGGTCTACGACGAGGACGGCAACCTCCGCAACGCCAGCCTGATGGATTACCACGTGCCGTCGGCGGCCGAGATGCCGAGCTTCAAGCTCGACCACACCGTGACGCCGAGCCCGTCCAACCCGCTCGGGGTCAAGGGCATCGGCGAGGCCGGCACGATCGGCTCGGCGCCGGCGGTCATCAACGCGGTGGTCGACGCGCTGTCGCCGTTCGGCATCACCGACATCGCCATGCCGGCGACGCCCTACCGGGTGTGGTCGGCGATCCAGGACGCCCGACGAGCACCGGCGGGCGCGGGGGAGGGGAGCGTGATCCCGGCACGCGTTCGACTACCAGCGGGCCGCGTCGGTCGACGAGGCGGTGCGGCCTGCTCGCCGAGCACGGCGACGACGCCAAGCTGCTCGCCGGCGGCCACTCGCTGCTGCCGCTGATGAAGCTGCGCCTGGCGGCCCCGCAGCGTGCTCGTCGACATCGGCCGGCTGCACGACCTCTCCTACGTCAGGACGGCCGGCGACGCAGCGTGTGCGCATCGGCGCGCTGACCCGTCACCACGACCTCGGCCACGTCCGACCTGCTCACGAGCAGGTGCCGCTGCTGGCCGCCGTCGGCGGCCCAGGTCGGCGACCCGCAGGTGCGCCATCGGGGCACGATCGGCGGCTCGGTCGCCCACGGCGACCCCGCCTCCGACCTGCCGGCGGCGCTGCTGGCGCTGCGGGCCACGTTCGTCGCCCGGGGCCCCGGGGGCGAGCGCGAGATCGCGGCCGACGACTTCTTCACCGGGTTCCTGGAGACCGCGCTCGGCCGCCGACGAGCTGCTCACCGAGATCCGGGTGCCGAAGCGCTGCCGGGCGTCGGCTGGGCGTTCGAGAAGTTCAACCGCCGGGCCCAGGACTGGGCGATCGTCGGCGTGGCGGCCGTGCTGACCAACAGCGACGCCGGCCCCGGCGTCGGCCTGGTCAACATGGGCTCCCAGCCGCTGCGGGCGGCCGGGACCGAGGACGCCCTGCGGTCGGGGTCGTCGGTCGGCGACGCCGCGGCCCGGGCCGACGAGGGCACGGAGCCCCCGGACGACCTCAACGCCTCGCCCGACTACCGCCGCCACCTGGCGCGGGTGCTCACCCGCCGGGCACTCGAGACTGCGGGCGCCTGAGCATCTCCCCGTAGGCTCTTGCCCATGACAGCACCGCCGGTCGCCGACGTCGCCGCCGTCGTCGACGGCTTGGCCGCGCACGACTACCTCGCCGACGAGGGCCTCGCCACCGCGATCTTCCTCGCGCTCCGGCTCGCAGCGCCCGCTGCTGCTCGAGGGCGAGGCCGGCGTCGGCAAGACCGAGGTCGCCAAGGTGCTGGCGCGCTGGACCGGCGGCGAGCTGGTCCGGCTGCAGTGCTACGAGGGCATCGACGCCGCCCAGGCGCGTGTACGAGTGGGACTACTCCCGCCAGCTCCTGCACCTGCGGGCGGCCGAGGCCGCCGGGCGGGCCGCCCAGGCCGGCACCGAGGCGCTCGAGGACGAGCTGTACTCCGAGCGGTTCCTCGTGCGCCGGCCGCTGCTCGCGGGCGCTCGTCCACGCCCGACGGCGAGCCGCCCCCGGTGCTGCTCATCGACGAGGTCGACCGGGCCGACGACGAGTTCGAGGCGTTCCTGCTCGAGATCCTGTCCGACTACGCGATCACGATCCCCGAGCTCGGCACGTTCCGCGCCGACGGTGCCGCCGATCGTCGTGCTCACGTCGAACCGCACCCGCGACGTGCACGACGCGCTGAAGCGCCGCTGCCTCTACCACTGGGTCGAGCACCCCGACTTCGAGCGCGAGGTCGCGATCGTGCGGCTGCGCGCGCCCGAGGTCGCGCCGAGAGCTCGCCCGCGCAGGTCGCCGGGCGGTGGCCGAGACGTCCGCGACGCTCGAGCTCTACAAGCCGCCGGGCGTCGCCGAGACGATCGACTGGGCGCAGGCGCTGGCGACGCTCGGGCCGCTCGACGCTCGACCGGCGGCCGCGTCGCGCCACGCTCGGCACGGTCCTGAAGTACCGCGAGGACCAGGAGCGCGTGCGCGACGCACGGCCTCGAGCCGCTCGTGCGGCGCGGCGGTGGCCCGCAGTGCCTGACGCCGCCGACGGCCGTGCCCGACCGTCGCCGTCGCGTTCGCCCGCGTGCTGCGCGGCGCGGGCCTCGACGTGCCGGTCGGCGTCGACGGTCGTCGTTCGCCGCGCGCGCTCGCCGCCGTCGGCGCTCGACCGGCGCGCCGGCGTCTACTGGGCCGGCCGGGCGACGCTGGTGCGCCGGCCCGAGGACATCGCCGCCTACGACCGCGCCTTCGCCGCGGTCTTCTGGGCGGCCGGGCCGCCGTGGCGACGCCCGTGGTCGGCGACGCCGGTCCAGGTCGTGCTCGACGCTGGCCGACGACGACCCGGTCGCCGGCGCCGACGGCGCCGACCCCGAGCCGCCCGGCGACGAGGATCTCGCGGGCGCTGCGGTGGAGCGCCACCGAGGTGCTGCGCCACCAGGACTTCGCCACCTACACGCCCGCCGAGCTCGCCGAGGCGCGCCGGCTGATGGCCGACCTGCGGCTCGCCGGCGCGCTGCGCCGCTCGCCGGCGCCGGCGCCGCGCCAGCGCCGGCCGCGGGGCCGCCCGACCTGCGGCGCACGGTCCGCCGGTCGCTGCGCACCGGCGGCGAGCCGATCGCCCGGGCGTTCGACCGAGCCCGGCGAGCGGCCCCGCCGGCTCGTGCTGCTGCTGCGACGTCAGCGGGTCGATGGAGCCCTACGCCCGGGCGCTGCTCCGGTTCGTGCCACGCGGCGGTCGTCGGGCGCCGGCCAGGTCGAGGCGTTCGCGCTCGGCACCCGCCTCACGCGGCATCACCCGCGAGCTGTCGACCCGCGATCCCGACGCGGCGCTGCGCCAGGCGGCGCGACGCGGTCGCCGACTGGTCCGGCGGCACCCGGCTCGGCGAGGGGCTGCGGCGCGTTCAACGACCAGCTGGGGCGTGCGCGGCATGGCCCGCGGCGCGGTCGTCGTGATCCTCTCCGACGGCTGGGACCGCGGCGACCCCGACGTGCTCGGCCGAGCAGATGGCCCGGCTCGCACCGGGTCGCCCACCGCGTCGTCTGGGTCAACCCGCTGAAGGCGACGCCCGGCTACGCGCCGCTCGCCCGGGGCATGGCCGCGGCGCTGCCGTACGTCGACGAGTTCGTCGAGGGCCACTCGCTGGCGTCGCTCGAGGCGCTGGCCGAGGTGATCGGGCGATGACGACGATCGGAGGCCGTGCTCGATGAAGGAGATCGCTCGACGACATCGACCGCTGGCGCGCCGCGGGCGCACCGCGGTCGCGGTCGCCCGCGTCGTCGACCTCGACGGCTCGGGCCCGCGGCTGCCCGGCGCGGCGATGGCCGTGAGCGAGCGCGGCGAGGTCGCCGGCTCGGTGTCGGGCGGCTGCGTCGAGGGCGCGGTCGTCACCGAGGCGCTCGAGGTGCTGCGAGACCGGCGAGCGCGGCGATCGTCACGTTCGGCTACTCGCGACGACGAGGCGTTCGCCGTCGGGCTCACCTGCGGCGGCACCATCCACCTCTTCGTCGAGCCGCTCGACTGGTGAGCCGGTCGGCGACCGCTCTACGACGACGCTGCGCGGCCGCGCATCCGGCGCCGAGCGAGCCGGTCGCGCTCGCGACCGTGATCGACGGGCCCGGCGTCGGCGCCAAGCTGCTCGTGCGGCCCGACGGCGAGCCGCGTCGGCACGCTCGGCGACCCCGACCTCGACCGCGTCGTCGCCCGCGACGCCCTCGGCGAGCTCGAGGCCGGGCTCGACCGCGGTGCGCCACTACGGCGCCCACGGCGAGGCCCGCGAGGCGGCCGTGGCGGTGTTCATCGAGTCGTTCGCGCCGCCGCCGCGGATGCTGATCTTCGGCGCCGTCGACTTCACCGCCGCGCTGGCCAAGGTGGCGCAAGGTGCTCGGCTACCGCGTCACCGTGTGCGACGCCCGCGAGGTGTTCGCCACCCGGGCGCGCTTCCCGATGGCCGACGAGGTCGTCGTCGACTGGCCCGACCGGCTGCTGCGACGCGGTCGGCGCCACGCTCGGCGCCGCGCGACGCGGTCTGCGTGCTCACCCACGACCCCAAGTTCGACGTGCCGGCGATCGTCGGCGCGCTGCGCGACCGACGTCGGCTACCTCGGCGCGATGGGCAGCCGCCGCACCCACGCCGACCGGGTCGAGCGCCTGCGCGAGGCGGGCGTCGACCGACGACGGGCCTCGCCCGGGTCATGGCGCCGATCGGGCTCGACCTCGGCGCCCGCACGCCCGAGGAGACGGCGGTCGTCGATCTGCGCCGAGATCATCGCCCAGCGCACGGGCCGGGCCAATGCCATGTCGCTGCGCGACGCCGACGGGCCGATCCACGCGTAACCTCGACGGATGACCACCGCCGCGATCGTGCTCGCCGCCGGCGGGGGGTCCCGCTACCGGGCCTCCGGGGGCGACAGCCACAAGCTGCTGGCGCAGTACCTGGGCCGCACGGTGGTCGAGTGGTCGATCGAGGCGGCGGCGTCCGCCAACCTCGACGCCACGTACGTGGTCCGGGGCGCGACCGACCTGCCGGTCCCGCCGCTGGCGGCTGAGGCGGTCCGCTTCGTCCGCAACGACCGCTGGCAGGAGGGCATCGCCACATCACTGCAGGCCGGCATCACCCGGGCCCGGCGGGACGGGCACGCGGCGGTGGTGGTCGGCCTCGGCGACCAGCCCCTGGTGCAGACCGAGGCGTGGCGCCGGGTGGCGGCGACGTCGCGGACGCCGCTGGCCGTGGCGACCTACGACGGCGTGCGGGGCAACCCCGTCCGGCTGTCGTCGCTGGTGTGGCCGCTGCTGCCCACGCGAGGCGACGAGGGTGCGAAGGTCGTGATGCGGCGGCGGCCCGACCTGGTGGTGGAAGTACCGTGTCCTGGACGTTCCGCCGACATCGATACGGTGGACGACCTCCGCGAGTGGAGCTGACTTCCCGAGGGGATGGCGATGGAGCTGACCAACGAGTTCACGGTGGGCGTACCGGTCGAGCGCGCCTGGGAGGTCCTGACCGACGTCGAGCTGATCGCCCCGTGCATGCCGGGCGCCCAGCTCCAGGAGATCGAGGGCGACGAGTACCGCGGCATCGTCAAGATCAAGGTCGGCCCGATCACGGCCCAATACAAGGGCGCGGCCCGGTTCGTCGAGCGTGACGATGCAGTCCACCGGGCGGTCCTGCGCGCCGAGGGCCGCGACACGAGGGGCCAGGGCAACGCCAGCGCCACGATCACGATGACCCCTCGGCGGCGGCGAGTCGTCGACGGCGGCCCAGGTGGTCACCGACCTGACGATCACGGGCCGGGTCGCCCAGTTCGGCCGGGGCGTGCTCGGCGACGTGAGCAGCAAGCTGCTCGGCCAGTTCGTGGACTGCCTGGAATCCAAGCTGCCGTCCGACCAGGCGGCGGCAGAGCCGGCCGCCGCGCCGGTGCCGACCGAGCCGCCCGCGGAACCGGCGGCGCCCGTGCAGGGCCACGGCCCGCTGGACATCGCGTCGGAGGGCGCGGCGGCCACGCGACCCTCGAGGACGCCGCCGCGGCCGGCGCCGAGTCGGCCCGCCTCGACGGCACGTCCGGCCCGGCGATCCGCGTGGTCGACGGCCCGGAGGCCCAACCGGTCGACCTGGTCGAGGCCGCAGGCGCCCCGATCGCCAAGCGCGTGGCCCCGGCGGTCATCGGACTCACGTTCCTCTGGCTGCTCAGCATCTTCGTCCGGCGCCGCCGCCGCTCCCGCCGCAACCGCCGGGCGGGCTGAGGCCCGACCGCCACCGCGGTCGTCGCCGCACGGCATGCGCCTCCGCGGGGAGTGGGCCGCGGCTGTCCTCGACTCGGGATCGGCCGGCCAGAGCGCTCGGACGGTCGCCAAGGCGCAGTCGCTCCGTCGTCGGTTCACCGATCACGGACGATCGGTCCACGACTTCGACGAGCGCCTTCGGGCCACGCGGAACTAGTCGCTGCCATGCCGAGGATCGCCGTGAGCGGCCACCGGGGGTTGCCTCCCGAGGCTGAGGAGCTGATCCGAGCCGTGCTGCGAGCGACCCTGACGCGGCAATCGCCGGAGGAGCTGGTCGGCGTCTCGTGCGTCGCCGACGGGGCGGACACGCTGTTCGCACAGGTCGTCCTGTCGTTGGGCGGACGACTCGAGGTCGTCGTGCCGGCCGACCAGTACAGGGACGGCCTGCCAGGCGGGCACCACGCCATGTACGACCGCCTCGTTGCCGCCGCATCGGTCGTGCATCGCCTGCCGTTCCGCGAGTCGACGCCCGAGGCCCACATGGCCGCCTCGGAGCGGATGCTGGATCTCGCCGACGAGCTGGTCGCGGTCTGGGACGGGTTGCCCGCCCGGGGCTACGGCGGCACCGCCGACGTCGTCGCCGTCGCCCGTGATCGCGGCATGCCGGTGACGGTGGTTTGGCCCCCCGGCGCCCGACGCGACTGACGGGATCAGTCCGATTGGGCCGCCACAGCACCCGCGGTCAGAGTTGTCCGTCCTGCCCGGACCACCGGGCGAGGCCACGTCGGAGTGGCGGAATTGGCAGACGCGCTAGGTTGAGGGCCTAGTGCCCGCAAGGGCGTGGGGGTTCAAGTCCCCCCTCCGACACGAACCCTGAGTACACGGCCACCGGCCCCGACCTGCGCTCTTCCGTCCGGGTGGTACGTGAGGTTCACGCCCAGCTCGTCGTAGATCGCGTGTTTGTCTGCGGGTCGGCGTCGGCTAGGACGCGACGATGTCTTTGGGCTGGCGCACGAGGGCCTTGATCTCGGCCGTCGTGAGCTTGCGGGTGGCCGGCTTGCGGCGGAGCTCACGCTCGATCCGCCTGCGCTCCCGCTCGACCTCGGCGATCCAGGTGGCGACCACGGTGATGTTGGCGTCTTGTTCGAGGAGCTGCCGGTACCGGGCGAGCTTCGTGTTGCACTCCTTGAGCTGTCGGCGCAGGTCGAGTACGCGGCCCTCATCGTCCTCAGGCTCGAGGTCGCTGACCGCAGCCAAGGCCTCGCAAGTGCTGTCGAGGTGCTCGTCGTCGAACAGGCTGGCGATCCACGTGTCGACGCCGGCACGATCGCGGCCTCGCGGACGTAGACGGTCCTGGATGCTGGCCCTCAGCGACCGCGTACTCAGACGGGAACTTGCATCGGTAGTACGCCTGGCCGTGGTTCCATGATCCCTGCATCTTGCGACCGCACTGCGCGCAGCGGACCATGCCCGAAAGGACATAGGTGTTGCGGGTTTGCTCCGGCGGGACTTGGCCCGTTGCGCGGGCCGGGTGGGGCGCTGCCACGGGTGATCAGGAGGAGTCGATGGTTCCTGCCTCCCAGGCCCTGGGATCGAGGGTGCCGTCGATCGCGGCCTGGGCGACGTCGGTCAAGTGACGATTGTGGTCCCGGGCGTATTTCCGGAGCCGGGAGAACGCTTCGGCCATGTCGATACCTGCCCGCTCGAACACCACCCCCTTGGCTTGCTCGATCACGATTCGGCTCGTCAATGCGTGGGTGAGTTGTTCGTTCACGCGCTGCGACTCGGTGGCGGCTCGTTGTTGGAGGACCGCGATGGCCGCGAGGTCCGCGAACGCTCGGGCCACCAGCACGTCGGCCTCGTCCATCGGAGTCTCTTCGGTGCTCACCAGGTTGAGGGCGCCGATGGTCAGGTCGCGGAGGCGCAGAGGCACGGCGAACGCTGACTGGAAGCCCGCCTCGACTGCCACCGCGGCGAACCGCGGCCAGCGGCCGGTTCCGGCGCGGAGGTTCTCATGTTGGACGCGCTCGCCGGTGCGAAACGCATCCAGGCAGGGGCCTTCCCTCGCCTGCAGCTCGAACAGCTCCAAAACGCGCATTGCTTCTGACGATGAGGCAACGAGCCGCAGATCACCGCTCGGCGAGGCGAGCATCACGCCCGCGGCAGCGGCACCGAGCAGATGCACGCACCGGTCGGCCAAGCCGGTCAACAGATCGACCACGTCGAAGTCGGCGGTGAGCGTGTCGGCCAGGTCGACGAGGGACTGCACAACATCGCCCTCGCGGGTCATCTCGATCCTCCGTTCTCCGCGACGACGTGGGAGGTCATTCGAACCTGAACCTTCGGGCCACGACGTCTTCGGCGACGTCGCGCAGCAGCCGGTCGTTGCTGAAGGCGTAGGCGCGCATCCGGACCAGTGCCTCGGTCACGCTGATCCCGAGCTGGACGGAGACCGCGCCGGCCGCGTTGTGCACGATGTAGTGGAAGTCGGAGTCGTGCTCGAGCTCCTCGGCCATCGCGCCGGGGGGCGCGTTGGCCTGGACGTCCAGCACCCACTGAGCGAGGACATCCGCCATCACCAATGCGTCGGCATGCTGGTCGTCGGTCAGCGGCCCGGGACCATCGCTGTAGAGGTTCAGGGCGCCGAGCCTCACGGTACCCACCTGCAGCGGGAACGCGAACAGAGCCCGCACGCCCGCCTCGACCGCCCGTGGCGTGAACGCAAGCCATCGCGTGGTACTCGGATGCGCCAGGTCGGGCTCCAGCACGACCCGGTCCATATGGTAGGCGTCCACGCACGGACCCTCGCCCAGCGTGAACTGCAACTCCTCGATCAGGTTGCTCACATCGTTCGTAGTACACAGCGAACCCCGCGGCACCTCGCCCGACATGAGCATCACCCCGGCTCCTGACACACCGATGACGTCGCGGGTGACCTCACACAACCGAGACGAGGACCACCCGCCGTCACCGTCGGCCGACAGCTCCGCCAGGATCCGCGACAGCCGCTCGCCTGTCACGAGGGCCCTCTGCCAACTCCGGGCGGGCCGACGTGCCTCGTGCCGGCCTGTGTCCAACGATCCACCGACCGCCTCCTTGGCTCGAGAGGAAGACGTCAGCAGGGTCCGGTCCAACGCAGGCATCCGAGATCCGGACAGCAACCTCTGTGTCACACGATACGCCCTGTCACCACACGATCGCCTCCGAGCCCGGACGACATCGACGGGTCGAGGCCGACATCGGGATCGTCGCAAGCCAGCGTGGGCCGGAACAGATCGAGCAGCTCGGCGAGCATCGCCCTCCAGCAGATCCTCCCCCGGCATCACGATGATCGCCCGGGTTTCCTGCTCCACGACGTTGGCTCGCGTGGCCGTGATCATGAGCGTGACTGTCTCCTGCGCTTGTCTCGCGGCGAACTGGCAGACAGACGATGTCGACCGCGTCCCGGATCGTGGCTGCAGCCCGGCTCGGCCGCCGTGAAGCGTCGCACGCGGTCGCGACCCGGCGCCCCATCCTGGGGGGCCGCGGCTCGACGCCTGCCTCGGATGGATCTGGCGCCGTTGGGTGCTCCGATCAACTCATGGCCGTGGGTGATGGCGATCCTGGCGTGACGTACGAGCCGCGTGGCCTCGGTGATGCCTTCTCGGGTGCTGGGCGGTGCATCGCTTGCGACGGCATCGGTCCAGAGCCCGACGAGGAGGCGGTCGACCTGCAAGAGCGCATCTGCGGCCTTCTCGACGATGGGCTCGGCCTCCGAGGAAGAGTCGCTGCTCGAAGGTTCAAGATTGGGTCGAGACCACGAGCTGTCGCGGGGCTGGGCGGCGAGGGCAGTGTGGCGGAGTCCCCGCACCAGTCCGTCGAGGTCGTCGATGGCCTGGTCCAGCCGAGCCGAGGCGAGACCTCCGTTCAGGCTCCGAGCGGCCGCCAACGTCAGCGAGACTGAGAAGATGTCCTGAACGACGCGATCGGCAAGCTGAAGGCAAAGTTGGCAGTCGGCTGGGGCGGGATCTGGCTGTGATTTGGGTGCGGGCGTCGGTGGCTCGATATCGCCGCGACCACGGGCAACCCTCGGTGTGCGATTCGCAGTCGCCTCTGGAACCGGAGTGCCGCCCGCCGCGGAGGCTGTGGGCATCACGCTGTCTCGGTGCGGAGTGCGAAGTCGAGTGTGGCGATCGCTCGCTCGGTGGTCTCCGTAGCCCGTTCCGTCGCAGCGCGGAGTACGCGGGCGCGTGCTCGGTGAAGCACCCCGAGGTCGCCACCCACAGACTCCAGCAACCGGAGGGCAGCAACGTGGGGAGACCAGGCCTCGTCGAGGATCACCCGAACAAGGTGAAGCATCGCGGCATCGGTGCTCGGGCGACGCGGACAAGCCGTCCGGGGTCCCGAGGTGTCGGGCGAGGGTGCATCGGGGCGTTCTGTCTCCACGTCGGCGCCTCCTGTGGCGATAGTCGCCGGGGTCCGGAGCGACGTGGTGTGTCAACACACGAGAAGGTCGCACGGTAGGTGCGCTACCTGCCGCTGCGAAATAGGGTCAGCCCTAAACCTCGGTGGGGGACACCCCCACTCGCTCACCCAGATCCGCCCTTCGCGAGGTCGGCCAAGTCGTCTAGAGGGAGAAACAGGGAGGAGTCGGCGGTGTCAGAACAGTCGGAGGAGACGACGCGAGTAGCTATTGCGAGCGACTACTTCCTCACACGCGAGGGCCTCGCGTGCCTCCTCTCGGGTGTCGACGGTATCGACGTCGTCGCACGGGTCGCGTCCCACGCTGACGTCGTCGATGCGGTCCGGCGCGATCGGCCAGATGTTGTCGTCGTCGGCATCCGCGCTGGACAAGTAGCGGCGGAGGAGACGCTCGCCGCTGCCGCCCAGCTCCGTAGCGAGCACCCTGAGGTCGCGATCGTGGTCGTCGCGCTCGAAGGCGACCACTTCGCCATGGAGCTACTACGTCGCGGGTCGTGTGGCAGCGCGTTTCTGCTCGATGATCGGATCACCGATCTCGACGTTCTCGCGACGGCCATTGCCCAGGCCCGAAGCGGGCAAGTGACGCTCGACTCCGCGGTTGTCGACAGCCTCGTCCACCGGCGGACAGGTTCGAGGCTCGACGAGCTCACACTCCGGGAACTCGACGTGTTGGCCGAGATGGCGAAAGGGCACTGCAATCGCGTCATCGCGGAGGATCTGTCGATCTCGACCAAGGCTGTGGAACGGCACGTGACCAGCATCTTTCGCAAGATGCGCGAGTTCGACTCCAAGCGATTCGATCCCCGAGTGGCGGCGGTCGTCACGTACATCGGTGCCTTTGGATCGGTGCGTGCCCCGGACAGATGACCGCGTCTTGGCGCACCGACTTGGTGCGCGGCGCGACACTCGAGCGCCCGGCAGGCCGAGTCGCCGCCGCGGTGTGCGACGTCGCGCTCGCGGCGCCGCTGGACGGTACGGTGGAGATCGGCGGTCCCGAACCATTGCGGTTCGAGGACTTCGTCCGGGAGGGGTTGCGTGCCGTGGGGGACCGCCGCACGGTGGTCGCCGATCCCCGAGCCCGGTACTTCGGCGGCCGCCTGAGCGAGCGCACCCTCGTGCCGGGCAACGGCGCCCGGCTCGCGGCGACCCCATACGACGACTGGCTCAGTCAGCGGGCACAAGGGAGCTGACCCAGCGGCATCGATCCGCCGGACGAGACACGGTGCGGGCGGATGATGACGGCCAGCGGTGCGGCTCCATTGCGGCTGTACTTCGAATGGCGCCCCTAGGTTCGGTCCGGCCGCCGGGGTTGCCCGAGACCGACGGAGTCATGCCGAGACAGGGAACACGCCACCCAACTCGCCGGCTTGCCAATCAGCTTGCCAATCGACTTTCGCGGGCAGACGCCTGCAGGCGATGTCGCCGGCGCAGTTCACGCATCGTCTGCCCCGCTCAGCGCTTGGAAGCGGAGTTCCCAGCACCTTGCCAAGGTGGCGACACGGCTTCGGATCCCGTTGGGAGTGCCCATGCGGGGAAGCATCATGCTGCGACCAACCAGGCCTGCCAGGGGTCGCGTGTACTCAGGGTTTGTGTCGCCCCTCCGACACGAACCCCAAGAGCCGCTCGTGCTCCCGCTCGACCTCCGCGATCCAGGTCGCCATCACGGCGATGTTGGCCCTCGGCGACCGCGTGTGGAGAAACTCGGGACCCGGGAGTCAGGGTTACGGCGTGCTGCGGGGCGCGACCAGGCCTGATTCGTAGGCGAGCACGACGAGCTGGGCGCGGTCGCGGGCGTGGAGCTTGGTCATGGCCCGGCTGACATGGGTCTTGGCGGTCGTGGGGCTGATGACCATGCGGGCGGCGATCTCGTCGTTGCTCAGCCCGCGGGCGACGAGGGCCACGACCTCGCGCTCGCGGTCGGTGAGCTCCTCCAGAGCGTCGGCGACCCGGCGGTCGGGTGGCCGGGACACGTACTCGCTGATGAGCCTGCGGGTGATCGCCGACGCGAGCAGAGCGTCGCCCCGGGCGGCGACCCTGACCGCATGCAGCAGGTCGACGGGCTCGATGTCCTTGACCAGGAACCCGCTGGCGCCGGCGCGCAGTGCGTTGAAGACGTGCTCGTCGAAGCCGTAGTTGGTGAGGATGACCACGTGCACACCGGCCAGGCGCGGGTCGGCCGCGATGCGCCGGGTGGCCTCGATGCCGTCCAGGATCGGCATCTGTACGTCCATGAGTGCGACGTCGGGCACATGCTCGACCGCCAGGGCGACCCCCTCGTCTCCGTCCGCGGCTTCGGCCACGACCTCGATGTCGTCCTCGGCGTCGAGCAGGGCGCGGAAGCCGCCGCGGATCAGCGGCTGGTCGTCGGCGAGCAGGACCCGGATCACGAGGCCGCGCTGGTCCCGTTCCCGGCGGCCGGGAGCTCGGCCCGCACGGTGAAACCGCCCTCGGGCCGCGGTGCGGCGCGCAAGCGGCCGCCGAGGGTCGTGACCCGCTCCCGCATGCCGATGAGCCCCGTCCCGGGAACCGGTGCTGCCGTGGGGGTGGCCAGCCCGTCGTCCTCGATCTGCACCGCCAGACCGTCGGGGCGGTAGTCGAGTCGGACCGACACGGTGGCCGGTCGCCTGGCGTGACGGCCGACGTTGGTGAGCGCCTCCTGGACGATCCGGTACGCGGCTCGATCGACCTCCGCCGGCAGCGAGCGCTCGTCTCCACTGACGGTGACCGTGGCGGGAACGCCTGCAGCCCGGGCCCGCTCGACCAGCTCGTCCAGCCGGTCGAGCCCGCTGCCTGGCGAGTCGTCGCCGGCGGCGTCCGCGATCCCGGTCCGCAGCACGTCGAGGGTGGCGCGCAGCTCGCGGGTGGCGTCGCGGCTCGCCTCCTGGATGGCGAGGAGCGCCTCGGGCACCTCGTCGCCTCGCTTGCGGGCCAGGTGAACGGCCACGCCGGCCTGCACTTTGATGACCGAGATGCTGTGGGTGAGCGAGTCGTGCAGCTCCCGCGCGATCCGCAACCGCTCGTCGGCGGCCCGTCGCCGGGCGGTCTCCTCCCGCGTGCGCTCGGCCTCGGCCGCCCGCTCCTCGGCCGCCCGGACCGCCGCTTCCCGCTGCCGGGACACCTCGGCGGTGACGCCGGCGGCCACGATCCACCCAAGGGGCAACCGCCGCTCCATGAGATCACGCACCGTCTCGCCGGCCGCAGGGCTGGCCGTCAGCGCGCCGACGACCACGGCGCACCCGGTGACCGCAGCCGTGAGCGCGGGGTGACCGGCCCGCACTGCGGTGTAGACCGCGACCAGCACCGGGACCGCGGTGACCTCGGGATAGTCACGCAGCTGGTAGCCGAGCACGCACGCCAGCACGACCAGCAACACCGCCACCGGCGCACGCCGGCGCAGGAACAGGACCAGCGCCGAGGCCACGAGCAGCAGGTACCCGAATGCATCGAGGGCGTTCGCGCCCGCCTTCCCATGGGGCGCAGCCACCACGAGGAACGCGGCCGAGCCCAGCGCCCACGCCGCGTCCCGCCAATCAGAGCGCCAACGACGACCAGGCTCCATGCAACCGAGCGTAGGGGCAGCGTGCCGGCCTTCACATCCTCCCCGGGAAGGCATCTCGCACTACTACCAGCGATGTAGGTACGGCCCGACTGCATCCCACGCAGGATGTGCAAGAGCCTTCCCAGGGCCGACGACAGGCACCCGCCGGGCCGTCACCATGCGTCCCATGACCCTGCGAACTGCTCTCGACACCCGCATGACCACCCGGCCGGCGACCGCCCCGCTCACGGTCGGCGACGCGTGGGAGGTGGCGTGATGCTCCGCAGACTCGTGACCTGATGGGGGAGGGCTTCGGGCCGGGTGCGAACGGCCCATTGCTGGTCGCCGTCGACCTCGGGAACGGGGCGGCCGCCACCGACGCCGGGTCGGCGGCCCGGACCGTCGACCGCATCGTGGGCGATCTGCAGGCCACCGACGGTGTCGCCGCGGTGTCGCCTCCAGCGCTCAACGACGCCGGCGACGCCGCGGTGCTCAAGGTCCTCCCCACGACGGGTCCACAGGACGAGGCCACCGAGAGCCTCGTGCACACGCTGCGCGACCGGGTGCTGCCGGGCGCGGTCGCCGGCACCGGGGCCGAGGCGTCGGTGGGCGGCACCACCGCCACGTTCATCGACGACAGTGAGGACACCGCCAGCCGGCTGCCGCTGTTCATCGGCGGGGTCGTCGTCCTGTCATTCCTGCTGCTGATGTCGGTGTTCCGCTCACTGACGGTCGCGGTCAAGGCGGCGGTCATGAACCTGCTGTCGATCGGCGCGGCCTACGGCGTCATGGCGCTGGCCGCCGGTGGCGGCTGGGTCGGCCACCTCCTCGGCATCGAGGACGCCACGCCCGTGCCCGCCTGGCTGCCGATGATGATGTTCGCCGTCCTCTTCGGACTGTCGATGGACTACGAGGTGTTCCTCCTGTCCCGCGTCCGCGAGGAGTACCTGCGGACCCGGGACAACCGCCGTGCCGTGGCCGACGGGCTGGCGAGCACCGCCCGGGTGATCACCGCGGCGGCGGCGATCATGGTGACGGTGTTCGGCGCCTTCGTGATGGAGGACGCCGTGTTCCTCAAGCTGGTCGGCATCGGCCTCGCGACCGCCGTCTTCGTCGACGCCACCGTCGTCCGCATGGTGCTGGTGCCCTCGACGATGGAGCTGCTCGGGGACCGCAACTGGTGGCTGCCCCGGTGGCTCGACCGGCTGCTGCCCCACGTCGACGCCGAGGGCGAGCCGGCGATCCCCCTCCCCGAGCCGGCCGCCACCGCCGGCTCATGGACCGACGCCGATCGGGAGTCCGTGCCCGTGCCATGACCGGCCGAGCCGCCGGTTCGCCACCCGCAGGAACGCGTTCCCCTTCGCCCGACACCAGGAGGTGCCACGCGGTGGCAGATACCCTCATCCTCGACGGCCGGGACATCGGGCGGGCTCAGCGGGCCACCTCGGCCATCTTCGGCGCCGTGCTCGCCGAGCACGGCACCACGTTCGACCAGTGGGTCGTGTTGGACGCCCTGGCCACCGGAGCCTTCCCGCCCGAGCGGGCGAGGCTCGTCCCCGGCCTCGCCGGTGCGCTCCCGACCGGACCGGCCGCGGTCGAGGCCCTGCTCGACCAGGCGGAGGCGGCCGGGCTGGCCCGGATCGTGTCGGCGCCCGGCGGCGACCCCGACGCCTTCAGGGTCGAGCTGACCGCCGCCGGCCGGGTGCAGCACGGCATGCTCCGGTCGGCTATCGGCTACGTCGCCGACGAGCTGTACTCGGGCATCCCCGAGGCCGACCTGGCGGCCGCCCACCGCGTGCTGGTCGAAGTCACTTGGCGCGCCGACGGCTGGATGAACCTGTGGGCGGCGGCCACCCGCCCGGCGGAGTACGCCTGATGAGCACCGCCGCAGCGCCCGTTGCCCCTCTCCCGCCGCCGGCGGGCCGCGCCCCCGCCCGGACGTGGACGGTGTTCGCCACGGTGCTGACCTGGGCCGTGTTCCTCCAGGCCGTCACCGCCGGGCGCATCCTCACCGGCGACGAGTGGGCGCGCGACGTCCACCGCATCGCCGCCGGGCTGCTGGTCGTCGTGGCGGTCGTGGGCGGCCTCGTCGCGCTCGTCCGCCTACGCGACCGCGCCGGGGGCGGGCGGTTCGGGTTGTCGCTCGTCGTGATGGGCGTCGCCCTGCTCGTGCAGCACGGCCTCGGCACCGCGGCGGCCGATGGCCGGGACACCCTGTGGATCCACGTCCCGCTCGGCGTGGCGCTCGTCGCCCTGATGACGCGCGTCGACATGCTCGCCCGTCGCCTTGGCGGACCGACGTGAGCGCCTGCGTGAGCCCCGGGCGGCGGGTGTGCGCCTCGGCCGCCGGGATGCGGACCGTGCTCCTCTCGCCGCGTGCGGCGACGACGCCTCCGACGACGGCGCGGCCCTCGGCGCCGAGAGTGGTGGCGCCCCGGCGCCCGCCGACCCGGGTGCGCCTCGCCCGGCCAACCAGCGACGGTTGCCTCCCTCCGACGGCGGCTCGAAGCCGCGGTCGACGACAACAAGCGGCTGCGCCAACGTGTCATCGACCTCGAAGCCCGCCTCGCCGCTGTTTACGGCGAGCTACGAGCACGCCAGGCGCCGGCGCCCAGCAGGTGTCCATGGCCGTCGTAGTGGGCGCGCAAGGCTGGGTGGCGCCCTACCAACACCTCACCCTTGACAGCCCCTAGGAGCATCGTTTGGTGACATCACTCAAGACGGATTAGGTGCGCGTTCTGGGTACGCGCTCACCCGGGCTCGATGAGCGGATCGGCGAATAGGGCGCGCGAAGCGGGTGGCGGCGCTCGGAAGCAGTCCTCACACGACGGGCTGCTCAATCGCGGCCTCGGTGCTGAAGTGCAGTCCGTCCCCCTATCTGTTGGCTGGCCCGCGCGCCTACTGTCCGGCCAGCTCAGCTACGACTGGAGCGAGCGCGTCGGCGCAGTCGGCGCCGAAGACGAAGTAGGAGAAGCCGATCTCCTCCCGTCGCCGCTGGATCTCCTCGGCGGCCGCCGCGGGGTCATCCGGAAGTACCGCCAGCGAGTCCACGGCGCGAAGCGCAGCAGGGTCGGTGCCGGGAGGCGCCATGAACGGCGCGACAGTGTCGCCGATCACCGCCACGTGCTGCGCGAGTTCGACGTCTCGGATGGCGCGGAAGTCGCGTACCACCCGTGTGATTTCGACCCGATCGTCTCCCGGCATCAGTGCGACGGTGACCGTATCTGCGAGGTCGGCCGCCAGTGCCTGGGCCTTGGGCCCGCGCACGGCCATCACCACCGGCGTGTGCAAGTCGGGGCCGTCGAGATCTCGCAGTGCCGTCACGGTCTCACGCACCTGGGCCAGCCGCTCGCTCGGCGGCACGACGGGCAGGTCCAGTTCGTCTTCGATGCCAGGCCTGCCGGTGCCGATTCCCATCTCGAAGCGACCGTCAGTGAGCACCGACAGCGAGTGGGCTTCCCACGCGGTGCTCCAGGGCTGGCGCAGCGCGGAGGCATACACCCAAGTGCCCACCCGGAGGTCGGCGAGGGCGGCCGCGACGGCCAGCGTGGGGCCAGGCGCCGGCTGCCATTGCGGGACGTCGGGCATGAGCAGCGTCGAATAGCCGCTGTCGGCGATACGGCGCACCCGGTCTCGCCACGTCGGCAGGTCAGTTGTGAGTGGGGCAACGACCCCGAATCGGAATGGTCTCGTTTCGCTAGTTGCCGTCGAATCGTCCATCGTTCCAGTCCTTCGTTTCGGGGCGCCTTCTGCCCGGTTGTCGTCGGGGCGGGGAACGAAACGTCCAACGACATGCCTGTACGTCACCACCTTGGCCATGCCCCTACGACTCGGCTGGCGCCGTCGACTCATCGGTCGACGACGGACATCCCGC
The DNA here is from genome assembly GCA_963739835.1 of uncultured Acidimicrobiales bacterium. Classification (GTDB taxonomy): domain Bacteria; phylum Actinomycetota; class Acidimicrobiia; order Acidimicrobiales; family VFJN01; genus ZC4RG19. The sequence continues at coordinate 446,541 of CAVUBW010000024.1, forward strand.
GACGCGTGATCGGCGCGACCGACTCCCGCCTGCAGCTGCAACGCCCACTGCTGCGCGAATGAAACACCCGCGCGGCGCGCGCCGTCCTCTACCCGAGCGTGAGCATCGCCTCGGCGACCTCGCCGGCGCGACTGCGCGGGTGGCGGCCAGGGTGAGCGCCGAGAACGCGCTCGGATGGTCGAGCGCGGCGACCTGGGCGACCATCCCGCCGACGCCGATCCCGGCGAGGTGCGCGGGCCCGCCGCCGAGGGCGTCGGCAAGGGCCGCGGCGTCGGCGGCGAGGTCGCGCAGGGTGTAAGCGGGCGCCTCCGGGTCCGCCGTCGTCGACTCGCCGCTGTCGCGCAGGTCGTAGCGCACCACGCGCCGCCCGCAGGCGGCGAGTCGCTCGCAGAGCCCGTCGGGCCAGGAGAACATCGTCGTCCCGCCCGCCAGCAGGACGAGTGGTGCGTCGTCGTCACCGAAGGACTCGATGCCCAGGGCGACCCCGTTGGCGGTGAGCCGGGCATGTTGGGCGATTTGCATGGGGTGTCTCCTCTCGTCGGGTGGGGGCGCTCGCCGGCCGAAGTGCTGCCGGTCGTCCTTCGCACTTGTCGGTCGCCACGATTCATCCCATCGAGGCCGGGTGGACGTCCTGCGTGTGGACGAGGACGTCGAACCACTCGGCGAGGCTGCCGCCGTCGATGTACCCGGCTGGCCCGCCTTGGGGCAGGCCGCGGGTGGTGAGTGGTTCGGTGAGCCAGCGTCTGACGGGTATCGGGGCGCGTCCTCGGAGTTCGAGCGTGAACACGGCGTGGTCGACCTCGCCGAGGGGGGCTTCGAACCACTCGGGTGACGGCCGGGCGAGTTCGGCGGTCTGGCCGGGATCGAGGGCGACGGTGCCGTGGTCGAGGGTGAACCCGATCGACCGGTAGCCCTCGCCATACCAGCGCCCAAGGCGCGGACGAGGTCGTCGCCTCCATCAGCCATCTACGCGAGGTCCTGCTCGGCCACATTCGCTGACCAGATCCGGCGATCGGGGACACCCTGTGGACGGGTGTTGCCGGACGGTTCTTCGCCCATCGCCCGAGGCAAGCGCAGCGTGTCGCGCCTTCTTGAGGGGTCGCCGTCATGGCGCGGCAAGACGCGAGCACTAGAGTGCACCGCGGGTACTAGCTATGCATCAACGAGTGAACCGGCAGGTCAGACTGAAGTCCAGGCCGTCTGGCATTCCCCAGGCGGAGCACTTCGAGATCGTCGAGGCGCCTGTGCCGGACCCGTCGAATGGTCAGGTTCTGGTGCGCAATATCTACCTGTCGGTGGATCCCGCGATGCGCGGTTGGGTCAGCGCGGTCGCCAACTATTCCGAGCCTGTAGCGCTTGGTGCGGTCATGCGCTCGCTAGCCGTCGGGCGCGTCGAAGAGTCGCGAAGTTCTGATTTCCACCCGGGCGAGTACGTGACTGGCATGTTCGGCTGGCAGGACTACGCTGTGGTGGACGCCGAGGCGATCGAGCGCAAGGTCGGCGGCTCAGGCTTGCCCATCTCGACATCGCTTGGCGTCCTCGGCCTCAATGGTCTGACCGCCTATTTCGCCCTTCTGGAGATTGGCCAGCCCAAGGCGGGCGAGACCGCGGTCGTGTCCACGGCAGCGGGAGCGGTCGGGTCATGCGTCGGTCAAATCGCCAAGATCAAGGGGTGCCGTACCGTCGGCATTGCTGGCGGGCCTGACAAGGTGCGTGTGTGTCGCGAGGAGTTCCGCTACGACTCCGCCGTCGATTACAGGGCTGACGATTTTGAGTCAGCACTCGATGCTGCCTGCCCTGAGGGCGTCGATGTCTACTTCGACAACACGGCCGGCCCTATCAGCGATTCCGTCATGCGACGTCTCAATGTCGGAGCACGGGTGGTCATCTGCGGCACGGCGTCCATCGCGAGCTGGGATCCGCCACCCCAGGGACCACGGGTCGAGCGTCATCTTCTCGTCAAACGCGCGCGAATGCAGGGTTTTCTCATCTTTGACCATGTTCAGCGCAGTCCCGAGGCACTGCGGGAACTCGAGAGCTGGGTGCGCAACGGACAGATCCGCTATCGAGAGGACATCCTCGACGGAATCGAGCAGGCACCGGGTTCGATCGCAGGGCTGTACCGCGGCGAGAATCTCGGCAAGCGTCTGATTCGGATCGCTCCGGATGTCCTGGGGTGACGCTCGTGGTGTCCCCAAGGTTTCGTTGGAGGGCGGTGCCCGCCGCGCTGACGTCGGGCGCGCCGGACACGCAGCGCGGGGGATACGGCCATCACTCCGTGACGCCCGTTCATCCCGGCCCCGGCCCCGCCCCGTTCGTTTCCCGCACCGCCAGATGGTTACGCCCCGAGCTCGTCGCCGAGGTCACCTTCGGCGAATGGACCGACGAAGGCATCCTCCGCTACCCGAGCTACATCGCCACGCGTGACGAGAAAGACCCCCGGGACGTTGTCCGCGAGACCTGACAGGCCGACGAGCCGGGGTTCAGGCCCTTGGCCTTGATGACCGGCCGGTGTCGTCGCCCACTCGCGATGCAGCCGCGTCCGGATCCTCAGGGCGGACACCCCTGGCGGCCGCTTCGATCACCGGGCTGAGCGGCTGACGGAGCTGGGCGACCTCTTGTTCAAGCTCAGCAACCCGTCGAGCCACCGTCGCCGCTCGGGCTATGGCCACTGCAAGGTCCGGGTTCGGCTAACAAGTGCGTGCATGGACTACCGCGGATTGGTCAAGAGCCTCGACCTACCGCCCGGGTTCACGCCGCCGCGGGAGCTGGCCTACGAGGACGTCCGGGCCTCGGCGCTGACCAGGAACGACCTCGCCGACGACGTGCGGGGCATCAACGCGAGCCTCGATCTGATCCGACGCACCCGGGGCGGATGGCCGACCGCTGCGGTCACCACCGCGGACAACTACGTCGATCTGGTGTGGCACGAGCTCGAGTTCCGGGAGGGCTACTCGTTCGCCTATGTCGTCCGCCGCGACGACGGCCGGTATCTCGGCTGCTGCTACATGTACCCCATGGGTCGGCGGGTCGCTCTGACCGAGGACCTGATGCGGCACGACGTCGACGTGAGCTGGTGGGTCACCACCGAGGCCTACGAGCTCGGCTACTACGCCAAGCTCTACGACGCGCTCGCCAGCTGGGTCGAGTCCGAGTTCCCCTTCGGCAATCCTTACTTCTCGAACACCGACATCCCCGGGTCCAGCAGCGCCGTGTAGCCGCCCGCAGCCTCGCGTCACCGTCTGGGCCGCTGTCCGGGTTGCCGACCCGCGGCTCAGTCCTGCTGGAGCACGGCGAGGATGTTGCCGGCGGGATCGGTGAACCAGGCGATCGGCGGGCCGTCGGGGTCGCGCGTCGATCCCCCGGTCGTCCTGGGCGAGGCCGTCGTAGCGCTCGAACCGGACCCCCCCGCTGCGAGGTTGTGGACCGTGGCGTCGATGTCGGCCACGGGGAAGTTGAGGATCGTGAACGACGCCGGCTCGTGGGTCGGCTTCGGGTAGACGAGCACGTCCCGCCCGGCGGGCAGATGCAATGTCAGAAGCCCGTTCGCTCCGCCGGCTGAAGTCCTGCACGACCTGTGCCTGGACGATCTACGACGCCTCCAAGAACCAGAGCGGCCGCTGGTGCTCCATGACCGCCTGCGGCGGCCGCCACACGCCCGCACCTACCGGCAACGGAAGCGAGCGTGACGCATCGGGGTGTGGGCCAGGGGGTAGCCCCGTGTGCGGACGGACCCCGCGTCGAGGAGGGACCATGCCGAACAAGCGGCCGAGCGTGAAGAACGAGAAGCAGTATGAGGCGCTCAAGGACAAGGGCATGTCCAAGGAGCGGGCGGCGAGGATCGCCAACTCTCCCGGTGCTTCGCGGCGAGGCGGCAAGAAGAGCGGGTCGGGAAGCTCGCCCCGGCAGGGCGGGACCACGGCCCAGAAGCGGGAAGCGGGCCGGAAGGGCGGACGGGCGACAGCTCGCAAGTCGTAGCGAGCCGGACGGTTCGCGGGCTAGTGCCCCCACCACGCCACGATGAGCAGATGCGCCGCTTCGTGAGGGACCACAGCCTGGCGATCGTCACGCTGGGGGCGTTCCTGCTGATCTGGCTCGGCGGTCAGACGTGGGCGGGGCACCGCGCCTTCAACGAGGAGCAGCGCGCCCACGGGCAGCCGGCGGTGAGCTTGCCCGTCTACCTGACCCAGGCCCACTTCGGGGAGGCGACGTTCGAGAACTGGGAGTCCGAGTTCCTCCAGATGGGCGTGTACGTGCTCCTCACCACGTGGCTCGTCCAGAAGGGCTCCGCCGAGTCCAAGCCCCCGGGTGGCGACCCCACCGTCGAGGCGGACCCCCGCGACCACCGCAACGCTCCCGGCGCCCCCTGGCCGGTCCGGCGGGGCGGGTGGGTGCTGCGGATCTACGAGAACTCGCTCAGCATCGCGATGCTGAGCCTCTTCGCACTGGCGTTCGCCGGCCACCTGGTGACAGGCGCTCACGCCTACAACGCCGATCAGACCGCCCACGGGCAGCCGACGGTGTCCACGGGGGCCTTCCTGTTCCGCTCCGAGTTCTGGTTCCAGTCGCTGCAGAACTGGCAGTCCGAGTTCCTCGCGGTCGGCAGCCTCGTCGTGCTCAGCGTCTACCTGCGCCAGCGTGGCTCGTCCGAGTCCAAACCGGTCCACGCACCCCACGCCAAAACCGGCGCGGACTGAGACGGGGGAGGGGGCGGCCGGCGGCGCCGGTGTCGCCTCAGGGCGAGCGCCGTTGGCCGCGGCGGCGGATGCGGAGCCAGTGGTAGCCGTAGCCGTCGAGGGTGAGGTGGAGGGCGGGTTTGTCGAGGGGCTGTTCGGACCCGTTGTCGAGGAGGCTTTCGGCGCCGGCGGCGTCGTGGAGGTCGTCGAGGTGGATTTCGACGCGGCAGGGCTGGGCGCCGAAGTTGTGCACGGCGACGATGGTGGAGTCGTTCCAGTCGCAGCGGTGGGCGAGTACCGCGGGTGCGTCGTTGGTGATGACGGACCAGGTGCCGAGGCCGATCTCGGGGGTTTCGCGGCGGCGGCGGATCAGGCGCTCGAACCAGTTGAGCAGCGATCCGGGGTCGCGCCGCTGGCCGGCGACGTTGACGGCCAGGGGTGCGAACTCGCCCTGGGTTGTGGGTCGGGGGAAGGTGGTGGGGTCGGCGGTGGAGAACCCGGCGCCGGGTTCGTCGGACCATTGCATGGGGGTGCGCACGGCGTTGCGGTCCTCGACGGCGAGGTTTTCGCCCATGCCGATCTCCTCGCCGTAGAAGAGCACGGGCGTGCCGGGCAGTGAGAACAGCAGGCTGTAGGCCATCCGGAGTCGGCGTTGGTCGCCGCCCAGCATGGGGGGCAGCCGGCGGCGCAGGCCCCGGCCGTAGAGCTGCATGTCGGGATCGGGGCCGAACGCGTCGAACACCTCCTGTCGTTCCGTGTCGCTGAGCTGGTCGAGGGTCAGCTCGTCGTGGTTGCGCAGGAACGTGGCCCACTGCGAGTCGAACGGGACCGCTGGCAGGTCGGCCAGCGCTTGTTCGACCGGTGTCGCATCCTGGCGGGCCAGCGCCAGGTAGATGCGCTGCATGACCGAGAAGTTGAAGACGAGGTTGAGCTCGTCGCCGTCCTCGTCGCCGAAGAAGGCGCGCTGGTCGGCGGGTGGCAGGTTGACCTCGCCGAGCAGGATCGCCTCGCCGTGGCGTCGCTCCACGAACGAGCGCAGCTCCTTCAGGTAGCGGTGGGGATCGATCGCCGGTGCCGCCGCGATGCCGTCGAGCTCGATGAGGAAGGGCACGGCGTCGACCCGGAACCCGCTCACGCCGACCTGCAGCCAGAATCCGACGATCCGGGCGATCTCCTCCCGCACCGCCGGGTTGGCGATGTTGAGGTCGGGCTGGTGCTTGTAGAAGCGGTGCAGGTAGTACTGCCGGGCCTTGCGGTCATAGGTCCACAGGCCGCCCTGGTCGCCCGGGAAGGTCTCGGTCATGGCGCCGTCGTCGGGCCGCTCGGCGGCCCACACATACCAGTCCCGGTAGGGCGAGTCGGGGTCGGACCGGGCCGCCCGGAACCAGGGATGCTGGTCGGACGTGTGGTTCACCACGAGGTCGATGATGACCCGGATGCCCCGGTCGCGGGCGGTGCGCACGACCTCGACGAAACTACCGAGGGTGCCCAGCCGGGGGTCCACGTTGTAGAAGTCGCTGACGTCATAGCCGTCGTCCTGGTCGGGCGTCGGGTAGAACGGCATGAGCCACAGGGTCGAGACGCCGATACCGGCCAGGTAGTCGATGCGCTCGACGAGCCCGGCCATGTCCCCCACGCCATCGCCATCGCCGTCGAGAAACGTCTGCACGTCCAGGCAGTACAGAACCCCGTTCTTCCACCACTGATCGCTCGTGAACGCGACGCTCACGGGACCGTCACCTGCGGCAGGACCTCGGCGCCGAACCGCTCGATGAAGCGGACCTGGTCGCGGGGCACCTGGTGGAGGAAGAGCTCGTCGACGCCGAGCTCGAGGGTGTCCTGCAGCCAGCCCGCGTGCCGGCCGAGGTCGGACGACACCAGCACGCCGGCCCGCAGGTCGTCGGGCCGCACGTGGGCCGCCGCGGCCTCGAACTGGTCGACGGTCTCCAGGTCGGCCATGAGCACGGGGTCGAACACGTTGGTGCGCCACTGCTCGTAGGCGCCGGCCAGCGCCTCGTCCTCACTGGGGGCCCAGGCCACCTTGACCTGCACGCGCACCGGCTTCCCCTCACCACCTCCCGCCCGGAAGGCGTCGATCACCCGCCGCAACCGCTCGGGCGGCGCGTGGACCGTGAGCAGCCCGTCGGCCCACCCGCCGCACCAGGTGGCGGTCTTCTCGCTCAACGCTGCGCCGACGAGCGGCGGCACGGCGGCCGGAAGCGTCCAGAGCCGGGCCCGGTCGACCCGCACGTGACCGTCGACGCTCACCTCCTCGCCCCGCAACAGCGCCCGGATCACCTCCACGCACTCGCCGAGCCGGGCGTTGCGCACGGGCTTGGGCGGCCACGGGTCGCCGGTGACGTGCTCGTTGGATGCCTCGCCCGAGCCGAGCGCCACCCACAGACGGCCGGGGTACATCTCGGTGAGCGTGGCGATGGCCTGGGCGACGATCACCGGGTGGTAACGCTGGCCGGGCGCGTTGACGACCCCGAACGGCAGCGGCACCGCCGCCATAGCTGCGCCCAGCCACGACCAGGCGAACCCCGACTCTCCCTGCGCGCGGCTCCACGGCGTGACGTGGTCCGACGACGTCACCGCCCCGAAGCCTGCGTCGGCGGCCGCCCGCACCGCGGCCACCAGCGCACTCGGCGCGTGCTGCTCGTGGGACGCGTGGTACCCGATGACCGTCATCCCCTAGGCGTGCCCCTGGTGTGGCCGGGCTACACGCGGCCGGGCGCCTCGGGGGTACAGAAGCCGCTCGCAACACGCTTGTCACGCCGGTGCCATCGCAGCGCCATCGAGGGCAGGAGATCGCCGCGGGCCGGTTGCTCGGAAGGATCGTGTCGGCGTCCCTACGAGCTAGCGCGCCGCGCTCGCCGCCCGAGCCAGGTCCCCACGATCACCGAGGTCACGCCGATCGCCGTCAGCCAACCGATGTCGGCCCCGGTGACGGGCAACGTGCCCCCAGATCGGGAAGGAGTGATACGAGGCTGCGACGGAGACGGAGACGGGGACGGCGGCGGCGCTGACCCACCGGGAACGGTGGTGGGCGTGTGCGTCGTGACCCCAGGCGGGAACGGCCCCTCCGGGCTAGCGCACGCCGACGTTGCCGGTGGATACGCCACGAAGGCGGTCGCGGTCGGGTTGATCTCGGCCACGAGGTTCAGCCCGTCTCGCCAGATGGCGTCGGTCGGGTCAGTTACCCAGAAGCCGTCCTCATTGAGCACCCAGCCGGGCCAGTCGACAGCATTGCCGTTCTCGTCCATCACGGCACCGGGATAGATCTCCCGGATCGTCGTCCCCGACTGGTATGTCAGCGGGCGCTCGTCGATGAAGTTGCCGTTGATGTCGAAGAAGGTCAGCGTCCCGGTCAGCCCGTCCAACGCAGTCTGCTGGCCGAAGGTGATCTCGATGAAGGGCACGTCAGCCATGCACACCGGGTTCACGGCACCAAACGAGAAGGTGCCGATCGTCGGCACGGTGCTGCCGGTGGTGCTGGTGGTGCTGGTGCTCGTGGTGCTCGTGCTGGACGTCGTGGAGGTGGTCGGCGCCTCCGTCGTGCTCGTCGTCGGTGCCTCAGTGGTAGCGCTGCCGATTGGCTCACCGTCGTACCACTGAGCGTGAAATTTGTGGGGTGGAACGTCTGAGCAGACGACCCGCCCACGAATCGGGCCAGCAGGGAAAGGCACCGGGGAGTCGAAGAAATCCGCTTGCGCGCCGCCGGACCCCCGGGGCACGGTGGCGCCGCACCAGCGATGCGGGAGGGTCTCGACATGACAACGCGCTCCGTCCAGGCCCCCGTCGCCGCGACGCATCCGATGCGGTAGCCGGCGCCCCGCGCCGCCCCGGGCGGCCTGGACAGCACCCGACCCTGCCCGTCTCGTGCTGATCTCAGGAGCGCCTCCGTGCCTGACAAGACCGTCCGCGACTTCGTCGCGGCGTACCTGCGGCCTCACCGGCCGCGCCTCGCGCTGCTTGGCCTCGTCTTCTTCGCGGGGATCGGCCTGCAGCTCGCCAACCCCCTGCTGGCGAAGAACTTCCTCGACCAGGCGTCGGCCGGCGCGCCCTTCGAGCGCCTTGTTCGCATCGCCGCTGTCTTCCTCGCCGTCGCCCTGCTGACCCAGGTCGCGACCGTGGCCGAGGTCTATGTCGCCGAGGACCTGGGCTGGCGTACGACAAACGCCCTACGAGTCGACGTGACCGCCCACGTCCTCGCGCTCGACGACGGATTTCACGCCGACCACGGTGCCGGGGAGCTGTTGGAGCGCATCGACGGGGACGTGGCCGCCATCGCCGGGTTCTTCGCCCGGTTCGTCGTCCACGTCCTTGGCAGCGCCCTGTTCCTCCTCTGTGTCCTCGTCCTGCTGTGGCGCGAGGACTGGCGCATCGGCGCCCTGCTGACCGCCTTCGCGCTGGGGAGCGTCGGCTACCTCACCCGAGGCGACTTCGTCGGTCGTCGGTCGCGCCAATCCCGGGTCGTCAACGCGGACCTCAGCGCCTACCTGGAGGAGCGGCTCTCGGCGCTGCCCGACATCAAGGCCAACGGCGCCGACGAGGTCACCATGCGCGGCCTGCACGAGCGGCTGGCGGTCCGGTTCCACGTCGACCGCGAGGCGCTGCTGGCGGCGTCGCTCTTCTCGGGCGCCGCCAACACAGCGCTCGTCGCCGCGACCGTGGCGTCGTTGGCGATGGCGGGGTGGTTGCAGCGGTCGGGGGCCATCACGGTGGGCGGCGTCTACCTCGTGTTCCGATACACGGGGATGCTGCGCATGCCGCTCGAGCGGCTGTCGCGGCAGCTGAACAGCTTCCAGCGGGCGACGGGCGGCATCGTGCGTGTGCGCGAGCTGCTGGCGACCGAGCCCCGCATCACCGACGGCTCGGGTGCCGACCTCGCCGCGGCCGCGCTCTCCGCTGAATTCGATGCCGTCGACTTCAGCTACGAGCAGGAGCCGGTCCTGCTCGGGGTGTCGTTCCGCGTCGAGCCTGGTCACGTGCTCGGCCTCGTCGGCCGCACCGGATCGGGCAAGACGACGATCGCCCGGCTCCTGTTCCGGCTCTACGACGTCGACGGCGGCACCGTGTGTGTCGGCGGCGTCGATGTGCGCCGCCTGCGGGTCGACGACCTCCGGCGACGCATCGGAGTCGTCACCCAGGACGTGCAGCTCTTCGACGGGTCGCTGCGCGACAACGTGCGGCTGTTCGACCCCGACGTGGGTGACGACCGGCTCGCCGCGGTCTTCGGTGCGCTCGGGCTCGACGCGTGGCTCGCCGAGCTGCCGGACGGTCTCGACACCGTGCTCGGGCCGACGGCGCGGGGCCTGTCGGCGGGGGAGGCGCAGCTGATCGCGCTCGCCCGCGTGTTCCTGGGGGATCCCGGGCTGGTCATCCTCGACGAGGCATCGTCGCGGCTCGACCCCCACACCGAGGCGCTGGTGGAGGACGCCATCGACCGGCTGCTTGCGGGCCGGACGGGCATCGTCATCGCCCACCGCCTGCGCACGATCGAGCGGGCGGACGAGGTGCTCGTCCTCGACGGCGGTCGGGTCGTCGAGCACGGGGACCGGGTGGCCCTCGCCGCCGACGCCACGTCGCGGTTCGGCGAATTGCTGCGGACCGGCCACGCGGAGGTCCCGGCATGAAGCACGTGGCCACTCTCATCCGCTTCACCTGGCGATACTTCGCCGGCTGCACGGCGTTCGGGGCCCTGCTGTTCTGCGTGGCGCCGCTGGCCCTCGGGCTGGCGACGCGGGAGTTCTTCGATCGCGTCGCGGGCGACGCGTCCGGGGCCGTGTGGGTGGCGGTGGCGCTCGTCGCCGGCGTACAGATCGGTGAGGTCCTGAGCGAGCTCGCCATCGGGCGGACGTGGAGCGGCTTCTGCTACGAGACGGACACGCTGTTGCAGCGCAACGCGCTGGCGGGGATCCTGCGCGGGTTCGGGCGGTTCGGCTTGCCGGTGCCGCCCGGCGACGCCATCAGCCGGCTCCGGGACGAGCCGCCGAACATCACGATGGGCTCGATGGACGGGGTGGCCGACCTCGTCGGCCGCGGGCTCTTCGCCCTCGTCGGCGGCGCCGTGATGTGGCACATCGACCCGGTGCTCACGCTGGCGGCGTTCGCCCCCGTGCTCGTGTCCAGCGCGGTGAGCGACGCCCTCGGCACACGCTCGGCGGTGCACGCAGCGGCGGCACGGGAGTCGACCGGCCGGCTCACCGCATTCCTCGGCGAGCTGGTCGGCGCCAGCCTCGCCGTGCGGGTGGCGGGCGCCGGTCCGCATGTCGTGCGTCGGCTGGCGGAGATCAGCGAGACGCGCCGGCGGCTGTCGCTGCGCGACCGGGTGTTCGCCGAGACGGTCAACTCGATGAATCTCCACCTCGTGCACGTCGGCACCGGTCTGGTGCTCCTACTCGGCGCGAGCAAGATCCGATCCGGTGCATTCTCGGTCGGCGATTTTGCCCTGTTCGTCGTGTTCCTCGATCAGCTCACCTACCTGCCGGCGGAGATCGGGCGCGTGCTCACCGAGCTGAAGCGAACGCGGGTGTCGATCGATCGCCTGCACGCACTCATGCCCGGTGAGCTACGGGACGCCACCGTCGCCCCGGCCCCGATCCACGTGCGCGGCACGCTCCCGCCCGTGCCGCCGCCCCCGGCGGCCGATCGGCTGGACCGGCTCGACGTCGTCGGCCTCACGTGCATCCACCCGAGCAGTGCGCGTGGCGTGGTCGACGTGTCGCTGTCCCTCGAGCGGGGCTCGTTCACGGTTGTCACCGGCCGCATCGGGAGCGGAAAGACCACGCTGCTGCACGCCGTGCTGGGCCTGCTGCCCCGCGATGCGGGTGAGATTCGGTGGAACGGCACGCAGGTCGACGACCCGTCGGCGTTCCTCGTCCCGCCCCGGGCAGCGTTCACACCCCAGGTACCGCGGCTGTTCAGCGAGACGCTGCGGGCCAACCTCCTCCTCGGGCGCTCAGTTGGAGACGAGGATCTGGACGCAGCGGTGCGGGCGGCGGTGCTGGAGGACGACGTCGGCGCCCTTGACGCGGGCCTCGACACGGTCGTCGGGCGTCGGGGCGTGAAGCTGTCGGGCGGTCAGATCCAGCGGGCGGCCGCCGCCCGGATGTTCCTGCGGGATGCTCAGCTGCTCGTGTTCGACGACCTGTCCTCCGCACTCGACGTTGCCACCGAGACCGAGCTGTGGCGGCGGCTGCTCGCCAGTCGCGGCAACGTCACCTACCTGGTCGTGTCGCAGAGCGCCATCGCCCTGTCCAACGCCGACCGGGTCGTGGTGCTCGACGCTGGCCGGGTTGCGGACCCATAGCCGACGTTGCCGTCACCGGACCATGACCGTGCTGAACGAGTCGGCGCACTTGTCTCGTGCGCGCCGTCTACGTCTTCGGGCGCGCCTTCCGTGCGGGTGTCTTCCGCGTCCGCGACGTCCATCGGTCAGGATGAGGGCATGGAACGCGCGGTGACGATGGCGTCCGACGATCCAGTCCGGCTCACGGAGCTGACGTCGTGCGGGGGCTGCGCCGCGAAATGGGGGGCGGCGCTGCTCGGCGAGCTCGTCGCCGCAGCACGAACGACCGGCGGCGACGGCCTGCTGGTGGGTCTGGCGCCCTCCGACGACGCGGCGGTGGTGCGGCTCACGGACCAGGTAGCCCTGGTGTCGACCACCGACTTCTTCCCTCCGCTGGTCGACGACCCGGCCGACTTCGGCGCGATCGCCGCCGCCAACGCCTGCAGCGACATCTTCGCCATGGGGGCCGACGTCCTGGTCGCCCTCAACATCGCGGCGTTCCCCGAGACGCTGCCGACCAGGACGATCCAGGCGATCTTCCGGGCTGCGGCCGAGGTGGTCGCCGAGGCCGGTGGCGTCATCGCCGGCGGCCACACCATCCGGTCCCCGGAGCCGATCTTCGGCCTGGCGGTGCAGGGGGTGGTCGTGCCGGGCGAGCAGTTCGTCAAGGTCGGAGCGCGGCCGGGTGACGCGCTGGTGCTGTCCAAGCCCTTGGGCACCGGCCTCGCGCTGGCCTCCGGCGATCCGCAGCTCATCGGGACCGCTACGGCGGCGATGCGCCAGCTCAACCGGAGCGCGGCCGCGCTCCTGCGCCAGCACCGCCGATCGGTGCACGCCGTCACCGACGTGACCGGGTTCGGGCTGCTCGGGCACGGCTGGGAGATGGCGGAGCGCTCGGGGGCGCACCTGGTGTTCGACGGTGGTTCGCTGCCCCTCTTCGACGGCGTGCGGGATGTCGCCGAGTCCGGCGTGCGCACCGGCGGCGACGCGCGCAACCGTGACTACGTCGCCGGCCATGTCGTGCTCGAGACGGACTTGTCCGCGCTGGCCGCGGTGGCCTTCGATCCGCAGACCTCCGGAGGATTGCTGGCCGCGGTCGACCCCGCGGTCGTCGAGCAGCTCGCCCCTGCCGGCTTCGCTGCGGTGGGGCAGGTGCACGGCGGTACCGCGGCGGTGACGTTGCGTTGACGCCGCCGGCCGGACGCCGCGGTCCCGGCCCGGAGAGCCGGCCACCCTCGGTCGACGCACTGGCCCGGTCGCTGGCCGGGTCGGGGTTGCCCCACCCGCTGCTGGTCGAGGCCGCCCGGTCGGCCATCGCGGCGGGCGACACCGGCGCCGCGGCGGCCGAGGTCGCGCAGCTGCGAGGCGGGCTCCTCCAGCCGGTGGTCAACGCGACCGGCGTGCTGCTCCACACCAACCTCGGCCGAGCGCCACTGGCCGTCGATCAGCAGCCGAGCTACGTGAACCTGGAGCTCAGCCTGCGCACCGGCCAGCGCAGCTCCCGCCAGGACCATGCCGGTGGGCTGCTGGCGCGTGCCTGCGGGGCGGACGCGGCGCTGGTGGTCAACAACGGCGCCGGGGCCGTGCTCCTCGCGCTCGCGGCGCTGGCCGGGGGTCGGCCGGTGGTGGTGTCTCGGGGCGAGCTGGTCGAGATCGGCGGCGGCTTTCGCATCCCGGAGATCATGGCCCTGTCCGGCGCGAGGCTGGTCGAGGTGGGGACAACCAACCGCACCCGGGTCGCCGACTACCACCGGGCCACCGAGGCGGAGTCCCCGGCGCTGCTGCTCAAGGTGCACGCCTCGAACTACCGGATCGAGGGCTTCGTCAGCTCCGTCGGCGTCTCCGAGCTGGCCGGGGTGGGACCGCCGGTGATGGCCGATCTGGGCTCCGGGCTGCTCGACGCCGCGTGCCCGTGGCTCCCCGAGGGACCGCCGCCGTGGCTCGGGGCGGAGCCCGCCGTGCGCCAGACGCTCGAGGCGGGCGCGGCCCTGGTCACCTTCTCGGGCGACAAGCTGCTGGGCGGTCCGCAGGCGGGCATCATCGCCGGGCAACCGGAGCTGGTCGCGGCCTGCACCCGGCATCCGCTGTACCGGGTGCTGCGCCCCGGCACCCTGGTCCTCGCGGCGCTGCAGGACGTCGCGCTCGCCTACCTCGATCGCCGGGCCCACCGGTTGCCGTTCTGGCAGATGGCCACGACACCGGTCGAGGTGCTGCACGAGCGGGCGGCCAAGCTCGCCACCGGGCTCGACGGCGTCGCGGTCGTGGCTTGCTCGTCGGTGGCCGGCGGCGGCGCCCTGCCGGGTGTCGAGATCCCCTCGTGGGGTCTGCGGCTGCCCGGCGACCGATCGGCCGCACTGCGCGCGTGGCAGCCCCGGCCGATCATCGCCCGGGTCCACCACAACGACACCCTCGTCGACCTGCGCACCGTGGCCGAGCCGGATGATGCGATTGTCGCCGCCGCGGTGGAGGCGATCCTGCGATGAAGGGGGGGAGGGCACACACGACGCGGCCGGACCAGACGGCACGGGCGGTCGGGCAACCGATGCACGTGGTCGCCACCGCCGGGCACGTCGATCACGGCAAGTCGGCGCTGGTCCGGGCCCTGACCGGGACCGATCCGGACCGCTTCGTCGAGGAGCAGCGACGCGGCCTCACCATCGACCTCGGCTTCGCCTGGACGACGCTGCCCGGTGCCGGGCCCGTCGTCTTCGTCGACGTCCCGGGTCATGTCCGGTTCATCTCCAACATGCTGGCCGGCGTCGCGGTGATCGAGGCGGGACTGCTGTGCGTCGATGCTCGGGAGGGCTGGCGGGCCCAGACCGAGGAGCACCTGCAGATCCTGGACCTCATCGGCCTGCCCGCCGGGTTGGTCGCCGTGACCAAGGCGGGGCTGGTGGATGCGCAACGCATCGCCGTGGTCCGCGACGAGGTGGCCCGGAAGACCGCGGGCACTGTGCTCGCCACCGCACCGGTGGTTGCCTGCGACGCCATCGACGGGACCGGGCTCGACGAGCTCCGCGACCGTCTCGCGGAGGTGCTCACCGCTCACCCGGCCGACCCATCCGAGCACGACCGGCCACGGCTGTGGGTCGACCGGTCCTTCACCATCGCCGGCGCCGGCACCGTGGTCACCGGGGGCGTCGGTCACGGCACGTTCGTCGTCGGAGACCGGGTGGTGGCCGTCGGCGCGAAGGGCGACGCCGTCGCCCGGGTGCGGGGCATCGAGGCGCTGGGACAGCGGGTCGGCCAGGCCCCGGCGAGGACGCGCGCCGCCCTGAACCTCGCGGGCGTCGACCGACGGGTGGTCCGCCGGGGCGACGCGATCGTCCGCCCCGACGAATGGCACGTCACGGCGGCGGTCGAGGCCACGTTGACCGTCGTGGAGGCGGTCGACCACGAAGTGACCCGCCGCGGGGCGTACCTCGCGTACCTCGGCACGGGCGAGCACGCGGTCAGGCTGCGGCTGCAGGGCTCGTCGGACCTGATCCCGGGCGAGACGGGAACCGTGCGGCTGACCCTGGGCCACGCGCTCCCGCTCCTGCCCGGGGATCGCTACGTGCTGCGGGAGACCGGTCGGGGCGAGATCGTCGGCGGCGGCGAGGTGGTCGACCTCGATCCCCGCTGGGGTCGCGCCCGCTCGCGATCGCGCTCGGGGGCGGCCCCCGGCGGGTCGGCGCGGCCGCTCGTCGGGGAGGGCGAATGGGTGCGGGCCGACGAGCTGGAGCGCCGGCTCGGCGTGGCCGTCGAACCGGTGGTCGAGGGCTGGGTGGTCGCGCCCGCCACCCTGGAGGCGGCACGGACCGCGTTGCTGGAGCGGCTCGACGGGGCCCGCCCCGTCGGGCTGGACATCGCCCGCCTGGGGGAGCACGACCGCGCCGTCCTCGTCCAACTGGAGCGCGAGCAGCTCGTCAGGATCGCGGCCGGGTACGCCGTCGCTCCCGGCTGGGAGGACGAGCTGGCCCGTCATCCCCTGGTGCAGCAGCTGGAGGAGCACCTGTTCACGCCGCCCGCGCCCGCGACCGTCCAGGTGCCGCCCGAGGTGCTGCGCGCCCTGGTGCGCCGAGGGCACGTGATGGTCAAGGACGGCGTCTACTTCGCGGCGCGGGCCCGCAGCGTGGCGGCGACGACCCTGGCCGAGCTGAGCCGCGAGCGACCCGAGGGGTTCACCGTCAGCGAGGCCCGCGAGGCTCTGGGCACCACCAGGAAGTGGGCCGTCCCCTTGCTGCAGCTTCTGGACGAAGCCGGGCTCACGGTCCGGCACGGAGATCGGCGCCACGTGCGCGCCTCCCCCCCGAGGCCCACCGACCCGTAGGGAGCCGAGCCGGACCGCCCACGTCCTAAGCTCACCGCCGGAGGTGTCTGAGCGCCTGGTGGGCTCCACCGCCTTCAAAGCGGCTGGTCGTGGCGATCCCACGACGGCGGGTTCGATTCCCGTCCACCTCCGCCACCTCCGACACTGCGGCTCTCGGCCCTACGCGGGGGGCGGCATACCGTTGGTGCGATATCGTTCGAGGTATGGCCTCGTCCCGGCGTTCCGTGTTCCCGGGGTTCGACGAGCTCGCCGACCGGCGCCGGCAGGTGGTGGCCGAGCTGACCCACGAGCGGCAGCGGCTGGGCCTGTCCCAGACCGAGGTTGCCGCACGGATGCAGACCTCGCAGTCGGCGGTCGCCCGCCTGGAGGCCGGCGACGGCGACCTGCGCCTGTCGACCTTGCAGCGCTACGCGGCCGCCATCGGACGAGACCTGCAGTGGCGACTGGCCCGTCGCCCAGAGCCATGACCGGGTTCGCCGGCGCCGCCGGCCCTCGGGGATCGTGGCCGCCGGGCCCGCCCTGGCCACCCGAGGTCCCGCCGCCGTGGACCCCGCCGGCGCCAGGCGAGCCGGGGCGGCCGCCCGGCGCGCCGACCCCGCCCCCGATCCCGCCGATCCCCCTGGTCTACGAGGATCGGCCGCAGGTGGATCACCTCGCCGAGCGGTTGCTCGAGCAACGCCGGGTGCTGGTCAGCGGACGGCTCGACCTCGCCGCCTCTACCGAGGCCGCCGCGCGCCTGATGCTGCTCGACGGCACCGGTGACGACCCGATCGAGCTCGTCCTGTCATGTCCCGACGGCGATCTCGTCGCCGCCGTGGCGCTGGCCGACACCGTCGAACTGGTCGGCGTCGAGCTGCGGACCCTGGTGGCCGGATCGGTCGGCGGCCCGGCGGTGCTGCCGTTCGCCGTCGGGAGCCGCCGCGTCGCCCAACCGCACGCGACCTTCCGCCTACTGGAGCCCCGCCTAGAGGTCCAGGGAGCAGCCAGCGACGTGATCGCCGAGGCCGCCCGGCATACCGACATGGTCGCCGACCTCTGCCGCCGCCTCGCCGCCGCCACCGGCCAGTCCGCCGACACCGTCGCGGCCGACCTCCGCGGCCGCCGGGTCCTCACCGCTCCGGAGGCGATGGCCTACGGCCTGGTCGACGAGATCCAGCGGCGCCTGCGATCCGTCTGACCTCGCCGATCTGATCGCCCGGCGCGGTACGGCTCGCGAGCCGCGACACTGGAGGCATGGCCAGCCCAGGCAGTCGAGCGACCCCGGCGACCGCGGCGACGGGCGGCTCCACGGCTCGGCGGGTGGTCGATCGGCGCACGGTCCTCGCCATCCGGGACGGGACCGCCAGCCGCCGGCCGGACGCGCTGGCCGGGGAAGAGCCTATGGAGATCAGGGTCAACGGCACCCCCATATCGGTGACCATGCGCACACCGGGCAACGACTTCGAGCTCGCCCTGGGGTTCTGCCTGACCGAGGGCCTCGTCGGCGGTCCGGAGGCGGTGAGGGCGATCCGCTACTGCGTGGGCGACGAGGCGCAGGAGTACAACGTGGTCGACGTCCACCTGACCGACCCGACACCGGTCTCCGAGTCTCTGCGGCGCAACGTGTACACGACCTCGTCGTGCGGACTGTGCGGGACGGCGAGCATCGACGCCGTGCGCAAGACCGTGCCCGACGTGTCCGACGACCCGCTGCGCCTGGCAGCTGAGGTGCTGGTCCGCTTCCCCGAGCAGTTGCGGGCGGCGCAGCGCGTGTTCGAGAGGACCGGCGGGCTCCATGCAGCCGGGGTGTTCGACGCCGACGGCGAGCTGATCTGCCTGCGCGAGGACGTGGGCCGGCACAACGCCGTCGACAAGGTGATCGGCTGGGCGGCCACCGCACGCCGCCTGCCGCTGGCGGAACACGCGCTGATGGTCTCGGGGCGGGTCGCCTTCGAGATCGTCCAGAAAGCGCTCGTCGCGGGGTTCCCCCTGGTGGCCGCGGTGTCAGCGCCGACGAGCCTGGCGGTCGAACTCGCGGAGTCCGCCGGCATGACACTGGTCGGCTTCCTGCGGGGCACGTCGATGAACGTCTACTGCGGCGCCCAGCGGGTCGCGATCGACCGGTGACGTTCGGCTCGGCGAATCAACCCCTAGTCGTGATCCGCAGCTCTGGGCTCCGGATGCGGGCCGGCGCCAGGTCCAGCAGCCGCCCGGCGACGGCATCGATGGCCCGAGCGGCCTCGCTGTCCGGCTCCTTCACGACGATCGGCTCCCCCCGGTCGGCCCCCTCCCGCAGCGCGGGGACCAGCGCGACCTGGCCGAGGAGCGGCACGTCCAGGTCCCGCGCCAGCAGCTGCCCCCCGCCGGCGCCGAACAGCTCGTGGCGCTCGCCGTCGTTGCTGGTGAACCAGCTCATGTTCTCGACCACCCCAGCCACCCGCATGTTGACCTGGCGGGCCATGTAGGCGGCCCGCTGGGCGACCCGCTGGGCCGCCGGTTGCGGGGTGGTCACGATCACCACCGCGGCGTCGGGCAGGAGCCGGCTCATGCTCAGCGAGATGTCGCCGGTTCCCGGCGGCATGTCGACCACCAGTACCTCGGGCCGGTCCCAGAACACGTCGCTGACGAACTGCTCCAGCATCTTGTGGAGCATCGGCCCCCGCCAGATGACCGGGGCGCTCTCCTCGGTGAGCAGTCCCACCGACATGACGCGGACCCCGTAGGCCACCAACGGCACCAGGAGCCCGTCGATGATGATGGGGCCGCGGCTGACGCCCATCATCCGGGGGATGGAGAATCCCCACACGTCGGCGTCCATCAGCGCCACCCGCCGGCCCCGCCGGGCCATGGCGACCGCGAGGTTCGCCGCGAGCGACGACTTGCCCACGCCTCCCTTGCCCGAGGCGACGGCGAAGGTGCGGGTGGACGCGAACACCGTGGCCGGATCGGGGCGCTCGCCCTGGAGATGGCGACGGAGCCGGGTGCGGTCCCGATCGTTCATCGCCGTGAGGTCCACGACCACCTCGTCGATCCCCAGCGCGCCCACCGCGGCCGTCACCTCGTGGCGAATGCGCTCCCCCTGGGGATGACCGGCGACGGCCAGGGCCAACGACACATCCGCCCGGCCGGGGCGGACGACCACCCCTTGCACCATGCCGCACTCGGCGAGCGGCCGCCCGAGCTCGGGCTCGACCACCGATCCGACGGCGGCCAGCACGGCGGCCTCTGACGGCGTGGCCGGGGTCGACGGCGTCGACGGCGTGCCTGAGGTGGCAGACGTGGCAGGACCCCCTCTTGCCGGAGCTTGCGCAGCCCCCACGCGGGGAATGGTACCCGGGCACGTCGCCGGCGTTGTGTACTAGATTGTCGACAACTCCGACCAACCAGCCGCCGGGCGCATCCGGTCCGAGGTTGGGTCGCCTGCGACAGAGGGGGGCTTCGATGATCGAGGTCAGTCGCCGCCAGTTCCTGCTGGGCTCAGCCGGCAGTGCGGGAGCGTTGGGTTTCGGTGCCTTCGGCTTCGACGCGGCCGCGGCCGCCGAAGAGGTGCGCGAGCTGAAGATCCGCAACGCCACCGAGACCCGCACCGTGTGTCCCTACTGCGCCGTGGGTTGCTCGATGATCGCCTACACCATCGGCGGTCACAGCCTGAACACCGAGCCGGTGCTCGTCCACATCGAGGGCGACCCCGACAGCCCCATCAACGGCGGCACCCTCTGCCCCAAGGGCGCCTCGACGCTGCAGCTGGCGATCAACCAGCGGCGCGCCGAGCATCCGATGTACCGGGCGCCGGGCGGCACCGAGTGGGAGCGCATCTCCTGGGACGACGCCATGGAGAAGATGACCCGCTGGGTCAAGGACGCTCGTGACGACAACTTCACCGCGCAGGACGACGCGGGCAACACGGTCAACCGTCAGACCGGCTTCGCGTTCCTCGGTGGGGCCACCATCTCCAATGAGGAGGGGTACCTCACGGCCAAGCTGATGCGGGCCCTGGGCACGGTCTACCTGGAGCAACAAGCCCGGGTCTGACACGGTCCCACGGTGGCCAGTTTGGCCGCCAGCTTCGGCCGAGGGGCCATGACGAATCACTGGCGTGACTTCAAGAACAGTGACGTCATCCTGGTCATCGGGGCCAATCCCGCCGAGAACCACCCGTGTGGGTGGAAGTGGGCTCACGTCGGGCGCGACGAACGGGGCACCCGCATCATCCACGTCGACCCCCGGTTCACCCGGACGTCGGCCATCGCGGACGTCTTCGTCCCCATCCGCGCCGGCACCGACACGGCGTTCTTCGGGGGGCTGATCAACTACGTCCTGGAGAACGAGCTGTTCCAGGAGGACTACGTCAAGCTGCACACCAACGCGTCGTTCATCGTCGCCGAGGGCTACAGCTTCGAGGACGGCCTCTTCTCCGGCTACGACGAGGCCAAGCGGACCTACGACACGGCTACCTGGGACTACGAGCGCGAGGGCAGCTCGCCCGCCGCCGCCGCCCCACAGCCCGGGTTGAGCCAGGGCACGGGGCCGGTGGCCCAGCCCGCCCAGCCGTCGTTCGTCCGGGTCGACCCCACGCTCCAGGATCCCCGCAGCGTGTTCCAGCTGATGCGGGAGCACTACAGCCGCTACACCCCCGAGGTCGTCTCGCAGATCACCGGCATCCCCGAGGACAAGTTCGTCGCGGTCGCCAAGGAGTTCGGCGCCACCGGCACCCCGGACAAGGCCGGCAGCGTCGTGTACGCCGTGGGCCTCACCCACCACACGTCCGGGGTGCAGATAATCCGGGGCATCGGGCTGCTGCAGATGCTGCTGGGCAACGTCGGCATCCCCGGAGGCGGGGTCAACGCCGAGCGCGGCCACGCCAACATCCAGGGCAACACCGACAACGCCATCTCCTGGGAGATCCTCCCCGGCTACCTGGGCATCCCGCGGCCCGGCATGGAGACGATGGCCGCCTACCTCGACCAGATCCCGGCCAAGCAGCTGCGCCCCAACTCGATCAACTTCTTCGGCAGCAACTACGGGAAGTTCCTGGTCAGCCAGCTCAAGGCGTTCTTCGGGACGGCCGCGACGGCCGGCAACGACTTCGCCTACTCGTGGCTCCCGAAGCCGGAGAAGAACTCGTCCTGGCTCACGATCCACGACGAGGCCCGGGCCGGACGGCTCGATGGCATCATCTACGGCGGGTTCACCGGCGTCACCGTCGGCCCGGACTCCAACCGGATGGCCGAGTCGCTGGCCAACCTCAAGTGGCTGGTGATCATGGATCCGCTGCCCACCTCGGCGTCGGAGTTCTGGCACGCGCCGGGCGTCAAGCCCGAGGACATCCAGACCGAAGCGCTGTTCCTCCCGGCCACCCACTGGATCGAGAAGTCGGGGTCGTTCACCAACTCGGGCCGATGGGCGCAGTGGAAGCACCAGGTGCTCCCGGCGACCGGCGAGTCCCGGGACGACAACCGGATCCTCGGCGAGCTGTACCACCGGCTGCGGGAGCTGTACCAGGACGAGGGAGGGGCCTTCCCCGACCCGGTGCTCAACATCCACTGGCCCTACGCCGACCCCACCAACCCCGGGCTCGAGGAGCTGGCCCGGGAGGTCAACGGCGTCGACCTCAAGACCGGCCTGCAGCTGTCGACGTTCGCCAATCTGGCCGCCGACGGCAGCACCTCGTCGGGGGACTGGATCTACTGCGGATCCTGGACCGAGGCAGGCAACCAGATGAACCGGCGCGGGGTCGAGGACCCCACCGGCCTCGGCTTCTTCCACAACTGGGCCTGGTCGTGGCCGCTCAACCGGCGGATCCTCTACAACCGGGCGTCGGCCGACGCCAACGGCGAGCCCTGGGATCCCACCCGGCCGGGCATCAGCTGGGACGGAGCGAAGTGGGTGGGCGACGTCCCCGACTTCCCGGCCACGTCGGCCCCCACGGCCGGCCAGGGGGCGTTCATCATGACCGGCGAAGGTGTGTCCCGGCTGTTCGCCCCGCGCAACCTCACCACCGACGGACCGTTCCCCGAGCACTACGAGCAGACCGAGGGGCCCATCGACAACCTGCTGTCAGGCACGCGGCGGAACCCCGCCGCATTCCTGTACGAGGACGCTCCGGCCAGCTTCGCCGAGGACGACGCCGAGTTCCCGTACGTCGCCACGACCTACCGGGTCACCGAGCACGAGCACTACGTGACCCAGAACGTGCCGTACCTGGTCGAGGCGATGCCCGACTTCTTCGTCGAGATCCCGGTCGAGCTGGCGGAGAAGAAGGGCATCGAGAACGGCGGCCGGGTCCGGGTGATGTCCAAGCGGGGCGAGGTGGAGGGCGTCGCCCTCGTCACCAAGCGCATGCGTCCGTTGCGGGTCGGGGACGGCAAGGTCGTCTACCAGGTCGGCATCCCCGTCCACTGGCACTACGCGGGAGGCAAGGGAGAGGGCAGTGCGACGCCGATGATGGCCAACCTGTTGACGCCCTACATCGGCGACGCCAACGTCCGGACGCCCGAGTACAAGGGCTTCCTGGTCAACATCGAGAAGCCGTAGGAGGGGGTACGCCATGACCACCGAGCTCGGCTTGGCCGTCCGCCGGAAGTCGGCGTCACCCTCCTCCGGCACCAACATCCGGCGCGAGAGCGCCGAGGTGTCGAAGCTGGTCGACATCGACCTGTGCATCGGGTGCAAGGCCTGCGAGGTCGCCTGCAAGGAGTGGAACGACCTCGAGCCCGAGGACACCTCCAACTTCGGCAGCTACCAGAGCCACGAGGACCTGAGCGCCACCACCTGGGACCTCATGCGGTTCAAGGAGGTCGACCTCGACAACGGCGATCTCGCCTGGCTGATCCGCAAGGACAGCTGCCTGCACTGCGACGAGCCCGGCTGCCTGCTGGCCTGCCCGGCTCCCGGGGCGATCGTCCAGTACGAGAACGGCATCGTCGACTTCGACCAGTCCAAGTGCATCGGTTGCCAGTACTGCGTGTCGGGCTGCCCCTTCGACATCCCCCGCTTCGATCAGACCACCAAGAAGGTCTACAAGTGCACGATGTGCGTGGACCGGGTGGCCGGGGGCCTCGAGCCGGCGTGCGTGAAGGCGTGCCCCACGGGGTCGATCCGCTTCGGGTCGCGCCAGGAGATGCTGGCGTACGGCGAGACCAAGGTCGGCAAGCTGAAGGATCGCGGGTTCGACGACGCCCTGCTGTACGACCCGTCGGGGGTGAACGGGCTCCACATGATGTACGTGGTGCCCCGCGGCAACATGCTCGACGACTACGGGCTGCCGAAGGATCCCGAGGTCCGCTCGACGTTCAGCTTCATCGGTGCCCTGCGGGCCGTCCGCGGGGTGGGGGCCGTGGCCATCTGGGCGGGGTTGATCGGCGCCGGTGTCTACTGGCTGCGCACCGGTCGCAAGGCGCCGCCGTCTCAGGCCGTGGCGGTCGCCGAGGCGGAGCGCCTGGGCCGGGCCGACGGCGCAGCGCCGCCGCCCCCGGCCGTGACCGAGGGCGAGACCGAGGCCGGGCGTGAGACCGGAGCGGAGGGTGACGTCCAGGCCGTGACCGACCCCGGTGCCCAGGCCGAGGAGAGCCGCCCCGACGACGAGTCGGGCGACGAGCGAGGGGAGGACAAACCGTGACCGTCACCGAGACCAGGCGCGGCGCTCCCGTCGCCGAGGCCGAGCCCATCGGGCCCGGACCCGCCGAGCCCGAAGCCGAGCTCGTCGAGGCCGAGGAGCCCGAGCTGGTCCGCTACAGCCTGTTCGAGCGGATTCTGCACTGGGTGGTCGCCATCACCTTCGTGGCGCTGATGCTGTCGGGCCTGGCGCTGGCCTATCCCCGGCTGGCGTGGTTGTCCGGCCTGTTCGGCGGTGGCCAGACCATGCGGGCCGCCCACCCGTGGATCGGCCTGGTGTTCACCGCCGGGCTGCTGCTGATGCTGGTCATCTGGGCGCGGGACATGTGGCTCGACCGCGCCGACTGGGCATGGTTCCGCAACCTGCGGGACTACGTCCGCCGCGGCCACGTCGCCGTCGACAGTGGGCGCTGGAACGGTGGCCAGAAGGGCTACTACTGGGCCTCGCTGGTGCTCGGGATCGTGCTGCTGGTGACCGGTATACCCCTGTGGTTCCCGTCGATCGCCGGGGCCGGGATCGACCAGCTGTCACGGCTCATCCACAACGTGGCGTTCCTGTTGATGGTGGCCGGCTTCATCATCCACGTCCTGCTGTCCGCGTTCCTGTTCTCGGGGACCCTGGCCGGCATGACGTCCGGACGGGTCACCCGGGCCTGGGCCGCCTGGCACCATCCACGGTGGTACCGCGAGCAGGTCGCGCGGGAGCGTCCGGCAGAGCGGCTGACCGCGGAGGAGGCGAGGCAGCCGGAGGCCGAGGCCGCCGAGGCCAGGGCCGACGCGAGCGAGGCGGACGGGCACGACGGCGCGCCCGACGAGCGTCGGCCGGACCGCGAGCCGTGAGGCGAGGGCCACGCGGGGGCCCTGGCGAGTTCGGGCCGCGCCTCGCCCGCGCCGAGCAGCTCCGCGACCAGGCGAACGGAGCGACCCGAGGCCCCCTGTCGGTGCTGGTCGCCGTGCTGCGTTACCAGCAGGACCGCTCGACCACTGCGCCCGTGGCCCCCAGCCGGTCCGACCCCGAGGGGTTCCCGCTGCTCGACGTGGATGCGGCCGTCCCGGCCATCGTCGAGGAGGTCGGCCGCGCGCCGCGGCTGCCCTGCACGACGCGGTCCCCGAACCCCTGCGGGAAGCCGGGGCCCACCTGCGGACGCTCGAACCGTCCCCGCTGGCCGCCGTGGTCGAGACCTGGATCGACGACGTCACGCTGGTCGAGCCGCGCGTGGCCTTCTGGCTGCGGGTCGCCGCCGGACCGGTGATCGAGCGCGGCGCCCGGGACATCGTCGTCCCCGACGACTGGACGGGATCGGCCTGTCCGGTGTGCGGCGGTCAACCCCAGGCCTCGGTCATCGCCGAGGAGAGCGGAGAGTTCATGGCGGGATCCCCGCGGTCGCTGGTCTGCGGCCGCTGCGGGTCGTGGTGGTCGTTCCCCCGGGCCACCTGCGTCGGCTGCGGCGAGGAGGACCCTCGCAGCATGGAGTCGTTCCTGGTCGAGGAGCAACGCCGGGCCCGGGTCGACACCTGTGCCACCTGCCTGGGCTACATCAAGACCTTCGATCTCCGCGAGCGGGGTGGAGTCGAGGTGATCCCCCTGGTGGACGACGTCGCCACCCTCACCCTCGACATCTGGGCGCAGCAACGCGGGTTCACGCGGTCCGCCACCTCGCTGGCCGGGGTCTGATCGGTCACGGGATTCGTTGCGTCAGCTACGTAGGCGTCGTGGATCGGGACGAGGTGTGGCCGCTTGGCCGCCGTCAGCTTGCGGACCGCTGCCGACGTCTACCTGCGGCAGCCACGCTGACCCGCCGCCAGTCAGCCGCGCAGGTCCCGGGGTTGGCAGCGCACGGCCACGAGCACCGGGTCGCAGCGGGCGGTCGAGTCGCCGGGGAGATCCACCACGTAGCCCGTGCCGAAGCGGGGGTCGGGAAAGATGTAGTCGGTCGAGACGTACTGGGCGCCGCTGGCGAACGCCGCGTCCCGCATGGTGGTGTCGCCCGAGCGGGCCTGGACGGTGTCGGCGTCGGCCCGGGTCCGGACGATGAAGCCCTCCCGCACCAGCGTCCTGATCCGGTCCCCGTCCGCCACGGGGTCGTTCACCACCATGATGGCGGCATCCGGGTCGGTCTCGGGGACGTCGACGAAGATCCGCCGGTTCGCCAGGTCGGGGAACTGGGCCCGGTAGGCATCGCGTTTGGCGCCGTGGTCGTCGAGCATGAACAGCACCTGCCCCCGCACCCGGTCGAGCCCCGGCCAGCGCCCGGCCCGCACCGCGTCGGCCAGCGTGGGGGCGTGGCCCCGGACCTCGGCCGGCGTCAGCACCCGGGGCGCCGGGAAGACCGAGTCGATCTCGTGCTGGAGCTCGGCGAAGGCGGGACCGGTCCACGGGATGGGCTGCACGAACCCGAGACCGGGGTCGGGGATGGTGTCGTCCTTGGGCTCGATCTGGATGGTGATCGGCAGGTGGCGTGGGTGGGCGTCGGACCAGTCCCGGACCTGCGTCAGGCAGTTGACCAGGGTCGGGCAGGTCGAGCGGAAGTCCACCTCCTGGACGTGGAACACCTTGAGCCCGGGCCCGGCCAGCGCCGGGTCGGGCGGGGCCACGCCGAACAGCGCCACCGCCTTGGGGTGGGCGAAGCGGCCGCCGCCGGGGTCGTCGACGAACACGTCCAGCTCGATCTGGCGGACGCCGGTGTCGAGCTCGTCGGCCAGCGGGCGATGGGTGTACTCGAACCCGTCGGCCGCCGAACCGAGGAACGCGTGGAGCACGCTGAGCAGCGCCGGCTCGGGCTCGATGTGATAGCTGTTGTGCGAGGCGAGCACCTGGATGTCGTTGAGGCGCACCGGCCGCTGGTGCCCGGGACCGCCACCGCCCACGCCCGGGTCGATCGGCCGGCATGCGGCCGCCGTCAGCACGGCGGCCGCCGCCAGGAGCAGGGTCTTGGGCAGGGCGCGGCGGTGTGTCATCACCCCGCAGCATTGTCGATCGGGGCCGCTGGCGCGGACCCGACGAGGCGTCGCTCCGATCCCGATCCGGCCCGCTACGGACCGGAGGGAGCGTGGCGGGTCGCGAGGACCGCCTCACCACCGAGGGCGTGTGCCTCGACACCGCCGTCGATGGGGACGGCGGCGATCCAGCCCTGGGCTGTCACCGAGATGCGGACATGTTCGGCGGGGTAGCCGGGCAGGTCAGGAACCGGTCCAACGGCTCGACCGGCACTCCACGGGTCCGCTACCGGCCCCGCCGCCAGCGCGGCGGGGACTGATCCGTCAGGGGGGCGCCCGGCGCCCGGTCGGCGCCGGCGGCTCCCAGCGGGCCCGCAGCTCGTCCCCGGTCGGCGGCGGGCCGGGCAGCGGACCGGCCCCCGCGGCGCGCAGCCCGTCGAGGTGGATCTCGAGGTAGCGCGCCCGGATCTCGGCCGTGCGCTCCGGCGTCGCCCCCGTCAGGTTGCTGAGCTGCTCGAATACGAAGCTCAGGTCGTGGGCGTTGACGTCGGCGCGCAGCACGCCCGCCTCCTGCGCCCGCTGCACGAGCCGCTCGTTGAGCAGGAACGCCTCGCTCGCGTCGCGCTGCTCGGCCTCGGTCGGCCGGAACCGGCCGGCGAGCCGGATCGTCAGCGCGAACGTGTCGGCTTCGACGATCTCGTGCATGAAGCGGGCGAAGACCGCCCACCGGCCCGGGCCGGCGTGCTCGATGTCCTCGACGGCCCTCCACGCGATCTCGACGTAGGCGGCGAGACCGTCGGCGCACAGCCGGCGGAGTAGGTCCTCCTTGCTGGCGAACCGGCGGTACAGCGAGCTGACGTTGACGCCGGCGCGCGCGACCACGGCGGATATCGGGGCGTCGGGGTCGGCCATGAACACGGCCCGGGCGGCGTCGAGGATCGCCACGTCGTTGCGCCGCGCCTCGGCCTGGCGCCCCCGGGGAAGCGGATCGGTCACCGGGGGGTGCCGTGAAACGAAGTGCTTCGCTTCGTAATGTGGCCGGGCGGATCGCTCCGCTCCGTGCCCCGCGCAGGGTGGCTGCGCACGACCGTTGGAGGATGCATACCCATGACCGTTGCAGCAAGCGACGCGGACGTCCAACCGTTCCGGCTCGACGTCGCGCAGGCCGACCTCGACGACCTGCGCGACCGGCTCGACCGGACCCGCTGGCCGGACGAGCTCCCCGGCGTCGAGTGGGCCTACGGCGTGCCCCTCGACCACGTGCGCACACTCGTCGACCACTGGCGCACCGGCTGGAACTGGCGGGCGCAGGAGGCCCGGCTCAACGAGTTCCCCCAGTTCACGACCACGATCGACGGCGAGAACGTCCACTTCCTGCACGTGCGGTCGCCCGAACCCGACGCCCTCCCGCTGATCGCCACCCACGGCTGGCCGATGACGGTCGTCGAGTACCTCGACGTGATCGGTCCGCTCACCGACCCCGGGGCCCACGGCGGCGACCCCGCCGACGCCTTCCACCTGGTGGTCCCGTCCCGCCCCGGCGTCGGGCTGTCCGGGCCGACCCGGGCGCCCGGCTGGGACATGCGCCGGGTGGCCCGGGCCTGGGTCGAGCTCATGGACCGCCTGGGCTACGACCGCTTCGGCGCCCATGGGAACGACTCGGGGTCGATGGTCTCGCCCGAGGTGGGCCGCCACGCGCCCGACCGGGTGGTCGGCGTGCACGTGACCCAGCTGTTCTCGTTCCCCTCGGGCGACCCGTCCGAGTTCGAGGGCATGACCGACGAGGACTTCGCGGCGCTGAAGTTCCTGGAGGACTTCATGGCGGCCGGCGGCCTCGCCTACAACCAGTACCAGTCCGCCCAGCCCCAGACGCTGACCTACGCCCTCCAGGACTCGCCGGCCGGGTGGCTGGCGTGGGTGTCCCAGCTGTACCGGGACTGGACCGACCCCGACTACGTCCTCACCAACGCCGCCTTGTACTGGCTGACGGGGACGATCGGCTCGTCGATGCGCTACTACTTCGAGGAGGCGCACGCCCTGGACCGGCCGACCGAGCCGACCACGGTGCCTACGGGCGTCGCCATCTTCGCCGAGGACTTCCAGTCGGTGCCCAAGCTGGCCCGGCGCGACCACGCGAACATCGTCCACTGGCGCCACTACGACCGGGGCAGCCACTTCGCGCCCTACGACGCCGCAGACCTGCTGGTCGGGGACCTCCGGGACTTCTTCCGCCCGCTGCGGGCCTAACCGGCGAGGACTTGGGGTTTGTGTCGCCCCTCCGACACGAACCCCAAGTACACGGCCACCTGCGCGGACGCGCACCCTTCTGCCCGGGTGGTACGTGAGGTTCACGCCCAGCTCGTCGTAGATCGCGCGTTTGTCGCGGGGTCGGCGTCGGCTAGGACGGCGATGACCGGGGTTAGGCGGCGAAGGCCTCGAACTCCGCGGCCCGGACGTTGGCCGCCTGCGGGCTGTTGGTCGTGCAGTCGGTGCCCGCTCGCGGGTCGGCATCCTGCTCGCCGGCGTAGGCGGGGGCACCGGTGCACTGGTTGGTGACGACCTCGAAACGCAGGTGCGTGGCGTTGGTGTTGGGGATGTCGAACGAGCGCACGATGAGCTCCGGCGCCCGCGGCCGGGGTGCGATCGAGGGGAACGCGTCGGCCGGGCTCGTGAAGACCGGCGTGAAGTCTGCCGGGTCGGTGCAGTCCACGGGCCCGGCCGCGTTGCAGGCAAGGACACGGAACTGGCGCAAGCGCGGAGAACCGGCTCTGCGTAGCGGGGTCCGCGTCGCCGGCGATCGGCGGGCGGAGCATGGCGCTGACCTGGACCCGCCTGACCAGCTGCCGGCCACCGGCGAGATCCACCACGACACCCCGGCCGGCGACGGGCGCACCGAGCGACGCCCAGTTCGTCGCCTCGTCGTCGTCGATCAGCCGGGCGACGTTGACGCCGTCCCCGGTGGCGGTAGCGCCGCCCGCCGCGGAGGCCAGGTTGGTGGACATGGTCCCGCCGAGGGCAAGGCTCTGCCCCGGGGCCACCGTGACGGGCCCGATCCTCTGCAGCCCGCGGCCCGGGGCGCGGGCCACGAACTCGTACGTCCCGGGCATGAGCGCGACCGTCGCCGGCAGCGGCGTGGCGGCCGACGTGTCGGCGACCGGGACCGCCCGGCCCTGATAGCGACCGACGAACAGCTGCGCGTCGGCGACCGGCGCACCCGCCTCGTCGACAGGGGCGAAGGTGGCCGTGGCCTCGGTGGCGAACGGCGACGCGAAGCTCGGCGTCGGGTTCGCGTCGCCGGCGCCGTTGCTGACCGCGCCCTCACCGAGGCCGCGCCGGGCGAAGGCGTTCCACAGGATGTCGTGGTTCGGCGCCGCCGAACCGGATCCCGTCCGCCGCCAGCAGCGCGTCGCGGGCGTCGACCATGCTCTCCTGGCTGTCGGCCATGAGCAGGAACGAGTCGAACACCAGCTGGGCCCAGCGCCGGTTGCCCGGGCAGGCGGTCACGGGAGTGGCCCCGTTGGCGCACGACTTCTGCAGGTCGGGCGTGCCGGCGCCGTACCTGTCGATCATGGCGGCCCGGATGTCGAAGTTCGTCGCGCTCCAGACCTCGCCGGAGGCGTGGACCTGCAGGCCGACGAAGTCGTAGTCGACGCTGCTGTAGTTCAGCGGGCTCGCGCTCATGTTGTAGTTGCGGATGCCCGCGACGGGATCCGACGTGACGTACTGGCCGATGGTGAACGCCTGCTGACCGGACGGCGCGTAGCCGTGCTCGTTCAGGTACTCCATCGCCATCAGGTCCGACCAGCTCTCGCTCATGCCCTGCGGCGAGTTGAGCCCGTCGTTCGGCCCGGCGATCATGCGGTTGGTGATGGCGTGGGTGTACTCGTGGGCGATGACCGTCATGTCGAAGTCGCCGTCGACGCACGGGGCGTAGAAGCGCGCCGGCGATCGACTGCCACAGGTACATGTTGGTGATCGGCGGACGCCCGTCCCGGCGGCGTGATCTGGTTGGCGTTGTCGCGGGCGGCGAAGTTCGGCGGGCCACCGCTGACCCCGCCGGCCTGCGCGTTGCCCTGCTCGGGGTCGCCCTGCCGGGGGCCCGAGCGAAGTTGTCCTCCTGCATGTTGAACGTCGCCTCGGTGAAGCCGAGGTGGTAGGACCAGTCGTGCATCCGGTTGTGCATGGCGAACAGGTTCGCCCGAGCCGCGTCGATGTCGTTGCGCTGCGGGCTCTCGAACGTGGTCGGCGCGCACTGGTCCTCGAACCACTGGTTCTGCCAGGCATAGGCGTAGTCACGCGCCGGCCGGGGCGTGGCCAGCTCCGTGCCCACGGAGAAGGGGTCATTGTTGAACCAGTTGTGCACCGCGAACGAGTTGTTGCCGTCGGTCGTCTGGGACGACTGCTGCTGGTTGGACACCGGGCTGTCCCAGGCCCGCGGGGACGCCGACGTGCCGACGACCTCGTCGCAGCCGGCCAGCGGCGTGAAGCACCAGCGCGTACGGGTGTCGGTCGAGGAGTAGTCGACCGCGGGTGAGAGCGGGAACACCTCCCACTCGGGGTCGTCGGTGGCGTGGTCGACGATGTCCTCGCGGACCAGGACGGTGCCGTCCCGAGCGTCGACGAAGGTGGACACGCCGACCGGCTCGGCCGCGGCGCCGTCGATGACGAGCACGTTGTATGCCGCGCGCGCTCCCGACGGGGTCGGGACCGCGACCAGCTCGACGTCCTGGACGGCGTCGGCGCCGACGCCGGCGTCCCGGGCCGCGATCTGCCCCGCCTCGGCGGACGTGAGCTGGGCGGGCGCCGGCTGCGCCGCGTCGCGAGCCAGCGACCCGCTGACGTAGGACACCGTGCCGTTGCGGACACCGACGACGAGGATCCCGTCGTGGCCGGCCACGAGGTTGCCGAACCGCTGCTGCAGCACCACGGCAGCACCCTCGCCCATCGGCGCGACGGTGACGACGTCGAGCGATGCGGCCGCTCGCGGCGTCAGGCCGAGGAACTCACGGTTGCCGTCGATGTAGGCGCGCGCGGCGGCCACGGGGTCGGCCGGCAGGCCGGTGGCGAGCGCGCTGCCGCCGGCAGTGACCACGCTCGGCGTGCCGAGGGCGTTGAACCGGGCCCGTGCGCCAGCCGCGGCGCCGAGCGCCAGCTGGCGCGCCGTCGGCTCGACCCGGCCCGTGCGGTTGTCCTCGTCCAGCGAACTGGCGGTGTCGCTGACGATGCCACCGCCGCCCGGTGCCGACGGAGGTTCCTGGCCGGGGCTCGCCAGGCTGCCGGGCGCGCTGACACTGGTCAGCACCCCGAGCGTGACGATGGCGGCCAACCCGGGAACTGCGAACGACCTGCGCATCTGACTACCCCCCGCAATCGACCGGCGCTGCGGTCGATTGACCGTTAGATGACCTTCCCTTCACCCTGGCCGGTCTAAACCAGGGACGTGGACGGCTGGCACACCCGCATGGAGGCCGCCGAGACTGGACGGCCTCCGGCGCAGCTCAGCCGCCGCTGCCGTAGGGGCGCGTGATGATCTCGAGGAAGTGGCCGTCGTTGCTCAAGAAATACACCCCGCGCCCGCCGTCGTGGTGGTTGATCTCGCCCGGATGGCGCCGCGTGGGATCGGCCCAATGGTCGAGGCCCCGTTGGGTCACCCGGCCGTAGATCGCGTCGAACTCGGCCTCGGAGACCAGGAAGGCGTAGTGCTGCGGGGTGATGTCCTGGCCCCCGGCACCGGCGAAGTCGAGACCGACGCCGTTGGCTGTGGAGATCTGCCAGAAGTGTCCGAACGGCTCGGGCGGGACAACGCCGAACAGCTCGGCGAACCATCGCGCCGAAGTCTCCGCGTCACGTGCCGCCACGATGGTGTGGTTGAGCTCGACAGGCATGTGGCCAGTCTGCCGAGATCGGTGCCGCAGGCGACGCCCTGCGGGGCCAGCGCCGCGTAGGAGCAGTCCGGCGACATGCTCAGGCCGGGCGCGACGAGAGAGGGCCCGGTCACAGGCCCTCTCTCGTCGTTCCCGACCATCTGGTGAAACACGTTCACCTCGCCGGTCAGTGCCAGTTGCTGATCTTCACGTCGCGCGGGTCGGGGGCGCCGTCGCCGGTCTCGAGGAGCTGCTTGAGGCTCAACAGGAAGGTGGCCCACTTGGTGCTGCAGTGGTTCATGAACTCGACCTGCTCGCGCCAGCCCTCGTGCTTGAACAGCACGATCGCGTAGTCGCCGTCCTGGCTGAGGTCCCACTGCACGTGCGTGCCGATCCACTCCGGCGGTCCGTCCACGACCTCCCAGCGGACGAGGCGGCCCGGATCGAGCTCGACGACCTTCATGTCGAACCCGCCGGGCCCGAACCGGAACTCGATCACGCCACCGACGTCGGTATCCCCCGACGTCTTCTCGGTCCACCAGCCGGACAGGCCGTCCAGGGTGGTGAGCGCGTCGTAGACCTGCTCCGGGGAGGACTGCTCGACGCCGATGCGGTGAAGGATGTCTGCCATTTCCGTGTTCCTTTCGCTATTGCTTGTTGTCGGTCTCGTCATCGGTGTCCCCGGCGCGTTGGATCGTCTCGGCGATGCGCTTGATGCGCTGGAGACGGGAGTCCCAGGCCGCGCCGACGTCGGCGAGTTGGGCGACGGCGCGGGCGAGCTGGGCCTGATCGACGCGGAACTGCCTCTCGCGGCCGGCGCTGGTGGCGTGCACGAGGCCGACCCGGTCGAGGACGACGAGGTGCTTCGCCACCGCCTGGCGGGTCACCGGCAGGTGCTCGCTCAGGCTGGTCGCGGTCCCGCTGCCGTCGCGGAGGAGCAGGTCGAGCATCCGGCGCCGGGTCGGGTCGCCGACCGCCGACCAGAGGTCGTCGTCGACGATCACGCTCATGCGCCCGCGCCGACCTGCCGCGGCGTAGGCCGGCGAGCCGCGGCAGGTAGAAGTCCCAGCCGGTGACGTGCTCGGCGTACTCGGCGGCGACCTTCGCGTCGTCCCAGCCGCGCTCGCGGAAGCCGCTCTCGGTCATCCGCAGGCGCGTCCCGCTCCCGGCGGGCTCGAGCTCGAAGACGACCAGGCAGCGAGTTGTCCGGTGCAGCGGACTCGTCCTCCTCGTGGGTCCACCGGAAGGAGAACAGCCGCGGCGGCACCGCGTCGACGACCGCGAACTGCACCCAGTTGCCGCCCTGCGAGAAGTCGCCGAAGCCGATCCGCCCCGTTGCCCCCGGGCACGGCCGGGAACTCCGCCTCGTCCGGCCACCACTCGCGCAGGTGCTCGGGACTGCTCACCACGTCGAAGACGACCTCGGGTGACGCGTCGATGTGGATCTCCCGCTCGATCGTTCCGAATTCCATGCTCGCCACCTTCCGCAACGTTTGGTTGCGGGTTACGCTACCCGGCGTTGGGCCTATACGCAACCTTTAGTTGCGTGATGGCCTGGCATGGGGAACCAACGGGAGGTGCCAGGCGGCCGCCGCTGTCGGCGACCGTCGTGGTCACGTGTCCGTGAGCCAGCCGTGGTCGTGCGAGACCGGGTCGGCGGCCGCGATCAGCCGGCGGACGGCCGGCGTGGTGCGGTCGACCGGCCAGACGAGGTCGATCGCCAACGTCGGCACCGGCGGGGCGAGCGCCAAGAGGGTGAGGCCCCGCGGGAGCTGGTGGCGGAGCGACCCGACGACCAGGCCGACGCCGCGCCCGCGGGCGATGTCGCCCCACACCGTCGAACCGGCGGCCTGCTCGTCGAGCCGGGGCTCGAACCCGGCGTCACGACAGGCGGCGACGGCGGCGTCGTAGTAGCCCGGGGACATGGCGTGCGGCCACAGCTCGACCGTCTCGTCCGCCAGCGCGGCCAGCGCGATCTGCGGCTCGGCAGCGAGCGGGTGGGTCTCGGCCACGGCGGCCACGAACGGCTCGTCCCGGACGCGTTGCCGGTCGACCCCTGGCCGGGGGCCGACGTGGGGGGCCAGCGCCACGTCGATGCGTCCCTCGCCGAGCATCCGCTCGATGTCCTCGGCGAAGACCTCCCGCGGCCGCACCCGGAGCTCGGGGTGCTCGGCCGCGAGCGCATCGACCAACGCCGGTAGCGTCTCGTAGACGGTGGACAGCGTGTACGCGAGGCGAAGCGTTCCCACCTCGCCCCGCGCCGCAGCCCGGGCTCGTGGCCCAACGCGGTCGGCCGCGTCGAGCGTGCGCCGCGCTTCCTGCACGAACGTCTCGCCGGCCGCCGTCAGCTCGACGCCCCGGTTGGTCCGGTCGAAGAGCCGCACGCCGAGCGCTGCCTCGACGGCCTTGACCTGTTGCGACACCGCCTGCTGCGCGACGTGCAGGTTGAGCGCGGCGCGCGAGAAGCTCCGCTCCTTCGCCACCTCCACGACATAGCGCATCTGCCGCAGATCGGGGGTCACCAAGCCGGACCATAACCCCCGCCCGCCACAACGGAGGCTTGTCGCCGCCCGCCCCCATCGATGTTGGACGCCGGTGGCGATCGCGTCTACACCGACAGCGATGCGCATCGCCATCGTCGGAGCCGGCCGAATCGGCGGCACTGCCGCCCGGTCGTGGTCGCGGGCCGGTCACGACGTGCTGATCAGCTTCTCCCGGCATCCCGACCAGCTAGCCGCCCGCGCCGCCGAGCTCGGCGACCATGTCACCGCGGCCACTCCGGCCCATGCCGTAGCCGACGCCGACGTCGTGATGCTCTCCGTCCCGTGGGACGCCATCGACGAGGCGCTCGCGGCGGCGGGACCGCTGGCCGGCAGGGTCGTCATCGACACCACGAACCATTTCGGCGCCGGCCCCGGGCCGCTCGACGGCCAGACGGTGGCCCAGTTCAACTCGGCGCGCATGCCGGGCGCCCGCTACGTCCGGGCGTTCAACACGCTGACCTCGGGCTTCCAGGCGGACGCCTCTCGCCGGCGCGGCGACGAGCGTGCGGTCCTGTTCCTGTGCGGCGACTACCCCGCGGCCAAGCGCACGGTGTCCACGCTGATCGAGGACGCCGGGTTCGCGGCCGTCGACCTGGGCTCGAACGCGGACGCCGCGGTCATGGAGGCCCCCCGCCGGCCGGGTTCGGTCTACGGCGAGGAGTACCGGCTGCCGGAGGCCCTCGCGGTGGTCGAGGCGGTCCGCCGGGGCGAGGAGATCCCGCCGACCCCGCGCTACTGAGGAGGCCGAGGCGGGTCGCGCCACATCGGCCAGAGGTGCGGACCGCCGCCGGCCACCGTCGCCCCGCGGTCCTGCGTGGCCCGCAGCAGCGGGCGGAACATCCTGGCGAGCCGGCGGCTCGGGTCGGGCTGGGGATAGACCCAGCTCCACACGGAGTCGTCGGCGTACGCACGGCCCAGAACGGCGGCCAGGGTGCCGAGCTCGTCCGTCGTCGCCGCCCGAACGCCCGTGGTCATCCGGCGGACCCGTCCATGTCGGCCCGCCCGGCCGCGTCGAGCGTCGCCTGGTCGAAGGCGTAGTAGCCGGCGCTCGCCGCATGGATCGCGAGCGCGGCGTAGGGCACGACGAACGCCAGGCCCACCGCCAGCCCGTACGCGGCGAGACCCATCCCGAACCGCATGCGGGCCGCGACCACCACGCGACGCGGGGGCAGCGCATGGACCAGCCGCGCGTCGTGGGTGATCCAGGCGTACAACGCGGTGAAGGCGATCGACGTCATGAACAGCACCCCGCTGAACACCGCCACCGCGGTCTTCGTCGCCTCGCCGCCGCCCCGCAGGTGCTCGGCGACGAGCGTCGTGGGGAACGGGATCAGCGTGATCCACATCAGCAGGTTGAGGTTGAGCAGGAGGAGCTTGCCGTCGACCCCCTGCACCTGGTCGAACAGCCGGTGATGGTTCAGCCAGATCACCCCGATCTGCGCGAAGGCCAGCAGGTAGGCGAGGTAGCTCGGCCACTGTTCCCAGAGCGCGGGCCAGCGTCCCTCCCCCCTCGACGTCGGGCGGCCGCAGCTCCAGTGCGAGCAGGGTGATGACGATCGCCAGCACGCCGTCGGAGAACGTCTCGAGCCTGGCCTTCGTCATCCACGACAGGCCCCGAGCGGTGGTGGACATCGCGCCGGATCAGCCCTGCGGGTAGAGCCAGCCGCGGAGGAGCCGGGTGACCCGCGGCATCACGAGCCAGGTCATGATCGGGACGGTCACGGCCGTGGTGACGGCCAGCCGGGGAACCAGGTCGAGCCGCACGAGCAGCGGATCGAGCGCGAGGACCACCAGGGTGATCAGCGGGAAGATCGTGATCCAGGTGACCAGGGCCATCTTGTACGGCGGCGGTGGCGGAGAGCCCGGGCGGCCCGGGAGCGTGAACCATGACTCGAGCCCGGTCAGGAACTGGGTGCGCATGGGCCCGATCACGTGCGGCTCGGCCCGCTGGAGCCACGCGGCATGCTCGTCGGAGTCGAGCCAGGCCCGCAGGTGCTCGCCGGTGTCGAACCGGTAGACGATCCGGTACTCGCCCTCGGACGTGCTCGTGGGCCGGAAGACCTCGACGCCCAGGTGGCCCGGGAACCGGGTCGCGGCGGCGATGATCCCCTCCAGGAACTGCTCGTAGAAGACCTCGTGCCCAGGCTTCACGCGCCGGGTGACGGTCGTCGTGACCGGACCGTCGCTGCCGTCGGGCGGCGATCCGACCCCCCGCTCCGTCGGGTCCTCCCGAGTCAAGCCGAGCCCTCGTCCTTGAACTGGAGCAGGCCGATGCTGTTGCCGCCGGGATCGACGAACCACGCCGACAGCGCGAAGCCGACGTCCGCGACCCCGTCCACGGTCACGAGGCCGGGCTCGTCGTAGTCGACCACCGCCACGCCGCGGGTGCGCAGCTCGGCGACCTCGGCGGCGACGTCGGTCACCCGCCAGCTCGCCTTTGTCTGCTGCTCGCGGCTCGGGGTACTGGTCCGGGTGACCACCAGCCGGTGGTCGCCGCCGCATCGGAACGTCACGAAGTCGTCGCGGTCGATCAGAACGTCAAGTCCGACCCTGTCGCCATAGAACTCCTTCACCTCCGCCAGGTCGGGGGCCGTGAGCATCACGTCGATCGGGTGCCTCGCGAGCATGTGGTCTCCTTCCGCCGTGGGTGAGTCGATCATGCGACCCCTCGGCCTCCGGAGGCCAACAAGGATCTGGGACGCCTCCCACAAGGAGACGTTGTGGGAGGCGGGCACCTCGGGGCCAACACGGTGACCGAGACCCGCTGCATCCTCGACTGCACGCTGCTACCGCCGCTGGGGTCCAGTCCCACCCGTTGACATCGGCGACCAGCAGCCCCGAGAGGGCAAGCGCTCGGGCGACCCTGGAAGCCTGCTCATGGGCGATGCGCAGGTCAGCCCCGTTCGCTGTTCCCGAGGAAGCCGGTGAGGATCTCGGTGACCTGGTCGGGCGCCTCCTCGGGGTTGAAGTGGCCGCCGGGGACGCGGTGCGCCACGAGGTCGTCAGTCCACGCCGCCCACACGTCGGGGGCGTCGGCGAGCTGGGCCTCCTCCTGTCCGGTCACGACCAGGACCGGACAGGTGATGCGCCGGCCGACGGCCCGGTCGTCGCGCTCTTGTTGGCGGTCGAGATGGAAGCTGGCGCGGAAGTCCGCGGACATGGCGGCGGCCGTCGAGGGGGTGAGCGCCCGCAGGTAGGCGTCACGCTGCGCTGGAGCGATCGCCTCGGGGTCGCTCGCCCAGGTGGCGAAGACGTGCTCGAGCAGGGCGCGAGGCTCGGCCAGCAGCACTCGCTCGGGGAACGGCGCCGGCTGAGCTAGCAGGAACCACGTCCAGTAGCCGAGCGACGGACTCGCCCCCATGCGCTCGAACTGGTCGACGGTCGGCACCACGTTGAGCAGTGCGGCACGCGTCACCCGCTCAGGATGGTCGAGCGCCAGCCGGTAGCCGACGCGGCCGCCGCGGTCATGGCCGACGACCGCGAATCGGTCGTGACCCAGATCGGCCATGAGCGCGATCAACTCGGCGGCCATCTCCCGCTTGGTGTACCCCTCGCCGAGCGGCCCGCCCGGCGGGGCCTCCGAGGCGCCATAGCCGCGCAAATC
This sequence comes from uncultured Acidimicrobiales bacterium, assembly GCA_963739835.1. Taxonomy (GTDB): domain Bacteria; phylum Actinomycetota; class Acidimicrobiia; order Acidimicrobiales; family VFJN01; genus ZC4RG19. The sequence goes on from CAVUBW010000024.1 coordinate 485,364, forward strand.
CGGGGCGATGACACGATGGGCCTCCGCCAGACGCGGCGCGATCCGGTGCCAGCAGGCGTGCGTTTCCGGGAAGCCGTGCAGCAGGAGCATGGGAGGCCCGGTACCGCCCTGGCTGACGAAGTAGCTCGCCTCTCCGACACGATGACGCCCGTCCACGAAGCCGGCCAGCGACATGCACCCCCTCCGATCGTCTGCGAGCCTGGGGCTTGCCGAACCAGTGCGGCAGAGTCGCCAGGAGCTCGGCGCAGGTCGCGCCGAGCTCCTCCTCCCTGTGGAGCGACCAACGTCGCCGTGCCTTGGCGCAGCACATCGACCACGTGACGAAGGACGCGGTAGATCTCAGGGAGGGGGACCTGTTCGCCGTCGGGTCCGAGCGAGAGGCCGGGTTCCTTGTGATGCTCGACGAAGCGCGCAAGGTCGACCAGCTGATCGATGACGATCTCGTCTTCCCTCCCGAGGACCTCCCCGTCGACATAGTTGATATCGAATCGTTCGATGTCTATTGTTTTGTGCGTGACCGAGACGCAGGAGCCCATCGGGCTGTTCCTCACGCGCACCGCCAGGGGCGTGAGCCGGGCGTTCGAGGCGACCCTCGCCGGGGCCGGTGGCTCGCTTCCGGCGTGGCTGGTGCTGGCGTCGCTGAAGGGGGGCTTGCACGGCTCCCAGCGGGAGATTGCCGAGGCGATCGGGGTCGAGGGGCCGACGCTGACCCATCACCTCAACCGTATGGAGTCCGCCGGCCTCGTCACGCGCACCCGCAACGCCCGCAATCGCCGGATCCACGACGTCGAGCTCACCGACGACGGGCACCGGCTGTTCCTGTCGCTGGTCGCCGTCGTGCAGGACTTCGACCGCCAGCTGCGGGCGGGCCTCGACGACGCGGATCTGGCGACCCTGCGACGGCTCTTGCAGCGGCTCGGCGACAACGTCGCCGCCCGCCGCCACATCTCCCCGGGCGGACCGACAGCAGCGCCGGAACCCCGGCCCGACACGGTTAGGAGGCCCAGATGAGCACCGACATCGACACCCTGTTGAGCGACTGGACGGAGGCGGAGCGGACGGGCGACCGGGACCGCCTCGACGGCGTGCTGGCCGGCGACTTCGTCGGCATCGGGCCCGTCGGGTTCATGTTGCCCCGGGACGCGTGGCTGGACCGTCTCGGCCCGGACCTGCGCTACGACCGCCTCGACCTCGACGAGGTCTCGGTCCGCCGCTTCGACGGCGCCGCGGTGGTGGTCGCCCGCCAGCACGCGGTCGGCGAGGCCCGGGGCCACCCCGTCCCGGGCGACACGCGCGTGTCCTTCGTCGTCGTGCCCGAGGGCGGCGGCCCCCGCATCGCCGGCATCCAGTACAGCCTGATGGCGCCGCCGGGAGCGCCCGCGGGACCGCCCGCGGGCCGCCGCAATGAGCGCCGCACCGGTCGCCGGCGCCCAGCGGCCGCCGCGGATCCTCGCCTGGGCGAACCGGGGCCTGATCCGCGCGCTGGACCGGGGTCGCGGTCCCACGTTCCTCCGGCTGCTGACCGTCCCCGGCCGCATCAGCGGCGAGCCGCGCACCACGCCCATCGTCCCGGTCGTCGACGGCGACCGGGTGTGGCTCGTGTCCGCCTACGGCGACGTGGCCTGGGTGCGCAACCTCCGCGCCGCCGGGCGCGTGGAGCTGCGCCGCGGCGACGACCGCCGCAGCTACCGGGCGCGGGAGCTCGACGCGCACGAGGCGGTGCCGGTCCTCCGCACCTACCTGTCGATGCGGACCGCCCTGTTCGTGCGCCGCCGGTTCGGCGTCACGCCCGACTCGACGGACGACGCGATCGCCGCCGACGCCCCGGCCCACCCCACCTTCGAGCTCGTCCCCGCCCCCGACCACGACGTACCGGAGGAGTCGTGAAACTCGCCACGCGCACACGCTAGGTGACGAAGTGACTACCTGGACTCGTTGACGGAGTCCACATTCTCGGCGCTTCGGACCGAGTGGGCACGAGCCCAGTTGGCTGGGCTGCGGTCCTTGGGCATGGGATTGGCCGACGGGTGGGTGGGTGCCGGGCGGCCGGCAGGCCAGCGGGCGAGCCCGGCAGCAAGGAAGAGCCGGAGTATCCGAGCTTCCCGGTCACGCCGTGGCCGCGGGTTCCGGGGCGTGACGCGGCCAGCGCTCGCTGAGGCGGCGGGCCAGGGCGATGCGCAGACGCTGCCGGTGCCGGATCACGAGAACCCCGGCGGCGCCCGCCGCGCACGGCGCCGCCACCCACGCGGACAGGACGGCGAACGCCTCGCCGGCCGACGGGAACGCCCGCCCCGCCGTCCAGACGACCAGGACCCGAGCGACCGTCCCGGAGAGGTTGGCGACCGCGACCCGCGTCGCCGGCAGGTCGAGCCCGCCGGCGACGACCATCGTCTTGGCCGTCGGGGAGATCGCCACGGCTGACAGCCAGAGGTTGTCCGACGTCGATGGCAGCCATCGGGCCACCCGGCCGAGCAGGCGGCTGCGCTGCGCCCGGGCGAGCACGGCCGGGCCCGCCTCCCGCCCGAGCACGAAGTGCACGGGGTCGGCCACGCCCAGCCGCGCCACTGCCACGAGCAGGAGCAGCGGGAGCGGGACGTCCCGCGCCGCCGCCACGACGTAGGCCGACCGGGGCGTGAGGGCCACCAGCGCCAGGCGGTTCTGGCCGAGCAGCACGGGACTCATCGCGTCGCCCAGGAAGGAGATGGCGCCCATCAGGGCGAGCAGGCCGACGAGGACGGCGACGCACCGGGCACCGGGGGAGGGAAGGGACTGGTCGCGGGAGCCGGGCATGGTCCGATCCCCGCCGCCGCTACGGCGGCGTTTCCCCCGTCGCGCATTCGGTCCTGGTCACCGTGTCACTGTCCCCGGCCTGGGTGTTCGGCCGGTGCATGTCGGGTGAGCGCCGAGCGAACACCGGGAGAACATCTGTACGCACGCTGGGCGGCACTCAGCGACCGGCGGCCGGACGCAGCCGCCCCCGCCTGGCACGGGGTCGTCCGCGTCGATGGCCGCAGACTCCTCCCGCATGCCCCCTTCCTCCTCCGCCCCTGTGACATCTTCCGGCCGGGCGCCGCCGACCGCCAGGGGTGATGGCCGGACTCCCACGTCCCCGCACTACCGTCGGCGCTGGTGCCTGAGATGACGCGCTGGCGTGCGGTGGGCCGTCTCCGTCCGGGGGATCCGCGCCACATCGCCGGGTTCGACGTGGTCGGCCGCCTCGGCGAGGGCGGCATGGGCGTCGTCTATCTCGCAGAGCATCCCGATATGGGCCCAGCCGCAGTCAAGTTCGTCCGCACCGGCGACACCAACGCCGCCGCCTTCCGGGCCCGCTTCCGCCGGGAGATCGAGGCCGTAGAGCGGGTGCGCAGCCCACGGGTGGCCCGGGTTCTGGCGGCCGACGCCGACGCCGCGCTCCCGTGGCTGGCAACGGCGTTCGTCGACGGGCCGACGCTGCACGAGGCCGTCAGCGACTCCGGACCGATCTCCGGCGACCGGCTCGTGGCCCTGGCGGTGGCGCTGGCCGACGCGTTGGCGGCGATTCACGACGCCGACGTCGTCCACCGGGACCTCAAACCGTCGAACATCCTGCTCACGCCCGAGACCCCCGTTGTCATCGACTTCGGTATCGCCACTTTGCGCGAGGCACCGGCGCTCACGAAGACCGGCACGTCGCTCGGCACGCCTGGGTGGATGGCGCCCGAGCAGGTGCAGGGCCGCCCCTGCGGTCCGGCGGCCGACGTCTTCTCGTGGGGGCTCGTGGTCGGCTTCGCCGCCTCGGGCCGCTCGCCATTCGGGAAGGGCCCGGCCGACGCCCTGTTCTATCGGATCGTCCACGAGCAGCCCGATCTGCCCGACATGCCCGACCCGCTCGCGATGCTGGTCCGGTCGGCGCTGGCCAAGGACCCTGACCACCGCCCCGAGGTCGGCACCATGCTCGCCCGCCTCACCGGCCAGCCGGTCGAACCGACCGCCCTCGGCCGGACCCTGGCCGATCGCACCGCCGTCGTGCCGACCGTCGTGGCGCTGGGGTGGGACGTCGAGGCCCTGCCGTCCCGCCCCGACGGCCGGGCCCGTGCGGTGCCCGAGGGATATGAGCCCGAGCCGAGCGTCGGCGCCGCGTTCTGGTACGCCGGCGAGGACCACCGGGGCCTGCGGTCGCTGGCCGCCAGCTTCCAGCGGAGCTGGGACGACGCCACGGAGCAAGTGTTCGTCCGCCGCGATCCCATCTGGCTGGGCGAGCTGCGTGGCTTCCTCCAGGCTCAACGGGCACAGGACGCCGACCGCATCGTCGCCGATGGCACCGGCGAGGCACCGCCCGCCGCCACGATGGCCCGCTTGGTGCTGGCGATGGACCACGGCATCGAGCCCCGGGTCGGCCCCGTCCTGCTGACGCCCGAGGGGCTCGCGGCTGCAAGCCGGGCCGTACCGGGCGGCTGGCTGGGCGCAGAGCGTGTCGCCGGCATCGTCCGTCCCGTCGCCACCGACGCCGTCGGAGGACAGCGCCTCGAGTCGATCGCCGCCGCCCGAGTTCTGCGCCTGTGGCGGGCCCTCCCGGGCATGGAGCGTGCTGCGGCCATCGACGAGCGGTGGCACGCCGCGATGCGCGAGTTCGATCGGCTCGTGGCCCAGGTCAGCCCACACGCCGGCTTGCCGTCACCAGCGGAGCGCCACCGCGCCCTCGCCACGCTGCTGCTGTGCGCCGTCCACCCCGAGCACGAGCGCCAGCTCGGCCGCCGCCTGCACGCGGCGCGGCGGACCGCCGCTCACCGCCAACTGTGGTGGGCCCAGCTCGCGGCCGAGGGACAGCGCGACCCGGCCGCCGCCACGTTGGCGGTGATGACCTCCGATCGCGCCCGCACACTGGCCCAGGGCGAGCGCGAGGCGGCCCGTGCGGTCGACCGCCAGCGTCGGGCCGAGGACCAGAGCCGCCGCGACCGCGAGCGCGCCGACGCCCAGGCACGCCGGGCTGCGGCGGTGGCGGTCCAGCCGCGGTTCATGCCGGTGCGCCGGGCGCTGAGCAGCACCCGCAGGGGGTGGGCGCTGGCGGTGATGTTGGGCGCCCTGGTCGTCTACCTGTGGGCCGAGGAGACGTTCGCCGGTCCGCTGATCGAGTACCACCAGAGTCCCGACGGCGCCGGCGGCGTCTCGGCCGACACGGTCAGCTCGATCCGAGATGCGTCCGACGCCGTCGGATGGGCGGTCCTGCTCCTGTTCCTGCTCCCGGCGATGCACGTCGCCACCCGTTCGATCCTGCGCCAGGGCGCGCGCCGCCCGTGGGCCCGCGCCTATGCCGCCGGAGCCGCCGCCGTCGACCTGCTGCTCGGCCTCGTTCTGCTCCCGGCGGCCTCGCTGGCCGGGTTCGTCCTCGGTGCCGGCATCGATCGGCCGGTCGACTCGGCCGGCGTGCCCCTCTTCGGCGACGATGCGTGGGGCCTGGTCGTCGTGCTCCTGCCGTTCGGCGCCGTCGGTCTGTTTCTTGTCGTCCGCTCGGCCTGGCGGCTGGCCCGTGCCGTGTTCGGCCGCCCGGTGGCCGCGCCCATGCTGGCCGCGGGCTATCCCGCGCCTGCGTACCCGGTGCGCTGACTTCCCCCACATCCCGGCGTCATTGGTGGATGATCGACACATACCGAATGCCCCACGCTGGTGTCCCGGGGGCCCGGGACGTTCGCGCGGGCTGCGGCACGTCGCCGGTCGCCGCGGCGATCCCCGCGTCAGGGCTGCTCTACTCCGCCCCGGATGGGGGAGTGCGTGTCGGCGCGGGCGTCGGCGCCGATGGCTCCGAACCTTACGAGGGCGCGCGTCGCTCGCGGTGTCGGGCCTGGTCAGGCGCCCTGATCACGTATCGCCCTTGGGCTTGGTCCCACAGTGGTCCCACAACACGGACACCCGAACGTCCCTCAGTGGCTCGTCCCGTGCCGTCAACCCGCGCCGGCATCCAGGTCGTCGGACGTCTGGATGATGTGTTCTCGCGTCGCTGCGAGGCCGCCGTCGTCCGTCACGGCGCCAACGCCGACGCCCGCCACCCCGTCTCCGTCGTCTGGGGCGGACCTGGACAGCGACCGCGCCACGCCGCTCGACTGGGCCGAGCAGTTCGGCCGCACCGACATCGTGGAGCTGCTGTCGCGCGCCTCGGTGATGCCGACCGGTCCTCGGACCGGCCGGCGCGATCGATCTCGCACGCCACGCTCAGTCCGGCCTTCTCCAGCACTCGCTGGCCGACGGCAGGCGCGGGGGCACCCGTCCGGCGGCCGGACGTGCCTAAAGCCGGGCCCGGCAACGAGACACACAACGGGGGGCGCAGAGGGTTCGCCCACGAAGTGAGGTGTCCGAGACCTGCGCCATCCATTGGCGCGTCGAGCCCATGGCCGCGTCGATCAGCCGGTTGGCGACGACGTCGCCGCCATCGAGGGCGCTCACGCAGGTGGCGCTATGCGCCGGACGAAGGACAGGCGGACGCCAGCTGAGCGGCGGCCTCCTGGACGACCTCGGGGCTCTCGCCGTAGAGCGGGAAGATCCTGGCGATCACGTCGCGGTGGGCGGTGGCGAAACCGGTGACGCACGTCTCCTCCTCGGGCGAGAGCGCAGGCGGCGCGTCCGGCATCAGCACCGCGCGCATCACGCTCGGGCACGCGACGAGCGCATCGATCACTATCGCCTGGATGGTCTCCAGCCCGGCGTCGCTCGCTAGGGCCCCGTCCTCGTTCACGCTGAAGATCAGGCCCGCCATGGTGTTGCCCAGGCGCTCGTCGTCGACATGCTCCGACAAGCACGCCTTGCCGTCGGGAGGAATCTCGGCGCCGAGATCCTCGGCGAGCCCATTCAGGACGCCGCTCTCCATGGCCGGGATCACGCCGCACTCACTCATGCTCGCGGCGTAACGCTCGGCCGCGTCTGCGGGCACGTCGACACCGGCCGACGTGAAGCTCTCGGCGTCCACGAAGTCCTGGGGCGACACGCCGGCCTCGCGCAGGGCGTCGGCACCACCCATGGCGTCGATGGCCCCCTTCGCCATGCAGGTCAGCTGCTCGTCGGTGAGCGGCGACGAGCCCTCGCCGAGCGACTCGGTCACCGCCTCGACGTAGTCATCGTCGGCCGTACCGTCGCTCTGCGACGACGAGCCCGAGTCGTCGCTGCCGCCGCAGGCGCCGAGCAGCACGGCCAGCACCAAGATCCCCAGGATGCGCGTCACGGCGGCGCAAGATAATCCGGCCGCCCGTGGCTCGCGCGACCGACGCGCGACCCGCCGCTCTGGAGCCTCGTCCGCATGGGCGATGACTAGGTCATTCGTCGCGATCCTCTGCTCGCCTCCGGAACCTCGGCGCTTCGACGTGCTGGCCGGAGCCCGGGGAGGCTGGTCCCACACCGGTCCCACAGCGGTCCCACAAATGGCGGTACGCAGCGGGTCATCACGGTCACCCAGGGTCAAGGCGTCAGATCACCTCGGCGCAGGAAACCCCAGGTCAGCCCACATCTCCGCACGCCGCCGCCAGTGCCCCCGGCAGGACTCGAACCTGCGGCCTACCGCTTTAGGAGACGGACGCTCGAACCTGCACAAGAAAGGCAGCGCCTGCGCGATCCCTGCAACGGACACGGCAGGAGATCGTCAGTCTCCTCGGTCGGAGCTCGCCGAAAGCCAGAGCGCGCCAGAGCCGCGCCACCTAGAGCAGGCACGGGGGCAGCCTTCGACCGACAGTGCCGAGCCGAGGGTCACGGAGGCCGGCTCGCCGCAGGTCGGCCAGCTGGTCCGGAAGATCGGATCGGAATTGGACCTGCTCGCCGGTGAGCGGTCCCCGTAGCGTCTGCCTGGTGCGTGGCGCGGTGACCGCGTGAGTCGACGCGGATGGGTTCTGTTCGTGGCGATGGGCGTGATCTGGGGCACGCCGTACCTGTTCATCAAGGAGGCCGTCGACTCGTTCGCGCCCGCCGCCGTCGTCTGTCTGCGCACGCTCGGCGCTGCGCTCCTGCTCCTGCCCGTCGCGGCCCGCACGGGCGCCCTGCGCCCGGCGCTCGCCCGGTGGCCGTGGGTGCTGGCGTTCGGCGCGATCGAGATGGCGGGCCCGTTCATGCTGCTCAGCCACGCCGAGCAAACCCTGCCCTCAGGGCTCACCGGCCTGCTCGTGTCCACCGTCCCGCTGGTGGCCGCCGTCATCGGGTTCGCCGGCGGCGATCGGGGCGCACTGGACGCCACCCGGGTCGCCGGCCTCGTCGTCGGCATCGCCGGGGTGGCCCTGGTGGTCAGTGGCGGCGGCGACGGCACGGTCGGCGCCCTCGCCGTCGCCGAGGTCCTGTTGACCGCGGTGTGCTACGCGGTCGCCCCGTTCATCGTGGTCCGGCGCCTGGGGGACGTGCCCACGCTCGGGCCGATCACGCTGTCGCTCGGCGCAGTCGGCCTCGCGTACCTCCCGGTGGCGCTGGCCACCCAGGACGGCGCTCCGACGGGCCGTTCGATCGCTGCAGTGGTCGCCCTGGCCGTCCTCTGCACGGCTGTCGCGTTCGTGGTCTTCTTCGCCCTGATCACCGAGATCGGTCCCACCCGGGCGCCGCTGATCACCTACGTGAACCCCGTCGTCGCCCTCGGCCTGGGCGTGGCCGTGCTCGACGAGCAGGTCACCACGGCGATGCTCGCCGGCATCCCATTGGTCCTCGCCGGCTGCTGGTTGGCCGCCGGCGCCGGCCGGCAACCTTCGAGGTCCCCGGCTCACGAGCCGATGACCGTGGCGCTCGTCACGCCTGGCGCCTCGCCTCCCGAGGAACGGACTGTGGATCGAACGGTGTAACTGCCTGATCTGAGATGGTGGGCTGTGGCTCGCCGGAAAGCAGGTTCAGTGACCGATTCGAAGCAACCGCCGGTGGACGACGCCGAGCTCGCTCAGCGCTGGTGGATCAGGCCAAGGCCGAGGGGGTCTCGTCGACCGGGCCCGGGGGCCTGTTGGGTGGGCTGACCAAGCGGGTGCTGGAGACCGCGCTCGAGGGTGAGCTCGACGAGCACCTCGGCTACGCGAAACACGACCCCGCGGGCCGGGCGACGTCGAACTCGCGCAACGGGAAGCGATCGAAGACGGTGGTGACCGAGGTGGGCCCGGTCGAGCTCGACGTGCCCCGTGACAGGGACGGGACCTTCGAGCCCAACCCCAAAGGCATCGCGCCGACGATGGCCGGATCGCCTGGTTCCAGGACCCCGACGGCAACACCTTGCCATCGAGGCCGACACCTGACTCGTCATCCGCGCCCGTTCGGCCCGCCGCACGCCTGATCGCCGACTCGAGGACCGACGATCGGTGAACAAGCCGCTCCGACCGGAGCGAGCACCCCCGGCGAAGTGATCACCGCCTCGATCGTGTGGACACGGACTCGCGGATCGAGGCGCTTGAGGGCGTCTACTCCGTACCAGCCACCCCGATCAGATTCCCTCGGGATCGGTGAACTGCCCGACCACGACGCGTCCGGGGCTCCCTCGGGGCCCATCCGGCGCTTCCCGCCGAGACTCTCAGCCTTCTTGAGCGCGGCCTCGGATCCTTTCCGATGATCGCGAAGTGCACGACTGGTTGTCCCATCGCGACTACTTTCCGGCTCGGCCGTCATCTCCATGTTGACGCAAAAGGCCACGACCGGCAGCCTTGGCGGGCTGACGCTCCGTCTCCGGCGTAGTACCGTGCGTCGGGGGTACCTGACCTCGATGGAGGCGGTCATGGCGGCGACTGGTCGGTGGCGGGCCGCGGCGTTCGCGGCTGTGGCGGGGTTCGGCCTGGCGGCCTGCCAGGTCTCGGCCGAGTACGGCCCGATGCAGTGCGTCACGTCTCCCGCGGTGCCGGGCTCGCAGTTCGGTTTCGTCGACGCGAGCGCCGACATCCCCCTCTCCGCCGCGCCCGGCGAGACGTTCACGATCACGGTCACGCAGCTGACCGCGTTCCTGCAGCAGCCGGAGACCGGGCTCTTCGCGCACGGCGGGCTGCTGGTCGAGGGGCCGGTGATGCCCAACGGCCTCGTCGAGGTGGGCAAGGAGGTCTCATCCACCCCGGAGCCGAGCTACCCGCAGACCGTGACGTTCACGGCCACGGGAGAGCCGGGCGACGTCATCCACATCAAGGTCGACTTCGCGCAGACCTCGTACCTCACGGATATCCCGAGCATCCCGGTGTACACGCTCACATGCAACCCCGGCGACCCGGAGCTCGGCACCGTCACCATCAAGGCGCCGGACGCCTGAGCATCAGAACAGCTGGTCGCGAACCGGTTGCCGGGCTCAGGCGCTGAGCACCCGCCCTCCCGGGGACCGGCCGGTTGGTTCTGGCGTCTCTCCGTGACACCTTTCGGAGGTCGGAGACGCCAGGAATTTGAGGACCCGCGACGGTACGTTCCTCGACGTATGACGCTCCTCGCCGAGACCTGGATGGCGGTGGCCGGCGACGCCGCCGAGGCCGCCGGGGTCGCCGACCCGGCGGCGGTCACGGTCACCGGCGCGCCCGGCCACCTGCCGGCGCACTTCCCGGTCGAGGACGCGGCGGTGGCCACCGTCGCCGCCGCCCTGGTGGCGGCCGCCGCCCTCCACGCCGACCGAGGCGGCCCCCGCCTCGACGTGCGGGTGGACCGCGGCCAGGTGGCGGCGGCCGTGCGCAGCGAGCGGCTCTTCGCCACCGGACCCGCCGCCCCCGGCCCGGGCCGGGAGAGCCGGACGCTGTTCGCCCCGCTGTCCCGGTTCTGGCGCAGCCGCGACGGCTGGGTGCGCACCCACGCCAACTACCCGTGGCACCGGAAGGCGCTGCTGGACGTCGTCGGGACCAGGGACGACCCGGGGCTGGTGGCCGCCGCCCTGGCCGAGCGGACGGGCGAGGAGATCGAGGCGCAGGTGTTCGGGGCCGGCGGCGTGGCCGCCGCCGTCCGCACGTCGGCGGCCTGGCTCGCCCACCCCCAGGGCGCGGCGGTGGCGGCCGAGCCGCTGGTGGCCACCGAGCGGCTGGGCGACTCCCCGGCCCGCCGGCGCCCGGCGGGCGGCGGGCCGGCGGCCGGGGTGCACATCGTCGACCTCACCCGGGTCATCGCCGGCCCGGTGGCGACCCGCTACCTCGGCGCGCTGGGCGCCGACGTCCTCCGCCTCGACCCGCCCGACCACCCCGACCTGGCGCGCGACCGCCCGGCGGACGGTCTGCTGGCCAAGCGCAGCGCCCTCCTCGACCTCGGAGCGGCCGGCGGCCGCGCCCGGCTCGACGGCCTGCTGGCCGCGGCCGACGTCGTCGTGTGCGGCTACCGGCCGGGGGCGCTCGACCGCTTCGGGCTGGCCCCCGAGGACCTGGCCGCCCGCCACCCCGGGCTGGTGGTCGTCCTCCTCGACGCCTGGGGCCACACCGGGCCGTGGCGGCTGCGGCGGGGCTTCGACTCCATCGTCCAGGCCGCCTGCGGGATCGCCGACGCCGAGGCAGGCGACGACGGCACCCCGGGCGCCCTGCCCTGCCAGCTGCTCGACCACGGCACCGGCTACCTTGCCGCGGCCGCGGTGCTCGACGGCCTGCGCCGCCAGGCCCGCCACGGCGGCACCGTGGTCCGCCGGCTGTCGCTGGCCCGCACGGCGGCCTGGCTGCTGTCGCAGCCGGATCCCTCCCGCACCGCCGGGCCGGGTGCCACTCCGGCCGATGACCCCGCCCCGTGGCTGGTCGAGCTGCCGGCCCCCCGCGGACCGGTCACCGCGGTGGCGCCCCCGGGACGCTGGGCGGCGGACCGCTGGCGTGGCCCGCCGGCCCGGCCGGCTACGGTGCCGACGCCCCCACCTGGCCCCCCGCCCGGCCACCGGGCGCCCCCGACCGGTCCGCACCGACGGGCGGGGGCCCCGACCGGTAGGGTCCGCCGCATGTCGGGCGTGCCCGACCCCTGCGCCGGCGCGGGCGGGGTGGTCGTCCAGGCCGGCCGCGCCGGTTGGGCCACGATGAGCGCGGACGTCGACCCCACACTCCGCCACGGCCTGGCGGAGCTGTCGGCAGGCCGCCACGTGGTCGCCGAAACGGCCTGGGTCCTGCGGGCGGGCGGCCGCCGGGCGATGCTGGTCGCCACGTCCCAGGCCCCGGCGGCCCAGGAGGCGGCCGGGTCCTCCGCCCTCGCGGTCGACGTCGACGTCGCCATCGACCGCAAGGGCACGGACGTCACATGCCTGCGCATGGTGCGCTGACCCTCGGAGTGCCGCGTCCCCGACGTCAGTGAGCGAACGGCAGGTACCCGTGCACCGACCGCACCGCCGCTGATCCTTCGCCGACCGCGGCGGCGACGCGCATGGTCGAGCCCGAGCGCACGTCGCCCGCCGCGAACAGACCGGGGTGGCTGGTCTCATACGGCAGCGGCGCCCGGTCGAGGTACCGCCAGCGGTCGCCGAGGGTCGCCATGTCGAGCGCGCGGTCGGTGACCGGCACGGACGCCGTCGGCGCCCAACGAACCACGTCGACACGGCCGGTTGGGTCGCAGGCGCCGCACCGCGACGTTGGCGCTGCTGGCGTTCGCAATGCTGATCGTATTCAGCGCCCGCTCGCCCCGGTCGTGGACTCGTCGTGCAGCACGTCCTCCAGCGCGTCGCCTGCGGCGTTCGGGACCGCACCGGACCGTCGGGCCACGACGACGAGGCGAGTGGCGATCGTGGGTCCGAGCGCTGGGCTGGCGGCATCGCGGCGCAGCCCGGGCGCGGGCGGCAGCACCGTCCAGCCGAGGCCGACCCGCACCATCTCGCGCAGCACCTCCGGCTGGTGCGACTCGGCCACGACGTCGAAGCGGGCGCCGAGCCCGCGCAGCGCGGCGGCGACCACCTGTCGGGTATGGGCGCCGGCCGGGAAGGTGACCCACGGTCCCCACTCGCTCGGTGGCCGGTCGAGCGCGCGCAGGTCGGGGGCGTGAACGACGAGGGGCTCACGAAGGAGCGCGCTCGTCTCGACCGACGCGACCGGCCTCGGCGGCTCGACGCACACCACGCGATCGAGCTCGGCCCGCTGCAGGAGATCGAGCAACGCCGCAGAGCCCGTCACGGTGAGTCGCAGATCGATGTCGGGCCGCTGCCGCCGGAACCGGCGCAGCGCGTGCGAGAAGTGCTGGACGGCCGCGGCATCGATCATCCCGACTCGGAGGACACCCGTGCGGCCGTCGCGGATCCGCTGCACGTATCGGGCGAGGTCGGCCGTCCGGGCCACGATGGCTCTGGCGTGGGCGAGGACCGGCTCCGCGGCGGAGGTCAGGACGCGCCGCCGACCGTCGCGCTCGAACAGCGGGAGGCCGACCCGCCGCTCCAGCTCGGCGAGTCCCTGGCTCAGCGCGCTGGGCGTGACGCCGACCGCTGCGGCCGCCACGGCCCAGGTCGGCGCGTCGGCCACCGCGACGAGGTACTCCAACTGCTGCACGGTGAGGTTCGGGACCCCGATGTCGCCGTCGGTGCGGGTGGACACCGGCGGAAGAATAGTTCAGTCTTTCTGAAGTGACATAGACATACGATCAGAATCGTTTACAGTTGCATCCGATGTCCTCGCCCCGATCGATCGCCCCCGCCACCGGCCGTCTCGGCATCCTCACGCCCGGCCTCGGCGCGGTCGCCTCCACGTTCATGGCCGGCGTCCTCGCCACCCGTTCGCACGGCGCGGCCCCGATCGGCTCGCTCACCCAGATGGCGCACATCCGCCTCGGCAGCCGAGACGAGGGCCGCAACCCGCTGATCAAGGACTTCGTGCCGCTCGCCTCGCTCGACGACATCGTGTTCGGCGCGTGGGATCCGATCTCGGCCAACGCCCTCGAGGCGGCCCGCACGGCCGGCGTGCTGGAGGAGCGCGACCTCGGCGGCCGTCTCGGCCGAGCTCGAAGGCGTCGTGGCCATGGACGCCGTGTTCGACCAGGGCTGGGTCAGCCGGCTCACCGGCACGCGGGTCAAGACCGGGGCGAGCAAGATGGACCTGGCCGAGCAGCTGATCGCCGACATCGAGCGGTTCCGCATCGAGAACGAGTGCGACCGCCTCGTGATGGTGTGGTGCGGCTCGACCGAGGCCTACCGCGACGTCACCGCCGTCCACGCCACGATCGAGTCCTTCGAGCAGGGCCTGCGCGACAGCGACGAGATGATCCCGCCCAGCCAGATCTATGCGTACGCCGCCATCATGTCGGGCGTCCCGTTCGCCAACGGCGCGCCCAACCTGAGCTGTGACCTGCCGTGCATGATCGCCCTGGCCGAGCGGGAGGGCGTGCCCATCGGCGGCAAGGACTTCAAGACCGGCCAGACCCTGATGAAGACCATCCTGGCCCCCGGCCTCAAGGCGCGGATGCTGGGCCTGCGGGGTTGGTACTCCACCAACATCCTCGGCAACCGCGACGGCGAGGTGCTCGACGACCCGGAGAACTTCAGGTCGAAGGAGGTCTCCAAGCTCGGCGTGATGGACGCCATCCTCCAGCCGGAGGCTCTACCCCGAGCTGTACGGCAACGTCGACCACGTGGTGCGGATCAACTACTACCCGCCCCGAGGCGACAACAAGGAGGGCTGGGACAACATCGACATCTTCGGGTGGATGGGCTACCCGATGCAGATCAAGGTCAACTTCCTGTGCCGCGACTCGATCCTCGCGGCGCCGCTCGTGCTCGATCTCGCGCTGTTCTTCGACCTCGCCGCCCGCGCCGGCGAGACCGGCGTGCAGGAGTGGCTGAGCTTCTACTTCAAGGCGCCGATGACGGGCGACGCCGCACTCGACCCCGAGCACGACCTCTTCATCCAGCAGATCAAGCTCAAGAACACCCTGCGGGGGTGGATGGGCGAGGAACCGGTCACGCACTCCGAAGCCTGACGGTTCTATCGGTTCGGGTGAAGGCGCCCGGCCGCGGCGCCCTAGGGTTGCCCGGTGGACGAGGCTCCGACGATCGCGCCGCCGCCGGGGGAGCCCGGTGCCGAGCCGGAGATGGGTGACGCCGCGCCCCGGGAACGCCGCCTCCCGGGGGTGCGCTGGGACCGCTGGTTCCTGGTCGTGGCGGTCGTGTTCGGCGTGTTCCTCGCCGTGGCCACGCCGCCGCTGCAGGAGCACGACGCGGTCAACCACCTCGTCCGGGTCGATCGGATGTCGCGGGGCACGTTCATCGAGCCGCTGGACGACCACGGCGAGACCAATGCGTCGATCGACTCGTGCGTCAACGGGTTCATCAGGTGGCACTTCGTGCGCGGCCTCACCTACGAGCACCTCACTCTGCGGGACAACTGGCGTGCGGTTCCGTGCACCAAGCCGGGCCATTTGCCCATCCCGAGCTCTGCCCTGACCTCGCCCGTGCCCTACATGTCGAACCTGGTCGGCTACGCCGGGGCCAAGGCCCTCGGCAAGAGCATCGCCGCCCGGGTCCTGGCGGCCCGGCTGACCGGACTGGCCGCGTACATCGCGGTCGTCTGGACCGCCCTCCGGCTGGCGCCGAAGGGGCGCGCGCTGCTGTTCGCGGTCGCCGTCCTGCCGTCCTCGCTGGCGCTGGCGGCGGGCGTCCACGCCGACTCGACCGGCATCGCCTTCGCGATCCTCGCCGTGGCGCTGACCCTCCGGGCCAGGGAGCGCCCGAGTCGCGGCGTCCTCGTCGCCCTGGCCGCGTCGCTCGTGGTCGTGGCGCTTTCGAAGAACCTCTACAGCCCGCTCGTTCTCCTGGTGCTGCTGGTCCCCGCCAGCGCGTTCGCGGACCGGTGGGCGCGGCGCCGCTACGTGGCGGTGACCGCGCTGGTCACGGCCCTCGCCGTGGCGGTCTGGGGGTCGTACGTCGCCCGCACCCGCTATGTCATCCCCGGCCTCCACATCAACAGCGAGAAGGCGCAGACGTTCGTCGTCCACCACCCCCTGTCCTTCCTGGGCAGCGTGTGGCGCGGCCTGTGGGATCCCTTCGTCCGGAACACCACCCTCCCCGGGTTCGTCGAGGTGCTCGGCGGGAACCGGCTCATCCGCGTCGGCCACATCTACGGCGACCGGCCGCCGCTGGCGATCATCGCGGTCGCCCTCGTCGTACTGGCACTCGCGGTGTTCGCCGACCCCGGCCCGACACCGCGCAGCGACCCCCGCGCCCGCCGGCTGATCGCCCTGGTCACCGGGGTGATCGCGGTCGCCACGGTCCTGCTCATCTACCTCGGAATGGCGCTCACGGCGAACCCTCCGGGCGCCCACACCCTCGTGTGGGCGCAGGGCCGCTACTTCATCCCGCTCGTGCCGCTGCTGGCGTTCGCTGCCGGGCGCCGGCTGCGCCTCCGGCACGAGATCGCCCTGGCCGTGCCGGCCGGCTCGCTGTTCCTCCTCGTGTGGGTGGCGTGGCGGGTCTTCGTTGTCTTCTCGTGACGCCCGCCCGGATAGCCTCTCGGGAACGAGGGAGGGCTGGGGTGGTGCGATGAAGAAGATCGGGATCCTGGTAGTGGCGTACAACGCCGCCTCGACGCTCGCCGGCGTGCTCGACCGCATCCCCCAGGACTTCCGGCCGCAGGTCCACGAGGTGCTCGTGGGCGACGACCACAGCCAGGACAGCACCTACCTGGTCGGCGCTGGGCTACCGCAGATCGCTGAGCGACCTGCCCCTCACCGTCGTGCGCCACGAGCGCAACCTCGGCTACGGCGGCAACCAGAAGTGGGGCTACCGCTGGGCGATCGACCAGGGCTGGGACGTCGTGGTCCTGCTGCACGGCGACGGCCAGTACGCCCCCGAGCTGCTCGAGCGGATGGTCGCGCCGATCGTGTCGGGCGAGGCCGAGGCCGTGTTCGGCTCGCGCATCCTGCAGAAGGGCGAGGCCCGGCGGGGCGGGATGCCGGTCTACAAGTACGCTGGGCAACCGCATCCTGACCACGATCGAGAACCGGGCCGTCGGCACCGATCTCAGCGAGTGGCACTCGGGCTACCGGGCCTACGACGTGCGGGCGCTGGCGTCGATCCCGTTCGACCGCAACGACGACGGGTTCGACTTCGACACCCAGGTGATCATCCAGCTCCACGAGGCCGGCAAGCGGATCGACCGAGATCCCGATCCCGACCTACTACGGCGACGAGATCTGCTACGTGAACGGCCTGAGCTACGCCCGGGACGTCACCCGCGACGTCCTGCGCTACCGGGCCCACAAGATGGGCTTCGGGTCGGGGAGGCTGGCGTTCGCCTCGCAGGGCTACGAGCTCAAGGCCGACGAGGGCAGTTCGCACGACCGCATCGTGCGCTGGCTCGGCCTCCGACCGCCGTCCCGGATCCTCGACCTCGGGTGCTCCGACGGCGCGCTCGGCGCCCGGCTGGTCGCCCAGGGCCACACGGTCGTCGGCGTCGACCACCAGGAGCTGAAGGGCGTCCGCGAGCGCCTCAGCGACTTCTACGAGGCCGACCTCGACGCCGGCATCCCGGCCGAGGTCGGCGGCGACTTCGACGTCGTGCTGGCGGCCGACGTGATCGAGCACGTCCGCTCGCCCGAGAACCTGCTCGGCGAGATCGCCGGACTGCTGCGGACCGGCGGCAGCCTCGTCGCCAGCATCCCCAACTTCGGCCACTGGTACCCGCGGGCCCGCGTCGCGCTCGGGCGCTTCGACTACGACGCCCGCGGCATCCTCGACCGCACGCACCTGCGGTTCTTCACCCGGCGCAGCTTCGGGCGCCTGCTGGCCGAGACCGGCTGGCGGGTCCGGCGCAGCGAGTCGATCGGCCTGCCGCTCGGCGTCGCCGAGCGGGGCGCCCGGTCGCCGGCCGGGCCCGGTGCCGAGGGCGGCCTGCGCCGGTTGGCCGGCCGCCTCGACGGCGGCGCGGTGGCGCTGCGTCCCCAGCTGTTCGCCTACCAGTTCCTCTACGAGCTCGAGCCCGAGGCCGAGCCCACCGGGGCCAGCTCCGGCCGGTAGTCGGCCGAGAAGTCGACAGACACGGCGAGGACCTCGGCCGCGATCCAGTCGCGGTGCTCGGCCAGGTCGGCGTCGCTACGGGGAAGCGCCAAGGCGATGCGGTCGGTGATGGCGAGCCCGGCCTCCTTGCGCAGCGTGTTGACCTGGTGGATGGTCTCGTAGACCCGGCCCTCGCGGCGGAGCTCGTCGTCGAGGCTCGTGTCGAGCGCGACCGTGATGCCGCCGTCGGCCGCGACCGCCCAGCCGTCCTTCTCGGTGCGCTGGACGAGCACGTCCTCGGCAGCGAGGCGGTGGCCGGCCGCCTCGAAGCCGCCGTCCTCCAGCTCGCGGAAGTCGCCGGCCTCCAGCGCGGCGCGCACCCCGGCGACCTCCCGGCCGAGGCGGGGCCCCAGCACGGGCAGGTTGGGGCGGACCCGGAGCTGGGTCGCCTCGATCCGCTCGACCGCGACGGCCTTGACCCGCAACTCCTCCGCGATCTCGGGCAGGAACGGGGTGATCCGCTCGGCGCCCTCGACCACCAGACGGCGCAGCGGCTGGCGCAGCCGCAGCCGCGATGTGGCCCGGGCCTGGCGGCCCAGGTCCACGACCGCCCGCACCTCGGCCACCTCCGCCAGCAGGTCGGCGTCGACCGGCGCGGCCTCGGGCCAGCCGGCCAGGAAGACCGAGTCGGGCGCCCCGGTGCAGGCCGCGACCACGAGCCGCTGCCACAGGTGCTCGGCGAGGAACGGCATGATCGGCGCCACCACCCGCAGGCCCTGGACGAGCGCCACCCACAGCACCCGCAGTGCATCGGTGTCACCGTCCCAGAACCGGCGCCGCGACCGGCGGATGTACCAGTTGGACAGGTCGTCGACGAACTCCTCGAACGCCCGCAGCACGTTGCCGGTCAGGTAGGCGTCGTACGCGTCGGTGGCGTCGCGGACCAGCTTGGCGGTTCGGGCGAGCGCCCACCGGTCGAGCTGGTGCGCGGTGGCGGCCGGCGCGGCCAGGTCGTCGAGGCGGGGGACGAAGTCGGTGGTGTTGGCGTACTGGACCAGGAACCCGACGCTGTTCCACAGCGTGAGCAGCCGGCGCTGGACGTCGAGTCCGGTCGAGAAGCCGAACAGCAGGTCCTGGTTGGGCGGCTGCATGCAGTACTGCCAGCGCATGACGTCGGCGCCCATCCGGGCGAACGCGTCCTCGGCGCTGATCATGTTGCCGTGCGAGCCGTGCATCGCCTGGCCGTGCTCGTCGAGCATCTTCTCGTACCCGAGCACCGTGCGGAACGGCGCCACGCCGGTCAGCGTGACCGACATGAACAGCTGCGAGTAGAACCACAGCCGGATCTGCTCGCGCATCTCCGACACCCAGTCGGCCGGGAACCACTGCCGCCAGTACTCGTGGTCGGGCAGGTCGGCCCGAGTCAGCCCCGCGGCCGCGCCGGTGCCGTAGCCCGCCGGGACGGCCTCCGGGTTCTCCCAGCCGAGGGTGGAGAACGGGACGATCCCGGCGTCGAGCCACACGTCGCCCACCTCCGGGATGCGCGCGACCTCGGCGCCGCACGCGTCGCAGCGGATGCGGACGGCGTCGATCCACGGCCGCCGCAGCTCCTCCAGCCCGTCGAGGGGGGTCGTCGCCCGCGCCGCCAGGTCGGCCCGGGACCGCACGACGGTCAGGTGTCCGCACGGGCAGGGATAGAAGGGCAGGGGCAGGCCGTAGTAGCGCCGGCGGGAGATGTTCCAGTCGGCCATGTTGACCAGCCAGTCGTCCATCCGCTTGCCCATGTAGGCCGGGATCCAGGTGACGGTGGCGTTGGCCTCGCGGAGCTGGTTGCGGACGCCGTCGACCGCGACGAACCAGTCGTCCGACACGCGGAAGATGATCGGCGTGTGGCAGCGCCAGCACTCGGGATAGCGGTGGCGCAGCGTGCCGGCCCGGACGAGCAGGCCGCGCTCGCGCAGGTCGTCCACGATCCGGTCGTTGGCGGCCACGGTGGTGATGCCGGCCAGCCAGCCGTACTCGGGGCGGAAGGCGCCCGCCTCGTCGACCGGCGAGAGCACGGCGAGGCCGTTGACGCGGCCGACCTCGAAGTCGTCGACACCGCAGCCCGGCGCGATGTGCACGACGCCGGTGCCCTCGCCGATGGTGACCTCGTCCCAGGCGACGACCCGGTGCTCGGCGGTCGCGCCCGGTCCCAGGTCGTCGAACGGACCGTCGTAGCGCCAGCCCACGAGATCCGCTCCGGGGCGCCGCTCGACGAAGGGGGGCGCGTCCGGGCTGTCGACGGCCAGCCACTCGCCGGCCTCGGTGCGGCCGTAGGTGGCGTCGGGCCGGACGGCGGCGGCGACGTTGGCGGGCAGCGTCCAGGGCGTGGTGGTCCAGATGACGAGCGCCTCGCCGGGCCGTTCGACCAGCGGGAGCCGTACGTACAGCGAGGGGTCGTCCTTGTCGATGTAGCTGCCGGCCATCTCGTGCGCCGAGAGCGAGGTGCCGCACCGGGGGCACCACTCGGTCACCCGCTGGCCCCGGTAGAGCCAGCCCCGCTCGTGCACGATGGCGAGGAAACGCCAGATGTACTCGATGTTGGTGTCGGAGAAGGTGAAGTAGTCGCGGCCCCAGTCCATCCACTGGCCGAGCCGGATCGATCCGGCCGTCAGCTCGGCGGCCGACCGCTCGACGACGGCTCGGCACCGGCGGGCGAACGCCACGAGGCCGTACTCCTCGATCTCGCGCTTGGAGTCGAGCCCCAGCTCGCGCTCGACACCGACCTCGATCCACAGGCCCTGGCAGTCGAAGCCGTTCTGGTAGCGCTGGTGGTAGCCGCGCAGGGCCTTGTACCGCTGGAACACGTCCTTGAGCGTGCGGCCCCAAGCGGTGTGGACCCCGAGCGACTTGTTCGCGGTCACCGGCCCGTCGATGAAGCTGAACCGGGGCCCGTCCTCGTTGCGCTCGCGCAGCCGATCGAAGGTGCGGTCGCGCTGCCAGAGGTCGAGCACATCCTGCTCGAGGGCGGCGTGGTCCGGCTTGTCGGGAAGGGGCGTGAACACGGCAGGGGAGTCTAGGGACCGGCCACGATCGGGCCGTGCGCTGTCCTTCCCCGCGCCGCACGCCGACTGGTCTGAACTACGGGACGACCGGCACCACGAGCGTCGAGCGGTGGCCGGGGCCCGTGTGCACCGCCATCGCCCCGCCCCAGCGGCGGTCGTCGGGGTGGGTGTGGAGGAACGGGGCGATGCCCGGGTCGTCGTGCGCCCGGACCTCGACGACGAGCCGGTGCCCGGCGGCGAACACCATGCTGGTGGGCCAGATCTCGACGTCGACCGCCACCGCCTCGCCCGGCCGCACCGGCAGGGGATCGGTGTGGGTGTGCACGGGCTGCCACGGTGTGGACGCGGCCTCGTCGAGCGCACGGTGCGACACCCGCAGCCAGCCGTAGGCCACCGCGATGTGGTGGGCGGTGGGGATGGCGCCCTGGAAGGTGACCTCGCGCCCGTCCGGCCCGATGTTGCGGACGACGACGAACAGGTCGGCGTCCGGCTCGGACGCCGACACCCACGTGTGCAGCGCGAGCGGACCGGTGATCTCGGTGTCGCGTGCGAACGGCGGGGTCGCGAACCGGACGAGGGCGGTGTCGTCGGTGACGTCGGCCGCGGCCGCGTAGTCGGCGACGGCCGCCTCCGAGGGCGGCGTGAGGTCGAGCGAGCCGTCGCGGGCGTCCAGGTGGTAGCTCGTCCACTCGGTGCGGGCCAGGGGCCACTCGTGCTCGTAGCGCCACTCGTAGTCGTCCCGCGACCGGCGGATCGCCAGCTTGATCGGCGGCTCCTGCAGCAACCCCGAGTCGACGCCCTTGAGCCACTGCTCCAGGAAGGCAAGCTGCGCCAGCCGGCCCTCCAGCGCGTAGAACGGCGACATGTGGTCGCCGCAGTGGACCCGCAGCCACTTGTGCTCGGACCCGGCGCCCCGGAACCCCTCGACGTTGCCCCGAAGGTGCAGCCCGGCGCCGCCCCAGTTGCCCGCCGACAGGAGCGGTGCCTCGATGGCGGCGAGGTCGGGGTTGCTGGTCGAGTAGGGCGGGCCGTACTCCTCGGGCGGCAGCGGCACGGCCCGGGCGGCCTCGCCGTGCTCACGGGCGACGTTGCCGCTCCAGCGACCGATGAACCCGGACGAGAAGATGCCGCCGTGGCGCTGGATGTCGCGGTACGAGTCGACCGCCCCCTCCCACGGGACGATCGCCGCCAGCGACGGCGGCCGCAGCGCGGCGACCCGCCAGGCATTGATGGCGTAGTACGAGATGCCCATCACCGCGACCTTGCCGGTGCACCACGGCTGGGCGGCGGTCCACTCGATGCAGTCGTGGAAGTCCAGCGCCTCGCCCCGGCTGAGCATGGTCCGCCGGCCAGGCGAGTGGCCCGTGCCCCGGGCGTCGACCCGGACGACCGCGTAGCCGTGGGGGACCCACCACTCGGGGTTGACGGTCTCCCAGTGCATGAGCGGGCCCTGCTCGGGCATCGCCTCGTAGAGCGCGGCCGACCCTCCCGCGTGGTCGCGGAAGTGGACGTCCTTGGCGTAGGGCCCCAGCGTGACGATCGCCGGCACCGCCGAGCCGTCGTCGGGCCGGAACACGTCTGCGGCCAGCTCGACGCCGTCGCGCACCGGGATGCCGACGTCCTTGGCCACCAGCACCCCCGCGAACACGGTCTCGCAGCCTACGCCAGGCCGTAGTGGCACGCGGTGGCGATCTCGTCGGCGGTGAGCGCGTCGAGCCGTCGGATCTCGCCCGGCGGCCCGTCGTCGCCGATCGGGCGCTGCCACCAGCCGACGTCGTGCCAGGCGCCGAACTTCCACCCGACCCGCTCGTAGCGGCCGACCGGCACGAACCCGACCCCCTCGTGGAGCCCGATGCTGGCGGCGTTGGGCAGCGTGACCCCGGCGTAGGCCCGCCGGTAGCCCTGGCGCCGCAGCAGCGCGAACAGCGCCCGGTACAGCGCCCGGCCGACGCCGCGGCGCCGGGCGTCGGGGTGGATGTACACCGACACCTCTGTCGACCAGGCGTACGCCGCCCGGTCCTTGAACCCACCGGCGTAGGCGTAGCCGAGCACCCGCTCGCCCTCGGCGGCGACCAGCCACGGGTGCGCCGGCCACCGGGACGCCACCCGGCGGCCCATCTCGGCGGCGTCGGGCACGTCGTACTCGAACGACGTCGCAGTCTCGGCGACGACCGGTGCGTAGATCGCCTGGATGCCGGCCCCGTCGCCCGGACGGGCCATGCGGATCTCCATGCCGGCCATCATGCAACGCACCGCCGGTTAGGCACGCCCGGCCAGGGGTACGCCCGCCGCATGGGTTTCGGAACGAGTCTCTTCCTGATCGCCGCCGGTGCGATCCTCACGTTCGCCGTCGAGGTGGACGTCCAGGGCTTCAACCTCGACGCCGTCGGCATCATCCTGATGATCGTCGGTGTCATCGGCCTGGTCGCGTCGATGATCTACTGGAACAGCTGGGGCGGGTTCGGCACCACCCGCCGCCGCCGGGTCGTCGACGACGAGGTCTCGCCCGGCCCGATGTGACCCGCCGACCCCCCGCCGGCCGGCGTGGTTGCATGGCGGCGTGGGGATCTTCACCGGCGACGACCTGACCGAGTTGGCCGCCCTGGTCGCCGGGGCCTGGCGCTCCGGGGCCGACCGCGACTGGTCGGCCCCGGCCGGCACGCTCGAGTGGAGCTGTGCCCGGACCGCCGACCACACCGTCGACACCGTGATGGCGCCGGCGATGTTCCTGGCATCCCGGCGGCGGGACGACTACCCGCCGTACGGCACGACCACCCCCGGGCCGGACGCCGCCCCCGAGGTGCTGGCCGAGGCCGTCGAGGCTGCGGCCCGGATCCTGGCCGCGTTGGCTGACGCGACCGACCCCGGCGTGCGGGCGGTCATCTGGCGCCGCCCGCAGGTCACCACTCGGGGGCCCGGCGACTTCCCGCCGCGGGGCGCGTTGGAGCTGGTCCTCCACGGCCACGACGTGTGCTCGGGGCTCGGCGTGCCGTTCGAGCCCCCCGCCGCGCTGTGCGACCGCCTGCGGCGCCACACGCGGGACTGGCCGCACTGGGCCTCGCCCGGGTGGCGGGCGCTGACCCTGGACGGCGACCCGTGGGCCGACCTGCTGCGCGCGTCCGGGCGCAACGGCGGCTAGCGGAGGACCTGGATCGCGCTCCCGGAGATGAAGCGGTTGGTCAGCCGACCCCCGGACCGGGCGGCGAGCTTGGCCACGAGCGACTCGACCTTGGCCATGTGGGCCCGGCCCTCGTCGGTGTCGCTCAGGGCGGACGTCGACGTGAACCAGAACACGAACTTGCGGCGGTCACCGGCCATCCGGCGGTCGAAGATCAGCTGCAGCACGACCAGCTCGGGGTTGCCGTGCTTGCCGTCGCCGGTCAGCACGTAGTTGTCCGCGGTGATCGCGTCGCAGAACGGCTGGGCGATGTTGTGCTCCGAGCCGTGATGCTGGACCTTGAGCACCGTCACGTGCAGCCGGTCCTGGCCGTCGAGCGCCCCGTGGTGGTCGAGGCCGGCGAGGATGTCCTGCCAATGGCCGTCGCCGGTCAGCAGCACCGTGGCGCCGGTCGTCCTCGGCGAGGAACATGATCGACGCCAGGTTGGGCACCGTGACCTTGCTGCGCAGGCCCAGCCGCGACGCCAGCGCCAGCTCGGCCGCGCCGAGGCTCTCGGCCGCCCGGAACCGCGGCGCGAGCACCCGGTCGGCCTCGGAGGCGCCCAGGTCGTCCGTGTCGCGCTCGGCCCCGCGTCCGGAGGGTGCGCACCTCCTGCTGGTGGGCGCGCAGCCACACGTTCCACTCGCGGCGCAGCTTGTCGACGTCCTGCGGGAACGGCCCGATCAACTTGAGCCGCACCGAGCCGAGCCCGAAGTCGGGCGTGCCGTCGGCGACCAGCGCCAGCTTCCCGCCGAACTGCGGGTTGAGCGGGATGTCCAGCTGGTCGGCGCGGATCCGCCGCGACACCCGCAGCGCCTGGGGGATGCTGGCGGCGAGGTCGCGCTGGCCCTCGGCGATGCCGGCGAGGCGGTCGTCCTCGGCGGCCGACAGCAGCGTGGCGCTGGCGGCCAGCATGTCCCGGATCTCGCCGCGGTTGGTGCCGATCAGGTCGCCGAACGCGTTGTGCAGGAGGGTGCGCACCTGGGCGGGCCGGTCGGCCGCCGGTCGGGGATGGTCGGCGTTGCCGGTGGCGACCTGGTGGTCGTGGACCCGCCAGGCGGCCTCGTCGTCCAGCAGCTTCAGGACGCCCGAGATGTGGTCGGCGTCGACGTGCGTGACGCACACCAGGTCGAGGTCCTTGCCCTGGCCGCGCAGGCGGCCGAGCGCCGGCGCGACGTTGGTGGCGTAGGCGTCGGTCGTGCCGCCGTCCATCAGCAGGCGGTGGCCGTCCGCCGATTCCAGCAGCAGGCTGTCGCCCTCGGCGGCCCGGAAGGCGGTCAGCTTCACCGGGTCGACCTGCTGCGGGTCCGGTCCACGCGCTCGTAGGCGTGTGCGGCCTGCTCCAGGCAGCGCTTGGGGTCGACGACGCCGAAGCCGGCATCGTCCACCCAGGCGAACCGGCCGCCGGGCAGCGGCTTGGCCGTGCTGCGGATGATGCCCTCGATCTGGGCGGCGGTCAGCCGCGGCTCGGTGGCCAGCATCAGCCCGGCGAGGCCGGTGACGTAGGGGCTGGCCATGCTCGTGCCGGTCATGGCCACCCACTCGTCGTCGGTGTCGGCGAAGCCCTTGGCGGCGACGATGTCGGTGCCCGGCGCGGCGACGTCGGGCTTGAACCGGCCGTCGCGGGTGGGGCCCTGGCTGCTGGAGATGTTGATGGCGTTGCGCTTCTCGTCGAGGTTGGCCACCGTGACGACGCTCTGGCCGCAGCCGAGCGAGCTCACCGTGGAGGTGTCGACCGTCGACCGCTCGCCGAAGAACGACGGGAAGGCCCACGTGCGCCGCGGCCCGAGCACGCCGACCGGCGCCGGGTCGTCGCGCTCGATCCAGCCGTCGTAGCGGCCGTCCCGGATCTCGACGCCCCGCAGGCGGACCGTCCACGTCCCGCAGGGCACGCCGACCACCGGGTCGGCCGCCATGTTCGGGCTCAGGTACAGGCCCATGTAGTTGGCGCCGTTGGCCGGGTGGTACAGCTCGTTGTAGACGCTGACGAAGCTGCCGTCGGCCAGGCGCCGGTTCTCGACGAACTCCCGGGGCCCCACGGGGCCGATCGTCTCGCCCTGCGGCGAGCGCAGCGTGACCTCCAGGCGGTCCTGGGGCGAGAACCACAGCTCCAGCTCGTTCTCCGAGATGTCCACGATGCCGTTGCCGACGACCACCCACTCGATCTCGGCGGTGAGGTCGGCGGCGGCGACCACCCCCGCGGTGTGGACGCGACCCGTCACGAACCCGATGTCGTCGGCGGTCTCGCCCCGCTCCTGGCCCGCGTTGCCGGCGGCGACCGTGATGACGCGGCCGGGCGTGGCGAGCACGGCGTCGAGCCACCGGCCGATCGCCCCGGCGCCGTCGTGGGCGTGGCCGTTGGTGCCGAGCGAGATGTTGATCGACAGCCGCAGGCCCAGCCGGCCGGCGAGGGCCACCAGGTAGTCGACCGCGTCGGCCAGGCGCGTCGAGTCGTAGAACGACTGGCGGCGGTCGGTGTCGGCCCGGGGCAGGGACAGCAGCACGCCGGCGATCGGGGAGCGGCGGCAGACGCCCCGGTTGCCGGCGGCGATGCTCGTCACGTGCGTGCCGTGCGAGCCCTCCTCGACCTGGGACTGCCGCTCGACTTCCCAGGCGGGGACGCCGAGGCCCGGGGCGGCCGCGATCGCCGCGTCCAGGTGCTCCTTGCGGAACTCGGCCCCGTAGCCGAACTGTGTGCCGGGCTCGCCCGGGCTCGGCCGGGCATCGCCGCCCTGGTCCCAGATGGCCACGAACCGGGTCCCGCCCTCGTCGCGGAAGTCCTGGTGCGAGAAGTCGAACCCGCCGACGTCGATGATCCCGACGAGCACGTCCGCGCCGTCGCCGTGCCGGCCCGCGTTGCCGAACTGACGCTCCTTGAGCGAGGGCGCGTCCGGCTCGCCGGGCGTGACCACCGGCGTCGGGCGCTTCAGCGCCTCGCCGATCTCGACGTAGGCGACGCGCGGGTCCGCCGCCATCTCGGGCAGCGCGTCGAGCTTGACCCGGGCCGACACCAGGTCGCCCCTGCGGGCCCGCTGGCCGGGCAGGGGGTCGGCCCCGGCACCCGCGTCGTTGAGGTGGACGAACACCGCGGCCTCGACGTCGCTCGGTATCGCCGCCAGGCTGACGCGGCGCGGCATCGCAGCCCGCGCCCCGGCCGGCACGGCCATGTCGGTGTTGCGGCGCCGCCGGGCCGACTCGTCCAGCAGCCGTGGGTCGGTGACGCGCAGGCCCGCGCACCGCTCGGCCCGCACCGCGTTCACCTCGCTGCTGCCGTTGGCGATCATCTGCAACTTGGGCTGGAGCCTCGCCCGCCCCGCCCCGATCTGCTCGCTGGCCGTCGCCATGTGACTGCCAGTATCGCCTCCCCCACCCTGTGAGGCGTGGCTTTCGGCCCGCGGGCTCGGATCAGCGCCCGGCGGCCCGGTCCCAGCGGCCGTCCGCCCGGGCCGCGTCGACCTCGGCCTGGCCCGGCGGCCGCATCCGGCCGGCCGCCGTCAGGGCCTCGACCTTGGCGACGTTGACCGCCGACCAGTTGCTGCCCGGGCGCCGGGGCGTGTACCGCTGGAGGAACCACGTGCCGTCGAGCGCCTTGCGGTGGCCGGAGATCCAGCCCCAGCACAGGCCGACGTCGACGGCCTGGTCGTTGGACACCGAGGCGACGCCGCTGTGCCGATTGGCGACCTTGAGCCACATGCCGCGGGCCCCATAGGGGCCGCCCCCAGCCGGCTCTGGGGGATGGACCCCAGGGCGTGCCGGCATCCGGCGTGGTCCGCTGCCGGCATGGAGACGACGACGCCCGGACGCCGGGCGGGGATCGACGTGGCCCACGTGCTGGCCCTCGTGGTCGTGGTGGCGGGGCACCTCGTTCTGGCCGTGGTCGACCGGGGCGGCGGCGGCGCGGCCCGCGAGGTGCGGACCGCGAACCTGCTGGGGCTGCGGCCCGGGTGGGCGTGGGCGGCGGCGCTCGCCCCCATGCCGGTGTTCTTCGCCGCCGGGGGCTGGGCCAACGCGACGGCCACGCTGGCGGGCGCGGCCCCCGGCTGCGGTCGCTGGTGGGGACCGGCGCGGCGGTCGTCGTGGCTTGGTCGGTGGCGGTCATCGCGGCGGCGGCCGCCACCGGCCGGCCCGGCGTGCTCGGGTCCGGCGCCCGCCTGGCCACCCAGCCGCTGCGGTTCGTGGCCGCGTACGTCCCGCTGGCGGCGGGCGGCGCCCGCATCGCCCGCGTCGCGGCCCGGCGCCCGGTGGCAGCGGTGGGGTCCTGCCTCGCCACCCTGGCGGTGCTCGATGCCGCCCGGTTCGGGCTCGGCCTGCCGGCGTGGATCAGCTGGCCGGGCTTCTGGCTGGCGTGGGGCACGCCGTGGCTGGTCGGCGCCTGGTGGCGCAGCCGCTGGGAGCGGTGCACGGATCCGGCCGCCGGGCGCCGGGCCGAGCTGATCGCCGGGGGAGTCCTGGCGGCCGGGGCGATCGTGGCGTGCGCCGCCCTGGCCGCCGGGGCCGGCTACTCGCCGGCCCTGATCGACGTCGTCGCGGGCGCCCGGTCCAACACGACGCCGCCGACGCTGTACGCCGCCGTCGCGGGCGTGGCGCAGGCCGGTGTCCTGATGGTCGGCGCCGCGGCCCTCGACCGCCTCGGCCGCCGCGGGCGGCGTCTGTGGTCGCGGCGACGGCAGACGCGGCGCTAGCGGAGAGCACACCCCCAGGCGTTCTGGTCTGTCAGGTGGTGGCTCGTCAACCAGCCAGCAGACCAGAACGAGTGCGCCGCCGTCGGTCAGGTGCGCTTCCAGATCGTGCCGTCGGCGCGGTCCTCGACCGTGATGCCCCGGGCGGCCAGCGCGTCGCGCAGCTCGTCGGCCCGGGCCCAGTCGCGCGCGGCCCGGGCCGCGGCCCGCTCGTCGAGCAGCGCCCGCACCGCGGCCTCCTCCTCGGGGGGCAGTTCCTCGGCCTGGCGGCGGCCGGTGGCGAGGCCGAGGCCGAGCAGCCGGTCGTAGGCGCCGATCAGCGTGGCCCGGTCGGCCGGGGGCAGGTCGCGGTCGCGCACGACCCTGCCGAGCAGCGCCAGTGCGGCCGGGGTGTCGAGGTTGGACGCCATCGCAGCGTCGAGCCGGTCGAGGTAGGCCCGGCCACCCGCCGACCCCACCCGGTCCGCCGCCTCGTCGTAGGTGGCGGGGAGGTCGCCGGGGTCGGGGAGCGCCCCGTCGGCGGCGCGGTCGCGGTAGCGGTCGAGCGCCCGCTGCGCCGCTCCGACCTCGTCCGGGTCGTAGTCGAGCTGGGCCCGGTATTGGGCGCCCAGCAGGAACAGCCGGTAGGCGGCGGGCTCGACGCCTGTCGCGACGACGTCGTCGAGGCGGATCGTGCCGCCCGCCGACTTGGACATCTTGGCCTTGCTGAGCACCAGGAACTCGTTGTGCAGCCAGATGCGCACCCACGGCTGCCCGTCGTCGAGCCACGCCTCGCTCTGGGCGATCTCGTTGACGTGGTGGACCGGCACGTGGTCGATGCCGCCCGTGTGGATGTCGAAGTGGCGCCCGAGGTACTTGATGCTCATCACCGAGCACTCGAGGTGCCAGCCGGGCGCGCCGGCGCCCCACGGCGAGTCCCACTCCATGGCCCGCTGGCTGCCGGGCTCGGCGGCGCGCCACAGGGCGAAGTCGGTCTTGTTGCGCTTGCCCTCGACCACGTCGACCCGGGCGCCCTCGCGCAGGCCCTCGATGTCGAGCCCGGCCAGCTCGCCGTAGTGGGGCGATCGGCTGGTGTCGAAGTACAGGCCCGACGCCAGCGGATAGGCGTAGCCCAGATCGACCAGGCGCTCCGCGAACTCGACCATCTCCTTGACGTGGTCGGTGGCGCGGGGCATCACGTCGGGCCGCTCGATGCCGAGCGCGTCGATGTCGGACAGGAACGCGTCGGTGTAGTGCTGCGCGACGTCCCACACCGTGCGCCCGGTGCGGCGGGCGGCCGACTCGACCTTGTCGTCGCCCTCGTCCTCGTCGGAGGTGAGGTGGCCGACGTCGGTGATGTTGACGACGTGGGTGACGTCGTAGCCCGTCCAGCGCAGCACCCTGCGCAGTACGTCGGCGAACACGTAGGGCCGCAGGTTGCCGATGTGGGGGTAGGCGTACACGGTCGGGCCGCAGCTGTACACGCCCACGTGCGGGGGTCGCAGCGGCTCGAACGGGACGAGGCTGCGGCCGAGCGTGTTGTAGAGGGTCAGCGGGGTGCTGGGCACGTCGACTCCGATGTCGGGCGGGGCGACGAGCCTACCGTGGGCCATCCGGCGGGCCGTCGGGACTTACGCCCTCGGAGCGGGCCAGGCGCTCCGAGCGCGTCGAAGAAGGCAGTGCGGGGATGTCCTCGTCGAGCAGCCTGGCCAGGAAGATGCCCCGATCGAGGGCCTGGATCGCCAGCGCCGCCAGCTCGACCGGGAACGTGGGCGTGACCCCGGACTGCTCGTACTGCCAGCGCACCGCCCGCTCCAGCTGGGCCCGCTCGGTCCGCTCGTAGGCCACGAGCCGGGCACGGGCGTCGGGATCGCGGTCGCGCATCGCCTGGAGTCGTTCGACCTGCTCGCCGGGTGAGATCGGGCGGCCGGCACCGGGTTTAGGCTCGCGGGCATGGCGACCACGTCCGGCGCATGACGCGGGTCCCCCGTGACCTGCTCGCCCATCTGCGGCGCGCCCGCGACACGGCCGATCGCGACTACGCCGAGCCGCTGGAGGTGGCCGACCTCGCCGCCGCGGCCGGGGTGTCGAAGTACCACTTCCTGCGGTGCTTCGCCGCCACCTACGGCAAGACGCCGGCGCAGTACCTCGCGGCGCGGCGCATCGAACGGGCCCAGGACCTGCTGCGCTCGACCAACCTGACCGTCACCGAGGTGTGCCACCTGGTCGGCTACACCAGCCTCGGCTCGTTCAGCAGCCGGTTCCAGGAGCTGATCGGTGAGTCGCCGTCGGCCTACCAGGCCCGCTACGCGGCGGAGGGCACGCCCCGGATCCCCGGCTGCTACATCTTCATGCGGGGCCGACGCGCGACTCCGCAATCGGGGAGAAGCGTCCCGGCGGGGGCCCGTCGTAGGTTCGACTCATGATCACAAACATCTCAATCGTGAACCTGTACGTGACCGACCAGGACGAGGCCAAGCGGTTCTACGTGGACAAGCTCGGGTTCGTCGAGGCCGCCGACGTGACGATGGGCGACTACCGGTGGGTCACCGTGGCCCACCCGGACCATCCGGAGCTGGAGGTCACCCTCGCCACGCCCGGCCCGCCGGTGAGCGACGACATGGCCGAGGCGATCCGCCGGTCCCTCGCCGCCGGGACGATGGGCGGCTTCGGCCTCACCACCGACGATTGCCACAAGGACTACGAGGAGCTGTCGGCCAAGGGCGTCGAGTTCGTCCAGCCGCCGGCCGACCGGCCCTACGGCGTCGAGGCGGTCATGCGGGACAACTCCGGGAACTGGCTCGTCCTGGTGGAGCCGCACGCGTACACGCAGGAGGACCTCGGCGGTCAACCCTGACGGAACGCGAGATCCCTAGCCCGCCGCCAGCCAGTCGAGCGCGACGGCTGCGGTCCACGACTGGGCCGGCGAGCCGAGCGGCTGGCCGGACCGCGGGTCGGCGTACTCGCAGCAGCCGGTCGCCCGCAGCTGGGCCAGGGCCGCCGCCCGCAGGGCGTCGGCCCTGGCGGCCAGGCCGGCCCGCCGCAGCGACCACCACAGCAGCCAGGAGATGACCGGCCAGGCCGGCCCCCGCCAGTACGAGCGGGGGTCGAACGCCGGGTCGTCGACCGCGGTGGTGGGCGGCAGCGGCCACCGCAGCCCGGCGGCGCCGGCGTACGACGGGCCCGCGAGCCGATCGGCCAGCGCCGCGGCGCGGGCGCCGTCGCACCCGGCGACCAGCGGCGCGAACCCGGCGATGGTGTCGGCGGCCACCCACCGGTCGCCGACCAGGTCGCGGTCGAGGCAGGCCAGGCGGGCGGGGTCCCAGCAGCCTTCGAGCCCCCGGCGGCCGAGGTCGGCGTCCGCACGGTGGGCGTCGGCCGCCGCCGGCTGGCCGGCGACCACCGCGAGGTCGGCCAGCGCGTCGTCCGCGGCGGCCAGGATCGCGGTGAACAGCACGTCGGCCATGCGGAACGGGTGGCTCCGGTGCGCCCGGGCCGGGTCGTAGTCGACGTCGACGAGCGCCCGCACCAAGGCGCGGTATCGGCGGTACTCGCCCTGCGAGGGCCGTTCGGCCGGGTCGGCGACGTGGTCGAGGTCGGGGCGGGCCTCGTCGTCCTTGTCGTCCGCTGCCGGCACGGCGGCGAGCGCCTCGTCCCAGCGCGGCGAGTTGTCGAGGCCGCTCTCCCACGGGTGGAAGATCGTCACGAGCCCGGTGCCGGACGGGTCCCGGTCCGTGTGCAGCCAGCGGTGCCAGGCGGCCAGCCGCGGGTACAGCTCCGCGACCGCAGCGTCGACGCCGGCGGCCGAGCCGTCGTCGCGGCGCCAGGCGACCTCGCGCACCCGGGCCAGCGCGACGGCCTGCATCGGCGGCTGGCAGATGCCGCTGGTGGCGATGCCGGCGGGCGACAGGCCCGCCGCGGCCCACGTGCGCTGGCGGGGCTCGTAGGCGCCGAACGCCACGCAGTCGTCGAACACGATGTGGGGGACCATGCCCGTCGACCACTGGCCGCGGAACAGCGACCGCAGCTCGGTCACGGCCCGCGCCGGGTCGAGGTGGGACCAGCCGATGGCCACGAACGCCGCGTCCCAGCCCCACTGGTGGGGATAGAGGCGCGGCGAGGGACGGGTCCAGGTGCCGCGGTCGTTGGCCCACAGCACGCCGATCGCCTCGGCGGCGAGGGGGTCCGCCGCCGCCCCGGCCGCCGCCGGCGCACGCCGCGGGGTCCGGGCCGGCAGGGTCACGGCGTCTCGGGCGCGGGCTCGCCCGCGCGCCGGTGCCGGGCGGTGCGCACGTCGTCGACGGTCACGTTGACCTCGACCACCCGCAGGCCCAGCATCCGTGCGGTCTGGCGGGCCACGTTGGCCTGCACCTGGCGCGCCACCTCGAGGACGACGTGACCGAACTCGACCATGATCGTCACGCTGACCGAGACCTCGTGGCCCTTGACCTCGGCCTTGACGCCCTGGTCGCCGCGCTTGCTGCCGATCCCGATCCGCTCGCGCACGCTCTCCAGCGCCCGCTCCATGTCGCCGCCGAGGTCGGCGACGCCGGGGACCTCCATGGCGGCGAGCCCAGCGACCTTCTCCACCACCTCGTCGGCGATGTGGATGCGGCCCTGCACCTCGGCGCCCGTGCGGGCCACCGCAGCCGGCGCGGGTGCGGGCGCCGGCGCGGGCGCCACGCCGGTCCCGGTCGAGGCGTTGGTCGCGGCCGGTGCGACGGCCGGCGGCGCCGGGTTGACCGGCGCGCGGGCGGATGCGAGGGCCTCGGTCGAGAAATCGGTCACTGCTGCCTCCCCATGAGCACCGCACCATCCTCCGCGCCGTGTCAACACGGCGGGCGACGCCGCTGCGTGGCGGCGTACATTGGTGGCGTGATCCGCGGGGCGGCGGATCGATGGGGCGACCATGGACCGGGGCGACATACCTATGACGGGGCAATCCGAACCTCCCGACGCCGAGGGCGTGCCCGAGGCCGTGGCCGCCCGGTTGCTGCGGGCGCTGGATCAGTCGCCCAACCTCGTGGTGTCGCTGCTCGGCAGCGACATGACCACCGCCTGGATCAGCCGGTCGGCCGAGTGGGTCATCGATACCGATCCCGCCGCCCGCCTGGGCCGGCGATCGCTGGAGGAGGTCCACCCCGACGACAAGCACCGCATCCTGCACGGCATGGTGCAGCTTTGGAACTCCACCAAGGCGGGCCGGGGCTCCGAGCTGACGATCGAGCCGCTGCGCTACCGCAAGCTGCGCCGGGACGGCAGCTGGATCACGATGGAGGCGCTGGTCCAGAACTTCCTCGACGACCCCGAGGTCGACGGGCTGCTGGTCATCTCCCGGCCCGCCGGCGGCGAGCTGGACGGCGTCGGCCGCGTCGTCGACCTGCTGGTCGCCGACGGCCCGCTCGAAGAGGTGCTGGCCGCCTGCGCCCGCCTCGTGCCGGACTTCCTCGGGTACGCCGCGGTCGTCGGCCTCGTCGACGGCACCCCGGTCGTCGGCGTCGACGCGGACTCGCCCGCCGCCCGCCTGGTCAAGGACGAGCGCTGGTGGCGCGCCTGCCTCGACGACGGCCGCATGCGCACGTCGGCCGACTATCGGGGATTCCCCGAGGACCTGGCCGCGACCGCGCAGGCCGAGGGGTTCGGCTGCGCCTGGGTCGTGCCGCTGCGCGACCGCACGTCCGGCCAGGTGATGGGGTGCGTGGTCGTCTGGGTGACCGTGCCGGGCGAGTACAACCTCGGCGCCGAACAGGG
Organism: uncultured Acidimicrobiales bacterium; assembly: GCA_963739835.1. GTDB lineage: Bacteria > Actinomycetota > Acidimicrobiia > Acidimicrobiales > VFJN01 > ZC4RG19. The sequence goes on from CAVUBW010000024.1 coordinate 519,781, forward strand.
CCTACGCCAGACGATGCGGCTCGCCAGCCTGGTGCTCGGCGAGCACCGGCGCCAGCGCTCGCTGCGCCGCGAGGCCGCCACCGACCCGCTCACCGGCGTCGGCAACCGCTCGGCCCTCCGCCAACGCCTCGACGCGGCACCCGACGAGGTGGCGATCGCGCTGTTCGACATGGACGACTTCAAGCCGGTCAACGACACGCACGGCCACGACGTCGGCGACGCCGTGCTCCAGGCCGTCGCCGACCGGCTGGTGGCCGCGGTGCGCAACGACGACCTGGTGGTGCGCTTCGGCGGCGACGAGTTCGCCGTCGTGTTCGCCGACGGCACGACCCCCGAGGGGGTGTCGGCCACCACCGAGCGGCTGCTGGCCGCGATCGCCCGGCCGATCCCGTGCGAGGCCGGCCCGGTCGTCACGGTCACGGCCAGCGTGGGCGTGGCGTTCGGCTACGCCGACCGGGTGGTGCAGGAGGCCGACGCCGCCCTGTACGAGGCCAAGCGGACCAAGCTCGGCAACCGGGCGCACTAGAGGCCGGGGCCGCAGCTCACCGCCGCCGGCGCCGGCGCCCCACCAGCTTGCGGGCCTCGTCGGCCCAGAGCACGGCGCTGCTGAGAGCGACGCACACGACCCAGTCTGCCGCCGACAGCGGGGCGGTGTCGAACGCCCGGTTGAGGAATCCGACGTGGACGACCGCGACCTGGAGCGCCAGCGACAGGCCGATCGCCGCCCACAGCAGCCCGTTGGTGAACATGTGGTGGAAGGCGCTGGTCTCGTCGGAGCGGGCGTTGAAGCAGTTGAACAGCTGGGCCAGCACCAGGGTGGTGAACGCCATCGTCCGCGCCTCGGCGATGTCGCCCGTGCCGTCGACGATGCCGCCGGGCAGCCGCAGGTCGAGGGCGAACAGGGTCACGATCGCCATGACCAGCCCGACGTAGCCGATGCCCATCTGCATCCGCCGGTCGATCACCCGGTCGCCGAGCCCCCGGGGCGCCCGGGCCATCACGTCGTCGGGTGGCGGGTCGACGCCCATGGCCAGCGCCGGCGCGCTGTCGGTCAGCAGGTTGATCCACAGGATCTGCGTGGCCAGGAGGGGTACGGCAACCGCCTCGCCGGTCCCGGTCAGGCCGAGCGCGCCCGCGCCCATGACGCCGAGGAACATCGTGAGCACCTCGCCGACGTTCGACGACAGCAGGTACCGCAGGAACTTGCGGATGTTGGAGAAGATCGCGCGGCCCTCGCCGACCGCCGCGACGATCGTGGCGAAGTTGTCGTCGGCCAGGATCATGTCGGCCGCTTCCTTGGCGACCTCGGTGCCGGCGATGCCCATCGCCACGCCGATGTCGGCCGACCGGAGGGCGGGCGCGTCGTTGACGCCGTCGCCGGTCATGGCCACGATCGCGCCCGTCGCTCCTGGAGGGTGTCGACGATCCGCAGCTTGTGCTCGGGCGCCACCCGGGCGTACACCGACACCTCCGCCACGGCCCGCCGCCAGCCGTCGTCGTCGAGCGCGTCGAGGTCGTGGCCGGTCAGGGCGGGGGCACCGGGCTCGACGATCCCGAGGTCGCCGGCGATGCGGGCGGCAGTGATCGGGTGGTCGCCGGTGATCATGATGATGCGGATGCCCGCGCCCGCGCCGCCGCGATGGCCGTGGCGGCCTCGGGTCGTGGCGGGTCGATGATGCCCGCGACGCCGAGGTAGACGAGCTCGCGCTCGATCGCGGCGGGGTCCGGCGCGTCGCCTGGGGGCGGCGCCTCGTCGCCCGGAAGGGGGCGGTACGCGACGGCGAGGGTGCGCAGCGCCTCGGCGGCCAGGCGGTCGACGTCGCGCAGCACGGCGGCCCGGCGCTCGTCGGTCAGTGGCACCACCTCGCCGGCCACCCGCTCGTGCGTGCAGCGGGCCAGCAGCACGTCGGGTGCCCCCTTCGTCACCGCCGCCACCTGGCCGCCGAGGCTGGCGTCGGCCTCGAGCGTGGTCATGAGCTTGCGCTCGGACGTGAACGGGATCTCGCCGACCCGCTCGAACCGGGCCTCGCGGGCCTCGGTGATACCGAGCTTCCGCTCGGCCACGAGGAACGCCGCCTCGGTCGGGTCGCCCTGCACCGACCAGTCGCCATCGTCCTCGGTCAGCACGGCGTCGTTGGCGAGACTGCCGCCGCCCAGGACCCACCGGACCTCCTCCGCCAGCGCGGCGTCGCCTGGCCCATCCCCGAGCGGCCGGCCCCCGACAGTGATCTCGCCCTCGGGCCGGTAGCCCGTGCCGGACACGGCGACCTCGCCCGAGCCGGTGAGGACGGTGAGGATCGTCATCTCGTTGCGGGTCAGCGTGCCGGTCTTGTCGGAGCAGACGACCGACGCCGAGCCCAGCGTCTCGACCGACGACAGCTTGGTGACGATGGCCCGCTGCCGGGCCATGCGCTGGACGCCCAGCGCCAGCACGACCGACAGCACGGCCGGAAGCCCCTCGGGCACGGCTGCCACCGCCAGCGACACGCCGACCAGCAGCACCTCGACCGCGTCGGACGCGTCGCGCACGTCGGAGGTCAGGAAGATGCCGCCCACCACGACCAACGCGATCACGACGACCGCAACGCCGAGCGTCCGGCCGATGAGGTCGACCTCCCGCTGCAGCGGCGTGCGCTCCTCCTCCGTCCGGCCGAGCAGGCGGGCGATCGTGCCGACCTCGCTGTCCATGCCGGTCGCCGTGACCACGGCCCGGCCTCGCCCGCTCGCCACCGCGGTGCCGCTGAACACCATGTCCAGCCGGTCGCCGAGGGCGGCCGGCTCGTCGAGCGTGGCCGCGTCCTTGAGCACCGCCTCGCTCTCGCCGGTGAGCGACGCCTCCGCGACCTTGAGGGCGGCGGCCTCGACGAGCCGGCCGTCGGCCGCGACCGCGTCGCCCTCGGCCAGCGTGAGCAGGTCGCCGACCACGACCTCGTCGACCGGGACCCGCTGCTCGCGCCCGTCGCGGACGACGCCCGCGGACGCCGCCGCCATGCGCTGGAGGGCGGCGACCGCGTCGGCGGCCCGGGCCTCCTGGACGTAGCCGAGCACGGCGTTGGCCACGATGATCACGGCGATGACCAGGGCGTCGAACGGCACGTCGTTCGCGCCCTCGAGCGCCCAGGCGACCAGCGATACGACGATCGCCGCCATCAGCAGGAACACCAGCGGGTCGACGAACTGCGCGAGGAAGCGGCGCCAGCGGGGGACCTCCTCGGCCGCGTCGAGCCGGTTGGGCCCGTCGCGGGCCAGCCGGGCGGCGGCCTCGGCCCCGCTCAGGCCCCGCGCCGGGTCGGAGCCCAGGGCGACGGCGACCGCGGCGGCCTCCTGCCGCCACGGTTCGACCACGGTCAGCGTCGCATCGGCCATGGCGCGGCGAGCCTACGTCACGCCCCGGAGCGAGACCTCCATGCGGCCATCATGGCGGCCTGCATGCGGCGCATGCCCCGCAGCCAGCGCTCCCGGTCGCCGGCCCGGCGGCGCTCGTACGTGGCGACCTCGGGGTGGGGCAGGATCAGGAACTGCTCCGCGGCCAGGGCGGCGACCACGGCGTCCGCCACGTCCTCGGGCGGCAGGATGCCGTCGCGCCGGGCCGTCGACGCCTCGCTGTCGATCCGCCGGGCGGCGCCGGTCATCGCGGTCTGGACGGCCTGGGGGCACAGGCACGACACCCGCACCCCCGTGTCGCCGTAGGTGATCGCCAGCCACTCGGCCAACGCCACCACCGCGTGCTTGGTCACCGAGTACGGCGCCGAGCCGAGCTGGGTCAGCAGGCCCGCCGCCGACGCCGTGTGGACGAGGTAGCCCTCGCCCCGGCGCACCATGCCGGGGAGCACGGCCCGGGCCGCGTAGATGTGGCCGGCCACGTTGACCCGCCAGATCCGCTCCCAGTCGGCGTCGGGGACGTCGACGCCGCCGATGACCATGATCCCGGCGTTGGCGCAGAACACGTCGACCGGACCGAACACCTCCTCGGTGCGCCGCACCAGCTCGCGCACGTCGGTCTCGTCGCCGGCGTCGACCCGCAGCCCGAGCGCCTCGGCGCCGGTGCCGGCCAGCGACGCCGCCACCCGCTCGGCGGCCTCGCCGTCGATGTCGGCGGCGACCACGGCCCGCGCACCGGCGCCGGCGAAGGCGCGGCACAGCGCCTCGCCGATGCCCCCGCCCCCGCCGGTGACGACCGCGACGCGGCCGCCCAGCTCCACCCGCTCAGCCCCGGCCGGCCATGTACCGCGCCATGCCGTCGGCGTAGCGGGCCAGCTCGGGGTCGGACGCCAGCAGAGGCTCGAACTTCTTGCGGGCGGCGGCCCGCTTGGCCGGCGCGTACTCGGTGGGCCACAGGCCGTCGTGGGGCCGGTACTCCTTCAGCACGTTGTTGGCCACGGTGACCTTGTGCACCTCGTCGACGCCGTCCATCACGGCCATCGTCGGGGCGCCCGCCCACATCGCCTGCAGCGGGGTGAGGTCGGTGACGCCGAGCGAGCCGTAGATGTGGATGGCCCGGTACGACACCTCGCGCAGGGTCTTGGCGCACGTGTACTTGCACGCCGCGATCTGCGTGCGGGCCGCCTGCGTGCTGGAGTTGTCGATCGTCCACGCGGTCCACAGCACCAGCAGCCGCAGCATGTTGATGTCGGCGTAGGAGTCGGCGATCGCCTGCTGCACCATCTGGTGCTCGGCGATGATCTTGCCGTGCGACTGCCGGCTCAGCGCCCGCTCGCACATCATGTCGAAGGCCAGCTTGCACTGGGCGATCGAGCGCATGGCGTGGTGGATGCGCCCGCCGCCGAGCCGGCGCTGGGCCAGCACCTTGGCGCCGTCGGGCGGCCCGAGCAGGTGGTCGAGCGGCACGTGCACGTCGGTGTAGCGGATGTGGCTGTGAGCCCGGGGGCTGTCGGCCACGAACTCGACGCCGGGCGTCTCGCGGGGGACGACGAACATGCCTGTGGTCGTCATGACGAACAGGATGTCGGCGACCCGGCCGGCGCTGGTGAACCACTTCTCGCCGTTGATGACCCACTCCTCGCCGTCCTGGACGGCGGACGTGACGAACAGGTTGGGGTCGGACCCGCCCTGGGGCTCGGTCATCGAGTACGCCGAGAACATCTCCTGGTTCATGAGCGGGACGAGCCAGCGCTCCTTCTGCTCGGGCGTGCCGTAGGCGGCGAGCAGCTCCATGTTCCCCGTGTCGGGGGCGGAGGTGCCGAAGAACGCGGGGGCGGCGGGGTAGCGGCCGAGGATCTCGTTGACCAGCGCCAGCTTGAGCTGCCCGAAGCCGGGGCCGCCGAGCTCCTCGTCGAGGAACAGTGCCCACAGGCCCCGGTCCTTGATCTGCTGCTGGAGGGCCCGGGCCATGCCCTTGACCTTGGCGTCGCCGGTGCGGAGCGCGTACGGGAAGACGAGGTTGAACGGCTCGATCTCCTCGCGGCAGAACTCGTCGATCCAGTCGAGTTGCTCCTGGAACTCGGGCTCGGTGGAGAAATCCCAGGCCATGTCGCATCCCCCTCGTCGGCGGGCGGGTGATGCGACTGCATCACGCGCTGGTGCGGACGCATGCTAGTGCGTCCGTCCTTGGCGCGCGGGTGGCGGCCGCCGTGGCGGCCGCCACCGTGCGTTCCCCCGGGATCAGCCGGGGCAGGTGTTCATGTACGCCGAGATGAGGCTGCTCGTCGCGGGCGGCGGGCAGATGAACTGCTCGTAGCGGGTGTCGTTGTCCACGTAGCGCTTCATCCACGTGATGAGGAAGCGGGACTGCGTGGTGTTCGATGTCGTGCCGACGTTGTGACCCTGGCCGGCCAGCTCCAGGTACGCCTTCTCCGAGGCGGCCGGGATGCTGTTGTAGAACGGGATCGAGTGCTGGTTCACCGGCGCCACGGTGTCGTTCTGGGCGCCGATGATCATGGTCGGGCTGCGGATCCCGCTGAAGTTGGTCGTGGAGCTGTTCCACGGCATCAGCGGCACCGCGGCCTGGATGCTGGTGTTGCTCTGCGTCGCGATCAGCGTGCCGCCGCCGCCCATCGAGTGGCCGCTGAAGGCCAGGCGGGTGCGGTCGATCCGGTTGGCGACCGAGCTGGTGTTCACCAGGTAGTTGAGCGCGGCCTGCATCTGGGTGGCCCGGGACGACGGGTTGTCGAAGCGGGAGTCGGTGTTGATGACGAACGTCACGAAGCCCTGGGAGGCGATGCGGGGGCCGACCCAGGGGTAGTTGGACGCGGTGGCCGTGAAGCCCGGCGTGAACACGAAGGCGCCGAAGGTGCCCTGGCTCGTGTCGGTCGGGTACGTGATCGTCCCACCCCCGAAGCCGGCCACGCTCGACGGGACCGAGACCGTCGCGACGGCGAAGGGCCCGGTCGTGGCCGAGATCGAGTTCAGCGTCGGGTCGGGCCCCCGACGGAACTCACCGGTCTGGGCGCCGGCCCCGGTCGGGCTGGCCGCGAGGCTCGTGATGGCGATCGCCAACATGGCCAGGAGCGCGGCGACGGCGGAATAAGCCGATCTCCGGTTCATATGTGTTTCCCCCTCGTGAAGCGCCGGTGAACACCGGCACCAGGAGTCCACCATAAGCTGACGTCTGTTTGATCGACAAGACAATCGCTTCACAAATGGGGACGTGACGACGAGTTTCGTTGACCCCTGTGACGGTATTGGTAACAGGCCGGACGCGGACGTGCCGGCGGGCGGACCCGCCGGCACGTCCTGCCGGGTGGCTCGGGGCCCGGGCTCAGCCGGGGCAGGTGTTGCGGTACTGCGAGATGGTCCCGCCGGCCGACGGGGCCGGGCAGATGAACTGCTCGTAGCGCGTGTCGTTGTCGACGTAGCGCTTGAGCCACGTGATCATGAAGCGGGCCTGGGTCGTGTTCGACGTGGTCCCCACGCCGTGGCCCTGGCCGGCCAGCTCCAGGTAGGCCTTCTCCGAGGCCGCCGGGATGCTGTTGTAGAACGGGATCGAGTGCTGGTTGACCGCCGCGATCGTGTCGTTCTGGGCGCCGGTGATCAGGGACGGCACGTTGACGCCGCTGAAGTTCGTCGACGTGTTCCACGGCTGGAGCGGCACGGCGGCCTGCAGGCTGGCGTTGTTGTCGGCCGCGATCAGCGAGCCGCCGCCACCCATCGAGTGGCCGCCGACGGCGAGCCGGGTGCGGTCGATCCGGTTGGCGACCGCGCTCTGGTTCACCAGGTAGTTGAGCGCGTTCTGGATCTGCGTGGCCCGGGAGGCCGGGAAGTCGAAGCGCGAGTCGGTGTTGATGGCGAACACCACGAAACCCTGTGACGCGATCCGGGGCCCGACCCACGTGTAGCTCGCGTTCGTGGCGGTGTACCCGGGCGCGAAGACGAGGGCGCCGAACGTGCCCTGGCTGAGGTCCGTCGGCGCGGTGATCGTGCCGCCGCCGAAGCCGGCCACCGCCGACGACACCGAGAGCTGCTGCACGGCGAACGGCCCGGTGGTGGCCGAGATGGACTGCAGCGTCGGGCTCGGCCCCCGGCGGAACTCGCCGGTCTGGGCGCCGGCACCCGTCGGGCTGGCCGCGACGCTCGTGAACGCGACCGCCAACGCCGCGAGCAGCGCGGCAATGGCGGAGAACACCGATCTCCGGTTCATGTTTTCCCCCTCGTGTGACACGTTCCCTGACGTGTGTCACTCGTCACTCTAAACTGACGCGTCAGTAAATAACAACAGTCATGGTGAGGCTGGGCGCGCGCTGCGGCGACGCGGCAGACTGCGCCCGTGCGGGCGCTACGGGACTTGCTGGTGGCGGCGCGCGGGACCGTGACGGTCGCGCTGCGCCGATCGGGGAGGACGTCGCTGGCCGTGGCCCTGGCCGTCGCGGCGGTCGTCGGGATGGCGGTCGTGGCCGCGTCGATCCTGGTGTTGCCGGGCGAGGACGAGGCGGGCCTGGCACCCCCGGCGACCCCGCCGGTGCCTCCGGGCGGGGTGACGAACCAGCCGGCGCTCCCGGCCGGGCCGGGACCGGGCACGTCCGGCGAGCCGTTGCCGCAGGAGCGCCCGGCCGCAGCGTCCGCGTCGGTCGCGACCGGCCAGCCCGAGACGGGCGCGACACCCATCGCGCCGGGACCGGGCGAGGAGCCTGCGGTCGCCGCGACGCCGGCGGCGGCGCCGGCCCCGTCCGTCGCGGTGACGACGACGGCGCCCCGCCCGACCGCGTCGACCACGACCACCGCAGCCCGGCCGGGCACGACCACGACGACGACGCCGCCCCCGGCGAGCAGCGACGGCGGCGTGCTGGCCGACCTGCTCGCCGCGCTCGGGCTCGGCTGAGCCGGTGGCGGGCGCGCCCGCCGGCTGGGAGAGTGACGCGGTGACCCGCGTCCGTTCGCCCGCCGCCTCACCGACCTCGCCGACGCCGACCCCGACCGCCCGGCGGTCTCGTGCGGCGAGACCCGCCTCACCCGCCGCCAGCTCGACGACCGGGCCACGGCGCTCGCCCGAGACCTGGCGGCCCGGGGTGTAGTGACCGGCGACATGGTCACGATCGCGCTGCCGAACTCGGTCGACTGGTTCGTGGCCTACGGCCGCGGCCTGGAAGCTCGGGGCGATCCCCCAGCCGGTGAGCGCCCGCCTGCCGGGCCCGGAGCTGCGCGGCGATCGTCGAGCTGGCCGATCCCCGGGTGGTCGTCGGCGCCGACCCCGACGTGGTCGGCGACCGGGCGTGCCTGCCCGCGGGGTACCGGCCGCCGGACCCGCCGGCCGGCGCCGAACCGCTGCCCGACGCGGTGTCGCCGGCCTGGAAGGCGCCGACGTCGGGCGGCTCCACCGGCCGGCCCAAGCTGATCGTGTCGGGCGAGCGCAGCCTGCTCGACCCGGACGGTCCGGCGCCGCTGCGCACCCGCAAGGACGGCTGCCTGGTGATGCCCGGGCCGCTCTACCACAACGGGCCGTTCGTCTGGTCGTGCCAGGCGCTGCTGTGGGGCAACCACGTGGTGCTGCTGCCGCGGTTCGACGCCGAGGCCACGCTGGCCGCGATCGAGGCCCACCGCGCCCACGTCGTCTACCTCGTGCCGACGATGATGAAGCGCATCTGGCGGCTGCCCGACGAGGTGCGCGACCGCTACGACCTGTCGTCGCTGCGGGTGGTGTGGCACCTCGCCGAGCCGTGCCCGCCGTGGCTGAAGGAGGCGTGGATCGACTGGCTCGGCCCCGAGCGCATCTTCGAGCTGTACGCCGGCACCGAGGCGCAGGCGGCCACGGTCATCACCGGCGCCGAGTGGCTGGAGCACCGCGGCTCGGTCGGCCGCCCGATCTCCGGCGAGGTCATGATCTGCGACGCCGACGGCAACGAGCTGCCGGCCGGCAAGGTGGGCGAGGTGTGGCTGCGGGGCGGCGCGCGAGCGCCCGACCTACCGCTACGTCGGGGCCGAGGCCCGCACGCTGCGAGGGCGGCTGGGAGTCGCTCGGCGACATGGGCTACGTCGACGCCGACGGCTACCTGTACCTCGGCGACCGCATGCAGGACATGATCCTGACGGGCGGCGCCAACATCTACCCGGCCGAGGTCGAGGCCGCGCTCCAGGAGCACCCGGCGGTGCGGTCGCTGCTGCGTCATCGGCCTGCCCGACGAGGACAAGGGCAACCGCGTCCACGCCATCGTGGAGGCCGACGCCGACACCGTCGACCGCGGCCGAGCTGATCGAGTTCGTCGGCGAGCGCCTGGCCGGCTACAAGCTGCCCCGCACGATCGAGTTCGTCGACGAGCCGCTGCGCGACGACGCCGGCAAGGTCCGCCGGGCCGAGCTACGCCGCCAGCGCCTCGCTGCGACCGAATGACGCGTTTTGTACGCGGAATCGGTCGCTATAGCGACCGATTCCGCGTACAACGCGGTCATTGCAGGCTCGAGCCGTTGACCTGGGCTGGGCCCGAGCCGAGGTAGAAGATGCCGGGGAGGCCGGACGTCTCGAACTCGTCGCTGGGGTTGTTGCGCAGCGTCGAGCCGTCGATCGCCAGCGTGCCCGAGCGGTCGTTGCTGACATAGAAGATGGCGCCGCCGCCCTCGCGGGCGTGGTTGTCCTCGACGACCGTGTCGACCAGGTGGACGGTGTAGCGGTTGCCGTCGGCGTAGATGGCGCCGCCGCTGCCGCCGCCGGGGTTGCCGGCCGACGCCGGGTTGGCTCCGATGCCGATGGCCTCGTTGTGGCTGAACACCAGTTGAGGATCTCCCAGGACACGCCGATGCTGCTGAGCGCGCCGCCGTTCGAGCACGACCCGCCCTGGCCCGGCGACCCGCCGAACGTGCTGCCCACGATGTAGACCGGCAGGCCCTGCGACTGGCTGAGCACCCGGATGGCGGCGCCGCCGAGGTCGGGCCCGGTCGGGTCGCAGACGTTGCGGAAGAACCGCGAGTTGACCACCTTGAACCGGCCGCCCCGCACGAAGATGGCGCCGCCGCCCCCGCCCTCGGTCGTCGTCGCCGGTCGAGTTGCCGTCGACGAAGGTCAGGTTCTGGACGGTCAGACGGGGATGGTCCTGGTCCTGGCAGTGCGACGTCGTGTGGACCTGCGCCGCGTCGCAGGTGTTCATGTAGAGGATCCGGCGCCGCCCGCCGCCGCTGAGCGTCACCTTGCCGCCGCCGTCGATGACGATGTCGGGCCCGGTGTCGTTGCGGATCTTGGCCGTGGCGTCGAGCGTGATCGTGACGGGGTCGGGACCGCAGTCGAACGTCATGATCCCGCCGGCGGCGACCGCGCTCGACAACGGCCGCGGACGTGCAGCTCGCCGCCGTGCCGGTGCCGATGACCCGGTCGGGATGGGAGGTGTCGGCGGGCCTGGCGTCCGCGGGCACCCCGGCCCCGCCGGCGGGGTTGCCGGCGGGCGGACCCGCCGGCTCGGGCGGCGGCGGGCGCACGATCGCACCCCGCAGCGGCGGCGCAGCGGGATCGGGGGCGGGGAGGAGCGTGGTGGTCGGCGTGTCGGGCACGAGCGGCGCCGTCGAGTCCGACGTCGCGCGCGCGTCGAGCGCACGGTCGTCGGGCGCGCCGCATGCGGCGACGAGCAGCAGCGACAGCCCCAGCGGAAGCAGCTTCGCCCCCCAGCGACGTTGCATTCGTGTGACGGTAGTCGACGGATCGCAGCAGTGTCGTAGTCTGACGCGTCAGTAGGCCGGGGAGGATCGTGCATCGTGGGCGAGGCTCAGACACGCAGGTTGGCGTCCGGGGAACGGCGCGCGCTGCTCGTGGCCGCCGCCGAGGAGACGTTCGCCACGAGGGGCTACACCCAGGCCGGGCTGGCCGAGGTGGCCACCCTGGCGGGCGTGTCCAAGACGCTGCTGTACCACTACTTCCCGGACGGCCGGCCCGAGCTCTACCGGGAGGTGATGGAGCGCCTGGTCGGCGAGCTGCTCGGGGAGGTGCGGGCGGCGGTCCGGGCGCCGAGGTCGAGCGAGCGCCGGGTCGACGTGCTGGTGCGGGCCCTGCTGTCGTACTTCGAGGCCAACCCGGCGGCGTACCGGTTGCTCATCCTCGAGCCCTGGGGCTCGGGCGACCCGGGCATCGTCGGCCACGCCATGGCGGTGCGGGCCCAGCTGGCCGGCGAGATCAACGCCCTGCTGGCACCGGCGGGCCAGCCACTCCAGGTGACCATGGCCGGCGGCGCGGCCGCGCTCGGCGCCGTGCTGCACGTGTGCCAGCTGTGGATCGCCGGCCAGATCACCACCGACGAGGCGGCCGAGGTCAGCCGGCGCTTCGTGCACGCGGGGCTGGCGGCGCTGGACCTGGTGTAGATCCGGTCAGTCGGTCGGCTCGGGCGACGTGACCAGCCGGAGGCCGCGCCGTTGCGCCGGCGGCGTGGGGCCGCCCTCGGCCGCCCGCAGCCCCAGCTCGCTGCGGACCCGCGTGCCCTCGCCCGGGCTCGACCTCACCGTCAGCTCGCCGCGCCCCAGGTTCGTGAACAGCTGCATCGTCGCCAGGCCCGAGCCCGCGGCGACCTCCCCCGGCACGAAGCCGACGCCGTCGTCGTCGACCTCGACCACCACGCCCGTCTCGCCGCCGGTGACGGCCACCGACACCTCCTGCGCGCGGGCGTGGCGCGCGGCGTTCAGGAGGGCCTCCTGGGCGATGCGGTAGACGATCGTGGCCGTGCTGCGATCGAGCTCCAGGTCGGGGTCGACGTGCACCCGGACCGTGCGGGTCTCGCCGCCCCGGTACAGCTCGCTCGCGTAGGCGAGCAGCGCCGTGCCCAGCACGCTGTCCTCCTCGCCGCCGTGGTCCTCCGAGCCCGGGCGCATCGCCACCATGAGCTGGCGCAGCTCCTCGGCGCGGTCGGCCAGGTCGGCCGACAGGCGGGCGATCGTCTCCCGGACCGCGAGGGCCGTGTCGCTGGGAAGCGTGATGTACGCGGTCTGGATCAGCGTCGCCAGCGTCGCCAGCGAGCCGACCGCCTGGGTGTGGAGCTCGGCCACCGTGCGGTGGCGGTCGTCCTCCAGCGCCCGGACCATGTCGGCCAGCAGCCGGCGGCGCTCCTCGGCCATCTCCGCCAGCTCGGCCGAAAGCCGGCGGGACTCGCGGCTCATCAGCGTGTAGCGGATGGCGTTGAGCACGATCACCGCCAGCAGCACGACCACGAAGAACGCCACGCCCCACGGCCGCGTGTCCCGCGTCGTGTACACGAAGAGCGCCAGCGGCGGGAGGACCAACGCGCTCACGTACGGCATCGGGTTGCTCGCCCGGAACTGCTCCTCGGGCGCCAGCCGGGCCAGCCGGCCGGTCGTGCGCCGGTGGGCCCACAGCGGCAGCACCATGATCAGGCCCATCTGGGTCACGTGGAACGCCACGAACACGCTGAGGTCGGAGTCGATGTGGGCCAGCAGCCGGGCCAGCTGAAGCGTCACGTTGACCGTGAACGCCGCCGCCAGCGCGAGCCCGATGGCCTGGGCGCCGCGCTCGCCCCGGGGGATCCGCTCGAGGTTGACGAACGACAGGTACAGCCCGGCCGGCGTGAGCAGCACCGCCAGCGCGAACGGGACCGCGAACACCAGCTCGGTCGACGCGCCGACCGACTCGGCCAGCAGCAGGACGCCCGGAGCGCCCAGCACGACCAGCGCCGACGCCGCGTCGATCACGTCCACGGTCATGTCCCGGCGCCCGGCCTGGGCCCGGACCATGAGCAGCGTGGCCGACACCCACAGCGGGAGCGACGCCACGAGCAGCACCATGTCGACGACTTCGAGGGCCCGCGCGTCGAGCACGACCGCGCCGACCCCGGCCACGGCTGCACCGGTCCCCGCCACGATCGCGGCGAACCAGCGGCGCCAGAACCCCCGGTACTCGCGGGGGCAGGCGCGGAGCACGGCCGCGGTGAGCACCGACGCGACGAGCAGGAACGGCACCGCACCGACCGCGTGGGCCAGCAGGTACTCCTCGTCGGACTCGCCCAGCGTCGTCGACCAGGCCACGGCGCCGACGCCGATGGCGACCGCGGCGACCCCACCCCGCCAGCGCGACCGCGCGTCGAATATCAGGGCGTCGCCGGGGGTCACGGCGGCTGTCATCGCACGTGCCGGCGGCCCGCTCAGCCGCTGGCTCTCCGGGCCAGTTCCTGGGGTCCGGACGGCAGGTAGCCCGCCGCCCCCGTCACCGCCGCGCTCCACCTCCCCAGCAGGCCGACCAGCTCGTCGAGGTCGTCGCCCAGCGCCTCGACGATCGGGCGGCACTGGCGGTCGGTCGCCTGCTCGACCGCCTCCCTGGCCTCACGCCCCGCGGGCGAGAACCCGTCACCGTCGACCATCCCGCGGGCCCGCAGCCGCTCCTGCGCCGCGTCGAGGTCCGCGCTCGACCACGCCCGGGTGCGGACGTAGGTCCGCATCGCCAGGCCCCAGTACAGCTCGGTCAGCAGCCCGATCTCGGTGGCGTCGAAGCCCGCGGTGGTCCACGCCGCGGTGTGGGCGTCGCCCCGGAACTCCCGCAGCAGGTCGGCCAGCCGCCAGGCGGCGCCCAGCGCGCCCTCCGGCACCGGCAGCGACCGCAGTCCCGCGTACAGCGGGCGGCCCTCGGGTCGCAGCGGTTCGGTCGCCCGCCGCAGCAGCGCCACCGCGCGATCGGCGCCGTCGGGCTCGGGGCCGAGGATGCGGCTGAGCTGGGCGAGCGCGCCCCGCGTGCGGGCCTCGGCGATCGTCGGCCCGTCGGTGCGGGTCCAGCCGAGCGCGACGGCTGGGACCACGACCGCCGGGTTGAACACGGCGAACGCCGCGGCCACCAGGTCGCCGGCGGGCTGGCCGAGGGCCGACCCGCGGCTGCAGAAGTAGGCGACGCCGTCGGGCAGCGCGACGCCGGACGGCAGCGTGCGCGGGCTCGGGTCGAAGCCGAGCGCCTCGTACTCGGCGTGGCACTCCGGCGAGAAGTACACCTGGCCGACGAACGGCTCGAGCGCGGCGGCGAGCACCCGGGCCCGCGCCGACACGGTGGCGTCGTCGATCACGCCGCGCCCCCCGGGACCACCAGCACCTTGCACTGGTGCTGCGGATCGGCCAGCTCGCGGAACGCCCCCGGCACGCCGTCGAGGTCGACCCGGCCCGTGACCATCGGCGTGGCGTCGACCTCGCCCTCGGCCAGCATCCGCAGGCTCTCCTGGAACTCGCCGGGGTCGTAGCCGAGCACGAAGTCGAGGCGCAGCTCCTTGGCGGTGGCGCAGAACGGCGTCACCCGGTCGGGCTGCATGCACACGCCGACCACGACGACCCGCGCGCCGGCGGGGGCGTGGCGCAGGATGTCGTCGAGGATCCCCGGGACGCCGATGGCCTCGAACACCGGCGGCGGGGTCGCACCCCCCACCCGGGCCCAGGCCTCGAACGCCGCCTCGGCCGCGGGGTCGACGACCTCGTGGGCCCCCATCGTGGCGGCCAGGGCGCGGCGGGCCGGCGACAGGTCGGCGGCCACGATCGGGGCGACGCCCCGGGCGACCAGGCAGGCGAGCACGGCCAGGCCGACCGGCCCGCAGCCGAGGACGACCGCGCCGTCGCCGGGCGCCGGCGCCGCCCGGTTCACCGCGTGGAGCCCGACCGCCAGCGGCTCGGTCAGCGCCGCGACCCCGGGAGCCAGGCCGTTGGGCACCTCCAGCAGGAGGGGCGCGGACAGCAGCATGCGCTCGCCGTACCCGGACGGGAGGTCGTTGGTGTAGACGAGGTCCTTGACCCCCGTGGCCGTCACCATCGCCGGGATCGACGTCACGAGCGTCCCGGCCGCGGGCGCCAGCGTGTCGGGGCCCGCCTCCAGCACCTCGGCGGCGAACTCGTGGCCCATGAAGACGTCGCGATCGAGGTCGACCGCCGGCATCCCGGTCTCGGGCAGGCCGGTCATCTCGCCGGCCACGCGCAGGATCTCGCGCCCATGGCGGGCGAAGTGCAGGTCGGAGCCGCAGATCCCGCACGCCCGGACGGCCACCAGCACCTGGCCGAACTCGGGGACCGGGTCGGGCACGTCGTCGCGCACGACGACCTCGCCGCGCGCGCAGCACGGCGGCGCGGATCACCGGACTCCTGCCGCGGCCGGACGGCGCTGGTGTGTCATGCCTGCTCTCCCCCCGGAACCGGCGAGTGTTCTGACCGTATGTTGTGGGTGTGGGTGCTGCCAACCCACACCCACAGGGGGGACCGAGCCATGACCATCGCAACCATCGCCGACGTCGTCCGGGAACACGGTGCGCGGCGGCCGGACGCCACCGCGCTCGTCTTCGAGGACGACGCCGTGAGCTTCGGCGAGCTGGACCGGCGCTCCAGCCAGGTCGCCCAGGCGCTGCGGGCCGCCGGGGTCGGGCCGGGCGACCGGGTGGCGTTCGTCGACCGCAACGGCGTCGAGTGGTTCGAGGTCACGTTCGCCCTGGCCAAGCTGGGCGCGGTCAACGTGTCGGTCAACTGGCGGCTCGCCCCGCCCGAGATGGCGACGATCATCGACGACGCCCAGGCCACGGTCGTCATCGTCGGGCCCGATTCGTGGGCCACATCGAGAAGGTCGAGGCCGACCTGCCCCGGGTCCGCACGATCGTCGCCATCGGCGGCCACGAGCGCTGGCCCGACTACGGCGAGTGGGTGGCGGCGCAGCCCGCCGACGACCCCGGCGTCGTCCAGGCCGGCGGCGACGTGGCGTTCCAGCTCTACACGTCGGGCACCACCGGGCTGCCCAAGGGCGTGATGCTCACCAACGACAACTTCTTCAGCGGGGTCATCGGCATCGCCGGCCAGTGGCGGTTCACCGAGGACTCGGTGAACCTCGCCGTGATGCCGATGTTCCACATCGCGGGCTCGGGCTGGTCGATGGTCGGCCTGTACTACGGCTGCGCCACGGTCGTGCTGCGCGACGTCGACCCGGTCGCGATCCTGGCGGCGATTCCCGGGCACGGGGTGACCAACGCCTTCATCGTGCCGGCCGTGATCCAGTTCCTGCTGATGACGCCGGGCGTCGAGTCGACCGACTTCTCGACGCTGCGGGCGATCGTCTACGGCGCCTCGCCGATCACCGACCGACGTGCTCACGCAGGGCGATGGACATCTTCGGCTGCGAGTTCATCCAGGTGTACGGCCTCACCGAGACGACCGGGCGCGATCACGCAGCTCGACGGCGCGACCACGACCCCGAGCACACGGCCGCAGCTGCTGCGGTCGTGCGGCAAGCCCTACCCGTGGGTCGAGGTCCGCATCGTCGAGCCCCGACCGGCGGCGACGTGCCGGTCGGGCAGGTCGGCGAGCTGTGGACCCGCTCGCACGCAGAACATGACCGGCTACTGGAACAACCCGGCGGCGACCGCCGAGGCGGTGACGGCCGACGGCTGGTTCAAGACCGGCGACGCCGGCTACGTCGACGCCGACGGCTACCTCTACCTGCACGACCGGGTGAAGGACATGATCGTGTCCGGCGGCGAGAACGTGTACCCGGCCGAGGTCGAGAACGTGCTCGCCAGGCACCCGGGCGTGGCCGACGTCGCGGTGATCGGCGTGCCCGACGAGCGCTGGGGCGAGGCGGTCAAGGCCATCGTCGTGCCGGCCGCCGGGACTGAGCCCTCGGCCGAGACCGAGCAGGACATCATCGCCTTCGCCCGCGAGCCGCTGGCGGGCTACAAGCTGCCCAAGTCGGTGGACTTCGCCGAGGTGCTGCCCCGCAATCCCTCGGGCAAGCTGCTCAAGCGCGAGCTGCGCGAGCCGTACTGGTCCGACCGGGATCGCCAGATCGGCTGAGATCGGCGATCGCCCGCTTGACCCGCTGCTCGCTGACCGGGCGGGCGGTGCCCAGGGCCTGGGCGAACAGGCTGACCCGCAGCTCCTCCAGCAGCCACGCGAGGTCGACGACCTCGGGCGTGGCGCGCCGTTCCGGGGGCAGCGCGGCGCGTGCCGCGGTGAACTCGGCCTCCAGCGCCTGGGCTCGGTGCATGAGGTCGCGGTCGCGCTCGGGGCGCTCGCCCAGCTTGGCCAGCCGCAGGCGGACGGCCTCCAGGTAGCGGCCGACGTCGCGCAGGCGGTCGAGCCCGACGCGGGCGACGAAGCCGGGCGCCACCAGCGAGCGGACCTGGGCCCGCATGTCGGCCGCCGCCGGGCGCACGGTCGGCGCGCGAAGGCCGGCGAGCCGGGTCTCCAGGGCGACAGCCGCCACCACGAGGTCGGCGGCCTGGGCCGCGGCGCCCGCGGCGAGGCGGGGCAGGCGGGCCCGGGCGGCGGCGGCCAGGCGGTCGTAGCCGGCCTCGTCCCAGGCCGGGCCGCCCTCGCTGGCCACGATGCGATCGGCCGCGGCGGCGACGCTGTCGTCGGCCAGGGCGGCGATCCCCGGGTAGCGCGCCGGCACCGCGGCGAGGCCGGGCACGGCTCGCAGCCGGCGCTCGGCCTCCCGGCGGGCCGCGGGCGCGGCCAGGACCACCAGCCGGCGGGTGCCGAGCGCCATCGACCGGGCCTGCTCGGCCTCGCCGGCCAGCACCCGCACACCGACCGTCTCGCCCTCGTCGACGAGCGCCGGGTAGCCGCGGGCGGCCACGCCGCCGCCGGCCGGGCCCTCCACGACGCGGGGCAGCGCGCCGACGTCGCCCCAGTCGCGCAGCCCGCGGCGCTCGACACCGGGCACCGCTGCCGCCAGCGCCCCCCGGGCCTCGGGCCCGAGGCCGCGGCGGAGGGCGTCGAGGTCCCGGCCGGCGGCGACCTCCGCGGCCGGCCGCGTCCTCGATCCGGAACCGGACGCGCAGGTGCGCCGGCACCCGGTCGAGGTCGAAGTCGCCCGGGGCGATCGCGACGCCGGCGAGGCCGGCCAGCCGGCGGGCCAGCACGTCGAGCAGGGGCCCGTCGGCCGGGGCGATGCCGGCCAGCGCCTCCCGGGCCCGGTCGGGGGCGGGGACCAGGTGGCGGCGCTGGTCCTTGGGCAGCGAGCGCAGGAGCGCGGTGACGAGGTCGAGGCGGTGGCCGGGCACCTGCCAGTCGAACCCGGCGCCGGCCACCCGGTTGAGCACGGCCAGCGGCACGTGCACGGTCACGCCGTCGTCCTCGGCGCCGGGGCCGAACGTGTAGGACACGGCGAGATCCAGGTCGCCCTGGCGCCAGGAGGTGGGGAAGTCGTCGCCGTCGACCGGGGCCGAGCCGGCGTCGACCAGGTCCGCCAGGGTGAACGTCAGCAGGTCGGGCTGGTCGGCCCGGGCCGTGCGCCACCAGCGGTCGAACTCGGGGGCGGAGGCGACGTCCTCGGGCAGCCGGGCGGCGAAGAACTCGACCAGCCGGTCGTCGGGGACCACCAGGTCACGGCGCCGCGCCCGGTCCTCCAGCGCCCGGACCTCGGCCAGGAGGTCGGCGTTGCGGGCGGCGAAGCGGTGGCGCCCCGACCAGTCGCCGGCCACCAGGGCGTGCTCGATGAACATCCGCCGGGCGCCGGCCGGGTCGACACGGGCGTAGGACACCCGCCGGCCCTCCACGATCGGCAGGCCGTAGAGGGTGACCCGCTCGGTCGTCGTGGCCGCGCCGCGGCGGGCGTCCCACGCCGGCTCGCCGTAGCTGCGGCGCACGAGGTGCGCGGCCAGCGGCTCGATCCAGCCCGGATCGATGCGGGCGACCATCCGGGCCCACAGCCGGGTCGTCTCGACCAGCTCGCCGGCCATCACCCAGGCCGGCCCCCGGCGGTGCAGCACCGACCCGGGCGCGACGAGGAAGCGCGCCTGGCGGGCGCCCCGGTAGTCGCGGGTGGTGCGGTCGTAGGCGCCGACATGCGACAGCAGCCCGGCCAGCACGGCCCGGTGGACGGCATCGGGCGCCGCCGGCTCGTGGTCGCGGGCGCGCCGGATGCCGATGTCGGCCGCCACCTGGCGGAGCTGGCGGACGAGGTCCTGCCACTCCCGCACCCGCACGTGGTGGATGTGCTCGGCCAGGCACATCCGCCGGAAGGCGCTCGACGACCGGGTCCGCTGCTCGGCCTCGAGGTAGCGCCACAGGTTGAGCACGGCCAGGAAGTCGGAGTCGGGCTCGGCGAACCGGGCATGTAGGGCGGCGGCCTCGGCCTCGGCGCCGGTCGGCCGCTCCCGGACGTCCTGGATCGACAGCGCGGCCGCGATCACCAGCACCTCGCGGACGCAGCCCTCGCGGTCGGCCTCGAGGATCATCCGGCCGAACCGGGGGTCGACGGGCAGCCGGGCCAGCCGCCGCCCGAGCCGGGTCAGCTTGCCGTCGTCGTCGAGGGCGCCCAGCTCGGTGAGGAGCGCCACCGCGTCGCGGACCGCCCGGGCGTCGGGCGGGTCGACGAACGGGAACGCGGCGACGTCCCCCAGCCGCAGCGCCGCCATCTGGAGGATGACCGACGCCAGGTTGGTCCGCAGGATCTCGGGCTCGGTGAACGGCGGCCGGGCGTCGTAGTCGTCCTCGGCGTAGAGCCTGATGCAGATGCCCGGCGCCACCCGCCCGCAGCGCCCGGCCCGCTGGTCGGCGGACGCCTGGCTCACCGGCTCGATCGGCAGGCGCTGGACCTTGGTGCGCCGGCTGAAGCGGGAGATCCGGGCGGTGCCGGGATCGACGACGTAGCGGACCCCGGGCACGGTGATCGACGTCTCCGCGACGTTGGTGGCGAGCACGATGCGCCGGCCGGGGTGGGGCCGGAACACACGCTGCTGCTCGGCGGCCGACAGGCGGGCGTACAGCGGCAGGATGTCGGTGCCGGCGGGCAGCCCGGCCTCGCCGAGGGCCGCCGCGGTGTCGCGGATCTCCCGCTCGCCGGAGAGGAACACGAGGATGTCGCCGGGTCCCTCGGCCGACAGCTCGGCGACGGCCCGGCGGATGCCGTCGGTCTGGTCGCCGCCGCCCCGACTGTCGGGGTCGTCGGGCGGCCGGTAGCGCATCTCGACCGGGTAGCTGCGGCCCGACACCTCGACCACCGGCGCGTCGAAGTGGCGGGCGAACCGCTCGGTGTCGATCGTCGCCGACGTCACGATCAGCTTGAGGTCGGGCCGGCGGGGGAGGAGGTTCGTCAGGTAGCCGAGCAGGAAGTCGATGTTGAGGCTGCGCTCGTGGGCCTCGTCGATGATCAGCGTGTCGTAGCGGCGCAGCATCCGGTCGCGGCCGAGCTCGGCGAGCAGGATGCCGTCGGTCATGACCCGGACGAGTGTCCGGTCGCTGACCTGGTCGGTGAAGCGCACCGTGTAGCCGACGAGGTCACCGAGCGGGGTGCCCAGCTCGTCGGCCACCCGGGCGGCGATCGTGCGGGCGGCGAGGCGGCGCGGCTGGGTGTGGCCGATCAGCCCGGTCACGCCCCGGCCCAGGTCGAGGCACATCTTGGGGATCTGGGTGCTCTTGCCCGAGCCGGTCTCGCCCGCCACGATCACGACCTGGTGCTCGGCGATCGCGGCCATGACGTCGTCGCGGCGCGCCGCGATCGGCAGCGACTCGGGGTAGCGCAGCGGCGGCACGGAGGCCCGGCGCCGCTCGATCAGGGCGGGGGAGAGGGGCACACGGCCGCACATCCTAGGGAGGGCGTCGGGGGACTTGACCCTGGGTAAATGCATACGTCTTAGAGCTTCCGACACGCGCTGTCAGGATTGGCTAGGCTCCGGGGCGTGGACTTCAAGATCGACGCCGACTCCGCCGGATTCGACGCCGCCCGGCTGGCGCGCGTCGACGACCACCTTCGCACCCGCTACGTCGAGCCCGGCAAGATCACCGGCTGCCAGGTGGTCGTGGCCCGCCACGGCCACGTCGCCCACGCCTCGGTGATCGGCCTCGCCGACCGCGAGCGCGACGTGCCGGTCGGCGACGACACCATCTGGCGGCTCTACTCGATGACCAAGCCGGTCACCGGAGTCGCCCTGCTCAGCCTGTACGAGCAGGGCCTGTTCCAGCTCTCCGACCCGGTGCACCGCTGGATCCCCGAGTTCGCCGGCGTCAAGGTCCGCGAATACGGCGACGACGGCGCCAAGCGTGAGGTCGAGCCCCAGCGACCGATCTCGGTGCGCGACGCGTTCATGCACATGACCGGCATCGGCTTCGGGCCCCGCAATGCCCGGCTGAGCTTCGAGGAGCTCGCCGACCGGGCCCCGGCGCCGCGCCTGGGCGGCGGGGGCACGCTGGCGACCCTCATGGAGCGGCTGGCCACGGTGCCCCTGCGGTTCCAACCCGGCACCCGGTGGCTGTACTCGTGGTCGACCGACGTGTGCGCCCGGCTCGTCGAGGTGCTGTCGGGCCAGCGGTTCGACGACTACCTGCGCACCACGATCTTCGAGCCGCTGGGCATGGCCGACACCGGGTTCTCGGTGCCCGAGTCCGAGGTCGGCCGGTTCGCCGCCCTCTACCGGCGCAACGCCGACAAGTCCCTCCGCCTGCTCGACGACCCCCGCACCAGCGCCTACCGCGACCACCCGACGTTCCTGTCCGGCAGCGGCGGGCTGGTGTCGACCGCGGCCGACTACCTGCGGTTCTGCCAGATGCTCGCCAACGGCGGCGAGCTCGACGGCGTGCGGGTGCTCGGGCGCAAGACGGTCGAGCTGATGCGCACCAACCACCTGCCCGGCGGGGGCACGCTGCGCGAGTACGCCCAGCCGGGCGGCTACGGCGAGGTCGGCTTCGACGGCATGGGCTTCGGCCTGACCGTGGCGGTGAGCCAGGGCCCGGCCGCCACCCAGTCCGCCGGGTCGCCGGGTGAGTACATGTGGGGCGGCGCGGCGTCCACGGCGTTCTGGATCGACCCGGTCGAGGACGTGATCGGCATATTCATGACGCAGCTCATGCCGTCCGGCACGTTCAACTTCCGCGGTCAGCTCAAGTCGATCGTGTACGGCGCGCTGCTCGACTGACATCCGCCGATCCCATCGAACACCCAGGGCGGACGTTTACCGCCGGGTAGGGTGTCCGCATGGCTCGTGCGACGACGACGTCGCCCTCCCCGGCGGCGCCGCCCCCGACGTCGTCGCCCCGACGGCTGGCGCGGCGCGCCGAGCTGCTGGAGGCCGCGCTCCGGGTCATCCGCCGTGGCCACGGGCGAGTGGCGATGGAGGACATCGCGGCCGAGGCCGGCATCAGCCGCCCGATCCTGTACCGCCACTTCGGCGACGCCGCCGGGCTGTACGCGGCGGTGGCCGACCGCTTCTGCCAGGACATGCTGGCCCGGCTGCGGGAGAACCCCGAGACCCTCGGCCCGGGCCGGGCGCTGCTGCGGGCCCAGATCCTCGCCTACCTGTCGTTCATCGCCGAGGAGCCCGACGTCTACCGCTTCCTCGCCCACCAGTCGCCGCCGGACCGGCCCCGGGCCGCGACCCACGGCAGCGGCTTCTCCCGGATGGTCGCCGACGCGACGGCCCGGGCGCTGCGCGAGGCGGGCTGGGACCGCGAGACCTCGTTCGCCGGCGCCGACCTGTTCGTCGGCGGGCTGGAGGCGGCCGCCAGCCGCTGGGTCGAGGAACCGACCGGTCCCTACACCGAGCTGGCCGACCGGCTCACGGGGCTGCTGTGGAACGGCTTCGAACTGGGGGGACGGCGTCGCCCATGAGGTCGGCGAAGTTGCCGGCGTAGAACCGGTCGAGGGCGTCGTCCGAGACCCCGGCCAGGGTCGCCTCGAACCGGCCGAGCGGGTCGCGGGTGCCCTCGGGGTGGGGGTAGTCGGACGAGAACAGGAACATGTGGTCGCCGCACGACTCGATGAGCTCGCCGACGGGCTCGCCGGGGAAGGGCGTGAACCACACCTGGTGCTCGACGTACTCGCGGGGCGACAGCGGCATGGCGCTGAGCTGGGGCTCGGAGCGCCGGAAGTTCCGGGTCGCCATGTCCAGCTTGGTCAGCAGCGGCGGCACCCACACGGCGCCGAGCTCGATGGCGGCGCCCCGCAGGCCGGGGAACCGCGCGAACGTGCCGTCCATCGCCATGCAGGCGAGGAAGAGCTCGGCGGCGTGGCTGAGTGCGATGTAGTCCTTGGACCGGATGTTCTCGCCGCCGCCGAGGAAGTCGCTGACCGGCGCCAGCCCGTTCTCGTGCAGCGAGGGCGGCACGTGCAGGCGGGCACCGCCGACGTGGAGCACGAACGGCACCCCGGCGTCGGCCAGCGCACCCCACACGCCGTCGTAGTCGGGGTGGGTGTGCGACACCCGGTGGGGCGCGTCGTGGCTGACCTGGACGGCGGCGGCCCCGTCGGCCAGGCACGCCGCCACCTCGGCGGCCGCACGCTGGGGCTCGCCGAGCGGCACGAAGGCCACGGGCAACAGCCGCTCGTCCTGCGCGCAGAAGTCGACGATGCCCATGTTGAGCGCCCGGTTGCCCGCGGACCGCACCTCCTGGTCGTCGCTGGCCAGGAACTGGCCGGTGGCGAAGGTGGGGAAGACCAGCTGCCGGTCGAAGCCGAGGAGGTCGAGCGCCCGGCTGCGCTCGCGGGGGTCGAACGCGCCGAGCGCCGACCAGCCCTTGGCGTCCATGAGGCGGGCCTCGAGCTCGCCTCGGGCCTGCTCGTCGAGGTCGCGGGCGGCGGCGTCGGCCACGGCCCGGTCGGCGAGCCGCCCGGCCGCGCCGAGGCGAAGGGGTCCGATGCGCTCGCGCATCTCCTCGGCCACGTAGCGGCCGAGCCAGTCGGGCAGCTCCATGATGTGGCTGTCCGCGTCGTAGTACGTGCGGCCGTGTGCATACGTCATGGTGCTACGGACTGTAACAAAACGTGTTCCGGGTCGCGGAGCCCGGGGTGCCGTCGCCACCCGAGCCCCGCGACCAGGGGATTCCGCCGGGCCGCCGCCCGGCGCCGGGGGACCGGTCAGGCCTCGGGGAGGGGGCCGAAGAACCCGGCCAGCCGGCTGAGCCGCCCGTCGTCGGCCACGATCGCGACGTCGAGCCCGTCCACGACGACGTTGCCGTCGGCGTCGGCGAGCCGCCACGAGAAGCGGACCAGGCTGTGGTGGGCGTCGATGCCGCTGGTGCGGGTGAGCACATGCCCGGGGAACTGGGCCTGGGCGCCACCGATGACCTCGCTGATCGCCTGGGGGCCGCCCGAGGCCGAGAACATCGGGTCGACGAACGAGCCGTCGTCCGCGAACGCCCGGCGGGTCAGCTCGAGCCGGCGGGCGTCGTCGGTCTGGTTGAACATGGCGACGTAGGCGTCGACGGTGGCGGTGATGTCGGGGGTGGTGGTGGTGTCGGTCATGCCGCCCACCGTGCGCGACCGGACGTGCTGAGGACCATTACCTGACGGGTAGGCGCCCTCCCGCCGGGCCGGGGTTAGGGTCGACCCGATGGCTGCCACCGCGACGATCCCGGCGACCCGGCCGCCCCGCGTCGGCGACCTCCTGCGCGACTGGCGCCAGCGGCGGCGCCTCAGCCAGCTCGACCTCGCCGGCGAGGCCGCGGTGTCTGCCCGCCACCTCAGCTTCGTCGAGACGGGCCGGTCCCGACCGAGCCGCGAGCTGATCCTGCACCTGGCCGAGCACCTGCGGGTGCCGCTGCGCGAGCGCAACAGCCTGCTGCTGGCGGCCGGCTACGCACCGAGCTACCGCCAGACACCGCTCGACGACGCCGCGATGGCCCCGGTGCGCGAGGCGGTCGAGCTGATCCTGCGCGGCCACGAGCCGTTCCCGGCGGTGGCGGTCGACCGCCACTGGGACCTGGTGGCGGCCAACGCCCCGGCGTTCGCGTTCATGGCCGACGGGGTCGATCCGAAGCTGCTGGAGCCCCCGGTGAACGTCATGCGCATCGCGCTGCACCCCGGCGGCCTGGGCCCGAGGATCGTGAACTTCGCCCAGTACGCCGCCCACCTGGTCGACCGCCTGCGGCGGGAGGCCGACGCCTACGGCGACCGCGACTTGGCCGACCTCGCCGACGAGCTGTGCTCGTACCCGGGCGTGGCCGGCTCGGAGTCGCCGGCCGCCACGGCCGGGGAGCTGTTCGTGCCCCTGGCCCTGCGGGTCGACGACGACGTGCTCACCTTCTTCTCCACCCTGGCGACGTTCGGCACGGCCCGCGACATCACGATCGAGGAGCTGGCGATCGAGTCGTTCTTCCCGGCCGACGCGGCCACGGCGGCGGCCCTGCGCACCTACAGCAGCCGCAGCTGAGCCTGGGGGTCGGCCCCGGCCGCACCCGGTGGCCCCGGCCCGGCGCCCCGACCCGCGGGCGGGGGGTCCCGCGTCTCGGCCGCCGGCCCGACCATGTGCTCGGGGTCGTCGCGCTCGGCGGCGACCCCGCCGTGCCGGCGCACGAGGTCGCGCACGAGCGTGGCCAGCGCCGACTGGTCGCCGGGCGGCGCGTAGGCCCGGCCCCGGTAGCGCCGCTCGGTGTCGGCGACGAGGTGGGGGTGGGTGTCGGCCAGCCGGGACAGGTAGACCTCCCGGACCCCCGGCCGCAGGTGCAGCAGCACGGCCGAGATCGACCGGGCGCCGGCCGCGACACAGGCACCGACGACCTCGTCGAGCTGCTCGGGCCGGTCGGACAGCCCGGGTAGCACCGGTGCGACCAGCACCCCGCACGGCACGCCGGCCGCGTTGAGGGCCTCGACCGCGTGCACCCGCCGCCGAGGGTGGGGCGTGCCGGGCTCGGTCGCCCGCCACACGTCCTCGTCGAGCGTGCCGATCGACAGGTTGACCCGCACGCTCGT
The DNA here is from genome assembly GCA_963739835.1 of uncultured Acidimicrobiales bacterium. GTDB lineage: Bacteria > Actinomycetota > Acidimicrobiia > Acidimicrobiales > VFJN01 > ZC4RG19. The sequence continues at coordinate 545,789 of CAVUBW010000024.1, forward strand.
GCGCCGGGCGGCGTCGGCCAGGAGCGCCACGTCGCGCAGCACCAGCGTCGACTTGGTGAGGATCGAGAACGGGTTGCCCGCCTCGCTCAGCACCTCGACGATGCCCCGGGTCAGCCGGTACTTGCCCTCGGCCCGCTGGTAGGGGTCGGTGTTGGTGCCCATGGCGATGAGGTCGCCGCCCCACCGCCGGGGGTCGAGCTCGCGGCGCAGGAGCGACACGGCGTTGACCTTGACGACGATGCGCCGCTCGAAGTCGCGGTCGGCGTCGAGGTCGAGGTAGGTGTGGGTGGGCCGGGCGAAGCAGTAGGTGCACGCGTGGCTGCAGCCCCGGTAGGCGTTGATCGACCAGCGGAAGCCGAACGGCGCCCCCTTCACCTCGTTGACGATGCGGTGGGCCCGGACGTGGAGGAACTCCATGCCCCGGTACTCGCCCCGTCCGGGCTCGCGCTCGAACACCGGCTCCTCGAACAACGTCTGCTGGGCGTGGGGCTCGTCGACGAGATCCCATCGCAGGGCGACCATGTGCCGACTATAGCGAACAGACGTACGCCTCTCGCCCTGACACCGTTTTGTACGCGGAAGTGGTCGCCATAGCGACCACTTCCGCGTACAAAAGCCGTTGGGAGGGTCAGCTCAGGACGGTGCGGAGCACGTCCCGGGTCGCGGCGATCGGTTCGGTCGAACGCTCGCCCTTGGCCATGACCACGGTCCCCTCGATGCAGGCGATGATCAGGGTGGCCAGCCCGTGGGCGTCGTCCGGGCTGCGGCCCTCGGCCTCGAGCGCCTCCGTGAGGACGTCGGTCCAGGCGTGCAGCGCTCGCCCGGTGGCGTCGGCGAGCAGCTCGTGGGCGCCGGCGGCGTCGAGGGCGACCGAGGCGACCGCGCACCCCTCGGTGTACTCGGTGCTGTCCAGGTGTTCGACGTAGGCGTCGAAGATGGCGACGACCGCATCCCGCACACTGTCGTTCTCGGCCAGGTAGCGGTGCATCCGGGCGGTCGCCCGGTCGGCGAACATGTCGACGGCGGCGGCGCCCAGCTCCTCCTTGCCCCCGGGGAAGTGGAAGTACATCGACCCCTTGGGGGCGTCGGCCTCGGCCATGACCTGGTTCAGCCCGGTCGCCCCGTAACCCTGCGTGCGCAGGAGGCGGCTGGTTGCGCGCACCAGGCGTTCGCGTGTGTCGGATGCCACGCCCGCATCCTAGCAATATGGCGACTGGTCTATTGACTATGACGACTGGTCTAGTTACCGTCGAGGCATGGAGCCGCTCGCCGGGATGACAATCCGCCCCGCGATGCCGGGCGACGAACCCGCCCTCCACGCGCTGGTCGACCGGTCCAGCCCGGGCACGCTGGTCCGCCGGTTCCACGGCGGCGGCACCGGGCCGGCGCACCGGGAGATGTCCCGCGTGGCCCAGTGGACGCCCACCCACCGCTCGTGGGTGGCGGAGGCCGGGGCGAGATCCACGGCGTCGGCACCCTGGCCTGGGGCCGACCGGGCGCACCGAGCGCCGAGGTCGCATTCCTGGTCGAGGACGCCTGGTTCCGCCGGGGCGTCGGCCGCAGCCTGTACGGCGCGATGGCGGCCGAGGCGCGGCGGGAGGGCATCACGGTGACCGCCTCGCTCCAGGCCGACAACGAGCGGGCCATCCGCTTCCTGGTGGGCGTCGCCCCCGGCGCCCGCCCCCGCTACGCCGGCGACGGCCTGGTCGAGGTCACGTTTCCCCCCACCCCGGCCGTTGTCTCCGTATCCGCATCCGCACCACGCAGAAAGGCCGCCTGATGCGCCCCTTCTCCTCCGCCCGCCCGCCGCTGACCGACATCGCCCCGTTCGACCGCTACCGGCACCGCCACCGGGCCCTCGCGCCGCTCGTCGCCGGGGCTGACCGGCTGACCGTGCGCGCCGGGACCACCCTCGCCCGGGCCGGGCGGCCCGCGCACGAGGCGGTCGTCGTCGTCAGCGGCGAGGTGCTGGTCGTGAGCGACGCCGGCGTCGAGCGCCGCGGTCCCGGCGCCTGGATCGGCGCCCGCGAGGTGCTGGCCGGCGAGCGGCACGAAGCCGCCGTCGTCGCCGGTGACGACCTCGACGTCGTCGTGCTGACCCCGCCCGCCCTGCGGTGGGCCGCACGCGAGCTGCCGGGCCTGCTCGACGCCGCTCCCGCCTGACGCGCCGCGACCATCGGGGGCGGTGAACGTCCTCGGCCACACCTTCGTCGCCCGTGCCGCCGGGTCGGGAGACCCCGAGTTCCTGCTCGGGGCCGTGCTGCCAGACCTGGCGCCGATGGCCGGCCTCCGGCTGGCGCGGGCCGGCATCGGGGGGACGCTCGGCGACGGCGTGCGCTGCCACGTCCGCACCGACGACGCGTTCCACGGCCTGCCCGTGGTGCGGGCCGGGATGGGCGAGCTGCGGGCCGACCTCAGCCGGCAGGGCGTGGCGTCCGGGCCGGCGCGGGCGGTGGGCCACGCGGGCTGGGAGCTGATGCTCGACGGCACGCTGCTGGCCGTGCCCGCGGCCGACGACTTCCGGCGGGCGCTGGGCGCCGGCGAGGCGGCGCTGGCCGTCCTCGACCCAGCTGACCGGCCCCGGTGGACGGCGTTCCTCGACCGCGCCCGCCGTGCGCCCCGGCCCCGTTACGACGACACCCGCTGGGTGGCCGAGCGGCTGCACGCCATGCTGGCCCGCCGCCCCCGGCTGTCGCTCCCGCTGTGGCAGGTGTCCGCCGTGGCGGCCGCCCTCGGCCGCCAGGTCGACGCGGTGCGGGCCGCAGCGCCGGCGGTGCTGAGCGACACGGCCGCCGCGGTCGCCGCCGGGAGCGGCTGACCCGCCCGCCCGGTGGTCGCGCTCCTCGCCCTCCACCTGGCGGTCGGGCTGGCGGTCGTCGCCGCCGGGTCCCGGCTCGGGCGCCGGGCGGTCGTCCCCGCGGTCGTCGCGCCCGCCGCGGCGCTGGCCTGGCTGGTGGCGCACGCCGGCCCGGTCCTGGGCGGCGAGCAGATCGTCGAGAGCCTCGCCTGGGTGCCCGCGCTCGACGTCGACCTCGACCTGCGGCTCGACGGGTTCGCGGCCCTGTTCGTGCTGCTGGTGGCCGGGATCGGGGTGCTGGTGCTCGCCTACGCCGGCCGTTACCTCGACCCCGACGACCCGGGCGCGGGGCGGCTCGTCGGGCTGCTGGTGCTGTTCGCCGGGTCGATGCTCGGCCTGGTCCTGGCCGACAACCTGATCGTTCTGTTCGGCTTCTGGGAGCTGACGTCGCTCACGTCGTTCCTGCTGATCGGCAACGACCACACGTCGGCTCCAGCCCGGGCGGCGGCGCTCCAGGCGCTGCTGGTCACCGGGGCGGGCGGGCTGGCGCTGCTCGCAGGGGTCGTGCTCGTCGGCCAGGCCGCGGGCACGTACAGCCTGGCGGCCGTGGTCGCCGACCCGCCCGCCGGGGCCGCGGTCACCGTCGGCCTGGTGCTCGTGCTGGCGGGGGCGTTCACCAAGTCGGCCCAGTACCCGTTCCAGTCGTGGCTGCCGGCGGCGATGGTGGCGCCGACGCCGGTCAGCGCCTACCTCCACTCGGCGACGATGGTGACGGCGGGCGTGTACCTGGTCGGCCGGCTGTCCCCGGCGTTCGCCGGCGTGGACGGCTGGCGGCCGCTGGTCGTGACGGTCGGGCTGGTGTCGATGCTGGCCGGGGGGCTGCGGGCGCTGCGCCAGCACGACCTCAAGCTGCTCCTCGCCCACGGGACGGTCAGCCAGCTGGGCTTCATGATCGTGCTGTTGGGCCTGGGCACGCCGGCGGCGCTGGTGGCCGGGTGCGCCCTGATCCTGGCGCACGGCGTGTTCAAGGCCGCGCTCTTCATGGTCGTCGGGATCGTCGACCACCAGGCGGGCACCCGCGACGTCCGCCGCCTCGGCCCGCTGGGGCCCCGGCTGGCGCCCGGCGCTGGCTGTCGGTCTGGTGGCGGCGGCGTCGATGGCGGGCGTGCCGCTCACGTTCGGCTTCGTCGCCAAGGAGGAGGACTTCGCCGCCCTGGCCGACTGCCACGCTCACCGGCGCGGCCGTCGTGCTGGCGCTGGTGGTGGCGGGCTCGACGCTGACCGCCGCGTACAGCCTCCGGTTCGCCGCCGGGCTGCAGGGCGTGGCTCGCGGGAGCGACGCGGAGCGGTCCGACCGCCCGCGCCGCCGTCGGGCTGGTTCGTCCTGCCCGCCGCGGTGCTCGCGGCGGTCACGCTCGCCCTCGGGGTGTTCCCGGCGTGGAGCGACCGGTGGGCCGGCGGCGCGGCGCGGGCGCTCGATCCGCGGCGTCGGGTCGGTGCACCTGGCGCTGTGGCACGGGGTCAACCTGCCGCTCGCGCTGTCGGCCGTCGCGCTCGGCGGGCGGCGTCGCGCTGTTCGCCGGGCGGCGGGCGGTCGACCGGGTGCTCGCGGTGGGGGACCGGGTGCCCGACGGCGGCGACGTGTACCGGCTCGGGCTGCGCGGCGCTCGACCGCGGGGCCGACCGGCTCACCGCCGTCGTGCAGAGCGGCTCGCTGCCGGTCTACGCCGGGGTCATCCTCGCGGCCGCCGCCGTGCTCGTCACCGGGGCCGCTCGTGTCCGGGCGCCTGGTGGCCCGGGTGGCCGGCGGGCGCGGCCAACCCGGGGCAGGTCGTCGTCTGCGTGGCGCTGCTCGCCACCGCCCTCGCGGCGGCGGCCGTGCGGCGGCGGTTCTCCGCCGCGCTGCTCCTCGGGGCCGCCGGCTACGCGATGGCGGCGCTGTTCGTCGTGCAGGGCGCGCCCGACCTCGCCCTCACCCAGGTCGCCATCGAGACGCTGTCGACCGTGCTGTTCGTGCTCGTCCTGCGCCGCCTGCCCGACCGGTTCGAGCGCCGGTCGGGCGGCCGGCGGCGCGCCGTGCGGCGTCGGCGGTCGCGGCCGCCGTCGGCGGCGACCGTGTTCGTCTTCGCGCTCGCCGCCGCCGGCGACGCGCGCCGGCCACGCCGGTGTCCGACCGAGATGATCGAGCGGGCGGTGCCCGACGGGCACGGGCGCAACGTCGTGAACGTCATCCTCGTCGACTTCCGCGGGCTCGACACCCTCGGCGAGATCACCGTGCTCGCCGTCGGCCGCCATCGGCGCCGTGGCGCTGGCCCGGGCCGGGCGCCGGCCCGGGCACGCGGCGCCGCCCACCGGGCGCCCGTGCACGCGAGCCGCGCTGGCTCGGTTCGTCGACGTCGCCGTGCGGGTCGTCGTTCCACGCCGTGATGGTCGGCTCGCTCTACCTGCTGTTCGCCGGCCACAACCAGCCCGGCGGCGGGTTCGTCGGCGGCCTCGTGGCCGGCGCGGCGATCGCGCTGCGCTACGTCGCCGGCGGCATCGACGACGTCCGCGGTCTGTCCCGGTCCCGGCCGTGGACGGTCCTCGGCGCCGGCCTGGCTGCTGGCCGCCGGTCACCGCGCTCGTGCCGCTGCTGCTCGGCGGCGCCGTGCTCGAGAGCCGGCCTCGCGCACGGTCGACCTCCCGCTGCTCGGCGCCGGTCGACGCCTCAACTCGGCGCTGCTGTTCGACATCGGCGTGTACCTCGTCGTGCGTCGGGCTGGTGCTCATGGTGTTCGAGGCGTTCGGCGACGACCCGCCGCGAGGCGAGCGCCGTGACGCGTGACCTGCTCGCCGCCGACCGCCGCCGCGCTGTTCGGCATCGGCACGTACCTGGTGCTCCAGCGCAAGCTCAGCCGGATCATCATCGGCCTCGGCCTGCTGAGCCACGGCGCCAACGTCCTGCTCATCGACTCCGGCCGGGCCGCGGCGGCCGCGCCGATCATCGGCAACGGCGACCCCGCCGACTTCGCCGACCCGCTGCCCGCAGGCGCTCGCGCTCACCGCCATCGTCATCACGCTTCGGCGTGACCGCGTTCCTGCTCGCGCTCGCCTACCGCAGCTGGCTGCTCACCAGCGACGACGAGGTCGAGGACGACGTCGAGGACCGCCGCGGTCGCCGAGCAGCGCCGACGAGGACGACCAGGTGACGACGAGCCGCGACGATCGACGCGGGGAGCCGGCCGTGACCGCGCTCCTGCCCTGCCCGATCGTGCTGCCGCTGCTCGGCGCCGCGCTGTGCGATCCTCGTCGGGCGGTCCCGCGGCGCCCAGCGGGCCATCGCGCTCACGACCCTGGCCGCCACCGTCGCTGCGTCGCCGTCGCGCTGCTGGTCGAGGTCGACCGCAACGGCACCGTCGTCGACCCAGGCCGGCGGCTGGCCGGCGCCGATCGGCATCACGCTCGTCGCCGACCGGCTCTCGGCGATCATGCTGGTGCGTCGCCGGCGCTGATGCTGCTGGCGGTGCTCGTCTACGCCATCGGCCAGCCCGGGCGCCGAGCGCAACCACGTCGGGTTCCAGTCCGTCTACCTCGTGCTCGCCGCCGGCGTGGCGGCGTCGTTCCTCACCGGCGACCTGTTCAACCTGTTCGTCGCCTTCGAGATGATGCTGACCGCCAGCTACGTGCTGCATCACGCTCGGCGGCCGGCTCGAGCAGGTGCGGTCCGGCATGACCTACGTCGTGATCAGCCTGCTCGCGTCGACGCTGTTCGTGACCGCGCTCGCGCTTCGTCTACGCCGCCACCGGCACCGTGAACCTGGCCGACCTCGCCGGGCGCATCGCCGAGCTGCCCGCCGGCGCTGCGCAGCGCCTTCGCCGTGCTGCTGCTCGTCGTGTTCGGCATCAAGGCCGCGCATCTTCCCGCTGTTCTTCTGGCTGCCCGACAGCTACCCGACCGCGCCCGTCGCCGGTCACCGCGATCTTCGCCGGGCTGCTCACCAAGGTCGGCGTGTACGCCATCATCCGCACCCAGACGCTGCTCTTCCCGGCCGAGTCGCACCGCCGCCGACGCTGATGCTCGTGCTCGCCGGCGGCCACGATGGTGGTCGGCGTGCTCGGCGCGCATCGCCCAGGACGACGTGCAAGCGGATCCTGTCGTTCCACATCGTCAGCCAGATCGGCTACATGGTGATGGGGCTCGGGCTGTTCACCGTGGCCGGGCTGGCCGCGGCCGTGCTTCTACATCGATCCACCACATCGTGGTGAAGACCGCGACTGTTCCTCATCGGCGGCCTCATCGAGCACGCCGGCGGCTCCAGCCGCCTCGGCCGGCTCGGCGGCATGGTCCGGACCGCGCCCGTCGCTCGCCGTGCTGTTCCTCGTGCCCGCGCTCAGCCTCGTCGGGCATCCCGCCGCTGTCGGGCTTCGTCGCCAAGTTCGCCCTCGTCGACGCCGGCCGCCGCCGGCCAGGCCTACGCGGTGCTGGCCGTGAGCCTCGTCGTCAGCCTGCTCACCCTGTTCTCGATGATGAAGATCTGGGTCGGGGTCTTCTGGGGCGAGCCGCCGCTCCGGCCGCCGGAGCGCGCCCGGCCGTCCGGGCCGCCTCGGCGGGCCGCCGCTGATGGTGGCGCCGACGGCCGTGCTCGTGGCGCTGACCGTGGCGATCGGCCTGGCCGCCGGCCCGCTCTACGACCTCAGCGAACGCACCGCGGCCGACCTGCTCGACCCCGCGGCCTACATCGAGGCGGTGCGGGGATGAGGAGCACGCTCGGGTTCCTGGCCCTCATGCTGGCGATCTGGGTCCTCGCCTGGGGCTCGCTGTCGTGGGCCAACGTCGCCTCCGGCGTGGCCGTGGCCCTCGTCGCTGCTGGTGGCCATCCCCGGCACCCGGGGAGCGGCCCACCTACCGGTCGTGCGCCCGCTGGCGCTCGCCCGCCTCGGCCTGCGCCTGGCCCGTGACCTGGTGGTCTCCAACGTCGTGCTCACCCGGGAGGTGGTCACGCCCGGGTCGCGGATCTCGACCGGCGTGGTCGGCGTCCCGCTGGAGGCCTGCTCGGACGAGCTGGTGACCCTGGTCGCCAACCTGCTCACGCTGACGCCCGGCACGATGCCGATCGAGATCGAGCGCGACCCGACCGTGCTCTACGTCCACGTGCTCCACCTCGACCGGGTCGACGACGTCCGCCGCCAGATCTGGAGCCTGCGGGACCTGGTGGTGCGGGCCTTCGGCGGGCCCGAGGCGATGGCCGCCCTCGACCGGGCCGGCGACCACTCCGGGGAGCGGCCGTGATCACCGCCGGGCTCGTCCTGCTCACCGTGGCGGCCGCCGGGTTCGGCTACCGCCTGATCGCCGGACCGTCGCTGACCGACCGGGTGATCGGCCTCGACGGCCTGATCGTGGTCGGCGTGAGCGCCATTACGCTCCGGGCGATGGCGACCGGCGAGGGGGCGTTCGTCCCGGTGGCGGTGGTCGCCACCCTCGTGGGTTTCGTCGGCACCGCGGTGGTGGCCCGGTTCATCGAGAGGGCCGGCGGGTGATCGGCCAGGCGCTGGCGCTGTTCGGGTGCCGTGCTCACCCTGCTGGCCGCCGTGGGCGTGGTCCGCTTCCCCGACGTCCTGGCCCGGATGCACGCGCTCACCAAGGCGTCGACCGCTCGGCCTCGTGCTGGTGCTCGTGGGCGGCGCGGTGACGCTCGACCACCCCAACGACGTGACGTCGCTGCTCCTCGCCGGGGCGCTCCAGGTCCTGACCCTGCCGGTGGCGGCCAACATGATGAGCCGGGCGACCTACCGCGCCGAGGGGATCCGCCACGCGGTCGACGTGGTGGACGAGCTGGCCGAGCGCGAGGGGCGGGCCGGCTGATGGCGACGGACTACGTCGACGTCCCGGCCCCGTTCGTGGAGGAGCTGCGGTCGATCTGCCTCGGACTGCCCGAGGCCTACGAGCAGCAGGCCTGGGCGGGGACCCGCTGGATGGTGCGCCGGCGCAACTTCGCCCACGTGTTCTGCATCGACTCACCGCGGAGGGCGGACACGATCCTCATCTTCCGCTCGGCGGGGCCGGAGCTGGAGGCGCTGCGCCGGATCGGGCACCCGTTCTTCCGGACCGGCGGGGGCGGCAACGTCGTGGGCATGGTGCTCGACGGGCGCACCGACTGGGACGAGGTCGGCGAGCTGCTCACGGAGAGCTTCTGCCTCGTGGCGCCGAAGAAGCTGGTGGCCCTGCTCGACCGGCCGGAGCCCGACGGCGACGGTCCGGACTAGCGCCGGCGGCCGCTCCTCTCGATCAGGCCAGTGTGGCCGGGTCGACGTTGGCGCCCGACACCACGACGGCCACCCGCTCGTCGCGATCGCCCGCCGGCAGCGTCGTGAGCGCGGCGAGCGCGGCGGCGCCGGCCGGCTCGACCGCCACCCGCACGGCCGTCCACAGCCGGCGCTGGGCGTCGCGCAGGTCGTCGTCGGTGACCACCACCACCCGGTCGACCCAGCGCCCGGCGGCCGCGAAGCCCAGGTCGCCGACCCGGCGGGCCCCGAGGGCGTCGGCCCCGATGCCCGAGATCTCGACCTCGACCGGCCGCCCGGCCGTCAGCGCGGCGGCGAGCGCCCGGCACCCCCGGGTCTCGACGCCCCACACCGCCGCGTCGTCCCGGTACCAGCAGGCCACGCCGCCGATCAGCCCGCCGCCGCCCACCGCCGTCACCACCCGGTCCACCTCGGCCGCCTCGGCCAGCTCCCGGGCCAGGGTGCCGGCGCCGGCGATCATCTCGGGCTGGTCGTAGGCGTGCAGCAGGCGGGCGCCGGTCGCGGCCGCCCGGTCACGGCTGGCGGCCAGGGCGTCGGCATAGAAGCCCGGCACGACCTCGACCGTGGCCCCCTGTGCCCGCAGGGCGGCCAGCTTGGCCGGCGCGGTCACGTCGGGGACGAACACCGTGGCCGCCACGCCCAGCCGCCGGGCCGCGTACGCCGCCGCCACGCCGTAGTTGCCGCCCGACGCCGCCACCACGCCCGCGGCCGGCAGGTCCGCGGCCAGCACCTGGAGGTGGGCGCCCCGCGACTTGAACGAGCCCGCGTGCTGGAGCGACTCGAGCTTGAGCACGACCGGGGCCCGCCGGCCGGCGAGCCCGAGGTCGGCCGGATCGACGGCCAGCGTCGGCGTGCGCCGGATCCACGGCGCCAGCCGGGCGGCCGCCGCGGCGATGTCGTCCCGGCCGGGGAGCAGAGGGGAGCCGGCGCTCGCGTCCGGCGCTTCAGGGTGAGCCATATGTCATAGGACGCTACGAGCCGGACGACGGTAGCGTCGTGAGGTCGCCCCTCGTCGTCCCCCCGCGGAGGAGCCCGTGTTCGCTCGCCTTGGCCGGTTCTGCTTCCGGCGCCGCTGGCTCGTCGTCATCGCCTGGGTCGCCGCGCTCGTGGTCGGCGGCGCCGTCCTCGGCGCGGTCGGCACCTCGTCGCGCTCGGGGTTCGAGCTGCCCGACGTCGAGTCGAAGCGGGGCACCGACATCCTCGATGCCCACTTCGGGGGCGTGGGCGCCGGCTTCGGCGGCTCGGTGGTGTTCGCGGCCGACCAGGGCGTTGCCGACCCCGAGGTCGAGGCCGCCATGAGCCGGGCGTTCGAGCGCATCGACGACATCCCGGGCCTCACCGTCACCAGCCCGTATGCACCCGAGGGCGCCCGGCAGGTCTCCGCCGCCGGGCCCGAGGCGGGGCGCATCGCCTACGCGACCATCGACCTGCCGCCCGACGTCACCCAGGAGGAGGCGGCCGTCTTCGCCGACCAGATCCGGGCCGACCTGCCGCCGCGACCTCGAGGGCGTGCAGATCGAGCTGGGCGGCGAGATCTTCGCCGACTTCGAGGCGCCGTCGTCCGAGGCGATCGGCCTCGGCTTCGCCATCGTCATCCTGATCCTCGCGTTCGGCTCGGTGCTGGCGATGGGCCTGCCGATCGGCGTGGCCCTGGCCGGCATCGGCGTCGGCGTCGATCCTCGCCGGGCTGCTCGGCCAACGTGATCGCCATGCCCGACTTCGCCATCGACCCTCGGGGTGATGATCGGCCTCGGCGTCGGCATCGACTACGCGCTGTTCATCGTCACCCGCTACCGCGAGAACCTGCACGCGGGCCACGACCGTCGAGCGAGTCGACGGTCGATCGCCATCGACACCGCCGGCCGCGCGGTGCTGTTCGCCGGCATCACCGTCGTCATCTCGCTGCTCGGCATGCTCCTGATGGGCCTCAGCGTTCGTCAGCGGCCTCGGCGATCGGCGCCGCCGTCGGTCGTGGCCATCACCATGATCGCCTCGCTCACGCTGCTGCCGGCGCTGCTCGGCTTCGCCGGGCAGCCGGGTCGAGGTCACCCGCTGGCGCGGGCTCATCGCCGCCGGCCTCGTCGCGATCGCCCTGGTCGGCGTCGGCCTCGGGGTCCACGCCGCTCGCTGGTGCGCCTGCCGGCTGGCCGTGGTCGTGCTGCTGGCCGGCTTCGCCGTCGCGCCGCTGCGCAAGCGAGGTGCCCCGCCGCGGCGCCCAAGCCGCTCCGACGAGACCTTCGCCTACCGGTGGAGCCGCGTCATCCAGCACCGCCCGTGGCCGGCCGTCGTCGGCCGGCGTCGCCGTGCTCGCTGCGTGCTCGCCGCTGCCCGTGCTCGGCCTGCGCCTCGGCTTCTCCGACGAGGGCAACTACCCGAGCCGACACGCACCACCCGCCAGGCCTACGACCTGCTGGCCGAGGGCTTCGGGCCCGGGTTCAACGGCCCGCTGCATCGCTGGTCGCCGAGCTGCCCGACGGGCGCCGACCCCGCCGACGCTCCAGCGCGGTCGACCGCCGCGCTGGCGCCGACCGACGGCGTCGCGTTCGCCGTCGCCCGGCCGATCCCCGACGACCCGGACGACCCCGACCGCGGTGCTGTGGCGGGTGATCCCGACGACCGCGCCCCAGGACGCGGCGACCGACCGACCTCGTCAACCACCTGCGCGACGACGTGCTCCCGGCGGCCACCGAGGGCACCGGCCTCGACGTGTCGGTCGCCGGCTCGGTCGCCATCGGCGTCGACTTCACCGAGCTACCTGGCCGACCGGCTGCCGCTGTTCTTCGGCGCCGTGCTGACCCTGTCGTTCCTGCTGCTGATGGTCGTGTTCCGGTCGCTGCTCGTGCCGCTCAAGGCCGTGATCATGAACCTGCTGTCGATCGGCGCCGCCTACGGCGTCGTCGTGGCGGTCTTCCAGTGGGGCTGGGGCGCGGCGCTGCTCGGCATCGAGCGGCGGCGCCCATCGAGCCGTTCGTGCCGATGATGCTGTTCGCCATCGTGTTCGGCCTGTCGATGGACTACGAGGTCTTCCTGCTCTCCCGCATCAAGGAGGAGTACGACCGCACCGGCGACAGCCGCACCGTCGGTGGCCGACGGCCTGGCCGCCACCGCCCGGGTGATCACCGCCGCGGCGCTGATCATGGTCTTCGTCTTCGGCAGCTTCCTGCTCGAGGCCGACCGCGTCGGTCAAGCTGTTCGGCCTCGGCCTGGCCGTCGCCGTGCTCCTCGACGCCACCATCGTCCGCATGCTGCTGGTGCCGGCCACGATGGAGCTGCTCGGCGACCGCAACTGGTGGCTGCCCCGCTGGCTCGACCGGATCCTGCCCACACGTCGACGTCGAGGGGCACGAGGCCGACAGGGACGACGACGTCACCCCCACCCCCGAGGCCGAGCCCGAGCTGGAACACGTTTGACCCCCGCGCCCCGGGGGCAGTCCTGACGGCGTGAAGTCGTCGCAGCGGAACCGCCGCTGCCGGGACCAGGAGTGTCAGACGTGCTCGGATTCATCCTCGCCATGATCGTGATCGGCATCGTGGCCGGCTATGTGGCCCGGCTGCTGGTGCCGGGCCGCGATCCGATGTCGTTCCTGCAGACAATGCTGCTCGGCATCGTCGGCTCGTTCATCGGCGGATTCCTCGGCTACGCCCTGTTCGGCAAGGACATCAACGAGGGCGCCTTCCAGGCGTCCGGCTTCCTCGGCTCGATCATCGGCGCCGTCATCGCCCTGCTGCTCTACCACGCCGCCACATCCGGTGGCCGCGGCCGCCGGGGCTGGGGCCGGCGCATCTGACGCCTGCTGAGCTGCTCAGCCCACCGCCGTCCGGCCCCCGCCCGCTGCCCAGGGCGGGGGTCGGTCGCGGAATGAGGCATGATCGTTCCCCGCATCCACCGCGAGCTGGAGGAAGATCGATGGCGATCTCGGTCGGCGACAAGATCCCCGACGTCAAGCTGATGACGATGACCGACGAGGGCCCGAGGCCGGTGCAGAGCGGCGAGGCGCTCGGCTCCGGCAAGGTGGTGCTGTTCGCGGTGCCGGGGGCGTTCACGCCCACGTGCTCCGACCACCACCTGCCCGGCTTCGTGCTGCGGTCCGACGACCTGCGGGCCAAGGGCGTCGACACGATCGCCTGCGTGGCCGTCAACGACGCCTGCGTGATGGGGGCGTGGGGCCAGTCGCAGAACGCCGGCGACGCGATCCTCATGCTCGCCGACGGCAACGGCGACTTCGCCGCCGCGATGGGCCTCGAGCTCGACCTCGGCGGACTCGGGCTGGGCACCCGCTCGCAGCGCTACGCCGCGATCATCGAGGACGGCGTTGTCACCGAGCTCATGGTCGAGCAGGCGCCGGGCCTCGACGTCAGCTCGGCGGACTCGGTGCTGTCCAAGCTCTGACCTCGCCGCGTCACCGGGCCGGGCCAGGTCCCGTGCCAGGATTAACGTGGTGCAGAGCACGGACGCAATCGCCCCGGAAGGGGTCTCCAACGACCAGGTGGGCGTGCTGGCCGGCGTCGTCGTGTCGGTGTCGCCGCGTCGGCGCGTCCGGTCGCAGGCCGACGTCGTCCGCCTGATCGTCGCCCTCGCGCTGGTCGGCGTGGGCCTCGGGGTCGCCACCCTGCTCCGCAACACGATCGGCGGGGCCGAGGAGGACCTGGTCGACGTCTACCAGCGGGTGCCGGACCGCTTCGCCGAGGCGATCACCGGCCTGGCGGTGATCGTGGCCGGCATCGTGCCCCTGCTGGCGCTGGCGGTCCTCGTGGTACGGCGCCGCTACCGCCAGGCCGCCGCGCTGCTCGCCGGGGCGGTGACCGCCGGCGCGGTCATGACGGTGCTGTCGGACGTCCTGGCCCACCAGGGCGTGATCGCCGCGGTCGACCCCAACACCGAGCGGGTGGTCGAGCTGACCGACCCGGCGTTCGCCACGTCGCCGCTCATCGCCGCGGCGGTCGCCCTGGTGATCATCGCCGCCCCCTGGGTGTCGCAGCAGTGGCGCCGGGTGCTGTGGTCGGGGATCGCGCTGCTGGTGCTGTTCCGGGTCGTCTCGTCGAGCGAGCCCCCGCTCGACGTCGTCGTGGCGATCGCGGTCGGCATGGCGGTCGGCTCGCTGACGCTGCTGCTGTTCGGCACCGACGGGTCCGATCCCGAGGCGCCCGAGCTCGTGGCGATGCTGCGGAAGCTGGGCCGCGCGGTGCGCGTCGAGCAGCTCGCCGGCAACAGCCCGCTCGTCTACAGGGTCGAGATGGCGGGCGGCGAGCAGCTGGAGATGCGCCTGCGCACCGCCCACGACCGCTCCGAGACCATGCTCGAGCAGCTGTGGCGGTCGGCCCGGCTGCGCCGGTGGGTGACCGACCGGCCCTACGACACGGTGCAGCGCCGCATCGAGCACGAGGCGCTGGCCCAGCGGGAGGCCGCAGACGCCGGGCGCGGGTCGCCGCGGTGCGGGGGATCGTGGCGTCTCCGCAGGGGTCGGTCGGGCTGCTGGAGGCCCGCATCGCGGGCACGTGGGCCGCCGACCTGGCGCCCGCCGCGCTCGACCGGGCCTTCCTGCTCGACGTGTGGCGCCAGGTCGACGCGCTGCACCACGACCGCATCGCCCACCGCAACCTCGACCTGGCCGAGGTGGAGCGGACGGCCGACGGCCGGGCGGTGCTCCGGGGCTTCGACGGGGCCGCCATCGCCGCGTCGGACCGCGACCTGGCGCTCGACCGGGCGCAGCTGCTCGTGTCCACGGCGCTGGCCATCGGCGCGCCGGCCGCGGTCGACGTCGCGATCGCCGCGATCGGGCAGGACGAGGTGGTCGCTGCGGTGCCGTACCTCCAGCCCCTGGCACTGCCGGCGCCGACCCGCCGGGCGTGGCGGTCGAACAAGGAGGTGCTCGACGCGCTGCGCGATGCGGTCCGCCAGGCGACGGGCGTGGAGCCGGCGCCGCTCGCCCGACTCGACCGCATCCGGCCCCGGACCGTCGTGTCCATCGCCGCCCTGGGCGGCGCGTTCTACTTCCTGCTGCCCCAGCTGGCCAACTTCGGCGACACGGTGGAGGCCGCCACCGAGGCCAACTGGTGGTGGCTGGGGCCGATGCTGATCGGGGCCGCGGCGACGATCGCCTCGGCCGCCCTGGCCTTCCTCGCCTCCGTGCCCGAGCCGCTCGCCTACCTCCCGGTGCTGCGCATGCAGCTGGCGTCGTCGTTCGTCAGCCGGGTGGCCCCGGCCAACACGGGGACCCTGGCGATCGGCGTGCGCTTCCTCCAGCGGTCGGGGCTCGACCCCGGGCCGGCGGCGGCCGCGGTCGGGCTCACGGCGCTGTCGGGCTTCGCCGTCCACCTGTCGCTGCTGGCGGTCTTCCTGGCGTGGGTCGGGACGAGCGAGGTGGGGTTCTCGCTGCCCGATGCGGACACGCTGCTGATCGTGATCGCGGTGGCGGTGTCGGCCACCGGCCTGGTCATCGGGCTGGTGCCGGCCCTGCGGCGGCGGGTGCTGCCGCCGCTCTTCGTGCAGGTGCGCACCGCGGCGTCGACGCTGGCCGACGTGCTGACACAGCCCCTGCGGGTCATCGGCCTGCTGGGCGGCTCGTTCGGGGTCACGATGTCGTTGATCCTCACGCTCGCCGCGTCGGTGGCCGCGTTCGGCGGCGGGGTCAGCTTCCCCGAGATCGGCGCGGCCTACCTCGTCGCCTCGGCCCTGGGCTCGGCGGCGCCGACGCCCGGCGGCCTGGGGGCGGTCGAGGCCGCCCTCGTCGGCACGCTGACCGGCTACGGCATGGCGAGCGGACCCGCCGTGTCGGCCGTGCTGACGTTCCGGCTGGTGACGTACTGGCTGCCCATGCTGCCGGGCTGGTTCATGTTCCAGCAGATGCAGCGGCGAGGGGAGCTGTAGATGGACGGCGACGCGCGCTACACGGTCATCTCGGCCGACTGCCACGGCGGGGCAGACATCCCCGACTACCGGCCCTACCTCGAGCCCGCCTTCCGAGACGAGTTCGACGCCTGGGCGGCGACGAACCGGCACCCCTACTCCGACCTGCAGGGGCCCGACGGGTCCCGCAACTGGGACAGCGACCGCCGCCTCGCGGAGCTGGAGGCCGACGGCGTGGTGGCCGAGGTCCTGTTCCCCAACACGGTGCCGCCGTTCTTCCCCCGGGCGTCGCTGGTCCTCCAGCCCTCCGGCGCCACCGTCGGGGACCTGGAGCGCCGCTGGGCGGGCCTGGCGGCCCACAACCGGTGGCTCGCAGAGTTCTGTGCGGCCGCCCCCGGCCGCCGGGCCGGCATCGCCCAGATCCTGCTCCACGACGTCGACCGGGCCGTCGCCGAGGTGCGCGCCGCCCACGCGGCGGGGCTCACCGGCGGCGTCCTGCTCCCGGGGGCGCCGCCGGGCTCCGGCCTCACACCCCTCTACGCGCCCGACTACGAGCCGCTGTGGGCGGTGTGCGAGGAGCTGGGCATGCCGCTCACCCACCACAGCGGCAGCGGCTCGCCGGACTACGGCCAGTACCTGGAGGCGCTGCCGATCTTCCTGGTCGAGGTGACCTGGTGGTCGCACCGCGCGCTGTGGCACCTGATCTTCGCCGGCGTGCTCGAACGCCACCCGGGCCTGCGGCTGGTGCTGACCGAGCAGGGCGCCGGCTGGGTCCCCGGCCAGCTCGCCGCCCTCGACGACGAGTACCGGCGGATGGCCCCGCCGGCCTCGCCCGTGCCGGGCGTGCAGCTGTCCCAGGAGCAGCTGTTCGGCGCCAAGGTGATCGCCGGCTTGCCCCTGCTGCCGAGCGAGTACTTCGCCCGCCAGTGCCACGTCGGGGCCAGCTTCGTCCGGCCCGACGAGGTGGCGCTCCGCCACGAAATCGGCGTCGGGCGCATCATGTGGGGCAACGACTTCCCCCATCGCGAGGGCTGCTGGCCCTACAGCCGGCTCCATCTCCGCCTCGCGTTCGCGGGGGTCGACCCGGCCGACGTGGCGGCGATGGTCGGGGGCAATGCCGCCGCGGTCTACGGCTTCGACCTCGACGCCCTGGCGCCGGTGGCGGCCCGCGTCGGGCCCCGGGTGACGGACGTGGCGGTGCCGGTCGGGCCGGGAGAGATCCCGCCCGAGGCCCGGCGCTGCCCGACCTTCGCCGCCGTGTGAGCGCTCGCCGCGCAGCCGCCGAGTGGCACGATCTCCCGGCGCAGGACGGCGCCCCCGGCGAGGGTCAGCCGGCCGAGCGTGCGCTCCGGCTGGCGCCGCCGCTGGACCGCGGACCCGGGGTTGAACAGCCGCTGCCCACCCTCGCCCTCGGCGTCGACGGGCTCGTGGCTGTGCCCGAACACGACGAGGTCGGCGCCCGGGAACCAGCGCCGCATGCGCCGCTCCCGGCCGGCCCGGGGCCCGCTGTCGTGGACCATCGCCACCCGCACGCCGGCCAGTTCGATCTCCAGCCGGTCGGGCAGCACCCCGACGAGGCTGCGGTCGTTGTTGCCGAGCACCGCGTGCACCGGCCGCCGGGCCCGGAGGGCGGTGAGCAGGTCCGCGGTGACGACGTCGCCCGCGTGCAGCACGACGTCGCACCCCTCGACGGCGTCCCACACCGCGGCCGGCAGCCGCGACAGGTCGGCGCCCAGGTGCGTGTCGGCCAGGACGAGCACGCGCAGGGGGTCGGGCACCCCCCGATTCAACCAGTGTCCGCCCGGCACCCGCGCGCCTACCGGCCGTCGGCGGCGGGAAGACTGTGGTCCTTGCGCTGCTTCACATGCCGCCGGTACGGCCAGCTGGTGTTCTTCGAGAACTTCGCCTGCCTGCGTTGCGGCGCGCCCCTCGGCGTCGTGCCCGCGGCCCGCGAGCTGGCGACGCTCACCGCTACGGGCGGTGGCGCGTTCACGGCGTCGGCCGAGGCGGCCGGCGAGCGCTACCGCCGCTGCGCCGACGAGGCGGTCGCCGGGTGCAACTGGCTGGTCGTCGACGACGGGGCGCCGGGTGGTCGCTGCCGGAGCTGCGCCCTCACCCGCACCCGGCCGCTCGACGGGGCGGAGGCGGCGGCGGTCGTCGCCGCCGAGGACGCCAAGCGGCGCCTCGTGTTTCGACCTGCTCGCCAGCCGCGGCGGCTCGGTCGTCACGGGCCACGCCGGCGGGGTGGTCACGCTCGACCCGTCCGAGTCGGACGACGCCCACCGCGAGGCGGTCCGCCGCGAGCTGGACGAGCCGTACCGCACGGTGCTCGGCCACCAGCGCCACGAGATCGGCCGCTACTACTGGCCGGTGCTGATCGAGCGGGTGGGGGCGCTCGCCGGGTTCCGGGACCGTTTCGGCGACGAGGGCGCCGACTACGGCGCGGCGCGACCGCCACTACCGGGCGGCCGCCGCCCGACTGGCCCGAACGCCACGTCAGCGCCTACGCCACCATGCACCCCTGGGAGGACTGGGCCGAGACGTTCGCCCACTACCTGCACATCCGGGACACGCTCCAGACCGCGGCGGCCTACGGGATGCGGGTGGCCGTCGAGGGCGCGGGGCTGGCGTCCACGCCGCGGCCCGAGCGCGACGACGACATGGGCGCGATCGTCGCCCAGTGGCTGCCGCTGACCTACGCGCGCAACGCCGTGAACCGCAGCATGGGCCGCGACGACCTGTACCCGTTCGTGCTCGCCCCGACCGTGGTCGACAAGCTCGCATTCGTGCACCGCGTGGCGGAGGCGGCATGGTGAGCCGGAGGTTCGACGAGATCGTCGCCGACGCCGACCCGGCCATGGTCGTGGTCACGGCGGCCGGCCCCGGCGGCGAGCCCGCCGGCTGCCTCGTCGGTTTCTGGTCGCAGTCGAGCATCGAGCCCCGCCGGCTCGCCCTGTGGCTGTCACGGGCCAACCGCACTTACCGCGTCGCCCTGGCCGCCGACCACCTCGCCGTCCATGCGCTGACCCGCGACGACGGCGACGTCGCCGAGCTGTTCGGCGGGCACACGGGCGACGAGGAGGACAAGTTCGCCCGCACCGCATGGACCACCGGGCCGGGCGGCGTGCCCCTGCTCGACCGCTGCCCCCACCGCATCGTCGTGCGCCGGATCGCGGTCCACGACGACGGCGGCGATCACGTCTGCGTCACGGGCGAGCCCGTCGAGGCCGGGTCGCCCGAGCCGTTCGCGCCGCTGCGGATGTCGGCCGCCGTGGACATCGCGCCGGGTCATCCGGCCGACTGACGCCGGCAAGCACCTGCCGCGGCTGTTCACCCACCTCAACGGCCGGACCCGCAATCCGGTCACCGCGCTGCTCCTCCAGGGCGTCATCACATCCGTGGCGATCGTTGTGCTCTACTCGCAGCAATCGCTCGTGACGATGTTCCTCTCCCTGCAGGGGGCGCTGACGATCCTGTGGCTGGCTTCGGGCTACTGCTTCCTCGTGCCCGTGATCGTGGCGCGGTGGCGCTACGCCGACCGCTACGCGGCCGAGGGCTTCTGGCGCATCCCCGGGGGCCGCTGGGTGGCCGTGGCCACCGCACTCGTCGGCATCGCCGGGACCACGGCGGGGATCTACTACACGTTCACGCTCCCCTTCAGCCCCGACATCGCCAAGGGCACCTGGATGGCCAACGTCGGCGTGATCTGCGCCGTCACCCTCGCGGCCGCCGCGCTCGTCTACCTGCTGGGCCGGCGCTCGGCCGCCGCCCAGTCCGAGGACCAGCGCCTCGCCCACCTGGCCACCCTCGACGCCCTGCCCACCTGACCAGCGAAGGAGCATCCCCGTGACCCAGGCCCTCGACGCCCCGCTCGCGACGCCCCCCGCCCCACCGCCGCGCCACCCGCTGGCGCCCCTGACCGCCGCCGAGATCGAGGCCGCTAGCGCCACCGTCGCGGCGTCCGGGCGGGTCGCGGCGGGCGTGCGCTTCGTCTACTGCACGCTGGCCGAACCGCCCAAGGCCGACGTCCTCGGGTGGGACGGCGGCCCCGTGCCCCGGCTCGTCACCTGCGTGACCTACGACAAGGCGGCGCGCCTGGTCCAGTGGGTCACCGTGTCGCTGGACGAGGGCGCGGTGGTCGACGTGACCGACGTGCCCGGCGCCCATGCCCCCATCCTGCTGGAGGAGTGGGTCGCCAACGCCGATGCCATCAAGGCCGATCCCCGCTGGCAGGCGGCGATGGCGCGCCGGGGCGTCACCGACACCTCGCTGGTGCAGATCGACCCGTGGCCGGCCAGCAACTTCGCCCTGGAGATCGACGAGACCGGCCGGCGCATCGGGCGGGGCGTCGCCTACGTCCTCGACGCCAAGGGCGACAACGCCTACGCCCGCCCGGTCGAGAACCTGGTGGCGATCGTCGACCGCGACACGGGCGAGGTGCTGGAGGTCGAGGACGGCGACGTCGTGCCGATCCCCGAGGGCAACGGGCGCTACGACGAGGCCAGCGTGGGCCCGGTGCGCTCGCTGGCGCCGCTGGAGATCCACCAGCCCGACGGGTCGGGCGTGACGGTCGACGACGGGCACGTCGCCTGGGGCCCGTGGCGGCTGCGGGTGTCGATGCACCCGATCGAGGGCCTGGTCGTCCACGAGGTCTGCTACCAGGACGGCGACAGGCTCCGGCCGGTGGTCTACCGGGCGAGCCTGTCCGAGATGATCGTCCCCTACGGGTCGACCGCCCCCAACCACTGGTGGAAGAACGCCTTCGACGCCGGCGACATCGGTCTCGGCAAGCTGGCCAACTCGCTGACGCTCGGCTGCGACTGCCTGGGCGAGATCACGTACCTCGATGCGGTCGGCTGCGACGAGAACGGCGCGGCGGTCACGATCCCTCAGGCGATCTGCATCCACGAGGAGGACTACGGCATCCTCTGGAAGCACGTCGACATGCTCGGCGGCGAGACCGAGGTCCGCCGGTCGCGGCGGCTGGTCGTGTCGTTCATCGCCACGGTCGGCAACTACGAGTACGGCTTCTACTGGTACTTCTACCTGGACGGGTCGCTGGGCGCCGAGGTCAAGCTGACCGGCATCATCCAGACCCAGGCCGTCGAGCCGGGCCAGCGGGTGCCGTACGCCAAGCCGGTCACGCCGACGCTCGCCGGTCCCGCACCACCAGCACCTGTTCAACTTCCGGCTGGACATGTGCGTCGACGGCCCGGACAACGCGGTCTACGAGGTCGACGCGGTCCCGGTGCCCGCGGGGCCGGACAATCCGTGGGGCAACGCCTTCACGGCCGAGGAGACGCTGCTGGCGAGCGAGTCCCAGGCCCAGCGCCTGGCCGCGCCGGAGCGGTCGCGGTACTGGAAGGTGGTCAACCACGGCTCGACCAACGCGGTCGGCGAGCCGGTGGGTTACAAGCTGGTTCCCACGACGGTGGGGGCCCCGCTGCTGGCCCAGCCCGAGGCGGCGATCACCGGCCGGGCGACGTTCGCCACCCGCCACCTGTGGGTCACGCCGTTCGCCGACGACGAGCGCCGGGCGGCCGGCGACTTCCCCAACCAGCACCCGGGTGGCGACGGCCTCCCCCGCTGGACCGCCGCCGACCGGCCCCTGGTCGACACCGACGTGGTGGCCTGGCTCACGCTCGGCGCCACCCACTTCGTGCGCCCCGAGGACTGGCCCGTCATGCCGTGCGAGTACGTGGGCTTCATGCTCAAGCCGGTCGGGTTCTTCGACCGCAACCCGGGCATCGACCTCGCCGCCACCACCGGGGGGAACCACTGCCACACCGGGTAGGGTCGCCGGATGCCCGACGCCGCCGCGGTGACCGTCCAGGACGCCCCCGAGCGCACCCGCTACGAGGTGACGGTGGACGGCGACCTGGCCGGGTTCGCGGTCTACGAGGACCGGCCCGACGGGGTGCGGGTCTTCACCCATACCGAGGTGTCCGACGCCTACGAGGGCCGGGGGATCGGCAGCGCCCTGGCCAAGGGTGCCCTCGCCGACGTGCGGGGGTCGGGCCGGCGGCTGGTGCCACGGTGCCCGTTCATCGCCGCGTACGTCCGCCGGCATCCCGAGTACGCGGACCTCGTGGCCTGACGCGTTTTGTCCCTGGTAACGGTCGCCCGGGCGACCGTTACCAGGGACAAAGGTGCTGGATTCAGCCGACCGGGATCTCGCCGCCCAGGCGGAAGGGCTCGACCAGCTCGACAGCGTCGCCGCTCCAGAAGCGGCCCGGGTCGTACCAGCTGGCGGGCTTGCGGGCCGGGAGCAGGCCCATGTGCTGGTACGTGGCCGCCACCAGCTCGGCGCAGTAGATCGTCTCGTTCGACGCCTCCACGTCGCGGTGGAACCGGGCGCCGACCCACTGGCGGACCAGGCCGAGCGTGGTCGGGAACGGCTTGCCGTCGAAGCGGGCGATGACCTCCATCACCCGGTCCTCGTGCCGGCGCTCGATCGGGCCGTCGAGCAGCCGCACCCAGGCCCGCTGGCCGTAGCGCTGGCGCCACGTCGTCACGGCCTCCTCCAGGACGTGGAGCTGGACGCCCCGCTGGTGTCGGCCGGTCCACACGTCGGGCAGCGACCGGCCCAGCTCGGCGTGCCACAGCAGCGGGGGCAGGTCGTCGATCGCGACCGCCATGCCGACGTGGTTGACCGGGCTGTTCGTGACCGTCTGGATCGCCCGGTCGGCCAGGGTCGAGCCGCGGAACAGCCACAGGTCGCCCGTGGTGGCCGTCCGCACGGCCTCGTCCAGTGCCAACCTCTCGGCGCTCACCGCCGGTAGCGTACGGAACCGGTGCGGCTCGGATGGAAGCTTCTCGGCCTGGCCGGTATCGCCGGCGTGGCGGCGACCGGCGTCGTCGTGGCGCGCCGGGGCCCGGGCCCAGCGGAACTACGACCCCGACGAGATGCGCCGCATGCTGCACGAGCGCTTCGCCGCGGCGCGCAGCAACGGCCATCACGCCGGCCGCAGCGCCACCAGGCGGTAGACCCAGGGCCGGCCCAGCTCGGGCCGGTGGCAGGTGAGCTGGACCGGCGCCGCCAGCTCCCGGGCCACGACCACCTCCAGCGTGTCGGCGCCGCGCGGTTGGACCAGCACCGCGTACGAGCCGTCGGGCCGGTGTCCGGCGCCGAGCACACCGAGCGCGTCGAGGCGGCGTTCGCCCAGCTCGCGGCGGGCGAACCACTCCGCGGCCTGGACCACCGGCGGGTGGCAGCTGCGGCCCCGGTAGCAGTCGAGGTCGATGACGCCGGCCCGGTGGCCGGCCACCAGGCCCGGCGCCCGGTCGGGGTCGACCCGGCCGTAATACACGCCGTCGGGAAGGCACACGATGTTGGCGGCGAAGCGGTCGCCGCCCACGTGCGACGCCTCCCACACGTCGCCTGTCCCGGCGGCGACCAGCGCCCGGACGACCGGCCGGCCGAGGTCCGCGCAGCACGGGTCGTGGCGGCCGTTGGTGCAGACGAGGCACAGGCTGCCGGGGCCGGGCGAGCCGAGGCCGGGCGGGTCTCCGAAGGCGGCGACGCCCAGGTCGAGGTCCAGCAGGCGCCCGGGCTCGCCGGCCGGCACGACCAGCTCCTCCAGCCAGGTGCGCTCGGTCCCCGAGTGGGCCAGGAAGACGTGGCGGTCGGCGAACCGCCGCCAGTCGCCCGCCCGCCGGGCGAGCAGCACCCGCACCCGGTGGTGGCGGGCGCGGTCGGCCAGCGCGGCGGCGACTGCCGGGTCGAGCCCGCTGGCCGTCAGGGGGTCGCGGCCCCACGCCCCCGGCTGCTCGACCACCAGCCAACGCTGGACCCGGGACGCGGTGGCGACCAGCGGCTCGGACCGGGCCAGCGACTCGGTGGCGCAGCGCAGCGCCAGCGGCTCAGCCATCGACCCCCGGAGGCACGCGGCGCAGCGCGCCCTCCCGGACGAGACGGCGGGCCAGCACCAGCCGGCTCGGCCCGTCGAGCAGGTCGGCGAGGTCATCGACCC
This sequence comes from uncultured Acidimicrobiales bacterium, assembly GCA_963739835.1. Taxonomy (GTDB): domain Bacteria; phylum Actinomycetota; class Acidimicrobiia; order Acidimicrobiales; family VFJN01; genus ZC4RG19. The sequence goes on from CAVUBW010000024.1 coordinate 569,688, forward strand.
GGTGGGGCGCCCCGTCGGTCAGGCGCCGGACGGCCGGCTCCAGCGGCGCGGGCAGCACGAGGAACCGGTCCCCGAGAGTCAGCCGCAGCCCGCCGCCCGGGTCGGGGGCCAGGCGGCCGACCGTGCCCGTGCGCTGGCGGACCACCGTGGCGTCGTCGACCTGGTCGAGCGTCGCCAGCTCGAGCAGCTGGCCGTCGAGCACGGGCGCCCGATCGGCGACGAATCGGTCGCGCAGGCGCCCGGCGACGTCGGCCGGGTCGATCCGCCCGAGCCAGTCGGCCAGCTCGGCCACGACGTCCTTGACGGCCGCCGCGGCCAGGTCATCGTCGAACGGCCAGCGGGCGGGCAGGTTCGTCCGGAACGCCACCTCATCGCCGGCGAGGTCGACCAGCTCGCGCAGCACGTCGTGGAGCGTGGTCGCCAGGATCCCGACGGTGAGGTGGAGCGACACCCCCTCCTGAGCCGCGGCCGAGTGGACCACGCCCCGGGGCAGGTACAGGGCGTCGCCCGGGCGCATCTCGGTCTCGAACAGCACCGGACGGGCCGCGGCCGCCCCGTGCTCGGACCGCTGGTGGGGGAGCGGCGTGACCACCGCCGGTTCCCGCACGACCCAGCGCTTCGTCCCCGCGACCTGGAGCACGAACACGTCGTGGGTGTCGTGGTGGGGGCCGAGCCCGGCCGCGCCCGGCGGGGTCAGGTAGGCGTTGGCCTGGACCGCGTGCCCCAGCGCCAGCTCGAGGTCGCGGCAGAAGCGGGCGGCGGGCGGCCACCAGCGCTGGAGCGACTGGAGGACGATCGTCGCCCCGTCCGCGAACAGCCCGAGTACGCGGCCGGGATCGATGAGGTCGTCGACCGCGACGCCGCCCATGCGGGCGCGGCGGGTGATGGCGGTGCGCGGCAGCACGTCGCCGTCGCACACCACCCGGAACGCCGGCCACCGCAGCCCGGACCCGGTCAGGGCCCGGTCGACGGCGGCCAGCGACAGGATGTCGTCGAACGATCCTCCGTGCCGCCACACGTGCGGGGCGACCCCGAAGATCGTCGACCGGAACAGCTCGGCGTCGCCGACGCAGCGGTCGAGCGCGTCGGGCGAGAAGGGCTCGTTCAGGAGTCGTCGGTGCCGTCGGCGTCGTCGCCGCCGCCGGCGTCGTCCCCGTCGCTGCCGTCGGTGCCGTCGCCGTCGTCGCCGCCGGCCCCGTCGGTGCCGTCGTCGTCGGTGACCTCGCTCGCCCGCTCATGCCGCCACTCGGTGGCGATGTCGTCGTCGGTGAGGCCGGTGATCAGGTCAGCCATGCTTCGCTCCTCGGCAGGGTGCCCGCTGGCGGTGACGCTATCCAACGCCGGGGTGGTCAAACAGGGGATAGGCCGTCACAGGGGCGAGTCGGCCGCCCTCAGGCCCGCGACCTCGGCGACCAGCTCGTACGAGCGCCGCCGGTCGACCGGGTCGTGGGTGAGGGTCGTCACGATCAGCTCGTCGGCCCCCGTCTCGGCCACGAGGTCGGCCAGGCCCTGCCGCACCGTGTCCGGGCTGCCGACCACGTGGGACGACGTCCACGACCGGACCATCTCCCGCTCCGCCGGCGTGAAGGTGTACTCGGCGGCCTCCTCGGGCGTCGGGTAGCGGCCCGGGCGGCCGGACCGCAGCCGCAGGAACGCCAGCACCCCCGGCGCGGCCAGCCACCGCGCCCGCTCGTCCGTCTCCGCGCACACCACGTTCACGCCCAACATCAGGTACGGCGCGGCCAGGTCGCCCGAGGGGCGGAACGCATCGCGGTAGGCGGCGAGCGCCGGGCCGGTGTTGCCTGCCGCGAAGTGGTGGGCGAACGAGAACGGCAGCCCGAGCAGGCCGGCCGCCCGGGCGCTGTAGTCGCTCGACCCCAGCAGCCACAGCGCCGGCCGGTGACCCCGGCCGGGGACCGCGGTGATGCGGGCGTAAGGGTGGCTCTCCGGCAGGCTGCCGTCGAAGTAGCCCATCAGCTCGATCAGCTGCTCCGGGAAGTCGTCGACGACCAGGCTGCGGGGCGAGCGACGCAGTGCGCCGGCGGTGAGCGGGTCGGTGCCCGGGGCCCGGCCGATACCGAGGTCGATGCGCCCCGGGTGGAGGGCCTCCAGCATGCCGAACTGCTCGGCGACGACCAGCGAGGCGTGGTTGGGCAGCATCACGCCGCCCGAGCCGAGCCGGATCGTGGAGGTCACGCCGGCCGCGTGCGCCAGCAGCACCGCCGGCGCCGAGCTGGCGATGCCGGGCATGTTGTGGTGCTCGGCCACCCAGTAGCGCCGGTAGCCCCAGCGCTCGGCCTCGGCGGCGAGGACCAGGCTCTGGCGCAGCGCATGGGCGGGGTCGGACCCCTCGCCGACGGGGGCGAGGTCGAGCACCGACAGGGGGACGAGCGGTTCGGTCACCACCCCTCACAGAACCCCCGGACGCCCGCCGGTGTTCCACCGCGTGATCCATCCCAGTGCGCCGAGGGGGTCCCTGCGCGCCACAGTGGCCCCCCGGCGGTCCCGCTGGGGACACCAGTTTTCTTCCCGCTGGGCGCCCGCCTAACCGCCGAACGTCCGGACCCGGCGGGCCTCGCACACCTGGATCGAGTACGCCGCGTAGAACTCGTCGCGCCCCTGCTGCTGGGCGACGAGGTGCTCGGGGTGGTCGCGCCAGGCCGCCTGGCTGGCCTCGTCGGCGAAGGTGACCAGCGTGACCCGCTCGCCGTCGGCCGCGGTGAACGCTTTCACGTCGACCAGGCCCGGCATCGTGGCCGCGAGGGTGGCGATCTCGGCGGCCCGGTCGGCGTAGCCGTCCGCGTCGTCGCGCAGCCGCGACCGGAACACGGTGACGACCTGGCCGGGCTCGAACGCCGGCGCGCCCATCAGCCCACCTCCACCGGGATCGTGTGGTCGATGGCCACCGAGCTGGTCCCGATGTGCAGCGTGTAGAGGCCGGGGTCGACGCGCCAGCCCGGCGCCCGCCCCGGTCCCCGGCCGCCCCGCATGGGCACGGCCGCGGCTCGGGCCGCGATGTCCGACCTGTCGAGCTCGCCGGGGTCCCAGTAGGCGAACGACCGGTCGTCCAGCGCCAGCTCGACGACCTCGGTCGCGCCCGGGTCGAGCCACACCTTGGCGAACGCCGCCAGCTCCTTGGGCGGGCGCGTGACCCGGGGCGCGTCGGGGGCGACGTAGCACTGGACCACCTGGGCGCCGCGCCGGTCGCCGGCGTTGGTCACCGGGACCCGGACCACGAAGCGCTCACCCTGGCCGGCGTGGAACGTGGCGGTCGCCGGATCGGGAGGGCCCAGCTCCCAGGCGGTGTACGAGCCGCCGTGGCCGAACGGGAACCGCACCGGCAGGTGGCGGGCCTCGTACCAGCGGTAGCCGATCAGGACGCCCTCGCCGTAACGGACGTGGCTGGCCTCGCCGGGGAAGTTGCCGAAGGCGGGGGAGTGCTCGATCCGGACCGGCAAAGTCGTGGGCAGCCGGCCCGCCGGCTCGGCGTCGCCGAGGAGGACGTCGGCGAGGGCGGCGGCCATCTCCTGGCCGCCGAACCAGGTCTGGAGCAGGGCCGGGGCGGCGGGCGCCCAGTCCATCGTCACGGGCGAGCCGGCGTTGACGACCACCACCGTGCGGGGGTTGGCGGCGAGGACCCGGACCACCAGCTCGTCCTGGCGGCCGGGCAGGTCCATCGTCGTGCGGTCCTCGCCCTCGGTCTCCCACTCGCCGGTCGTGCCCACGACCAGCACGACGGCGTCCGCAGCGGCGGCCGCGGCGACCGCCCTGTCGACGAGGTCGGCGCGCTCGGGCGGCCGGCAGCCGATGCGCAGCGCCCCGCCGTCACGGCGCGGCCCGGTCGTGAACTCGGCGACGACCGTCACCGGATGCCCGGCCGCGAGGTCGACGGTCGCGGCCACCTCCTCGCTGCCGAGCCCGTAGAACGCCGCGCCCGCCGGTGGCGGCTCGGCGATGCCGTCGATGAGCGTGACCCCGTCGACGATCAGCCGGGCCCGGCCCGCCTGGACCAGGGTGAACGTGTGGGGGCCCGAGACCTCGGGGGTGAGGACGGTGTGGGCGTGGAACGACCACCCCGGGCCGCGCGGCAGGTCGTGGACGGGCGGTTCGAGGCCGAAGATCTCCATCGTCGGGTACCGGGAGTGGTGGACGGGGCCGCCGTCCCACGCCGGCCCGACGAACCAGTCGACCTCGACGCCCCCGCCGGCGAGCGGCGGCGTCGAGCGCCGGTTGGTGCAGCCCGGCTCGTGGACGACCGTCACGCCGTCGCCCAGCGCGGCCCGGAGGGCGGCGAGCGGCGACGTCAGGTGCAGGGCACGCAGCGAGGCCGAGCCGCCGCCCATGATCTGCGCCCGGTCGGCGTTGGGCCCGATCATCGCCACCGTGCGCAGGCCGCGGCGGTCGAGCGGCAGCAGCCCGTCGTTGGCCAGCAGCACGATCGCCTCGGCGGCCGCCCGCCGGGCGACCCGGCGGTGGCCCGGCTCGTCGGGCGACGTCTCGTCGCCGGGCCCGGCGTCGTCGAGGGCCCCGATCTCGGCGAAGACGGTCAGCAGCCGGCGCACCTGGGCGTCGACCAACGCCTCGTCGACCTCGCCGGCCCGCACCGCGGCGGCCAGCTTGGGGCCGAACGCCCGGCCGGGGCCGGGCATCTCCAGGTCGACGCCGGCCTCGGCCGACGCCGCGGTGCCAGCGACGCCGAACCAGTCGGTGATCACGAACCCGGCGAAGCCCCACTCGTCGCGCAGGATCCCGCCCAGCAGCTCGGGCCGCTCGGTGCACCAGCGGCCGTTGAGGCGGTTGTAGCTGGTCATGACCCCGAGGGACCCGCCGTCGCGGATCGCCAGCTCGAAGGGCCGCAGGTACAGCTCGCGCAGCGCCCGCTCGTCGACGTCCGAGCTCATCGTGTAGCGCTCGGTCTCGGCATCGTTGGCCACCAGGTGCTTCACCGTGGTCGCCACGCCCTGGCCCTGGGCGCCTCGGACGTAGGCCGCGGCCAGCCTCCCCGCCAGCAGCGGGTCCTCCGAGTAGCACTCGAAGTTGCGGCCGGCGAGCGGCGAGCGGTGCATGTTGACGGTCGGCGCCAGCAGCACCCGGGCGCCCTTGGCCCGGGCCTCGGCGCCGATCACCGCGCCGACCTCGGCGACCACGTCGGGCGACCAGGTCGCCCCGAGGGCCGACCCGCACGGCAGGCAGGTCGAGGTGGGACCGGCCGTGCCGATCTGCGTGCCGCGGGCCCCGCTGGGCCCGTCGGTGACCCGCACGGCGGGGATGCCGAGCCGGGGCACCGCGGCGGTGGTCCACATGTCGACACCGGCGGTGAGTGCCGCCTTCTCGTCGAGCGTCAGCTCGGCGACCAGCTTGGCGATCCGTTGCGCGTCGGCCATGGCGTGACCGTAGATCGGTCGGGCCGACCCGGCACGAACGCTGCCGGTACGATCCGGAGAGTGGTCAGCCCAGCACCGATCCGATCGCCCGACGACGCGGTGGGCGTCATCGAGGCGGCGATCACCGAGCTGTTCCGGCTGGCGGGCAGCCGCCGGCTGCACCAGGCCCGCCTGGCGCGCACGGGCACACAGCTGTCCCGGACGGGCTGGGAGTTCCTCCGCCGGGTGGACGACCTCGGCCCGCTGCGGGTGTCGCAGCTCGCCGAGCTGCTCGACCTCAGCCTGCCAGTGACCAGCCGCACGCTGCAGCGACTCCAGGACGACGGGCTCGTCGCCCGGCGGCCCGACCCGCTCGACGGGCGGGCGACGCAGTTCGTGGCGACCGCCGAGGGCCGCCGGGTCCGCGCCAGCATCCAGGCGGCGATGCACGACGAGCTCGGCACCGTGCTCGCCGGCTGGTCCGACGCCGACAGGCGGCGGCTGGCCGAGCTGCTGCCCCGGCTGGTGGCGGACATGCGGGCTGCGCCGTCCGACCGCCGGCGTTAGCCGCGAGGGGCTACGGCGCGACCGAGCCCCAGTCCGCGAAGCCGGACGGGTCGTGGCGGCCGAGCGTGCCGTGCTCGAACAGCCCCCAGCCCACGGCGCCGTCGCAGGTGGCCCGGGCGACGTGGTCGACCACGCCGAACGGGATGCGGGCGGCCACGGCCGGGTCGGTCAGGTCGTAGACCTGGCCCTCGACCCATCCCTCGCCCCGCCACTGCCCATGGCCCCAGTCGGGGTCGCCGCCGTAGCCGGCGCCGACGTGGAGGGCGACGTGGCCGAGCGCCTCCACCGCCAGCTCCAGGGGCTTGGCGCCCCGCGTCGTGAGCGCCAGCGTGGCACCCTCGGGCATCCGGGTGCCCGGGGCGTAGCGGATCTCGACCTCGGGCCAGCCGAGCTGCTCGACGCGGCCGTCGGGCCAGACGCGGGTGGCGTCGTTGAGCGTCCGGAAGCCGTCCGGCTGCTCCTGGACGATCACGACGACCGCGAAGTCGTCGAACCGCAGCGGCACGTACAGCCACCACAGGCCCGCCGTGGGGTCGTCGGCCGGCCGGCCCGCCGGCTCGCCCTCGCCGACCGGCCGGATGCCCCACGACCGGTCGCGGGTGCCGACCCACACGTCCGGCGACACCCGCGTCGTGCGGCCGTCGACCCGCAGCTCGCCCGACCACGAGCCGACCTGGGCGAACCGCGACGCGTCGAGGATCGGCCGGGCGCGCGCCCGCATCACGTGGTGCTGCTCCATCACCGCCGGGAACGAGCCCTCCCAGGTCAGGTCGAAGCCGAGGCCGTGGTCGTCGGCGTCGCAGATCAGCCGGACCCGCGACAGCGGCTCCTGGACCTCGATGCGGTACGGGCCGACCGCGGGGACAGGCGCTGGTCGCCCAGCGCGTCCGAGCACCGGACGGTCCACTGGCGGTCGCCCCGCCGGACCGTGGCGTAGGCGTCGGTGACGCCGAGGTTGGGGTAGACGCCGAGGCCGGTGACCAGGAACACGTCGCCGGTGCGGTCGTGGGCGTTGAAGTAGCAGCGGTCGTAGAAGTTGCGGTCGCTGGAGCCGACGTAGCGCAGCGACAGCGGCGTCTGGTGGATCGGGTACTCGTCGAGGGGCACGGGGTACACGGCGGTCACATCTCCCAGTAGCGGCCGGCGAGCATGGCCTCGACCTGCTCGCGGTTCAGGATCAGGTCGTCGACTGCGGGCGGCATCCCGGCCTCGCCGAAGTGGATGGCCCGGGCACCGGTGCGCAGGAACACGATGGCGTACTGCACGGCGGCGTAGGTGCCGTAGAAGGCCAGGTCGCGGGGTGTGTGACCGGTGAGGGACTCGTAGCGGGCGGCGACGTCGTCGGCCCGGAGGAACCCCGGCATGCCCGGCAGGCCGAACTGGGACGCGAGGTCCTCGAAGATGCGGTGGGCGTAGATCAGCCAGGCCACGTCCAGCTCGCGGGGGCCGAGCGTGGCCATCTCCCAGTCGAGCACCGCCGCGGGCTCGAAGCCGTCGTAGAGCACGTTGCCGATGCGGGAGTCGCCCCAGGCCAGCACGGTGCCGCCCTCGCCGGCCGGCCAGTGGTCGTCGAGCCAGGCGAAGGTCCGCTCGACCAGCGGGGACCGCAGGCCGTCGGCGGCGGCGAAGTCGTACCAGGCCCGGGTGTGGGCCACGCGCCGGCGCAGCGGGGTGGCGCCGGGAGCGTCGGGCGCCAGGAACCCGAAGCGGCGTTCGGGGTCGGGGGTGGCGTGCAGCCGGGCGAGCACGTCGACGGTGGCGTCCTGGAGGCGCCGCTGGTCGGCCGGGTCGGCGTCGTGCAGCCAGTTGTCGCCGAAGGTGTAGGGCATGACATCGGGCGGGACGCGGCCGTCGACCCGGCCCATCACGAAGAAGGGCGCCCCGATCGGATCGGGGTCGGGCTCCGACCACCACACGGACGGCACCGGGACGTCGGTCAGCTCGCCGACCAGGCGGATCACGTCGAATTGCCGCCCGAGGTCGTAGGACGGGAACACGGGCACGTCGCCGGCGTCGGGCGCCAGCCGGGCGACGAGGCGCTCGCGGCGCCGGGCGCCGCCGGTGGCCCACGCGGCGTCGAACAGCAGGGTCTCGCTGGACATGCCGTTCGAGGACGTGCCCTCCAGCGGGTCGACGCACGGCTCGGCGCCGGCCGGCAGCCGGGTGGCGAGCCAGCGTTCCAGGTCGGCGCGCAGTCGATCCCGGTCGCGCGTGGAGCGTTGCATCGGCCGCAACTTACGCTGACGACGTCGTCACCGCCCGGCTAGTGTGACGGAGGACACAGCGCGCGACCGGGGGGAACCGATATGGAGCGCGACGACGGCATGCTCGACTGGGACGCCGCCTTCGAGGACATCGTGGCCGGTCTGCGCCCACCCCGCTACCAGCGCGTGGCCCGCACGGCGCTCCAGACGACCGTGGCGGTCGCGTTGTTCGCCATCGCGGCATGGATGCTGGTGCAGCTGGTCGCCGCCCCCCTCGGCGACCTGGGCCGTCCCTGGCGCTAGCGCCGGTGCGGCGCTAGCCGACCACTACGAGCTGGTTGCTCACGTCGACGACCCCGGGGGTGTCCCAGGCGTCGTCGCCGGCGGCGCGCTTGGCGGTGCTCGAGTCGACCTCCCCGCCGAGCACGATGACCCGGTGGTCGACGTCGACCTTGATGTGGGCGTCCTGCGTGTAGAGGTTCTCGTGCAGCCGGTGCACCAGCGCCGACTTCATCTCCCGGTCGTTGGGGACGGCATCGTTCGGCACGTCCTGCCAGCCGTACGTCGTCCTGTCTCGATAGCTGATCCAGGCCATCTGGTTGCCTCCCCAGGTGGGGCTCTCGGGACGCTCCCCCACTACCCGCACCGACGGCCCTCAATCGCGGCAGGGCGGCGCCGTCACGACTCGAGCATGTGCCGGCGCAGCTGGCGTACCGCCCGGGCCAGCAGGCGGGAGACCTGCATCTGGCTGATGCCCAGGACCTCGGCGATCTGGGTCTGGGTGCGCTCCTCGAAGAAGTACATCTGCAGGAGCCGGCGGTCGTCGGCCGACAGCCGCTCGACGCTCTGGAGCAGCGCCGTGCGGTTCTCGATGCCGACGAAGCCCCGGTCGAGGCGGCCGATGACCTGCTCCGCCTGAAGGCCGCTGGCCGGGTCGGGCGCGTCGAGCGACGTGGTGACGCGGGCGTCCTCGGCGGTCATGGCCTCGAGGACCGTGTGCTCGTCCACCCCGATGAAGTCGGCCACCTCGCCGGGGGAGGGCGGGCGGCCGAGGTCGTGGGTGAGCAGCTCCTGGGCGTCGCGCACCGGCGACGAGAGCTCGTGGACCCGGCGGGGGACCCGGATCGCCCAGCCGGCGTCGCGGAAGTGGCGGCGCAGCGAGCCGACGATGGTCGGCTTGGCGAAGCCGAGGAACGGCTTCGACCGCTCCGGGTCGAAGCGGCGCAGCGCCAGCATCAGCGCCTCGTACGCCACCTGCGTGAGGTCGTCGACCGGCTCGCCCCGCCGGTAGTGGCGCCGGGCCTGCGACTCGGCGTGGGGGCGGTAGCGCTCCACGAGCCGCGCCAGCGTCTCCTCGTCGCGGTCCCGGGCGTAGCGCACGTGCTCGGTCCACAGCGCGACGTCGACCGCGGGCCGCACGGTGGCGCCGGCGAGCCAGCGCCGCTCGGCCCGGTCGACCGGCACCGTCAGCACCGCCCGGGCCCGGTCGCCGGCCCCGCGGGCGGCGGCCAGCGTGGCCCGCGCACGCTTCATCTCGCGTGTGAGCGCGGCGGTCGTCACCCGTCATCCGTTCCCGCTGGCCGCCCCGGCTACACCCGAGGATCGGGGCCGGCGCCCCGGGGTAGGGCTGCTCCGTCCGCCCGAGAACTACGATCGGACCCGCCACCACGATGAACGCCGCCGACGACCCCACCGCACTGCTCGCCGAGCTCCGGGCCCAGCTCGAGGTGGCGACGGCGCAGATCGAGCAGCTGGTGGACGAGGTGGCCGGCCTGCGGCGGCTGGGCGACGACCTGGAGAGCCTCGCCGATGTGCTGCTGGAGGCGGCGGACGTCGCCGTGCTCGTGGTCGACGCCGATCGGCGGATCCGGGGCCTGAGCGCGGCGGCCGCCCTCTGCCTGGAGGGGGCGGAGGTGGGCAAGCCGCTGTCGTCCGCGCTGCCCGAGGACCTCTACGACCAGGTCACCGGCCGGCTCGATGCGGCGCACCCCGACCCGGCGACCGTCGACGGCGACCCGCGGGTGGCGTCGCTGCCCGGGGGCGGCGCGGTGGTCGTGCTTGGTGTACGGGCGTGACCCACTGGGTAGCTTCGGACTCGACGGCTGAAAGAAGGATCATGGACCCGCTCGCCGGCCGCATCGAACTGAGCCTGCCTCCTGACAGCCGGTACATGCGCCTCGCCCGCCTCATGGCGAGCGGCGTGGCGACGACCTGCGGCCTGCCGCTCGAGGAGGTCGAGGACTTCCGCATCGCGGTCGACGAGCTGTGCGCCACGCTGATCGAGATGGGCGACGGCCAGCCTGTCCGGCTCGTGTTCGAGCTGGGCGGCGACATGCTGAGCGTGCTGGCGACCACGAAGGCGACCGACCGGGCTGCGATCGACGAGGAGCGCCTGGCGCTGAGCCGCCAGATCCTGGACGTGGTGACCGACGGCCACGACCTGTCCCAGGCCGACGGCAGCGTGTCGTTCACCGCCCGCAAGCTGGTCCGGGGCCGCGGCGTCGGCTGACGCGCGGGCCCGCCGGCGGTCAGGTGACGGGCACCCCGAGGATCTCGCGCAGCCCGGTCATCTCCAGCAGCCGGCCCAGCGGGTCGGACACCCGGATCACGCGCAGCGCCACACCCCGCTCGCTGGCGTCGTTGCGGGCCACGAGCAGCGCCCGGAGCCCGGCGGAGTCGGCGAACGAGAGGCCCTGGGCGTCGATGTCGATCGCCGTGGGCGACTGCGCCAGCACGTCCGCGACGGCGGCGCCGAGCTCGCCCGACGAGTGCAGGTCGAGCTCACCGGACAGTGCGATCAGCGCCGTGCGGTCGTCCCACCGGGTCGAGACGGTGATCGGTTCCTGCGGGTCACTCACTGGTGCACGCTTCCGGGTGCACGCACTGTGCTGATGGTTCGCTCGCTGCGCTTGCTCACTTGGATCTCCCTACTCGTGTCAAACCATGCTGCCACGGCCGCCGGCCAACTCCACGGGGGGCTCACTCCTCGCTCACCGACGCGACGCCCTCCGCGCCGGCCAGGCCCATGAGCCAGCGCCGCACCTCGGTCGTGGGGCCGACCACGTCGCCCGTCACCACCAGGTGGCCGTCCTGCGTGCGCATCGCCAGGCGCGAGAGCTCCAGCCCGCCACCGGCCTCCAGGCGGGCGACCAGCGCATCGAGCGGCACGCCGGGATGCAGGTCGATCCGCACGGACAGCGCGGTTGCCGCCCACCGGTTGTGGATCAGCCTCCGGATCGGCCGGAGCAGGACGAGGCTGAGGATCAGCACCGCGGTGCCGATCGCCCCGGTCGTCACGTCCCCGACGCCGCAGGCCAGGCCGATCGCTGCCACGGTCCACAAGCTGGCAGCGGTGGTTAGGTTCCGGATGTGGTTGCCCTGGCGGAAGATCAGGCCGGCGCCGAGGAAGCCGACGCCGACCGCCACGTTGGACGCCACCCGGCTCACGTCGACCTGTACGGTCGAGGCGGCGCGCAGCTGGTCGAACTCGAGGAACCCCAGCGTCGAGATGACCCCGAACAGCGAGGCCCCGAGCGCCACGGCGATGTGGGTGCGCAGCCCCGCCGCCTGGTCGCTGGCCTCCCGCTCGACGCCCACGAGCCCGCCGAGCACGGCCGCGGCCAGCAGCCGGATCACCACGTCGCCGTCGAGGGAGAAGCTGGTCATGTCCCACCCACGGCGCCAGTTGTACTCCAATCGCGCGTGCGCCAGCGGTCACACCCGCACGTCGAGGACCAGTTGCTCGTCCTCGTGGGTGAACACGTAGCGGAAGCCGCCGATCTCGCTGGCCGCGGCCACGTCGAGGTCGAGCACACCGTCCCGGTCCATCCACCGGTCGAACAGCTCGACCATCTCGACGTGCTCCGTCGGGTCGTCGCTCGGGGCGAAGCTCATCGACAGCGGCAGGCCCCGGGGCACGACCGTCCCGTCGATGTCGAGCGATTCGAGCGGGATCAGATCGAGTAGGACCCGCTCCGGCGACTCGTCGAAGGCAATGAGCTGGCAGACCGACATCTCACACCGCGCACGAGCCGTCGGGATCGGTCAGGGCGTCGCCCATGCGGGCCAGGCTGGCCCGGAGCAGGCGCGAGACCTGGACCTGGCTCACGCCGACAAGCTCGGCGATCTGCGACTGGGTCAGGCCGCCCATGAAGCGCAGCTCCACGATGCGGCGCTCCCGGGCCGGCAGGACGCCGAGCAGCGTCCGGACCGTGGCGGCCGCGTCGACCGCGTCCATCTCACGGTCGGGCCCGCCGAAGCCGGCGATGTCGGTCGTGTCGCCGTCCTCGTCGCTCGGTGCGGACAGCGGGGTCTTGCGGTAGCAGCGGGCGGCTTCGAGCGCCTCGAGCACGTCCTCGACGTCGACGCCGGCTTGGCCGGCGATCTCGTCCACCGTCGGCGACCGGCCGAGGAACTGGCCGAGCTCGTCGACGGCGACCTTGACCGTGTGCTGCATGTCCTTGGCCCGCCGGGGCACGTGGACCGCCCAGGTCGTGTCCCGGAAGTGGCGCCGCAGCTCGCCGGTGATGGTGGGCACGGCGAAGGTCGCGAAGGTGGCGCCGTAGTCGGGGTCGTAGCGCTCGACCGCCTTGAGGACGCCGAGCATCGCGACCTGGACGAGGTCGTCGAGCGGCTCGCCCTTGCTGGCGAAGCGCTTCGCGCAGTGGAGCGCCAGCCACCGGTGGTCTTCGATCAGGCGGTTGCGCAGGCCGCGGTCCCGCGTCTCGCGGTACTCGCGGAACCGTGGGAGGTCGTCGCGTGTGCGGCGGTCGGCGGTTGCGGTCGTTGTCTTGTGCACGGGTGCCTCCGTGGCGTGAGCACGTGGGGCTCTTGTGGGCACCCTGCTACCCCGTGCTCTCCCCTCTACACACGAATTGGCGCGGGAGGCCGGCGGCAGCGTTGTGGGTAGCGTCGGCCCGATGGATCTGGGTATCGCCGGTCGCCGCGCCGCCGTCGCCGCCGCCTCGGCGGGCCTAGGGCTGGGTTCCGCCCGGGCGCTGGTGCGGGAGGGGGTCGACGTGGCCGTGTGCGGCCGCCACGCCGACAGGGTGGACGCGGCGGTTGCCGCGCCTGCGCGCCGAACGGGCCGGCGCGCAGGTGGTGGGCCTGGTGGCCGACGTGGGGACGCCCGAGGGGGCGACCGGCTTCGTCGAGCAGGCCACGGCCGCGCTCGGGGCGCTCGACATCCTCGTGTGCAACGCCGGCGGCCCGCCGCCGGGCACGTTCGCCTCGACCGAGCTCGACGCCTATCCGCCCGCGCTCGCGCTGAACCTGCTGTCGACCGTGGCCATGTGCCGGGCCGCCGTCCCGGGCATGGCCGAGCGGGGCTGGGGCCGCGTCGTGGCGATCACGTCGATGACGGTGCGCATGCCGGCCGCGACCCTGATCCTGTCGAACACGGCCCGCGCCGGGGCGTCGGCGTTCCTCAAGACGCTGGCGTCCGAAGTGGCCGGCCGGGGCGTGACCGTGAACTCGGTGCAGCCGGGGCTGCACGCGACCGACCGCCTGCTCCAACTGCACGGGGGCGACGTCAGCGGCGTGGGCGCGGCACTTCCCACCGGCACCGTCGGCGATCCCGACGACTTCGGTGCGGCGGTGGCGTTCCTCTGCTCGCGGCAGGCCCGGTTCGTCACCGGCACCGCCCTGCTGGTCGATGGCGGCGCGTACCCGGGCCTGCCGTGAGCGAGGACGATCTGCGGTCAGTCGACCCGTAGCTTGCTGGTCAGCTCCGCTCGTCGGACCTCGAAGTCGTCGAAGCCGATCTTCCCGTCGTCGAACGCGGCATGCAGATCGGCGAGCTGGGCGAGGACCGTGGCCTGATCGACCTCGGCCCCTGCGCCTGGCCCTCGTCGGCGGCGTCGTCGTCATCCTGCTCCGACCGCTCGGCCCGTCGCTCCAGCTTGGCCTTCGCTTTGGCCTGCTTGTCGCGGTCGCGCTGCAGCTTGCCGAAGGTGCTACGCCGCCGTGACACGCTTGCTCAGACCACCCTGACGTTCTGGGCTTCATCGCCCTTGCGGCCCGGTCCGACCTCGAACTCGACCTGCTGGCCGGCCTCGAGGGAGCGGTAGCCCGATCCCTGGATGTTGGAGTAGTGGACGAACAGGTCGTCCGCGCCGTCGCGGGAGATGAAGCCGTAGCCCTTCTCGGCGTTGAAGAACTTGACCGTGCCGACTGCCATGCTGACTCTGCCTATCTGTTCTGTGGGTTGAGCGACCGCGCGCGCCTGGCACGCCGGCCGTTGCCGGACGCGAGGCTACGCCCTCCCGCACCAGACCGCGCGCTTTGTAGGTTGATGGCGATGTCGTCGCAGGTCGAGCGGGACACCCTCGCCCTCGCCCGCAGCCTCGCCGAGCTCGGCGAGACCGAGCGGTCGCGGGTCTTCGCCTCCTCGTGGTGGAGCGAGCGCGTCATGGACTGGGCGATGCAGCGACCGGCGTTCAAGACCCAGCTGTTCCGGTTCGTCGACGTGTTCCCGGCGATGCGGGGCGACGCCGACGTCGCGCGCCACATCGGCGAGTACTTCGGGGGCGTGGGCGTGCCCTGGGTGCTGGAGGCCGGCATCGGCGTCGCCGACCGGCTGCCGCTCGGGTCCAAGGTCGAGGCCCGGGTGGCGCGCCGCAACATCCGGCGCATGGCCCAGCAGTTCATCGTCGGGGCGACGCCGGCCGAGGCGGTCGACGGGCTCGCCCGGCTGTGGCGGGGCGGGACGGCGGCGACCGTCGACGTCCTCGGCGAGAAGACCGTGGTCGCGGCCGAGGCCGACCGCTACGCGGCCCGGGTGGCCGAGCTGATGCGCAGCTATGCCCTGGCCGCCGCGGGCTGGGCGCCCGACGACCACCTGGAGCGCGACGACCTCGGCCCGTTGCCCCGGGTCAATCTGAGCGTGAAACCGACGGCGCTGGCCACGCACTACGACCCCCTCGCGCGCGACCTCGGGCTGGCCGGCGCGGCGGAGCGGCTACGCCCGCTGCTGCGCCTGGCACAGGCGCAGGGGGCGTTCCTGAACGTCGACATGGAGCACTACGACGCCAAGGACCTCACGCTGGCGCTGTTCCGGGACCTGCTCTCGGAGGACGAGTTCGCCGACCTACCCGCCGGGATCGTGATCCAGGCGTACCTGCGGGACAGCCGCGACGACCTGGCCGACGTGATCGCCTGGTCCGCCCGCCGGCCGGTGCCGGTGACCGTCCGGCTGGTCAAGGGCGCCTACTGGGACGCCGAGGCGGTGCGGGCGCGGGCCGAGGGCTGGCCCGAGCCGACGTTCCTCGACAAGGCGGAGAGCGACGCCAACTTCGAGCGCTGCGTCCAGTTGCTGCACGACCACCACGGCGAGGTGCGGGCCGCGTTCGGGTCGCACAACCTGCGGTCGCTGTCGTACGCGATCGCGTACGCCCGGGCCCAGGGCATCCCGGACACCGGCTACGAGATCCAGATGCTGTACGGCATGGCCGAGCCGATCCACGCCGCCATGCGGCGCCTGGGGATGCGTCTGCGGGTCTACGCCCCGGTCGGCGAGCTGGTGCCGGGCATGGCGTACCTGGTGCGGCGGCTGCTGGAGAACACCTCCAACGAGTCGTTCGTGCGGCACCGCTTCGCCGAGGGCCGGGCGCTCGCCGACCTGCTGCGGGCCCCGGCGGTCGACGAGCTGCCGGCGGCGACCCGGTCGGCCGCCCGGCCGGCGACCGATCCGGCCGACCTGGGCGACTACGCCCCCGAGCCGGTGGCCGAGTGGCGGCGCCCCGCGGCCCGCGCCGCGATGACCGGCGCCGTCGGCCTTCTGGACGGCCAGCTCGGGCGGCGGTGCCCGCGCTGATCGCGGGGTCGGAGGTGCCGCCGGGTGCCGGTCCGGAGGGCGCGATCTGCTCGGTCGACCCGGCGGACCCCTCGATCGTCGTCGCGAGGTCGGCGGCGTGCACGGCCGCCGACGTCGACCGGGCCGTCGCGGCGGCGACCGTGGCGGCCGAGGGCTGGCGGCGGACGCCGGCGGGGGAGCGGGCGGGGGTGCTGTTCCGGGCGGCGGCCTGGCTGCGGGCGCGGCGCTTCGAGATCGCCGCGCTGGAGACGGCCGAGGCCGGCAAGCCGTGGGACCAGTCGGACGCGGACGTGTGCGAGGCGATCGACTTCTGCGAGTACTACGGCCGGGAGATGCTCCGGCTCGACGGCCCGGCCGGGGCGGACCGGGTCCAGTCGCCGCCGGGGGAGGCCAACCGGCTGACGTACCAGCCCAAGGGCGTGGCCGCCGTCATCGCCCCCTGGAACTTCCCGCTGGCGATCCCGGCCGGGATGACCACCGCTGCGCTGGTCGCCGGCAACCCGGTGATCCTCAAGCCGGCGGAGCAGACCCCGCTCGTCGCCTGGCGCCTGGTCGAGGCGCTGGTGGCGGGCGGCGCGCCGCCGGGGGTGATCCAGTTCCTCCCGGGCCTCGGCGAGGTGGTGGGCGCCCGGCTGGTCGAGCATCCCGACGTGGCGGTGATCGCCTTCACCGGGTCGAGGGCGGTCGGCCTGGGGATCGTCGAGGATGCCGGGCGGCCCCGTCCGGGCCAGCGCCACGTCAAGCGGGTCATCGCCGAGATGGGCGGCAAGAACGCCCTGATCGTCGACGGCGACGCCGACCCCGACCAGGCGGTGCCCGGCGCCGTGACCTCGGCGTTCGGCTACGCGGGGCAGAAGTGCTCGGCCGCCAGCCGGCTGATCGTCGTGGGCGGCGTGTACGACGAGGTCGTGGCGCGGCTGGCGGCGGCCACCACGGAGCTGGTCGTCGGGTCGCCGCGGCGCCCGGAGACCCAGGTCGGCCCCGTGATCGACGCCGAGGCGCACGAGCGGGTCCTGGGCGTGCTGGCGGCGGCGCCGGACCAGGGGCGCGTGTTGGCCACCCACCCGTTCCGGTCGGATGCGGGCTACTTCGTGCCGCCGACCGTGGTCGAGGTCGACGACCCCGACGTCCCGCTCGCCCGGAACGAGATCTTCGGCCCCGTGCTGGCCGTCCTGCGGGCCGCCGACATCGGCGAGGCGATCGAGCTGGCCAACCGGACCGACTACGCGCTCACCGCGGGGATCTACTCCCGCTCGCCGGTGGCGATCGCCCGGGCGGCGGCCGAGCTGCGGGCCGGGAACGTCTACGTCAACCGCCCGATCACGGGCGCCGTGGTCGGCCGCCAGCCGTTCGGGGGCTACGGGCTGTCCGGCGTGGGGTCCAAGGCCGGCGGACCGGACTACCTGCTGCAGTTCCTCGACCCGCGGGTGGTCACGGAGAACACCCTGCGCCAGGGGTTCGTGCCCGAGGAGTGAGCGCCGGGGCGCTGGCCGGGTCTCAGCCGGCGGAGCGCCGGGCGGGCTCCTGGATCGCCAGCTCGACGAGCGGCAGGACGCGGTGGTGGAGCTGCTCGGTCAGGGCGATCTGGGTGGCCGTGCGGCTGATGCCCTTGGCCTCGAGGATGCGGTTGATCACGCGCTGGAGGTGGTCGTTGGTATGCGCCACCACGCGGCAGTGGAGGTCGCCGGGGCCGGTGACCGTGTGGATCTCCAGCACCTCGGGGATGTCCCGCAGGTGGTCGCACACGTCGTCGAGCCGGCCCTGGGCGATCTCGAGGCTGACGAACGCCAGCACCTCGTAGCCCATCGCCCGCAGGTCGAGGTCGGGGTCGAAGCCGCTGATGATGCCCCGCTGTTGGAGCTTGTCGAGCCGCGCCTGTACCGTGCCGCGGGCGACGCCCAGTTGTCGGGCCAGCTCCATGACCCCCGCGCGGGGGTGTCGCACATCGCCCTGATGAGCCGGGCGTCGAGGGCATCGATTCCGGTGGGCAACATGGACAAGATGTCTAGCACATCTTGCTAACCGCTGGTCAAGATGCTCAGTATCTTTCGCAAGCGTTGACGCGTTGGTTAGCGGGATCTTACCTGGGTAGGTCAGATCGTCACTGTACGCGACCAACGGGGATGCCGATGGCAACGACGGCGACCACCAGCCACGACGGCAGCGCGGCCACCGAGCCGCCCGTCCTCGGCGGGATCGACCACGTCGAGTGGTGGGTCGGCAACGCCCGGGCGTTCGCCGGCTTCCTCACGTCGGCCTTCGGCTTCCAGGTGGTGGCCTATGCCGGCCCGGAGACCGGCCGGCGGGACCGGGTGTCCCACGTCCTCCAGCAGGGCCGGATCCGGTTCCTGGTCACCGGCGCGCTGACGCCGGACTCGCCGATCGCCGAGCACGTGCGCGCCCACGGCGACGGGGTGCGCGACATCTGCTTCCTCGTCGACGACGCCGAGGCGGCCTACGACGCCGCGCTCGCCCGGGGCGCCCGGCCCGAGCGCCCGCCGGCGATCGACCGGGACGAGCTGGGCACGATCCACCACGCGGCGATCCGCACCTATGGCGAGACGGTGCACACGTTCCTCGACCGGTCCGCGTACGCCGGCGAGTTCGCCCCGGGCTTCGGCCCCCCGATGCTGGCCCCGGTCGCCGGCACGCCGGTCGGCCTGACCAGGTTCGATCACATCGTCGGCAACGTCGAGCGGGGCCACCTCGACGAGTGGGTGGAGTACTACGAGCACGTGCTCGGGTTCGATCCGCTGGTCCACTTCGGCGACGACCAGATCTCGACGGAGTACTCGGCGCTGATGTCGACGGTGGTGTGGAACCACGACAAGGTGGTGCTGCCGCTGAACGAGCCGGCCGAGGGCCGCCGCAAGAGCCAGATCGAGGAGTACCTCGACTACTACGGCGCCCCCGGCGTGCAGCACATGGCGCTGCACACGCCGGACATCGTGGGCGCGGTGCGGGCGATGCGCGAGCGGGGCGTCCGGTTCCTGACGGTCCCGCCCGAGTACTACGACGAGGCCCGCCGGCGGATGGGGGGCATCGACCTCCCGTGGGAGGACCTGGCCGAGCTGGGGGTCATGGTCGACCGCGACCAGGAGGGACACCTGCTGCAGATCTTCACGGAGACCCTGTGCGACCGCCCGACGGTCTTCTTCGAGATCATCCAGCGGGCCGGCGCCACGGGCTTCGGCGCCGGCAACTTCAAGGCCCTCTTCGAGGCGATAGAGCGAGCCCAGGCCGCCCGCGGCAACCTCTGAGGCGTTTGTCCCGGGGACAAAACGCAAGTCTCGGGTGGTCAGACCGGCGGGTCGAGGTCGCCGAGGCGCTGCACGACGACGATGGAGCCGTCGCCGAGGGCGAGCGCGCTGGACTCCGCGCCGGGCCCGTCGTCGGCAGGAAGCTGGAACCCGAGCCGCGACGCCGCGATCTCGGCCTGCACCAGCGCGGCCTCGAGGTGCTCGACCGCAGCATCGTGGTCGAGCCCGTCGGTGGCGCGCACGAGGTGCGCCCGGGCCTGGGCCATGAACGGCGCCAGCTCGGGCGACAGCAGGTCGGGCATGCCCTGGGGCTGGGGAGAGCCTCCATCACGAGCCATCGGACCAGGCTACAGGCCTACCACTCTGTGCCCTCATCCGATGGAGGAGCCGGTCGCGGGCTGTGGTACCTTGCATCCTCCACCGGGCCGTTAGCTCAGTTGGCTAGAGCACTTGCATGACGCGCAAGGGGTCGGGGGTTCGAGTCCCTCACGGCCCACCGGTCTGACCAGGGCTTTCGCCCTGGTCAGCGTTCGTTTCGGGGTGCCGCTGGCCGGCAGGGGAGCCAGGTGGGGAGCCAATGGACGCCGGGGTGGCTCCCCCGAGCAGGCGTTCCATCCGTGCGGCGGCAACGCCGACGGTGGGGGAGACGGCGTGCCGGTATACCTGCGCCACCATCCGCGTGCCGTCGTGGCCCAGGAGGTCCGCCACGTACTCCAACGGCACACCGTCGTCCGACAGCAGCGACGCCGCGGTGTGTCGCATCTCGTACGGCCGTCCTCGGCCCGTTGCCTGACGTGGCTCAGGCCGATCACGCACCCCTTATTCAGCCAACTGGCCGCGTCGGCGAAGCCGTCGGTGACGGCTGTTGTCGTCAGCAGGCGATGATGTAGGCCTCCCATTGGCCGTCCGGGCCCAGCGTCGCGGTGAACTCGTCGCTGCCGAGGTAGCCGCCCGTGTCGCTCGTCCAAGTGGCCGTCGGGATGTCGGTGGAGATGGCGCCGCCGCGGCTGTCGCACCCGAAGTTGGACTTGTGCACCATGTCGAGGATGACCAGCAACTCTGCGGTCTCGCGGGAGTCGTAGGCCGCCGGCGTGACGGGGGGAAGCGACGCGGCGAGTGCCCGGGCGGCGGCGAGGTCGCCGTCGAACCGCTGGGCCGCCTCGTGGCCGTTGGCTAGCTCGGCCAACAGGTCATACTGATGCGGATCGTCCGGGGTCCGGGTGTAGGAGAAGCTCTTCATCGCGGCGCGCCGGGACGACAGCTCGCTGTACGGCAGCATCACAGCGTCGAGTAGCTCATGGGGGAGCCCGGCGGGGATCGTCGCGGTGACCGCGTCGATGTCGGCTGCGCGCACCGTGCTCGCCAGCTCCTCGCTCACCGTGTCCCAGGGCGGGCCGGCGCCGTTGATGGCTGCTGCGGCGTCGCGGAGCTGTTGGTCCATGGTCTCCGCCGCGGCGAAGAAGGGTGCCAGCGTGTCGGCACTGCTCGGTTGCACCGGTTGGGTGGTCGTCGGCTCGACGGTGGTGGCCGACGGCGACGTGGTCGACGGAGCAGGCTGCGTGGTGGGTGCAGCCGTCGTGGTCGCGTTATCGCCGTCGTCGCGCACAAGCACGATAGTGCCGAGCGCCAGGACGATCCCTGCGATGGCAGCGAGCGCCACGATCACCCTTCGCCGCCGACGCGGCGATGCCACCCCGTCCTGACCACCGGCGGCCGGCGTCGTCGTGGGGGGGATGGTGTCTTGTTTCACGAGTCCATCGTTCGCTCCACACGCCAGTACGGACAGTGGTGAAAGTCCCCTCTCCGTACCGACGTTGGGCCTCCACGGCCGCTACATGTCGCCCGGGCGCCGAGCCCGAGAGGATCGGCGCGGTTGCTGGGCAGACGCCAGGAGCAGGCCTCCACGGCGGCGCGGGGAGCGAAGTCGACGATCCATCGTGCTGACTGCGGACACCAGCCTCCGCTCCGGCCTCGTGCGGTCTCCGCTCGGTACTGGTCACTGCGGTCCAGCGCCAGCCAAACGAGCGATCCGACCAGTGTGGCGAGGCCGGGCCGGGGAGCCAATGGGGGAGCCCAACCGGATCATGAGGCGACTGACCGGGCCGGGACGGGTCTGCACATTTGACCCCATATCCGCAGGTCACGGCGGACGGTGGCGGGCGGTCTGGAGTGCATGACGCGCAAGGGGTCGGGGGTTCGAGTCCCTCACGGCCCACCGGTCTGACCAGGGTTTTCGCCCTGGTCAGCGTTCGTTTTGGGGCCACGGTCGGACAGTACCGGTATGCGTGCGCGGCGTCCCGGCGGTCAGAGGGTGTCGGCCATGCACCGGCACGGGCGCGTCCGGCCGGGTCGCAGGCGGGTAGTTCGCCACCAGGCCGAAGATCGAACCTGGCCGGGGGACGGGGCTTCGCAGACGAGCCTCGTCGAGTGGCGTGGTCTCGCGTGACGAGAGCTCGCGGAACGTGTGCACGAGGTCCGGCCATCGGCGAAGCAGCTCGATCGGGTCGGAGGGAAGGTCGCCGCCGGAGGCCTCGGCAATGTCGACGACTCCCCCCGGCGCCAGCAACGAGCCACGGCCGCCGAGGTTCACGAGGCGCACGTCCGCATTCTCGCCCGTCGGCCGCCTGAGCTGCGCAGGGTCAGACCACGGCCTGGGCCCATGCGGCGTCGTCGACCGCCAGCCATGGCTCGCGGGCCACGCCCACCGGGGTCACCCCGGCGAACGCCACGACGTCCCGATGCAGGTGGGACTGGTCGGCGTAGCCGACCTCGACGGCGACCCGGGCCACGTCCTCACCCGCGACCAGGCGGTGGGCGGCACGGTCGAAGCGGACCAGCGTCGCCGCGCGCTTCGGCGCCAGTCCGATCTGCGACCGGAAGCGGGACCACAGGCGCTTACGGCTCCATCCGACCTCGCCCGCCAGTCTCTCGACGCGCACCCGGCCGCGGCCGGCGACGATCTGCTCCCAGGCCCAGGCGACCTCCGGGTCCACGGACGGCCGCGCCGAACACCGGTCGGCGAGCAACGCGTCGGTCAACGCGAAGCGATCGGCCCACGACGTGGCACCGTTCAGCTGCTCACGGATGCGTGACGCCTCCCGGCCCCACAGGTCGTCGAGGGACACGACGGCGCCGTCGAGGTCGGCCGGAGAGACGCCCAGCACCGCGCCTGCGACCAGCGGAGACAGGCGGACCTGAATGCATTCGACCCTCTCGCCCCGGACCCATATCCCGCCCCCGAAACCGACGCCGAGCCCGGCGACGAGACTGCCCTGATGGTGCCGGCCGCCGGCATCCTCCACGATCGGCCGCTCGTCGCCGAACTCCACCGCCAGCATCACGGCCGGGTGGGGGATCACCCGGTGGCCGGCCGCGGCCATGTCACGGGCACGGAACCCGGCCACGCTGACACCGGCCACCCGGCTGGGCTGCCCCGGACGCGCGACGTCCCACGCCGCCGCATCGTCACGATCGTGCGCGGCCGAACGGCCGGAACATTTGTTCAAGCCGGCGCCGGGCGCGGTCGGGGACCGTGGGCTCACTGCAGAGGAGGGTACCGATGAGCGACATCGACCAGCGCCGGCGCTGTGGGGACCACGGCATCGACAGTGACCTCGGGCTGATCCCCGCGGTCTGGCAAGTGACGATTCTCGGCCCGCTCGGGGTCGACCTGTGACGGCCCGAGCGACGCAGGCGGTCACCGACGGAGGGGGCCTCGATGTCCGCCAGGACGGCCCCCGCCGTGCCCCGGCACTGGTCCTGATCCACGGGACCGGCGGGTCGGCCCGCTGGTGGGACGCGCTGGTCCCGCTGGTGGCCAAGTCCCATCGCGTGATCCGGATCGACCTGCTCGGGCACGGCCGGTCGGCCAAGCCGGCCGGCTCCGGCTATGAGATCCCGGAGCAGGGATGCCGGGTTGGCGCGGCGCTGGACATGCTCGGGGCGCGGCACGCCATCGTGGTCGGACATTCGACCGGCGGCTCGGTCGCCACCGCGCTCGCCGAGCATCGCCGTGACCTGGTGACCGCGCTCGCGCTCATCGGCACCGGGCCGCGCCCGGACGCCTTCATCTCGCAGGGACGACTCGGCGAGCTCCTGCTCGCCCCCGTCGTCGGGCCCTTGCTGTGGCGGCTTCGGACCGACGGCCTGATCCGCAAGGGGCTGAGCACCGGGTTCAGTCGCCCCGGCTACCGGATCCCGCAACAGCTCGTGGACGACGTCCGCGGCATCACCTACCACACGTTCACCGCGACATCGCGGGCGTCACTCGGCTACCTGAGGCAGCGCGCGCTTCCCGAGCGGTTGGCGGCTCTTGGCACGCCGCTGCTGGTGATCTTCGGCGAGGAGGACCGGAGATGGCGACCCGAGTCCGCCGCGGACTACCGCGCCGTTCCGGGCGCGCGAGTCGAGTTGTTGCCAGGCCTCGGACACTCACCCATGCTCGAGGATCCGGCGCGGACCGCCGCACTCCTCCTGGCGTTCACTGCTACCCACGGCGCCCCGACGGAATAGGTCCCGCCGAGTCCTTTGCCAGCGATACGCTGCGCGGCCGTGCCGGCGTGGAAGGCGATCGAGCAGGCAGAACCGGAGTTCGCGGCGCGGGTGCGGCGGTTGTTCGACGCCGGTCGCCACAAGACGATCGCAACGCTGCGCGCCGACGGCTCGCCACGCATCTCGGGCATCGAGTGCGAGTTCACGGACGGCGTTCTCGGCTTCGGTTCGATGAGCGGCGCACGCAAGGGGGCGGACCTCACGCGGGATCCACGCTTCGCCCTGCACGGTCCGACCTTCCACCCCGAGGAGGGGAAGGAGAGCGATTGGCCGGGTGAAGCGAAGATCGCGGGACGAGCGATCCGCGTCGGCCCCGTGTCCACCGGCGAGGCGGGCGAGCAATCCGACGGGGAGATGTTCGTCGCCGACATCACCGAGGTCGTGATCACCGGACTCGACGCCCAGGCCACCAAACTCGTCGTCGAGTCGTGGACGCCCCAGCGAGGGCTGCGCAGGGTCGAGCGCGACTAGCTGGCGGACTCGACCTGACGGCGGATCCGGGCGCGTCAGCCCGACCGCGTCCACGCCTCGAGGACGAGCGGCGTCGGTGCGATCCCGAGTGCATCGTCCCGTTCGAAGGTGAGCGTGTCGCCCTCGATGCGCCAGCGCATCACGAAGTGCTCGCTGTTGTCGAGGGTCAGGTCGACGGTGTCGTCGTCGACCGTGAACGTCCCGGCGCTGTCGTCCCTGTCTGCCGCACGCGCCGAGCGCCGAGCGCGACGCTGGTCACGAGGACGCAGCGCTCCGGAACCGTCGGTATCTGGATGTGAGGTTCAACACGCCAGAGCGGAGCCGGCCCCCGACCTCGACGGCACGGGGGCCGGCCCCTTCCCGGAGTCTCGGTCAGCCGCCGCTGGCGTAGCCCCGGCAGTTCGTGCCCGGACCCTCATCATGGATCTGGCTGGCCAGTTCGTTGGCGCCGTGGTCACCGTCGCCGATGAACACCTTGGCGTCAGCGAGGACGTGGCCCCAGTTCTGCGTCCGCCCGTCCTCGAACGGGTCGCCCCCTCCGGTCGGGTCGTCGTTCTGTCCGGAGAACGAGCAGATCGAACCGGCCCGGAAGTCGTTGATCGGCGTCGGCTTCCCGTTCCCCGTGATCTCGCCGGCAAACGCAGTGCCGCCCATCGCGACGACGAGCGCCGCCGCGAGAGCGGCGCTCAACAGTGGCTTCTTCATATGTCCCTCCCTGTCCCCGCCAATGCCAGGAGTGCCCTGACGAGCGCAGCGGCCGTCGGTCGGGAGGGGTTCCGCCTACCTCCCAGCAGATCTCACCGCGAGCTCGGCGCCATGTGTGGGGAGACACTGGCGCTGATGGGGCAACGTAGGTGGCCCGACGCTCAGGCGGATCAGTATGTCCTACGTAGTTCGGGTGACGGATACTGCACGTCGGGGGTCGTCATTCGCGATCGACGACGTTGCCGGTGGCGTCCATGGCGACGATCCCTGCGATCCGAGCGCCGTCTCGGACGCCGGGGAACGTGGTGACGAAGTAGTCGTCTCGCTGCGGCGCGATCGTGAGGGTCGTAGGCGCCGAGGGGGGTCATCTGGTTCCATGATTCGAGGAATCCGCCCGGTCCCCGAACGGCACGAAGCTCTCGAAGCTCGGCTCGACCCGCTCGTCCGGCAGCCGCCAGGCGCGGAGGCGCGTCGGGCGGGGGCACGGGTGTCGCCGCCAGCCGGCGTTCAGCTCCAGGTACCGCACGGCGGTGGCGACGGACGGCCAGTCGCAGTCGTCCAGGATCACCAGGCCGGCGGGGCGGACCAGCTCGCGGAGGAAGTACAGGTCGACGAACACGTTGTGGAAGACGTGGCTGCCGTCGACGAAGGCGGCGTCGACCGTGATGCCGTCCTCCACCATGCGGGGGAGCACCAGCTGGGAGCGTTCCCGGAGAAGCGTGTACCGGCCGCCCAGGCCGGCTTCCTCCAGCACTGCCTCGCCCGCGTCGTGGAAGCGGTGCTGGTAGGCGTCGATGATCACGTGGTCGGTCGGGCCCTCGCTCGTCAGCAGGGCCTCGGCGATGGCCAGGGCCGAGCTGCCGTAGGCCAGGCCGATCTCGATCACCGACCGGGCCCCCTCGGCGACCAGCGGTCGCGGAGCACGTCGCCGTCCTCGCGGGGTAGCGCCACGCGCTGGAAGTCGCCGTCCGCCCGGACCCGGGGCGGGCCGGACTCC
This sequence comes from uncultured Acidimicrobiales bacterium, assembly GCA_963739835.1. Taxonomy (GTDB): domain Bacteria; phylum Actinomycetota; class Acidimicrobiia; order Acidimicrobiales; family VFJN01; genus ZC4RG19. The sequence goes on from CAVUBW010000024.1 coordinate 595,619, forward strand.
GCCAGGCGGCGCCTGGCCTCGCCCACAGCGGTGTGCTCGCGGGGGCTCGGTAGCATCGTCACAGCATGGACCCGCTCGGGCGCCCGCCCGGTCGGTCGATGGCATGTTCGCCGGCGGTCCGACCATCCGGGGGCTGCCGATGAGACCGTCATCGAGTACGCGAGCGACGGCGAGGTCCGCCATTCCCGGCCATACCCGGGTTGAGGTCCGGGGCCGCGTACCGCTGGCGTGTTGACCGTCGTACGCTCGGTACCCGTCCTCTGGTGGTGGTGGATCCTCCGGTGACGGAGCTGGGGAGGGGCGGCGCATGGCCCGGCGAGCGCCTGACGGACAGGAGACGACCTCCGCCGCTGCCCCCGACGTCGTCACCGACGGGTCGGCCGGCGACAGCGAGCCCGGCGAGCCCGGCGACGTGGCGGGTCTGACGCGCCATGCCCGCTGGCGGGGTGCCGCCCGGGACCTTGTGCCGGTCGCGGTCGTCGTGGTCGTCGTCGGGGTGCCGCTGGCGCACATCGCCTGGACCGCCCTCTCGACCCCCGGGGCGATCTGGTTCGGCGTCGACGTGCCGCAGATGGAGTTGCGCACGCTCGCTGCCAGCCGCGGGCACCTGGCCCTCGGGTCCTTCTCCCAGTACGGCTGGCAGCACCCCGGGCCCTCGCTCTACTACTGGTACGCCCCGTTCTACGCGGCCACCGGGCGCCAGCCGGCCGGCATGATCGTCGGGGCCGTCGTCGCCAACGTGGTCGGGCTGGCGGCGCTGGTGCTCGCCGTCGGGCGGGTCGGTGGGCGGCGGGCCGGGTGGGTGGCGGCGGCGGTGGTGGTGGCGTTCGTGTTGCGGTTCGGGCTCACCGGCCTGTGGGTGTCGTGGAACCCCAACCTCACCGTCGTGCCGACCGCCCTGCTGATCGTGGCCACCGCTGCGCTCCTGTGCGGCCACCGGTGGATGCTGCCCGCCGTCGCCCTGCTCGCCTCCTGGATCGTGCAGGCCCACCTCGGCACCGTGCTCGTGGTGGGCGGGCTGTGCGCCCTCGCCGTCGCCGGCGGATGGATCGCCGGCCGCGGCGACCGGCGGGCGTGGCTGGCGCCGGCGCTCGCGGCCGCCGGCACCGCCGCGGTGTTCTGGGCGGCGCCCGTCGGCGACCAGGTCGCCGGCACGCACAACATGCGGACCGTGGCGGCCTACCTGGTCCACAACCGGCTCGGCGACGGCGCCAACGGCTTCGCCGGGCACCGCGGGCCCGCCTTCGGTCGCGGCGAGGCCCTCGAGGAGGTCGGTCTGGTCGGCTCGCTCCTCGCCGGCCACGAGCCGGGCCGGGTGGCCGGGCCCGACCGGTTCTACACGCGCGGCATCGGGACCAGCGCCGCACTCGCCGTGGTGTTCGCGCTCCTCGTGCTGGCCGACGCCGCCTGTGCCGTCGCCTGCCGCCGCCGGGGCCTCCGCTTCCCCGCGGCGCTGTGCGCGACCGCCGTTCTGGCCAGCCTCCTCGCCTACGCGTCCGCACTCGGCGCGCGCGGCAACCCGAGCCACCACATCCTGGCCTTCGCCGCCGGCATCGGGCTCGCCGCCTGGCTCGCGCTCGCCCTCGCCGTCGTGGAGCTGGTCGCGTCCCGCCGGCCCACGCCGGCGCCGGCGGCCCGCACCCCGGCGCCTCGGGCTGGCCGCCCGGGTCGCGGCGGGCGCCTGCCTGGCCGCGGCGGTCGCCGCCGTCACCGTGCCGCTCGAGCGCCGCCCGTTCCTCCTGATCGACGTCGACATGCCCGAGCTGGCCGAGGCCCTCGCCGCGATCGACGCCCGCCCCGGCGAGCGCATCGTGGTCGACGGCGACCTCGCCAACGCGGGGCTGCTGCTCTGGGTCGTCGTGAAGTTGGCCGAGGACGGCTGCGACGTGCGCGTGACCGACCGCTGGGCGGTGTCCGCCACCCCCGAGCAGGCGATGCCGGCGACCTGGGACCGGACGATCTACCTCGACGCCGCCGGCGGCCCGCCGTTCGACCCGACCTGGCACCGCCTCGGGTCGGTGACCTACCTGCCGGACCGCACGATCACGATCTTCAGCCGCCCCGGGCCGGGCACCTGAGCCGCGCGCCGCGAAGTACAGCAAGTCGCATCTGGTCCGCCGACGCGATGCCCCGCACGGAGCGGGTCGCCCGCTGGAACTCGGCCGCCCTGTCGCAGAAGGCCGCCGAGGCACCCGAGCGGCGGGCGGACGCCTGGTCAACAGAATGACATGCTGTGAAGTCTCCACGCGCGAGAACCGACGCCCTGGGTGCCGGAGGGTCCCAGGGCGTCGGTCGGGCGCGCGGCTCGTCAGACGGGCTCGGCCTCGGTGACCACCTTGCGGCGGCCAGACGGCACCAGCAGCAGGATGAGCGCCAGCGCGGCGGCGACGCCGGCCACGGTCCAGGCCCACCAGGTCTCCAGCGCGTACTGGGTTGCCAGGCGGTCGGGCTGGATGGCCGCCACCGCGGCGGCGACCGCCAGGGCGACGGTGCCGAGCAGCGCCAGGGCGCGCACCCCGGTGAGCCCGAGCAGGATGAGGACGGCGCCGGCGCCGACCTCGAGGGCCGCCAGCAGCGGCGTGTGGTCGATGCGGAGCACGGTGGTGACCGGCTGGTCCCACGTGCTGTTCAGGTCGCCCCTCAGCAGGGCGACGATGCCGATGACGGCCAGCGCGGCGCCGCCGGCGATCGTCAGGACGTTGCCGATGTGGAACGGGCGGTGGACGTACTCCCGGCGGACGCGCGGCCGGGTGGCTTCCACCGGCTCGGTCGGGTCGATCGTGTCCGTCCGCCGGGTCCGCCCGTACCGCTCGTCGGCGGCAGGGACGGTCTCGTCCGTGCGGGACCGGCGGCGCAGCAGGCCGGGGCGGTGGTCGGGGCGGTCGTCGGTCCGCTCGACCGCCACGTCGTCACCTTCGTCCGTGCGGTCGACATCGGGCTCTCGATGGAGCAGGCGCATGGGAACCCTCCTGGTCTGGCCTGCCCCAGGCGTACCCGCGCTCCGACGCCCGGCAAACGCGCCGCGTGTGGTTTGATCGCCTGACGCCCTCCCTTCCCGGTCGTCGGCCACGGCGCCCGGACCGCGCGCCGCCACGGGCGGTAGTCTCTCGGCGGGCACGCGTGCTCGGGACGTGGCACGCGTGCAGTCGGCGCCGCGGCGCTGCGGGGCGTGGGGAGACGACAGGAGCGATGCATCCCGACCTGCCGTACGAGCAGGCATATTTCGACCGGGCGTTGGCGCTGCGGGACAGGCAGCAAGCCCACCTGGCGCGGGCGCCGCGGCTCGCCGCCAATCCACGGGCCGCGGTCGAGCTGCGGCGGCGGGTGAGCAAGCTCGGCCTGGCCGACCCCGACGAGGCCGTGGCCTTCGGCCGCATCGACGCCGCCGAGGGCCGCTGGTACATCGGCAAGGGCGCGATCTGGGACGACGACAACGAGCTGGTGGTCGTCAACTGGCAGGCGCCGATCGCCGCGCCGTTCTACACGGCCACCCCCGACGAGCCCGAGGGGCTCGACGCCCGCCGGCTGTTCCGGTGCTCGGGCAACCAGATCCGCGAGATCGAGGACGTGGTGTTCCGCGACCTGGCGGAAGCGATCGCCACCGGGCGCGAGCCGGAGCCCGTCCTCACCGACGCGTTGCTGGATGCGCTCGGCAGCGCCCGGTCCGGCGAGCTGCTGCCGATCGTGGCCACGATCCAGGCCGCCCAGTACGGCGTGATCAGCCGCGATATCGACCAGCTGCTGGTGGTGCAGGGCGGCCCCGGCACGGGCAAGACGGTGGTCGGGCTGCACCGGGTGTCGTGGCTGCTGTTCAACCGGCGGGACCGGCTCGACGTCAACGACGTGCTGATCGTCGGGCCCAACCCCGCGTTCGTCCACTACATCTCCTCGGTGCTGCCGACGCTCGGCGACGAGGCGGTGCTGCAGCTGCCGCTGCGCGCCCTCGGGCCCCGGGTGCGGGTCGGCCGGGTCGACCCGCCGGACGTGCGGCGGCTGAAGGGCGACCGGCGGATGCTGCGACTGATCCTGCGGGGCCTCCGCAACCGCCAGCGGGTCGACGCCAACGACGTGGACCTGATGGTCGGGGGCCGCCGGGTGCGGCTCGACGGGCGCCGGCTGGCGACGCGGGCCCGCCAGCTCGCCGGGCGCCCGCACAACGCGGCGCACCGGATGCTGCGGGCGTTCGCACTGGCCGAGGCGCGGGCCGCGCTGGGCCGGGCCGGGCTGCACGACCCGGCCGCGGTCGACGCCGCGGTGCGGGGCGAGTCAGCCCGGGAGATCGACAACCACCTCGACCGGGTGTGGCCGAGCCTCACGCCCCAGGCGTTCCTGGTCGAGCTGCTGTCGTCGCGGCGCCAGCTGCTGGCGGCCGGGTCGGGTCTGCTGAGCGAGTCCGAGCTGGCGCTGCTGGCCATGCCGGCCGACACGCAGGTGTCGGCGTGCGCGTGGTCGGAGGACGACGTCCCGCTGCTGGACGCGGCCGACTCGCTGCTCAACGGGGTCACGGCGACGTACGAGCACATCGTCGTCGACGAGGCCCAGGACCTGTCCCCCCTGCAGCTCGAATCGATCCGGCGGCGGTCGCGCACGGGCTCGATGACGATCCTGGGCGACCTGGCCCAGGCGACGAGCCCGTGGGCGCACGAGAGCTGGGACGCGGTGGTCCGCTACCTGCGCCACGGCCGGGTGACGGCGACGGGGGTCGAGCTGCAATACGGCTACCGCCTGCCGGCCGAGGTCCACGAGGTCGCGATGCGCCTGCTGCCGGGCATCGCCCCGGACGTCCGCGCCCCCCAGGCGGTGCGGGCGTCGGGCCACGAGGTCGAGGTGGTCGAGGTCGCCGGCGAGAGCTTGGTCGACGGCGTGGTGACGACGGTCGACGCCCAGATCGGCGCCGGGATCGTCGGTGTGATCACGCCCCCGTCGACCCGCTCGGCGCTGGTGGCGGCGCTCGACGCAGCCGGCATCGCCTGGGCCCCGGAGCTGCGCCCCGCGGCGGCACCGGTGGTGGTGCTGACACCGGACGACGCCAAGGGCCTGGAGTTCGACGCCGTCGTGGTGGTGGAACCGGCCGCCATCGTGGACGAGTCGGCCCACGGCCTCCGGTCGCTGTTCGTGGCGATGACCCGCTGCACCAACCGCCTGGCCCTGGTCCACGCCCGCCCGCTGCCGGCGGAGCTGGGGCTCGGGCCGGACGACGAGCTGGAGGACGCCATGCCGGCGGACGCCGCGCCGGAGCCCGAGCCAGTGGCGGTCGACCCCGAGCCGGAGCCGGCGGCGGTGGTGGTCGACGCCGAGCCCGAGCCGGACCCGGAGTGGGAGCCGGTGACTGCGGCGGTCGACCCGGATTGGGAGCCGGTGACTGCGGTGGTCGACCCGGAGTGGGAGCCGGTGACTGCGGCGGTCGACCCGGAGTGGGAGCCGGTGACTTCGGCGGTCGACCCGGAGCCGGAGGTGGCGGCTGTGGCTGTCGGTGCCGAGCCCGAGCCGGAGGAGCCGGAGCCAGAGCCGGAGTGGGTCGTGGAGCCGGAGCCCGAGCCGGTGCTGACCGAGGCCGATCCTGCGACAGCCGTGGTCTCGGCGGCGGCCGAGGCGTGGCGGGCTGCCGTGCCCGAGGTCGCGCCCGGCGCGGAGGCCGGGCCGGCCGAGGCCGCCGACGCAGAGCCCGAGCCAGCGAACGAGCCGGCGCCTGTGGTCGCCGAGTCCGACGTCGCGTCGCCGACCTTGGTGTCCGAGGCCGAGGCGAAGGCCGAGCCCGAGCCGGAGCCTGAGCCGGCGGCCGTGGTCGACGAGCCCGTGGCCGCGCCCGAGCCTGAGGCGGCGCTGCCCGTGGCCGGGTTCGCCGACCGGGTGGTCGTGTCGACGCCGGGCCCTGACGTCGCCGGCGTGGTCGCCGCCCTCGAGGGCCTCGACCGCGACATCGCGCGAGCTGTGGCCGCCGCGGTCGTCGCGAGGCTGGAGCTTGCGGTGGCGCCGGCCCTGTTGCCGGCCGTCGTCGAGGAGATCGTTGCCGCCGTGTGTGGGCGGAGTCAGCTGCCTTCGCCGCCCTGAGCGGTATCTTCCCTGGCGTGCGCCTGTCCGACAGTCGGGCCGAGGGCCGGTTCCGGGCCTCGCTCGGCGAGTGGCTCGACGAGAACCAGCCGGCCGCCGATCGGGCGTCCGATCCTCCCCGGTCGAGCGGGCACATCCCCCAATGGGCCGCGGACTGGCAGCGGTGCCTGTTCGACGCCGGGTGGCTGGTGCCCCGGTGGCCGGCCGAGCTCGGCGGGCGGGACGCCGGAGCGATCGAGCAGATGGTGTACCTGGAGGAGATGTCCCGGCGGCGGGTGCCCCGGAGCGTCAACCCCCAGGGGCTCGATGCCTGCGCGCCCACCCTCGCCGACCACGGTGCCGGAGCCCAGCGCGACGCGTGGCTGCCCGCCACCCTGCACGGCGAGATGAGCTGGTGCGTGGCCGTCGACGGCGCTGCCGCGGACGACGCCGCGCCGGACACCGCGGCGGCGGCCGCGTCCCTGCCGCTGCTCCTCGACCGGGACGGGGGGCTCTCGCTCACCGGCTCGGCGCGGCGCCGCCCGGCGCCGCCGATGCCGACCGGTGCCTGTGCGCCGTGTCCTGGCGGCGGCCCCGCAGCCGGGACGGCGACACCGACCTGGCTGTCGTGGCGGTCGACCTCTCGGCCGCCGGCGTCGAGCGGCCGGTCGCCGCCGGCGACGCCGGCGGCGACGATGCCCGGCTCGCCTTCCTCGACGTCGCCGTCTCGCCTGACGACGTGATCGGCGGCCGCGACCAGGGCTGGCCCGTGCTCCAGTCCCTCCGGGCGCGGCTGCGTTCGGTCCGGTGGATCACCAGCCTCCTGGCCGTGCACCGGGCGCTCGACGCGCTGGTCGACGTCGGACGCGCCCGCGGGCTGACCGACGACGCCGTGTTCCGCGACACGCTGGCGGGCCTGCAGGTCGAGGCCGACGCCGTGCGGGCGCTCGCCTACCGTGCGCTCGCCAAGCAGGGGACCGGCCGGCCCAACCCCGAGCTGGCGATGCTGCCGCTCGCCACGGCCGAGGCCGAACGCCGCCTCTACCTCGTCGGCCTCGAGACGCTCGGCGCCGACGGGCTCGACCTCGGGCTCGACGGTCCCATGGGCTGGCCCAGCGGGTCGTGGGCCAGCGAGTGGCTGGCCGCCGCCAGCGACACGTCCGAGGCCGGCGGCCTGGCCGCCGAGCGCGACCGGGTGGCCGGGCGGGTCCTCGGCTTCACGCTGCGCTGAGCGACCCCGGCGAGAGGGTCAGCGCACCAGGGCCGTCGCCAGCTGGGACGTGCGGGCCCGGCGCGCCGTGAGCATGTGGTCGGCGACGATGCGGCGGTGGTCGGTCGTCGTGCCGAACAGGAGGTCGTCGGCCTTGGCCCGGCCGACCCACAGGCGCAGGTCGCGCTCGTGGCGGTCGGCGCCCGCGCCGGCGATCTCCAGGCTCTGGGCCGTCACCCGCCGCTGGCAGGCGCCGACCGCCGCCTTGGCGGCCGACGCCGCCGGGCCTGCGCCGGCGTCGCCCTCGGCCACCGCGCACACGGCCAGGTAGGTCAGCGCCCGGGCCGTCTCGATGGCGACGAGCATCTCGGCGATCGCGTGCTCGGTCGCCTGACCCCGCGGGGCCGCCGCGCCCGCCTGCGCCGCGTCGAGCGCGCTTTCGAAGAGCGCGTCGCACGCGCCCAGCGCGTCCAGCGCCAGGCCGACCGTCGCCTCGGCGAGCGCCGAGGACAGGGCCTTGCCCGCGTCCGCGTCGGCGGCGCCGAGCATGCGCGCGGCGGGGACCCACACGCCGTTGAGCTCGACGTTGGCCACCGCCCTGGTCGGGTCGAGGCTGGTCGTGCGCTTGAACGTGAGCTCCGCGGCCGGCACGACGAACAGCCCGAGCGTGCCCGAGTCGCGGCGGGCCGCGACGACGACCTCGTCGACGTCCGGCGCCCCCAGCACGTGCTGCTTGTGGCCCCGCAGCAGCCAACCGTCGCCGTCGGACTCGGCCGTGGCCATCACGGTCAGCGGGTCCCAGCGGCCGCCCTCGTGCAGCGCGAGCGTGCCCGTCAGCTCGCCCGCGGCGACCCCGGCGAGGAACCGGTGGGCTTGGGCCTCGGTGCCCGCCTCCCGCACGCGCGGGCACGAACTGGGTCATCGTCGGCAGGAACGACCCCGGCGCGGCGGCCCGGCCGACCTCCTCCAGCACCACCGCCAGCTCGACGAAGCTGCGGCCGAGGCCGCCCTGGTCGACGTCGATCGTGAGCGCGGGCCAGCCGAGCCACGTGAGCTCCGAGGCCAGGTCGGCCCCGGTGCTGGCCCCGGCGGACACGTCGTGGACGAGGCGGGGCGGGCAGGCCCGCGCCAGCGCCGCCCGGGCGCTGTCGCGCAGCTCGAGCTGCTCGTCGCTGAACTCGAGGTGCATGCGGTACCTCTCTTCGAGCGGGCGCCCGGGGAGTGGGGTCGCGCCGTTGCGGTGAAACGTTACGTCGCGCCGCGCAGCAGTGGGCGGTTGACAGGTTTCCGACACGCCTGTAGATATTCGAGACGACGAAGGTGTGGTTGCGTCGCATCCCCGCACGCGGGGGTGGAGGGGGAGGGGTGATGCCGACGTCTCCGGCTGCGGTCGGGCGGGCGGTCACGACGCGCGACGCGTCCCGATACGAGGCCCGCCGGTTGCGGGCCCACGGCGCCGGGGCGGGTCCGGGTCTGTTCAGCCACGAGCGGCGCGTGGCGTTGTTCGTGTGGGGGTGCGTGAGCCTCCCGGTCGTGGCGGTGGCCGCCTGCTTCGCCACCACCCCGGGCCGCTACCTCGTGATCTTCGCGGTCGTGGCCAGCGGCTTCTACACGACCCCGGCGCTGGTCAACACGTGGCTGGCGGCACGCCGCGCACCGGCCGGCGACGCGCTCGCCTTCTGGCTGTGGACCGGCGCGATCGTGACGATGTACGGGATCGGCTGCGCCATGATCGCCGGCGTCGTGACCGGCATGCACGCGCCGACCGCGGTGGCGCTGGCCGCGGTGGCGACCGTGTCGCTCCTCCTGATGACCTCGATCGTCGTGATGGTCCGGGGCCGCTCGGGCGCCCGGGCCATCTCGGTCGACCTGATCGAGAGCGCCATGTCGGTGATCGTGATCGTCGCTCCGCTCGGCCTCCTGTGGGGCGAGAGCGTGCTGCGGTCGGAGACCCACTGGTACGCGGTGCCGGCGTCGCTCGCCGTCCCCTGCATGGTATTCGGCGTCTACTGGGCGGTGCTGCTGTACATCCGGCTGGTCGACCGGTGCGCCATCGGCACGATCGGCGTGGCCCTGGCGGTCGTCGGGCTGGCCAATGCGGTGCTCCAGACCGCGCAGGGCGTCACTGGCTTCGCGCTGCCCGCCGTCCCGCTGCTCGTGCTCCACGGGCTCTGCATGAGCCTGGTCGGGTTCATCCCGCTCTACGTGCCCGACCGGATCTCGGCCGGCCTCGACCGCCTGCCGCCGCAGAACCAGGTGCGTGGTGCGTGGCTGCCCGCCGCGCTGATGCTCGCCGGGCTGCCCATCCTGCTCGCGACCACCGTCGCCGTGCGGGACCGCTACGCCTGGGCGCCGTACTACTCGCTGGCCGTCGCCGGTGTGCTGCTCCTGCTGGCGTCACTGCGCCAGCTGGCGGCGGTGCGCGAGACCCGCCGGCTCTACGGCCAGATCCAGCGGGCCGCCGAGACCCGCCGCCAGCTGCTCGCCCAGGTCGTGCAGCGCACCGACGACGACCGCCACCGGGTGGCCGCGCAGCTCCACGAGCAGGCCGTCTCGGCCTACGCCACGTTCGTGTCGTTCATGCAGAACGGCGCCTTGGCCCCGCCGGCGGCCGGGCGCCCGCTCGCCGGGGCGTCGGCGATCGTGCGGGACGAGCTCGGCAAGCAGGCCGAGTCGCTGCGCCGGCTCATGCTGGCGGTCCAGCCGCTGCAGGTGGACCGGTCCGGCTCGCGCAGCCTGGACACGCCGATCCGGGCCTACGTCGACGGGCTCTACGGCGACCGGCGGGCGCCGGTCCAGGAGGTCGCGATCGGCGACGACCTGGTGCTCGATTGGGCGACCGAGACCGTGGTGCTGCGCATCATCCAGGAGGCGGTCAACAACGTCTGGCGACACAGCCAGGCGTCGCGACTGGCGGTCACGATCGGCGCCGACGCGGGCGGCATCGTGATCGAGGTGGCTGACGACGGTGTCGGCTTCGACCCGGCGGGCACGCTGTTCGAGTCGGGCATCGCGGTCATGCGCTCGCTCGCCGGGCTGGGCGACGGCGAGGTGGCCGTCGACAGCGCGCCCGGGCGGGGCACCCGGATCCGCGCCTGCCTCGGCGGTCCGCTCCCGGCCCCGGACCCCGTGCCCGACCCGGCGCCGTCCGGCCCACCCCGGCTCAGGCTGGTGACCGGCACCGGCGAGCCCGACGGGCGCGACGCGCCCCCTACCCGCGACGCCGGCGTGTCAGTCGGCGAAGCGTGAGGTGGCGTACTCGCAGGTGACGCGCCAGGCGGTCTCGGCGTCGACCTGCCCGGCGATGCACAGCTCGACGTTGGCCAGCGCGAAGCCGAGCATGCCGGTGCTGGCCGACACCAGGTCGTCGGCCGGCAGCGCCGAGCCGGCCATGAGCATGGCCAGCTCGGAGGCGATCTGGACCCGGGTGGCGATCGCCGACGCCTCGACCGCGTCATCGTGGGTGACCCACGGGTCGCGGAACAGCAGCCGGTACGCCGCGGGGTTCTCGTCGAAGAAGCCGAACAGCGCGGCGAGCAGCTGCTCCATGCGGGTGCGGGGCGAGAACGGCATCTTGGACGCCTGCCGCAGCCGCTGCTGGAACTCGTCCAGCAGGCCCTGCATCACGCTCACGAACAGCTGGGGCCGGCCCTCGGGGAAGTAGTGGTAGAGCAGGCCCTTCGACACGCTGGCCGCGGTGGCGATCTCGGCCAAGCCCGACTCGGCGTAGCCCGTCGCCGCGAACACCTGGCGGGCGGTGGCGACGATCTCGGCGCGGCGGGTGTCAGGGTTCTTGCGGACCCGCTTCGTTGCCGGCCGTCGGTCGCCGCTGGTCTGAGCTGCAGCAGCCGTCACGGTGAGAACACTATTCCTGCACTCGGCGTGTAACAACTTACTTGTTGGTAACACAGCCCTTTATCGACGCTAGCGTCAATAATTGCATTGACTGCTGACTCACGCGGCCTTCATACTGACATCGATCGAACCTCGGTCCCGGTTCGTTGGTGGCATTGATCTTGGACGGATCGGTGCCCCGACCGACCGAGACCCGGATCGGTCAGTGGAGGGAGAAGCGCCAGATGTTCCAGCGAAAGATCTCGCCGCGCCGTCTCGGCCGCGGTGATGGCACTCGTCGTCGTTGCACTGACGGCCGCCTCGTGCGCAGCGCCGCCGCCCGACTTCTACGTGACCCCGACGGCGCCCGCCGGCGCCCCGGGCACCGTCCTCAAGACCGCCCCGACCAGCTTCGGGGGCAGCGACGCCTTCCGGGCCGTGGCCGTCCAGTACCGCTCGACGACGGCCACCGGCCAGGCGAACGCCGTCACCGGCACCGTCGTCGTCCCGGTCGCCGCCTGGACCGGGACCGGGGCCCGCCCGATCGTCTCGTTCGCCGTCGGCACCCAGGGCCTCGGCGACACCTGCGCCCCTTCCAAGGCCATCCCGGGCGGGACGCTGTACGAGCAGGCCGCCATCCAGGCCCTGCTCGACCGGGGCTGGGCCGTCGCCATCACCGACTACGAGAAGCTCGGCACGGCCGGCGACCACACCTACGTCGTCGCCGCCGCCGAGGCGCACGCGGTGCTCGACATCGTCCGCGCCGCCACCCGGCTGAACCTCGGCCTCTCGGCCTCGGCGCCCGTCGGCATCACCGGCTACTCGCAGGGCGGCCAGGCGGCGGCCAAGGCGGCGGAGATCGAGTCGACCTACGCGCCCGAGCTGGACGTGCGCGGCGTGGCCGCCGGCGGCGTCCCGTCCGACCTGGGCCGGCTCGTGACCACCCTGAACGGCAGCGTCTTCTTCACGCTGCTCGGCTACGCCGCCATCGGTCTGAACTCGGCCTACCCCGAGCTGAACCTCGACAGCTACCTCAACGACCAGGGTCGCCAGCTCATCACCACGGCCCGCAGCTCGTGCGTGGCCGACGGCATCCTCCAGGGCGGGTTCCAGTCGATCGAGAACCTGACCACGTCCAACCCGCTGAACGTGCCCGCCTGGCAGGCCCGCATCGCCGAGCAGAAGCTGGGCGCCACTGCACCCCTGGTGCCGGTGTTCCAGTACCACGGCGACCTCGACGAGATCATCCCGTTCGACCAGGGCACGTCGCTGCGCGATGCCTGGTGCGCCCAGGGGGCCCGGGTCCAGTTCAGCGAGCTGGTGCTGAACGAGCATGCGCTGGGCGTGTTCGCCGGCCAGGGCCCGGCGACCCAGTTCCTCGCCGACCGCTTCGCCAACGCCCCGTTCCAACCGACATGTAACGCCTGACCGCCCACTCCAGAGGCCCCCTCTGCTGCCCGGCCGCCACCTCCTGGCGGCGGTGGGACCGCACCGCCGGCACCGGCGGTCGGGCAGCACGGGGGCACCCGAACCGCCCGACCCATGAGGGGGAGATCGTGACATCGGGCCAGCCCGTGGACCGTGAACTGATCATCGGCGTGACGCCAGGCGCCCGTCCCGACGGGCGCCTCGTCGTCGGCCTGGCCCGGGCCGGAGCGCTCGGCGTCCTCGACCTCGGCGCCGACCGGGCCCGGGCGGAGGGGGAGCTGGCCCTGGTGGTCGACCGCTGGTCGGGGACGTTCGGCGTGCGGGTGGCGGCGCCGGGCGCGGGCGGCTGGGCGCCGGCGGACCTGCCGGGCGCGGTCGACACGGTCGTAGTCGGCGAGCCGGCGCTGGTGGCGGCGTTCGCCGGGCGCGGCCGGCGGGTGCTGGCGGAGGTGACATCGCTGGCGGAGGCCCGCGGCGCGGTGGCCGCGGGCGCCGACGGCCTGGTCGCGCAGGGCAGCGAGGCCGGCGGCCGGGTCGGCGACGAGACCGCCTTCGTGCTGCTCCAGCGCCTCGCGGGGGCCGTCGACCGCCCGGTGTGGCTCAAGGGCGGGATCGGTCTGCACACCGCGGCGGCGGCGCTGGCCGGCGGGGCCGTGGGCGTCGTCGTCGACACACAGCTCGCGCTCGCCCGCGAATCGACGCTGCCGCCGGCCGTGCGGGCTGCGATCGGCGCGATGGACGGCAGTGAGACGGTGGTCGCGGCGGGCACCGGCTCTACACCCGGCCCGATCTGCCCCCCGTCGACCCGGACGCCCCGTCGGTCGAGATCGCGGCCCGCCTGGGCGCCGACGACCTGCGGGCCCAGTTCCTGCCTGTGGGCCAGGACGGCTCGTTCGCCGGCCCGCTGGCCGCCCGCTACGCGACCGCCGGCGGGATCGTGGCGGCGCTGCGGTCCGCGATCGACCACCAGCTCGCCGCGGCCCGCGAGCTGCGGCCGCTGGCCCCCGGTGCGGGCACCGCAGCGGCCCGGGGAACGGCCTACCCGATCGCCCAGGGCCCGATGACCCGGGTGAGCGACCGGTCCGGGTTCGCGGCCGCGGTGGCCGAGGCGGGCGGGCTGCCGTTCCTCGCCCTGTCGCTGATGCGGGGCGACGAGGTCCGCGACCTGCTGGCGGCGACCGCCGACGCGGCTGGGCGACCGGCCCTGGGGCGTCGGCGTGCTCGGCTTCGTGCCGCCCGAGCTGCGCGAGGAGCAGCTCGCGGTCGTCCGCGACCTGCACCCGCCGGTCGCGCTCATCGCCGGCGGCCGGCCGTCGCAGGCGGCGCCGCTCGAGGCCGAGGGCATCGCCACCTACCTCCACGTGCCCTCGCCCGGGCTGCTCGACCGGTTCTGGCGCGACGGCGCCCGCCGGTTCGTGTTCGAGGGCCGGGAGTGCGGCGGCCACGTCGGTCCCCGGTCGAGCTTCGCCCTGTGGCAGCGCCAGATCGACCGGCTGCTCGCGGCGCCGGACCTGGCCGAGGACCGAGGTGCTCTTCGCCGGCGGCATCCACGACGCCCGCTCGGCGGCGATGGTGGCGGCCCTGGCCGTGCCGCTGGTCGAGCGGGGCGCGGCGATCGGCGTGCTCATGGGCACCGCGTACCTCTTCACGACCGAGGCGGTCGCCACCGGCGCCATCACCCCGGCGTTCCAGCGACGCCGCCCTCGGCTGCGACGCCACCGTGCTGCTCGAGACGTCGCCCGGCCACGCCACCCGCTGCGTCGCCAGCGAGTACGTCGCGGCCTTCGCCGCGCCGGAAGGCCGAGCTGGAGGCGGCCGGCACCGAGGTGCGGGACATGTGGACCGAGCTCGAGGGGCTCAACCTCGGCCGCCTGCGCATCGCGACCAAGGGCATCGTGCGCGAGGGCGACGACCTGCGCACGGTCGATGCCGACGTCCAGCGGCGCGAGGGCATGTTCATGATCGGCCAGGTCGCGGCGCTGCGCGACGGGGTCACGACGGTCGCCGGCGCTGCACGAGGACGTCACCGCCGGGCTCGGCCGACCTGCTCGACGCCGCTCGATCCGGTCGCCCGGCCGGTCGCGCCGGCCCGCCGAGTCCGCCGACATCGCCATCGTCGGCATGGCCGGCATCTTCCCCGGGGCGCCCGACGTCACGCCGGTTCTGGGCCAACGTCGTCGCCGGCGAGGACTGCGTCACCGAGGTCCCCGCGGCCCGCTGGGACGTCGGCCGCTACTACGACCCCGACGCGGTCGTGACCGACGCCGGCGCGCCGGACCCCGTCGAAGTGGGGCGGCTTCCTGCCGGACGTGCCGTTCGACCCGCTGCGCTACGGCATCCCGCCGCGGTCGATCACGTCGATCGAGCACGACGCAGCTGCTCAGCCTCGAGGTCGCTGCGCCGGCCCTCGCCGACGCCGGCTACGCCGAGCGGCCCTTCGACCGCGAGCGCACCTCGGTCGTGTTCGGGGCCGAGACCGGCACCGACCTGGCCCAGGCCTACGGGTTCCGCGCTGCGCTGCCCCACTTCGTCGGCGAGGTCCCCGCCGCCCTGGCGGACCTGCCCCGCCTCACCGAGGACTCGTTCCCCGGCGTGCTCGCCAACGTGATCGCCGGGCGCATCGCCAACCGGCTCGACCTCGGCGGCGCCAACTACACGGTCGACGCCGCGTGCGGGTCCTCGCTGGCCGCGCTGTCGGCCGCCTGCACGGAGCTGGCGTCGGGCACCAGCGACCTGGTGCTGTGCGGCGGCACCGACCTCCACAACGGCATCTACGACTACCTGCTGTTCTCCGCGGTCCACGCGCTGTCGCCGACCGGTCGGTGCCGGACGTTCGACGCCGCCGCCGACGGCATCGCGCTCGGCGAGGGCGTCGGCTGCGTCGTGCTCAAGCGGCTGGCCGACGCCGAGCGCGACGGCGACCGGATCCAGGCGGTGATCGACGCCGTGGCCGGCTCCAGCGACGGCCGCAGCCTCGGGCTCACCGCGCCCCGGCGCGAGGGCCAGCGCCGGGCCCTGGAGCGGGCCTACGACCGCTCCGGCGTGTCCCCGGCGAGGTCGGGCTGGTCGAGGCGCACGGCACCGGCACCGTGGTCGGCGACCGCACCGAGCTGGCCACGCTCACGGCCGTCTTCGCCGAGCGCGGCGCAGCCCCCGGCGCGGCCGCCCTCGGCTCGGTGAAGTCCCAGATCGGCCACACCAAGTGCGCGGCCGGCCTCGCGGGCGTGATCAAGGTCGTCCACGCCCTGCACCGCGGCGTGCTGCCGCCGACCCGCAACCTCGACGAGCCCAACCCGGCCTACGACGCCGGGACCAGCCCGTTCGTGTTCGGCGACGTGGCCCGTCCCTGGACGGGCGACGACCGGCGGGCCGCGGTGAGCGCGTTCGGGTTCGGCGGCACCAACTTCCACGCCGTGCTGTCGGCGTACCGGGGCGACGACGAGCCGGTCCACGGCCTCGATCACTGGCCGGCCGAGCTGTTCCTCGTGCGGGGGGTCACCGCCGAGGACGCGACCGCCGAGCTCGACCGGCTGGCCGCTGCCCTCGACGCCAACGACGGCGCCGGCCGCCCGTGGCGGCTGCGCGACCTGGCCCGGACGGTCGCCGAGCGGCGCCCGACGGCACCTGTCCGCGTCGCGCTGGTGGCCGACGACGTCGACGACCTGCGGGCGAAGCTGGCCCGGGCCCGCGCCGGCGAGGCGGGCGGCGGCGTGTTCCTCGCCGCCGCCCCGGGCGGCGAGCGGCTGCCCCTCGCGTTCCTGTTCCCGGGCCAGGGCAGCCAGCGACCGGGCATGCTGCGGCGACCTGTTCGTGGCGTTCCCGCCGTTGCGGCGACACCTGGCGGGGGCGGGCGCCGACCTGGTCGCGGCGATGTTCCCACCGGCCGAGCACGGAGCCGAGCGCGGGCGGCGGGCCGCCGGGCTCACCGACACCCGGGTCGCGCAGCCGGCGCTCGGCGTCGCCGGGTTGGCCGTGGCCGACCTGCTGGGGCGGTGCGGGGTGGTCCCCGACGTGGTCGCCGGCCACAGCTACGGCGAGCTGGTCGCGCTGGCCGTCGCCGGGTCTCTCCCCGCGGGCGAGCTGGTCCCGCTCAGCCGGGCCCGGGGCGAGGCGATCCTCGCGGCCGCGGACCCGGACGACCCGGGCACGATGGCCGCGGTGCGCGGCGCGGCCGCGGACGTCCGGGCCGCGCTGGCGGACCGCCGGCAGTGGTCGTGGCCAACGACAACGGCCCCGACCAGTGCGTGATCTCGGGCCCGACGCCGGAAGTCGCCGCGGCGGTGGCGGCGCTGGCCGAGCGCGGCCTGGCCGCCACGGCGCCTGCCGGTGGCCTGCGCGTTCCACACGCCCGGGCTGGCGCGGGCGGCGTCGGCGCTGGCGGCGCGGCTGGCCGAGGTGGCGGTCGCCGAGCCCGACCGGCCCGTCTGGTCGAATACGACGGCCGCGCCCTACGAGGCCGATCCCGGCGCCGTGCGGGCGCTGCTGGCCCGCCAGGTGGCCGAGCCGGTCGCGCTCCGTCGCCCAGGTCGAGGCCATGTACGCCGCCGGGACGCGGGTGTTCGTCGAGGCCGGGCCCGGGCGGGTGCTGACCCAGCTCGTCGGGCGGATCCTCGGCGACAGGCCGCACGTGGCGGTGGCGTGCGACGTGGCCGGCGACGACGGCGTCCGCCGGTTCCTGCTCGCGCTCGCCGAGCTGGCGGCCGCCGGCGTCCCCGTCGACGCCGAGGCGCTGTTCGCCGGGCGGGACGCGGCCGCCGTCGACGTGTCCGCCCCGCCGGCGCGGGCGCCCTACCTGCTGAATGGCAGCCAGGTGCTGACCGCGGCGGGCGAGCGGGTGCCCGGCTCGCTCCCGCCGGCCACCGACTTCCCGCCGCTCGACCTCGCCGCCGCCGGGACCACGCGTCCGGCGGCCGACGATCCCCAGGTGCTCGTGGCCGAGTACCTGCGGGGCATGCAGCAGATCGTGACCGCCCAGCGCGACGTGGTGCTCGCCGCGCTGGGTGCCGCGCCGCCCGCCTCGCCATCGGTGCCACCGTCCCCGGCACCGCGCGAGGCGGCGGCGCGGCCGCTTCCCGAGCCGGCCCCGGCGCCGGCCGCCGCCGCCGACCTGCTCGGCACGGTCGTCGCCATCGTGAGCGAGCGGACGGGGTATCCGGCCGAGATGCTCGATCCGGACCTCGACCTGGAGGCCGAGCTGAGCATCGACTCGATCAAGCGGATCGAGATCCTGGGGGAGCTGGCCGAGCGGGTCGGGCTGCCGGGGATGGACGGCGGCGAGCTGGACGAGAGCGTCATCGAGGAGCTGGCGCTGGTGAAGACCCTGCCGCGGCATCGTCGAGTGGATCGACGGGCGCGCCGCGCCGGCGACGGTGACGGCGGCGCCGGCAGCGGCTCCGGGCGCGGCCGGCGACGTGCTGGAGGTCATCGTCGCCATCGTGAGCGAGCGGACGGGGTATCCGGCCGAGATGCTCGATCCGGACCTCGACCTGGAGGCCGAGCTGAGCATCGACTCGATCAAGCGGATCGAGATCCTGGGGGAGCTGGCCGAGCGGGTCGGGCTGCCGGGGATGGACGGCGGCGAGGTCGACGAGAGCGTCATCGAGGAGCTGGCGCTGGTGAAGACCCTGCGCGGCATCGTCGAGTGGATCGACGGGCGCCGTGCGGCCGGCGGGGTGGTGGGGGAGACCACCCCGCCGGTACAAACGGGCGGCAGCGCAGCCGCCCCCGCCGCCGTGACCGCGGGCCCGGCCACCGACCCGCCCGGGCCCGCGGCCGGCGGCGTCCCCGAGCGCTACGTGCCGGTGCTGGTCCCGCTGCCCGAGGCGGGGTCCAACGGCGACGGCACTGCGGGCCTGGCCGGCACGGCCGTCGCCATCGTTGGGGACGGGGCCGGCGACGCGGGCGGCGTCGGGGCCCGGCTCCACGGCCTGCTCGTCGAGCGGGGCGTGCGGGCCGTCCACACCGCGCCCGGCGAGGCGCTTCCCGCGGGCACCGCGACCGTCGTCGACCTCGGCGCGCTGGCGCCGGGAGACGACGTGACGGCCGCGGTGGTCGCCCAGTTCGGGCGGCTGCGGACCGCCGCCGAGGCGGGCGCCGACCGGCTCGTGGTGGTCACCGCGACCGGCGGCGACTTCGGCCTCGGCGACGGGCCGGCCCCAGACGTCGAGCACGCCTGCGCCGGCGGCGCCGCGGCCGGCATGGTCCGCACGTTCGCCCGGGAACGGCCGGAGCTCCGGGCCCAGGTGGTCGACGTCGACCCCGGCGCCGGGCCCGCCGCCGTGGCCGACCAGGTGCTGGCGGAGCTGCGGACCGGCGCCGGGCCCGTCGATGTCGGCTACCGCGGCGACCGTCGGGTCGCGCTCGGCGTCGCCGCGCGGCCGCTCGACGGCGATGCCGGCAGCGAGCCGGGCGCCGATGGCGACGGCGCGGGCCAACTCGACCCGGGCGCGGTCGTGGTCGTGACCGGTGGCGGCCGGGGCATCGGCGCCCGTGTGGCGGTCGGCCTGGCCCGCGACAGCGGCTGCGGCGTGGTCCTCGTCGGCCGGACCCCGCCGCCGGCGGAGGAGCCCGACTGGCTGGCCGGGGCGGACGGCGCGGTCGCCGTGCGCCGGGCGATCCTGGGGCGGGGCGAGCTGGCGCGTCCCGCCCAGGTGGAGGCCGAGACGGCCCGGGTGCTCGCCGCCCGCGAGGTGCGGGCGACGCTGGCCGAGCTGCGCCGGCATGCGGCGTTCGTCGACTACCGGTCGCTCGACGTCCGAGACGCAGCGGCCTTCGCCGCCGCCCTGGCCGACGTCCGCCGGGAGCGGGGCCGGCTGGACGGCGTCGTCCACGCCGCCGGGGTCCGGGAGGACAAGCTGATACGCGACAAGACGCCGGAGTCGTTCGCCCGCGTCTTCGACACCAAGGTCGGCGCGGCCCGGGTCGCGGTCGAGGCGGTCGGCGGCGGCGGGTTCGTGCTGTTCTTCGCCAGCGTGTCGGGCCAGTTCGGCAACCCCGGCCAGGTCGACTACGCGGCCGCCAACGCCGTGCTCGACGCCCTCGCCCGCCGGCGGGCGCCCGGCGCCCGGGTCGTGGCCGTCGACTGGGGCCCGTGGGCCGGCGGCGGCATGGTGTCCCCGGAGCTGGCCCGTGAGTACGGGCGCCGGGGCGTCGGCCTGATCGACCCGGACGCCGGGGTGGCGGCCGCGCTGGCGGAGCTGCGGGCGGGCGCGCCGGACGCCCATGTCGTGGTCATGTGCGCCTCGCCGGTGGCGCTCGGGGTGGGGGCATGACCGAGCGAAGCGAGGTCGATCAGCACACCGCCGAGCCGGTCGCCATCGTCGGCATGGCCGGGATCTTCCCCGGCGCGCCCGACCTGTCCGCCTTCTGGTCCAACCTCGTCGCCGGGGTCGACGCCATCAGCGACGTGCCCCCCGATCGGGTCGATCCCGTGTTCTTCGACCCCGGCCGGCCGGGCCCCGACCGCTTCTACTGCAGCCGGGGCGGCTTCGTCGACCCGGGCGTGCCCTTCGACCCGTCCGACTTCGGCATCATGCCGGTCGCGGTGGCCGGCACCGAGCCCGACCAGCTGCTGGCGCTGGCCACCGCGGTCCGGGCCCTGGCCGACGCCGGCTACGTCGAGGGCGTGCCGCACTCCGACCGGGTCGGGGTGGTGATCGGCCGGGGCGGCTACCTGACCCCGGCGACCGCCCGGCTCGACCAGCGGGTGCGCACCGCCCACCAGCTGGTCGCGTGCGTGGCCGAGCTGGTCCCGGACCTGCCGGCCGAGCGGCTCGACGCGATCCGCACCCAGTTCCAGGAGGCGCTCGGGCCGTCGCACCCCGAGGCGTCGATCGGCCTGGTGCCCAACCTGGTGGCGTCACGGGTCGCCAACCGCCTCGACCTCCAGGGTCCCGCGTACACGCTCGACGCGGCCTGCGCGAGCTCGCTCCTGGCGGTCGACCAGGCGGTCACCGAGCTGGAGGCGCGGCGGTCGGACGTGGTGCTCGCCGGCGGCGTCCACCACTGCCACGACGTGACGCTGTGGAGCGTCTTCTCCCAGCTCAAGGCCCTCAGCCCGACCGGAGTGATCCGGCCGTTCGACCGGCGGGCCGACGGCATCCTCATCGGCGAGGGCACCGGCATCGTCGTGCTCAAGCGCCTCGCCGACGCCCGTGCCGCCGGCGACCGGGTGTACGCGGTCATCCGGGGCGTGGGTGTGTCGAGCGACGGCCGGGCGGCGACGCTGATGAGCCCGGCCCGCAAGGGTCAGGTGCTGGCCATCGAGCGGGCGTGGGAGGCCGCCGGGCTCGACCCGGCCACGGTCGGGCTGATCGAGGCCCACGGCTCGGCGACCCCGGCGGGTGACAGCGTCGAGCTCGCCACGCTGCGCCAGGTGTTCGAGCGGCCGGGCGCGGAGGGGGGCCGGGCGCGCCCGGTGGGGTTGGGCTCGGTGAAGTCCGATGATCGGCCACACCATGCCGGCCTCGGGCATCGCCGGCCTGATCAAGTCGGCGCTCGCCCTCCACCACGGCGTCGTGCCGCCCACGCTCGGGTGCGACGATCCCCACCCCGACCTGGCGCCGAGCCGGTTCGCGGTGGTGACCGAGGCCCGCCCGTGGGCCGACGGTGGCGGCGTGCCCCGCCGGGTCGGCGTCAACGCGTTCGGCTTCGGCGGGATCAACGCCCACGTGATCCTGGAGGAGGCCGCGGCGCCGGCCGCGCCCGCGGCCCGCCGCGACGCCGGGCCCGCGGGGGCGTGGCCGCGCACGCGGCGGCGGCGCCGGGCGGATGCCGGCGACGGGCCGGCGATGCGGGTCTTCGTCGCCGCGGCCGACGACCCGGCGGCGCTGGCCGAGCGGCTGGCCGACGGCGACGCGGTGCTGGCCGGCACGGCACTCGCCGGCTTCGCCGAGCGGGGCCCCGCCCGCATCGCGATCGCGGATCCGACGCCCCGGCGCCTCGACCTCGCCCGCCGGGCCGCGGCCCGGGGCCGGCCGTGGCGGGGCCGCAACGACGTGTGGTTCTCGGCCGACGGGCTGATCGCCGGGGGCGGCGGCGTCGCCTTCGCCTTCCCCGGCATCGAGTCGGCGGCGGGCGCCCGGGTCGACGACGTCGCCGAGCACTTCGGCCTCGACCTCGAGCGCCCGGTGCGGGCGTCGCCGCTGGAGACCCAGGGCGCGGAGATCGTGTTCGTCGGCCGCGTGCTGGCCGAGGGCCTGGCCCGCCTCGGCGTGCGGCCGGATGCCGTGGTCGGCCACAGCCTGGGGGAGTGGACTGCGATGATCGTGGCCGGCGCGTCCACCGGCGAGGCGATCGAGCGGTTCGTGAGCCGCATCGCGGACGGCGAGTTCGTGCTGCCGGACCTGCTGTTCCTGGCGATCGGCTGTGCGGTGGCCGTGGCCGAGGAGGCCATCGCGGGGCTGCCGGACATCGCCGTGTCGCACGACAACTGCCCCCACCAGGTCATCGTGTGCGGCAGCGAGGCGTCGGTGGCCGAGGCCCAGCGCCGCCTGGCGGCCCGCCGCGTGCTGGGCCAGGTGCTGCCGTTCCGCACCGGCTTCCACACGCCGATGTTCCGGGACTACATGGGGCCGCTGGAGCGGGCCTGGGGCGACATGGCGCTGCGAGCGCCCCGCGTGCCGCTGTACTCGTCGGTGACCGCGGCCCCGTTCCCGGACGACGACGATGCCGTCTGGGACCTGGCGCGGCGCCTGTTCATCGAGCGCGTGCGGTTCCGGGAGCTGGTGGAGCGGCTGCACGCCGACGGGATCCGGGCGTTCGTCCAGGTGGGTGCGGGCAGCGTCGCCGGGTTCGTGGGCGACACGCTGCACGACCACGACCACCTGTCCGTGTCGGCGTCGCAGGCCGGCCGGTCGGGCCTCGCCCAGCTCACCCGGGCGGCGGCCGCACTGTTCGTCGAGGGCGCGGACGTGGCGCTCGACCGACTCGTGCCGGCCGGGCCCGCCACCGCGGCCGGGCCCGCGCCGCGCCCGGGGGTGCTGCGGTTCGACTCGCCGCTCGTGCGGGCGGGGCTGGCTCCGCTGGATCCGCCGGCGACGGCCCCGCCGGTGCCCGCGGCCGCGGGGCCGGTGGCCGACGAGTTCCTCGCCACCCTGCGGGCCGTCGACGCCGCCAGCCGGGACGTGCTCGCCGCGCTGGCGACCGGGGCCGCGCCCGCGCCGGCCGCCGCCCCGGCCGCGCCGCCGCTCGCGGTGCCGGCGACCGGCCGCCACCACGAGCGGCGCCGCCTGTCGTTGGCCGACGTCCCCGAGTTGCTCGACCACTCGTTCTACAACCAGCCGCGGGGCGTCGGGTCGGTGGGCGACCTGTTCCCGGTCGTGCCGATGACGATGATGATCGCGATCTTCGTCGAGGTCGCCGCCGCGCTCGGCGGCGGGCGCAGGGTGGTCGGCCTCCAGAACGTCCGGGCCCTGCGGTGGCTGGCGGTCGAGCCGGCGGTCGACGTCGACATCACCGCCGCGGTCGAGGGGCCCGACCGGGTCAAGGTGGCGATCGAGGGCTACGCCCGCGCCACGGTCGTCCTCGCGGACCGCTACCCGGAGCCGCCGCCGCCCGACGACGCGCCGCTGGCCGCCGAGCGGCCGCCGCCGCACTCGGCCCGCGAGCTGTACGAGGACCGGTGGATGTTCCACGGCCCGGCCTACCAGGGCGTGACCGCCACCCACGCCATGGGGGACGACGGCCTGCGGGCCACGGTGACCGCGCTTCCGGCCCCGGGCGCGCTGCTCGACGCGGCCGGACAGCTGCTCGCCTACTGGATCGAGGCCAACTCGGTCGAGGACCGCATCGCGCTGCCCATGCGCATCGACCGCATCGACTTCTACGGGCCCCACCCCGAGCCGGGCGCCGAGCTCGGGTGCCTGGTGCGGCTCACCGACTTCAACGAGACCGACGCCCGGGGCAACGTCGACCTGGTCCGCGACGGGGCCGTATGGGCCCGGCTGACCCAGTTCGTCGACCGCCGGTTCGAGACCAGCGGGGCGGTGTTCGAGGTGATGCGGGCGCCCGGCCGGCGCATCTCCGCCGAGCGGCGCGACGGCTACTGGCTGCTGGCCGAGCCATGGCGGTCGAGCGCGGCCCGTGACCTCGTCGCCCGCCGCTACCTGGGCGGCGCCGAGCGGGACCAGTACTTCGCCCTCACCCCCAACGCCCAGTCGCCGTGGCTGCTCGGCCGGGTGGCCCTCAAGGACGCCGTGCGCGACCACCTGTGGCGCCAGGGCGCGGGGCCGATCTTCCCGATCGAGGTCCGGGTCGCCGACGACCCCGCCGGCCGCCCGGTCGTGGAGGGGCCCGGCGGGCGGCGGCCGGTCGTGTCGCTGGCGCAGCGGCCCGGCGTGGCGGTCGCGGCCGTGGCCGAGGAGGGCGAGGCGCGCATCGATCTCGATGTCGACATCACCGAGGAAGGAGAGTTCGTTGTCAGCACCTTCAGGCAACGCCGCTAGCACCACCGCCCCCACGGGCACCGACGAGATCGTCGCCACGATCGCCGCCATCGTCACCGACGTCATCGGCGAGGACGCCGGCCTCGACCTGGACATCCGGGCCGACAGCTCGTTCAGCGAGGACGTCGAGCTGGAGAGCATCGAGTTCGTCGCGCTGGCCGAGCAGCTCCAGCGCACGTACGGGGACCGGATCGACCTGATCGCCTGGCTCGGCGAGCTCGACCTCGACGAGATCATCGACCTCACGGTCGGCGAGCTGGCCGAGTTCATCGCCGCATGCCTGGAGCGCGGCGCCGGTGCCTGAGATCGACGCCGGCGGCGTCCGGCTCCACTACCAGCGGCTCGGCGACCCCGGGGGCGAGACGGTCGTGCTGCTGCACGGGATGCTGGTCGACAACCTGTCCAGCCTCTACCTGACGCTGGCGCCCGTGCTCGTGCGGGACATGGACGTCATCCTCTACGACCAGCGGGGGCACGGGCGCAGCGAGCGCCCGCCGTCGGGCTACACGATCGACGACGCCCTGGCCGACCTCCGCGCGCTGCTCGACGCCCTCGGCGTGGCCGGCCCGGTCCACCTCCTCGGCAACAGCTTCGGCGCCCTGCTGGCGATCGAGGCCGCGCTGGCCGAGCCGGGGCGGGTGCGCAGCCTCGCGCTCATCGAGGCCCACTTCGCGGTCGAGGGCTGGGGCGACCACATGGCCCACGACCTGGAGCTGGCCGGCTTCGGGCTGGCCGAGAGCGACGTCCAGCAGTGGCTCGACGAGTTCGGCGGCCGCAAGCTCAACCGCCTGGCCCGCAACGTCGAGGCGCTGATCAACGAGACGTCGATCATCGACGACCTGCGGGCCACCCGGCCGCTCAGCGCCGCCGCACTGCGGGGCCTCGACGTGCCGACGCTGGCGCTCTACGGCGAGCACTCGGACGCCGGCGCCCGCGCCGACGAGCTGGAGGCTCTGCTGCCCCGGTGCGAGATGGACCGCTTCGCCGACTGCGCCCACTCGGTGCTGTTCGAGGCGACCCGGACCGTGCGGGCCGTCGTCGCCGACTGGTACGGGCGGCTGCGGCGGGGCGAGCCGATCGCGTCCCGGAGCCGGCGGGTCGCGGTGGGCGAGGCCGAGGGCGAGGGCGCGCTGCACCAGGAGCACGTCGACTTCTACAAGGCCGAGTTGGAACGGCGGATGGGCGCCGCGGCCGGCCACACCGCCCTGCGGGTCGTGCCGCGTCCGGGCCGCGCCGCGAGCTGACGGGGACGGCGATGGCCCGCATCCTGTTCGTCGTGCCGCCGCTGGCCGGCCACGTCAACCCGACCGTCGCCGTCGGCGCCGCGCTGGCGGCGCGGGGCCACGACGTGGCGTGGACCGGGCACCCCGACGTCGTGCCGCCGCTCCTGGCCCCCGGCGCCCGCTTCGTGCCGGTCGACGACGGCGTGCCCGCGGGGGTGCTCGACGCCGTGGCGCAGCGGTTCTCCGGGCTGCGGGGGCCGGCCGCGCTGCGCTTCCTGTGGCGCGACGTGCTGATCCCACTGGCCGACACGATGCTGCCGGGCGTCCGCCGGGCCGTCGACGAGGTCGGGCCCGACGCCCTGGTGGTCGACCAGCAGGCGTTCGCCGGGGCGGTCGCGGCCTGCGAGCGGGCGCTGCCGTGGGCCACGTCGGCCACGACGGCGGCCGAGCTGGTCGACCCGCTCGCGTCGATGGGCCGGGTGGCCGCCTGGGTGCGGGGCCTGCTGGCCGACTACCTCGCCCGGGCCGGCCTCCCGGACGCGATCGCGGCGGGGTTCGACCCCCGGTTCTCGCCGCACCTCGTGCTGGCGTTCACCAGCGAGGCGCTCGTCGGGCGGGCCGGGGCGTTCCCGGCGCACTACGCCTTCGTCGGGCCCGCGCTGGGCGCCCGGCCGGAGCCCGACTTCGACTGGGGCTGGCTCGACCCGGCCCGGCCGCTCGTCTACGTGTCGCTCGGGTCGATCAACGGGCCGGACGGCGCCCGGTTCTTCGCCGAGGCGGTCGCCGCCCTCGGGTCGCTGCCTGTCCAGGGGGTGGTGGTGGCCCCGCCGGGCCTGGTGTCCGACCCGCCGGCCAACGTGCTGGTGCGACCGTGGGTCCCGCAGGTGGCGCTGCTGGCTCGGGCGGACGCGGCCGTGACGCACGGGGGGCAGAACACGGTCTCGGAGGCGCTGGCGGCCGGCGTGCCGCTGGTCGTCGCGCCGATCCGCGACGACCAGCCGATCAACGCCGAGCAGGTGGTGGCTGCCGGCGCGGGCGTCCGGGTGCGCTTCGGGCGGGTGCGGGCCGACGGTCTCGCCGCCGCCCTGGCCGAGGTGCTCGGCGACGCCCGCTACCGGGCCGCGGCCAGGCGGGTCGGAGACTCGTTCGCCAGCTCGGGAGGCGCGGCCGCCGCGGCCCGCCGGATCGAGGACGCCCTGCTGGTGCCCGCGGGGGAGGCGGCGGCGCCGTGGGCCTGACCGGGACCGTCCCCGCCTCGGCCGCCGTCGCCGCCGCGGCGGCGCTGATCGAGGCCGCGTCCGCCGTTCTCGGCGCCGGCGTGGCGCTCGCCGGGCCGCCCGACGTCGTGCCTGGCGGGTTCGGCACCGGGGCCTGGTCGTGCCGCCTGGCCGGCTCGCCCCCGCCGCCGTGGGATGCCCCGGTGGTCGTCCGGGTCGGCGCGACGGTCGCGGCCGCCCGCCGGGAGGCGGCCTGGGCCGCGGCGTGCTCGCAGCACGGCTTCGCCACGCCCCCGGTGCTCGGCGTGGTCGAGAACGGCGACGGGAGCGCGGCGGTCGTGCTCGCCACCGGCCCGGCGCGCACGCTGGTCGAGGTCCTGGGCGAGAGCCCGATGGCGATCCCCGACCTCCTGCGGGGGATGGCGGCGCTGCACGCCCGGCTGCGGCTCGTGCCGGTGTCGGCGGCGCCGCCCGGGACGCCGTCGGCCGCCGTCGACCCGCCGCTGGCCGCCCTCGACCGGGCGCTGGCGGGCGCCGGCGTCGCCGACCGGTTCGCCGCCGAGCGGGCGTGGCTCGACGCGCAGGCCCCCGAATCCGGCCCGCCGGTCGTGTGCCACGGCGACTTCCAGCCGGCGTCGGTCCGCCTCGAGGCCGGCGACTCGGGCGGCGCGGTCGCCGTCGACTGGTCGTCGGCCCGGCTGGCCGACCCGGAGTACGACCTCGCCCTGACCGCGCTGATGTTCTGGTCGGTGCCGTACCTGGCGGAAGGGATCGCCCAGCGCAAGGTGCTCAAGGGCGTCCGGGAGATGATCACCGACGGCTACCGGGCGTCGTACGAGGCGGCGCCGGCCGCCGGCCCGCTCGACGACGAGCGCCTGCGCTACTGGGGCGCCTACCACGCCCTGGCGTGGGCGTCACGGCTGGCGGCCGCCGAGGCCCGGGGCGGCCCGGCCGACCCGTGGGACCCGGTGGTGCTGGTGCACCACCCGGCGTCCTACCGCAAGGACCTGGCGCGGCGGCTGGCCCGGCTCACCCGGGGCTGACGGCGGCGGTGGGCAGCGGCGCCGGCAGCCCGATGGCGAGCTGGTCGAAGGTCGCGGTGAACAGCGCGGCGAGCGGCTCGGGGCGGGCGCGCTCCTGCCACACGGCCATCGCCACCCGGATGGCGGCCAGGGCCGCCGCGACGACCAGGGCCGGGTAGGCGTCGCGGTCGACGTCGAGACCGGTGCGGCGGGCGATCACCTCGGCCAGGCTGCGCTCGACCTCGGCGTAGCGGGCGGCGCGCCGCACCGCCAGGGCCGGGTATCGCAGGGTCAGGTTGTGGCGGGCCCACAGCTCGTCGGCCTGCGCCTCGAGCCGGGCGGCGGCAGCTAGGGCCACCTGCCGCAGCGCCTCCAGCGCCGGCTCGCCATCGGGGCGGGCCAACAGGTCGGCGAGCAGGTCGGACGCATCGGTCGGGTTGACGCCCATGATGGCGTCTTCCTTGGATGAGAAGTAGTTGAAGAAGGTCCGGGGCGACACCCCGGCGGCCTCGGCGATCGCCTCGATCGTCATCCCGTCGGGGCCGCGCGCTTCGGCGAGGCGCAGCGCGGCCGACGACAGGGCCCGGCGGGTCTCGGCCTTCTTCCGCTCCCGCAGTCCGTCGCTCATCGGCCCCTAGTCCAGCACGAACGCGGGCTCGACGACGGCCACGAGTGGTTCGTCCGCATACGCGACCGGTGCGGGCGCGGGCACCGGCGACTCGGCCGGGGCGTCGGCGGGCCCGCCGGCGAGGGCGTCCGCCGGGGCGTCGACCGCCGCGGCCCGGCTGGCCTCGGCCGACACGGTGCGCAGCGGCGTCTCCCGCAGCAGCCAGGAGAGCAGGAACCCGGCCACCAGCACCGGCACCGCGTACAGGAACACCAGCGTGATCGACTCGGCGAACGCGCCGGCCAGGAGGGCCTGCTGGTCGGCGGGCAGCCCGCCGATGTCGGCCGGGGTCAGGCCCGCGGGCGCAGCGCCCCCGAGCATCCCGGTCAGGTGGTGGGTGAACAGGGCGCCGAACAGCGCCACGCCGACCGACCCGCCGACGGCCCGGAAGAACGTCGACGGTCGAGGTCGCCACACCGAGGTCCTCGACGGGCGCCTCGTTCTGGGTGGCGAGCACGAGGATCTGCATCACCAGGCCGATCCCGACGCCGAGCAGGACCATGTAGACGCCGGACTCCCAGCGGGTCGAGGTCACGTCGAGGGTCGACAGCAGGAACATCGCCACCACGGTCAGCGCCATGCCGACGATGGGGAAGCGGCGGTAACGCCCGGTCCGGGTGATGAGCTGCCCGGCGATGATCGAGGCGGTCAGCAGACCGCCCATGAGCGGCACGAGCAGCAGGCCGGAGTTGCTGGCCGAGGCGCCGTTGGCCACCTGGAGGAAGGTGGGCAGGTACGTGATGGCGCCGAACATGGCGATGCCGACGATGAAGCTGACACGCGGTGGCCACGTTGAACGTCCGCAGCCGGAACAGCCGCAGCGGGATGGCGGGCTCGGGCGCCCGCCGCTCGACCAGCACGAACAGCACGGCGCCGACGACCGAGGCGGCCGGCCGAGGCCGAGGATCACCGGCGAGCCCCAGGGGTACTCGCTGCCGCCCCAGGTGGTGAGCAGCACGAGGCAGGTGATCGAGGTCGCCAGCAGCAGGGTGCCCAGCCAGTCGATGCGCACCTTGCGGCGCCGGCCGGTGCGCGGGCAGCACGACGCTGGTCACGAAGAGGGCGATGAGGCCGAGGGGCAGGTTGACGTAGAAGATCCAGCGCCAGGAGAGGTTGTCGGTGAGGAAGCCGCCGAGCAGGGGCCCGGCCACGCTGGCGGCGCCGAACACGGCCCCGAAGTAGCCCTGGTAGCGGCCGCGCTCCCGGGGGCTGACGACGTCGGCGATGATCGCCTGGGCCAGCACGATGAGCCCACCGGCGCCGACGCCCTGGATCGCCCGGAAGGCGATGAGCTGGCCCATCGAGGTGGCGAGACCGGACAGGACGCTGCCGACGACGAAGATCACGATGGCGCCACTGGAACAGCCGCTTGCGCCCGTAGCAGGTCGCCGAGCTTGCCGAACAGGCGGCGTCGCGATCGTCTCGGCCAGCAGGTACGCGGTGACGACCCACGACAGGTGGCTCGAGGCCGCCGAGGTCGCCCACGATGGTGGGCAGGGCGGTGGCCACGATGGTCTGGTCGATGGCCGCGAGCAGCATGCCCGAGCATGAGCCCGGAGAAGATGACCAGGACCTGGCGTCGGGGCAGTGTGTCCATGTGTGCGTACCTTTGCGCGTGCGGATAACTTGCACAATACGCAACTTTGCACGGACAGCACATATTCCGGCGATCGCGTTTTGCATCGGTGCCCGAGCGTGTTGGCGACACGGTTGCAGCGCTTCCTCGCCTCCGTTCGTGTTTTGTACGCGGGAACGGTCGCTATGGCGACCGTTCCCGCGTACAAAACGCTGAGCGGGACGCGCGTTACGCCTCGCCGTGTCGTCGCCGCCTGTGGCGGCTCCGTGCCCCTCGCCCGACCGCAGGGAACCCTCAGTCCGCCGGTTCGCCGACCTCGCGCAGCGCCGCCGCCAGTGCGGCACGCAGGCGCCGCGCCGTGTCCGGGGCCAGGTGGGCCGTCACGCCCGTGGCGTTGGCGCCCTCGTCCTCCAGCGTCAGCTCCACCCGGAGGTCGTCGCAGCCCTCGCAGTCGTCGACCACCGCCACCGCCCAGGCGACCCGGGGCTTCTCCTCGTCGTCGGCGGGATGGTCGTCGAAGTCGAAGTCGACCGATTTCTTCACCCGGGCAGTCTGTCGCCCACGTCGCCCACTTCGCCCACGTCGCCCACGTCGCCCACCGGGGCGGCGGGCGGGGGCGGCGGGGGTGTGCCTGGCGCCGGGGCCGGCGGCGACGGCTCCGGCGCCAGGGGAAGCAGGACCCGGAACGTGGCGCCTTCGCCAGGTGCCGTGTCCAGCTCGACGGTGCCGCCGTGGGCGGCGGTGATGGCGGCGACGATCGACAGGCCCAGGCCCGTGCCGCCGTGGGCCCGGCTGCGGGCCGCGTCCGTGCGGTAGAAGCGCTCGAAGACCCGCTCCGCCTGGTCCGGGGTGAGGCCTGGGCCCGTGTCGGCGACCTCGATCGCCGCCAGGGCGCTCGCACCCCGCTCGGCCCGGGCCAGGCGCAGGGTCACCGGGGTGCCCGGCGGCGAGTACGCCAGCGCGTTGTCGATCAGGTTGGTCACGACCTGGCGGATCCTGGCGTCGTCGCCCGGGACCACCAGCGGGCCCTCGGCCTGCTGCTCGACCTCGACCGCGATCTCCCGGTCCGGGGCCGTCGCCCGGGCGGCGGTGGCCGCGTCGTCGACCACCCGGCGCAGGTCGACCGCGGCCTGGCGGAGCGGGCGCTCCTGGTCGAGGCGGGCCAGCAGCAGCAGGTCATCGACGAGAAGGCCCATGCGGGTCGCCTCGTCCTCGATGCGGGCCAGCAGCCGGGACACCTCCGCCGGATCCGTCACCGCGCCCTGGCGGTGCAGCTCCGCGAAGCCCCGGATCGACGTGAGCGGCGTGCGCAGCTCGTGGCTGGCGTCGGCGACGAAGCGCCGCATGCGCTGCTCCGAGCGCCTCGCCCGCGCCTCGGACGCGGAGCGGTCCCGGAAGGCCCGCTCGATCTGCTCCAGCATGGCGTTGAGGGCCCTGCTCAGCCGGCCCATCTCGGTGCGGGCGTCGTGGTCGGGCACGCGGCGGCCGAGGTCGCCCCGCCCGATCGCCGCGGCCGTCTGCTCGATCTCGGTCAGCGGCGCCAGCGCCGTCCGCACCAGCGAGTAGCCGGCGACCGCCAGCCCGGCCAGCACCGCCAGGCCGACGATGAGGTCGATGTGGACCAGGCGGTTCACCGTGTTGTCGACGTCGTCGAGGCTGGTGGCGATGACCAGCGAGCCGGCGCCGTTGCGGAACGGCAGGGCGACCGCCCGCCACGAGCCGCCGCCCCGGGTGGCGTCGACCGTGAACGGCCGGGCGTGGTCGAGGGCCGCGTCCTGCGGCGTGATCGCCGGCAAGTCGGGGGCCGATCTGGTCAGTGCCGACGCAGCGTGTTCGTAGGGCGTGCCCTCAGCGTCGAGCAGCGTGAGGTGGAACTGGCTCGGCACCACCTGCTCCTGCGGCGGCATGCCGGCGGCAAGGCTGTCCGGGTCGGGCGTCACCGCGTCGACCGCCGCGGCGAGCTGCTCGTCCACGCGGTCGACCAGGTAGCCCCGCAGCAGCCGCGCGCCGAAGATCCCGGTGAGCGTGAGCCCGACGGTGGCCAGCAGCAGCATCGCGGTGACGAGCTGGAGCCGGAGCGGGGCGCGGCGCCAGGCCCGGACCACCGGGCCTACTCCCGGTCCCGGGGCGGCCTGAGCACGTAGCCGACCCCGCGCACCGTGTGGATGAGCGGCACGGCGCCTGCGTCGAGCTTGCGCCGCAGGTACGAAACGTACGACTCGACGATGTTGGCCTCGCCGTCGAAGTCGTAGCTCCACACGTGGTCGAGGATCTGCGCCTTCGACAGCACCCGCCCGGCGTTGACCATGAGGTAGCGGAGCAGGTTGAACTCGGTGGGGGAGAGCTGGACCTCCCGGCCGGCCCGCCACACCTCGTGGCTGTCCTCGTCGAGCTCGAGGTCGCCGACCGCCAGGCGCTGCGGCCGGTCGCCGCCGCCGCGCGGGTGCGGCGCAGCACCGCGCGGATGCGGGCGATGACCTCCTCGAGGCTGAACGGCTTGGTGACGTAGTCGTCGCCGCCCAGCGTGAGGCCGCTGACCTTGTCGTCGTTGCCGTCCCGGGCGGTGAGGAACAGCACCGGGAGGTGGTCGCGGGTGGCGCGCAGGCGGCGCAGCACGACGAAGCCGTCGACGTCCGGCAGCATCACGTCGAGCAGCACCAGGTCGGGCCGCAGGCGCTCGACGGCCCGGACCGCCTCGCCGCCGGTCGTCGCGGTGGCCACCTCGAACCCGGCGAACCGCAGGCTGGCGGACAGGAGCTCGACGATGTTGGGCTCGTCGTCGACCACCAGGAGGCGCGCCTCCGGGGTCTGGCCGTTCGTGGGTGGCAGCAGGTCGGTCATGTCGAGAGGTGCGGGCGCGGCCGCGGGGGAGGCGGCGTGGTCGCCCACGACCGTACCGCTCGTGTCGCTGCTCACACCGCTCAGACTGCAGCGCGTTCCTGGGTGTTCCCTGGATGCCGGCTGGGCTTTCGCTGAGCGTGCGCCGCACTCAGGAAACTCACAGGTGGCGCTCAGCCAGCGCGCAGCATCAGGGGGCACAGTCTTGGTCATGAGCGACGACACGACCATCCTCCAGACCCCCGACGTCGCGACCCCCGAGCACGAGCCCACCGTCGCCCCCCCGGGCGGCGCCGGCGAGCCGCGCCCGCCGGCGCCGCCTGTGCCCCCCGGTGCCACGGACACTCCGCCGGCCGGGTCCGCGGCCCCGCCGCCCCCGCCCGCCCCGCCGCCGGTCCCCGGGTGGACGCCCCCGACCCCTCCGACCCCCCCTGCTCCCCCCATGCCGCCGCCGGGCGCTGCGCCCGTGAGCTCGCCGGTCCCTCCGACTCCCCCCGGACGGGGCCGGCGGGCTGCGGTGGCTGTCGGGGCGGTGGGCCTGATGCTGCTCTCGGCGACCGGCGGCGCGCTGCTGGCGCTCCAGCTCGACGACGGCGGTAGTGACACCACCCGCACAGTCGTCTCCAGCCTGGACACCTCCAGCGCCAACCGCCGGTCGTCGACCACGCCCGACGAGCCGCTGTCGCAGGCGGCCGCCGCCGTCCTGCCGAGCGTCGTGTCGATCCAGTTCCGGTCGAACTCGGCCGAGGGCAGCGGGTCCGGCATCATCATCAGCGACGACGGCCAGATCCTGACCAACAACCACGTCGTCGCCGAGGTCGCCAACGGCGGCGACCTGTCGGTGACGTTCTCCGACGGCAAGCAGGTCGCCGCCGACATCATCGGCCGCGACCCGGCCACCGACCTCGCCGTCGTCAAGGCCAAGGACGTGAGCGGGCTCACGCCGGCCACGCTCGGCTCCAGCGCCGACCTCCACGTCGGCGACACCGTGCTCGCCATCGGCAGCCCGCTCGGGCTCGACGGCTCGGTGAGCGCCGGCATCGTCAGCGCCCTCGACCGGTCGATCCAGCTCGGCGGCGAGTCGAACTCGCCCCGCGGCGGCCAGTCGTCCGGCACCCAGGCCTTCATCGACGCCATCCAGACCGACGCGGCGATCAACCCGGGCAACTCCGGCGGCGCACTCGTCGACACCGACGGCAAGGTGGTCGGCATCAACACCGCCATCGCCAGCCTGGCCCAGGGGACCGGCAGCGAGTCCGGCAACATCGGCGTGGGCTTCGCCATCCCGATCGACTCGGCCAAGGACATCGCCGCCCAGCTCGTCAAGGACGGCAAGGTCACCCACGCCTACCTCGGGGTGCAGATCGCGGATGCCGACACCGGCACCGGCGCCCTGGTCGGCGCGGTCGTCGACGGCCAGCCGGCCGCCCAGGCCGGGCTCGCCGAGGGCGACGTGATCACCAAGGTCGGCGACAAGACGATCACCGACGCCACCGACCTGACCGCCGCCATCCGGACCTACAAGCCGGGCGACAAGGTGACGGTCACCTACACCCGGGACGGCCAGGAGCACACCACCGACGTGACGCTGGCCGAACTTCCCCAGTAGCCACAGATCACGATCCGCCTACCACAGCCAGGGACGATGGGGCCGCCTTCGGGCGGCCCCATCGCTGGGGAAGGCGAGGGGCGCCGCTGGGGAGCGTCCCTCGGATCGTGCCCGGCACCGGGGGGGACCGGGCACCCGCGACGGGGCGGCGACCACTCACGCCGCCCCGTCGCACTTTGCTCCCGATAGAGATCGGCACCCTGGTGTGATCCGACAGCGTCACGCCGGTGCCGATCTCTATCGATCGCGTTCGGGTCAGGTCATCGGCTCGGGTGCGATCGAGAACGAGGCGTGCAGGTGCGCCGTGTCGTTGTAGGCCCGCACGATCCAGCGCTGGGGCGTCACCACCAGGTGGGAGATGCCCCCGTTGTCGGACCCCGTGAAGGCGAACGGCCGGGCATCGGTCGCCAGGGCCAGGATCTGGCCGATGACGCCGCCGTGGGTGAAGGCGGCGACGGCCTCGCCGGGGTGGGCGTCGGCGATGCGGGCGATCGCCCCCCGCACCCGGGCCGCGAACTCGTCGGCCGGCTCGCCGCCGGGGATGACGTCCCAGCGGCCCTCGGCGAACATCTTCACCGCGATGGGATGACCCTCGGCGGCGTGCTTGCGCAGGAGGCCGCCCTCCCACTCGCCGAGGAACACCTCGCGCAGGTCGGGCTCGACGCGGGGCTCGATCCCCAGTCGGGCGGCGAGCGGGGCGGCGGTCTGGGCGGTGCGCTGGAGGTTGGACACGTAGATGGCGGCGATGCGCTCGCCGGCCAGCCGGTCGGCGACCTTGGCGGCCTGCTCGTGGCCGAGGGATTCGAGCTCGGGGTCGCCGTGCCCGTCGACGAGCGGGAACGGCCGGTCCTCGCGGGCGGGCATCGAAGCGCCGTGCCGGACGAGCAACAGCTCGCACGCGCCGGGCGGGGGGGCGAAGCGGCGTTGGCGGTACTCGCGGACCTCGGTCATCCGGGGGACGATAGGGGCCATGTACTGGATGCTCACCTACAGCTACGTCGAGGACTACCTCGAGCGGCGCACGCCCCTGCGGCCCGAGCACCTCGCCCTCGCCCAGGCGGCGCACGAGCGGGGCGAGCTGCTGATCGCGGGCGCCCTCTTCGTCGGCGCCGACGGCCCGGCCACCGGCGCCGCGTTCGTGTTCCGGGGCGACACCCCGGCGGCCGCCGAGGCGTTCGTGGCCGCGGACCCCTACGTGCGCGAGGGGCTGGTGCCGGACTGGCAGGTGCGCTCCTGGTCGGTGGTGATCGGACTCACAGACCCCAGTTGAGGAGCCAGCCGACGGGCCGCGGGTACCCGCCCATCGCCGCGTACGCGGCCCACTGGCCGTGGTGGAGCGACTCGTGCTGGATGAAGACCGCCCCCAGACCGGACAGGCCCAGCTCGGTGCCGTACCACTCGACCTGGAACGCACCCGGGTCGGGGCGCAGGGCGTCGAGCAGCTCGTCGAGCTCGCGGTCGCGCTCGCCCAGGGCCGCGGTGATGGCCTCGCGCGAGTCGCCGGCCGGCGAGAACTCCGGCTTGCGGTCCCAGTCCACCGGCTCGCCCCGCAGCGCGAGCTGGTAGATCCCCTGGACCTCGGCCAGGTGGGCGGCCTGCTCGCGGATCGTCACGAAGCCGGGGCCCAGCCGCTCGTCGAGGCAGTCGTCGCTGACGGTGGCGAGGAACTCGGTCGTCATCCCCCGGACGTGCCGCCACCGCGCCAGGAAGTCGTCGATCATTCCGCCGTTCTAGCCCGGTAGAAAGCAACCCATGACCGACACCCCCACCGCAGCCGCCGCCGGGACCGTCACGATCGGCGGCGAGATCACGGTGAACCGCCTCGGCTTCGGGGCGATGCGGATCACCGGGCCCGGGATCATCGGGCCGCCCGCCGACCACGACGAGGCCGTCCGGGTGCTGCGCCGGGCGGTCGAGCTCGGCGTGAACTTCATCGACACCGCCGACTCGTACGGGCCGGAGGTGAGCGAGCGGCTGATCGCCGAGGCGCTCGCCCCGTACCCCGACGACCTCGTGATCGCCACCAAGGGTGGCCTGCTGCGCGACCGGTCGGGCAACTGGCTGCCCGACGGCCGGCCCGAGCACCTGCGGGCCGCGCTCGACGGGAGCCTGGCCCGGCTCGGGCTCGACACGGTGACGCTCTACCAGTTCCACCGGCCCGACCCGCGGGTGCCGTTCGAGGAGTCGGTCGGCACGCTGGCAGCGCTGCGCGACGAAGGCAAGATCCGCCACGTCGGGCTGTCGAACGTGAACGTGCGCCAGCTCGACGTGGCCCGGGCGCTGGTGCCGATCGTGTCCGTGCAGAACCGGTTCAACCCGACCGACCGGCGTTCCGACGCCGTCGTCGCGGCGGCCGGGCGCGACGGGTTCGTGTTCATCCCCTGGGCGCCGGTGGGCGGCGGCGAGCGGCCCGGCGAGGGCCGGGCGCTGGCGGCCGTGGCGGACCGGCACGGTGTGTCGCCGGTCCAGGTGGCCATCGCCTGGCAGCTCGCCCTGTCACCGTGGATCCTCCCGATCCCGGGCACGTCGTCCGTCGCCCACCTCGACGAGAACGTGGCCGCCGGCGCGCTGGCGCTGGACGACGACGACCTCGCGCAGCTCGCGGCCTGAGCGTGACCGGAGGTCGGTGCTTCACCCGCGGGGGGTGACGACGGCACACGCTGCGCGCACGACGGTGTCCCCGTCCACCGACACGTTGAGGCAGTCGTCGATGAGCTTCATGTACGAGGTGAGGGTCCGGGGCCGGTTGAGTCGCACGCTCGCGAGCGAGTTCGAGCAGTTGGCCCTCGCCACCAGCGTCGAGCCGGTGGAGACCGTCCTCAGCGGACCCGTCGAGGACCAGGCCGCGCTGTACGGGATCCTCCGCCGCATCGAGTCACTCGGGCTGGAGTTGCTCGAAGTGCGGCGCTTCCCGATCGTGCCCGTTCCGGCCGAGGAGGACGACCCGCCGGGCTGAGCCGGGCGGGTTCAGGCCTCGACGCGTTCGGGGGGCACGGCGGTGGCCGCGCCCGGGTTCACGTGGTCGCGGACCTTGCGCAGCAGCGCGCCCAGCTGCTCGCACTCGACCGGCGTCAGCGCGCTGGTGAGCGCCTCGTGGACGTGGTCGAGGTGCGGGCCGACGGCGGCGCGCACCCGGGCGAGGCCGGCGGGGGTG
This sequence comes from uncultured Acidimicrobiales bacterium, assembly GCA_963739835.1. Classification (GTDB taxonomy): domain Bacteria; phylum Actinomycetota; class Acidimicrobiia; order Acidimicrobiales; family VFJN01; genus ZC4RG19. Next base: position 632,871 of record CAVUBW010000024.1, read on the forward strand.
AGCGTGGCATAGGCGCCCCGGCGGTCCGAGGCGCACGGCGCCCGGGCGACGAGGCCCGCCCGCTCTAGCCGGTCGACCGCCCGCGTCAGCCCGCTCGGCGTGAGGTTCGTCTGGGCGGCCAGGTCGCTCATGCGCAGGTGGCGACCGGGCGAGCGGGCGAGGCGCAGCAGCAGCTCGAACCACTGCAGCGGCATGTCGACGTCGCGCTCGAGCTGGCGGTCGAGCTGCGCCCGCAGTGCGGTGGTGCTCTCGAGGAACAACCCGACGAGGGTGAGCCGGTCGTCCGCCAGAGGATCCATCACAGCCCGGATCCTACGGCAGATAGTTGCGGAGTCAATGACGGGTCGCCGCGCGGCCGCCTGCACGGCAGGTGCAAATTACCGGCCGTAGCGCGATGATGTCTCGGGCCGTCGCCGGCAGCACCCCGGCGCGGCGCCAGGGGCCACGACGCGGAGTGTTGAGAGGGGACGACATGTCGGAGGAGACACCTCCTGCGGGCGAGACCGAGACGACCGACACGGCTGCGACGACCGAGCCGACCGAGACGACCGACACGGCTGCGACGACCGAGCCGACCGAGTTGCCCGCCACCGAGGATCCTGCGCACCCGCAGTCGGACCTGCTGACCACCGTGCGGATGGTGGTGGCCGCAGCGCTGGTCGGCGCGGCCGTCATCCACTTCGCCTACGCGCCCGTGCACCTGCAGGTGAACAGCGTCCACGGTGTGTTCTTCCTCGCGCTGGGCTGGACCCAGCTCGGGCTGGCGTTCGCGCTCTACCGGTGGCGCGCCGAGCGGGGGCCGTGGTTGGCCACCGCCGTGATCAGCGCCGGAGCGATCCTGCTGTGGCTGTTGACGCGCACCGCTGGCCTCCCGGGCTCGGACCCCGAGCCGTGGGGCTTCCCGGACGGCCTGGCCTCGGGCCTGGAGGCGGTCGCGGTCCTGGGCTCGCTGCTGGCCCTGCGTCCGGCGATGGCGAGCCGACCGGCGCCGCGGGTCAACCCGGTGTTCGGCGGGGTCGCGGCGCTGGCGCTGATCGGCCTCGTGTCCGCGTCGGTCACGCCCTCGATCGCCGGCGAGCACGGCCACGACCAGGCTGCCACCGGAGGGGATCCGGCCCATGACATGAGCGCGATGGCGCCGGGCGAGTCACACGACGGCGGCGGCGGCGGTGCCGCGGCCTCGGCGGTCGACCGGTCCGACCGGTGCGACCTCGGGTTCAACACCGCCGCGTACAACGACGCAGCGCAGCCCGGCGTGCCCCCCGCCCACCCATCCGGCGAGCAGGTGAGCTTCACGATCGAGGACTGGGCCAAGGTGTTCGTCGACCCCGCCAGCGGCGAGTCGCCCGCGGCGGTCGCGTCCGCGATCAACGCGAACCCGGGCTACCGCGACACGATCCTCAACGGCACGATGACCCACTCGCTCGACCCCGAGCCGTGGAACCCGCTGACCGACCAGGCCCAGTGCTCCCAGCTCGCCAGCGAGCTCGAGCGGGCCCGCGCCGTCATCGACAGGTACCCGACGGTCGCCGACGGCGAGGCCGCCGGCTACCGCCGGATCGCCCCCTACGTGCCGGGCATCGCCGCCCACTACATCAAGACCTCGAACCTGACCGACGGCTTCAACGTCGACCAGCCCGAGATGCTGCTCTACGACGGCACCGATCCCACCTCCCACATCGTCGGCCTGAGCTACTACATCTTCAAGGCGGGCGACCAGGAGCCGACCGAGGGCTTCACGGGCAACAACGATCACTACCACCGGCACTTCGGCCTGTGCCTGAAGAACGGCCAGGTGATCGGGGGCAACAACACCAGCACCGAGGAGTGTGCCGCCCGGGGCGGCGCCGTCCTCGACGGCACCGCCGGCTGGATGAGCCACGTGTGGCTCGTGCCCGGGTGCGAGAGCGACTGGGGCGTCTTCTCGGGCGCCAACCCGGCCCTCAAGATCCGGGCGCCCGGCGCACCCCCGGAGGCCCAGGGTTGCGGCACCGGCAAGACGCTGACCGACGACCTGAACCTGGACGACGCGGGGCACGGCGTGGCGCTCGCAGCGCCGTCCGCCGGCTGACGGCGCACCGACTCCAGCGACGAGGAAGGGACGACATGGCGGAGGTGACCCCTCCCGGGGAAGAGGCCGCGCCCGTGGCGGAACGGCCGGCGAAGGCGCAACCGGACCTGGTGACGACGGTGCGGGGGGTGGTGGCGGCGGCGCTCGTGGGCGCGGCGGTCATCCACTTCGCCTACGCGCCGGTCCACCTCCAGCGGTCGACGGCCCACGGTCTGTTCTTCCTGGCGATGGGCTGGATGCAGGTGGCGCTGGTGTTCGCGCTCTACCGGTGGCGCGACGTCCGGTGGCCGTGGGCGGCGACCGCGCTGGTCAACGCCGGGGTGATCCTGGTGTGGCTGGTGTCGCGCACGGCGGGCCTGCCGGGGTCCGAGCCCGAGGCGTTCGGGTTCCCGGACGGCCTGGCGTCGGGCCTGGAGGCGGTGGCCGTGCTGGGCGCGCTCCTGGCGCTGCGGCCGGCGGTGGCGAGCCGCCCTGCGCCCCGGGTCAACCCCGTCTTCGGGGCCGTCGTGGCGCTGGCGTTCGTCGGCGTCGTGTCCGCGTCGGTGACGCCCTCGATCGCGGGCGAGCACGACCACGGCGGCGACGGGCACGGTCACGAGAGCAGCCACGACGACGCGGCCCCCGCGGCGGACGACGGCCATGACATGAGCGCGATGGCGCCGGGCGAGTCGCATGACCACGGCGGCGGCGAGGCGGCCGCGGCCGAGGCGGTCCACCGGTCCGACCGCTGCGACCTCGGGTTCAACACCGCGGCGTTCAACGACGTCGCGGTGCCCGGTGTGCCCCATGCGCATGCCGACAACACGCCGGTCGACTTCACCCTCGACCAGTGGGCCGACGTGTTCGTCGACCCCTCCGACGGCGTGTCGCCCTCCGCGGTGGCCGCCCGCATCGAGAGCGAGCCGCTCACGCGGGACAGCATCCTGACCGGAAGCATGACCCACACACTCGACGCCGACCCGTGGAACCCGCTCACGAGCCAGAGCGACTGCGACAAGCTCGCCGGCGAATTGGAGCAGGCCCGCGGGGTGGTGGCCAAGTACCCGACCGTCGCCGACGCCGAGGCGGGCGGGTGGTTCCGGGTCACCGACTACGTGCCGGGCATCGCGGCGCACTACATGAAGTTCTCGAACCTGGCCGACGGGTTCGTCGTCGACCAGCCCGAGATGCTGCTCTACGACGGCACCGATCCCGGCTCGCACATCGTCGGCCTGAGCTACTACATCTTCAAGCCGGGCGACGAGGAGCCGACCGAGGGCTTCACCGGCGACAACGACCACTACCACAAGCACGTCGGCCTGTGCATCAAGGACGGCGTGGTGGTGGCCGGCTCCAACGCCACCGAGGAGCAGTGCGCCGCCCTCGGCGGCCGCAAGTCCAACGGCACCGCCGGGTGGATGAGCCACCTGTGGGTGGTCCCGGGCTGCGAGAGCGACTGGGGCCTGTTCTCGGGCGCCAATCCCGCGCTGAAGGTCCACCTGCCGGGCGCCCCGCCCGAGGTGTCGGGGTGCGGCACCGGCAAGACCATCAGCGACCCGCTGTTGTTCGACGACCCGGGCGGCGGCCCCGAGCTCTGACGCTCGACCCATACCCGGGGGCCGGCCGTACGTGTTGGTGCCGGGCCCCCCGGGGGTGTGCAGGCCGGTTCCGGCGCCGGCTCAGTAGTGCCAGGGGTAGGGCGACCAGTCGGGGGTCCGGCGCTCCAGGAACGAGTCGCGGCCCTCCTCGGCCTCGCTCGTGCCGTAGGCCAGCCGGGTGGCCTCGCCGGCGAACACCTGCTGGCCCACCAGGCCGTCGTCGACGAGGTTGAACGCGAACTTCAGCATGCGCTGGGCGGTCGGGCTCTTGCCCATGATCCGCCGCGCCCAGTCGAGCCCGACGCGCTCCAGGTCGGTGTGGTCGACGACCGCGTTGACCATTCCCATGCGGTGGGCGTCGTCGGCCGTGTAGGTGTCGCCGAGGAAGAAGATCTCGCGAGCGAACTTCTGGCCCACCTGGCGGGCGAGGTAGGCGGAGCCGAAGCCGCCGTCGAAGCTGGCGACATCCGCGTCGGTCTGGCGGAACCGCGCGTGCTCGCGGCTGGCGATGGTGAGGTCGCACACCACGTGCAGGCTGTGCCCGCCGCCGGCCGCCCAGCCCGGCACCAGGCAGACCACCACCTTGGGCATGAAGCGGATGAGCCGCTGCACCTCCAGGATGTGGAGCCGGCCCGTGCGGGCGGGGTCGGCGGCCGCGATCGTGTCGTCCTTGGCGTAGCGGTAGCCGTCGCGGCCCCGGATCCGCTGGTCGCCCCCGGAGCAGAAGGCCCAGCCCCCGTCCTTCGGGGAGGGGCCGTTGCCGGTCAGCAGCACGCAGCCGACGTCGGGCTGCTGGCGGGCGTGGTCGAGCACCCGGTAGAGCTCGTCGACCGTGTGGGGGCGGAAGGCGTTGCGGACCTCGGCCCGGTCGAACGCCACCCGCACCGCGCCGACGTCGACCGCCCGGTGGTAGGTGATGTCGGTGAGGTCGAAGCCGTCGACCGCTCGCCAGGCGTCGGGGTCGAAGATGTCGGAGACCATCGCGCGGTTCTAGTCGCCGGCCGCCTTCGGCCCGTAGCGTTCGAGGTGGATCACCTCGTCCACGTCCTTGCGGGCCTTGGGGCCGTAGCGGCCGATCGGCCACCCGAGCGGCACCATGCAGCAGGGCTCGACGGTCAGGGGCAGTCCCAGGATGCGGCGGGCGACGGTGGTCGACCACAGCGGCAGCGTGATCAGCGAGGCGCCCAGGCCGACGGCCCGGGCCGCCAGCAGCAGGTTCTGGATGCTCGGGTAGATCGACCCGTAGTGCGGGCTCTGGAGCGCCGACGGCGCCGGCACGAAGGGCGGCTTGCCGCCGCGGAGGCAGCCCACGACCAGCACGGGGATCTCGGCGAAGTGCTCCACCTGCCACGCCACCGAGCGCAGGATCCGGGCCGTCTGAGGGTCGTTGCCCCGCAGCCGGTTGCCCGCCCCGCCATACAGCGTCCACACCCGGCGGTACTGCGCGGCGAAGCGCTCCTTGGTGGCCCGCTCTGTCACGACGACGAACTCCCAGTTCTGGCCGTTCGACCCGGTGGGCGCCTCCAGGGCCAGCTGGATGCAGCGGCGCACGATGCGGGGGTCGACCGGGTCGGGCCGGACCCGGCGCACCGCCCGTTGCGTGAGCATCGTCTCGGCGAGCGGGGCGGCGAGGCGCCGCTCGACCTCGGCGAGGTCGTCGGTGGGGGGCAGGGCGGTGTCCATCGCCCCGGTTCTAGCCGGGCGGCGGCTCAGGCGGTGGGAAGACCGGCCCGCTGCCGCACCTGCGCCAGGATCTGGGCGCTGACCAGGCCGGCCCCGGCCCGGCTGAGGTGGATGCCGTCGGTGGACCGCACCTCGGTCGGGTTCCCGGCCGGGTCCGCCACGACGTCCGCGTACGCCCCGCCGGGCCCGCCGACGACCGTGGCCGGGTCGACGTAGGTCACCCACGGCCGGCTGGCCGCCTCGGCCACGTAGGCGGCGTTGACGTGCTTCAGGATCCCGTCGAACTCGGCGCCCCGCATCGGGGGCTGGCCCACCCACACGACCATGCGGCCGTCGGCCCGCAGGCTGTCCATGAGCGCGCCGACCCGGCGCTGGTACTCGACGGCCCAACGGGGGTCGGCGACGGTCTGGACGGCGGTGCCGTCGGGCAGCACGATGCCCTGGCCGTCGTTGGCGCCCAGGAACACGACGACGACCTCGGGGTCGTGGTCGGCCACGTCGTCGGCGAGCGCGCCCGGCCAGTCGTAGAAGTCGGGCCGGACGAGCCCGGACGAGATCTCGAAGTGGACGCCCGCGGTCATCACGCCGGACGCCCCCGCCTGCTCGGTGAGCGCGCCGCCGAGCGTCTGGGCCTGGGAGTCGCCGACCACCCACAGCCGCAGCGGGTCGCTCGCCGTCGGGGTGCGCAGCTCCGTGGGCGCCGGCGCGGTGGGGGTGGTGTTCGCTGCGCTCGCCGGCGCGGTCGTCGGCGTGGTGGTGGCGGCGTCGCCGGTCGACGAGCCCTTGCCGCCGGCGGTGGGCGCGACCGGGCCGCCCCGGTGGTCGTCGTCGTTGCCGGCCAGCCAGTCGGCGACCTGGCGGACGCGATGGAACTGGAGGACGTGGCTCACGTCCTGCACCGGTCGCCACACCGCCAGCGCGCGGTCCCGCTTGGGCCCGAGCGGCTGCTGCTCGGCCCGGGCGACCAGCGCGTCGGCGTTGACCAGCATCGCCAGCACGAGGGCCGCGACCATCACGACCAGCGCCCGCCCGGCGGGCTGGACGCCGGCCACCCGGTCGTCGGCCTCGTCGGCCGGGCCCCGCGGCGCCCGGCGGGGGGCGGGGCGGGCGTCGCGGCCGGGCTCGCGGTCCGCATCCTCGGCGGGCCCCGTGTCGAGGTCGCCGTCGACGTCGAGATCGCCGTCGAGGTCGACGATGTCGGCGTCGGTCACGGTGCCGACCGGGCCGGTGTCGGCATGGGGCCGGGGCTGCGGCCGGCGGTGCCGTCCCCGGACGGTGCGGGGCCGGGCGCCGAGGCGGGCCAGGTCCTCGGGGACCGTCGGGTCGTCGCCGGGCCAGCCGGGCGGGACGTCGGTCGGCGTGCTCATCAGAACCGGAAGTAGATGAACGGGGTCACGCCGTCGGGCCCGAGGACCCCGATCAGCGTCAGGCCGGCGGCCAGGACGATGGCCTGGGCGGCTGGCTCCAGGCCGGAGAAGCGGGCGCGTACGCCCTGGGTGCGGTGGTCGGGCACGAGCTGGCTGACGAGGGCGGCGGCCACCGTGGCGACGACGAGCCCCGTGACGAGCTGCGGCGTGCCGACCGCCGCGGCGGCCGCGGTGGCGATCCGGCCGATGATCTCGAACGCGCTGGCGACGCTGTCGGCCCGGAAGAACACCCAGGCCAGGCAGACGAGGTTGAAGGTCACCAGCCAGCGGGCGACGGTCGCCACGACGCGGGGCACGGCCACCGGCCCGGCCTCGTCGGCCCGCCGGGCCCACCAGGCGCCGGCCACCCGCTCGCCCACGATGTAGGTGCCGTGCAGCCCGCCCCACAGCACGAAGCGCCAGTCGGCCCCGTGCCACAGGCCGCCGAGCAGCATGGTCGCCATCACGTTGCGGTCGGTGAGCAGGTCGCCGCCCCTGTTGCCGCCGAGCGGGATGTAGACGTAGTCCCGCAGCCAACGCGACAGCGTCATGTGCCAGCGGTGCCAGAACTCGCTGCACCGACAGCGCCCGGTAGGGCGCGTCGAAGTTCTGCGGCAGCCGGATCCCGAGCAGCAGGGCGCAGCCGATGGCGATGTCGGTGTAGCCGGAGAAGTCGGCGTAGATCTGGATGGCGTAGGCGTAGGTGGCCGCCAGCAGGGTGGCGCCGCTCTGCACCCGGGGGGCGCCGTAGGCGGGGTCGACCAGCTGGGTGGCGAGGAAGCTGGCGACGACGACCTTCTTGAACAGGCCGACGGCGATGAGCGCCACGGCCTCGGTGAACGCCACCCGCCGGGGGTCGGGGCGCTCGTGGAACTGCGGCACCAGCTCGTGGACCCGCACGATCGGCCCGGCGACCAGGTGGGGGAAGAAGGTCATGTACAGCAGCAGGTCGCCGTATGCGATCGGCTCCTGGTCGCCCCGCCCGACGTCGACCACGTAGCTGATCGCGTGGAACGTGAAGAACGAGATGCCGATCGGCAGCAGGATGTCGAGCACCGGCGGCGTGGGGTGCAACCCGAACGCGGCGAGCGAGTCGGCCGCCGAGGCCACGAAGAACCCGTGGTAGCGGAACACCCCGAGCACCACGAGGTTGGCCACCACGGCGAGCGCCACCAGCTGCCGGCTGATCCGCGTCCGCTCGCCGTCCACCCGCGCCCACCGGATCGCCAGCCCGAACGCCCAGTTCACGGTGGCCGACGCCACCAGGATCACGGCGAAGCGAACGTCGACGTAGCCGTAGAAATAGAGGCTGAAGGCGACCATCGTCGCCCGCCACACCAGGAAGTGCGGGCGCAGCAGCCAGCTGGCGGTGAAGGCTGCGACGAAGAACACCGCGAACGCGGCGGTGGGGAACAACATCGGGGTCCCCGCTGGCTGGTGGCGAGACGGTCGCGGCCGATCGTAGTGAGGTCCGTCAAGCCGCCCGGGGATGGTCCGCCGGCCCCTCCCCCGCGTTCTACGCGGATCAGGTCGTCCTGGCGACCGTCTCCGCGTAGAAAAACGGAAGTGCGACGGTTCGCGGCGTCCTCGCCCCCTCTGGCAAACTGGCGCCCATGCGCGCGGTGGTCATCTACGAGAGCCTCACCGGCAACACGGCGAAGGCCGCCCGCCTGATCGCGGCCGAGGTGGCGGCGCGGGGCGTCGACGTCTCGGTCTTCGCCATCACCGACATCGGCCTCAAGGACCTGGCCGAGGCCGACGTCGTGTTCATCGGCACCTGGGTCGACGGCCTGGTCCTGTTCGGGCAGCGTCCCGGACGGGCGGGCCGCATCCGCTCGATGCCCGTGATCGACGGCAAGCGGGTGGCCGCATTCATGACCTACGCCATCAAGGCCGGCAAGGCGCTCGACCGGTTCGCCAACGTGCTCACCGAGCGGGGCGCGACCGTCGTCGCCCGAGGCCTGTTGCGCCGCGACCACCTCGACCGCGGCATCGACGAGTTCGTCACCGCGGCGCTCGCGACGGTCGCGGCCTGACGGTGCGCTCGTCCACCCGCCGCACGATCGGATGGGTCGCGGCCCTCGTGGCCGCGGTGGGGGCCGTCGGCGTCGCCTACCTCCGCGACGACGGGCCGGCCACCGAGACCGTCGAGTCGCCGCCGGGACCGACCGTGCCCCGGCACCTCGGCGAGGGCTGCGGGTCGGCGGCGGCGACCGACCCGGGCGACCTCAGCATCGGCCGGGCGCTCGCCCGCTGCGCGGCGGACGCCCCGGCGGCCGCGCCGCTCGCCCAGCAGGCCGCGGTGCGCGTGGCGCTGGTCGACCGCAGCGAGGGCAGCGCCCCGCTACTCGCCGCCGCCGCGCTCGACGAGTTCACCGCCGAGAACCTGCAGGTCACGGTCACCGACATGAGCGCCGCCGACGCCTACGCGGCGCTCGGCCGCGGCGAGGTCGACGCGGTGGTCGGCGGGCTCGACAGCCCGTTCCTCGAGTCGGCCCGCGCGGGCAGCGGCGCCAAGGTCGTGCTCGGCGGGCCCGTGGCCCGGGCGCCCGGCGACACCGGGATGCCCCAGGTCGGGCTGTGGGCGCGGGCCGACCTCCTGCCCGACCCCGACGACTGGAGCACCCTCCAGGGCCACTCGATGGCGGTCGCCGGCGGGCTCGGCAGCGCGGCGCTCTACCCGATCGACATGACGCTGAGTGAGGAGGAGGTGGCGTCGACCGCACTCGACGTCATGCCGACGACGGCCGAGGACGCGGCCCACCGGCTGAGCGCCGGCGAGGTCGGCCTGGCCTGGCTGCCCGGTCCCGAGCTGGCCGCGGTCGCGGGCGACGACGCCTTCCGCCTGCTCGCCACCCTGCCGGCCGGCGAGGCCGTCGAGGGCACGGTGTTCGGCCCCCGCCTGCTCGGCCCCGACCGGGCCGCCGGGCTGGCCTACGTCCGGGCGATCCTGCGCACGATCGACACCCACATGGCCGACGGCTACGACGACGAGGCCACCGCCGCGCTGGCGGACGCGCTGGGGGTGTCCAAGCGCAGCCTGGCCCGCGGCCCGGCGTCGCTGTTCGACTGGGAGATCCGCACGGGCACGATCGGGCGCATCCAGGATGCGCTCGTCGACCTGGGCAGCGTCAGCTACGAGGAGCCGATCGCCGAGCCGCTCCTCGTCGACCGCAGCCTCTACCAGGACGCGGTCGCCGCCGGCTGACGCTCAACCCGGGCGGGCGGTGAACGGCGGGAGCAGGCCCCGCCGCACGAGCACGCCGTTGACCTCGTCGAGGGAGGTCATGTCCGCCAGCGCGCGGCCGAGCAGCGCATCGCCCAGCTGGGCGTCGGGGCCGAAGCTGGCCTCGACCATCGCCACGACAAGGTGGTAGTGGCCGTCGCTGAGGGCCGCCAGGCTGCGCTCGGCCTCGTCGGCGGGCTCCCGGCCGGGGACGCGGACGGCGAGGTCGGGTGCGAGGCCGGCGACCGGGCCGGCGTGGTCGGTGCAGGTGGCCAGGACGAAGTCGAGCAGGTCGCGCAGGTCGCCGTCCGGGAACGCTCCCCCCGGCGCCACAGCCGGGCGGAGCCCCTCCCACGCCGCGTCGACCGCCATCGCGATCGCCGCCTCCCTGTCGGCGAGGTGCGCCTGTTCGGACGGCCCCAGGGGACCGAAGCGGATGTCCGGCACGATGCCCGTCGCCCGGCCGACCTCGGGGCGGCGGCCGGCGAGGGCGAGCGCCTTGTTGACCCGGTGGAGGTGGCGCATCTCGTTGGTCGCCATGTCGATCGCCGTCTGGGCGGCGGACGGGGCGTCGTCGAGGCCGTGGCCCAGCACGTACGCCACGCGCAGGTACTCGACGCACAGCGCGTGCTCGACCGTGGCCAGGCCGACGACCACGTCGAGGACCCCTGCCGCGTCGCCCGGTGCCATGGCCCGAGAGCGTACCGCCGGCAGATCGTCAATTTGGTTGACTACCTGCGGACGCCATGGGATCGTCAATGCAGTTGACCATCTAGCGGACCCGGAGGTCCCGACATGCCCGTGCTCCCCGCTCCGCCCGACGCCACCCACGAGCTGGACGGCGCTCGCTTCCGGTCGCTCGCCACGCCCTCCCGCGGGGCCGCCGAGACCGCCGTGTGGCAGGTCGAGATCGCGCCCGGCACGCCGGCCACGCCGCACTCGCTCACGCGCGAGGAGGTGTTCGTCGTGCTCGACGGGCTCGCCTCGGTCCGCCTCGACGGCGGCGACGAGCAGGTGGCGGGGCCCGACGCCGCGATCGTCGTGCCGCCGGGCGTCGACATCGAGCTGGCCAACGCGGGCGACACCCCGCTGCGGCTGCTGTGCTGCCTGCCGGTCGGGGGCCAGGCCCGCACGGCCGACGGGGCCGTGGTCACGCCGCCCTGGGCGGAGTGAGCGCCGTCCCGCCGGACGCGGGGTCACCGCCGCTGGCCCGGCTGTTCGCCGTCGCCTTCCGGTCGCTGATCGACGCCCTGCACGTCGAGTTGCGGGCCCGGGGCTGGCACGACGTGCGCCCCGCGTACGGGTTCGTGCTGCTGGCCGCGGCCGACGCGCCGACCGCGGTGACCGACCTCGCCACCCTGCTGGGCACGACCAAGCAGGCGGCGTCCAAGCTGGTCGACGCGATGGTCGTGGCGGGCTATGTCCGGCGCGAGCCGGCCCCCGGCGACCGGCGACGCCGGCCGGTCGCCCTCACCGCCCGCGGCCGCGCCCTGCTCGCCGCCGTCGAGGACATCTACCGGGACCTGGAGCGCCGTTGGGCCGACGTCATCGGCCCGGCGGCGGTCGAGCGGATGCGGGGCGACCTCGTCACCGTCCTCACCGACGGGCCCGACGGCCGCCTCCCGCCCGTCCGCCCCACGGCTGGTGACCGGGCGTCGGCGTCCCGGCCCCGCGTTTTGTCCCCGGAAACGGTCGCTATAGCGACCGTTTCCGGGGACAAAGCTGGTGGCGACACGCTCGTTGCGCCTCGCCGCCCTCCGGCGGCGGCCTTGCCCCCGGGACCGCCCGATGACGGGTTCGGCAGCGGCGACGCCCCGATCTGCGGGCCAAGCGTCCTGATAGCCGTTACGCGGAAACGGTCGCTATGGCGACCGTTTCCGGAAAAGCTGGTCGTGGCCGGGGTCAGGGACCCTGCCAGGACCACGGGTAGGCGGCGTCGTCGCACGCCCGCGCGGCCGCGGCCAGTTGCAGCGGGCGGAACGTGTCGATCATGACCGCCAGCTCGTCGGTCGCCTCGGCGCCGAGCGACGCTTCGACGCTGCCCGGCTGCGGGCCGTGGACGAACCCGGCGGGGTGCAGCGTGAGCGAGCCCGCCGCGATGCCGGCGCCCTTGCGGCTCGTGAAGTCGCCGGCGCAGTAGTACAGGACCTCGTCGCAGTCGACGTTGGCGTGGTTGTAGGGCGTCGGCACCGACAGCGGGTGGTAGTCGAGCTTGCGCGGCACGAAGCTGCACACGACGAAGTTGGGCCCGGCGAAGGTCTGGTGCACCGGCGGCGGCTGGTGGACCCGGCCGGTGACCGGCTCGAAGTCGTGGATCGAGAACCGGTACGGGTACAGGCACCCGTCCCAGCCGACGGCGTCGAACGGGTGGTGGGCGTAGCTGTAGCGGGTGAGCCCGTCGCGGCTGGCGCACGAGCACGTCCACCGGTCCATCCGACGCGCTCGCCAGGAGCGGGGCGTCCGGGGCGTGGAGGTCACGCTCGCAGTAGGGGCTGTGTTCGAGGAACTGCCCGGTCGCCGACAGGTACCGGGCCGGCGGGCCCACGTGGCCCCGGGCCTCGATCACCAGCGCGTCGACGGCGCCGGCGGTCGGCACCCAGCGGTGCGTCGTGCCGGCGGGGACGACCACGTAGTCGCCGGCGCCGCAGTCGAGGGCGCCGAAGGACGACTCCAGTCGGGCCGAGCCCGTGCGCAGGTAGACCACCTCGTCGCCCGTGGCGTCGCGGTACAGGCCGCTCGGCTCGTCGGCCCGGGCGACCGAGAGCCGCACGTCGTCGTTCGCCAGCAGCACCCGGCGCCCGCCCACGAGGTCGCCGCCGCCGGCGAGGTCGCCGGTGCGGAGGTGGTGGGGGAGGAGCGGCTGGTTTCCGGCCAGCCCGTCGTCGGGGGCCGGCACCACCTCGGCGCCGACCAGCGCGGTCGGCGGGCGCCGGTGGTAGAGCAACGACGACGCGGCGGAGAAGCCGTCCGAGCCCATCAGCTCCTCGGCGTACAGCCCGCCGTCGGGGGCGCGGAACTGGGTGTGGCGCTTGGGCGGGACCTCACCGACCCGCCGGTAGTACGGCATCGCAGCCTCCTGCGTTCGGGGTTCCGGGGTGGGGGAGCGCCGCCTCGCGCAGCGCCAAGGCCCCGGCTGATGCGGTGGGCGGCGGCGCACACGGCCTCCGCCGCAGCGCCCTCCGGCGGGAACCGGTGCTGCGGCGCGACCAGCGCGACGCTGGCGATCGGCCGGCCGGCGGCGTCGACGATCGCGGCCGCCACCCCGCGGACCCCGGGCTCGATCTCGCCCTCCGAGAACACCGCGCCGCCGGCAGCGTTCTCCGGCAGCAGCGCCCGCCCGCTGGCCGCGACCCGCACCGGGTGGCGGGTGCCGGTGCGGTAGTGGATCTGCACCACGCCGCTGCCCCCGACGACCTGGTCGACGGCGACGGCGTCGTCGCCGTCGCGCACGGTGAGCACGGCGGTCTCGCCGAACGACGCCGCCAGGCCCTCCAACTCGACACGGGCCAGGGCGCGGAGCCGGGGCTCGATCCCGGCGGCCAGCGCCAGCAGCCCGAGGCCGGGGCCCCAGCCCCGGTCGGTGCGCCGCGCCAGGCCGTGGCGCTCGAGCGTGGCGAGCATCCGGGCCACGGCGGTGCGGGAGACGCCCAGCGTGCGGGCGAGCGCGGCGGCCGTCGGCTGGTCACCGGCCTCGGCCAGCAGGGTCAGCAGCCGCAGCGCGGCATCGACGGTCTTGGACTGTTCGGCCACCGGCGGCTCCGAACACGTGCGGAGGTCGGAGGGAGAGCGGGCGCTCGCTTCGTTTCCCCTCGGCAAATCTGTTCCAGTTGTGTGACACAAGGCACAGGGGCCTGTGCGCACCGATAGCCGGACACTAACCTCCGCTTTTCGGAGGTGCAACGGTTGCCAACCCCCCTGCGAGCGGTGCACGAGCGCCTCTTCGACGACGAGGGGCTGTCCGCTCCGGATCGACCGCCGATGGCCGACGCGCTGGCCGCGCACGCACGGCGCTGCGAGGGAGCCTACGCCCGCTGGATCGGGCCGTTCATGTGCCCGGCCTCCCGGCTCGAGGAGCTCGCGGCGTGCGTCGCAGCCGGCCTGCCCCGGCCGGCCGCCGTCGGCGTCGTGGGCTACGAGGGCCCGATGTCGTGGCGGCGGGTCTACGCCGCCCCCGGGCTGGTGCAGATCGAGGCGCCCCTCGGCGTCACGGTGCCGCCGCCGCCGGGCCGGGTGGTCCGCTACGTCGAGATCGCACGCCATCACGAGCTCGACCCGGCGCTCGATCTGGCGGCGCTGGCCGGCGCGGGGGTCAAGGTCCGCTGCACCGGCCCGCCGGGGGACGGCCACGCGGTGACCGAATGGCTCGCCGCGGTGCTCGCCGGGTGCGCGGCACGCAACCTCGTCGTGAAGGCGGCCGCCGCCCCGGCCCGCGCCTACTCGGCCAGCGGCGGCAACGGCGGGCCCGGGATCGTCAACCTGCTGGCCGCCGCCGGGCGGGCCCGGGAGGGCGCGGGGGTCGCCGCGGTCGCCGCCGCCCTGACCACCGAGGCGAGCGCCGCCGCCGACCTGCACGGCCGGCTCGGTCGGGCGCGGCGAGCTGCTCGCGGCGATCGGCGCGCCGGCGGTCGACGCCGCGCTCGACGCGCTGTCGGCGCACGGGCTGCTGTGACCCCCGCCCCGCTGTCGTCCTGGGTGCCCGGCGCGGACGGCTCGGGGTTCCCCGCCGAGCACCTGCCCTACGGCGTCGTGGTGCCGGCGGGTGGCGGCGCCCCGCGGCCCGCGGTCCGCATCGGCGGGCACGCCCTCGACCTGGCCCGGCTGGTGGCCGGCGACGTGGCCGGCCTGGGCGCCGCCGCGGGCGGGCTGCTCGACGGCCCGACGCTCGACCCCTTCCTCGCGGCCGGGCCGGCGCGGTGGCGGGCCGTGCGCGCCCGGCTGATCGAGATCGTGTGCGACCCGGCACAGCGGCCGGCCGCCGAGCCGGCGCTGGCGCCCGTGGACACCGTGACGCCGCTCCTGCCGTTCACCGTGGCGGACTACGTCGACTTCTACAGCTCGATCGAGCACGCCACGAACCTCGGCCGGCTGTTCCGGCCCGGCGGCGAGGCCCTGCTGCCGAACTGGCGGCACCTGCCGGTCGCCTACCACGGGCGGGCGGGGACCGTGGTCGTGTCGGGGACGCCGGTGCGGCGGCCGTCCGGGCAGCGCCTGGTGGACGGGGTGCCCGCGTTCGGGCCGAGCGCCCGCCTCGACATCGAGCTGGAGGTCGGCTTCGTCGTCGGGACGCCGTCGCCGCCGGGCCGGCCGGTGCCGGTGGCGGAGGCGCCGGACCACGTCTTCGGCCTCGTCCTCGTCAACGACTGGTCGGCTCGCGACATCCAGGCGTGGGAGTACCAGCCGCTGGGGCCGTTCCTCGGCAAGTCGTTCGCCACCACGGCCGCGGCCTGGATCACCCCGCTCGACGCCGTCGCCGCCTGCCGGGTGGCGGGTCCGCCCCAGCGCCCGGAGCCGCTCGACTACCTGCTCCCGGCCGGCGACTGGGGCCTGGCCATCGACCTCGAGGTGGCGCTGGCGCCGGCCGGCGGGACCGGCGAGGAGACGGTCAGCCGCACGTCGTTCGCCGGCCTGTACTGGACGATGCCCCAGCAGGTCGCCCACATGACCGTCAACGGCGCACCTCTGCGCACCGGCGACCTGTTCGCCTCGGGCACGGTGTCGGGGCCCGACCGGGGCAGCGAGGGCAGCCTGATCGAGCTGACCCGCAACGGCGCCGAGCCGCTGGCGGTGGCGGGCACGACCCGCACGTTCCTGGAGGACGGCGACGAGGTGGTCCTGCGGGGCCGGGCGGACGCCGGCGGGGGAGTCGTGCTCACGCTGGCCGAGGCCCGGGGCCGGATCGTCGCCGGCGGCGGCGGGTAGGCGGCCGGACGATGGCGGTGGCCGGCCTCGACGCCTTCCTGTCCGCCTGCCGCGGCCGCGCTGGGCGACGCGCACGTGGTCACCGACCCGGACGTCACCGCCCCGTACGCCACCGACTGGACCGGCCGCTGGCGCTCGGCGACACCGGCGGTGGTCCGGCCCGGGTCGACCGGCGACGTGGCCGAGGTCGTCGGGCAGCGCCCGCCGCCACGGGGTCCCGCTGGTGCCCCAGGGCGGCAACACCGGCCTGGTCGCCGGGGGCGTGCCCCACGCGGGCGAGGTCGTCGTCAGCCTGCGCCGGCTGGACGGGCTCGGCCCGGTCGACCGGGCCGCCGGCCAGGTCACCGCGGGCGCCGGCGTGACCCTCCGGGCGCTGGCCGACCACGCGGCCGCCGCCGGCCTCGCCTTCGGCGTCGACCTCGGCGCCCGGGACTCGGCCACCATCGGCGGGATGGTCGCCACCAACGCGGGCGGCATCCATGTCGTCCGGCACGGCCCGATGCGGGCCCAGGTCGTCGGCGTCGAGGCGGTGCTCGGGACCGGCGCGGTGGTGAGCCGGCTCGGCGGCCTGGTGAAGGACAACACCGGCTACGACCTGGCCCAGCTGCTGTGCGGCAGCGAGGGGACGCTCGGCGTCGTCACCGCGGCCCGGCTCCGGCTGGTCGCCCGGCCGACCACGCGTGGTGACGGCGCTGGTCGGGCTGGCGACGGTCCCGCAGGCCGTCGACCTGGCCGCCGCGCTGCGGGCCGGCGTCCCCGACGTCGTCGCCCTCGAGCTGATGACCGGCGCCGGGCTGGCGCTGGTCGCCGGCTACCTGGGCGGCAGCCCGCCTGTCCCGCCCGGGGCGGGCGCCGCGCTGCTGGTCGAGGTGGCGACCGCCGGCGGCGACCCGCTGCCGGGGCTGGCGGGGGCGGTCGAGAGCGCCGCCGGCGTGCTCGACGCGGCCGTGGCGACCGAGGGCGCGGAGCGCGCCCGGCTGTGGCGCTGGCGGGAGGCGCACTCCGAGGCCGGCAGCGCCCTCGGCGTCGTGCACAAGCTCGACGTGACGCTGCCCGTCGGGGCGATCGCCGAGTTCTGCGCCGCGGTCACCGGCGCGGTGGCGGCCGTCCGGCCCGAGGCCACGACCCTGCTGTTCGGCCACGTGGGGGACGGCAACGTCCACGTGAACGTGATCGGCCCCCCGGAGGGCGACGAGGAGGTCGACGACCTGGTGCTCGGCCTGGTCGTGGCCCGGGGCGGTTCGATCAGCTCGGAGCACGGCATCGGCGCCCTCAAGCGCCGGTGGCTGGCCCGCGACCGGTCGCCGGCCGAGGTGGCGGCCATGCGGGCGATCAAGGGCGCGCTCGACCCTGACGGGATCCTGAACCCGGGTGTGCTGTTCCCCTGACGCAGGGCGCGGTCAGCGCACCTTGTCGAGGATCGGCTTGGCCGCGTCGTCCTGGAGGATGAGCACGGCCCCCGACGCGTTGCGGTCGTTGGTCACCGGCAGGCTCAGCGGCTCGGGCTCGATGCCCCGCATGCCCCACCCCAGGCGCAGGGCGTCGAACAGCGACATCTCGTCGTCGATGCGCAGGCCCTTGGACATGCCGCTGGCGGCCTTGGCCAGGGTGAAGGGGTTCTTGGTCTTGCTGAGCTTGTCGAACACGACCCGGAGGAACGCCTGCTGGCGGCCGATGCGGCCCAGGTCGGCGGTGGGGTCCTCGACCTGGCGGCCGTCGATCGTCTCGGTGTAGTGGCGGGAGCGGACGTAGGCCAGCGCCATGTCGCCGTCGAGCTCGACCGGCCCCGCCTGGGGGATGTTCAGGCCCGACTCGGTGTCGACCACCGGGTGCTCGAAGTTGAGCGTCACGCCGCCGAGCGCGTCGACCAGGCCCGCGAAGCTGACGAAGTCGACCTCCATGTAGCGGTCGATCGGGATGCCCAGGCTCTGGGTGATCGTGTCGACGAGCTGGGTCGGCCCGCCGTTGTAGGCAGCGTTGATCTTGGAGCGGTGGTCGGTGCCGGCGATCTGGACGTAGAGGTCGCGTGGGATCGACAGCATCTTCACCTTCCCGCGCTCGAGGTGTAGCACCATGATCGTGTCGGAGCGCTGGCCGCCCGGGACCTCGGACCCGTTGAACCCGGCGTCGCCCTCCTGCTTGACGTTGGCGCGCGAGTCGGAGCCCACGATGAGGTAGTTGGTGCCGTGTTTGGCGGAGGTGAGCGAATCGCTGACGTCGACGCGGTCGATGCGGTCGAAGATGCTCTTGGCGTACAGGAAGCTGCCGACGATCCCCACGACGAGCAGGAGCGCGACCACGGCGAGGATGCGCCGGACCCGGATGCGGCGCCGGCGGGGCGGCCGCTCGGGAGCGGAGGGGCCGGTCGGTGGCCGCCGCCGCGGGGGAGCGGCCGGCGGCTCGCCGTAGGCACCGCCGCCGCGACTCGGGCTGGCGGAGCTGCGGCTGGCGCGGGGGCGCGGCCGGGTCCCGGCCGCCGGAGCGTGTGCCGGTGCCGCCGGGTGCGGAGGATGGTGCCGGGATGAAGACCCGGCGGGGATCGCCCGCCGACGACCGTTCGGGTTCCTGGAAGCGATCGGTCACGAGACCGACCAGGTTAGCGAGGGGCCCGCCGACGACCGAGTCATGGCCCGGATGGATACCCGCCGACGGCCGGGCTCAGCCCTTGCCGACGACGCCGGCCTGGTCGAAGGTCGCCATCTCGGCCAGTACCCGGGCGGCGGCCTCGACCAGCGGGAGCGCCAGCGCCGCGCCGGTGCCCTCGCCCAGACGGAGGCCGAGGTCGACCAGGGGGTCGAGGCCGAGGTCGTCGAGCACGGCCGACGCCCCGGGCTCGACCGAGCGGTGGCCGGCGATCACGCCGTCCTCGACCCCGGGCACGAGCCGGCTGGCGATCAGCAGCCCCGCGGCGGCGATCACGCCGTCGATCACGACCGGCACCTGGAGCGCCACGCCCGCGCAGACGAACCCGGCGAGGGCCGCGTGCTCCAGCCCGCCGACCTCCGAGACCAGCCCGAGCACGTCGTCGCCGTGCGCGGCCCGGGCCCGGGCGACCGCGGCCGCCACCAGGTCGGTCTTGCGGCGCAACAAGTCGTCGTCGATGCCGGTGCCCCGCCCCGTCACGGCCTCGGCGGTGCGGCCGGTGAGCGCCGAGATCACGGCCGCCGCGGGGGTGGTGTTGGCGATGCCCATGTCGCCGGTGACCAGGCAGCGGGCCCCGCCTGCGACCAGTCGGGCGGCCGTCTCGGCCCCGGCGTCCAGCGCCCGGAGGACCTCGGCGGGCGCCATCGCCGGGCCGGTGGCCAGGTCGTCGGTGCCCGCCCGCACCTTGGCGTCGACCAGGCCGGGCGCGGCGGGCAGCGGGCTCGCCACGCCGACGTCGACGACGACGACGTCCGCGCCCGCCTGGCGGGCCAGGACGTTGATGGCGGCGCCTCCGGCCAGGAAGTTCGCCACCATCTGGCCCGTGACCTCCTGGGGCCACGGCGAGACGCCCTGGGCATGCACCCCGTGGTCGCCGGCGAACACGGCGACGATCGCCGGGCGGGGCGTCGGCGGCGGGCAGGCCGCGGCGATGCCCGCGAGCAGCACGCCCACATCCTCGAGGCGGCCGAGCGACCCGGGCGGCTTGGTCAGGCGCAGGTGGTGGCGCCGGGCCGCGGCCATCGCCTCGCCGTCGGGCGGGCCGCAGAGCCGGGCGGCGGCCGCGAACGGGCCGGACCGGGCGGCGAGCGCGTCGAAAACGGCCGCGTGCAGCGTCCGGTCCCCGATGCCGCGCCGGGTGACGGTGAGCCGGGACTGGGCGCCGCCCCCCGGCGGGGCGGTCCCGAGGTGGACGTCGACCCCCTGGGCCCGCAGGGCGGCGACGACCCGGCGGGTGCCGGGATCGCTGTCGGAGAGGAACCCGGCGCCAAGCACGAGGGCGTCGAGGGGCGCGGCGAGCGCAGGGGCCGGATGCGAGGTCACGTCACATCTTGGCGCGGCACGTGGGGGTGGCCGCGCGGAGGGCCCGGTCCAGGCGGTCGAGCCCCGCGCCGTCGGGCACGGCGATGCGGACGTGGTCCGCCAGGCCGAACGAGGCGCAGTCCCGGACGACGACCGCCCGGCGGGCCAGCGCGGATCGCAGCCCGCGGGCGCCGGGCACGAGCACCCATGGGGCGTCGGCCGCCTGCGGCGACCAGCCGTGGGCGGTGAGCACGGCCACGAGGTCGCGCGCGCGGCGGCGACCGCGGCCGTCCAGCCGGGCGGGTCGGCCTGCGCCGCGAGGTCGCCGACGATCGCGCAGGCGAGCCCGCCGACCGCCCAGGCAGGCCGCGCCCGGCGCAGCGCGCCGGCGGCGCCGGCGTCGGGGGCGACGGCGTAGCCCAGCCGGAGTCCGGGCACGCGAACGCCTTGGTGAGCGAGCCGACCGCCCATCCGGGCCGGCCCCGGGTCCAGGCGCCGGCGGCCAGCGGCAGGAACGCCTCGTCCCACACGTCGGCCCGCTCGTCGCCGGCGGCGAGGCACCCGGACGGCGAGTGGGGGTCGGAGCGCCAGCGGGGGGCGCCGGGGTCGAGCCTGCCGATGTGGCGCCGGTAGAGCGAGAAGTCGGGCTCGTCCACCCACCCCGCACCGAGGTGGGCGGCCACCAGCGCGATGGCCTGGGACCCGCCGGCCGTGGCGACCAGCCGGCCGGGGTCGACGCCGACGAGCGCGGCCAGGTCGGCCTCGGCGCGGTCGATGTCGGGGTAGCGCCCGAGCGACCCGAGGTGCCGCCCGGCGAGGTCGGCGACGTCGGGGGCGAACGGGTTCAGGCTGGCCGACAGGTCGAGCACGTCGCCGGGGTCCAGCCCGAGCGCCGCGGCCACCCGGGCGCCGTCCCCGCCGTGGTCGCCGGGCGGCGGGACCTCGGGACCGGCGGTCATCGCCGTCCCCGCCGCCGGGCCAGCCCGGCCAGGCCTGCTGCGGCGAGGACGCCGGCGAGGGCGAGCGTGACGTCGCGGGACAGGGCGACCGCAGCGGCGATGTCTGCGGCGACCGGGGGGCGCCCCGCGCCGAGGGCGGGGCGCGCCTCGACCACGTCGCCGTAGCGGTTCTCGCCGCCGCCGAGGCACAGGCCGAGGGCGGCGGCGAACGCCGCCTCGGCCACACCGGCGTTGGGGGACGGGTGGCGGCCCGCGTCGGCCCGCACCGTGCGCAGCACCGCGCCCGCCCGGGCCGGACGGACGGCGGCGACCAGTGCGGCGGTGGCCCGGGCGGGACCCCACGCCAGCGCGTCGTCCAGGCGGGCCGCGGCCATGCCGAAGCGGCGGTAGCGGGCGCTGCGGTAGCCGACCATCGAGTCCAGCGTGTCGGCCGCCCGGTGGGCGAAGGCGCCCGGGGCGCCCGCCGTCGCGGTCCACAGCGCCGGGGCGACGATGGCGTCGGTCGTGTTCTCGGCGACCGACTCGACCACCGCCCGGGCGATCGCGGCCTCGTCGAGCTCGGCCGGGTCTCGGCCGACGAGGTGGGGGAGCAGGCGCCGGGCCTCGGGCACGTCGCCGGCCGCCAGCGCCCGGCCCACGTCGCGGGCGGCGTCGTGCAGCGCCCGGCCGCCGACCGCCACGTAGCCGGCCGCCAGCGGCGAGCGCAGCGCCGCGCCCACCGCGGCTGCGCCCGCCACGCCGACGGCGGCCAGGACCGCGCCGGGCGCGGATCGGTCGTCGTAGATCCGGTCCTCCAGCGCGGCCACGCCCGACCCGAACAGCGCCACCGGGTGGAGCGGGCCGGGCACCGGGGGCTCGCCCACCAGCCGGTCCAGCCCGAGTGCACCCGCGGCGGCGAGGGCCCGGCGCGGCCAGCTCACCACCGGGCCGCCGCCACGATCAGGCCCACGGTCTCGGCCACCACCCCGGCCGCGCCGAGCACGTCGCCCGTGTAGCCGCCGATGCGGCGCACGGCCAGCGCCACCACCCCGGCGAACGCGGCCGCCGCCGCGAGCGCCGTGACCAGCCCCGGCAGCGGCCCGAGCGCCACGACCACCGCGACCCCGGCGGCGGCCAGCGTGGCGGCCGCCGCGGTGCCGGTGCCGCCGGCGAACCCGGCCGCCGCCCCGCCCGGGCCCCGGGCGTAGGGCACCCGGCCCAGCGTGAGCGCCATGGCCGCCCGGGCGCCCGCCCACAGGCCCGCGACCAGCACGGGGTCCGGCGCCAGCGACGCCAGGGCCGCGACCCGGGCGACCAGCACGAGCGCCACCGCGGCCATCCCGAACGCGCCGACGTCCGGCGCGGCCATGATGGCGAGCCGCCGCGCCCGGTCGACCGGTGGCAGCAGGCCGTCGGCGCTGTCGGCCAGGCCGTCGAGGTGGAGCATGCCGGTCAGCGCCGCGTCGGCCGCCACCGCCAGGACGGCCGCGACCAGCGGCGGCCAGACCTCCCCGGCCGCCCACCACAGCGCGCCGACCACCAGCCCGACGAGGGCGCCGACGAGGCCGAACCAGGCCGGGGCCCGGCGGTCCGGGGCGCGGCGCCGCCCACCACGGTGAGGAACCCGAGGGCCGAGCGCATCAGGCGCCGTCCGCCCGGTCGAGCGGCAGGACGCGGCCGGCCACCACCAGCAGCACCCGGTCGGCCGCGTCCGCCACCTCGCGGTTGAGGGTCCCCAGCGCGTCGGCGAAGCGCCGGCCCAGCGCGGTCGGGGCGTGGACGCCGAGCCCGACCTCCTCCGACACGACCACGGTCGAGCCCGCCCGGCCGGCCAGCGCCGCGCACAGCGCCGGGCCGTCGGGCGCCAGGTCGGGGCTGGCCGCCAGCCAGGTGCCCAGCGAGTCGACCAGCACCGCGCCGGCGAGCCCCGAGAGCACCGCCGGCAGCGTCGCCGCCGAGTCCGCCTCGACCTCGACCGTCGACCATCCGGCGGGCCGCCGGGCGCGGTGGCGGGCGATGCGGGCCGCCATGTCGGGGTCGGTCGCAGTGCCGGTGGCGACGTAGGTGACCGCGCCGCCGAGCTGGCCCGCCAGGCGCTCCGCCACCTCCGACTTGCCCGAGCGGGTGCCGCCGAGCACCAGGGTGATCATGCCGGGACGGTACCCGCGGGACCGGGAGGGCTCAGTAGTCGGGGTCGAGGGTGATGCGGGTCACCCGGGCCATCTCCTCGCCGAACCGGCGGGCGCCCGGGGAGGCGACGGCGCAGGTCAGACCCTGGTAGGCGCCGGGGCAGAAGTGGATGCCGTCGGGGTTGCGCACCGCGACCTCGCCGCCGGCACAGCCCTGCGCCGCGCCCTCGTCGGAGCGGCACGGGAGCCGCTCGGCGAACGTCCCGCCGGGGCCGGACACCACGGCGCCCGCGTCGGCGTAGCGCACCTGGCCCAGGTCGCGGCCCGCCCACTCGTTCACGATCCGGTGGTAGTCGTCCGCGATCGCCCCGCTGGCGCCGCCGGGCAGTCCTGGCGCCTCCGGGCCGCCGACCAGCACGACGCGGGTGCCCGCGGTGGCGAACATCTCGGTCGCCTGCCGGACGTCGGCGTCGTACCGGGCGGTGAGCGCGTCGCCGGTCAGCTCCTCGCCGGCCGGCCCTCGGGCGCAGGCGCTGCTGTTGTTGCCGGAATAGCTGATCACGACCACCGTCGGCCGCCGCGCCAGGTCGGCCTGCATGTCGTCGAGGGCGTCGCAGGGGGCGTCGCCGGGGACGACCCGGGTGACGACCTCGGCGTCGGTCGTGCGCCGCAGGTCGGCCACGAAGTCGCCCGACGCCTCGGTGGCGAGCGAGTCGCCGTAGAGGATCACCAGCCCGCCCGGCCGCGGCGCCGGCCGGTGGAGCACGACGGCGGCCACGCCGGCGACGACGAGGACGGCCGCGGCCGCCGCCGCCCAGGCCCACGGGCGCGGGCGGCGCGCCGGGCGCGCGGGGTCGCCCGCGACGGCCTCACCCCCGCCCTCGCCCCCGGCGTCGCCGACGTCGTCGATGTCGCCCTCGGCCGCCGGGGCGTGCCCGGTCACGGCCACCGATCCCAACTCCAGCCCACGCCGGCAAGCATGGCAGACTCTCTTCGCTATGGGGATCGACGTGCCGTCCTACTCGTTCGCTCTCCCGGAGGGGGTCGATCCGCCGTCGGTCCAGGCGATGCTCGGGGCCCGGTTCGCCGTCATTCCCGAGCCGGCGAGCGCGGTGGCCTTCACGGTCGTCGACACCGCCGACCGCCGCATCGGGGGTGCGGGCGCCGACCTGTGGCTCGAACCCGCCCGGACGGCGCCGACCATGGTCCTGCGGCCCCAGGTGGGGGCGGCGCCGGTCGAGGCCGAGGTCGGCAAGGCCAAGCGCTGGCTGGCCGACGACCTTCCCGCCGGCTCGCTGCGCGAGCACCTGGAGCCGATCATCGAGATGCGGGCGCTGATCCCGCTCGCCCAGGTGCGGGCCAGGGTCCAGCCGCTGCGCATCTGCAACGGCGACCAGAAGACCGTGGTCCGCCTGCGCATCACCAACCATGCCGCCCTCGACACCGGCGGCCGCCGGGTGCCGCTGACCCCCCGGGTCGAGGTGACCGGCGTCCTCGGCTATCCCAAGCCCCTGGCCCAGGTGGTCGAGGTGCTCGCCGGCGAGGCCGGCCTGGTCGACGCCCCCGCGAGCATGGCCGACGAGGCCATCGCCGCGTCGGGCGGCGACCCCGGCGGCATCCGCTCCAAGGTGCAGGTCGACCTCGACCCCGAGGAGCGCACCGACGAGGCCGCTCTGGCCGTGCTGTGCGACCTGGCCGGCATGGTCGAGGCCAACCTGGCGGGCACGCTGGCCGACGTCGACACCGAGTTCCTCCACGACCTTCGGGTGGCCGTCCGCCGCAGCCGGTCGGTGCTGCGCGAGATGAAGGGCGCCTTCGCCCCCGAGCCGCTGGCCCGCCAGCGCGAGGCCCTGAAATGGGTCCAGGCCATCACGGGGCCGACCCGCGACCTCGACGTCCAGCTGCTCGACTGGGACGGCCTGCTGGCCGGCGTCGCCGACGACCGCCACGCGGCGCTCGCGCCGGTGCGGGCACTGCTGACCCGCCACCGCGCCGCCGCGCTCCGGGCCCTCGAGCGCGAGCTGCGCGGGGCCGAGTTCCGCCGCCGCGTGGGCCGACTACCGGGCCTTCCTCGCCGGCAAGCAGGGACCGACCCGGGTCCGGCCCGACGCCCGCCGCCCGGTGGCCGACACCGCCGGCGAGCGGATCCGCAAGGTGTACGGCAAGATGGTCGATCTCGGCTCGGCGATCGACAAGGACAGCCCGGCCGAGCAGCTCCACGACCTGCGCAAGCGGGGCAAGGAGCTGCGGTACCTGCTCGAGCTGTTCGGCGCGCTGTGGCCCAAGGACGTGGTGAAGCCGATGGTCAAGACCCTCAAGGGGCTCCAGGACGTCCTCGGCAGCCACCAGGACAGCGAGGTGCAGGCCGACCAGCTTCGGGCGCTGGCCGGCGATCTCGCCGGCGAGCCCGGCGGGCCCGAGGCCCTGCTGGCGCTGGGCGTGCTCGTCGACAACCTCGCGGGCCAGCAGCGGTCGGCCCGGGGCCAGTTCGCCGAGCGGTTCGCCGCGTTCTCCGCCCGCGACCAGCGCAAGCTGCTCAAGACCACCTTCCGGGGCCCAGGCGGATGAAGGTCGTCGCCACCTACAACATCAAAGGTGGCGTGGGGAAGACCTCGGCGGCGGTGAACCTGGCGACGCTCGCGGCGCGCGACGGCCTGCGCACGCTGCTGTGGGACCTCGACCCGCAGGGGGCGGCGTCGTTCCTGTTCCGGGTGCGGCCCAAGGTCCGGGGCGGGGGACGCAAGCTGGTGCGGGGCCGCGGCGACGTCGTCGACGTGCTGCGGGGCACCGACGTCGAGGGCCTCGACCTGCTGCCGGCCGACTTCTCCTACCGGCACATGGACCTGGAGCTCGACCACACCGGGAAGCCGACGCGCCGCCTCCGGCGGGTCCTGACGCCGCTGGAGGCGCACTACGACCTGGCCCTGCTCGACTGCCCGCCGTCGATCTCGCTCGTGTCCGAGAGCGTGTTCGACGCGGCCGACGCGCTGCTCGTCCCGCTGATCCCCTCGACGCTCACGCTGCGGACGTTCGAGCAGCTCGGCACGTTCGTCGAGACCGAGGTCGACCGGCCGCCCGACATCGTGGCCTTCTTCTCGATGGTCGACCGGCGCAAGAAGCTGCACCGCGAGGTGGTCGAGACGCTGCCCGACGGGCGCGACGACATCGCCCGCACCGCCATTCCTGCGGCCACCGAGGTCGAGCTGATGGGGGTCGAGCGCTCGCCCGTCGTCGTGGCCAAGCCCCGCAGCCGGGCCGCGCTCGCCTACGTCGCGCTGTGGCAGGAGCTGCGGGCGCGCCTCGGCCTGGGCCCGGCCGAGGGCGACGCCGACGTCGGCGGCGGTCAGGCCTCCGGCGAGGGCTGACCGTCGGCGTCCCGGTCGAGGTCGAGGCTCGCCGAGTTCATGCAGTAGCGCAGGCCGGTCGGGTTGGGGCCGTCCTCGAACACGTGGCCGAGGTGCGAGTCGCAGCGGGCGCAGCGCACCTCGGTGCGCACCATGAAGTGGCTGGCGTCGCGGACGAGCTTCACCCGGTCGTCGGCCAGCGGCTCCCAGAAGCTGGGCCAGCCGGTGCCGGAGTCGAACTTGGTGTCGGACGAGAACAGCGCCTGGCCGCAGGCCACGCACCGGTAGGTGCCCTCGTCCTTGGTGTCCCAGTAGATGCCCGTGAAGGCGCGCTCGGTGCCGCCCTTGCGGGCCACCTCGAACTGCAGCGGGTCGAGCCGATCCCGCCAGCCCTCGTCGGTGGTCGGGAGGTCCGCCACGGGCAGTTCCTTGTCGTCGCTCATGACCCCAGGATGCCGCCCGATCGCAGGGCGTCCACCATGCGGGCGACGACCCGGTCCGGCGGCAGGGACGCCGGCCGCTCCAGCGCCTCCAGCGTGAGGAACGCCTCGGTGCCGTGCGCCCGCCCCTGGAGGGTCACGAGCAGCGAGCAGGTCTCGCCGTCCTGGCGCACCACGACCTCGAAGATGGCGCAGCTGCGGTCGACGTAGCTGACCTCACCCACCCGGTGGCCGGCCTCGAGCAGCAGGGCGAAGGCCTCGTCGGGCGGCGCGGCCAGCAGCAGCGTGTCACCCCCGACGACCGCCAGGCCGACCGGCGGCGGGGCGGGCGGCGGGGGAGGGGCCGGCGCTGCTGCCGGTCCGGGCGGGGCGCCGACGGGGGCGTGGAGGAGGCCGGCCCGCTTGGCCCGGCTGAGGGCCGCGTAGGCCTGGTTGAGCCGGGTGGCAGCCGGCGCGGACGCGGCGCCCTGGGTGTCGGGGTGGGCGGCGCGGATCTTGCGGCGGTACGCGGCCCGCACGGCCTCCCAGCCGTCCGCGGCCGTGACCCCGAGCACCGAGCGGGCCTCCTCGACTTCCATGACGCCGATCCTGTCAGGTCAGGCCGGCGACAGGAATGCCGCCAGCAGGCCCTTGTACGGACCGGCGTCGCGGCTGCCCGCGTGCTCCCGGGCCGCGTGCATCGCGAGCTGGGGCATGCCGACGTCGACGGTCGTGACGCCGAGGCGGGCGGCCGTGACCGGGCCGATCGTCGAGCCGCAGGGCAGGTCGCTGCGCATGGCGAAGCGCTGGAGCGGGACCTCGGCCTGCTCGGCGGCCAGGGCGACCAGCGCCACGCCGGGGGCGTCGCTCGCGTAGCGGACGTTCGCGTTGAGCTTGAGCACCGGGCCGCCGCCGAGGGCGATGCGGTGCTCCGGGTCGTGGCGCTCGGCGTAGTTGGGATGGGTGGCGTGCGCCATGTCGGCCGACAGGCAGGCCGACCGGGCCAGGGCCCGGTGGAACGCGTCCGGCTCGCCGCCGCGGGCGAGGACCGACCGCTCCAGCACCGTCGGCAGCAGCGTCGAGCCGGCGCCCCGGTCGGAGGTCGAGCCGATCTCCTCGTGGTCGAACAGCGCCACGACCGGGATCGGGCCCTCGCCGGCCGGCCCCTCGCCGCCGGAGCCCGCGGTGTCGCACAGCGCCTCGACCGCGGCCCAGCACGACGCCAGGTTGTCGAGGCGGGCGGAGCCGATCAGCTCGTCGTCGCGGCCCACGAGGGCGCCCGGGGCCAGGTCGTGCAGCATGAGGTCCCAGCCGAGGACGTCGGCGGGCGCCACGCCCAGCTCCTTGGCGACGAACGCCGGGAACCCGTCGTCGTCGCCCTCGCCGGGAGCCTCCAGGCCCCACAGCGGCGTCAGGTGGTGCTGGGCGTCGACGAGCAGGCCGCCGGTGCTCACCTCCCGGTCGAGGTGGATGGCCAGCTGGGGGATCGCGCACACCGGGCGGTCGACCCGCAGCAGCCGGACCGCGGCGCCGTTGCCGTTGCGGCGGACCGCGACCCGCCCCGACAGGCCCAGGTCGCGGTCGAGCCAGCTGTTGAGCAGCACGCCGCCGTAGGCCTCGACGCCGAGCTGGCGGATGCCGGCGCGGGTCACGTCGGGCCGCGGTTTGATCCGGAGGTTGGGGCTGTCGGTGTGGGCGCCCACGATGCGGAAGCCCGACGGGGGCTCGTGGCCGGCGGCCGTCGCCCAGGCCACGAGGCTGCCGCCCCGCACCACGAGCCACCGGCCCGGCTTGCCGGACCAGGCCGCGTCCTCCGCCACCCGGCTGAAACCCGCCTCGCCGAGCATCGCCGCGGCGGTCGCGCACGCGTGGTACGGCGACGGCGAGGCGTCGCAGAAGGCCAGAAGGCGGCGGGCGGCATCGAGGTCGGGCGCGGTCGTAGTCACGAAGGGCCGAGAGTAGTGCCGAACCGTTTTTCTACGCGGAATCGGTCGCCCTGGCGACCGATTCCGCGTAGAAACGGGGTTATGACCGCAGGCCACACCGTCACGATCACCCCCAGCGACGCACACGTCGAGGTCCGCCTCGGGGGCGAGGTGCTGGCGGTCACAGACGAGGCCCTTCGCCTCGACGAGACCGGCTTGCCGCCGCGGTACTACATCCCCCGGAGCGACGTCCGCATGGAGCTGTTGGAGGCGACGACGTTCCAGACCACATGCCCGTTCAAGGGCCAGGCGTCCTACTGGACGGCCACCGTTGACGGACAGAGGCACGACGGCATCGTGTGGGCCTACGAGGCTCCGATCGCGGCCGCGGCCGAGATCGCCGGTCTCCTGTCGTTCTACCCGGACCGCACCGAGACCACGGTGGACGGCGAGATCCTGGCCTCGTAGAGGCGGTGGGTTGGCGCCGGTCGGGGCGGCGCGTCAAAGATCGGTGGGTGGCTCCCCCCGCCGTCGACCTCGTCATCGTGCATCGCGACCAGCCCGCGGCCGTCCTGGCGACCGTGGACCGGTTCCTCGCGCAGGGCGTCGACGTGCGGATCGTGGTGGTCGACAACGGCTCCGCCCCGTGGGCGCTCGACCCGGTGCGGGACGGGCTCCCGCCCGGCGTCGCGCTGCTGGAGCTGGGGGCCAACACAGGCTTCGGGCCGGGCGCCAACGCCGGGTTCCGCTGGTTCCTCGCCCGCGACCCGGCCGACTGGCTCGCCGTCTGCCCCCACGACGCCGTGCCGCTGCCGGGCTGCCTGGCCCGGCTCGTCGCCGAGACCGCCGCCCGGCCCCGGGCGGGGCTGGCCTCGGCCGACGTCGGCGACGGGCTGACCCCGCTGGTCGACCGCTACTTCGGCGCCATCCCCGCCCCGGCGGCGGTGGACGACGGCTGGGAGCCGGCCGGCTACCCGCACGGCACGTTGATGCTGGCCCGGCGGCGGTGCCTGGACGAGATCGGCCTGTTCGACGAGCGCTACTTCGCCTACTGCGAGGAGGCCGAGCTGGCGCTGCGGGCCAAGGCCGGCGGCTGGCAGGTCGGCGTCGTGCGGGGCGCGGACGTCCGCAACGGCCACGTGGGCTCGCGGGCCGCCGTCATCGACTACCTGCAACTGCGCAACACCCTGCTGCTCGTCCGCGAGCACTCGGGCCGCTACCACGCCACGATCCGCCTGATCATCGCCCTGTGGCACCTCTGCTCCGGCGGCCTGGTGCCGGCTCGGCGGGGCCCCTACTGGGCGCCGGGCGCCCGGGTCCTCGCCCTGGCCCACCACCTGCGGGGCCGCTACGGGCCCCCGCCGCCGGCGCTGTTCGGCCCCGAGCGCCCCGACGGGCCCGACGACCGATCGGGGGCCACGACCCGGCCGCTCTCGGCGTCGGCGATCTCCGGGCGCACCCACACCAGGTAGGCGATCGAGACCACGAGGCCCACGACCAGCACCAGGGCCCCGAACAGGATCGCCGCCAGCCACACGACCCGCCGGCGCCCGGCCAGCGCCCAGGCCCACTCGGGCCGGCGCGCCGCGTCGAGCAGCGCCCACGCGGTGAGCAGCAGCGGCACCGAGCAGACGAGGACGACCAGCACGGTCCGGGCGGTGTCAGAGCCGTCGATCGCCGCAGCCTACGACGAGGGCGCGCCGGCGGCGCGGGCCGTCACCCCGGGCCCGGGCGGACCTGGCGCAGCCGGTTGGCCGCGTCCTCGAGTCCCGGCAGCGGGGGCTGGAGCGACAGTCCCAGCTCGGCGACCTGGGCACCCACCAGGTTCTCGACCTCGGCCCAGTCGGCGGCTCGGGGGCCGGCGACGCCGCGGTTGTAGGGCTGGTCGAACACGATCACGCTGGCGCCGGTCTCCCGCAGCGCCGTCACGTTGTGGGGCGCGTCGTCGACATAGCAGTTGGCCTCGACCTGGGGTTTGGTGCCCAGAAAACACAGGTCCCGGTAGGGGATGCCGACCGCGTCGAGCCAGTCGACGGTGTCGGCGACCGCCGTGGCGTGGCCCCAGTTGACGAACAGCCGGTGCGTGATGATCCGGATCCAGACGCCCGCGTCGGACAGCCGCCACAGCGTCTCGGCCGCACCCGGGATCGCGGGCATCGTGCGGAAGATCCGGTGCTCCAGCACGGCCGCCTTGTGGTGCTCGGCGAACTCGGCGGGCGACAGCCGCCACTCGGAGAAGTCCCAGCTGCGCTCGAGCGGCAGCGTGTCGGGGTCGACGTCGGTGCGCTCGGCCACCACCGCCCGCAGCGCGCCCGTGTAGTCGCCGCACACGCCGTCCAGGTCGACGCCCAGGATGAATCCGGAGGACAGGCTCATCGGGTCAGCTCTCGGGGGAGGGGAGTCGTCAGCTCGTGTCGCTGCGCCGAGCCTGCCATACCCGGTCGACGATCACGTCGGCGACCAGCAGCAGCACCGCCGCCCACCCGAGTGGGTGGACCCGCTTCATCTCGATCGGCCAGTCGAAGCTGGGCATCGGGTCCCAGCGGGTCTGGATGTAGAGGACGTACAGCGCGCACAGCCCGAGCGCGACCGGGCTGGCGAGCAGCAGGTAGCGCCGGAACGTCTCGTGGCGGGCGCCGATCCCGGCGGCGACGCCGATCGCCAGGCCCACGCCCGGCCCGGCGACGATCCAGCACAGCACCCCGACGCCGATGCCCGTCCAGACGGCCCGACGGCGGCTCGGGAGCGCGCCGTCGTAGCGGTAGGCGAGCACCGACGAGTAGGGCTCGGCCTCGGCGGCCGGCGCGTGGACCACGGTCCGGGGCCGGCGGAACAGCAGGACGAGGGCGAGCAGGGCGGCCACGATCGAGATGACGATGGCCACGTCCACCCGCTTCTGGGGGGCGAACTTGAGGTCGACGGTGAAGGAGTCCCGCTCGGGCGTGACCAGCCAGCCGTTGGCGAAGCCGTCGACCAGCTGGGGCTCGCCCAGCGCCTGGCCGTCGGCGGTGGCCGTCCACCCCGGGTTGTGGCTCTGGCCGAGGACCAGCCAGAACGGCTGGCCCGGGGTGGCACCGGTGACCTCGACCGTCGAGCGGTCGTGGCCCTCGTGCGCCACCCGGACGGCGGGCGACGGGGTCGCGCCCCCGGACGCGGCGGCCGCCTCGGTGACCAGCGTGCCCGACCCGGGGCTGGCGGCACCGCCGGCGGCGGAGCGCAGCACGAGCGAGTCGATGTCGATGCCCACGTCCTCGCCCCGGGCGGTGGTCAGCTCGTGGCTGCCGTCGCCGAGCGAGAGCGGAGCGAAGCCGCAGCCGGTGACGCCGAGGGGCCGCCCGGCGAGCAGCTCGGACGTCGGCCCGGTGACCCGCACCGGCACCGGCTGGCCGTCGACCGCGACCAGGTCGCTGCGGCAGCCCGTGTCGAAGGTGGCGGGCAGGGCGGGGACGGTCGGGCCGGGCAGGCCGATCTCCGCGATCGCCGCCGGCTGGTCGACCACGTTGGAGGAGGCCCAGTCCTGGGTGGGGGTCGGCCGCACCCCGGTGAGCTGGAGCCGGAAGCTCTTGCCGGTGACCGGCTGGGGCAGCGGGACGTCGACGGTGGCGGTCGAGTTCTGCGGCCCGCTGTTGTCGATCGCCGGCAGCGCCAGGCGGCCCTGCTCGACGCCGTCGACCGTCAGCCCGATCTCGGTCGGCACCGAGTGGTAGCCGTCGGCCACGATCGTCAGCGGCAGGTGGTCGACCGTGACGGGCGCCGGCAGGTTGACCTCGACCCACTGGCGCTCGGGCTGGCTGCGCACGGTCGTCCAGGCGGTGGCCGGGTCGCCGTCGAACGCGGCTGCGGCGGTGGCGGTGCTGCCGGTGAGCAGCGAGCTGGTCCGGGCCCAGGTGACCGAGCCGTCGTGGGGCCGGCCCAGCACGGCGTCGATCACGGACGCGGGCTGGCGGCGGAACAGGCGGGCGTCGCCGGAGACCGAGAAGCTGCGGCCGTCGGGCAGCTCGAACGTGCGCGCGAGCGATTGCTCCTCGTCCGACCGGGTCGTGTCGGTCGGGTCCTGGCGCTGGCGGGTCAGGCTGATCGCCAGCGGGTGGTCGATCGCCCGGGACCCGGCGGCGTCGAGGAGATCGGTGGGGAGCCGGATCGACTCGACCTGGCGGGCCGGGTCGTCGCCCACCGCGATCTCCGCGAAGCCGACGCTCGACTGCCCGGCGTAGCGGGGCACGAAGCCCGCCGAGTCGGCGAGGATCTCGATCGACATGTTGCCGAACGTGTGCTCGGGGAACGTGACCACCTCGCCGGGCGCGTCCCGGGAGGGGATCCCGAGGTCGACGTCGACCGGGTCGCCGCCGTCGAACCGCAGCCGCACCTTGGTGATGAACCGGTTGCGAGAGCCGGTGGTGGGCTGGGTCAGCGTCACCCGGTCGGCCGTGATCGGCGCGGCGTAGTCGAGCTCGATCCGCTCGCCCCGGGCGTCGGCGAAGGCCGAGGTGCGCCAGGCGGTCTTCAGGTCGCCGTCGAGCGCCAGTGCCGGCCGCTCCTCGGTGGTGAACGTGATCGGGTTGCCGTAGGAGGTGGCCCGGGCCTGGACCGGCCCCTGCTCCAGCGCGACCGACATGGTGTCGCTTCCGGCCTCGGGGAAGACCGGCAGGCGGTTGTCGGTGTAGTCGGTCCGCATGGGCTGGAACCCGGTCGGCTCGGTGAAGCCCCGCGTGTGGCGCACGGTCGTCCAGCGCTCGCCGCGGTTGCGGTTGGAGTCGGTGAGGAGCAGCGCCGCGCCGTCGTCGAGAGCGGCCCGGACGTCGCCGGCGTCGAGCGAGGCCGAGTAGCGGACCAGCTCGGTGCCGTCGAGCAGGCCCGCGCCCGCGCCCTCGACCAGGCCGGCGCCGTCGCCCGCGACCAGCAGCGCGTTGGCCTCGGGGTGGGTCGAGACGATGCCGACCGGGTCGGACACCGGCAGGACGGCGAGCTCCGGCGGGTTGGGCACCGCCGGGTCGGTCTGCAGCAGCAGCTCGTCGTCGAGCCGCACGTCGGGGATCGCCTCGTTGGGCAGCCCGGGGCCGTAGCCCACCGCCGCGCCCAGCCCCGGCGCCCGGGAGATGAAGTCCCAGAAGTTGCGGGGCCGGGGCGTGTTGTACCGCTCGTACTGGACGTCGCTCTGGACCAGCACGTCTCCGGCGCGCAGCAGCCGGGCGATCGGGGCGACCGCGTCGGGGTCGGCCGTGCGCTCCTGGAGGCGGAGGTCGAAGGCGTTGAGCAGGTTGGCCGAGGGCGCCGAGCCGTAGGGGATCAGCTCGCGCTGGGCTGAGGGGCGGTCCATGAGGCCGGGCAGGATCGGGTCGACCGTGTTGCCCCAGCGGTAGCTGGCGAAGTCCGACCCGGGCACCACCAACACGCGGGTGGCGTCGCCCTCCGCGTCGAGCTGGGCCGCGGCGTCCTTCCAGTAGGCGGGCACGGACTCGGGCCGGCGCAGGTTGGCGGGCACGAAGTCGCCCTGCCACAACGGCGGCAGCGCCAGCAGGGCCGCGGCCACCACCCCGAGCGTCAACGGCTTGGAGAGGGCGGGCCAGCGCCGGGCCAGGCTGGTGATCCCGGCGCCGGCCAGCACCGCCAGCGACAGGGCCACCAGCGGCACCGCCCGGGGCAGGCTCCGCATCGACAGCCCCACCTCGGACAGCACGAACGCCTTCAGGCCCCGCGACAGGACCGACCCGTCGGTCCAGGGGAAGCCCCCGACGGCCAGGCCCACGCCGACCGCCAGCAGCACCACGAAGTACGCCCGGTGCCGCCAGCGGGCGATGACGGCCCCGGCCAGCCCCGCGATCGGGATCATGTACGTGAACGCCAGCAGCGGGAGGAAGTTGGTGTACTGGACGCTGGGCTCGATCCAGGGGCCCAGGCGGTCGCCGCCGTAGAAGAACCAGTAGCCGAGGCCCCGCAGCACCTCGTGGCTGACCGACACCGCGGCGACGGTCTTGGCCGTCTCGGTGTAGCGCAGGATGTCGATGCCGTTGGTGCCCTGCACCGACAGCCCCGCGATCCACCATGCCGACACAGGCACGGTCAGCGCCCCGATGCGCAGCGCGGTGCGGATCGCCCGTCGCAGTGAGATCTCCTTGGCCACCCACACCGCGTGCGCCAGCCACAGGGCCGGGGCCAGCCCCACCAGCAGCAGCGCGGTCGCGTTGACCGAGCCGCAGGTGGCGACGGTCAGAGCGAACAGGGCGGGGTAGCGCCAGCCCTTGGTGCGGGACGAGCGGATGGTGAAGGCGATCAGCCAGGGCAGGGCGCTGAACGGCAGCAGGATCGCCGACAGCCGGGCGACCAGGGTGAGCAGGTAGGGGCTCAGGGCGTAGCCGAAGGTGGCGGCGACCACGCCCGGGCCCTTCCAGCCCAGCGTGCGCAGTAGGTAGGCAACGCCGGCCCCGGCGACGAAGATGATCGAGCCCCACCACAGGCGCTGCGCCGCCCAGTCGGGCACACCGATGCGGTCGAGCACCCAGTAGAAGGGCCCCATCGGCCACAGGTAGCCGATGTTCTGGTGGGTCACGGTCCCCAGCCCGATGGAGGGGTCCCACATCGACCACGCCCGGCTCATCAGCTTGGACGGGTCGAGATACAGGTAGGTCTTGGTGTCGGCGCTGACCCAACCCCGCTGGGTGAGCAGCAGGGGCACGTAGGCGACGAACGCCAGCGCCAGGTGCAGGCCGAGCCACGGCCCGTCCGGCCGGCGCCGGATCGTGGCGCGCGTCGTCGCCTTCGCCGGGCGCGGCGTCGCCGCCGGCGCGGTGGCCACGGTGGCGAGCGCGGGCCGGCGCAGGCGGAGCCCGTGCCCCAGGCGCGCGAACGGGTGTCTCATCGGCGTGATCGCCGCCGGTTCACCTCGTCGGCGACCACCCGCATGAGCTGGGTCGCGGTCGCGCTCCACGTCAGCTCGGCGGCCCAGGCGCGGGCGCCGGCGCTGAGGCGCGCCCGCAGGTCGTCGTCGCCGAGCACCCGGGCCAGGCCCTCGCCCAGGCTCTCGGGGTCGTGGTCGGTGAGCAGGCCCGAGGCGCCCTCGCGCACCGCGTCGGCGTGGCCGGCGATGCGGGTGGCGACGGCGGGCGTGCCGCAGGCGGCGGCCTCGGTGAGGCTCATGCCCCAGCCCTCCCGCGCCGACGCCGAGGCGACGACCCAGGACCGGCGCATGAGGTCGATCTTGTCGTCCTCGGAGATCCAGCCGCGCAGCGTGACCCAGTCGCCCGCGCCCAGCTCGGCGATGACGGCCTCGATGTCGGGCCGCATGTAGCCCTCGCCGACGATCTCCAGCTTGAGGCCGGGCACCGACCGGCGGGCGTGGTCGGCGGCGCGGATGAGCAGGTCGTAGCGCTTGACCGGCGCCAGCCGGCCGAGCGCCATCACGAGCGGCTCGGGCGCCTTGGCGCCGCTGGCGCGGAAGCGGGGGTCGATGCCGGGGTGGACGACCGTGACCCGCTCGGCGGCGAAGCCCAGGTCGTCGACCAGCTCCTGTTTGGACGACGACGACAGCGTGGCGATCGCGCAGCGCCGGTAGAACGGCGGCGCGACCTTGCTCTCGAACAGGGCGCCGAGCCGACCGAGCGTGTCGCCCAGCGTCATGTTCCACATCTCGGCGTGCACGTGGTGCAGGAACACGACGCCCGGGCCGCGGTTCCACAGCGGGCTGAGGAACGGCATGCCGTTCCAGATCTCGATCAGCACGTCGCGGGGGCCGGTGCGGTACAGGATCTCGGCCGCGGCCGCACGGGGGAACACGCCGTAGCGCCCCGCCCGCCGGATCACCTTGTAGCCGTCGCGGGTCGCCTCGGCCGGGAGGCTCGCCGCCGCGGACGTGCGCATCGTGACCTCGACGCCGGCCGCGGTCCAGAGCTTGGCGACCTCGTCGATGTGGACCTCGGAGCCGCCGGCCTCGGGGTCGTCCAGGTCACGCCAGGCGAGCACGTGGGCGCGGCGGATGCCGGCCGACGCGGCGAGATCGCCGATCTTGGCCACGGGATCGGCGACGTCAGGCACGGGATTGCTCACAGGTGGTCGTCCTCCCCAGGCCGGGCACCGAGGCCCGCGGCGACACGCCGCTTGCGGTTGGGACTCGGGTACCGGATCGGCCGTATGCTACGGACTTCCGTGCCAGCGCACCAACGTCCGAGGGCGCTGCGCTCGACCCGACGGAGCAGCCGTGCCCGACAGCGACCATGCCCATGACGCCGCAGGCGAGGCGCCCGCCGAGCTCAGCCTCGACGAGGCGCTCGACGGGGTCGAGGGCTGGTTCAGCCCCGAGCAGGTGGCCCGGGTCGTCGCCCGCGCCGGCGAGGTCCGCGACGGCGGACGGATCGTCGAGATCGGCAGCTTCCGGGGCCGGTCGATGGTCGCCATCGCCCGCTCGGCGCCCCCGGGCGTCGAGATCGTCGCCATCGATCCGCACGCGGGCAACGACCGTGGCCCACAGGAGATCGAGGGGTTCGAGGACGAGGCCGCCGTCGACTCGAAGGTGTTCCTCGCCAACCTCGAGCGGGCCGGCGTGCGTGACCGGGTGACGTACGTGCGCAAGTTCAGTCACGATGCCCTCGAGGATGTCGGCGTGCCGGTCGACCTGCTGCACATCGACGGCGCCCACCGGTTCGGACCGGCCAGCGACGATATCAAGTGCTGGGGCGGCCGGGTCAGCCCGGGCGGGACCATGCTGATCCACGACTCCTTCTCGTCGGTGGGGGTCACCGGCGCCCTGGGGGCGACGGTCATGTTCTCGGGCGGGTGGCGCTTCATGGGCCGCAGCCGGTCGCTGGCGGAGTACCGCCGCGAGCCGGTGCGGGGCACCGCGCGGCTGGGCAACGTCGGCCGCCAGCTCGCCCAGGTGCCGTGGTTCCTCCGCAACCTCACCATCAAGGCGCTGATCGTCGCCAAGCTCCCGCGGGCGACCCGGCTGCTCGGCCACGACGGCCAGAACTGGCCCTATTGAGCTGACGCGCCTCCCGGTCAGGGCGACGCTGGCTCGACCGAGCTCGATGCGGGCTCGGGCTCGGCCAGGTCGACCGTCTCGATCGCCGGTGCCGAGGTCGTCACCTCGGCGGGCGCCGTGGCCCGGGGGCCACGCCGGAACACGCGATCGCGCAGCCCCCACCAGGTCACGAGCGACATCGCCTCGCCGATGATGTGCCACGACATCTTCGACTCGCCGCGGACCCGGTCGTTGAACGTGATCGGGACCTCGACGATCGTGGCGCCGTGGCGGTGGGCACCGTAGGCCAGCTCGACCTGGAACCCGTAGCCGGTCGCCCGGGTCGCCTCGGCCAGCACCGGGCGCAGCACCGTGGCCCGGTAGGCCCGGTAACCGGCGGTGCAGTCGCGGACCTTCACGCCGAGCACGCTCGACGCGTAGAGGTTGCCGATGCGGGACAGCATCCGCCGGGTCATCGGCCACTGCGGGATGTTGCCGCCCGGCACGTAGCGCGAGCCGATGACGACGTCGGCGCCCTCCTCGATCCGGGTCAGCAGCTGGGGCAGGGCGGCCGGGTCGTGGGACAGGTCGGCGTCCATCTGGACCAGCACGTCGTAGCCGCGGATGAGCCCCTGCTCGAACCCGGCCCGGTAGGCGGCGGCGAGGCCGCCCTTGCCCGGCTGCAGGAGGACGTCGATGTGCCCCACGTCGGCCCCGGTGGCCTTGGCCAGGTCGGCCGTGCCGTCGGGGCTCGAGTCGTCGACGACGAGCACGTCCACCTGCGGTGCCACGTGGCGGACGCGCCGGAGCACGTCGTCGATATTCTCGGCCTCGAGGTAGGTCGGGATGATGACCAGAGTTCTCATGCTGATCCCCAGACGTCGCGCGGTCGTCTAACCGTACTCCGCGTCAATAGCGCCTGTCCTGTGCGACCCATCAGCCGTCCTTCCCCTGGTCACAGCGGATGTAGAGCTCGAATATCGGCCGGCCCGGACCCGCGGCCGGGTTCTCGCCGTAGCTGCCGCGGAGGCAGAACTGCTGCGCCAGCACCTCGTTGGGCTCGTTCGACCCGAAGTCCCGCGAGGTGTTGGGCTCGACCCAGTTGTCGTACATCGTCGAGAGGATCACGACGTCCGCCGCCCGCAGCTCGTCGGCGAGGCCGGAGTCGGCCGCGTTGGCCATGCCCGGGTCCATCTCGATGTAGCGGGTGCCGGGCACGAGCTGGGGCAGGAGGTAGTAGAGGTACGACTCGCTGTAGGGCGTCTTGCGGAAGTCGCCCGGCCCGACGATCACCCGCTGGCCCGGATGGGTCAGCGCCTCGACGTCGTCGAGCATCGCCTCGGCCGCGGGCGGCACGTCGGCTCGGCCGTAGTAGAAACTGCGGCCCCGGTGGTCGACCGAGTACACGTGGCGGTCGTGGTTGACGCTCTGGGCCGCATAGTCCGCGTACCACCGGTAGGTGAAGTGCGGGAAAAGCAGCATGAGCGCCAGCGGCGCCAGCATGGCGACGCCGGTCACTACCCGGCGCACGCCGGCGAGGCGGCCGGCCTCGGCCAGGAACGCCGGCAGCAGGCCGAAGGGCACGCAGCTCACCCACGACAGGTGGGCCGTGTCCGAGCGCTGGACCACCTGGGGCAGCAGCCCGAGGGCCAGCAGGCTCAGCGCCACGAGCCGCCAGCCGTGCGGGCTGCCGGCCCGCTTGGCCCACAGCGCGATCGCCAGCAGCACCACGGTCACCGCCACCAGCACCCAGAACCAGACCGCGATCTGGAGCGGCTGGCGGAACACCGGCAGCGGCCACGGGAACCGGCGGAAGGCGAAGGCCCGGTTGAGGAAGCTGGTGTAGTCGTCGGTCGGCGGCGGGAACGGCAGCCGGCGCCCGGGCCGGAGCTTGAACACCGGCTCGATGACCATGCCCCGCACGGCGTTGCCCGGACCGGCGAGCGCCAGGTGCAGCAGGTACGGGCTGACCCCCAGGCCGAGGCCCAGCGCCAGGCGCCGGCGGCCCGGGCCGTCGAGCGCCCACAGGAACAGCACGCCGAGCGCCAGGCCCAGGCACACGATCAGGTCGGGGCGGAACAGCAGGGCGGCGCCGGCGAGCAGCCCGGCGACGAACAGCGTGCGCCGGCGCTCGTGTCCGGCGTCGAGCGCCCGGGTGGCGACGGCCACCGACCACACCGCGAAGGCGACCCCGCCCACCCACGCGAGGGCGGTCACGCCGATCGGCGGGATGATGATGATGGCGGTCACCGCCCCGCACAGCGCGGCGGCGTAGCGCCCCCAGCGGTAGCCGACGTAGGTCACGCCGCTGATGAGGCCGACCAGCTGGAGGATCCCCACCAGGCGCTCGGTCCACAGCGACACGCCCAGCACCTTGAAGAACCCGGCCAGCACCCAGATGCTCCCGGGCCCGTAGAGGTGGAGGTAGTCCTTGTTGGGGATGTCGCCCCGGAGCAGCCGCTCCGGGAAGACGAGCATGAACCCCTCCTCCATCGGCGCCCCGGGGGCCCGGAACACGCCGCGCAGGGGAGCGGCGACCACGAGCCCGACCACGACCGTGGGCACGACCCACCCGTGGCGCCGGAGCCACCCGCGCAGGCCACCGCGCCCGCCGCCGTCGCCCGCCGGCGCCGCGGTGTCCGGCGCCGCCGGGGTGTCGGGCAGGTCGGTCTCGGGCACGTCGGCGTCCGGCGCCGCCGGGGTGTCGGGCACCTCGGTCTCCGGCGCCTCGGTGACCGGGGTATCGGTGCGGTCGGTCACGCCGGCGCGGCCTCGGCGGGCAGGCCGACGGGACGCCAGCCCGTGAACAGGCGGCGGCGGCGGTCCTTGAGGGCCAGCGCCGGCCGCTCGACCACCACGTACGACAGGGCGGCCAGGGCGACGCTGCCGGCAAACGTGAACGCCAGCGCCTTGGGGAACGACCCCGTGAAGATGGGCACGTCGAAGATCTCGCGGTAGATGTCGGTCACCCCCTCGTGCCACAGGTAGATGCCGTACGAGAGGAGCCCCAGTACGACCACCGGCCTGCTGCCCAGCCAGGACAGCACCCGGGGAAGCGTCGCACCGGCGAGCGCGACGGGCAAGACGAGCAGGAACCCGACCGCGGCGTACAGCAGCTCCTTGGCCACCGCCTGGCCGGGCGCGGTCGGGCCGACGTCGACGCCCCGCAGCCCGATCTGGGTCGCCACGACCCAGAAGCACGCCGCCGCGGCCGCCCAGCACACGACCGGGTGGCGCCGGGGCAGCTCGAGCACGGCGAGCGGCCGGTCGCGGCGGCGGGACCACTCCAGCGCCACCGCCAGCGCCATGCCCGGCACGAACAGGTGGAAGTTGGCGGGCAGCCAGTGGAGCCGGGCGTCGAACGTCCCGGTGGTCACGTCGTCGTTGCCGAACGTGTGGATCAGGTAGTTGAAGAAGAGCGCCCCGGCGCCGGCCGCGGCGAGGGCGGCGAACTCCACCGCCACGGTCCAGCTGCGGCGGACCCGGCGGGCGACGGCCGCCACGCCGAGCGCCCACAGGGGCAGCACGAGGTAGAAGGCGACCTCGTTGGTGAGCGTCCAGGCCTGCTGGAGCCCGCCGAGCGTGCTCGAGTTGGAGTAGCTCTGGAGCAGCCCGTAGTAGCGCACGAAGTCCCAGAAGCTCTGGATGTCGTTGCGGTGCCGGACGTCGAGCACCACCCCCAGGATCGTGAGCGCCAGCCAGTAGGCCGGGAAGATCCGCAGGAACCGGTTGCGCAGGTAGTCGCGGGTGGGGGGTCGGGGCCGCCCGTCCATGCGCCGGGCCACGAACGGCCGGTACAGCAGGAACCCCGAGAGCACGAAGAACACGGCCACACCCACGTCGAGCCGCGCGAAGTAGTGGCCGAAGC
Source organism: uncultured Acidimicrobiales bacterium (assembly GCA_963739835.1). Taxonomy (GTDB): domain Bacteria; phylum Actinomycetota; class Acidimicrobiia; order Acidimicrobiales; family VFJN01; genus ZC4RG19. The sequence continues at coordinate 674,271 of CAVUBW010000024.1, forward strand.
GGTTGTGGGGCGAGAACCCGACGTGGAGGGCGACGTGGCACACGAGCACGCCGATGGCGGCGAGCGCCCGCATGCCGTCGAGCCCGGCGAACCGGCTGCCGCTGGCCGACCCGAGCCCGCCGGGCGGGTCCGCGGCCGTGTCGCCGGGGACGACGTCGTCAGCCGCCGGATCGGCGGCCGGGTCGGTCTCCGGCCCGGCCGGGGCGGCGTCGGGCTCGGGGGTCGGTGCGGGCTCGGCGATGCCGATGGCGGGGGCGGTCAGCGCGGCGCCGCGGGCCGCGCGGGCCGAGCGCAGCGCGCTGACGGCCGCGTCGAGCGACACCGCGGCGGGGATCATCAGCGCCAGCTCGGCCGGGAGGCGAAACCGGGTATTGCCGTAGATCAACGCCACCGTGACGACCACGCTGCCGACGATCGCCACCAGCGGGAAGATCGGCCGGCCGGCCCGGCGCAGCCCGAGCAGGCCCACGCCCCCGGCCACCGCGATGGCGTACCAGGTGACGAGGCCCAGCTCGCCGAGGGCGGTCTCCTTCGACTCGACGTCGTGGTCGAGCTCGATCTGGTTGCGGGGCTGGTAGAGGCCGAAGGTCCGCCCGACCCGAGCGCCCACCACCCACGGGACCCGCGCGGTGTGGTCGCGCATGTACTGACGGGCGATCCGGGCGAAGCCCCGCCCCTGGGCCGAGGCGTCGCCCTCGCCGACCAGGTGCTCGGTCCGCTGGATGCAGGCGAGCGACCAGTAGCCGGTGCGCTCGCCGTAGTAGACGTCGTCGCAGTTGGCGGTGCCGAGCGTCTGGTCGAACTGGGCCGACAGCGTGGTGGGCCGCTCGAAGCGGGCCATGTTGTAGCCGACCCAGGGCCCGACCACGATCGCCGCCACCGCACCGGCGGCGACCACCTGGGTCAGCCAGGGCCGCCAGGACCGGGCCTCGGACCGGCCCCCGGCCCGGGCCAGGTCGCGGCGCCGCCACCACACGAGCGGCAGCCCGATCAGCGGCCCGAGGAGGATCGCCTCCGAACGGACGAGCGCGGCCACCCCGATCGCGACCCCGAACGCGACGGCGGCCCCGGTCGTGGGCCGGTCCCACCAGCGGTAGGCGGCGATCAGCACGATCGCGGTCGTCGAGACGACCAGCGTCTCCGACACGACCATCGCGTCGAACGGGAACACGTTGGCGCTGAACGCGGTGAACGCCGCCACGATCAGCCCGACGCGCTCGCCGCCGATCCGCCGCCCCGCCAGGCCCATGGCCACGACGCCGCCGGCCCCGAGCAGGCACGACACGACCTGGTGCTGGAAGAACGACCGCAGCCCGAACCACGAGAACCCGGCGAGCACGGTGAGGTACCCCGGCGGGTGGTCGGCGCCGGGCATGCGCACACCGAACAGCAGGAACTGGTACGGATGGACGTACCCCTCCCCGTCGGCCAGCAGGTTGGCGCCGTGGTGGTAGTAGAAGGGGTCGCCCAGCACCGGCCACGGCGTGCGCCACCCGAAGAGGTAGATCAGCCGCACGGCCAAACCCGCCAGCGTCACCACCGCCAGCCACACCCCGAATCGCCGGGGACGAGCGGTGACGTCGGGCTGCGGCGCGACCGCCGGCTCGCCGCTGGCGCGGGCGCCCGGCTCGTCGGCGGCGCGGCGCTCGTCGATGCGCCCGGGATGGGTCTCGGTGGTGGTCATCAGCGGCGGTAGCCGGGCGGGCGCCCAGCCCGGAGGATGGTAGTGGCGGCCGCCGGCGCCGGCGGCAACCCCGGCACCCCCGGCTTCTGTACGCGGAAGCGGTCGCCATGGCGACCGCTTCCGCGTACAGAACGCGCTCCGGCGGAAGCGCAGCGGGGACGGCGCCGTGACTACTGTGGTTCGCCGTGCCCGACGCGCTCCGTGACCTGGGGAGGCGAGCGCTCCCGTCCCTGCCGCCGCTCGGCCGCCGCGCTCGCTGGGCGCTCGTGGCGATCCTGCTGGTGGGGGCCGCCCTGCGGGTCGGGTGGGCCACGCAGGCCGAGCCGCCCGTCGCCCTGCGCGATCCCGTGCTCTACCTCATCCTCGCCGATCACGTGGCCGCCGGGGACGGGTACACCTACGGCGACGCGCCCGACCAGGGCGTCACCGCCTACTACCCGCCCGGGTACCCGTTGCTGCTCGGCGGGGTGGTCTGGGCCGTCCACCAGCTGCCCGGGGACGTGTCGACCTTCGACATCGCGGTCGGGCTCAACGTCGTGCTCTCGCTGGCGACCGTCGCCCTCGTGTTCGTGCTCGGCCGGCGGCTGGCGGGACCCGGGGTGGGCCTGGTGGCCGCCGCGATCTGGGCGGTGTGGCCCAACCTCGTCTTCCACAGCGCCATCGCGCTCACCGAGACCCTGTTCCTCTTCCTCTTCGTGCTGCTGCTGATCGTGACGCTGGGCGACCCCGGGGCGGCCCGCGCGCCGGGGCGCGCCCGGCTGGTGACGATCGGCGTGCTGTTCGGGCTGTGCGTGCTCGTCCGGCCGGTGTCGCTCGTCGCCGCCCCGGTGTTCCTGGTGCTGTGGTGGGGCGGCCGCGGGTTCGGCCAGGCCCTGTGGCGGCTGGCGCTGGTGGGCGCGGCGGCGGTGGTCGTGATCCTGCCCTGGTCGATTCGCTCGACCGTCCAGATGGACGCGCCCGTCGCCCTGTCGCTCAACCTCGGCGACAACCTGTGCCTCGGCCACAACCCCGGCGCGACCGGCGGGTTCGGCGACCTCGCGGCCTACTGCTACACGGGCGACGGCCTGCGCCGGCCCGAGTACGAGACCCGGCGCCAGTCCGAGAACATCTCCCGGGCCGTCGACTACATCCGGGCCGAGCCGGCCACGACGCTGCGCCGCACGGTGACCAAGCTGCGGCTCACGCTCGACCGCGACGACGACGGCCTCGACGTCGCCGAGGACTTCGGGGCCCGGCCGATCGTCTCTCCCGGCACCCGGGATCTGCTGGAGGCCGTCGCCAACGGCGTGTACGTCGTCGTCGCCCTCGGCGCCGTCGTGGGCGCGGTCATCCTCCTGCGCCGACCCGACCCGGCCCGGCGGGGCCTGTTCCTGGTGGTCGTGGGGCTGGTCCAGCTCGTGCCACCCTTGGCGACCTTCGGCGACCCCCGGTTCAAGATGCCGCTCTACCCGACGTTCGCGATCTGCGCGGCGGTCGCGGCGGCGGCCGCCTGGGCGCGCCTGCGGCCCGGCACCCCGGACCCGGTCGCCGGCGACGACGGCTCAGGAGCGGGGGAGGATCGGCGCGCGTCGCGGCCGGTGCCGCGACGCCCGGATGACGAGGGGGCCGAGCCCTCCTCGTGATACTCCTCCTCGACGTTGACCGACCAGATGTCGTGGTCGGTGCCGGCGACGATGTTCTCGACCGAGAGCATCGCCGTGTACATCGAGTGGTCCTGGTTGTTGTACCGGTGCATGCCGTTGCGCCCGACCGGGTGCACGTTGGGGACGTTGGCCTCCAGCCACTCCCGCAGCACCGCCACGTTGGCCGCGTAGGTCTCGTCGTAGACCGGGTAGGCCTTCGGCATCCGCACGACGTAGCCGGCTTCGACGTCGACCGCGTCGACCAGGCCCATCGTCTCGAGCTCGGCCTTGCCCCGCTCGATCAGCTCGTCGTCGCCGGCCGTCCACCAGTCGTCGCCCTCGAGCACCGTGTACTCGAGGCCGAGGACGTTGCGGCCGTCGTGGACCATGTACGGCGACCACGAGCCGAAGTTCTGCACCCGCATGGTCTTGACGGTCGGGTCGTGGATGTAGATCCAGTTGTCGGTCCACGGCACCCGCTCGGCGGGCACCACCAGCGCCACCGACAGGAAGTCCCGGAACCGGAGGTCGTCGGCGGCGGCCTGGACCTCGGGCGGCACCGGCGGGTCCATCGCACGCAACAGCAGCGAGAACGGCATCGACGACACGACGTGGTCGGCGGGGTACTCGGTGGCGACGCCGTCGGCCTCGGCCACCACCGCCGTCGCCCGACCCCCGGCGTGGCGGATCTTGGTCACCGGCGTGTCCATGATCACCTTGGTGCCGGCCGCCTCGACGAGGTCGCGGCAGCGCTCCCACATCATGCCCGGGCCGTACTTGGGGTACTGGAACTGCTCGATCAGGCTGGTGACCTGCTTGGAGCGGTCGCGCCGGGCGCCGAAGCGGGCCCGCAGCGGCTCCCAGACGGCGTCCCACAACGTCATGCCCTTGATCCGCTGGGCGCCCCAGTCGGCCGAGATCTTCGATGCGGGCATGGCCCACACCTTCTCGTTGTAGGTCTTGAAGAAGTGGGAGTAGAGCCGCCAGCCGTAGTTGTTGACCACGTAGTCCTCGAGCGACACCTGGGGCCGTCGCGGCCGGACGCGCACCCACAGGAACGACAGGCCGCACCGGAACGCCTCGACCGGGCCCAGGTTGCGCAGGGCGTTGCCCAGCTGGATCGGGTAGTCGTAGAACTTGCCGCCGTAGTAGAGGTGGCTCTCGCGGGGGCGGAGCAGGAACTCGTCGTCGGCGAGGATCTCGTGCCAGAAGTCCTCGACCCGCTGGACCTTGGTGAAGAAGCGGTGGCCGCCGATGTCGAAGCGCCAGCCGTCGCGCTGCACCGTGCGGCTGATGCCGCCGACCATGTCGTCGGCCTCGAGCACGGTGCTGGTCACGCCGGCCCGACCGAGCTCGTAGGCGGCCGTCAGCCCCGCGGGGCCGGCGCCGACGATCACGACGCTTCCGGGGTGAGGGGTCGCGGCCGAGGGCGCTGTCGATGTGTCGGCGTCGCTCACGATGTCGCTCTCCCTCAGCGCTGCGGACGTGAACGAGCCACTCTACCGAACGGCCCCGCAGAGGTCGCCAGTTCGCGGAGCGGGCCCGCCCGCGGGCGACCCGTCCGGATGGCGGCGAGCTCGTGGCTCGTTGCTAGCATCGCCGCCTCATGACCACGCTGGTCGACGGAGGGGTCGACGAGGACGAGGCCGTCGGGGAACGGGACCGCTCACTGCGCCTGCCGACGTGGGTCGCGCCCGCCGTCGTCGGTGCGATCGTGCTGGTGGGCATCGCCCTGCGCTTCGTCCAGCGCTCGCCGCTGTGGCTCGACGAGGCGCTCAGCGTCAACATCGCCAAGCTCCCGCCCGGTGACCTCCTCGAGGCCCTGCGCCATGACGGGCACCCGCCGCTCTACTACCTGATCCTCCACTACTGGATGCGGCTGGTCGGCGAGGGCGACGTCGCCGTGCGGGCGCTGTCGGGCGTGATCGCGGTGGCGACGCTGCCGCTCGCCTGGATCGCCGGCCGGCGGCTCGCCGGCCAGGCCGGGGGCCGCTGGGCGCTGGTGGTGGTCGCGCTGTCGCCCTACTGCGTGCGCTACGGCACCGAGACCCGGATGTACGCCCTGGTCATGCTGCTGGTGCTGACCGGCTACCTCGTGCTCGACGACGCGCTCGACCGGCCGTCCGCGCTGCGCCTGGTGTCGATCGGGGCCATCTCGGGCCTGCTGCTGCTGACGCACTACTGGGCCTTCTACCTGGTGGGCGCCGTCCTGATCCTGCTGGCGGTCCGCTGGTGGCGGCGCCGCGACGCCCGGCGCGCCACCACGCTCGTCGCCGCGTCGATCGTGGCGGGGTCGCTGCTGTTCATGCCCTGGATCGGCGGCTTCCTGTACCAGGCGGCCCACACCGGCACGCCGTGGGGCAGCCCGTACCGCCCGACCGCCATCGTGGAGACCACGCTCGCCGACCTCGGCGGCGGCGAACTGACCGAGGCCTCGCTGTACGGCTCGGTCGTGCTCGTGCTGCTGGTCGTCGCGCTGCTCGCGGTGCGCTCGGGCGAGAACCAGATCACGCTCGACGTGCGCACCGCGCCGACCGTGCGGCGCGAGCTGGCGTTGGTGATGCTGGTCATCGCCATCGGCAGCGTCGCGGGTGTGGTCACCAACGCCACCTATCAGAGCCGCTACGCGGCCGTCATCGTGCCGCTGGTGCTGCTGGCGGTGGCGGTGGGCATCACGCGGGTGCCGGGCCCGGCCCGGCTGCTGGTCGGCGTCGTCTACGTCACGCTGTCGCTCGCGGGCGTGGTGTGGATCAACTACTACCAGCGCACGCAGTCGGCACCGATCGCCGCGGCGGTGGCCGAGCGGGCCCAGCCCGGCGACGTCGTCGTCTACTGCCCCGACCAGCTCGGCCCGGCCTTCTCGCGCGGGATGCCCGACGGCGTCGAGGGCCTCAGCTACCCGACGCTCGGCTCGCCCGAACGGGTCGACTGGGTGGACTACGCCCAGCGCAACGCGAAGGCCGACTACAACGAGATCGCCGCCGAGGTTCGGCGTCGGGCCGACGGACACGCCGTGTTCCTCGTGTGGATGCCCGGCTACCACACGTTCGAGGGCCAGTGCGAGGGCCTGTCCACAGCCCTCGGAGTGAACGAGACGCTGGTCGCCCAGGACAGCAACCGCTTCTTCGAGCCCGCCTACCTCCAGTACGCCCCGCCGCAGCCCGGCTGAGCGGCCTCAGCCGGCGAGGGCGTGCACGGTCGCGGCGGCGGCCTCGTTGCGGCGCACGACCAGCAGGTCGGCGGTGCGGAAGCTGGCGACCCGCGTGCTCCAGGAGTCGATGACGTCCCGGCCGTCGCCGCGCCGGAAGAAGGTCGTCATCGGGCCCTCCTGCTGGTAGGCGTCGGCGCCGTCGACGACCTCGACGGTGCGATCCCGCAGGGTCACCTCGAACGTCGGCATGGGGCGACCCTACGGCGGGCGCCCTGTGGGCAACGAGAGGGCCAACGTTGTGACTTGCCTGTGCGTTGCCGGGGGACAGCGCCCGGAACCGGGGGATCGCCCGGGCGCGGCGGCGGGCATGGCATCCTCGGCCGATGCCCGACGCCGCCGCGCTCTCGTTCGCGTGCCCCCGCTGCGGGGGGTCCGTCTCCGCCCGCTACTACGGGCCGTGTCCGGCCTGCCGCGACGCGCTGCGGGCCGAGCAGGGCGGCGCCGGGCGCGAGGTCGCCGCCGTCGACTACGAGCCCAAGATGAACGTCACACCGAACGCCGTCGCGCTCAAGGACGACTGACCACGCGTCGGCCCGCGCTTGATGTCAGATCCGTGACGAACGTCACCTGGCCGCGCGCTACTGTTGGACGCTAGAAAACTCATTCCGTACCGGCTGGCAGCCTTGTCGTGGGGGGAGCCGGAGCGCGGTGCCCGTGTGCCGCGCCCCGAGGGCTTTCCTGGGTCGGATGGATCTCTGGAGTTGGGGTCGGGGCCAGGCTCCGATGATCGAGACGAACGGAGTCGATGTGGTTCGACGCATCCCGATCCGCGCCAAGGTCGCCGGCGCGGTGGCCGTTCCGCTGGTCGCCCTGGTCGTCGGGGCCTGGGTCGGAGTCTCCACCAACGCGGCGGAGGCGTCGCGGGTGGCCGATCAGGCCGGCTTGGCCACAGCCTCGATCGGGCACGCCGGCCTGATCAGCGCGCTCCAGAGCGAGCGCAACCAGGCGCTGATCCAGATGCTCGGCCTGTCCGGCCACATCGCGCTCGAGGTCGACGACCGCGACGATGCGCGGGCCCAGACCGACGCCGCGTTCACCCACCTGCACCACCAGATCGCCGGCCAGGACGACAGGTTGCGGGAGGATTACGCGGAGGCGCTGCGCAGCCTCGACGCGCTGCCCGACGTGCGCGGGCGGGTCGACGAGGCCCTGGCCGCCCCCGGCATCGCCAACCGCCAGACGGCCCACGACGTCTTCCTGTCGTACACGACGATGATCGCCACGATCTTCGCCTCCCACGACCGCTTCTCGCTGGTGGTCGACGACGCGCAGCTCCGCCAGGGCGACGACCTGGTCCACTTCTCGTCGCACGCTACCGACGCGGTGGCCCAGCTGGTCGACGCGCTGCTCTACATCGGCAGCGGGCCCGGCGGCATCGACGAGCCGGTCGAGGCGGCGGAGATCGCCCAGCTCCGGCGCGACGTCGACAAGAACGACGCCGTCGTCAAGACCAAGGGCACCGGGCCCTACGCGGACGCCGCCCAGACGCTGCTCGCCAACCCCCGGGTCGCCGGGATCTCGTCGTTCGCGGCGCGGGCGATCGGCGACGGCGGGGCCGTGGACGCCACCGAGCTGCTGGGGACGACGCCGCTCGGGCCCCAGGGCGGGTACCTCCAGTTCCGCGACGACGTCGTGGAGGTGCTCGACGCCCAGGCCGTCAAGCTGGGCCACGAGGCCGACGTCCGCAAGCAGATCGTCCTCGGCCTGGCGCTGGTCGTCGTGGCCGCCGCCCTGCTGATCGCGCTGTTCATCAGCCGGTCGATCACCCGCCCGCTGCGCGATCTCAGCCGCAAGGCGCGGGCCATGGCGACCTACCGCCTGCCCGCGGCCGTGCAGGACATCCTCGACGCGCCTCCTGGCGAGGACATCGTCCTGCCCACCGCGGAGCCGATCGTGGTCCCCGGGCGCGACGAGGTCGGCGACGTCGCCGGCGCGCTCAACGACGTGCAGCAGTCCGCGCTGGAGCTGGCCGTCGAGCAGGCGGCGCTGCGCCGCAACATCGCGGAGTCCTACGTGAACCTCGGGCGGCGCAACCAGAACCTGCTCAGCCGTCTGCTCGACGCGGTGGGCGAGCTCGAGCGGATGGAGGCTGACCCCGCCCGGCTCGAGAAGCTCTACAAGCTCGACCACCTCGCCACCCGCATCCGCCGCAACGCCGAGTCGCTGCTGGTGCTGTCGGAGACCCAGACGGCGGCCCGCTGGCAACCGCCGGTGCAGATCGACGACGTGGTGCGGGCCGCGCTGGGCGAGATCGAGAACTACGAGCGGGTGCTGGTCCGCACGCTGGAGCCGACGATGGTGATGGGCGGGGCGTCATCCGACCTGGCCCACCTGCTGGCCGAGCTGATCGAGAACGGCCTGCGCCACTCGCCGCCCCGCGAGCTGGTCGAGGTGACGGGGCGGGCCACGGCCGCCGGCTACTCGCTGGCGATCGTCGACCACGGCCTGGGGATGACGCCCGAGGACCTCGAGCGGGCCAACCAGCGACTCGCCGGCGTCGAGTCGTTCACGATCACGCCGGCCAAGTACCTGGGCCACTACGTCACGGCGGTCCTGGCCGCCCGCCACGGCGTCGGGGTCCGGCTCCAGGGCTCGGTCGTGGTCGGCATCGCGGCCCAGGTCGACCTGCCGGCGGCGCTGCTCACCGACCGGGTGGAACGGTCCGGCGTCACCGGCGTCGGCACGACCCGGCCCGACCCCGACCGCCCATCCTGGGCGGGGGCACCCGAGGCCCACCAGGGGCTCAGCCTGGAGGACACGCCGGGTGAGCGCCCGACCCCGGAGGACGTCCGCGCCGCGGTGGCGCTCGTCCGAACGCGCAGCGCCACGCCCCCGCGCGCGCCCGCGGTGGCGTCCGCGCCGGCCGCCGTTGCCTCCCTCGGGCCGACCGTGATCCCGTCCCATCGGCCGGCGCGGGTCGAGCTGTCCGCGTCGGCCGGCGAGCGGCCCTACGTGTCCCGGGCGCTGAACGCACCTCCGGCGGTGCCGCTGCCGCCGGGGCCCGGGCCGGCGCCCGCGATCGGGCCGAACCCCCGCCGGGCGCCCTTCGGCTCGGCCGGCGTGTGGCAGCCGCAGGCGGGCGCCGGCGTGCCCGGCGGCCCCGGGGGCGAGCCGGCGCGCACCGCGAGCGGCCTCGTCCGCCGCGTGCGGGACGCGCACGTGCGGGCGGGATCGGTGGCCACGGGGTCCGTGCGCCCGGGCAACGGCGACGGGCGGCAGCCGCCGGCGATCGACGGCGAGGAGATGCAGCGGTTCCTGGCCAGCCTGGCCGGCGGCGTGCAGCGCAGCCTCGACCGGCGCTCGCCCGGTAGCGTGCCCGCCGACGAGGGGTGACGGATGCTGACCGACGAAGCCCGCAACTTCAACTGGCTGCTCGGCAGCTTCGTGGAGGAGACCGCCGGCGTCACCGACGCCGTGGCCGTCTCGTCCGACGGGCTGCTGATCGCCCGGTCGAACACCCTCGACCGGCGCGAGAGCGAGCAGCTGTGCGCCATCATCTCGGGCTGCACGAGCCTCGCCCACGCCGCGGACCGGGCGATGGACGGCGGCGGGATCGAGCGGGTGATCATCGCCATGCAGGTCGGCTTCCTGTTCGTGTGCGCGATCGCGGACGGCAGCTGCCTCGGCGTGGTCGCCTCCCGCGACTGCGACGTCGGCTCGGTCGGCTACCAGACCACGGAGCTGGTGGCCCGGGCGGGCCAGCTCCTCACGCCCGCGCTGCGCGAGGAGCTCAAGCAGCTCGCGGCATCGGGCTGACGGCGCTCAGGCGACCGGCGCGTCGACCAGGGTGCCGGTGAGCACGATCACCAGCAGGCCGAAGGCCACCTCGGCCCCGAGGTAGAGGCCGAGCATGTGCAGGGGCGCCAGACCCGGGTCGGGGCGGCCGCGCACGTGCCGGGACACGTAGCGGCGGTTGCCGTTGGCGACCGCCAGCATCGCGACGACGGCCGCGACCTTGAACCAGTAGGCGTGACCGTAGCCGGTCGTGAACAGGCGGCCGGCCGAGCCGGTCCGCAGGATGGCGTGCAGCGTGCCGGTCGCGGCCAGCACGACGACGCACGCGGGAGCGATGATCGAGAACCGGGCGAGCGTGGTGTCGAGACCGACGGTGGCACCCGAGGGGACGAGCGCCACCGCCAGCGTGGCGAGGCCGCCCAGCCAGAGGCAGGCGGCGGTGATGTGCAGCAGCGTGGCCGCCACCGTGGTCGCCCCGGGGGTCGCCGGCCCGGCGTAGATGAACGTCATCGCCACGGCCACGAACAGCACCCCGCCGGCCGCGGCGGCGGCGTCGGACCGCATCCCGGCGGCGCGCAGGCGTCTGGTTGGCCGTCCGCCGCCGCGGCCCCGGCGGCGGACGGCCAACACCCACGCCCCGGCCACGGCCAGCAGGCCGACCCGTGCGACCAGGGCGAGGAACACGCGGTCGCGCGCCAGCGTGGGCAGCGCCAGGCCCGCCGTCGTCGCGAGCGTCAGGTGGAGCACCGTGGCGGCGGCGAGGACCGTCCAGCCGAGCACCGCCAATCGTTGGAACCGGTGGTCACGCAGGCCCTCGGGCCAGGCCGCGGCCACGAAGCCGATAGCGCCGGCCGACAGGACCAGCCCGAACGTGGCCAGCGCCCGAGCGCCGGCGAGCAGAGCTGCCGTACCGGGGTCAGCGACTCCGTCTGCGTCGCCTACCCCGGCTCGTACGGCAACCACCGCAGCGCACAGCGTCACCCCGCCGGTTGCGACCAGCAGTCGCCTCCGGCCTCGTGACAGTCCCGCCTCCAACACCTCTTCCGCCTGACGTATGTCAACGGCGGTGGCGTTGCTACTGACGGCGGTAGCACGCATGGTGGCTTATCCTGAACGGCCCGTGCGGGCTGTGTGCAAAGAGTGGGCAAGAACTCCGTTAAGCGCGGGTTAAGGCCTACGAGCCGACCACCCGCTCGGTCTCCGATCGGGCTGGCCAGCCCGGACACTGCGCCCGTGCTCGGGAGGGCGTCCGGTTGTACCGTGGCAGCGTGAACGGCGCACCGCCGGGCACATACCCGACGCAGTACTGGCACCACCTCGAGGACGGCCGCGTGCAGTGCGACGTCTGCCCGCGGGCGTGCAAGCTGCGGCCCGGCCAGCGTGGGCTGTGCTTCGTGCGGGGCCGGCCGGAGGCGGGCGACCCGGTCGGCGACGGCGTCGCCCTGCTCACCTACGGGCGCTCGTCGGGCTACTGCGTCGACCCGGTCGAGAAGAAGCCGCTCAACCACTACCTGCCCGGCACGTCGGTCCTGTCGTTCGGCACGGCCGGGTGCAACCTCGCCTGCCGGTTCTGCCAGAACTGGGACATCTCCAAGTCCAAGGAGATGGACACGCTCGCGGATGCCGCCAGCCCCGAGGCCATCGCAGCCGCGGCCCGCGAGCTGGGGTGCCGTAGCGTCGCCTTCACGTACAACGACCCGACGATCTTCCTCGAGTACGCGGCGGACGTCGCCGACGCCTGCCGCGAGGTCGGGGTCGCCTCGATCGCGGTCACGGCCGGCTACATCTGCCCCGAGCCCCGGCGCGACTTCTACCGGCACCTCGACGCCCTCAACGTCGACCTCAAGGGGTTCACCGAGGACTTCTACCGCCACGTGTGCATCGGCCACCTCGATCCGGTGCTCGACACGCTGGAGTACCTGCGCCACGAGACCGACCTCTGGTTCGAGATCACCACCCTGCTGATCCCCGGCCACAACGACGACGACGCCGAGCTCGACCGGATGACCACCTGGGTCGCCGAGCACCTGGGCCCGGACGTGCCGCTGCACTTCACGGCGTTCCACCCCGACTTCAAGATGACGGACGTCGCCCGCACCCCGCCGGCCACACTGACCCGGGCCCGGGACTGGGGGCTGCGCAACGGCCTGCGCTACGTGTACACGGGCAACGTGCACGATCGCGAGGGGTCGAGCACGTGGTGCCCCGGGTGCGGCGCGCTGCTGATCGAGCGCGACTGGTACGAGCTGGGCGCCTGGCATCTGACCGACGACGGCCGCTGCCGCACGTGCGACGCGCGGTTGCCGGGCCGGTTCGCCGGGCCGCCCGGCACGTGGGGTCGGCGCCGGATACCCGTGCGCCTGGCGGTGAGAGGCACCTGAGGTGGGGGGCGGGCGGTCCTCGGCCTGGGTGAGGCGAGCCGGCGGTCGCCGGCCTGTTCTACCCCGCGTCGCCGGCCGACCTGCGGGCCTCGGTCGACGCCCACGTCGCCGCCGCCCCGGCTCCGACCGCCGGCGAGCCGAAGGCGATCATCGCCCCGCACGCCGGCTACCGCTATTCCGGGGCCACCGCGGGCGCGGCGTACCGGGCGGTGGCCGACCGGCGGGACCGGGTGACGCGGGTGGTGATCCTCGGGCCGGCGCACCGGGTGCCGGTGGCCGGGGCGGGCATCGGCGTCACGACGGCCGGCGCCTGGCGGACCCCGCTCGGCGACGTCGAGGTCGACGTCGCCGCGTGCCGGGCGCTGGTCGACGACGGCGTCGCCGTCGAGTCCGACGAGGCGCACGGCCCCGAGCACAGCCTCGAGGTCCACCTGCCATTCCTGCAGCGGGTGCTGGGCCCGATCGTGGTGGTCCCGCTGGTGGTGGGGCGGTGCGCCGCCCGGTCGGTCGCCGACGTGCTCGACCGCCTGTGGGGCGGGGAGGAGACGCTGGTGGTGGTGTCGTCCGACCTCAGCCACTACCTCGACGACGCCGCCGCCCGCCGCCGCGACCGCCGCACCCGCCACGCCATCCTGGAGGCGCGGGCGGCGGACATCGGGCCCTACGACGCCTGCGGCTGCGTGCCGGTGGCCGGCCTGATCCTGGCGGCGCTGGCCCACGACGTGGCCCCCCGGACGCTCGCGGTCGCCACCTCCGCCGACGCCTCGGGCGACTCGAGCCGGGTGGTCGGCTACGGCTCGTTCGGGTTCGACCACCCCCGGCCGCTGGTGGCGGGGGAGCGGCGCTGGCTGCTGGCGCGGGCCCGGGCGGCGATCGCCGCCGAGCTGGCGGTCGGCGGCGCCGAGCGACCGGGCGACGAGGACGTGCCCGAACGCCTGCGGCTGCCGGGCGCGTCGTTCGTGACCCTCGAGCTGGACGGCCGGCTGACCGGCTGCATCGGCTCGCTGGAGTCGCGCCGCCCGCTGTGGCGGGACGTCGCCCGCAACGCCCGGGCGGCCGCCTTCGCCGACCCCCGCTTCGACCCGGTGACCGCCGGCGACCTGGCCCGCATCGAGATCACGGTCTCGGTGCTGTCGGGCCTCGACCCGCTGCCGGCGGGGCACGACGAGCTGGTGGAGGCGCTGCGGCCGGGCGTCGACGGCGTCCTCCTCGAGTCCGGCGGCAACCGGGGCACCTTCCTCCCGGCGGTGTGGGCCAAGCTCCCGGAGCCGGGCGACTTCGTCGACCACCTGGTCGGCAAGGCCGGCCTGGCCGAGGGCACGTGGCCCGCGGACGCCCGGGCCTGGCGCTACACGACCGACGAGTTCGCCGACTCGGCGACGGCCCGGGCCCAGGCGTAGTCGGGCTTGCCGGCGGGGGAGCGGACCACCGCGTCGACCCAGCAGAAGGCCTTGGGGACCTTGTAGCCGGCGAGCGTGCGGTGGCAGTGGGCCCGCAGGTCGGCGTCGGGCGGGCGGTCGTGGCCCGGGCGGGCGGACAGCACGGCCACGATCTCGCTGCCCCAGCGCTCGCTCGGGCGGCCGGTGACCACGGCGTCGGCCACCGCCGGGTGGGACGTGAGGGTCTGCTCGACCTCCTCGGCGAAGACCTTCTCGCCGCCCGTGTTGATGGTCGCCGCGTCGCGGCCCAGCAGCTCGATGCGGCCGTCGGCGCCGAGGCGCACGCGGTCGCCGGCTACCGCGTGGCGCACGCCGCCCACCACCGGGAACGTGGCCGCGGTCTTGTCGGGATCGCCGAGGTAGCCGAGCGGAACCCGGCCGGCCTGGGCGAGCCAGCCGACCTCGTCGTCGCCCGGCGCCAGCACCCGGTCGCGGTCGGCCGACAGCACGACCGTCGAGCGCTCGGGGCGGAAACCGGCGTCGTCGGACGCCACCGCCTGGCGCCCGGCCTCCGACGACCCCAGCACGTCGACGACGCGCAGCCCGGGCAGCCGCGCGGCCAGGCGGCGCTTGGTCGGCGCCGACAGCACGGCGCCGCCCGACAGCAGGAACCGCAGGGCCGACAGGTCGTAGTCGCGGGCGTCCAGCTCGTCGAGCAGCGGCCGGGCGAACGGGTCGCCCACCACCTGAAGCGCGCTCACCCGCTCGCGCTCGCACACCCGCAGCACGTCGGCGGGGTCGAGCCGGCCGGGGTCGTCCTGGACGATCACCGCCCCGCCAGAGATCCAGGCCGAGAGGGCGTTCCAGTGGGCGGCGCCGTGCATGAAGGGCGCCGACGGCAGGGTCCGCAGCCCGTCCCGGGACCGGGCTGCCGCCACCAGGTCCTCGACCGTGCCCTGGACGCCCAGCGCGGTCGCCAGGAAGTCGCCCTGGCGCCACAGCACGCCCTTGGGCCGACCGGTCGTGCCGCCGGTGTAGAGGATGTAGCGGTCGTCGGGGGACAGGCCGACCGGCGGCGCAGGCGTGGCCGCGGCCAGCGCCGCCTCGTAGGGAACCGCGCCGGGCAGCAGCGCCGCCCCCGACCCGTCGTCGACCTGGAGCAACAGGGCCGGCGGGGACAGCGCGTCGCGCGCCTCGGCCAGCGTGGCGGCGAACCGGCCCCCGAAGATCACGGCCCGGGCCGCGCTGTCCGCCAGCAGGTAGGCCAGCTCGGCCGCCACGTAGCGGTAGTTCACGTTGACGGCGGCGGCCCGCGCCTTCCAGGCGCCGAGCATCCCCTCCAGGTACTCGTGTCCGTTGTGGAGGTAGAGGGCGACGTGGTCGTGGGGTGACGCCCACGGCGGCCCGCCGGCCGGGTCGTCGCGCAGCCCGAGACCAGCGCCGGCCAGCACCGCAGCCAGCCGCCGGGTGCGGTCGGCGACCTCGGCCCAGGTGCGGCGCACGCCGCCGGCCACCACGCAGTCGCGGTCGGGGACGGCGGCGGCGATCGCCTCGTGCAGCGCGGCGACGTTGTGGTCGCCGCCGGGGCTCACGGCTGGGTGCGGCGTTCGAGCAGCAGGCTCTGCGCCGCCCGGCCCAGCCGGCCCTCACAGTCGTAGACCTCGCTCTCGGCCATGCCCATGCCCTGGTCGCTGGGCAGGGTGCGGGAGTCGAGGCCGATCCACTCGCCGACGGGCGGGCGGGCCAGGTGGAGGGTGAGGTCGGGGTTGAGGAAGATCCAGTCCTCGAATGGCAGCACCCACGAGATGCCGTTGCCGAAGTCGGCCGCGGCCGCGGCCCGCTGCACCCCGCTCGGCTCCTCGTCGGCGACCACCGGGCGCCGAAGGCGGAACCACGCGCGGGCGGGACCGGGCCGGTCGCCGCCGCCGTCGACGTAGCGCACCTCGACGCCGGTGCGATGGAACGCGAGCTCGTCGTCGGGGTCGAACGCCAGCGACGTCTCGTTGCCGGCCTCGGGGCCCGGTTCGAGGAAGCTGGCGTGGCCCTCGCCGGTCGGCAGATTGGTGCGCCGCACGGCCACCGCGTGTGCCCGCACGACCTCGGTCTCGAGGTCGCCGGCGCTGATCGACACGCTGATGCCCAGCACCCGGCGCCCCGGCCGGGGCACGTCGACGTCGACCGCCAGGCGGTCGATCGGCACCGGGCGCATCAGCTCGAGCGTCAGCCGGGTCACGCAGAAGCCGTCGCCCGCCCGCCGCTCGACTGCGCGCGCCACGAGCGCGGCGACCGCGCCGCCGTGCTGGTGGCGGGGATCCCACGGGCCCCGGGTGTGCCCGGTCGGGACGAAGTCGGCGCCGCGGGGCTCGTAGAGCGGCTCGACGGACATCCGCCGAGCCTACCGGCAGCGGGTCAGCTGCCCGGCCTCTCGACCACCGAGACCGACCGCATCACGTCGCCGACCTGGATCTGCTGGGACACGTCCACGCCGGACGTGACGTAGCCGAACAGGTTGTAGGCCTTGTCGAGCTTGCGCTGGCAGTCGTCGATGCAGATGAAGAACTGCGAGCCGTTGGTGTTCGGCCCGGCGTTGGCCATGGCCACGGCGCCGAGCGTGTACTCGCCCTGCACGGGCTCGTCGGCGAACTGGTAGCCGGGGCCGCCCCGCCCGCTGCCCTCGGGGTCGCCGCCCTGGATCACGAACCCGGGCACGACCCGGTGGAAGGTCACGTTGTCGTAGTAGCCCCGCCGGGCCAGCGCCACGAAGTTGTTGACCGAGTTGGGCGCCAGCTTCGGGTCGAGCTCCATGACGATGTCGCCGCGGTCGGTGGCGATCGTCACCTCGTAGGTGGCGCCGTCGTCGATCTCGTACGGGGGAGGAGAAGCCATGGGCGCGTACCCTAGCGGCGTGTCTGACGTACCTCTCGACGCCCGCGAGCGGGCCGAGCTCTGTGACCTGTTCGTCGCCAAGGGGCCGGACGCGCCGACCCTGTGCGAGGGCTGGGCCACGCTCGACCTGGCCGCCCACCTGGTGGTCCGCGAGCACGACCCCCGGGCCGGCCTGGTGATCATGGCCGGCGACCGGTTCCCCAAGCTCGACCGCAAGCTGATGGACGGCGGCCGCGCCCAGGGCTACGAGCGCCTGGTCGAGCGGCTGCGGGGCGGACCGCCGGCCTTCCCCTGGCGGCTGCCTGGCCTGCGCGAGCCGCTCAACCTGAACGAGTGGTTCGTCCACCACGAGGACGTCCGCCGGGCCAACGGCGAGGACCCCCGCACCGACCGGGCCGACCTCGACGCCCGGCTGTGGTCGGGGCTGCGCCGCATGGGTCGGTTCATGCTCCGCCGGGTCAAGGGCGCGGGCGTGGCGCTGGTGGCCCCGGGCCACGGGGAGATCCCGGCCAAGGGCGACCGCCCGGCGGTGACGCTCACGGGCGGCCCCCAGGAGCTGGTCCTCTACCTCACCGGTCGCCGTTCGGCCGCCCGGGTCGACATCGAGGGCAGCGACGAGGCCCGCGCCGCGCTGGCCGAGGCGAAGCTCGCGCTCTGAGCACGCACGATCGCGTTTCGTCCCTGGAAGTGGTCGCCAGGGCGACCACTTCCAGGGACAAAACGCTGAACCCGGGGCCGGCGCTCGTGGTCAGCCGCCCAGCAGCTCCTGGAGCCGCTCGGGCGGGCGGGCCACGACCGCCCGGTCGCCGACGATCACGATCGGCCGCTCGATCAGGATCGGGTGGGCCACCATGGCGTCGAACAGGGCGTCGTGGTCGGCGTCGGCCAGCCCCAGATCCCGGTACTCCGGCTCGCCGGGCCGCATCATCGCCCGGGGGTCGTCGATGCCGAGCAGCTCGTAGATGCGCACGATCTCGTCCCGGCTCGGCGTGTCCTCGAGGTAGTGCACGAAGTCGGCCTCGACGCCCTCGGCGGCGAGCAGGTCGCGCGCCTGCCGGCACTTCGAGCAGCGGGGGTTGTAGAGGATGGTGCAGGTCTCGTCGTCGGCCATCGCGGACCGAGGCTATGCCTCCGCGCGCTTGCGGGCGATGGTCAGCCCGTCGTAGGCGGGCAGCATCGCCACCTCGACGCGGTCGTCGGCCGCCACGTGGTCGTTGAACGCCCGCAGCGCCACCGAGTTGGCGTCGTCGGCGTCGGGGTCGGCGATGCGACCCGACCACAGGACGTTGTCGGCCAGGAGCAGGCCGCCCGGGCGGACCCGGGGCACCAGCTCGTCCCAGTAGGACACGTAGCCGGGCTTGTCCGCGTCGATGAAGACGAGGTCGATGTCGGCGTCCGGCGGCAGTGCCCGCAGCGTGTCGAGCGCCGGGGCGATGCGCAGCTCGATGCGGTCGTCGAGCCCCGCCCGGGCCCAGGCCCGGCGGGCCAGCGCGGTCCACTCCTCGTTGACGTCGCAGCACAGCAGCGTGCCGCCCGCCTCGAGCCCCCGGGCGATGCAGAGCGACGAGTAGCCGGTGAACGTGCCGACCTCGACAGCTCGGCGGGTGCCCGCGATGCGGGTGAGCAGCGTCAGGAGCTGCCCCTGGTCGGGGCCGACCTGCATGCCCGCGATCGGGCCGAGCGCGGCGGTCTCGGCCTGGAGGTCGGCCATCACCGCGTCGACCGGCCAGGTGCCGTGGTCGACGACGTAGTCGATCAGCCGGGACGTCACCGGCAGCGTTCTTATGTCGCTCATCCAGGCCGACCCTACTGTGGGGGGCGAACCAGGAGGCTCCCGATGTCCGACCGTGTGACCGTGCACATCGACGGCGGCGTCGCCGACGTGCGGCTCAACCGTCCCGACAAGCTGAACGCGCTCGACGGCGACACGTTCGCCGGCCTCGTCGACGCCGGGGCCCGCCTGGCCCGCGACCCGTCGGTGCGGGCCGTGGTGCTGTCCGGCGAGGGCCGGGCGTTCTCGGCCGGCCTCGACTTCTCGGGCTTCCAGGCGATGGCGGGCGACGCCCGGGGGACCGACTCCGAGCCGCAGGGTGACATCGGCGCCATCGGCCGGACCGGCGGGCGCACCACCCACCTGGCCCAGCAGGCCGCCCACTGCTGGTCGGAGGTGCCCGTCCCGGTCATCGCCGCGATCTGGGGCCACTGCCTGGGCGGCGGCCTGCAGATCGCGCTGGGCGCCGACATCCGCATCGTGCACCCCGAGACCAAGCTGTCGGTGCTGGAGATCCGCTGGGGCATCTCGCCGGACATGACCGGCACCGCGACGCTGCCCCGGCTGGTCGGCCCCGACGTGGCCAAGGAGCTGACCTGGACCGGCCGCATGGTGACGGGGGAGGAGGCCGCCCGCCTCGGCCTCGCCACGCGTACCAGCGACGACCCGCTCGCCGACGCGCTGGCGCTCGCCGCCGAGATCGCCGGCCGCAGCCCGCATGCCATCCGGGGCATCAAGCGCCTGATCGACCAGTCGGGCACGGTGTCGCTGGCCGAGCAGTACGCGGCCGAGCGCGAGGTGATCGGCTCGCTGATCGGCACCCCCAACCAGGTCGAGGCGGTGGCCGCCTACTTCGAGAAGCGGGCGCCCTCGTTCGCCGATCCCGACTGACCGCGTTTTGTCCCCGGGAACGGTCGCCCCAGCGACCATTTCGGCGGACAGAACGCCCGGGTCAGTAGCCCGCCGCCGCCCCGTCGAGGGCGCGGGGGTCGGCGAGCCCCGCCAGGACGCCGTCGGTCGCCTCGATCAGCTGGGCGTGGCCGAAGCCGCCGTCGACCTCCTCGCCGCTGCGGCGCACGTCGTGGCCCCGGGCCGCCAGGCCCTCCTCCCACGCCGCGGGCGCGTGCTGCTCGATGCGCAGGTACGCCGGCCCACCGTCGCGCCACACCTCGAAACCGCCGGGTCCGAGCACGAAGCGGCCCGCGCCCACCGCCCGGCCCGGCGACTGGTCGTGGACCAGCAGCCGCGCCAGCAACTGGAGCACGACGTGGGGCTGGGTGTCGCCGCCCCGGGTGCCGACCACCGCCCGCAGCGACCCGTCCGGGCGCCGGACCAGGACCGGCGACAGCGTGTGAGGCGGCCGTCGCCCCGGCGCCCAGACCGCCGGGTGGTCGGGCGCGAGGCTGAACCCCGCGCCCCGGTTGTGCAGGAACACGCCGGTCGCCGGCTCGACGATCTGCGCCCCCCACCACGAGGCGTTCGACTGGATCAGCGTGACGCCCATGCGGTCGGCGTCCACCGCGCAGCACACGGTGGTGTCGCCGGGCAGCGACGCCATCGCGCCGGCGGCGCTCCGGCGCTCCCGGTCGACCGCCGCCCGCTGGGCGGCCAGGCGGTCGGGGGCCAGCAGCGCATCGCCGTCGGCGCCGTCGTGGAGCACCGCGTCCCGGTCGAGGCCGGTGGCGCGGGCCGCCTCGGCCAGCAGGTGGGCCCACGCAGGGTCGTCGGGGTCGTCGGGCAGGCCGAGCTCCTCGGCCACCGCCGCCCCCGCCAGCACCAGGTACGCCTGGGATGGCGGCGGCGGGACGACCAGCTCGTGGCCCCAGACCGTACGCACCAGTGGCTCGACCCAGTCGGCCTGGCACCGGGCCAGGTCCCCGCGGCGGTACAGGCCGGCGCCGAGCTCCAGCATGCCCTCGCCGAAGGGACCCTCGTACCACGCGGCGCGGCCCTCGGCGGCGATGGCGGCGAGCGCCGCGGCCACGCCCGGCCGGCGGATCAGCGTGCCCGGAGGCAGCCGGCCGCCGTTGGCCATCGCGGGGTCGCGGTAGTCGTCGGCGCCGGCGACGCCGAGGATCAGGGACGCCGCCACCGACAGCAGCGGGGACACGGGGAAGCCGGCCGCGGCGTATGTGATCGCTGCGTCCAGAACCTGGGGCAGCGGCAGCCGCCCGAAGCGGCGGTGCAGCTCGAGCCAGCCGTCGACGCACCCCGGCACGGTGACGACCCGGATGTCGTCGACCGGCGGCAGAGTGTCGTGGCCCTCGGCGCGGGCGGACACGGCGTCCGCACCCGAGCCGGCCCGCCCGGCGGCGCACAGCGCGGCCACCGGCTCGCCCGGGCGGTGCACGAGGGCGAACAGGTCGCCGCCCATGCCCGACTCCTGCTGGTTGGTGACGGCCAGGACCGCGCCCGCGGCGACCGCCGCGTCGGCTGCGGTGCCGCCGGCGCGCAGGACGGCCACGCCGGCGGAGGAGGCCAGGTGGTCGACCGACGCGACCATCCCGGAAGGTGCGTGCACGGTCGTCCCGGCCAGGCGTCCCGAGGTCATGGCCGGACCCTACGCGCGCTAGCAGGTGACCGAGGCGGCGCCCTCGACGACCGGCGCGGTGTCCCCGCCCCGCACCGCCAGGCTGACGGCGGCGGTCGGCTCGCACGCCACCTCGAAGCCCAGGGTGGCGCGGCCCTTCTGGTTGGCGGCCACCACCAGCGGCTCGGCGGCGAAGCAGGTCACCGGGAAGTCGCGACCGGCCACGACCAGCGCGCGGTAGAGGTCGGGGTCGTCGCCGTGGCTGCCCGGGCTGAGGTTCTCGAGCTCGGTGCCGAGCACGATCTGGAACGTCCCGGCCGCCACCATCCGCCACCGGGCGGTGGCGACCCGCAGGAACAGCGATCCGTCGCCGACGTGCACCTCGGCCTTGGTCGCCACCGGCCGCAGCTCGTGCCAGGTCGCCTCCTCGGTCACCGGGCAGGCCGCGAGGCCCGTGGACGAGGCGGCGGACCCGTCGTCCAGGCGGGAGCGCCAGGCCCACGCCGCCCCGCCGACCAGGACCACCACCGCCACCAGGGCGGCGACGACAATGGCGGGCCGTCGCCCGCCGCGGGCGTGGCGCCCGGGGCGGGCCACATTCTCGGCGTCGGCCCGGAGCTCGCCGACGCGCCGCAGCAGCGCGGCGACGTCCTCGTGCCAGGTCGCGTCGCGCAGGGTGACCGCCGGCTGCCGGGCGATGCCTCGCAGGTCCGGCGGCAGGTCGGCGGCTGCCGGGACAGCGGTCCCGCCCACCAGCACCGGCACGACCGGGACGCCCAGCTGCAGGGCCCGGGCCAGCTCGACGTGGACGTAGTCGTCGGGCTGGAACAGGCGGCGCAGGCCGGCCGGCCCGGCCGCCCGCAGCCAGCCCGGCCCGATGACCGCGAGCAGGGCGTCGCAGCGCGCCAGCGCCCGGTCGACCGCGACGGCCGGCGCCTCACCGCCGGCCGCGGCGACGTCCACGACGACGCGATGGCGTCCGATCCGGGACACCAGCGTCTCCGCCAGGCGCCCGGCGTGGCCCCCGGCGTCGCTGCGCCGATAGCTAAGGAATACCTGCACCGCTCTCCCCATGCGCGGGTAATCGCAGCCCCACCAGCCGCAAGCCCCCCGGCCGTGACGGAATGATCACACCCCGGAGGGCATTCGGCAACACACGTTGAGCGGCAACCAGTGCTACGGCTCGACCAGGGTGCCCGCGGCCCGCCAGGCCGCCTCGACCGCGTCGAGCCGGCGGGCAGCGCTCGGCCGCAGCCGCGCCGCGGCGCCGGTGACCAGCGCGTTGACCAGGGAGAGGGTGCCGACGTGGCTGTCGAACACGCCGGCACCCTCGGCGGCCACGGTGAACGTCACGTCGGCCAGCCGGGCCAGGGGCGACAGCGGGCTGTCGGTCACCGCCAGGGCGGTGGCGCCTGCGGCGACCGCCCGGCCCACGTGGTCGACGACCCAGCGCTCATAGCGCCGCATGTCGATCGCCACCACCACGCTGTCGGGGCCGCACGCCGCCATCCGCCGGGCCACGGCCACGTCCGAACCGCCGACCTGCTCGACGCCCTCGCGCACCAGGTCGAGCGACGACGTGAGCATCGCACCGACCCCGGCCTCGGCCTCGCCGGCCACGACGAGGACGCGGCGCCGGCGGTCGGCCAGCAGGTCGACGGCCTGCGCGTACGCCTCAGTCGCCACCGCGGCCAGCGTGCGGTGCACGTTGTCGACCTCGGCCCGCAGCGTGCGGCTGACCACGTCGGAGCCGCGCTCGTCGCGGATGCGCTCGACGGCCGGCCGCAGCTGCTGGCCGATCTCGGCCTGCACCGCGGCCTGCAGCTCGCTGAACCCGCCGTAGCCGAGCCGGTTGGCGAGCCGGACGACCGATGCGCCCGACGTGCCCGCGGCGTCGGCCACCCGGGCGACGGTCCCGAAGGCGACCGCCTCGGGGTCGCGCAGCACCACTTCGGCGACGTGGCGCTCGGTCGGCGACAGCAGCTCGCGCCGTTCCTCGATGCTCGCAGCCACGCCGGACATGGATGAGATGATACGGTCTGCGTCAACTCTGAAACATACATTTCAGATCCGGACATCTGGAGCGCCATGACGACGACGACGTTCCGCTCGGTCAACCCCGCCCACCCCGACGATGTGGTGGGCGAGTTCCCGGCGCAGGGAGCGGCGGAGGTCGATGCCGCCGTGGCCAGGGCCGCCTCGGCTCAGCGGGAGTGGGTCCGCCGTCCCGCTCCCGCTCGGGCCGAGGTCATCGCGGCCGCCGGCGCCAAGCTGGCGGCGGCCAAGGCGCCCCTCACCGACCTGGTCAGCCGCGAGGCGGGCAAGGTGCTGGTCGAGGCGGGCGGCGACGTGCAGGAGGCGGTCGACATGGCCGTCTTCGTCGCCGGCCAGGGCCGGTCCGCCTGGGGCGAGACCGTGCCGTCCGAGCTGGGCGACAAGCTGTGCTGGACCACCCGCCACCCGGTCGGGGTGGTCGGGCTGATCACGCCCTGGAACTTCCCGGTGGCGATCCCGTCGTGGAAGATCTTCCCGGCGCTCCTCGCCGGCAACGGCGTGGTCATCAAGCCGAGCGAGCACGCGCCGGCCTGCTGCGAGGCGTTCGTCGCCGCGTGCGTCGAGGCCGGCGTGCCCGCCGACCTCGTCCAGGTGGTGCACGGCCTCGCCGAGCCCGCCGCCGCGCTCGCCGTCCACCCGGGCGTCGGGGCCCTGAGCTTCACGGGCTCGGTGCCGACCGGCCGCAAAGTGGCGGCCGCGGCCATGGAGTCCGGGCCCCGGCTGTTGTCGCTCGAGCTGGGCGGCAAGAACGCCATGGTGGTGCGGCCCGACGCCGACCTCGACCTGGCGACCGACGGCGCGGTGTTCGGCGCGTTCGGCACGTCGGGCCAGCGCTGCACCTCGACCTCCCGCCTGATCGTCCACCCCGACGTGGCGGGCGAGCTGGTCGACCGCATCGTCAAGCGGGCCGGCGAGCTGCGCCTGGGCGACCCCCGCGACCCCGCGGTCGACGTCGGGCCGGTGATCACGGCCGAGTCGGCCGACCGCATCGCGGGCCTGGTCGGGCGGGCCGTCGACGAGGGCGCGGTGGCCGTGACCGGCGGCGCCCCGGTCACGGTGGAGGGCTGCGGCGGGGCGTTCTTCGCGCCCACCGTCCTCACCGGCGTGCGGCCGGAGCACCACGTGGCCCGCCACGAGGTGTTCGGCCCGGTGCTGTCGGTGATCGAGGTGGCCGACCTGGACGAGGCCCTCGACGTGGTCAACTCGGTCGAGTACGGGCTGTCGGCCGCGGTCTACACCCGGGACATCTCGGTCGCGCTCGGCGCCGTCGACCGCATCGACACCGGCATCGTCTACGTCAACGCCCCCACGATCGGCGCCGAGATCCCGCTGCCGTTCGGCGGCACCAAGCACACCGGCAACGGCTTCCGTGAGGCCGGCACCGCGGCATCGAGCAGTTCAGCCAGGTCAAGACCGTCTACGTCGACTACTCGGGACGGCTCCAGAAGGCCCAGATCGACACGCACCCGCTCGGGGAGGACTCGTGATCACCTTCACCCGCCCGGCCCCGGCCGGACCTGCCACCGCCGCCTGGCTGGCCCGCGACCACGAGGCGCTGGCCGGGGTGCTGCCCCGCTACTACGACATCGTGGCCGCCCGAGGCGAGGGCTCCTGGATCGTGGACGTCGAGGGGCGCCGCTTCCTCGACCTCGGCGCCGGCATCGCGGTCAACACCACCGGGCACGCCCATCCCCGGGTGGTGGCCGCCATCGCCGAGCAGGCCGCCACGCTGCTGCACACCTCGGTGGTCGTCCACCACACCCGGAACATCGAGTTGGCCGAGCGCATCGGCGCGCTGTGCCCGTTCCTCGACGAGCCGCAGGTGTTCTTCTGCAACTCGGGCGCCGAGGCGGTGGACGGGTCGCTCAAGCTGGCCCGCAAGGTGACCGGCCGCCCGGGCGTCATCGCCTTCCGCCGCGCGTTCCACGGCCGCACGCTGGCGGCCACCACGCTGACAACGGCCAAGGGCCGCTACCGCGAGGGCTACCAGCCGCTGCTGCCCGGCGTCTACCACGCGCCGTACTGCCTGCCCTCCGGACACGCGAGCCCCGAGGCCGCGGCCGAGGCCGCCCTGGCCGAGCTCGACCGCCTGCTCGACCTGGTGGCGCCGCCGAGCGACGTCGGGGTGATGATCGTCGAGCCGGTGCTGGGCGAAGGCGGCTACGTCCCGCCGCCCCGGGCGTGGCTGGAGGGCCTGCGGGCGCGCTGCGACGCCCACGGCATCCTGCTGGTGTTCGACGAGGTGCAGTGCGGCATCGGCCGCACGGGCCAGCCGTTCGCGGCCGAGACCTACGGGGTTCGGCCCGACGTGGTGCTGTTCGCCAAGGGCGTCGCCTCCGGCCTGCCGCTCGGCGGCATCGTCGCCCCCCGGGCGCTCATGGAGCGCTGGCCGACCGGCACCCACGGCTCGACCTTCGGGGGCAACCCCGTCGCCTGCGCCGCCGCTATCGCCACGCTCGACGTGCTGGAGGAGACCGAGGGCTACGCCCGGGTCCGCGAGCTCGGGGCGAGGATCCTCGACCGCCTGCGGGCCGACATCGGCGACCACCCGGCGGTGCGCGACATCCGGGGCATCGGCCTCATGGTCGGCGTCGAGCTGGCCGACAAGGCGGTGACCGAGGCGGTCTGCGCCGCGTGCCTGGACGCAGGCGTGATCCTCCTGGCCTGTGGCCCCGACGAGAACGTGCTGCGGCTGGTCCCGCCCCTGACGATCGGCGACGACGAGATCGCCCTCGGCCTCGACGTCCTGCGGGACACGGTCACGGCGCAGCGCTGACGATCCCGGCGGCGATCGCCTCGGCGACCGCCCGGCCCGGGCAGCGGTGGGCCCCGGCGCCGAACTCCAGGTCGGCGGCGGCCAGGTCGAGCACGACGGTCGCGCCCGACGGGACCCCGGCGCCGTCGATGTCGACGTCGGCGGTGGCGACCCGGCGGGTGCGCACGCCGGCGCTCGGGCGGTCCCCGCCCCGCTCGCGCCCGGTGAGCAGCGCGGCGACCAGCCCAGCCGTGGCGTCGTGCGCCTGGTACAGCACCGACGCCACCGCCACGGCCCCGGCTGGGTGGCCGGCGAACCGGTCGAGCACCCGGGCCACGGCCTCGTCGTCCGGCGGTGAGGACGGCTCGCCCCGGAAGATGACCGCGACCATGCGGCCCACGTCGGCCACCAGCCCGGCGACCTCGCCGTCCCGGGCGCCGAACGCGGGCCAGGACCTCGGTGGTCAACGCGCTGGCCCCGCCCGCCGGTCGGCGCCGGGCCGCGTCGGCGGCCGCAGCCCGGACCGCCTCGGGGTCGAGCCCCGCCAGAGCCGCGTCCACCGCGGCCCGGCGGGGGCCGTGCGCCTCACCGTCGCTGAACCGGGCCATGGCGGCCCGGAGTTCGGCCGCCGCCCCCGGGCGCAGCGTCGCCGGCGCCGGCGGCGTGCGGAAGGTGCCGTCGTGCAGCACCTGCTCGACCGCGGACCGGGTGCCGAAGCAGATCGTGTCGTCCATGCCCGCATGCTCGGCCCCGGACCGTTCGGCCCGCGCCGAAGCGGCCCTCAGAACGCCAGCAGCTGCCGCAGCGCCGGCAGCAGGCGGTCCTCGGCCGACCACACCCGCTCCAGCGGCGGGGCGAAGGGGATCGGGGTGTCGAGCCCGCCCACCCGGCTCACCGGGGCGTCGAGCCAGGCGAACGCCTCCTGGCCGATCGTGGCCGCGATCTCGGCCCCGAAGCCGCCGGTGAGCGGGGCCTCGTGCGCCACCAGCGCGCGGGACGTGCGCCGCACCGATTCGAGCACCGTGTCCCGGTCCCAGGGGGCAAGGCTGCGCAGGTCGACCACCTCGACGTCGTGGCCGTCGGCGGCCACCGCCTCGGCCGCCGCCAGCGCCCAGCCGACGCCGGCGCCGTAGGTCACGACGGTCGCGTCCCGCCCCGGGCGGGCGATCCGGGCCCGGCCCAAGGGCTCGACGTGGTGGCCCGCTGGGACGGGGCCCCGGGCGCTGCGGTAGAGCCGCTTGTGCTCCAGCACCAGCACCGGGTTGCCGTCGTCCAGCGCGGCCAGCAGCAGGCCCTTGGCGTCCAACGGCGTGGCCGGGGCCACCACCTTCAGCCCGGGCACGTGGCAGAACCACGCCTCCACGTTCTGGCTGTGGAACGGGCCGGCGCCGAGGCCGCCGCCGATCGGCAGCCGCACGACCAGCGGCACCGCGCCGCCCCAGCGGTAGCGGGTCGTGGCGACGTTGTTGACCAGCTGGTTGAACCCGCAGGTCACGAAGTCGCCGAACTGCATCTCGACCACCGGCCGGAACCCGTCCAGCGCCAGGCCCAGGGCGGCCCCGATCGCCCCGGACTCGACGATCGGCGTGTTGCGCACCCGCTCGCCGCCGAACCGCTCGGCGAGGCCCTCGGTCGCCTTGAACACCCCGCCGTAGGCCGCGATGTCCTGGCCGAGCAGCACCACGCGGTCGTCGGCGGCCAGCGCGGTGGCCAGGGCGTCGCGCACGGCGTCGACGTAACGCATCTCGGCGTCGCCGTCCCCGGCGCCGGAGACGCCGTTGCCGTCGGCGTCGCCGGCCCGGCGCAGCGGGGCAGCCGGCGCGCAACACCGGGCGCGCTCCGCCTCGGGGGTGGTGGCCGGCTCGGGCGCGGCCAGCGCGTCCGCCACCCGGCGGTCGACCTCGGCCCGCAGCTCGGCGACCAGCGCCTCCCGCTCGGCCGGCGGCAGCAGCCCCCGGCCGTCGAGGCGGGCGCCGAAGCGGGCGATCGGGTCGCGCGCCACCCAGGCGGCGAGCTGCTCGGCGGGGACGTAGTCGTTGCCCGAGGCCTCCTCGTGGCCCCGCATGCGGAACGTCTTGCACTCCAGGAGCGTCGGCCCGGCGCCGGCCCGGGCACGCTCCGCGTCGCGGCGCCGGCGACGGCGTCGTAGCACGGCCAGCACGTCGTTGCCGTCGACGATCTCGCCCGGGCATGCCGTAGCCGGCCGCCCGGTCGACGAGGTCGGCGCAGGCGTACTGCTCGGGGGCCGGTGTCGAGAGGCCCCAGTGGTTGTTCTCGATCACGAACAGGACCGGCAGCTTCCAGACCGCGGCGAGGTTCATCGCCTCGTGGAAGTCGCCCTCGCTCGTGGCCCCGTCGCCGGTGAACGCGGCGGCCACCCGCCGGTCGCCCCGCAGCTGGGCCGCGAGGGCGAGGCCGTCGGCCACCGGCAGCATCGCGCCGAGGTGGCTGATCATGCCGACGATGCCCTTGTCGAGCGTGCCGAAGTGGAACGTGCGGTCGCGGCCCTTCGTGAAGCCGCCCTCGCGGCCGAGGAGCTGGCGGAAGAGCCGCGGCAGGTCGAGGTCCCGGCCGGTGAAGACGCCCAGGTTGCGGTGCATCGGCAGGATGTAGTCGTCGGCCTCGAGCGCCGTGACGACGCCCGTCGCGATCGCCTCCTGCCCGATGCCCGAGAACCACTTGGAGAGCCGGCCCTGCCGCAGCAGGACCAGCATCTTCTCCTCGATCACACCGGGGCAGCAGCAGCGCCCGGTAGAGCGTGGTCAGGGCGTCGTCGCTCAGCTCCTCGGCCAGCCGGGCGGCGGGGACGGACGGCACCTGGAGGCGGCCCACGGCGTCAGTGTCGCGCTCTCAGTCCACCCAGGCACCGCGTTCAGTGAGCACGGTCTTCAGGACCTCGGCGCGGTCGGTCATGAGACCGTCGACGCCGAGGTCGAGCAGGCGCCGCATCTCGTCCGGGTCGTTGACCGTCCACACGTGGACCGGCAGGTCCCGCTGGTGGGCGGCGGCCACGAAGCGCTCGGTCACCAGCGCCACCGGCCCCTGGCGGACCGGGACCTGGACGCAGGCGGCCTCGAACCGGCCGGCGGGCAGGCCCCGGGCGGCGCCGGCCAGCCGGGCGACCTGCCGGGGCCCCATCGAGGTGCACGCCCGGGGCCCGAGGCGGGCCCGGCGGGCCAGACGCCGGTCGGAGAAGGCGCCGAAGCACACCCGGTCGACCGTGCCGGTGCGCCGGACCAGGTCGATCAGGGGCTCGACCGCGGCCTCGTGCTTGGGGTCGATGTTGACGCGCACGTCCGGCCAGGCGGTGAGCAGGTCCTCGAGCAGGGGGATGCCCTCGCGGCCCGCACCCGGGCCGCCTTGACCGCCGCCCATGGCAGGTCGCCGATCGCTCCGTCGCCGTCGGTCAACCGGTCGAGGCGGTCGTCGTGGAACGCGACGAGCACCCCGTCCGTGGTGGCGTGAGCATCGGTCTCCAGGTAGCGGTAGCCCAGGGCGACGGCCCGCTCGAAGGCCGCCATCGTGTTCTCGCCGGGGCCGTCCGGGGTGTGGGCGCCCTGGTGGGCGAAGGCGAGGGGTCCGGGGAAGTCGAGGAACGGGAAGCGGGACATGTCGGTGCGGGACGCTAGCGGGTCCCTGGCGCGGGTAGACCAGGGGAACATCGCGTCCCCCGTCAGCGAGGAGTCCCCTCATGGCAGACGTCACGCCGGTGCCGATCGGGCCCGACCGGGTCACGACCGGCGACGAGATCGTCGTCCGCTCGCCGTACGACGGCAGCGAGGTCGGCCGGGTGCCGG
Organism: uncultured Acidimicrobiales bacterium; assembly: GCA_963739835.1. Taxonomy (GTDB): domain Bacteria; phylum Actinomycetota; class Acidimicrobiia; order Acidimicrobiales; family VFJN01; genus ZC4RG19. The sequence goes on from CAVUBW010000024.1 coordinate 704,077, forward strand.
CGTGCGACGCCGGCCACGTCGACCAGGCGGTCGCCGCCGCCCGCGCCCTGGCCGAGCCGCTGGCCGCGCACGCCCGCGCCGCGGTGCTCGACCGGGCTGCGGACCTGCTGGCCGCCCGGGTCGAGGACTTCGCCCGGATCGTCGCGGCCGAGGCGAGACCGCCTCAGACGGCCCGGGTCGAGGCCGGCCGGGCGGTGGAGACGTTCCGGTCGACGGGCCGAGGCCCGGACGCTCGCCAGGTGCTGGCATCGACCTGCGCCGGCCGGCGAGGGAAGCTGGCGTTCGCGCTGCGGTCCCGGTCGGCGTCGGCGCTGCTCAACTTCCCGCTCAACCTCGTGGCCCGCGTGGCCCTCGCCACCGCCACTACCGGCTGTGCTCAAGCCGGCGAGCCAAGACGCCCGCTATCTGCGCTGGCGCTCGCGTCGCTGCTGCTGGACGAGTGCGGGCTGCCCCGGGCTGGCTCAACGTGGTCACGGGCGGCGGTGGGACCGTCGGCGACGCCCTGGTCACCCACGACGGCGTGGCGATGATCACCTTCACCGGCAGCCCGCCCGTCGGCTGGGCGATCCGGGCGAAGGCGCCCCGCAAGAAGGTCAGCCTCGAGCTGGGCAACAACAGCCCGGTCATCGTCGAGCCCAACGGCGTGCGGCGGCGCGGCGGCCAAGCTGCGGGTGCGGGGTTCAGCCACGCCGCCAGTCGTGCATCTCGTCCCAGCGGCTGCTCGTTCACCGGGCGATCGACGACGACTTCGTCGCCGCCCTGGTCGAGGAGGTGGCGACGCTGGTCGTCGGGCCGCCCTGGCCGAGGACACCGACGTGTCGGCGCTGATCTCGCCGACGAGACCCGCCACGTCAAGGACTGGATCGACGAGGCCACGGCCGGCGGCGCCAAGGTGGCGGTGGGCGGCGAGGTCGGCGACGACGGCGTCCTCCGGCCCACGGTGCTGACCGGGGTGACGCCGGACATGCGGGTCCCGCGGACGAGGTCTTCGGCCCGGTGGTGGCCGTCGCGGCCTACGACGACCTCGACGAGGCGATCGAACGGGCCAACGACACCCGCTACGGCCTGCAGGCGGCGATCTTCACCGCCCGCCTCGACGCCGCGCTGGCCGCGGCGCGCCGGCTCGACTTCGGGGGCGTGCTCGTCAACGAGGTGCCGACCTGGCGGGCGGACCAGCAGCCCTACGGGGGCGTGCACGACAACGGCGACACCGGTGAGGGCCCGCACTGCACGGTGCGGGAGATGACCGAGACCCGGCTGATCGTCCTGCAGGCCTGACGCCGGGGCGTCGACACGGGCACCGTGGCCGTGGCCGTTGCCCCTGGCGTTGGCCTCTTCGAGCCCACGCCGCACGCCGGCCGTGAAGCTGGTGAGCAGCGACTGGACGTCGGCCGCGGCGCTGTGGGCGGCCGGCGTCGGCCGGGGCGCGGGACCCACCGGGGCGTTGGTGGCGCCGACCAGGCCGTCGCCGCGCAGGCGCACCACCCCGGTCTCGGGCATGTGTGTCCCGGGCACCCGGCGTGTCAGTGGCTCGGGCCGGTCCGGCGGCACGCCGGCCGGACCCGCCGCACCGCCGTTGTCGGCCGGCGGTTGCGGGGACTGGGGGCCGTAGCGGCCGAGCGCCCGCGAGGACGTCCTCGTCCCGGGGCCGCGCCGCTTGCCCGCCCGGGGCGGCGAGGCCGTTGCCTGTCCGGGAGGTGGGCGCCAGCGAGCGCGGCCAGATCGCTGCGGGCGGCGGCCCCGAGGGCAGCGGGTCGCGGCCGCCGGCCGGCGGCACGCCCGGTGGGGTCACCACGGGTGCCGGCCCGGGCGGCCGGGTCGGCAGGCGGGGAGGCAGGGTGGCCGGGCGTAGGGCCCGGGTCGCGGCGGCCGGTGCGCGGTGAGTCGCTGCGCGAACCGGGACGGCAGCGGGATCGGCGGCCGTTCGGCGGCCGGCTCCTCGGCGGCGGGGAGCGGGGATCGCGTCCTGCGGCGCGGGAGGCTCACCGGGCCGGCGGGGCGGCACCGGCGGGATGGCTCGGGGCGGCGCACGCCGGCCGCCAATGGGGCGCCCACCCGGTCGGACCACGTCGGCGTCGGCGGGGTGGCCGACCACGGCACCGGCATGGCCACGCCCGCGGCCAGGCGCCCCGCCCGCTGGCCCTCCGGCGGCGTGACCGGCACGCCGGTGACCTCGTCGGTCGTGGCAGCGCCGGCGGCAGCGTGATCGTGGCGGTCACGCCGTTGCCCGGCGAGTTGTCGAGGTGGACACGGATGCCGGTGCCGGGCCGCCAGGTTCCCCGCCACGTCATGGCCGAGGTATTTGGACGGGGCGTTGGTGAAGCTCTCCGCCCCGGCCAGCCGGCGTCGCGGCCGCGAGGTCGTCGGCGGTCATGCCCAGCCCGGTGTCGATGACCGCAGGGTGTAGCTGGTCCCGCCGGGCGGGCCGTCGGCCCGGTGGCGGCCGCGGATGTCGACGGACTGGTCGGGCGGCGAGGACACGAGCACGTTCTCGAGCAGCTCGGCCAGGAGGTGGGCCAGGTCGGCGGCGGCCGATCCGAGGAGCGTCGCCGCCTCGACGGCCCGGACCGACACCCGGTGGTAGTCCTCGACCTCGCCGAGCGCCGCCCGGATCACGTCGGTCAGCCGCACCGGCACCGTCCACTCCCGGGGAGGTTCGAAGCCGGCGAGCACGAGCAGCGACTCGGCGTTGCGCCGCATCCGGGTCGCCAGGTGGTCGACCCGGAAGAGGTTGGCGAGCGCGTCCGGCTCGGTCTCCTTGCTCTCCAGCTCGGTGATGAAGTCGAGCTGGCGGCCGAGCAGGTGCTGGTTGCGCCGCCCCAGGTTCACGAAGCTGTCGGCGATGTTGCGGCGCAGGACCGCCTGCTCCACGGCGAGGTCGAGGGCGGTCTCCTGCCACGGTCTTCAGCACGCCGGCGACGTCGGCCACCTCGTCGCTGGTCGCCAGGTGCAGCGGTGCGACGGCTGGCACCACCACGTCCTCGCCGAGCGGCGTGTCGGGGTCTCGTCACCGCGTCGGGCAGGCCCTGCTCGGCCATGTCCTTGGCGTGGCGGGTCAGCGCCACAGCGGTCGGGTGATCGAGCGCGACACGTCCGGCTCGAGGACGATTGCGGCGGCGAGCGTGGCGACCGCCACCCCGACGTAGAGCCGCTGGCGCCAGGCCGCCGCCTGGTCGAGCTGGTGGCCCGCGCCACGAGCTGGTCGGTGAGCCGGGCGCGCAGCCCCATGTACCCCTGGTCGGCGGGCACGTCGCGCGCGGCGACGAACAGGGTCGAGTGTGACGGTCCCGCCGTCGATCGCGGTGCGGACCTGCTCGCTGACCGAGTCCACCAGCTGGCTCGGGTACGAGTGGCCGACCACGCTGGCGTAGGGCTCGGGGGCGTCGGTGAGCTCGGCCCCGAGCCGGTCGAGGTTGTCGAGCAGGCGGGACTCCTCGGCGATCTCGGCGGGCTGGTTGATGCCGTCGCCGATCACGCCGTCGATGATCGTCGTCCGGGCGAGGTCGCCCACCGTCTCGCTCGAGCGGTTGACCGCGCCGACGAGCGTGGTCCAGCGCCGCAGCTCGGCGTCGTTCACGGCGAGCGCCACCCGGGTGTCGCTGTCGAAGAACGGCTCGACGAGGGCCGAGTAGCGCCCGAAGATGTCGTCGGCGAACCCGACGTTGGACAGGTCGCGGGGCGTCGTGCTGGCGTCGATGTCGGCCCGGATCTGCTCGAGCACGACCAGGTTGTCGAGCGCAGGCTGGTATGCGCTGGCCACCGCCGGGCTGGCATCGCTGAGCGTGGCGCGGAACGCGGCGATCGCTTCGTTCGTCGCCTGGCGGCTCTCGTCGTAGCCGGCCACCGGCGCCGTGAGCTGACCCGCGAAGCCGATGAGGTCGACGGCGGCCCAGGTGCGTTCGTCCTGGAGCGTGCTCAGCACACCGGACGGGCCGATCGTGGCACGGGCGAGCTCGGTCTGAGCCCGCACGTTGGCGACCTCCTGGCCGGTGTGCTGCACCTCGATGACGGTGATGACGAACAAGCCGAACAAGGGCACGGCAAGGGCCCCCGCCAGCTTCATCCTGATCGGGACTCGTCGCATCGGTTCCCCTACATACCCCCCCGGACGGACTGTCACGTCAGTCAGTAGCCGACACGACAGCCGTGATGTGCAATCAACACCCAGATAACACCGCGATGTGGAATGTCGTTGCCCTCTCACGGTGCGAGCGATGCGAGACGCTCAGCGTCAGTGTGCCAGACCCGGGCCGGCTGTGCTTGCACCCCCACGTTCACCGCGAGGTCAGGACGGAGGGACCCGGCCGGGTGGCGGAGCGGAGCGGTGCCGGCCACGCTGGCGCGGTGCCGGAACCCGAGGACGTCCGCACGTGGACGGTCGAGGAGGCCAACGCCGCGCTCGGCTGGGTGGCCGAGGTGGTGGCCCGCGCCCAGGAGTCGTGGGACCACTACCGGGCCCACGCCGCCCGCCGGGCCCGCCTTGTCCGCCAGAACGGCCACGGCCTGGTCCCGGCCGACCCGACGCCGATCCAGGGCTGCATCGACGAGCTGGCCGCCGAGGGCATCGTCCTGCGGGACGTGGCCCGCGGGCTGATCGACTTCCCGGCGCGCGCGCCGAGCGGGCGGATCTACTGGCTGTGCTGGCTGGCGGGCGAGGACGCGGTCGAGTGGTGGCACTGGCCGGAGGACGGCTCGCGGGCCGCACCCCGCTCACCGACCCGCCTCCGTGACGCAAACGACAACGCAAACGACCAAACGACAACGAGGCCGGTTAGGAGGCCGGCGGAGCCGGCCTCTTTGGTAATTGTTGGGGCGGTCGGGCGGGCGTCAAGGACAAGCCGTGCTGCGCACGGGCCCCTGCGGGGCTCCTTGACCCCCGCCGGACCGCCCGTTTGACACTCACGGTGACCCTTACACCGTTTGAATCACGGCTGGCTGGTTCCGCGGGCAACTGGCTTCAAAGTGGTTGGTTATCAACCACTTTCGCGAACCCAGAACGAAAAGA
>CAVUBW010000025.1:0-58089 GCA_963739835.1 uncultured Acidimicrobiales bacterium
AGTTCGTCACCTTCTCGGCCCGGAACCCTCAGCTGCACCGGCTCATCATGCAGGAGTCCAAGGCCGACGGCCCACGGCTGGACTACCTGGTCGACCACCACGTGCGCCCGATCTACGAGCGCACGGTCGCCCTGTTCGAGCACCTCGCCGCCCGAGGTGCGGTCCCCGCCATCCCGCCGACGCACCTGTACTACATCCTCACCGGCGCCGGCCCGACGATGTTCGTGCTCGCACCCGAATGCCGGCGCCTCAGCTCGCTCGACCCCTCGGCCGACGCCGTCATCGAGGCCCACGCCGACGCGGTGGTGCCTGCTCCTGTCGGCGCGTAACGCTGTGCCGCGTTTGACCGCTGAACGCACAAATATGTTGCTGTTTTGTGACGGCAGCACAATGTGACACTCAGTGTGTCGCTTCCTGCGGCACACGAGGAGGGCGACATGTACCTGTTCACACGCTCCGGACGCTTCGCGCCCGGCTCGACCCGCGACGTGGTCTCCTATGTCGGTGAGGTGACCGAGAAGGTCCGCCAGGAGACCGGGCTGCGCGTCGACGCCTGGTCGTCGACGTTCTCGCCGGACCTCGGCACGGTCGTCTGGGCCGTCTTCGCCGAGCACCTCGCCGACCTGGAGCAGGCCAACGACAAGCTCGCCACGTCGGACAGCTACATCGACCTGGTCGACCGAGGCGCCAAGCTGCTCGCAGGGCCGGCGTCCGACAACCTGGCCCAGGTCATGGCCGGTGAGGTCGATCCCCGCGGCCCCGACCCCCCAGTACGTCTCCGTGGCCCAGGCGGTACCCGCCAACGGGCAGCTCCGGGCTGCGCTCACCGGCGGCGTGGAGATCGCGGAGACGTCGGCGCGGATCACCGGCGTGCCGAGCATGTTCCTCGTCGACGTCACCGGCCCGTACGGCGGCTACGCGTGGATGAGCGGCTTCGCCGACATCGGCGCCCTCCAGCAGGCCGACACGGCCCTGGCGGCGGACGCCGGCTGGCTGGATCTGATCGACCGGGTCGGCCCCGCCTACCAGCAGGGAGCGGCGCAGGCGATCTACCGCCACGCCAGCTAGCGCCCCTGTCCGCGTTTTTACCGCGGGACTGGTCGCTCTGGCGACCGCTTCCGCGTGCAAACGCGTCGCCATTGCCGAGTGGGCGTAACAGGGCTCGAACCTGTGACCTCACACGTGTGAAGCGTCACCCTCGCTACGGTGTCCTGACCTGCGGTTTTGCATGTCTCAGCTCAGCGATTGCGTCACTGTTGTCGGGTGAGTCGGAATCGCAGTATCGGCTCCGGCGGGATCTGGTCCCGGGCTGGTCGTTGCGCGGTGCGATCCCGTGGGTACACGTCGGTCGGGCACAGGCGACCCGCTTCGGGTGCACTACCCGTCCCACGACGGTTCCTGCCCGTGGTGGTGCGGCCGCAACTGGAGACCCCATGGCAACCCAATGGGCGTCAAAGACGGCGGCTCGTCGCCCCTGCGACACTGTCATGTGTGTCGCTGATGCGCTTCACACCCGTTGACAGCCCTGGTTCTGCGGGCGGATGCTGCACGAGTCCGTGCAGCGGTGACGGACATGAGGGGCATGAGCGAGCGATCCTCGGGGTCGATGCGGTTACCGCGCGCCGAGGTCGGCCGCATGGTTCGTCCATCCTGAATGCCCGCCTGAAGGGAGGGATGCAGTGCGTAGATTCGTGCTGGTCAGCAGCGTTCTGGGGCTACTCGGTCTACTGTTCGCGACGTCGGCGGCTGCCGGGCCCCCCAGAATACGAGCCTGCCTATTTCGACGGGTGGAGTCGCGACGATCAATGCCATCGAGGTCAAACAAAATGCCGGTCCGCTCACTCACACGGCCGCCGATTTCTATCAGGTGGTATACCCAACTGACACCGGTCTGTGGCCGTCACCGCCACAGTGCAACCCCTGCGACCACCAAGGGAACGGGGTCGAGCTTCACGGACTTCCATGATCACGTGCTCGACTCAATTCCAGCCCACCCGGGCCATGGCGAGTTCAATCCTCTTTGGCATGTCTTCCTCATCGTTCCGGCCGACCCTTCGCCCGCCGGCCAAGCGGCCTACGCTGCCATGCTTCCCATGACGTCCGAGGCCGCCGTCGATGCCGCAGTCGATTCCGGCGTCGCACAGGAGATCGATACCCAGTTCTACTTCCTCTGCTCGGTAGTCAGCCCAAACGCTGCCAAATGACGGTGTCGCCGCACAGGGCGGACGCTGGTGTCGAGCAGGAACAGCACCAGGGCGGTGTCCCGGCGCTCGGTGAAGTCCGGACCCTCGCACGCCTTCAGCAGACGACGCAGCGCGGTGTCGCTGAGCACCGGGACCTGCTGCTCGGGGATCGTCGCGGCCCTTCATGTTCCGCATCGGCGACTCCGTGATCTCGCCATCCTCGGCGCACCAGTCGAAGAACCGCCGCTATCGGGTCGTCGGGCCGTGCCAACCGCCACCGCCCTCGCCGGGCACCTGCTCTGAGACGAGAATGACTTTGGTGTCATCGGCGAGGTGACGTGTCGGGGCGTGGCCGGGCGGAGCCTGGTGTGGGCTCGAGGCCCAGGGTTTCTGTTGGGTCAAGCGGCGGGCGCGAGGGTGACTTTGTGGCCGAGCTTTTCGAGCTGGCGGACGAGGCGTCGGGTGTGTGCCTCGCTGTCGGTGCGGCGTTCGAAGTAGTCCGCGCCCAGCTCGTCGTAGTCGACCTGGTCGTGCAGGACGTGCCAGATGATCACGGCCATGGTGTGGGCCACGGCGAAGATGGCTTTGCCTTCGCCGCGCTTGCCGAACCGGCGGCAGAACCGCCGGAACTGGGCAGCCAGGTAGGTGTCGCGGCTGCGGGCTGCGGACCAGGCGGCCTCGCACAGCGCGGTGCGGAGCGCAGCGTTGCCCTTGCGGGCCTTGCCCGAGCGGTGTTTGCCGGCGGACTCGTGGTTGCCCGGGCACAAGCCAACCCACGACGCCAGGTGCGCGGCGGTCGGGAACCGGGACATGTCCACGCCGATCTCAGCGATGACGACCTCAGCAGTGCGCTTGCCGATCCCGGGGATGGTCCCGAGTCGGGCGGCCTGCTCAGCGAAAGGGACCAGCCGCCGGTCGACTTCCTCCTCGATCGCCTCGATCAGCTCGGTGAGCTCGTCGATGTGCCGCAGGTGCATGCCAGCCATCAGGGCGTGATGCCCGGTGAAACGCCCTTCGAGGGCGAGGCGCAGCTCGCCGATCTTCGGGCGCATCCGGGTCAGAGCCATGTCCGCCATCGCCTCGACGTCACACTCACCGGTGATGAGCGCTTCGAGCATCCGACGGGCACCCTTGCCGAGCACGTCGGAGGCGACCGAGTCGAGCTTGATGTTGGCGTCCTCGAGGAGCTTCTGGATCCGCTGGGTCTCCCGGGCCCGGTCCTGGACCAGCTTGGTCCGATACCGAGTCAGGTCCCGCAACTCGGCGATCTCGGTCGGCGGGACGAAGGAACCCCGCAGCAACCCACACTCGAGCAACTGGCAGAGCCACACCGCATCGGCCACGTCGGTCTTGCGGCCCGGGAGGTTCTTGACGTGATGGGCATTGCACAGCAGCAACTCGACGTCGAGCTCGACCAGCACATGCCACACCGGCTTCCAGTAGACCCCCGTCGCTTCCATCGCCACCTGCGACACGCCCTCGCCAGCCAGCCAGTCCCGCAGCTCGCGAAGCGACGAGGTCCAGGTCCGGAACTCCCGCACCTCCTGCACCCGCCGCCGGCCGGTCGGTCCCGGCTCACGGACACACGCCATCACCGTGTCCTTGTGGACATCGAGCGCAGCACAGCGATCAACAATCACGTCCAACCCGACCACCTCCCTCTCGCTGATGAGATGGCCGCCCATCGGGGCCTCTGGCGTCACAGAGAATCTGAGACACGTGCTCGAAGCAACAATCCAAGGTGCCTGGAAGCCCCGGCGCCAGTCTGACCTACGGGCTCAAGGCACCACTGAGCACCGGCGTCCGCGGGCGACCGACACCATTCTCATCCCACCACAAGTGGGCCCGCCGAAGGTGGGCCCATCCACGTCTGACCTGGGGAAACGCCAGAGGTCCGTCACATCGACGTTGACCGTGGGTGACCGCAGATAGCCGCTGCACGCCGTCGTTCGTAGGACGAGCGTGGGACGAGCGTGGGACGAACCGATGGGTCGGCACTGACGAGTACGGCCGAGTGATCGGCCACGTCGAAGAAGGCGTGGCCGCCGGTGGGCTCAGAGCGGTGGTGGAGTGGCTGGCGCAGCGCAACGACGGCTCACCCTCGGGACATCGAGGGTCGCTCGGTTGCTCTACGACTCGATGACCGCCGCGACCGGCGGAGAAGCTAGCTGCTCGCCGAGGCGGACTGAGGAGCGGACCGAGCCCCTAGAAGGCCAGGTGCCTCCGAAGGGAAGCTCGTCGTACGAGCGCTGGCCGCAGGTCTTAAGCCGTCGCTGTGAAACTTCTGGGCGATGGCCCGGACGTGTGGAAGACCGCGATGGGTCTGTGGCTGTGCCGATCGTGCCGGCGCAAGACGTCGGTGCCGGCGGGGACGATCTTCCACCGGTCCCGCCTGCCACTGACCGACTGGTTCGCGGCGGTGTGGTTCGTCACCTCGCAGAAGAACGGCGTCTCCGCATTGGGTTGCAGCGGGTGCTGGGGATGGGCTCGTACCGTACGGCGTGGACCTGGATGCACAAGCTCCGCCGGGCCATGGTCCGATCAGACCGGGATCGCCTCAACGGCGTCGTCGAGGTCGACGAGACGAGCATCGGTGGCCGGGAGCGCGGCAAGCGCACCGCGGGTCGGGGCACGACAAACAAGGCGGTCGTCGCGATCGCCGTTGAGGTCCTCGAGCCCAAGGGTTTCGGCCGGGTCCGCCTGGCACATCTCCGCCAGGTCGACTCCGCGACCCTCTGTGGCTTCGTCGGCTCGGTCGTCACCCCAGGCGCCACGGTGCGCACCGACGGCTGGAGCGTCTACGCGGCGGTATTTCGAGCGCCGCTGTCAGCGAGCCGGGCGATCAATCCCGGCGCACAAGTTGAGGATCAAAATATGAAATCCGTCGTCCGCGGCAAAGACGTCCCCGATCTCTGCGGCGCGGCGGCGACAAGATGTCGCCGCCGCATCGCACAGCGAAGCGGGTGGGAGTCGCCGCGCCATGGTTGACGCGGCGATCTCACCCTCGTGGATCAGTGGATGGTGAACGGCGCCGACGCTGCCACGTCGTACGGCGTCGTGGTGTTCTTGTTCAACTGGACGACGTAGGAGCCGGGTTCCACGGTCGGTGGCTCGGCCGCGTTGATGTCGCCCTGAGTCTCAGCTAGCGCGGAGACCGGGAACGGAACGGTAACCACCTGCGACTGGCCAGCATCCAATGTCACGCGGGCAAAGCCGACGAGCCGCTGGGGCGGTACGACCACGCTGCTGACCGGCTGGTTTACGTAGACCGGAACGATCTCGGTTCCGGAACGAGTCCCGGTGTTGCTCACCGTGAATGTCGCAGTCGCCGTGCCGTCCGTGGACACATCGGGAGTGACCGTCAGATCGCTCGTGGCGAAAGTGGTGTAGGACAGCCCGAACCCGAAGGGGTAGAGCGGGTTGTAGGCGTGGCCCTGTCCCGAACCGGTGCCGGGCAGTTGGTCGAAGAACTTCGGCTGGTCACCCAGTGGAGAAGGCGCCGTGCCGTCGAAGTCCCCGCCGACCGTCGCAGCGTCGGATGGCCAGCTGACCGGGAGCTTGCCGCTCGGGTTGACCTCGCCGAAGATCACGTCGGCGACGGCCTGGCCGGCTTCAGTGCTGCCTTGGTAGGCCATGATGACGCCGTCGACATTCTCGGCCGGTCCGAGACCAACCGGACGACCAGCGATCACGACGACGATCACCGGTTTGCCGGTCGCCTCGAGGGCGGTGATCAGAGCCTTCTGATCGGGTGGCAGCTGGGGTGCCGGGTCGTCTCCGAGTCCTTCGGCGTAGGCCTTCTCCCCGACCACGGCGACGATGGCACTTGCCGAGGACGCTTCCGCCACGGCGGTCGCTTGATCCGGCGCGTAGACGGCATTCGGGTCCGCGGTCTGAATCCCATTTAGCACCGTGGTGCCCGGCGGGATCTGATCCGGGGGCCCCATGCAGCAGACGTGGCCCGCACCGAATACGCCTTGCCAACTGACGCTCCAACCGCCGAGCTGGTTGGTCATCGAGTCCGCGCTCGGGCCCGTGACCACGACCTTGTCGGATGGAGACAGCGGCAGCGCCTGGTTCTCGTTCCGGAGCAAGGTGATGGAGTTGCGGGCGGCGTCGAGCGTGGAATCGCGTCCGGCGGTGACGGCCGCGTTCGCTGCCGCGGCGTCGACACACGGGATGTCGGGGTCCCTGACGCACGGCTGATCGAACAGGCCGAGTTGGAATTTCAAGGTCAGGATCCTGCGAACCGCCTCGTCGATGCGCGTCTTCTTGATAGCTCCGGAGGCGACATTCTGTAGCATGGCGGTCTGCCATTGATCCGGGCCGAACACCTGCATGCTCATGTCGACGCCTGCGTTGACGGCCTTGGCGATAGCCCCGGCCAGATCCGGTGCGATGTGGTACGCGGTTTCTAGTGCCGGGACGTCTTGGTAATCGCTGATCACGACACCCTGGAATCCCATTTGATCGCGCAACACCTCGGTCAGTAGGTAGTGCGATGCGGTTGCTGGAACACGATTGATCGACCCGGAGTCGGCCATTACGGTTGCCGCGCCGGCATCAATGCCGCCCGCATACGACGGGAGGATCATGCTCTGCAGGTAATTCAACGGCAACAACGCCTCATTACGGTCGTGACCGTTGATCGATTGCGAATATCCGGCGAAATGCTTGACGGTTGCCGCCACATTGAGGGAATTCGCCGGACCAGCTGCCTGCAGGCCGCGCACATTGGCGGCACCCATGGCCGCCGATAGGGCCGGCTCCTCCGCCCACGTCTCGTATGTCCTGCCCCACCGATTGTCGCGATGGAGGTCCTGGACGGGCGCGAAGTTCCACACCCAGCCGGTCGCCCTCAGTGCATCCGCGGTCGCGCTGCCGCCGGTTTGAGCGGCTGACGGATCCCAGGTAGCGCCCATACCGATCGAGTGCGGATACAGCGGGGCCTCCCACGGATGCCCGAAGCCGTGTACCGCGTCGATTCCGAAGAGCAGTGGCAAATGCAGCCGTGAATTCTCAATAGCGTACTTCTGGATCATGTTGTATTCGTTGGCCCAATCGAAGCCGGTATTACCAACGCCGCCTCCTCCCGTCGTATCGATCGGATTGTTGGTGCCGCCGGCCAGCACGGACCCGGTCTTCTGGTCGACAAGTATCTTCTGCATACACGTTGGGTTCGGCATATTGAACCCGTTGTCGCCGCACCTCGTACCATCGGGGTCGGTCAGAGTGGTGACCAACTGCTGGTCCATCTGGCCAACTTTTTCTTCGAGCGTCATCGCCGCAAGCAGGGAATTGACTCGGGCGGAAATCGGCTTGTGCGGATCAAGCCACGGCGCCTGATCCGGGTCGGCGCTGCCCTGGCTCGCGAAGGCAGCCAGCGCTCCCACCGTCAAGATCCCGACAGCAACGGCGGCCATCACCTTCCTTCGCACGCGCAGGCGACCTCTGAGATGCCAATCGGACATGACTCGACCTCCTTGGAAGACGGGTGAATCACGGCAGTTGGCGTCGTCGCGCGTGGTCGGGCCAAGGCATAGCTGACCGACTTTGGAATGTCGCGCGATGAGATGCGCATGAAGACATCCCCGCGAAGGCGACGCACTGAGCGTAGTGACGCCCGTTCTTTCCCGTCAACGCCGAAAGCCAAACCGAAGCCGCGTCAACCAATCTCCACCTGGTTGATGAGGTGCTCGTGCAAGTCGGTCTGCGCATCACCGCCAACAGGCTCCGGGTGCTGACGGGGGAAGACGGCGACGACAGCCCACTGGGTGACGCCACCCTTGCCGCTGGCCGCCGGACCGCGCCCCGGGTGACCATCAACGCCCACGCCACCGAGACCGACCGCAGTGAACAGAACGGCTTCGCCAACCTGTGCCGGGGTCTCTTCGCCTGTTCCGCAACCCCGTCGGCCACGATCCGCGCATCGAGCGCACGGTCGGCGACGACGAGCTCCTCGACACACTGACGCTGGTTTCATCACTCCACCGGCGTATCGACACAGCCACCGTCAACCCATGAGCCGTGCGTCAAACGCCTCAAGCGGGTGGCGTTCGGGATCAGACGGTTCCAGCACTACCGGATCCGCTCTTTGCTCTACGCCGGAGCACCCAACTGGACCCTGCTCCCAACCATCAGACCCCAGCCCGGGTCGACAGCTGACCGGAACGTCCGCCACAAGACCTGGGCATTGGCGGACATCGCCCCGACCCGCAGGCTCGGCGTTTCTACGCGGAAGTCGTCGTCATGGCGACCGCTTCCGCGTAGAAACGCGACGAGCGGACACGCATCGGCGGGGGTCAGCCCCGACCCAGGGACCCCCGCCGGACGGGGGCCGTCATCGCACCCACCGCCATGTCGAGCAGGTTGGCCCGCCACTGCTCGAACGGCAGGAGCGGGCGCATCAGGCCCGCGGCCGGCGCGCCGGCGGCGTCCTCCGCCCGGGCGCGGTCCGCGCACAGGTGTTGGGAGGCTACCGACACCGCCATGATCCGCTCCGCCGCCAGCGCCCGGCCCATCGTGGCTGTCAGGTGCTCGTGGAGTGTGGCGCCGACGTGCAGAGCGACCGCCGGGGCGTGGCCGATCACGTCGGCGACCGCCACGTCGGGGCGGGCGCCGAGGTCGGCGACCACCTTCACCCAAGCTCGCTCCGACGGCCCGGCGCGGAGGTAGTCGGCCGTGGGGCGCAACAGGACCTCGACCAGCGCGGCAACCTCGCCCCGGCGGCCCTGGGCGACGATCTCCGCGTAGAGCCGTTCCTGGAGCGCCGCCACCCGGGGAATGTGGCGCTCGATCAGCGCCAGCAGCAGGCCGTCGCGCCCGCCGAAGTGGAACTGGAGGGCCGAGCTGTTGCGCTGCCCCGCGCCGATGCGGATCTCGCGCAGCGACACGCCGTCGACCCCCCGCTCGCCCCACAGGCGCTCCGCGGTGTCGAGGATCCGCTCGCGGGTCCTCGACCCCCGGACCGTGGCCGTCACGGGTTCGCGCAGGTCGAGTCCCTGGTGCCCAGGTCCTCGACCGGAATCGTGTGGTACGTCCCGTCGGGGCACGTGATCTTGGGGTTGAGCTCGGTGAACATCCCGTTCGGCGACTCGTAGCCCGGCACGTTCCACACGTGGACCATGTAGCCGGTGAACGGGATGAACATCCCGCCGGCCTGCGTGCACATGTCCTCGGTGACGCCCTCGAGGTCGGCGCCGAACGGCGTGTCGAACCCGCCCCCGGGCCGGCTCACGATGCACACCTTCTCGTGGTAGTGCCAGTGGTCGTTCGGGCCGGCGAACCCGGTGGGCTCGGACTGCGTGCCGTAGGCCAGGTACATGAACCCGGCCAGCGGTGCATCGGGAGTGACACCGTCGAAGATCAGCAGCGGCGCGGCCAGGTCCTCGGGGTCCATGTCGCCGTCAGCGTTGAGGACGAAGTTCGGACCCTGGTAATGCGTCCCGAGCCCCGGCGAGAACGGCCCCGACCGGCGCCACCCGGCCGCCTCGGCGTCGGCCAGCGTCGGGTAGCGCGCCACCAGGTCGGCGGTCGCGGCGAGCTGGGTGGCGAGCGTCGACCGCTCGGCAGCCGTCATCGGCTCGTCCTGGCCGTGCGCATGCTGGTGGCCGTTGGACAGGGCGGCGAACCCGAGGTCGTCCGCCGTCTCGCCCGCCACCATCGCCTCGTGGTCGTGGCCGCCGACCTCGCCGGCGTGCTCGTCGCCCGCGGTGCCGTGTGCGCCGTGGCTGCGCGCGGCGTGGTCGCCGGCCGCCGGGGACACCACCGCGGCGGTGGCCAGCAGGACCGCGCCGACGGCACCGGCCGCCCCGACCGGCGGCCGCAGGCGGGCCAGCCAGCGCAGCGGGTGCCAGCCCGCCAGCGCCGCACCGACGACCACCGCCACGCCCTCCAGCGCGACGCACGCGCCGTCGACGAAGGTCACCGACTCGGCGTGCCCCGAGTGCGCGCCGAACGGCAGGCCCGCGGTCCGGCTGACCGCCCACACCGCGATCAGGACTGCGTTCGTCGCGACAACCGCGACGCCGACCCGCCGGGCCGGCCGGACGAGGACCGCCACCGCCAGCGCCAGCTGTGCCCACGCCGAAACGACGAATCCCCAGCCCTCCAGCGCCGACTCCCCGACGTGCGAGGGCACCATCGCCGCGTGGATCACGGCCGCCCCGGCCAGGCACGCCGCCAGCAGCCAGCGGGCCCCCCGCGACGGCTCGCCCTCGTCGACCATCGGCTCCGGCGCAACCGATGCCGCCGCGACCGGTTCCTCCACGCGCACGGCCGGCACGTCCAGCAGATCCGTCATGGTTCCCCCCTTGCTCCTCCTGCAAAGTAAGGCGCATGGATCAGTTCGTCAATCCACCTGTATTAGTTGGGAATGGCCTCCTAGATGCGGCGTTGGGGGTCGGCCTCCCGCGTACCCCTGCCGGCTCCGGTGGCGATAGCGACATCGACGATGTGTGCATGAGGCAGCACTATTCGTCGCCGCCCGATCATGTCCGCAACACCCGCCCGGCCCGTCGATGTGCTGCTGGTCGAAGACGACGAGCACGATGCCCGCGCGGTGCGGGAGGCGTTGAACCAAGGCGCGGCCGTCAGCCGTCTCCGCGTCATCGGCAACGGCCCGGACGTGATTCCCTACCTACGGGGTGAGGGCGACCAGGCCGAGCCGCGACGCCCCGATCTCATCCTCCTGGATCTCACCGTTCCCGGCCGGGACGGCTTCCAGGTCCTCGCGGACATCAAGGCCGAACCCGACCTGCGCCGCATCCCCGTCGTGGTGCTGACCGTCTCGAGCGCCGAAACCGCCGTCGTGCGCAGCTACGACCTCCCTGCGGATGCGTATGTGGGCAGGCCCGCCGATCTCGACGACTTCGTTGCGGCGATCCGCAAGATCGACGAGTTCTTCATCTCGGTGGTGCGGCTCCCCCTGGGCGATCCGAGCACCGTGCATCTGCTACTACCCCGCAGGTCGTGACCGCGGATGGCCGGAGCGATCTGCGCTAGCTCGACCGAGAGCCCTCGATGATGTCGAGGTCACGGTTGATGTAGCGGGTATGCGCCTTCATCTCGCCGAAGAGCACGCTCAGCGCGCCGCCGACGGTCTTGGCGTGCGCCTCGACCGGGCGCCCGAGCTCGTCGGGCGTGAGCTCGTCGACGTACGTGCGGACGGACACGAGCCGGCCCCGCACCACGTCGCACGCCTCGTCGAACGTGGGCCGTGCGTCGGGG
Source organism: uncultured Acidimicrobiales bacterium (assembly GCA_963739835.1). Lineage (GTDB taxonomy): Bacteria > Actinomycetota > Acidimicrobiia > Acidimicrobiales > VFJN01 > ZC4RG19. Next base: position 11,412 of record CAVUBW010000025.1, read on the forward strand.
TCGATGGACGAGCCGGGCAGCCTGGGCGGCATGAACGTGGGTGGGAGCGCGATCGGGTGGAACGGATCCGACTCACCGAGGATGGCCTTGGACAGCCACAGATCGACGACGAGAACGACATGCCTGAGCGAGTCGACCGTGGACCACTCGCCGTCGACGCTGCGGTGAAGCTCCTCGTCGGAGAACGACACCGCGCGACGCATCGTCGCCTCGAGGCCCCCCGCTGCCCCGGCCGCGGACGCCTGTGCTGCCTCGACGCTCGGAACCGGCACAACCGGCGGTGGCGGCGGCGGATGCGGCCCGCGGGAGCTCGCCGCGCGTTCGCCTGCTCCAGCCTCGGCCATCAGATTCGCCCCCTCGTACGCCTGACCCGCGGCGCCCACGGGTCGGCGCGCTTTACTCGGGATCGTCCCCTCCGTGTCGTCAGGGTAGGTGTTCAGGATGGCCGTCTCGTACCAGTTGGTGATCGACTGCACCTCCCCCGAACCGCTCGCGCTGTTCTGGGCCGAGGCATTGCACTACGTCATCGCACCTCCGCCGCCCGGCTCCGACTCGTGGGACGACTTCTACCGCTCGATCGGCGTGCCCGAGGACGAGCTCGGCCTCGGCGCAGACCGCATCGAGGATCCGAGAGGTGAGGGTCCGCGCATCTGGTTCCAGGTCGTCCCCGAGAAGAAGTCGATCAAGAACCGCATCCACATCGACGTGAACGCGAGCGGTGACCGCAGTGCGTCGCTCGAGACCAGGCGCGAGCGGGTCGAGGCCGAGGCGGCGCGGCTCGTGTCCCTCGGTGCCACGCGGCTGCACACGATCGTCGAGGAGGGTCTGGACCATTACGCCGTCGCGCTGACAGACCCCGAAGGCAACGAGTTCGACATCAACTAGGGCCGCTGGTTCGATCCCCGCTGGCCGAACCGATCAGCAGGTGGTTCGCCGCCAGCGCGGGGTGTCGAACGGTACGCCGTGACACTTCTCGGCGGTGCACGTCAACGGCACGCCCACCGCGGTCAGCGCCGTTGCACCCTCCGGCGAGCAGGTGGCCCCGGGCCGTGGCGCGGCGATCGACGGTGGCCCGCTCGTCGGCGGGGCGGAGGTCGAGGTCGGGACGACGGTGGATGCGGTCTCGGAGGCTCGCTCGGTCGTGGGCGATGCGGACTGAGCCACGCCGCCACTGCTGGACGTGGCGGTGACGGTTGACGTCGTCTGCGGGACCTCTGGACCCAGGCTGGGCGGCACCGCGGCGCCTGCTACGACGGTGGTGGTCGGCCCGCTCTGGTTCTGATCGAGACCGCTACCGACGATCGCTGCCGCGCCCGCCACCACGATGGCGACGATCGCGAGCGAAGCGAGGATCGCGTTGCGACCCCATCCGGGCTGGTCCCCGCGCTCGCGGTCGGGCGACGGCGACCCGCCGGCGAAGTGTGCCGCCTCGGCGGGCGGTTCGCCCTCGATGTCCCCGGCCGGATCGTCGTCGTCACGGTCGTCGGGCGCGTGCCATCGACCATCGCCGGCCTGCCACCAGCCCTCCAGAGGCCGGCCACGATGCCAGTTGGTCCTGGCGTCCATCCACCAGTCGCTGATCGTCTCTTCCATCGCCTGTACCCCAGCCGCCGGTCACGCTCCGCGGGCACACACACATCTGCCCAGGTCGGTCGTGACTCGACCCTACAGGACTCCGCCGACCCGACAGGCAGCATGCCAACAGCAACGGGGATGGTGATCACACGGCCGGATGGTCACCCCGCGGTCGACGACGCAACCACAGTCACGCCGCCGGGTGTCAACTGACCCGGCGGCGGGCCGCGCGGACGGCGAACGCGACGGCGATCGCCGCCACGGTCACGGGCGACCACAGGTTCCGGGGGTCGTCGCCGGCGCCGAGCCATGCGTACCGCAGCCCGCCGAGCACGTGGGTGAGCGGCAGGGCGTCGGAGATCTCCCGCATGCCGTCGGTCATCACGTCCCGCGGCGGGCCGCCGCCGCCCAGCAGGAACATCGGGATGAACACCAGATTCCCGACGGAGCTGGCCGCGCGGCTGCTCGGCATCAGCGTGCCGAGGGCGAGGCCGATGGCGACGAAGCACGCCAGCCCGGCGAGGAGCCACCCGGCCACGGCCGCCGGGTCGTCCGGGGCGGGGGCGCCGTACAAGGCGGCGCCCGCGGCGAACACGGCGGCGGCCCCGGCGGCGCCGAGGATCGTGCCCAGCGCCGCCTGGCTCGCCACGAGGGTGGCCGCGCCGACGCCCGAAGCCCGGTAGCGCCGCAGCACCCCGAGCTCGCGGTGGGTCGCGATGTGGGTGGGCAGCGTGACGAGGCCCATCTGGGCGATCACGACGCCCATGTAGCCGATCACGTAGTGGTCGCTCGGCTTCACGCCGGCGAAGTCGGGATCGGGCACCGAGCCGAAGACGCTTGCGAGGATCAGCACCGTGACGGCCGGGAAGGCGACCAGCCCGACCATCACCATCGGCTCGCGGGCGAGGAGCCGCAGCTCCAGGGCGGTGATCCGCGCCGCGGTCCGCAGGCCGCCCGACCAGGCGGTGGTGGCGTCCGGCGCCCGGCTGGCTGCGAGCGTGGTGGTCATGACGGGTCCTCATGTGTGAGGGCGACGAAGCGGTCTTCGAGCGTGGGTCGGTCGAGCCGGAGGTCGCTGGCGGGGCGCCCGGCCGCGACGAGGAACGCGCCCACGTGCGCCAGCAGCGGCCCGGACCCGGTGAGCTGGATCTCGGGCCCGTGGCGCTCCACCGTGCAGGCGCCGGGCACGCTCCGCAGGCGGCGGGCGTCGATCTCGGCGTCTGTGAACCGCACGGTGGCGATGCCCCCGAGCGACTCGACGATGGCCGCGGGGGTGCCCTCGGCGACGATCCGGCCCCGGTGCATCACGACCAGCCGGTCGCACAGCCGCTCTGCCTCGTCGACGTCGTGCGTGACCAGCACGACCGTCGTCCCCCGCTCCCGGACCTGGCGGACCAGCTCCCAGGTCGAGCGGCGGGCGATCGGGTCGAGGTTCTGCGTGAGCTCGTCGAGGAACACGATCTCCGGCCGGCCGATCAGGGCCAGCGCCACGAACAGCCGCTGGCGCTCGCCGCTCGACAGCCCGCCGAACGACCGCCGCACCAGGGCGACGAGGTTCCACTCCTCGACCACCTCGTCCAGCGGCCGGGGGTCCGGGTGGAGCGAGGCGAACAGGCGCAGCGCCTCGCCGACCCGCATCCGGGCGGGCAGCGCCGCGTCCTGGAGCTGCGAGCCGATGCGCCGCCGCAGGCGGTCGCCGGCCGCACCGGGGTCGAGGCCGAGCACCTCCACCCGCCCGGCGGACGCCGGCCGCAGGCCCTGGAGGATCTCGACGGAGGTGGTCTTCCCCGCCCCGTTGGTCCCGAGGAGGCCGAACAGCTCGCCCCGCCGCACCTCGAACGAGATGCCCCGGACGACCTCCGTCGTCCCGTACCGCTTGACGAGCCCGTCGATCCGCAGCACGTGGCCGGTGTGCGCGGTCATGGTCATGCCGGCAGGGTGCGCCGGCGGGCGGGCCGGGCGCATCGGCCCACGGGTGGGTCGCCCCGTCCCCCCACGGGTGGAGGCACTACCCTTAGTGCAGCGCCGGGGATGGAGGGAAGAACGATGGTGACACGTGCCCTCCGCGTCCTCGCGGCCCTGGGACTGGTGGCTGCGTCCGGATGCTGGCTCCAGACGGGGTTCGACGCCGGCAGGAGCGGGACGAACGGCGCCGAGACGACGATCACGTCCGCGACCGTCGGCGACCTGGCCGTGGCGTGGTCGGTCCCGGCGGGGGTTCGACCCCACGAGGCGGTGGTGAACGGCGGCACGGCCTACGTCCGCGCCGGGGGCAGCGTTCGGGCCCTCGACGTGGCGACCGGTGCCGAGCGCTGGGCAGTCACCCTGGACGGCGGCGCCGGCGCTGCGTTCGCCGGCAACCGGTTGTGGGTGCCGAAGTCGGGTGACGCCTGCTCGCTCGTCGCGCTGGACCCGCAGACGGGCGCCACTCTCGGGGGCACGCAGATGGGTGGCAACCCGCTGCCGAGCACCGACGAGTCGTTCTCGGCCTGCGCCGCGACCGACGCACTCAGCTACGGCAGCGTGGTCGGTGCGTCCTGGGCCTACGTCGCGAGCGCCATCGCGCCCCGCGGGTGCTTCCCCGACCCCGTGTGGCAGTCGGGCGCCGGCGTCCACTTCGAGAACGCCGACGGCACCGGCAGCGCCTGGAACAGCGGTGGGCTCACGACCGGCTGCGGCTCTCCGCCGATCCCGGCCCTGCCGACCACGCTCAGCTCCGACGGGAGCGTGACCTACGAGCTCAGCGGCACGAGCCTCGTGCGGCATCTGGGCGGGAGTGATCTGCCCCTGCCCGCCGCCCCCGGCTTCGTCCCCGTCCCGACGCTCGCCGCCGGCGGCCGGGTGGTGCTCACCACCACCGACGGCGGCGTGGTCGTCCTCGACGCCGCGACCGGCGCCGTGCAGTGGAGTGGGACGTTCGGGACGAGCGCCTCGGTGCCGGTGGCGGTGACGCCCACGACCGTGTTCGCCGCCGACGGCGCCGGCACGCTGGCGGCGTTCCCGCTGGCCGGGTGCGGGGCCGCGACGTGCGTGCCCGACTGGACCGCCACGACGGCCGGTGCGGCGACCGCCCGACCCTCGGTCGGCGGCGACGTGGTCTACGTGGGCGGCGCAGACGGCGGCGTCACGGCCTTCGCCGCCGCCGGCTGCGGCGCTGCGACCTGCGGGCCGCTGTGGAGCGACAACGTCGGCAGCCCGGTGAGCGGCTCGCCGGTGATCGACCAGGGAGCGCTCTACGTGGGCGGCGCGACCACGCTCACGGCCTACCGCCTGCCGGCGTGATCGTCACGGTGCCGACGGCGCACTGGCGACACGACATCGGGTGCCGCATGCCATATGTTCCGTCGGAACGCTCGGGGATCGGGCGGCGAGGGGGAGGTGCTGGTGCCATGCGCTACGTCCGCGGTGCGATCGTCGTCGTCCTCGTGTTCGCGATCGGCGCGTTCATGCAGCTTCCGGCATCGGCCCTGGAGGGCGACGACGAGACGGTGGCGCCGCCGGCGCCCTACATCAACGGGCCGGCCGGCGCCCCGCTGATCTTCGTCATCGGCGACAGCATCTCCGCGGACGCCCAGCAGAAGGACATCTACGCGTACATCAACGGCAGCCTGGGCTGGCGGACGCAGGTCGAGGCCCTCGGCGGCACCAACATCACGCAGCACCTGCGGTTCGGAAGCTTCGCCCACGCCAAGGACAGCCACGCCAAGGCCGTCTTCGTCGAGCTGGGGACCAACTCCATCGGGCTCATCAACGACACCATGACGCTCCCGCAGGCCCTGACCGAGATCGCCAAGGTGTTCCAGGCGGTCGACGATGCCGTCGCCGCTCTGGGCAGCGACACGTGCGTCGTCTGGCAGGGCCTCAACGAGCAGTGGAACGCAACCTTCCCCAACGGCATCGTCTACAACGACGTCGACGTGGCCGCGGCGTTCAATGACCACCTGAACAGCCTGCTGTCGTCGCACCCGAACCTGCACTACGCGGACTACGACGCGTACGTGGCCGCCAACGCCACCTACCGCAACTCGCTGCTGGCCGACACCGCCGTGCAGATCCACCCGCAGACGTTCGACGGCAAGGTCGAGCTCGGCAACTTCGTGGCCTGGTACAGCGAGCTCTACTGCTGACGCCCGCCGCCGATGAGCCTGCGCGGCCCGCGTCGTCGTATCCGCGACATCTTCCCAACGGACCAGGAGGCTCGGATGGCGATTGTCACCGCAAGCATGTTCATGGCGCTCGACGGCGTCGTTGACCCCATGGTCGGGAACTGGCACTTTCCGTACTTCAACGACGAGATGGGCGAGGCCGTCGCTGAGACACACGATGCCGACGTGATGCTCTTCGGCCGCGTCACCTACGACAGCTTCGCCGGGGCGTGGCCCGACCGGGAGGCGGCCGGCGGGGAGGACGCCGAGTTCGCCAAGCGGCTCGGCGACATGCGCAAGATCGTCCTGTCGCACCAGCCGCTCGAGTTCACCTGGCGGAACTCGGAGCAGATGTCGGGCGACCTCGTGGACGGCGTCGCCGCGCTCAAGGCCGATCCGTCCATCCGGCGGGTCGCCCTCAGCGGCTCCGTCTCCGTGGTGCGCCAGCTGATCGCGGCGGGCCTGCTCGACGAGCTGCACCTGTTCGTCCATCCCGTGGTGGCGGGCTCCGGGTTGCGGCTGTTCGAGGACGGTGCCCCCGAGGTGCCGCTGCGGCTGCTGTCGGCGGCACCCTTCGCCACCGGCGTGATCCACCTGGCCTACGGGCCCGACCCCGACCCGCCGACGGGCGGCTACGAGCAGGCGCGCGACAGCCTCCCCCAGGAGTGACGCTCGGCTACAACAGGCGCCGTGCGGTTCCTGGACGACCCCGGATCGGCGGCACGGCTGCGCGCCGGGCTCGACCGGGCCGGGTTCACGTTCGACGCGCTCACCGGGCGGCTCGGGCCGCACGCCGCCACGCACCTGGCCGCCGGCGAGCTCGCGCCGCTGCTCCGGGCCACCCGCGGGGGTGACGGGCTCGACACGCTGCTGCGGCTGTTCGTGCTGGGCGTGCCCGTGCCGCTCGCCGCCGCCCGGCACGCCCTGGCCCCCGCGCCGGTCGACGAGCTGGTAGCCAGCGGCCTCGTGCGGGTTGCCGGCGACGAGGTCGACGCGTGCGTGAGCCTGCGGCCCCTCGATGCGCCCGAGGGCTGGGTCGTCGCGCACGACCGTCCGGCGCCCCCCGGCGGCGGGGTGCTCGCCGCCGATCACGTCATCGGCGTCAGCGCCTCCACGATGGCGCTGGCCGGCGCCACCGTCCGCCGGCCCGTCGCGGCCGCGCTCGACCTCGGGACGGGGTGCGGTGCCCAGGCCGTCTTCGCCACCCGGCACAGCGACCGGGTCGTCGCCACCGACCTCAACCCGCGGGCCGTGGCGCTGGCCCGGCTCGGCGTGGCGCTGAACGGGCTCGACGCCGATGTCGAGGTGCGGGGTGGGGACCTGCTCGCGCCCGTCGAGGGCGAGTCGTTCGGGCTGGTCGTCGCCAACCCGCCGTTCGTGATCTCGCCGTCCGAGCGCTACCTGTTCCGCGACGCCACCCATCCCCTCGACGGCCTGTGCCGGGCCCTGGTCCGGGCTGTGCCCGCGCACCTCGTCGCCGGGGGCCACTTCCAGTGCCTGGCCTCCTGGGCCCACGTGGCCGGCGAGGACTGGCGCGAGCGGATCGGGTCGTGGTTCGCCGGGACCGGGTGCGACGCCCTCGTCCTGTCCCGGGAGGTGCTCGACCCCGCCGCCCACGCCGCCAACTGGCTGCGCCAGACGGAGCCGGCCGACGGCTGGGAGCCGGAGTACGACCGGTGGATGGCGTACTACGAGCACCACCGGATCGAGGCCATCGGCCTCGGGCTCGTGACCATGCGCCGGCGGGCGGACGAGCGGGACGACGGATGGGTCCGGGTCGAGCAGGCCGAGCAGGACTTCGCCATGCCCTGCGGCGACCACCTCGGGGCCGTGTTCGAGCTGGCGGACTTCCTCGCCGCCCACGACGGCGACCGGCTCGCCGGCGCGCACCTGCTCGTCGCGCCCGACGTCGTCCTCGACGAGCGGGCCGGCGCGGCGCCCGGGGGCTGGGCGGTCACCGACCGGCGGCTCCGGCAGACCGCCGGCCTGTGCCGCGAGGGGGAGGTCGACGGGGCCGTCGCCGCCATCGTCGCCGGGTGCGACGGCACGCGGGCGCTGGCGGACGTGCTCGCCGACGCCGCCCTCGCCGCGGGTGCGGCGCCCGACGGGCTGACCCGCGCCGCCCTGCCCGTCATCCGCCGGCTGGTCGAGCAGGGGTTCCTGCTCCCGGCCGCCGGCTGACGCCGACTCAGACCTTCTTGCCGGTCTTGAGGTCCATGCCCGCGGTGACGGGCGGTTCGCCCGGGGGCGTGAAGCTGATCTCGAAGCGGCTGTAGTCGAGCGAGAACTGCTCGACCGGCAAGTCCGCCTCGCTGTCGCTCTGCTGCACGCTCGTTACCTGCACGTCGCTCAGCTTGTAGGTCAGGAAGTCGCCCTTCACCTTGCCGGCCGAGCGGGTCCCGCTGAACGTCGCCGCCTTGTGGTGCGTCCCGGTGGCGCAGGACAGGAACAGCTGGGGCGACGCCTTGCTGATGCGCGCCACGAACTGGAAGTCCCGGAACGTCGCCCGGCTCGCCCCGCCGCCGCTACCCGAGCCCGACGACACGGCGTGGGTGACCCCCCACGACCACGACATCACGTCGATCTGGCCGGGGTGCGCGTCGTCGGTCGAGTCGCCCTCGATGCCGTCGATCTTGAGGAACCACTTCTCCGCCACCGCGTCCCACAGTGCCCGACCCGCTTGGCGCGACGCAAGGGTGGGTAGATCCCGCCGCGTTTTGTCCCCCGGAACGGTCGCCAGGGCGACCAGTTCGAGGGACGAAACGTTGTTCGACTGGCTAGGGCAGGATCGCCTCCGCGATGCGCCGCACGCGCTCGGGGTCGGCGATGGCGTCGATCTCCACGATCTTGCCCTCGCTGACCGTGAAGCCCATCACCGACTGCGGCCTGCCGTCGACGACGACCAGCACGCCCGCGGCGCCGTTGACCAGCGTCGGGCGCAGCTCCGCGGTCGGGAGGGCGAAGCGGATGGCCTGGCCGGCGATCGCCTCGGCGCCTCGCAGCTCGACCGAGTCCGCGCGCAGCACGATGTCGGGGTCGAGCAGCGCCACCAGGGCGTCGAAGTCGCCGCCCCGTGCTGCGCGGAAGAACGCGTCGACCACCCGGCGCTGGCGGGCGACGTCGGGGTCCGGCGACGGGACCGCGGCATCCCGCACCCGGCGGCGCGCCCGGCTCGCCAGCTGGCGGGCCGCCTCCGGCGACCGGTCGACCATCGGGGCGATCTCGTCGAACGGGAGGTTGAACATGTCGTGGAGCACGAAGGCCAGCCGCTCCGCCGGCGCCAAGGTGTCGAGCACGACCAGCAGCGCCAGTCCGACCGAGTCGGCCAGCAGCGCCACCTCCTCCGGCTGGGTCGTCCCCTCCGCCGTCACCACCGGGTCGGGGACGTGGACGCCGCCCAGCGGCTCCTCCCGCCGGGTGGTGCGCGAGCGCAGCATGTTCAGGCACACCCGGGCGACGATCGTGGTCAGCCAGCCGCCCAGGTTCTCGACCCCGTCCGCCCCCGCCCGGGCGACCCGCAGCCAGGCATCCTGCACCGCGTCGTCGGCCTCACTGAGCGAGCCGAGCATCCGGTAGGCCACCGCCCGCAGGTGGGCCCGGTGCTCCTCGAAGCGGTCGGCCAGCCACTGGTTCTCGTCCATCGTCCAGTTGACCCCCCGCACCCGCCGGATGTGACAGGGCGCGCTCAGCCCGGCGGCGTGAACCTCAGCACCAGGCTCCCCACCTTGTGGCCGCCGTCGACCCGGCGGTGCGCCTCCACGACGTCCTCGAACGGCAGCACCCGGTCGATCACCGGCCGCAGGCTCCCGTCGGCGGCGCCGGCCAGCAGGGTGCGCAGCGCCTCGGCCCGGGCGGCCGCGTCGTTCTCGCTGCCGCCGATCGTCGCCTTCTGCCACACCGCCGCGACATTCTGGCCCAGGTCGCCGATCACCATGAGATACCGGCCGCCCGGGGCCAGCGACCCCTTGATCCGCTTGTACGGGGCGTTGCCGTGGTTGTCCATGATCACGTCGTAGCGCTGCCCGCCGGCGGTGAAGTCCTCGGTCGCGTAGTCGACCATCCGGTCGGCCCCGAGGCCCGCGACCAGCTCCGCGTTGGCGGCGCTGCACACCGCGGTCACCTCGGCGCCGGCCCGCTTGGCGAGCTGGACGGCCATCGAGCCGACCGCGGTGCCACGCCGAGTACGTCACGGTGTCGGCGGACGGCCCCGTCGCCCCGATCCCCGACGGGGTGAGCGACGAGGACGCCGTGGCGCTGTCGTTCAGCGGCACGACGACTCTGAGCTTCTTCCGCAAGGGCCGGCTCGCCGCGGGCGAGTCGGTGCTGGTGAACGGGGCCTCTGGCCGATCCGACCTCGGGCGGACCGTACCGTTCGCAGAGAGCGGCCCTCATCGCCGGCTACACCGGGTCCGTCGTGACCACGCCGTTGTCGGACACCGAGCCCGACCACGCCTGGCCATCCCACCACCGCAGCTCGTGGCGGCGGGTGGGGTCGGGATGCCAGGCCGGCGGGTTCTGGGCCTGCGCCTGAGCCTGCCCGGGGGCGGGCGCCGCGCCGGCGATCGGCGGGCCCCCGGGGATCAGGGCCGCGGAGGGGCCCGGGCCCAGCGGCGCGCCGTTCGCGGCGACCAACATGCCGTCGACCTCCATCTTCCCCTTGAGGAAGATGTTCCACCGGGTCGTGTACACGACGAACGTCGGGCGCTCGTCGCTGGTGGCGAGGACCGTCTCGCCCCTGTTCGTCGGCCCGATGTAGTTGTACCAGACCCGCAGGTGGTGCTGGCCGGGCGGCACGTACACCATGTTGTCGCCCCACGCGCACAGCACCTCGGGCCCGCCGTCGAGCGAGTACCGGGCACGGCAGAACGACGTGAGCCACGCGCCGGTCATCGCCTTGCACCGCAGTTGGATCACCGCCATGGCCCGCAAGGTAGTGCGCGCCGCCGACCCCTCCGGGCCGACCCCCGACCGCGTGGCCGCGGCGTTCCAGCCTCTAAGGTGCCGCCCATGGCACTCCTCCGACGTGCGCTCGCAGCCGTGGGCATCGCCGCCGTCATCGCCATCGTCCTGCGGCTGCGCGGATCGGGCGGCACGCCGCCGCAGTCCGGCGGCTGGCGCGAGCTCAAGGGCGCGGACCTCCGGTAGCGGTGCGCGTCCTCGTCTGCGGGGCCGGGGCCGTCGGGGCCCGGGCCGCCCGCCATCTCGTGGCCGACGCCGACGTCGAGGAGGTGCTCGTCGACGAGCGCGACCCCAAGCGCCACGCGGCCGTCGTCGCCTCGCTCGGGGCCCGGGCGACCAGCGTCGAGGCGCCCGATCCCCGGGACGTCGACGTCGTCCTGCTCGCCTCGCCGGCCGCCCGCCACGCCGCCGTGGCGCGGATGGCCGTGAGCGCCGGGCGGCACGTCGTCTCCGTGGCCGACAGCGTCGCCGCCGTCGAGGACCTGCTCGACCTGCACGCCGAGGCCCGCGAGCGGGGCGTCGTCGTCGCCGTCGGCGCCGGCTTCGGGCCCGGCCTGTCGTGCGTCCTGGTCGGCCACGCGGCCGGCGACTTCGACGAGATCGACGAGATCCACGTCGCCCACCACGGCACCGGCGGTCCCGCCTGCGCCCGCCAGCACCATGCCGCCCTGCGCGGGGTCGGCCTCGACTGGCGGGACCACTCGTGGCGCCGCCGCTCGCCCGGATCGGGGCGCGAGCTGTGCTTCTTCCCCGACCCGATCGGCGGCGCCGACTGCTACCGGGCCGCGCTGCCCGACGCGCTGCTGCTCGTGCCCGCGTTCCCCGGCGTCAGCCGGGTCACCGCCCGCCTGGCCGCCACGCGGCGCGACCGGCTCACCGCCGGGCTGCCGATGCTGCGGCCGCCGCACGCCGAGGGCCGGATCGGCGGCCTGCGGGTCGAGGTCCGGGGCCGGCGGGGGACCGGGCGCGACACGGTCGTACTCGGGGCGGTCGACCGGCCCGCCGTCGCGGCCGGGACCGTGGCCGCGGTGACCGCCCGGTGGGTGGCGTCGGGCCGGGCGCTGACCAGCGGGGCGCTCGGCCTCGCCTCGCTGGTCGAGCCGCTGCCGTTCCTGCACGAGCTGGCCCGGGCCGGCGTGCGGGCCGCGGTGTTCGAGGGCGTCTGAGCGCCTCGGGGCCGAGGCCGGGGCCGCGGTGTCAGTCGCGTCCCGGTGACCACTATCGTGCCGCGCCGTGTTCCGCCGCCGCGCCGTCGTCGTCGTCGTCCTCGCGTCCGTCCTGGCCCTGACCGCCGTCGCCTGCGCCAGCGGCAGCAGCGGCAGCGCGGACGTCCCGTCCGAGGAGGGCGGCGGCCGCACGACCAGCGGCGGGGTGGCGATCGGGCCGGCGCCCGAGGGGATCGAGGGCGTCCAGGCCTTCCGCGTCGACAGCCGCAACCACACCGAGGAGAACCTCGACTACGACCACAAGCCGCCCACCGGCGGCGACCACTTCCCCGTGCCGGCGACCTGCGGCTTCTATTCGACCGACCCGCCCCCCGACGAGCTGGCAGTGCACGACCTCGAGCACGGCTCCATCTGGATCGCATACCAGCCCGACCTCGACGCCGCCCAGCTCGACACGCTCCGCCAGCTCGTCGCCGAGCAGGCCAAGGTCACCGTGACGCCCTACCCGGGCCTCGACTCCCCGCTGGTCATGACCGCCTGGGGCCGCCAGCTCGCGCTCGACAGCGCGGACGACCCCCGGGTCCAGCAGTTCATCGACACCTACCGCAACAGCCCGAACGCGCCGGAACCGGGCGCGGCCTGCCAGGGCATCGGCACCCCCGAGGTCGCCGCCCCCACGGCCTGACACCGGCTAGAGCCTCACCTGGTCGCGCCACCGCACCAGCAGCTCCGCGTCCCCGAACACCTCGGCCCGGCCGGCGTCGACGCGGTTCCACAGCAGCAGCAACAGGTCCGACGCCGAGGCCCGCACCGCCACGTCGCCCTTGGCGTGGGCGTGCTCCAGCGTGACGCCCGCCTCGCCCAGGCCGATCAGCCACTCACCGCCAGCCAGGTCGGGGTCGGTGGCGTGCAGGTGCATCGTCCAAGCCGGGGTGCCCAGGTCGCCGATGCCCCGCCACGGCACGACCACCGTGAACAGCTCGTCGATCGCGTCGACCGCGAGCGGGGCCGCGACCGGGGCGCCCGACCCGGGCTCGACCGCCTCCTCGCCGTCCCAGCGGTGCAGCGCGGTCTCGATCGCCATGCGCCGGTGCCAGAAGCCGGCGGGCCGCGGGCCGGCCCACGACTGCACCTCGCCCTCGGCCGGCGCCGCGGCCAGCGCCGTGACCAGGCCCGACGTGCCCGCCCGGCACCAGTCGCGCACGGCGTCGCCCTCGGGCGCCGGCTCGATCTCGGTGCCGGAGCCCCGAGTCACCCACGACGTCACCCAGCGGTGGGTGCGGCCCAGGTGGCCGACCAGGCGCTCGACGCTCCAGCCCGGGCACGAGGGGACGGGCCGGTCGAGGGCGCCGGCCGCCACCGACACCAGGCGGTCGGCGTCGGCCTGCACCGACGCGATGTACGAGGGACGTTCCATGGCGCCCATCTTGGGTCATGATCTGGGGCGATGATCGTGGATTGTGCGGTCTACACCCACGGCAAGCGCCGCCCGGGCGAGCTGCGCATCGAGGACGCGCTCGACGCCGCCCGCAGCGTGGACGACGCGTTCGTGTGGATCGGCCTCCACGAGCCCACCGCGTCCGAGTTCGACGACGTGGCCGCCGAGTTCCAGCTCCACCCGCTCGCGATCGAGGACGCGGTCAGCGCGCATCAGCGGTCCAAGCTCGAGCACTACGGCGACTGCCTGTTCCTCGTGTTCAAGACCGCCCGCTACGACGACGAGGCCGAGGTCATCGAGTTCGCCGAGCTCCAGCTGTTCGCCGGGCACCGGTTCGTCATCACGGTGCGCCACGGGCAGGCCAGCGCCCTCGCCCCGGTGCGCCGGGACCTGGAGGCCAACCCCGAGCGGCTGGCGCTCGGACCGGTCGCGGTCGTGCACGCCATCCTCGACCGGGTGGTCGACGACTACCGGCCGGTGCTCGACGGTCTCGACGAGGACATCAGCGAGATCGAGGAGGAGGTGTTCTCGCCCGGCCGCACCAACCCGGCCGAGCGGATCTACAAGCTCAAGCGCCAGGTGCTGGACCTCTACCGCAACGTCGAGCCGCTGATCGACCCGCTGGAGCGCCTGCAGGAGACCGACATCGCCAAGGGCCCCGTCGACCTCACGCCCTACTTCCGGGACGTCTACGACCACCTCCAGCGGGAGGTGGCCCGGATCGCGATCCAGCGCGAGCTGCTGAGCGAGGCGATCAACGTGAACCTCACCCACATCTCGGTCCAGCAGAACGAGGACATGCGGCGCATCTCGGGGTGGGCCGCCATCGGCATCCTGCCGACCATGCTGGCCGGGCTGTGGGGCATGAACTTCGAGCACATGCCCGAGCTGCAGTCGCCCCTCGGCTACCCGTTCGCCCTCACGGTCATGTTCGGGTCGTCGTACGCGCTCTACCGGCTGCTCAAGTCACGCGGCTGGATCTGACAGCAGCCCCAGCAGCTCGTCGTGGACGAGGCCGTTGGTGGCGACGCCGCTGCCGTGCTGCGCCCGCTCGGCGCCGTCGAGGGCGGAGAACCGCCCGCCCGCCTCGCCGATGATCACCGGCATCGGCGCGACGTCCTAGAGCGAGACCTCGGGGTCGACCATGACGTCGATCCGCCCGGTCGCCACCATGGCGTAGCCGTAGCCGTCGCCCCAGGTGCGCAGCTGGCAGCCGGCGCGCTTGACGCCGAGCAGGTCGGCGTCGGGCCAGCAGGAGTAGCCGCTCGTCGAGAGCCAGGCCTCGGCCGGGTCGGCGGTGGCGCTGACGTGGACGGGCTCGCCGTCGCGGAAGCAGCCGAGGCCCCGGCCGGCGTAGACGATCGTGCCGAGCGCCGGGAGGTCGATCACGCCGACGACCGGGCCGTGCTCGTCGTCGAGCGCCAGCAGGGTCGAGTAGAGCGGCACGCCCCGGGTGAAGGCCTTGGTGCCGTCGATCGGGTCGATGATCCAGCGCCGTCCGGTGGTGCCGGCGACTCCGCCTCCTCCTCGCCGAGCACGCCGTCGTCGGGGTGCGCGGCGGCCAGGCGCTCGCGGATCAGGCGCTCGGCGGCCCGGTCGGCCTCGGTGACCGGCGTGCCGTCGCCCTTGGTGGTCGACGGCCAGGTCGTCGCGGTCGAACCAGCCGAGGGTGAGCTCGCCGGCCTCCCGGGCCACGTCGACCGCCAGCGCGAACAGCTCCCACTCGACCGCGGGAACCTCGCTTCCGTCGGTCATGCGGGTGCGGGGGCGAGGACGAAGAACAGCCGGGCCTGGCAGCAGGGGGCGCCGTCGACCTCGGCCCGGGCCGCGCCCCAGCCGCCCCGGGCCGACAGCTTCTCCAGCTCGACCGCCAGCATCATCTCGTCGCCGGGTTTGACCTGGCGGCGCCAGCGGACCCCCTCGACCCCGCCGAACAACGGCAGCGACCCCGCATAGCGGTCGAGCGAGAGCAGGGCGATGGCACCCGCCTGGGCCAGCGCCTCCAGCTGGAGCACGCCGGGGAACACCGGGTTGCCGGGGAAGTGGCCCGCCAGGAACGCCTCGTCGCCGGTCACCCGGTAGCGGGCCCGGATGCGCTCGCCCGGCACCAGCTCGTCGACCGCGTCCACGAACCGGAACGGCGGGCGGTGGGGGAGCAGGCCGACGAGGTCGTCGTCGCCGGTCACCCGGCGGCCCCGTCCTCGCTCGCCATGTTGGCGCGGGCCTCGTCCCGGGACAGGGCGACGGCGTGGGCCCCGCCGTCCACGTGGATCATCTCGCCGGTCGTGGCCGGGAACCAGTCGGACAGCAGCGCCACGCAGGCGCGGGCGACGGGCTCGGCGTCCCGCACGTCCCAGCCCAGCGGCGCCCGCATGTGCCAGGTGCTCTCGATGGCGGCGAAGTCGGGGATCGACCGGGCGGCGAGCGTCCGCAGCGGCCCGGCGGCGATCAGGTTGACCCGCACCTTGTGCCGGCCGACGTCGCGGGCCAGGTAGCGGCAGGTCGCCTCCAGCGCGGCCTTGGCCACGCCCATCCAGTCGTAGGCCGGCCACACCTGGGCAGCGTCGAAGTCGAGGCCCACGACCGAGCCGCCGCCCGGCATCAGCGGCACCAGCGTCTCGGTCAGCGACTTGAGCGAGTAGGCCGACACGTGCAGCGCGGTGGCGACGTCGTCCCAGCCGGCGGCGAGCAGGCCCGCCTCCTGGCCGAGGCACGCCTCGGGCGCGAACCCGATGGCGTGCAGCGCGCCGTCGACCTTGCCCCAGCGCCGGCCGAGCTCGTCGGCCAGCGCGGCGTGCTGGGCCGGGTCGGTAATGTCGAGCTCGACCACGTCCGCCGCGGCCGGCAGCGTGCGGGCCACCCGCTCGGTGAGCCGCATGCCCCGCCCGAACGACGTGAGCACGAGCTCGGCGCCCTCCTCCTGGGCCAGGCGGGCCACGGAGGCGGCGATCGAGTCCTTGGTGAGCACGCCGGTGACCACCAGCTTCTTGCCGTCGAGCAGCATCGTCGGATCCTTCGTCACAGGGGGATGTTGTCGTGGCGGCGGGACCGTAGCCGCTCGCGCTTCGCGGCCAGCGCGGCGAGCGCCCCCGCCACCGCCGCGCGGGTGTCGACCGGGTCGATCACCTCGTCGACGTAGCCCCGCAGCGCCGCGGCGACCGGCGAGAGGTGCTGGGCCTCGTAGGACGCCTCCAGCTCGCGGCGCCGGGCGTCGCGCTCGGGTCCCTCCGGCACCTCCGCCAGGTCCCGGCGGTGGAGGATCTCGACGGCCCCCTTCGGGCCCATCACCGCGATCTCGGCGGTCGGCCAGGCCAGGGAGCAGTCGCCGCCCATCGACTTCGAGTCCATGACGATGTACGCGCCGCCGTAGGCCTTGCGCAGCACGACCGACACCCGCGGCACGGTCGCCTCCGCGTAGGCGAAGGCCATCTTGGCGCCGTGGCGGATCATCCCCCGCCACTCCTGGTCGCGGCCCGGGCGGAACCCCGGCGTGTCGACCAGCGTGACCAGCGGGATGCCGAAGCCGTCGCAGAACCGGACGAACATCCCGCCCTTCTGGGAGCCCTCGATGTCGAGCGCCCCGGCGAGCTGGCCGGGCTGGTTGGCGACGACGCCGACCGGCATGCCGCCGATCCGGGCGAGTCCCGTCACGACGCTGGTGCCGAACCGCGCCCGCAGCTCGACGAACGCCCCGTCGTCGACCATGTCGAGGATCACCCGGCGCACGTCGTAGGACGCCCGCCGCGCGGTGGGCACCGCGGCCGCGGCGGCGTCGCACCGCCGGTCGACCGGGTCGGTGGGCGTCACCCGGGGCGGCGTCTCGTGGTTGTTGGGCGGCAGGTGGTCGAGCAGGTCGGCCACCACGTCCAGCGCGGCGTCGAGGTCGTCGGTGACCAGGTCGGCCACGCCGCTGCGGGCGCTGTGAACCCACGACCCCCCCACCAGGTCGGCGTCGAGCACCGGCGAGCCGGTGATGCGGGCCGACGACTCCGGGGCGTTGACGAAGGCCTGGGACCGGGCGGTCATGACCACCAGGTCGACCAGGCCGAGCAGCAGCGCGGGGCCGCCGAGGCATGGTCCGTCGACCACCAGGATCGTCGGCACCAGCCCTGACGCGGCCGCCAGCGCCCGCGACACCCCGCCCCACCCGTGGAGCGACTCGACACCGCCGTGGGCGGCGACGCCCACCCGGCCGAGCACGCCCACGACCGGCACGCCGGTCTCGACGGCGGCGTCCACGGTCTCGGCGATGACCTCGGTGTCGGCCACGGTCATCGCCGCCGCCCGGCCCCGGAACCAGCCGACGGCCGTCCCGGAGGGCAGCCACGACGGCGCGCCGATCCCCACGGTCACGGTGGTGGGGCGCCCCCGCCCGATGGGCAGGCGGGGGAGCGGCACCGGGACGCCGGGGAAGGCGACCGCCGCCATCACACCGGGCTGAGGACGAGAGCGACGTTGTGACCGCCGAATGCGAACGACGTGGACACGACCGGCGCGCGCGCGATCGATCGCGGCTCGCCGGCCACGACGTCGACCGGCAGGTCGGTCTTGTGGTGGTTGGCCGTCGGCGGGACGGTGCCCCGGTCGGCGGACAGGAGGGCGGCGACGGCCTCGACGGCGCCGGCGGCGCCGATGAGGTGGCCCATGACGCCCTTGGTCGAGGTGACCGGCACCGCGTCGGCCCCGAACACCTTGGCGATGGCCGCGGCCTCGGCGCTGTCGTTGTGGGGCGTCGAGGTCCCGTGGGCGTTGACGTGCCCGATCGCCGCCGGTGACAGGCCGGCGTCGGTGAGCGCCATCTCCATCGCCGCGGCCGCCCCGGCGCCGTCCTCGACGGGCGCCGTGATGTGGAAGGCGTCGCAGGTGAGCCCGTAGCCGGCGACCTCGCCGAGGATCCGGGCGCCCCGGGCAGCGGCCCGCTCGTACGGTTCGAGCACGAGGAAGGCCGCCCCCTCGCCCATCACGAACCCGTCGCGGTCGTCGTCGAACGGCCGGGACGCGACCGACGGGTCGGGGTTGCGGCTGAGCGCGCCCATGCGGGCGAACGCAGCCACCGTCACCATCGTGATGCACGCCTCGGTGCCGCCGGCCACCACGACGTCGGCCATGCCGTCGCGCACGTAGCGGGCGCCCTCGCCGATGGCGTGGGCGCCCGTGGCGCAGGCGGTGGCGACGGCCAGGTTGGGGCCGGTGAAGCCGTGGCGGATGCCGACCAGCGCGGCGGTCGCGTTGGCCATCATCATCGGCACGAGGAACGGCCCGACCTTGCTCGGGCCCTTCTCGGCGTACTGGATGACCTGCTCCTCCAGCGTCCGGATGCCACCGACGCCCGAGCCGGCCACCACCGCGCAGCGCAGCGGGTCGGCGCCGAAGGCCGCATCCCGGGTGGCGTCCTCGACCGCGTCGGCCGCGGCCGCGACGCCGAGGAGCGCGGCCCGGTCGGTCCGGCGCACCTCCTTGGGCCCGACGTAGGCCACCGGGTCGAAGTCGTGCACCTCGCACGCGAAGCCGACGCTGTGCTCGCTGGTGTCGAACTTGGTGATCGGGCCCGCGGCGGAGCGGGCGGCGAGCACGCCGGCCCACAGGTCCTCGACGGTCTGGCCGGCCGGGGACTTGACGCCCATGCCGGTGACGGCGACCCGGGGCGACCCCGGTGGTCGGTGGTGCGGTCCGGGTCGCCGGTGTTCGGCGTGCTCACGCCTTGGCGGCGTGCGCCGCCAGGATCAGCTCGACGGCGTCGCCGACGGTGCGGACGTCGCTGAGGTCGTCCTCGTCGATCGTCACGTCGAGCGAGTCCTCGAGCTGCATGACCAGCTCCACCAGGTCGAGGCTGTCGGCCTCGAGGTCGTCGGCGAACGACGCCTGCTCGGTGATCTGGTCGGCCGACACGGAGAGCACGTCGACCGCCGCCTTGGTGAGGGCTTCGAGAGCGGTGGCACGATCCATGGATGACGGTCCTTTGCTTTGTGAGGGGATAGGTGGGGCGGTCAGCGTCCCATGCCCATGCCGCCGTCGACCGGGATGACCGCCCCGGTGACGAACGATGCGGCGTCGCTGCACAGGAACGCAACCACGGCCGCCACCTCGTCCGGTGTTCCGAAGCGGGCCATGGGGACGACGCCGGCGAGCAGTTCCCGCCGGCTCTCGGGCAGGGCGTCGGTCATCGCGGTCACGATCGGGCCGGGCTCGACCACGTTGACCGTGATGTTGCGGGTCGCCACCTCGCGGGCCAGCGACCGGCTGAGCCCGACGAGGCCGGCCTTGGCCGCCGCGTAGTTGGCCTGGCCGGGCGAGCCCATGGCGGCCACCACCGACGACACGTTGACGATGCGGCCATAGCGCGCCTTGACCATGGGCCGCAGCGCGCGGCGCACGGTGAGGAACGGGCCGGTCAGGTCGGCGTCGAGGGTGTGCTGCCAGTCGTCGTCGCCGAGCTGGACGACCAGCTTGTCGCGGTTGCTGCCGGCCGCGTTGACCAGCAGCTCCACGGGCCCGTACGCCTCCTCGACGGCGGCGAAGCCGCCCTCGACCGAGTCGCGGTCGCAGACGTCGACGTGGACCGGGAGCGCGGTGCCGCCGGCGGTGACGATGGCCTCGCAGACCTTGTCGGCGGCGCCCGCGGCCGTGCCGTAGCCGACGGCGACCCGGTGCCCGGCACCGGCGAGCTGGCGCGCGATCGCGGACCCGATCCCGCCCGACGCGCCGGTGACCAGCGCTACCCGTGATGTCATGCCGCTTCCCTTTTCCGTGGTCCTGGCGTCCCCCAGCGCCACAATGCGGTGCCCACGGTGAGTCCGGCACCGAACCCGCACAGCAGCACCAGGTCGCCTGGCGCCACCGTACCGGCATCGGCGGCCTCGGATAGCGCAATCGGGATCGAGGCGGCGGAGGTGTTGCCGTAGCGCTCGACCGAGCCGGACGTCCGCTCGGGCGCCAGGCCCGTGCGCGCGATGACCGCGTCGACGATCCGGGCGTTGGCCTGGTGGGGGACGAACAGGGCCACGTCGTCGGCCGTGCAGCCGGCCCGGGCCAGCGTGCGGCCGATCGAGGCCTCGACGGCCCGCACGGCCCGGCGGAACACCTCGCGCCCGTCCATGCGCAGGTAGTGCTCGCCGCGGGCGACGGTCTCGGCGCTGGTCGGGCGCCCGCTGCCCCCGGCCGGCACGACCAGCAGGTCGATGCCCTCGGGGTCGTTGACCAGGTCGCTCGCCACCAGGCCGGGGGCCTGGGGGTCGGTGCGGGGCCCGCCGGTCAGCACGACCGCGCCGGCGCCGTCGCCGAACAGCACGGCCGTCGCGCGGTCGTCGAGGTCGAGGACGCTGGTCATCGTGTCGGCGCCGACCAGGAGGGCGGTGTGGGCGACGCCGGACTCGACCATCGCCGACACGGCGGCCAGCCCGAACACGAACCCGGCGCACGCGGCGTTGACGTCGAGGGCCCCGGCGGTGCTTCCCAGCGCGGCGGAGACGATGGCCGCGGTGGAGGGGATGGGGCGCTCGGGTGTGGTGGTGGCGACGGCGACCACGTCCACGTCGGTAGCGGCGACGCCGGCCCGCTCCAGGGCGCGGCGGGCGGCCGCCGTCGCGAGCGGCCCGGTCGACTCGCCAGGCCCGGCCCAGCGGCGCTCGCGGATGCCCGAGCGGTCGACGATCCAGGCGTCGGAGGTGTCGAGGCGGGCGGCCAGGTCGTCGTTGGTGACGCGCCGCTCGGGCAGGGCGACGCCCCACCCGGTGATGCTGATGCCGCCCGTCTCCGTGGTGGCGGTGAGGACACTCACGACAGGACGCGTACCCACGCCAGCGGCTGGTCTGCCCTGACCCGCTCGCCGGGCAGGGCCAAGAGGCCCATGAGGAACCCGGTGTGCGCGCTGGTGACGGTCACGCTGCCGCCGGTGACCTCGATCGCGCCGACGACCTGGCCGGCGTGCACGATCTCGCCCTCCGTGGTGACCAGCTCCGGCGGGTTGGCGCGGAACACGCCTGCGGCCGGCGCGGCGATGAGTCGTTCGGGCACGTGCACCTCCTCGGCGCTGACGGCCGTGATGTCGACCGGGTCGGTCTCGAGCATCGGGATCTCGAGCGCGGTCATCGGTGGGCTCCTGTGGGGGCGAGGGCGCCGACGACGGGGGAGAGGTCGGCGGGGTCGGTCAGGTCGAGGACGGTGACCTCGGGCACGGTGCGCTTGGCCAGGCCGGCCAGCACCTTGCCCGGGCCCGACCTCGACGAACGTGGTGGCGCCGGAGGCGGCGAGGGTGCGCTGCGACTCGCGCCAGCGGACGGGCTCGACCAGGTGGCGGGCGAGCTGGTCGGGCCAGCAGCCGGGGTCGGTGTGGCCGAGTGCGTCCGTGTTGGCGACGACCGGGGCGGTCGGCTCGCGGAAGTCGCAGCCGGGCGAGCAGCGGGCCGAGGCCCTCGGCAGCGTCCGCCAGGAGCGGCGTGTGGAAGGCGTGGCCGACGTCGAGGGGCATCACCCGGCGGACGCCCAGGTCACGGGCGCGCTCGGCGGCGGCGTCGAGGCCGTCGGGGGTGCCGGCGATCACGACCTGGCCGGGGGCGTTGTCGTTGGCCAGCCACACGTCGGGACCGCCGTCGCACACCGCGGCGGCGGTATCGAGGTCGGTGCCGACGAGGGCCGCCATGCGCCCGGGCTGGGCGTCGGCCGAGCGCTGCGACAGCTCGGCGCGCCGGGCGGCGAGCCGGAAGCCGTCGGCCCGGTCCACGGCCCCGGCCGCGATGAGAGCGGTGATCTGGCCCAGCGAGTGGCCGGCGAAGGCGACCGGCGGCTCGTCGAGCTCGGCCCGGAGGGCGTCCCACGCCACGAGCGAGCCGAGCAGCACCGCGAGCTGGCTGGCCCGGGTGGTCGACAGCTCGGCCGCGTCGGCGTCCAGGAGCAGCCGGGCCAGCGGCTGGCCGACGACGGCCTCGGCCTCGGCCACGACCCCCCAGGCGGGATGGTCGAGCCAGGCCCGGCCCGCGGCCGGTGTGGCGGCGCCCTGACCAGGAAAGATCACGGCATACGGCACGAGAAGGGGTCCTCCAGCGAGCGGAAGTCGGGAAGCGAACGACTAGTTCTGACCCGCCTGGTTCCCGATGGTTACACGAATCCGTGGAATGCTTCTACGGATCCGTCGAAGTTAACGCAGCCGTCGCAGGCTTGTGACGCGGGAGGAACAGGAGCCCGAGATGGCATGGTCCGAGCTGGGGGACGAGGACGATCCTACGTCGTCGACGAGCCTGCGCGCCGACGAGCTGGCGGCGGAGGTGGGGATCAGCG
Source organism: uncultured Acidimicrobiales bacterium (assembly GCA_963739835.1). Lineage (GTDB taxonomy): Bacteria > Actinomycetota > Acidimicrobiia > Acidimicrobiales > VFJN01 > ZC4RG19. Next base: position 33,968 of record CAVUBW010000025.1, read on the forward strand.
TCGCGCTGCTGCGGTCATACCAGTCCAAGGGCCTGCTGCCGCCACCACGCCACGCGGGCCGGGTGGCCTGGTACGGGCCGCATCACCGTGAGCGGCTGCTGCACATCCTGCGACCTCAAGGAGCGGGGCTACTCGCTGCGGATGATCGCCGAGGCGGTCGAGGCCGGTGGCGACGGCCCGGCCTGGTCGATCGAGGAGCGGGAGGTGCTGCTGCTCGCCGAGGTGGCCGAGCGCAGCGGCGTGCCGGTGGCGGTCCTGCGGGCCCTGGAGGCCTCGGGCCTGCTGCGGCCCCACCACCTGGTCGACGGCGTCCGCTACAGCGAGGCCGACGTCCGCTTCGTCCGCAACGTGCTCACGCTGCTCGACGTGGGCCTGTCGCTCGAGGACCTCATGCGCATCGCCCACCAGCAGCTGGTGACGGCCGACGCCCTCGGGCGGGACGTCATGGAGGCGTGGACCGAGCTGGTCGGCTCCCGCCTGCGCCGCGGCCGGGGGACGCCGAGCGACCAGGCCAGCAGGGCCGCGGCCTCGATCCGGGCGCTGGCCGCCATCGTCGGCCAGCTGGTGGCTTATGGGGTCGAGCGGGCCGTGCTCGACGCCGCCCGGTCAGAGATCGAGTCCGCCGGCAGCGACGCCGAGCGCCAGGCCCTGGCCCGCTCCCTCGGCGCCGCTCGCGACGGCTGATCCCCGCCGGCACCGCCAGGCCTCGGCCAGCGCCACCAGCAGGCCGGCGTTCGGCACGGTCAGCAGGTCGACCGTGAAGTGCCGCCGGCGCCCCGGCCGCCGGGCGTCCCGGTAGGTCACGCCCAGGCGGGACGACGCCGCGCCGCGCACGACCCGCACCTCGCGGGCGACGGCCACCACCCGCTCCCACGGCACGACCGTGGGCCGGCGGCGCCGGGCCCGGTACAGGGCCGCGGCGTCCACCACCAGCGGTCCGAACAGCAGCGACCGGCCCTCGTCGAGCGCCTCGACCACCGGCGTCAGCAGCGCCCGGTTCAGCGAGGCGGACGCGGCGGCCGCCACCCGGCCGACGATGGGGTCGTTGGACGCAGCGCGCAGGTCGACCGCGTCGTCGGCGGTCACCAGGCGGCAGTAGGCCACCGGCGGCGGGGTGTCGTCCTCGGCCAGCGACTCGTACACGGCGACCAGGTCGTCCCAGGCCACGACGGCCGGATCGCCGGATCGCTCGACCATCGCGCCCCGCTCGAACTGGTGGACGATCTCGCCCCCGGCGGCGACGCCCGAGGCGACCGCATCCCCGAGCCCGGCATCGCGGGCCCGGCGGGCCAGGTCGGCGTCGGGACCGCCCCGCGCCCGGGACGCCAGCGCGTTCCTGGCCCGGCGCCCCCGGGCGCCCGAGACCGCCGCGGCGACCCCGGCGCCCCCGAGCACCACCGCCAGGCCGAGCGCGGTCCGGCTGACGTCGTCGAGCTGGGCCGCGCGCTGCTGGTAGGAGATGGGCGTGGCCTGGCCGACGCCGCCGGTGCACCACTCGCCCCGGTCCATCGGCCGGCCCCCGCAGCGGGGCTCTCCCTGGGCGGTCATCACCCCGAGGACCAGGGCCACGACCCCGGCCGCGAAGAGCACGTAGCGCACGCGCTCAGGCTCCCGGGCGGCCTCGGCCGCCCGTCCGTGGGACCATCGGCGCATGCCCGCGGCCCCGACCGGTCCGTTCGACCCCCGCCGGCTCGACGAGCTCGTCGCCGCCAGCACGCCCACGCTGGCGTGGGACGACGCAGGTACCGGCTGCACGATCTGGCTCAAGCTCGAGCACCTGATGCCGAGCGGCTCGACCAAGGACCGCCTCGCGGCCCACGTGCTGCGGGGTGCCGTGGCCGACGGTCGGGTGCACGCCGGTACCACCGTGGTCGAGGCGTCGAGCGGGTCGACGTCGATCGCCCTGGCGATGGCGTGCGCCGCGCTGGGCGTGCGCTTCCTGGCCGTGATGCCCGAAGGGGTGTCCAACGAGCGGCTGCTGATCATCCGCCGCTACGGGGGCGAGTGGGCGCTCACCCCGGCCGCGGGCGGCATGGCGGGCGCCATCGCCGAGACCGAGCGCATGGCGGCCGCCGACCCCGACGTGTTCCTGCCCCGCCAGTTCACCAACCCCGCCAACGCCGAGGCCCACGAGCTGCGCACCGGCCCCGAGCTGGTGGCGGCGCTGGCCGAGGCGGGGGCCAAGGTCGACGGCTTCGTGGCCGCGGTCGGCACCGCGGGCACGCTCATGGGCGTCGGCCGGGCGGTGCTGCGGGCCAACCCCGCGGCGGTCGTCGCGCGGGTCGTGGTGGCCGGCGAGGAGGTCGACGCCGAGCAGGGCGGGCCGGCCTGCCTGGGCATCCCCGGGGTGGTCGACTGCATGTCCGGCCTGCTCGACGAGGACGAGCTGGGCGGCCATCCGGCGCTGGAGGTGCCACGGTCCGAGGCGATCGACACCGCCCGGGAGATGGCCCGGCGGGGGCTGCCCGTCGGGCCGTCGTCCGGACTCAACCTGGCAGGCGCCCGACGCCTGGCCGGCCGCCTGGGCGCCGGGCACCACGTCGCCACCGTGTGCTGCGACCGTATGGAGCGCTACTTCTCCACCGATCTGTTCGACGACTTGCGGCCGGATGGCTGACACTGAGCGTGATCGTCAGCCCCACTCGACGGCGTCACCCCCAGGAAATCCCCGGTTCGCCTCCCGGTTCTCCCCGGGTTCTTGCATCCTGCGTGCAATCCGTAGCAGCCTGTCGCAAACGTGTACCAGGGGGATGTTGCATGGACACCGACTCGACCGCCTCGACCACGGAGAGTGTGGTCACCGTCGAGACGCCGGCGGGCCCGGTCGAGATCGTGGGCACCGTGGCGCCCGGATTCGAGCCGGTCCGCGACGCCTTCGCCCGCAACTTCGCCGAGAACGGCGAGGCGGGTGCCGCGTTCTCGCTCGTGCAGGACGGCACCACGGTGGTCGACGTGTGGGGCGGGGTAGCCGACGTCCACACCGGCGAGCCCTACACGCGCGACACGCTCCAGTTGGTGTTCTCGACCACCAAGGGCGCCACCGCGATCTGCGCCAACCTGCTCGCCCAGCGGGGCGAGCTGGACGTGGACGCCCCGGTGTCCAGTTACTGGCCCGAGTTCGCCCAGGCGGGCAAGGGCGACGTCCCGGTGCGCTGGCTCCTGTGCCACAAGGCCGGCCTGCCGTTCGTGAACGCGCCGCTCGGGCTCGACGAGGCGCTCCGGTGGGAGCCGCCGGTCGAGGCGCTGGCGGCGATGGAGCCGCTGTGGGAGCCGGGCACGGCGCACGGCTACCACGCCGTCACGTACGGCTGGCTGGTCGGCGAGGTGATCCGGCGCGTGTCCGGCCTGGGTCCCGGCGAGTTCTTCGCCCGCGAGGTCGCCGGCCCCCTCGGGCTGGAGTTCTGGATCGGCCTGCCCGCCGAGCAGCAGTCCCGGGTGGCCCCGCTGACCAACTCGGGGCCCCGGTCGGCCGACGGCGGGTCGGGTGACGACGAGGGCGACGGCACCTCCGGCCTCGCCAACCTCGTCGAGCTGATCGAGGAGTACCTCGGGCCCGACGCCCTGCTGGCCAAGGCGCTGGGCGGCGCCACCGGCATGCCGTTCATCGGCAACGGGGTGTTCAACGAGCCCGAGGTCCGGGCCGCGGTGCTGCCGGCGGCCAACGGCGTGACCAACGCCCGCTCGCTCGCCCGGATGTACGCGGCGGCGATCGGCCCGGTGCCCGGCGGCCCGGCCGCGCCGCTGCTGGCGCCCGAGCAACTGGGGGCGGCGACCACGACGCAGACGAGCGGGGCCGACAAGGTGCTGATGTTCGACAGCACGTTCGGCCTCGGGTTCATGACCGCCTCGCCGTTCACTCCGTACGGCACGCCCGGGGGCTTCGGCCACAGCGGCGCCGGCGGATCGGTCGGCTTCGCCGACCCCAACCACGGCATCGGGTTCGGCTACGTGATGAACCGCACCCTGGCCAACATCGCCGGCGACCCGCGCAGCCGGGGCCTGATCGAGGCGACGTACGGGGCGATCGGGGTCGAGCCCGCGTTCCTGTAGTCCGCGTTTTGTACGCGGAATCGGTCGCTATGGCGACCGATTCCGCCTACAAAAGATCCGTGTCAGGCGACGAGCCGGTCGAGATCGTTGACGAGCACGGCCGCGTCGTCGGCCGCACGACCCGGGCCTCGATGCGGGCGGGCAACCTGCGGCACCGGTCGGTGGCGGTGGTGGTCGTGACCGGCGCCGGCGAGCTGGTCGTCCACCGCCGCGCCGACTGGAAGGACGTGTGGCCCGGGCGGTGGGACGTGTGCTTCGGCGGGGTCGTCGGGGTGGGCGAGAGCTGGGAGGCGGCTGCGGTCCGCGAGCTGGCGGAGGAGGCCGGCGTCCGGGTGGACGAGCGCACGCTCGCCGTCCTCGGCGACGGCAGCTACGCCGACGGCGACGTCACGGCCGTCTCCCGCGTGTTCCTGGCGACCCACGACGGTCCGTTCCGGCCGGTCGACGGCGAGGTCGCCGTCCTCGACCTCGTGCCGCTGGCCGACCTGCCCGGGTGGCTGCCCGGCCACGAGCTGTGTCCGGACGCCGCGGCGGTCGTGGTCCCCCTGGTCCTGGCGCTCGGCCGGGGGGAAGTCCCCGGCGAGGGCGGGCCGCCCGGGGGGTGACCCCGATGGCCGGGGACGCCGCCGGTCGTACCGTTGTGTGTGTCACACCGGAAGGGCGACGTGAGCTGGCCGGACGAGGCCGACGACACGGTCGCACAGCGCAGACGGCGGAATCGGCGGCGCTGTGGGGTCTATGGCGGGACCCTCGGCCTCCCCTGGGACGCGGCCACGGCGGCACGTCGCCCTTCCGGTTGACCCGTTCTCGGGTGCGGGGTCCGTAAGCTGGTTCTTCGCATGTCCGGCCTTCCCTCCGACCTCGCCGAGCACCGGCGCACCTTCGCGATCATCAGCCACCCCGACGCGGGCAAGACCACGCTCACCGAGAAGTTCCTGCTCTACGGGGGCGCGGTCCAGGAGGCCGGGCAGGTCAAGGCGCGGGGCGAGCGGCGCCGGGCCCGGTCCGACTGGATGGAGCTCGAGCAGAAGCGGGGCATCTCGATCACGTCCGCGGTCATGCAGTTCCCCTACCGCGACGACGTGCTCAACCTGCTCGACACGCCCGGCCACCGCGACTTCTCCGAGGACACCTACCGGGTCCTGGCCGCGGTCGACGCCGCGATCATGGTGCTCGACGCGGCGCGGGGCATCGAGGCCCAGACGCTCAAGCTGTTCGAGGTGTGCCGGGCCCGCAACGTGCCGCTGCTCACGTTCCTCAACAAGTGGGACCGGCCGGGTCGCGACGGCCTGGAGCTGCTCGACGAGATCGAGTCCCGACTCGACCTCCAGCCGGTGCCGGTGACGTGGCCGGTCGGCTACGCCGGCGACTTCCGGGGCCTGATCGACCGGCGGACCGGCCAGGTCGTGCGCTACGGCCGCACGGCCCACGGGGCGGCCGAGGCCAGCGAGGACGTGCTCGACCCGGCGCGGGCCGAGGCCACCTTCGGCGACGCCTGGCGGGCGGCCGCCGAGGAGGCGGCGCTGCTCGACGAGCTCGCCGGGTCGGTCGACCTCGACCTGTTCCTGGCGGGCGAGCAGTCGCCGGTGTTCGTCGGGTCGGCGCTGACCAACTTCGGGGTGCGGCCGCTGCTCGACGGCATCATCGACCTGGCGCCGCCGCCGTCGCCCCGGCTCGACGCCGACGGGGCTGCCCGCAAGCTCGACGACCCGTTCTCGGCGTTCGTGTTCAAGGTCCAGGCCAACATGGACCCGGCCCACCGCGACCGGGTGGCGTTCGTGCGGGTGTGCTCGGGCCGGTTCGAGCGGGGGATGGTGGTGGTCCACGAGCCGACCGGCCGGCCGTTCGCCACCAAGTACGCCCACTCGCTGTTCGGCCAGGAGCGCGACACGATCGAGGAGGCCTACCCCGGCGACATCGTGGCGCTGGTCAACGCCAACGACGTGCGGGTGGGCGACACGCTGTACGTCGAGGCGCCGGTGGCGTTCCCCCGGCTGCCAAAGTTCGCTCCGGAGCAGTTCGTGGCCGCCCGGGCGCGCGACACGGGCCGGTTCAAGCAGTTCCGCCGGGGCATCGCCCAGCTCGACGAGGAGGGTGTGGTGCAGGTGCTGCGCGACCCCGATCTGGGCGACCAGGCGCCGGTGCTGGCGGCGGTCGGGCCGATGCAGCTCGAGGTGGCGGCCTGGCGGCTGGAGCACGAGTTCGGGGCGGCGACCGACCTGTCGCCGACCGCGTACACAGTCGCCCGCAGCACCGACGAGGCGTCCGCGACCGAGCTGCGGCGGATGCCGGGGGTCCGGGTGCTGGGCCGGGCCGACGGGACGCTCTACGCGCTGTTCGAGAGCCCGTACTGGCTGGCCCGGGTCGAGTCCGAGAGTCCCGAGCTCACGCTCGACCGGCTGGTTGCCGAGGGCACCGCGGGCTGATTCAGTCGCAGACGGTGCCGTCCTCGGGCGGGTCGAGGTCGACGAGGTAGCTGGTGACGGCGTCGTCGACGCACGAGTCGCCGAGGCCGACGATCGTGTGGCCCTCGCCCTCGTGGGTGAGCAGGACGCCGGAGGCGAGCCGCCGGGCCGTCCTGACCCCGGCCTCGTACGGGGTGGCGGGGTCGTGCGTGGTCGACACGACGAGGATGGGCGGCGCGCCCTGGGCGGTGACCGCGGGCAGCGGTTCCTCCTGGGCCGGCCACATGGCGCAGCGGACGTAGTCGTTGACGATCGGCTCGCCGAAGTGGGGCGACTGGACCGCGGCGGCCTTGCCGGCGGCGAGCAGCTCGTCGGGCGACTCGGGCCAGTCGGAGTCGAGGCAGCTCACGGCGAAGTAGATGTCCGAATCGGCGAGGCCGAGGTACTGATCGGCCAGGTCGACCATGGCCGAGCCGTCGCCGTCGAGGGCCTGGGCCACGGCGTCCGACAGGTCGGGCCACAGGGTCTCGTCGTAGAGCGGGTAGGCCATGCCGGTCGACAGCTCGCCGGGGCCGAGGTCGCGGGGCTCGGCGGGGATCGGCGCCTGCTCGACCTGGGCCTGGAGCGACTCGATCGCGCCGACGGCGTCGGGCCCGATCGGGCAACTGCTGTCGGCGTTGCAGTCCGCCGCGTACGAGGCGAGGGCGGTCTCGAACCCGGCGGCCTGGGAGGTCGCCAGGTCGACCCCGCTCGGTCCCAGCTCCAGGACGCCGTCGATGACCATCGCCCGGATGCGGTCGGGGAACAGGTCGGCCAGGATCTGCCCGATGGCGGTGCCGTAGCTGTAGCCGAGGTAGCTCATCTGGTCGTCGCCCATCGCCTGGCGCACGAAGTCGATGTCGCGGGCGACGTTCTCGGTGCCGAGGTAGGGCAGGACGTCGCCGGCGTTGGTCTCGCAGTCGTTGACGTAGTCCTGGCTGACGTCGAGCAGGGCGGTGGTGTCGGCGGGGGAGTCGATCGAGTAGTCGACGCCGTAGAGCCCGGTGATGTCGCCCTTGCAGTCGATGTCCGAGGCGCCGAGGCCGCGGGGGTCGACGCCGACGATGTCGAAGTGCTTGGTGATCTCGGGCGGCAGCGAGAACGCGAGGGCCGAGGCGAAGTCGGTGGCGGTCCCGCCGGGGCCGCCGGGGTTGACGAACAGGGGCCCGATGCGCTCGCCGGTGGCCGGCACGCGGGCCACGCTGATCGGGATCGTGTCGCCGTCGGGATGGTTGTAGTCGAGGGGCACGTCGAGCACCGCGCACTGGCGAGGAGGCGCCGCAGTCGTCCCACTGGATGGATCCGGTCTCGGCCCCGCCGCTGTCGTTGCCGCCACGTTCGGTCGAGGTCGTGGCCTTGTCGTCACCGGCGAGCGCGGAGTCGTCCCCGGACTCACGGGCGCAGGCGCCGGCGACCGAGGCGAAGAGCAGGAGGGCGAGCCCGCCCGCGAGCGCGGGCCGGTAACGGGGCAGCGGCACGGGTACGGACGGTAACCGCTGGGGAGGGATCAGCCGGAGTCGCGACGGTCGCGCTAGTCGGTCAGCATCCACTCCCGGGGCGTGACGCCGGCATCGTGGATCAGCGTGGCCTCCTCGCGCCCGACATAGCGCAGATGCCACGGTTCGTAGTCGTAGCAGGTGCGATCGCGGGAGTCGGGCGGGTAGGAGAGGACGAACCCGTACTCGTAGGCGTGGGCGGCGATCCAGGTGCCCTGCGGGGTCGAGGCGAAGTCGAGCGTCAGCTCGCCGCCGGCCGGGGTGAGCACGTCGACGGCCGTGCCGAGCTGGTGCTCGCTGTGCCCGGGCCGAGCGGTCCGCAGGGCGGCCTCGACCTCGCCGGCCTGGGCGACACGCTCGTCGAAGAGGGACTTCTGATAGGAGAAGCTGCGGTAGGCCGAGGCGATGACGATGGGCGCGCCGGCGGCCTCGGCGGCTTGCCGGAGGGCGGCAAGATCGGGGATGACGATCCGCCGCACCTGGTCCTGCGCGCTGAACCCGGCCTGGCTGACGCCGACAAGATCGGGCGGGACGAAGCTCTCGGGCAGGGCGGTCGAGGTGTCCACGACCACCGCGTCCCAGTCGTCCGCAGGATCACCGGCGACAGGCTTGGAGTCGGCGGTGCACGCGGGAACGGAGAGCGCCCGCCGCGACGGCTGGGTCCCCGACCCGATGGGCGGCACGGTGGTGGAGACGAGGTCGGGTGGCGGAGCGCCAGGATCGGTGGCAGCGGTCTGCGTCGAGTCCCAGGTAACCCACAACCCGACCCCAGCCGCGACGACAACGGCGACGAGAGCGACGGCGGCGGCCCATCCCTTCATCAGAGCCCGAACATACGCGCACCCCGACCCCCCTGCGGCGCGCATGACGCAGGGGGGCCATCTGCCCACGCACGGTAGGGCGCGGCACCGTGGATATGCGCCGGCCGCCCGGCGGACGCCCCTGTACGCTGACCGAACCCCGAGCGGGGACGTAGCTCAGCCGGCTAGAGCACCTGCTTTGCAAGCAGGGGGTCGTGGGTTCGAATCCCATCGTCTCCACCCAGTTTGACCAGGGCTGGAACGGTCCAGCACCGGGCCACGAGCGCAGGCCCGAAGCGGGCGGCGGGCCACACACGGGCCACAAGCACCGCCGCTCACCCCTCGGGATCGAGCTCGCCGGCCGCCGCCATCGTCCTCGTCGCCCTGGCCCTCGTCGTCCGCCGGCGGCTGCTTCTCGTCACCGGCCAGCGCCGCCGCCAGGCTGGCCGCGATGCGAGCGTCCGCCTCGGTCGTGGCGTGCTGGTAGATGATCGCCGCCCGCACCGAGTCGTGACCCATGCGCGCCATCAGGTCGCGGGTGCTCACGCCGCTCACGGCCGCCAGCGTGTTCCCGGTGTGCCGCAGGTCGTGGAAGTGCAGCACCGGCCAGGCCCAGGCCGGCGACGGTCTTGGTCCACGGCGGTCATCTTCCGGAAGTTGCCTCGCCGGATGGCGCCACCCTTCGGCCCGGTGAACACGAGCGCGGACGGCTCGGGGCCGACGAAGCGCGTCGAGGTGCCCCTTCACGGCGTCCATGACCGCCGGCGGCACCGAGACGGTCCGGCGCCCGGCGGCCGACTTGGGCGGTCCGGCCACCAGGCCGCCACCGCTGTACCTCGACCAACGAGCGCCGCACCCGCACCGTGCACGCGTCGAGGTCGATGTCGGCCCGCTGCAGCGCGGTCAGCCTCCCCGAATCGCAAGCTGGCGAAGGTGGTCAGCAGGATCATCGCCCGGAACCGCTCCGGCATCGCCTCGGCGAGGGCGCAGCACCTCGGCCACGTTGAGCACCGGGCGCTCCTGGGGCTGCTCCTTGTCGGCGCCCCGGACCTGGCACGGGTTCCGCTGCAGGATCCGGTCCTCGTTGACCGCCGTCATCAGCACGGCCCGCAGCAGCCGGTACGCCTTGGCGGCCGCCGACACCGACACGCCCTCGGAAAGCAGCTTGGCCCGCCACTCCCGCACGAGAGGCGTGTCGATCTGGCCGAGCGGCACGCCACCGATCCACGGGGCGATGTGCCGGCGCAGCAGCCACCGGTAGAGCTCGACGGTGCGAGGTCGGAGCCCCGCCCGCTCTGCGATCCACCGGTCCGCGTAGTCGTCAGCCGGATCTTCGCCCGAGCTGGGTCGGTCCACTCGCCCCGGGCGATCTGCGCCTCGACCAGGGTGAGGTAGCGCTGCGCCTCGGCCTTGCGGGCGAAGGTCTCCGGCGCCGGCCGCATCTGCCCGTCGGGACCTCGGTAGCGCACCTGCCAACGTCCGGAGGACCGTTGCCGAACATTGCCGAAATGACGCCGGGCTGCCATCGCTCAGCCCACCCGCCGCATGTTCCGCCACACGTCCGACGCGGTGATCGGCTCCACCCGCGACGCCGCCAGGTACGCCTCGATGTCGGCCGGAGCGATGCGCACGCTGCGCCCCAGCCTGTGGATCGCGATCCGACGCTCGGCCACGATCCGCCGCATGTGTCGGACACTGATGCCCAGCACGTCGGCCGCTTCCTCGATCCTCAACAACCCCCCGGGCTGTGCCACCGCTCACACCTCCATCTCTCGTTGCCGACTGCCGAACTCACGCCGCCGCCGGCGGGGCTGGCCCGGCCCGGGCCGCGATGGTGGCTTTGGCGCGCTCGTACTCGGCGCGCCAGCGCTGGCGGGTGGTGATGGTCTGGGCGATGGCCGCGGCGTAGGTGGCGGCGTCGACCCGGTTGCGGCCGAGCAGCTCCCACGACCAGCGACCGTCGCTGCCCACCACGGCGAGCTCGTCGTGGTCGTCGGGATCGATCCCGGCTTCCTCGAGCGCGGCCCGGACGACGGTGGCGCGGTCGGCCTTGTGGCCGGCGAGGGTCTTGCCCGACCACTTGCGCGACACGAGGACCCGGCGGCCGCCGACGCCGAGGTTGTCGCGCTCGTGCGCCTTGTGCTTGCAGTGCCCGGGCACCATCCCCGCCTGCGCCGCCGCGGGCTGGACGCCGTAGCGCAACCAGTTCGCACACGTCGGCGCACAGGGCAGCCAGCGGACTTCCTCGGCGAGGCGGTCGATGTGCGCCGCCCGGGCCGGTGACGCCGTCGGGGTCGTCGTAGGTGCCGGCGATGTCTTTGGGCAGGTACTTGCACAGGTAGCCGATCGCCCGATCCACCCCGGGCGTGCCGGCGATCAGGCCCTTGGAAGTCGTCCTGTTCCCCGAACCGCACGACGTGCGCCGGCTCGGCGTCGGGGTCGGCGTCGAGCGCGTCGAGGGCCTGGTCCCAGGTCGGCAGGAGCTCGCCGGTGTCGGGGTCGGCGTAGCCGGCATCGGTCCAGATCGGCAGGTGCCGGCCCTCGTAGACGGCGGTGTCGTGGGCGGGCCACCAGACCTGGTGGTAGGTGGCCGCCCGCACCGCGCGGAGGATGCTGCGGGGGATCGTGCCCCGGATGGCGGCGTGCAGGTGGGGGGCGAGGCGGCGTTGGGCCTCGACGGCGGCGAAGTACTGGACCTGGTAGCCGGCGCAGCGGCGCAGGTTCTGCCAGAACCGGTCCACCAGCTTCGGGAAGTGCAACGCATCCAGCGCGGCGCGCCGGTAGTCGTAGCTGGCCGGGTCGACCGGGACGCCCTCGGCGGTGACCCGCCCGTAGGACGGGAGCGTGAAGGTCACGAACATCGAGGGCCGGTAGGTCTTGCCGTCCGGGCGCGGTGAACACCCGCCCGATCGTCCGATCCTCCACCGGCACCCGCGGCAGGTCCGGCACGTCCTGGCGGCGCCGGGTCGACCGCACCCGCCGGCCCGCGTGCTCGTCGCCCTGGCCCTCGTCGTCGTCGGCCTGGTCGTCGTGCTCGGCGGGCTGCCATTCGGGTTCGGTGTCGAGGTGCCAGCCCTCCCGGCACTGCTGCATCCGCAGGCGCCGGGCCCGCTCCGCACACGCCGGGCAGCGATGCTCCCGGGTCGAACCGCAGGCGATCGGCACCAGGCGGAGCTCGCCGGTGTCCATGTCGGTGACCTTGGAGATGACCGGGCGGGCGCAGACGCCGGCGACGACGGCGGCCTCGGCGACGAGCTCGGGGCTCAGTGCGCCGTTCATGCCGCGGTCCCGTGCGGGGGGCGGGCGCCTTCACGCCGGCCGGGCAGTGTGGCGGGGTCCGGGTCTGCGTCAAGGCCACGGCGAAGAAGTCCCAAGCGAGCCGCGGGACCCTGCACCCTGCGGCGGGACTTCTTCGCCTCTTCGGGCCTTGACCCAGCCCCGGACCCCGCCAAGGGATGGGCCGGCCAAGACGTGAAGGAGCCCTCGCGCGTTCACGCACGACGCACCGATGGCAGCGGGGCGGTTCACGGCTGCGGCGCCTTGTCGGTGAGGTCGATGACCACCAGGCCGTCGGACTCGACGGTGGTGACCGCAGGGGTGCCAGGCGCGTAGGCGGCGACCATCGCAGCGATGTCGGCGTCGGTCACCCAGCCGGCGCGGACCCGAGCGGGTTCGGGCTCGCCGTCGCACCAGACGTAGCCCACGCCCGGCGTGGTGAGGGGGATGCGCGAGCAGTCAGCACCGCGCAGTCGTGCGCCCCGGCCGAGCACGAGGTCGGTCTGTTCGGACTCGACCAGAGCGAGGGCGATGCGGGTCGGGAACAGGTCCCGGAAGGGCAGCACGTCCTTGCGGGGGTCCTGCAACGCAGCGACGACGACGACGCCCACGGCCCGGCCTTGGGAGAGCAGCAGGGACAGTGCGGCGCCGATGCGGCGGCGGTCGTCCCGCTCGGCGTAGGCGGTGAGCGAGGCGAGCTCGTCCACGACGACGACGATCAGCGGTTCGTCGGTCGAGGGTTCGTGCAGCCGGGTGCGGCCCATGAGCCGCCTCGCCCGGGCCTGCATGACCGAGACAGCGTCCTCTAGGAGCTCGGCCATGACGGCGGCGGTGTCGTAGGCGAACCGGTCGAACAGCGGTGCGCCGGCGGCGAGCTCCATGCCGCCCTTCGGGTCGAGGACCCACAACTTGACCAGCCCGTCACGCACCCCGGGTCCGAGGGCACGGATCAGCGACCACAGCACCGAGCCCTTGCCGGCACCCGTCGCGCCGGCGACGAGCGTGTGCGATCCCCGCGAGCCGCACGGCCCAGGGCGCGCCGTCCTCCCGACGGCCGACCGGCACCGCGGCGAGGTCCACCGCCTGGGGGACGGGCAGGGCGGGCACGACCGGGGCGAGCGGGTCGAGTCGGCCGACCACGAGCTGGATGTAGCCGGGCCGGCGGCTGAGCTCGCACACCTGGCACGACCGGGCAGCGAACGCGTGCGCCAGTGCGTCGAGGCGCTTGGCCCAATCGGCGGGCTGCTGGCCGGCGACCATGCGCACGGTGACCCGATCGGCGTAGCGGCCCGCCCGAACCCGCACGATCCGCGGCACGTACTCGGCGCCGTTGAACCGGCCCCCGAGGCCCGAGAGCATCATCGCCGTGCGCCACCGGACCCCGTAGGCCCAGAACGAGCGCCACAGGCCCACCAGGACCCGGCCGGCGGTCGGATGGAAGCTGGCCGGGTGCGCCCGCCACCACGCCACCAGCCCGACGACGAGCGCCAGGACGAGGGCGCGCCAGGACGAGCGGCCCGAGCTCGACCACGACGACGAGCGCCAGGGCGACGACGGCGACGAGAGCGGGCCGGTGCGCGAGCCACCAGGCCCAGCGGACCGGCAGCGGCCAGTAGTGGCGGGCCACGCTGCCCGGCGCAGGGGTCCACCCCGCCGAGCCGTCGAGGTCAGTGATGCTCATGGCTGGTTCGCCTCCCGTTCGCATTCGGTCAGGTACGCGTCCGCCACCGCCGACAAGGCCCGGGCGAACGCCACATGTCCCACGGCCGCCCGGCTCGACCGGAGTGGGTCAGTCGCACGGACTGCCACCGCAGCCCCACGCCGCCGGGCCCGGGCCTCGACACCCGCCCAGGCCCGCAGCCCCCACCACATGACGACTGCCGCCACCACGACAGCGGTAGGCCAGGCCCCGAACACGAGGCGCCCCGCCGCGACAGGCAGAACCACGGGGAGCACACGGCCGAACCAGCGAGCGAGCGCGGTGCGTCACCACGGCCAGCCCTCCGGCTCCGTGTCGTCGGCGGCCGGGCCGGTCATGCCGTCGTCCGCGTCGGAGCGCTCGACCGTGACGACGGGGCGGTCGCTCGCATAGGTGTCGAGGACGGATTCCAGGCCGGCGTGCCCGCGGTGGCGCTGGGCGCAAGTGGGGCAGCGCTCGCTTGCCGGGTCGAGCTCGGTGCCGCACTCGTCGCACAGCGGTGCTCCGGCAACGGCAGCTATGCGGCGGCGGATGCCCGGGAAGGGTCGGCCGGCGGCCGGGGTGCCTGCGGGACTCGTAGAGTCGATCACGGTGAATCTCCCATCGAGGGGTTGACCAAGGCACCGGGGCGGAACGGTTGGACGCCAGGCCGCCCCGGTGCACACCAACAGCCGCGTCAGGCGGCGCCTTCGAAGTCGAAGCTCGTCTGCGCCAGACGGGTCACGGCGAGTTCGCAGTAGCGCTCGGAGCGCTCCACCCCGATCGCACGGCGCCCGAGCTGGCGGGCCGCGAGCAGGGTCGTGCCGGCGCCGGCGAAGGGGTCGAGCACCGTCTCGCCCGGCCAGGTGGACAGGCGGATGCAGCGGCGGGCGACCTCGACCGGCATCGGCGCCGGATGCCCACCCTCGCGGCCGCCCACGGTCGGTACCGGCCAGACGGTCGAGCACAGGGCCGGCCAGTCCCCGACCGTGTCCCGCCACGCCTCCATGCCCGCCGGCGGGGTGCGTTCCCAGCCGTCCCGGCAGGCGACGGTGATGACCTCGTGGTCGCCGCGCAGGTTCGGAGCTGCCGGCGACTGCCACGATCCCCAGGCGCAGCCACTGGCGCGGACCGAGGGCCAGGTCACCTGGTCCACCAGTTCGAGGCCGGCGCCGAGCTCGAGGGCGTCGGCCCAGCCCCGGGCCAGCAGCACCCGCCGCTTGGCGACCCGACCCGAGTGCGGACCCGCCGGCGCCGGCGTCTCGGGGACCGACACGGCGGTGTTCACCCACGCCCGACCGCCCGGGATCAGCGCCCGGGCCATCACCACCGCGGCGGCGTCCGCCAGGCGCCAGTACTCGTCCCACGCCAGGGCGTCGCCGGCCTGGTCGCCGTCGTAGGCGAGGCCGACGTTGTAGGGCGGGGACGTGACCACGCACGCCGCCGTCTCGGTGAGTTCGGACAGCGGCACGTCGCGGAAGTCGGCGCACCAGATCGTGACGGTGCCGTCGTCGTAGAACGGGGTCATGGCAGCGACCCCCACAACGGGAGCTGGTTGAACAGCTCGCAGCGACCCGCCACCGGCATCCACGCCGGCCGGGCCGGCACTTGCGGGTGCGGGCGGCGGGGTGGCGATCCAGTCCCAGCGGCGGCCGCCACGAGGCCCCCGGACCTGCTGCTGGACCGCCGTGGGGCGCAGGCAACGGGCGCCGCCGTTGAAGTCCTGCCACACGAGCAGCGACCCGTCCCGCTCGCCCTGGCCCTCGGCGAGGCGCCCGTAGCGCCAGTGGCCCCGCTGCCGCCACCGCACCGGGACTCCGGTCGGCTCGGGTCGCTGGCGATGTGCCCGGCTCATAGCTGGTACCGCCACGCCTCAAACATGACCCGCCCAAAGCGCCGGCGGGCGCATCGGTAGGTCGCCCCGTCCGAGTCGTAGACCGGATCGGACGTCACCGGCACGCCGAGCTCGTCGGCCACCGCGTGGAGCTCGGCCTCCGAGTCGCACAGGACCGACACGTCCAGCGGCCGGTTCGGTCGGCCGGGCGTACCCCACAGCGAGGGGATCGGCATGTCGGCCGACCAGTTCTCCGCGACCCACTCGACCACCCGGGCGAGGTCGTCCTGCAGGTCGAGCAGTTCGCTCATGAACCCGTCGAGCGGATCGACCGGGTCCGGCACGAGCTCGGGGTGCTCGACGCCGGCGATCACGGCGGCGGTGTCGTCCTCGTACCAGTCGCTCTCCCAGCCGCACGAGCAGACCGCCTGATGCTCGACGCCGTCGGTCACCGTTGTGGCGTGGTGGTCGAGGTCCCTTCTGGTTGCTGCCATCGTTCGTCTCCCATCGAGGGTCAGGCAGCGCCCGGGGCGGGCGTGTTGGACGCCAGGTCCGCCCCGGGTGCTGCGCCGGTCCATGACGGCCCTCAGCCCTCGGCCTTGGCGCTCTGCCGGCCAGCCGGGGCGGCGAGGCCCGTGGCCCACAGCGACCACGCGATCTGGGCGCCGCACTGATGCGCCTGGCCCTTGCGGGGCTTGCACCGATCCGAGTTCACCCACGGGCGCAGCGTCAGGCCCTCGAGCACCACCGGCCGGAACGGCATCCCCGGCGCTGCGGCCGGCGGCACCGGTTGGACCGGAGCGGCGATCTTCACGCGCACCGTCTTGTCCCGGGCCCGGGGATCGGGGTCGATCACGTCGACCCGCCACACCGGCATCCCGGTCTCCTTGTCCACCGCCTGCACCGCGGTGTCCTTGGTCGAGCGGTCGAAGTCCCGCACCGGCTCGACCTCGCCCATCAAGAAACATCCGTAGGCGAACACGTCATCGTGCCCCATCGGAATCGCACCGTTGATCGCCATGAGTTGACCCTCCGTAGCGTGAACCGGACTCTTTAGACAGATAATGCGCCAAGTACGTCAGCATAACAAGGCTTATCTGGCGTAGATCGGACTAATTCGTCTGGTTGTAACATGACGAGTGCGTCAGGCATGCTGACGGAGTGGACATGTCCGATGTGATTCGGGCCCGACGCCGCAAGCTCGGGCTCTCCCAGGCCGAACTAGCGAAAGCCGCCGGGGTCAGCGTCCGCCAGCTCGCCCGCTACGAGGCCGGCGAACAGCAACCGAACCTGACCGGAGGCTTCGTGCTCGCAGAAGCCCTCGGCATCTCGATCAGCCAACTGGCCGGCAAGATCCCCCACGGCGTCGACCTCACCGGCGACTGGTGGGCGGCCTGGCAGACCTTCCGCCGCGGCGAGGAGCACATCGCCTGCCAACAGGTCCGCATCACCCAGGACGACGACATCTGCCAGGTGGCCGCGACCACCCGAGGCCTCGCCGACGAGGACGGCGGCTACCTCTGGCGCGGCGAGCTCCGCCTCTGGGACAACGAGGTCCTCATGGGCTGGTACGCCGCCAGCGAGGGCGCCGTCCGGGACAAGGGCACCATGTACTTCGTCATCCACGCCCACGGCATCCACCTGCTCGGCCGCTGGGTCGGCCTGAGCTACGACGGCAAGATCATCACCGGGTACTCCGCCATGGCCCACGACCCCGACACCACCGTCGAGCTCATCGGCACCCTCAAGGCCACCAAGGACAACGGTCTCGGGCTGTGACCGACGACGAGGTGTGCGAGCTCGTCATCACGGCCCCCGACGCCGACTGGCTCATCGAGTTCAGCCGCCGCCTCGTCGCCGACCGCCTGGCCGCCAGCGTCCACAACCTGACCACCATCCGCTCCATCTACCGGTGGCAGGACGAGATCCACGACCGGCCCGAGGCCCGAGCTGCCGTCCACACCCGCACCGCGCTCGTGCCCCGCATCATCGAACGCCTCGACGCCGAACACCCCTACGAGGTCCCCGGCGTGTTCGCCCTCCCCATCGTCGCCACCAGCCCCGCGTACCGGGCCTGGATGCTCGACCACACCGACCAGCCCCGCCTACCGGGCGTGGATGCTCGACCAGACCGACCAGCCCTCATGTACCCCACTCAATCGCAGGCGTGCGCGGATGCAGATGTAGCTGCGATCAGAAAGGAGATCACGGAGAGCACGATCACACCAACTCCGACAAGTCCCAACCGGAGAGCCACGTCACGAGGCCACTCGCGGCCGTTCATGCGGGGGGGCGGCGGCGGCGATCGCCTCGACCATCCCGACAAGTCCGAGCACAACCGGGAGCACCCTTCATGAAGCCGCCGACTGACGGTTCGTAACCTGTCGCGGCGCCGCATTCGTCCAGGTAGCCTCCGCTGATAGCAACGAGGAACAGCACAGCCCCTGCAACCAGGGATAGCCAATACACGGCCTCCCGAAGCACAGGCCACCAATGTCATTGAACTCGGCGGCCACGGTGTCGGGCTGGCCAAGCTCGGAGATGGCCAGGCCGATCGCCTGGTGTCGGGTCGCGCCGTTTCGCATGTGCGCAGCAGCGCCGTCGTCGAGGTGGTTCCTGATCTCCTCGACGGCGCGACGGCGTTGTTCCCTGGGCAGGCGCAGCACCGAACGGACGCGCCGGAGATAGCGACTGATCTGCTCGTCGTCGCTCACGGGATTTCCCGCAACACGTCGTCGACGCAGGCCTTGAAGATCTCCCATGAGTGCATCCTCGTCCTTCAGGGCCGCCTTCCCGTCCGCCGTCAGCTCGTAGCGTCGTCGGCGGCGACCGTCGATGTCCTCGGTCGAACTAGCGACCAGCCTCGCTGCCTCGAGACGGTGCAATGCCGGGTAGAGCGAGCCCTCGACAATCGCAAGACGGCCGCCGCGACGGCGCCGGAGTTCGCCGCTCAGCGTGTAGCCGTGCGCTGGTCCCAAGCGAGCGCCGCCAGGAGCAGCATCCCCACGTGACCACGCAACTGATCCGCACGCATACATCGACACACTACTACAACGATGTCTGATGCAGGCCCACACGCCCTGAGCGTTTCCCCCGTGGCGGCTCGACCCCACGACTCGGTCCGCCCACTGATCAGAACCCTGTGCCCGACAACGCCGGATCGGAGCGCCTCGGCGCGTGACGCTCGAAGCTTCCCACCCAGTCTGAACGTCAAGGATCACGTGAATCCGAATCGTCAAGCGTCAGCCGGAGCCGGACAAGCACCCTGCGCTCTGCTCTGCCGAATCCGGCTCTACAGGGTCAAGGGCGCCGGCAGAGCCGGCGCCGGCCTGCGGGCGGCGCCCGGAGGGCGCCGTCCTCGGCCCCGACGAAGACGATCAGCAGATGGCCGCACGCACGACGCGCCCCTGCTCAACGATGAAGTTGACTCGATCGCATCGACGGTCGGCGTGCCAGATCACCGGGCCGTTCGTCGGAAGCTCAACGGTGCGCTCTGAAGCCTTCTGCTCGGGCGGCCGTCTCAGCTTGTTCGCGCGGAGCCCGACGAAGCGCGGACAGTCCTCACCGAGATCGAGCACTCTCTCGAAGATTGACTTCAGCTCGTCCACCGACAGCGCATATTGCCCTGATGGAGGATGCGGTGCAGGCGTTGCGGGTTCGCTCGTAGCGTTCGAGGGCCTGGTGGGCGGTCTCGAGAATGCCCTGCCGCCGGTTGGTTGGCTTCCGAGCGAAGCTGGCCGCTCGCCGGGTTCTCGCTGCGGCGTGGCTCGAAAGAGGCGAGAGCACCACCCTCATCAGGACTGCCCGCCGTGGCATCACCACGCGACAGTCATGAGGAGGACATCGTGTTCATCATCGGGATCGACCCCCACAAGGGGTCCCACACTGCCGCGGTGCTCGACGTCGGCGAGACAGCTTGTCGGCGAGCTCCGCGTCGTCGCCGACCGTCGCCAACGCGACCGGTTGTTGCGGTTCGCGGCACCGTTCGAACCGCGCACGTGGGCGATCGAGGCGGCCGGCGGGCTCGGGGCGCTGCTCGCCCAGCAGCTCGTCGCCGCCGGCGAGACCGTCGTCGACGTGCCGCCGACGCTGTCGGCTCGGGTGCGGCTGTTGGAGTCGGGCCGCACCGACAAGACCGACCCGCACGACGCCCGCTCGGCGGCGATCGTCGCGTTGCGCCACAGCAGGCTGCGGACCGTCACGGCCGGTCGATCACAGCGCCGTGCTGCGCCTGCTGGCGGACCGCCACCACGACCTCATCGCGCTGCGCACCCGGACGATCTGTCGGCTGCACGCCCTGTTGTGCCTGCTCATCCCCGGCGGCCTGCCCCGCCGGTTGTCCGCCCAACGGGCCGCCAAGGCGCTGCGAGGACTCCGCCCGGTCGACCCGGTCGACATCGAACGCAAGCACATGGCGCGGCGAGCTCCTCGCCGACGTGCGTCGCCTCGACGCCCAGCTCGCCGCCATCAGAACCGCATCGCGACGCCGTCGACGCGTCCGGGACCACCGTCACCGAGGTGTACGGCGTCGGCCCGATCGTCGCCGCCATCATCGTCGGCCACACCGGTGACGTCGGCCGGTTCCCGACCGCCGGGCACTACGCCCGCTACAACGGCGACCGCCCCGATCGAAGCGTCCAGCGGCCCACGGATCCGTCACCGGCTCAACCCCCGCGGGAACCGGCAGCTCAACCACGCGCTCCACATCGCCGCCGTCACCCAGATCGGCCACGACACCCCCGGCCGCGTCTACTTCGACCGCAAGCTCGCCGAAGGCAAGACCCGCAAAGAAGCGCTCCGCGCCCTCAAGCGCCGCATCAGCGACGCCGTCTACCGCCAGCTCCTCGTCGACACCCGCCGCTGAACAGCGGGCCCGGGAGGACAACGGGACGACTCCAATGCCAGCGTGACCGGCTCTACACCCTGACGGCCGGCTCTTCGGAGAAGTCACTCCCGGACCCACCACACGCTACGCCCGCGCCACGCGCTGCTTCGACGCGCCCCAAACCGGCTCCTTGACACAAACAGGCTTCATTCGGGCGCAGGGGAGCCAACCGGGGAGCCAATCGACAGCGGCAGGCCACGGACTCACACGTACGCCATTGGCCGGCCGACCCCTTCCGACCTGCACTCCGACTGTCCGCCACGCATCGCCACGGACGTCCCGCGGTGCTTTGCAAGCAGGGGGTCGTGGGTTCGAATCCCATCGTCTCCACCCATCCTGACCAGGGCTGGAACGGTCGAGTCCGGGCCACGAGCCAGGCCCGCAACGGGCGGCGGGCCACACACGGGCCACAAGCACCGCCGCTCACCCCTCGGGAACGAGCTCGTCGGCGCCGCCATCGTCCTTGTCGCCCGGGCCGTCATCGTCCACCGCCGGCTTGGTGTCGGTGACCGGCATGCGCCGCCGCCAGGCTGGCCGCGATGCGAGCGTCGGCCTCGGTCGTGGCGTGCTGGTAGACGATCGCCGCCCGCACCGAGTTGTGACCCGTGCGCGCCCATCAGGTCCCGAGTGCTGACGCCGCTCATGGCGGCGAGCGTGTTCCCGGTGTGCCTGAGGTCGTGGAGGTGCAGCCCGGCCAGCCCCAGGCTGGCGACGGTCTTGGTCCAGGCGGTCATCTTCCGGAAGTTGCCTCGCCGGATGGCGCCACCCTTCGGCCCTGTGAACACGAGCGCGGACGGCTCGGGGCCGACGAAGCCGTCGAGGTGTCCCTTCACGGCGTCCATGACCGCCGGCGGCACCGAGACGGTCCGGCGCCCGGCGGCCGACTTGGGCGGTCCGGCCACCAGGCCGCCACCGCGTACCTCGACCAACGAGCGCCGCACCCGCACCGTGCGGCGTCGTCGACGTCGATGTCGGCCCGCTGCACGCGGCGGCCTCCCCGAATCGCAAGCTGGCGAAGGTGGTCAGCAGGATCATCGCCCGGAACCGCTCCGGCATCGCCTCGGCGAGGGCGCGGACCTCGGCCACGTTGAGCACCGGGCGCTCCTACGATGTACTTCGTCATCCACGCCCACGGCATCCACCTGCTCGGCCGCTGGGTCGGCCTGAGCTACGACGGCAAGATCATCACCGGATACTCCGCTATGGCCCACGACCCCGACAGCACCGTCGAGCTCATCGGCACGCTCAAGGCCACCAAGGACGACGGGCTCGGGCTGTGACCGACGACGAGGTGTGCGAGCTCGTCATCACGGCCCCCGACGCCGACTGGCTCATCGAGTTCAGCCGCCGCCTCGTCGCCGACCGCCTGGCCGCCAGCGTCCACAACGTGACGACCATCCGCTCCATCTACCGGTGGCAAGGCGAGATCCACGACCGGCCCGAAGCCCGAGCTGCTGTCCACACCCGCACCACGCTCGTGCCCCGCATCATCGAACGCCTCGACACCGAGCACCCCTACGAGATCCCCGGCGTCTTCGCCCTCCCCATCGTCGCCACCAGCCCCGCCTACCGGACCTGGATGCTCGACCAAACCCAGCACCAGGAGCGATGACGTGAACGTCGTTCTGTCGCTCGTCCTCGCTGCGACCGGAGGCGCAGTCATGGTCTACGGCATCCGCGAATGGCGGCACCGAGACGAGCGGGTCCGACAAGAGAACGAATGGACCAACGCGCACGGCCGATTCGCCCAGCACACCAACTCAGTACGCATCCGAAGCAACGCGATCGTCTTCACGATCCTGGGTGCGGTCCTGATCGTCGTCGGCCTCGCCAATACCGTCAACGGACCGTGACGTTCGCCGAGACCTTCGGCGTGCTCTGCCGAATCCGGCTCTTGAGGATCGAGACCTTCGGCGTGCTCTGCCGAATCCGGCTCTTGAGGATCAAGCGGCGCCGGCAGAGCCGGCACCAGGCCTGCAGGCGGGCGCCAGAGGCGCCCGTCCTCGGCCGGAGCAGGTTTCCGCGGGTTCCTGGAGGACCAGGTCCACTCGTTTGTCAAGAGCCGTCATCAGGCAGATCTGTTGCCACGATGTCATGCGGCGGGCCACCCTTCTCGGCGTGGGACGGCGCTGGGCAATCGTGAGTGCGACGGTGGCGGCGATGGGCGGGAAGACGCCGTCGATGCCCGACGACGACGGCTGGGGGCTGCTCCGCAGCGGCGACTACGCGGGCGCAGAGCAGGCGGCCACGGAGCTTCTCCAGCGGGCGGACGTCGCCGAATCCGACTGGCCACCCGGCGACCTCCGACAGATGGCACACGCATTGCTGGGGTTCATCGCGCTTGGCCGGGGTGACCTCGATGAAGCCGAGGCGGAGCTGCGACGGTCCGCAGAGGTTGGCGACACCCCCGTACTCGGGTCCTTCGGTCCCGATCTCGGGCTCTTGTGGGAGCTGCTTCGCCGCGGACGAGCCGACGGGGCCATCTACTTCGCGCAGCAGTATGGCGAGTTCTGGCCGGACCCCGGGCAGCGATCGCCCGGCAACGACTACGCCGACAGTTGACCCCTCGCGCCCCTCGGCAGCAGCAGACAACCAGAGTCCAGGTGGGAAGGGGTCTGCCGATCGAGGCCGTCCGGGCCGGTGCGTGCCGGATCAGGTCTCGCACGCACCGCCACGGGCAGCCCGGAGGGTGTTCCCGGTGTGGCGCAGATCGTGAAATGCACCCCGGCGAGTACCAGGCCGGGCGATGGCTTGCTCACAACGGTGCCCATGGAGGGTGCGGCTGATCGACCGGAGCCGGTTGTCGAGATGGACAGATCGACAGATCCTGCGCCAGATCAGGATTCGCGAAGTCGCCCGGCTGACCGCGCACGAAGCGGACACGGTCGGCGTCATGTTGCTCGATGCGCTCGTCGAACTGGGGCAGCGCCGACTCGGCGTAGGACTCCATGAAGCTCTCGATGGTTCCATCGCGGAGGGCTTCACGCCACGAGGCCTCACGCTCCGCCAGCGGGGCGACCAGTTCCCGAATCATGGCCGCTTGGGCGTCGAGACGCAGGAGGCGGTACCCGTCCAGCACCAGGTCAAGCAGCTCCGGCTCCGGGTGGTTGAAGAAGTACTGGTGCAAGCCGCCGTTCATGACCTCCCACTCGAACAGTCGCGTGGAGTAGTACGCCCGATGCGGCTCGGGAAGGGCGGCGATGGTTGCGGCCGATCCATCGACGACACCGCTGAGACGTATCCACAGCCAGTCGTCGAGTTCGGTATCCGAAAGGGAGACGATGTCTTCGACGGTCAATGCGGTGGACTGCCACCGGCGCGGCGTCTCGCGATAGTCCGACACCCGCACAGTTTGGCCCGATCTGGCACTCTGCCCACCGCAGCCGCCAGAAGCGAAGCGTATGGCAGACAGGGGGTTCGTCTATCCCGCTGGAGACTGCACACGGTCGACCACGACGAGTCGTAGCGACGGTCCGTTGGGCCACAAACGGGCCACACGACCAGACCGACAGAGGCAACCACAGGCCACGCCGGGCAGCCGCCAACCCAGGTCAGAGGCGTCGTCCGCATCGAGCCCCACGGTTTGCAGGCAGGGGGTCGTGGGTTCGAATCCCATCGTCTCCACCCAGTTTGACCAGGGCATCAGCCCTCGTCGCCGT
>CAVUBW010000026.1:0-209606 GCA_963739835.1 uncultured Acidimicrobiales bacterium
ACAGTCCTCGAAGGACCGTCGGTACGCGCCGATCGTCCGATCGCTGCGGCGACGCCGCCGCAGCGACCTGGCGTAGTCGCTCCACCAGGCGTCGAGGAGGGGGCCGAAACTGGCGATTCCGGTCGAATCTGCTGCCCTTCGCACGCTGTCCAACGTACGGATGGCTGTGACTCGCTCGACCATACGCTGGCTGAGCAGGGATTCCGTGGGCCGGGGAGGATTCGAACCTCCGAAGGCGATGCCGGCAGATTTACAGTCTGCTCCCTTTGGCCACTCGGGCACCGACCCTGGGAGCGAACACGCTAGCGCGCCCTCCGGCGGAGTCACCACACGCGAAACCCCCGCCGGGCAGCCCCCGGGCCGGCGGTAGCGTCGCCACGTGCCGTACCCGCACTTCGAGGGCAAGCATGCGCACGACGCGCTGGTCGAGCCGGCCGACTTCGTGCGCTACTGGGTCGACAGCGGCGTCCTGCCCGCCGAGTTCGCCGCGCCCGCCGGCGTCGTGCTGCTCTACCAACCCCGGCTGTTCGACCACGTCCTCCGCTCGGGCGGGGTGACGGCGTTCGCTCCCCGGGCCGATCGGCACACCGCGTTCCTCGGGCTGCACACCGTCGACGACACCGGCGGTCGGGTGGGCGTGATCGGTGGGTTCGGCATCGGGGCGCCGGCCGCCGCCGTCATCCTCGAATCGCTCGCGGCCATCGGGGTGACCAGCTTCGTCGGGATCGGGACCGCCGGGTCGCTGGTGCGCGGGCTCGGCGTCGGCGACGTCGTCGTGTGCAACCGGGCCGTGCGGGACGAGGGTGTCTCGCACCACTACGTGCCGTTCGGCCGGTGGGCCGAGCCGGCGCCCGGGCTGACCGACCGGCTGCACGCCGCGCTGACCGGGGCCGGGCTCGACCCCACCCCCGGGGCCGCGTGGACCATCGACGCCCCCTACCGGGAGACCGTCGCCGAGGCCCGGCACTATGCGGACGAGGGCGTCAGCGTCGTCGAGATGGAGGCGGCCGCGCTGTTCAGCGTCGGGCGGGTGCGGGGAGTCGAGGTGGCCTCCGCGTTCGCCGTCAGCGACCTCTTGGCCGAGGGCGAGTGGGTCCCCCACTTCCGCCATCCCCGCCTGGCCGAGCGGCTGGAGCAGATGGTCCCCGCGGCGGTCGCGGCGCTGGCGGAGGGTTAGCCTCGAACCATGCCGACCTTCGACGTCGTCTCGGAACTGGACATGCAGGAGGTCCGCAACGCGGTCGACCAGACCCGGCGCGAGGTGAGCACCCGCTTCGACTTCAAGGGCACCAACAGCTCGGTCGAGCTGGGTGAGGGCGAGATCGTCCTGCACAGCGTGAGCGAGGCCCGCCTCACCGCCCTGCGCCAGGTGCTGGAGGAGAAGCTGGTGCGGCGCAAGGTCTCGCTCAAGGCCCTCGACTACCAGAAGGTCGAGGAGGCCTCGGGCGGGACGGCCCGCCAGCACGTCCTCCTCGTGGCCGGCATCTCCCGCGACAAGGCGACGACGATCAACAAGTTCCTCAAGGGCCTCGGGCTCAAGGGCGTCCAGAGCCAGGTCCAGGGCGAGCAGCTCCGCGTCACCTCGAAGAAGCGCGACGACCTCCAGGCGGCGATCGCCGCGCTGCGCGACGAGGACTTCGGGATCCCGCTCCAGTTCTCCAACTTCCGGGACTGAGCCCGGCGGCCGTCAGCGCCAGTCGCCGCTGCGGAGGCGGGCGACGCGGTCCTCGGTGGACGGGTGCGTGCGCCACAGGTTGGCGAAGTTCATCTTGCGACCCGACAGCGGGTTGACGATGAACGCCGACGCGTGGGCCGGGTCGATGTCCATCGGGATGCGGCGGGCGCCCAGCTCGAGCTTGCCGAGCGCCCGGGCCAGCGGCTCGCCGTCGCCGATGAGGTGGGCGCCGGAGCGGTCGGCCTCGTACTCCCGGCTGCGGGTGAGCGCCATCTGCAGCAGGAACGCGGCGATCGGGGCGAGGATGGCCATGGCCAGCAGCGCGAGCGGGTTGCTGTCGTCGTTGCGGCCGCCCCCGCCGCCGAAGATGGCGGTGAACCGCATGAACGTGGCGAGCAGCGTGATGCCCATGGCGATCGCGGCGGCCACCGAGCCGATCAGGATGTCGCGGTTGCCGACGTGGCTGATCTCGTGGGCCAGCACTCCGCGCAGCTCGTTCCAGTCGAGGATCTGGAGGATCCCCTGCGTCACCGCGACCGCGGCGTGCTCGGGGTTGCGCCCGGTGGCGAAGGCGTTGGGCTGCATGTCCGGCGTGACGTACAGCTTGGGCATGGGCATGCCGGCCCGCTGGGTGAGCTCGCGGACGATGGCGTAGTACTCCGGCATCTGCTGCTCGGTGACCGGGACGGCCCGGGCGGCCTTGATGGCGAGCGTGTCGCTCTTCCAGTAGGAGAACCCCACGAAGAGCGCGCCGAGCGCGAAGCCGATGAGGGCCCCCTGGCCGCCCCAGATCGCCCCGCCGATGACGATGAGGATGCCGCCGAGTCCGGCGAGCAGGACGAACGTCTTGAACGTGTTCTTCACGCCGATCACGGTACCGACGAATCCTGGGAACTGGCTGGTAGGTGGCTGAGCGAGCGGTTACGGCCCCCACAGGCTCTGGTACACCGCTCCGGCCGCGGTGTTCTGCCGTGCGCACCCGCCGCCGACCGGCCGGTAGAGGTTGGATTCGACCCCGGCGCCGCAGTTGTTGAAGTAGGCCTCGTACGCGATCGTGCCGGCGTGCGCGGCGAACCAGTCGTGCATCCACCGGACGAATTCGGGGTTCTCGCCCGCGGTGTTCCACTGGGAGCCGGGGGCCACGCCCCACTCCCCCACCGAGAACGGCTTGTGGTGGGCCTGGGCGAAGTTCCAGATCCACGTGAGCCCGTCCTGCCGCTCGGCGATGGCTGTGAAGTCGGCCGCGTCCCGCGACGAGGGGCCCATGTCGTAGTTGTCGATCCCGACGATGTCGACGACGTCGTCGCCCGGGTAGCAGTTGGTGCTCACCCCACCGCAGATCGACGCCGGCGTGCCGTGCGAGTTGATCGTCCAATCGAGGATCACGCCCGGGTCGGTTGCCCGGATGGCCTGGGCGGCGTGCCGGTAGCACGAGATCCAGTCCTCGGTGTCCCACGCCGACCAGGGCATGAACGTGCCGTTGAACTCCCAGCCCAGCCGCACGATCGACCGGTGCGCGACCCTTGGACACCATCAGCGACCCGAAGTCGCGGAAGTCCTGGTCGTGGTCGCCGGCGGCGCACGACGTCAGCTCACCGGGCCCGCCGGCGTTAGTGGTCAGGCTCTGCGAGATCACGAGCGTCCCCGGGAACCCGGCGAAGTTGTCGAACACCCAGCCGGACCCCCGGGTCATCGACGACCACGACTCCCGGGCGGTGTAGGTCATCGCCACCGTGCAGTCGCGGCCCCGCCACTGGCAGAACGCCTCGACCGACGCCCGGTTGATGACCGGGTCGCCGTTCACCCCCGACAGGCCGATGCCGTCGGGCCAGGCCGCCGGGAGCGGCGTGGGCGGGGTGGTGGGGGCCACACAGCCGGTGGCGGCCAGCGCGACCGCCGCCAGCGCGACGGACAGGAGGCGCAGTGGTGCTCGCACGAATCTCTCTCCCCAGCGGATCGAGTCCGCCCCCGCCGCGGAGTCTGTCAGACCGCCGGGCGGGCCCGGGACGCGAGGTTTAGTCGTAGTAGCCGGAGTGGATGTACACGCAGGGCACGCCCTCGCCGTGGAACATGTCCACGTTGCGTCGGTCGTCCTCGAACGCCAGGCACAGGTCGAACCCGTAGCGCCGCAGGTCGCCCACGGACTCGCGCTTGAACGTGCGCGAGGCCGAGTAGTCGCCCCACTCGCGCATGATCAGCAGGTCCCAGCGCAGCTTGTAGCGGTCGAGCCATGCGACGGTCTGGGGCCGGACGCGCAGCGGCCGGGCGGTCAGCAGCACGATCTGCAGCGTCGGATCGAGCACCTCCAGCAGCCGGGCCACCTCGTCGACCGGGGTGTCGTCGCCGCAGGCCTCGAAGAACGCCTCCCAGTCGCGCCGCGGGTACTCGAGGTAGTGCTGGCGGCTGGTTGCGTCGGACAGCACGCCGTCCATGTCGAACACGACGGCGGTCCCGGGCTCGACGGGGCCGTCACGCCAGCGCCAGTGCTCGGGGCTGTCCACGGCATCCACGACCGGTGACGCTACCGGCGCCGCCGCCCGGATCGTCAGAGCATGAGCAGGTAGCAGACCTCGTCGATGCCGGGGTACTCGGTGTGCCGGCCCTGGGTCGGCTGCCAGCCCCAGCGCTCGTACGCGGCCCGGGCCCGCAGGTTCTCCTCCAGCACCCACAGCATCGCCACCCGGTAGCCGGCCCGGCGGAGGTGGGTGAGCGCCCGGTCGTGCAGCAGCCGCCCGATCCCCCGGCCCCAGTAGCCGGGGTCGACGTACAGGCGCTGGACGTGGGCGCGGGTGCCCTCGTAGGGGTCGGCGACGACCGACACGGTGCCGACGACGGTCCGGTCGGGGCCGGCGGCGCAGGCCACGAGCACGATGCGACCCCGGCCCTGCGCCGCGATGGACCGTCGGGACTGCTCCGCGAGCATCTCGGGTGTCGGTTTGGGGGCATCGTCAGGAAAGATCCCCTCGTACCCGATGAGGGCGGCCCGCTGCCACACGGTGCCGATGGCCTCCGCGTCCTCGGGCTCGGCGGGGCGGATCAGCACATCCAGGGTTCCTCCCTCACACCCCCGTTCGTCGGTCAATCCTGTTGCGGTTGCGCCTCGGCCCGTTTGCGGATCTCGTCGACCACGGCCGGGTCGGCCAGCGTCGTGGTGTCGCCCAGCGCCCGGCCCTCGGCTACGTCGCGCAGCAGCCGGCGCATGATCTTGCCGGAGCGGGTCTTGGGCAGCTCGTCGGTGAAGACGATCGTCTTGGGCCGGGCGGTCGGGCCGATCTTGGTGGCCACGTGCGAGCGCAGCTCCTCGCCCAGCTCGGGCGTGGTCTCGACGCCGCCCCGCACGGTCACGAACGCGATGATCGCCTGCCCGGTCAGGGCGTCGTTCGCGCCGCACACGGCCGACTCGGCCACGGCCGGGTGGTCGACCAGCGCGGATTCGACCTCGGTGGTCGAGATGCGGTGGCCCGACACGTTCATCACGTCGTCGACCCGGCCGAGCAGCCAGAGGTACCCGTCGCCGTCGACCTTGGCACCGTCGCCGGCGAAGTAGCGGTCGCCGTAGCGGGACCAGTAGGTGTCGCGGTAGCGCTCGGGATCGCCGTAGATGCCCCGCAGCATCGACGGCCACGGCCGCGTGAGCGTCAGGTAGCCGCCGCCCTTGTCGACCCGGTTGCCGGCCTCGTCGACGACCTCGGCGGCGATGCCGGGCAGCGGGAAGGTGGCGGACCCGGGCTTGAGCGTGGTGGCGCCGGGCAGCGGGGCGATCATGATTGCGCCGGTCTCGGTCTGCCACCAGGTGTCGACGATCGGGCACCGACCGCCGCCGATGTGGGTGTGGTACCACATCCACGCCTCGGGGTTGATCGGCTCGCCGACGGATCCGAGCAGGCGCAGGGACGACAGGTCGTGGCGCTCGGGCTCCTGGGTCCCCCACTTCATGAACGTGCGGATCGCCGTCGGGGCCGTGTAGAGGATGGTGACGCCGTAGCGCTCGGCGATGTCCCACAGCCGATCCTTGGCCGGCGTGTCGGGCGTCCCCTCGTAGATGACGCTGGTCGCGCCGTTGGCGAGCGGGCCGTAGACGATGTAGCTGTGCCCGGTCACCCAGCCGATGTCGGCCGCGCACCAGTAGACGTCGTTCTCGGGCTTGAGGTCGAAGACGTAGCGGTGGGTGAAGGCGACCTGCGTGAGGTAGCCGCCGGTCGTGTGCATGATGCCCTTGGGCTTGGCCGTCGTGCCCGACGTGTAGAGCAGGTAGAGCAGGTCCTCGCTGTCCATCCGCTCGGGGTCGCACTCGGCGTCGGCTCCGGCCATCAGCTCGTGGTACCAGTGGTCGCGGCCCTCGGTCATGTCCACGGACGCGCCGCCGTGCTCATGGCTCGACACCCGGTCGACCACAACGACGTGCTCGATCGAGGGCGTGCTGGCCAGTGCGACGTCGACGGTGGGCTTGAGCACGTGGGCCTGGCCGCGACGGAAGCCGCCGTCGGCCGTGACGAGCACCCTGCACTCGGCGTCGTTGATGCGGTCGGAGAGCGAGTCGGCCGAGAACCCGCCGAACACGACCGAATGGGGCGCGCCGATGCGGGCGCACGCGAGCATGGCGACCGGCAGCTCGGGGATCATCGGCATGTAGATCGCCACCCGGTCGCCCTTGCCGACGCCGAGTCCCTTGAGCACGTTGGCGAACCGCTGCACCTCGGCGAGCAGGTCGGCGTACGTGATCGTGCGGGTGTCGCCGGGCTCGCCCTCCCAGTGGTAGGCGACCCTCTCGCCCCGGCCGGCCTCGACGTGGCGGTCGAGGCAGTTGTACGAGACGTTGAGGCGTCCGCCGACGAACCACTTCGCGAAGGGCAGGTCCCAGTCGAGGATGGTGTGCCATTCGTCGTACCAGGTCACGAGGTCGGCGGCCTGGCGGGCCCAGAATCCCTGCCAGTCCTCCTCGGCGTCCTCGTACATGTCGGCGCCCGCCACCAGCGCCCCGGCCTTGAACGCGTCGGGCGGTGGGAAGGTACGGTCCTCGACGAAGTAGTCCTCGATCGCCGGCTCGTCGGGCATGTGGCGTCCCCCCTCGCATGGGCTGGTCCCCGAACCGCGGCGAGCCTACCGGCAGGATCGGGCGCGCGAGCGGGGACGGTGGCGGTAGCAGAAGTGGCGTGCGGCGTGTCAAGGTGACTGCCCTATGGGCGTGCGTCGGACTCCCCTGTCCCGCGACCGGGTGCTGCGCGCCGCCCTGGACGTGGTCGACCGGGAGGGGGTCGAGGCCCTCTCGATGCGCCGGCTGGGCCGCGAGCTCAGCGTCGAGGCGATGTCGCTGTACGGCCACGTCGAGAGCAAGGACGACCTGATCGAGGGCGTGGTCGAGCAGGTCTTCCGCGAGATCCCCCCGATCGTGCCGGGCGAGGGCCCGGACAGCTGGCAGGACCGCATCCGCAGCCACGCCGCGGCCTACCGGGAGGTGCTGTTGGCGCACCCGAACGCGGTCCGGCTGGTGGCGGGCCGTCCGCTGGTCACGGAGGGCACGGCGGCCTACGTGGACTCGGCGCTGGCGGAACTGATGGCGATGGGCTTCGACCTGGCCCTGGCCGACAGGGTCCTGGGCGTGATCGCCGCGTTCACGCTGGGCCAGGTGGCCGAGCAGGTGGGCGACCGGGTCCGGGCCGACACCCCGCGGCGCCCGCTGCACGAGTCGATCGACGTCGACCGCTTTCCCCGGGTCGCCGCGGTCGGCGACATGAAGCCGCAGGACTACGACGCCCAGTTCGTGCTGGGCTTGGACTTCATCGTGGCTGGGCTGGAGCGGTTGCTTGCTGAGGGCGCGTCGGCTTAGCGCCGCTGTTTTGGCCTCGGGTTGGGTGTGGGCACTTGCCATGGTGCTGGTCTGGCCCAGGGGCTGGTAAGGAGGCCGCCGGGGGCGGCTCCTTGACCCCCACCCGACCGCCTTTTTCCACGCACGGTGGCCGTGGCTCGCCCCGGTTCTGGGGTCTTTTCGTTCTGGGTCGCGAAAGTGGTTGATAACCAACCACTTTCGCGGCCAGTTTCCCGCGCAACGACTTCCCCCGGTTAAACCAACGGCGTAAGGATCACCGTGAGTGTCAAACGGGCGGTCGGGCGGGGGTCAAGGAGCCCCGCAGGGGCCCGTGCGCAGCACGGCTTGTCCTTGACGCCCGCCCGACCGCCCCAACAATCACCAAAGAGGCCGCCCCCGGCGACCTCCTAACCGGCCTCGTTATCGTTTGGTCGTTTTCGTTGGGGTCAGAACCACTCCAAAACGCGAAACGCCCCCAACCCGTCCAGGTCCAACAAGGCCGAGGCCTCCGTGACCCGGCTACGGGCGGACAGCGCGGCCAGGTCGGCGATGTGGGCGCGCGCGGTCCACTCAGCCCGGGCCGCCTCGACCACCGACTCGATCCCCCAGCCGCGGAGCCACGCCGCCTGGGACGTGTCGGACGACGGGGGGCGGACCATCGCCAGCTGGTCCACCGCCACCTCGCATGTCACGTCCTGGGCACCGAGCGCCGCCAGCGGGCCCACACCCCGGGCGTGGCCCGCGTACGTGCGCAGCCACGTCGACATGGGCCGGGCGGCCAGCGCCGCCGTCGTCGTGGCGTAGTCGATCGCCACCACCCGGCCCCGGGGCGTGGCGACGGCGAGGGCGTCACGCAGCCAGGCCCTCGCCGCGTCCTGCAGCGGCACCCGGGCGCCGGCCGCGGCGTGCGGGACCAGGCGGTCGAGGACGGCGGCACGGTCCGGCGCCAGCGGGACCAGGCGTTCGGCCAGGCGGACCTCGCCGCCGGCGGCGGCGAGCGTCGCCGGGTCGACATCGACGCGGACCTCGGACCAGCCGTCCCCCCGCCTTTCGGCCAGGCCGAACGGCAGGTTGTCGAGCAGCTCGTTGGCCAGCACGATCGTGGGTCCCGTCGTGCGGGGCAGCTCGGCCAGGCTGACGCAGGTCGGGCCGACCGGGGCCTCCGGGACCGGGGACTCGGTGTCCGGGTCGACCGGCGCGAAGGCCAGTGCGGGGTCCTCCAGCCGCAGCACTCCCGCCTGGAGGCGGCGCTGGGCCACCGACCGATCGACCAGGACGTAGCGCAGCGCCGGGGCGCACTCCGGCTTCGCCGCCAGCACCGTGCGGGCCAGCGTGCCCGGGCCCGCGCCCGCCTCGACCACCACGTACGGGTCGGGGCGGCCCCGCTCGGCCCACCATGCGTCCAGCGCCCGGGCCACGATCGCGCCGAACAGGCCGCCCACCTCGGGGCTGGTCAGGAAGTCGCCGTGGGCGCCGCCCGCCCGGCCGCCCGACTCGTAGAAGCCCCCGTCCGGGTCGTAGAGCGCCCGCTCCAGCACCCGGTCGAGCGGCAGGGGTCCGTGGCGGGCGATCTCGGCGGCGACCGCGGCCCCGATCACCCGGCGACCACGGCTAGAAGTGGATCGATCCGGCCAGGAACGTGGCCTTGTCGCCCAGCTCGGTCGCCCACTGCGTCAGCCCGAAGGCGAGCGTGAGGGCGGCGGTGATGATCAGGGCGCCCCGCAGCGACACGGGCACCCGCACCGGGCTGACGTCGCCGTCCGGAGCGTCGTTCATCCACATCTCCTTGGCCACGTTGGCGTAGTAGGCCAGCGCGATCACCGAGTTGACCGCCATGACCACCGCCAGCGCGTAACCCCAGCCGGTGTCGGCCTCGACCACCGCGCTGGAACGCCACGAACTTGGCCAGCCAGCCGCCGAGCGGCGGGATGCCGGCCAGCGAGAACAGGAACACCGACATCAGCACGGCCAGCGACGGGGCGTAGCTGAACAGGCCGGCGAAGCTGGGGATCTCTGCGCTGCCCGTCTTGCGGGCCACCGCCATCACCACCGTGAACGCGCCCAGGTTCATCGCGGCGTAGATCAGCAGGTACGTGACGACCGACGTCAGCGTCGTCGACCCGATCTGGCCGACCACCGCCAGCGGGGCCAGGATGAACCCCGCCTGCGAGATACCCGAGTAGGCCAGCATCCGCACGAGGTTGGTCTGGCGCAGCGCCACCACGTTGCCGATCGTCATCGACAGAACGGCGAGCACCCAGATCAGCGGCCGCACCACGTCGGTCTGATGGGCGAAGCCGATGATGATCAGCTCCAGCAGCGCCACGAACCCGGCCGCCTTCGACGACACCGACAGGAACGCCGTGATCGGCGTCGGCGCGCCCTCGTAGGTGTCGGGCGCCCAGGTGTGGAACGGCACCGCCGACACCTTGAACGCGAACCCGGCGATGCAGAACACCACCGCCAGCGTGATGACCGGGACCGACGAGCCGGTCGCCAGGGCCCCGCCGATGTCGACCAGCTTGGTGCTGCCGGCCACGCCGTAGAGCAGCGACATGCCGTAGAGCAGCACGCCGCTGGCGAACACGCCCATCAGGTAGTACTTGACGCCCGCCTCGTTGCCCTTGCGGTCGCGCTTACGCCACCCGGCCAGCAGGTAGGCGGGGACCGACAGCATCTCGAGCGCCACGAAGATCGTCACCAGGTCGCGGGCCGACGCCATGACCATCATGCCGAGCACCGCCGACAGCAACAGGAAGTAGTACTCGCCCTCGGCGTAGTCGCCCTCGGCGATGTAGTTGGTCGACTGCAGCACGACGACGTACCCGGCCACGAGGAACAGCGCCTTGGTCACCAGCGCGAAGTTGTCGACCGCGTAGGCGCCGCCGAACATCGCCCGGTCGGTGCCGTCGACCGCCAGCGTGAGCACCGGCACGAGGGCGCCGAGCAGCCCGAGGCCGGCGAGCGAGGGCAGCAGCGCCTTGCGGTCCTCGGGCAGGAACAGGTCGGCCACCAGCACCAGCGACAGCACACCGGTCACCACCAGCTCGGGGGCGAGCGCGTGCCAGTCGACGTGGGGGGCGGTGAACCCGTCGGCCTGGGCGAGGAGGGCGGCGAACATCGGCTCAGTCGTTCACCGACGCCGCGACCTGGTCGGCCACGCTGGTGAGCTGGCCGTTGGTCACCCGGAACACGATGTTGGGGTAGACGCCGATGCACCAGGATCAGCACCAGCATCGGCACCCACGCGATCCACTCGGGCAGGGTCACGTCGGGGATGTCGTCGTCGGCGAACTCCTCGGTCGAGGTGCCGAACGCCGTGCGCTGGTAGAGCCACAGCAGGTAGCCGGCGGCGAACACGGTGCCGACGGCGGCGACGAACATGTACACCCGGAACGTGATCTCGTTGAGCCCGGCGGCCGGCTGGTAGGACGACAGGATCGCCGGGAACTCGCCCCAGAACCCGGCAAGGCCGGGCAGGCCGAGCGAGGCCATGGCGGTGAAGCCGAGGATCCAACCCAGGCGCGGCGCCTTCAGCAGGATGCCGCCCAGCCGCTTGATCTCGAGCGTGTGGTACCGGTCCTTCACCGAGCCGGCCAGGAAGAACAGCATCCCGGTGATGAGGCCGTGGGCGACCATCCCCATGACCGCGGCGTTGAAGCCGAAGTCGGTCAGCGTCGCGATGCCCAGCATCACGAAGCCCATGTGGGCCACCGACGAGAAGGCGATCAGCCGCTTCATGTCGGTCTGCGCCAGGCACGCCAGGGCGCCGTAGATGATGCCGATCACCGCGAGCGCCCCGATGAACGGCGCCCACTCGGCGGCGGCGTCGGGCAGGATCGGGATCGCGACCCGGATGAACCCGTACGTGCCCAGCTTCAGCAGCACGGCGGCCAGGATCACCGAGCCCACCGTCGGGCGCCTGCGTGTGGGCGTCGGGCAGCCAGGTGTGGAACGGGAAGATCGGCACCTTGATGCCGAAGCCCATGAACATGCCGCCGAAGATCAGCAGGCCCGTCGTCCGGGAGATCGGGTTCTCCGCCACGAGCCGGGCCAGCTCGGCCATGTTGAACGTCTCGCCGCCGGTCACGAAGAACAGCGCCAGGAAGCTCACGATCATCAACGCCGAGCCGAACAGCGTGAACAGGAAGAACTTGATCGACGCGTACTGCCGCTGCTCGCCGCCCCACACGCCGATGAGGAAGTACATCGGCAGCAGCACGACCTCGAAGAACACGAAGAACAGGATCAGGTCCTGGGCCAGGAACGTGCCGACCATGCCGGTCTCGAGGATCAGCAGCAGGATGAGGAGCGCCTTCGGGTTGCGCGGCTCGGGGAAGTGGTTCCACGAGTAGACGACGCACAGCGGCACGATCAGCAGCGTGAGCGCGACGAGCGGCAGCGACAGGCCGTCGATGCCGATCGTGTAGCGGGCGTGGATGACGTCGATCCACGGCTTGTTCACGACGAACTGCAGCTTGTCGGTCGCGTCGTAGTCGAAGTCGGCCATGACCGCCACGCCCACCCCGGCTGTCGCCAGCGTGGTGAGCAGGGCGAGCCAGCGGTGCACGTCCTCGGACGTCCGGGGGACGAGCAGCATCACGATCGCCCCTGCCAGTGGCAGGAAGATCATGAGCGTCAGGCCCCAATCGGTGAGGAACTGGTTGTTGTCCATCGGAAGAAACCCTCGGCGTAGCCGTCAGACGAAGATGATGATGGCGCCGGCGAAGATCGCCGCCGCGCCGAACAGGAGGGCGCCGTACTGCTGGACCTTGCCCGAGGTCATCCGGCGGAAGATCTGGCCGCCCTCCTCGGCGAGGCCCGCGGACCCGTTGACCGCCCCGTCGACCACCTGCTGGTCGATGTGCTTGTAGGTCCAGCGCCCGACCACGGTCGAGAGCTGGCCGACGCCGTTCACGATGCCGTCGATCACGTTCTGGTTGAACCAGTAGGTGGCCCGGGCGATCGGGCCCTTGATCGACCCGACGATCTCGTCGGTGTAGAGCCAGTCGAAGTAGTACTTGTTGACCAGCACCGTGTAGCCGGTGCGGGCCACCCGGTTGCGCTGGGTGATCCCGTGCGGCCCGGCGCCCCGCCAGAACCACAGGTAGGCGAGCGTGACGCCGGTCAGCCCGATGATCGTGCTGCCCACCGCGATGGCGATCGAGAACGTCGGGTGGGCGAAGTTCACGGCCGGGAAGTAGTCGCCCTTCGGCTCGAAGTAGTGCTCGAACCGCAGCGCCGCCGAGTCCGGGGCGATGGCCGAGGGCAGGTTGACGACGCCGGCCGTGACGCCCAGCACCGCCAGGATCCACAGCGGCACCGTGATGAGCCGGCCGGACTCGTGCGGCTGGCCGTGGCCCCGGTACTCGCCGAAGAAGGTGAGGTAGATGGCCCGGGTCATGTAGGCGGCGGTCATGAAGGCGCCGACGATGCCGACGAACATGAAGATCGTGTAGTTGCTCGAACCGCCGAGCTGGCTCGCCCCGGCGAGGATCTCGTCCTTCGACCAGAAGCCGGCCAGCGGGAAGATGCCGATGAGCGCGGCGCTGGCGATGACGAAGGTCCAGTAGGTGTGCGGCATCTACTTCCGCAGCCCGCCCATGTCCTTGCTTCATGTCGAAGCTGTGCGACCGCGTGGCTCACCGAGCCCGCGCCGAGGAACAGGCAGGCCTTGAAGAAGGCGTGGGTGAAGAGGTGGAAGACCGCCGGCGGTCCACGCCCCGACGCCGAGCGCCATCACCATGTAGCCGAGCTGGCTGACACGGTCGAGTAGGCGAGCACCTTCTTGATGTCGTTCTGGACGAACGCCAGCGCCGGCCCCGACGAGCGATGGTGACGCCGCCGACGACCGCCAGCAGGTTGACGCTGGACGATGCCGATCGACAGGCCCTCGAAGAACACCGGGTACAGCCGGGCCGACCATGTAGACGCCGGCCACGACCATGGTGGCGGCGTGGATCAGCGCGGACACCGGCGTGGGGCCGGCCATGGCGTCGGGCAGCCAGGTGTGGAGGGGGAACTGGCCCGACTTGCCGCATCACCGCCGACGAACAGGCAGACCGACGCCACGCAGCAGCGCCGTGTGGCTGATCGCTGCCGTCGATCGGCCAGCGGCGTTGATGTCGGAGGATGTCGAACGTGCCCGCCGGCGGCCCAGAACAGGATGATCACGCCGACGAGCAGGCCGACGTCGCCGACGCGGTTGGTGAAGAACGCCTTGAGCGCGGCGTCGGCTGTTGGCCTTCTCCTCCCACCAGTGGCCGATGAGCACGAACGAGCAGAGGCCCATGATCTCCCAGCCGAGGATCAGCTGGACCGTGTTCTCGGCGAGGACCATGCACGAGCATCGCCGGCGGTGAACAGCGACAGGAACGGCGAAGAAGTGCGTGTAGCGCCGGTCGCCGCGCGACGTAGTCGGTCGAGTAGATGTGCACCAGCAGCGAGATGAGGGTGACGACGAGCAGCATCATCACCGACGAGGCCGTCGAGCAGCATGCCGAGCCTGAACGTCGACGCCGCCGTTCTCGACCACCAGGTCCACGACTGTGGTCGACCGGCTGGCGACGTCGACCTCGCCCTCGCCGCCGCTCGGCCTCGCCGGACGACCGGCGACCTGCTCGGCGTCGCGCGTCGGCACGCCGCGTCGCCTCGGCGTGCGTCGACGTGGCGGCACCAGTTGACGTTGACGACCAGCGCCAGCGACGAGCGCCAGGCGCCACGGCGGCGACGCCGATCTCGCTGCCCTTCGGCGGCAGGCGCTTGCCGAAGAAGAGGATGAGGACGAAGCCGACCGCCGGGATGAGCGGGATGATCCAGGCGTGGTCGAGGAACCACGTGAGCGCTCAGCCTCAGCCCTTCATCTCGCGAGCTCGTCGAGGTCGATCGATCGGCGGTTGCGGTAGATGAGCAGCACCATCGCCAGGCCGACGCCGACCTCGGCGGCGGCGACGGCGATGACGAACAGGGCGAAGACCTGCGCCGTCGACGTCGCCGTGCAGCGCGCCGAAGGCCACCAGGTTGATGTTGACCGCGTTGAGGATCAGCTCGATCGACATCAGCACCAGCACGCGCGTTCTTGCGGGCGATGACGCCGTAGACGCCGATGCAGAACAGCACCGCGCCGAGCAGGAGGAACTGGTTGATCAGCAGTCGTCCGTCATCAGTCCTTCCGGGCCAGGACGATGGCGCCGATGAGCGGCGGCGAGCAGGACGAACGACACGACCTCGAAGGGGATCAGGTACGGTTGAAGATCGACGTCGCTGACGCTGCGGCGGTGTTCGAGCCGCCGACCTCGATCGTGCGGTCGGCCGGCAGCTCGTCGTCCCCGAAGCGCGTCGATCAGCGCGTAGGCCAGCACGCCGAACAGCAGCACGCGCCACGGGCACGCCGAGCCAGCCAGCTGCTTGTTGTTGAGGTCGACGTCGCGCGCCGATGCTGGGCCCGGGTGAGCATGATGCCGAACAGGAACAGCACCATGACCGCGCCGATGTAGACGAGCACCTGGGTGACGGCGACGAACTCGGCCGGCGAGCAGCAGGTACTGAGCGGCCACGCCGGCGAGCACGACGACCAGCGCACAGCGCGGCGTGCACGACGTTGCTGGCTGGTGACGACGCCGAGCGCGGCGACGATCATCACCGCGGCGATGATGCCGAAGGCGATGTTCTGGGCGACGTCGATGCCGGCGGCGAGCATCGGCACCTTCCGGCCCTTCTTGCTCCGGCGCCGGCCTCGAGGGCTCGGCGCCTCGGGCACGGTCTCCATCCACTCGCCGAGCTCGCTCCTTGTCGTGGAGCAGGTCGGCGATCGCGGCTCGGAGTACTCGTACTCGGGGCTCCAGAACAGGGCGTCGAACGGGCAGACCTCGACGCAGATGCCGCAGTACATGCAGAGCGCGTAGTCGATGTCGAAGCGGTCGAGCTTGTTCACC
Organism: uncultured Acidimicrobiales bacterium; assembly: GCA_963739835.1. Classification (GTDB taxonomy): domain Bacteria; phylum Actinomycetota; class Acidimicrobiia; order Acidimicrobiales; family VFJN01; genus ZC4RG19. The sequence goes on from CAVUBW010000026.1 coordinate 15,416, forward strand.
GTGCGGGGCTTGCCGCCGGCACGCCGCGGCGGCGCGAGCTCCTTGTGGCCCTCGATGTAGATGCACCAGTCGGGGCAGCTGCGGGCGCACAGCATGCAGACGGTGCAGTTGTCCTCGTGCAGGGCGATGACGCCACGGGCCGCGGATCGGCGGCGCCTCCTTCTCGTGCGGGTACTGCACGGTGGCCGCGCCTTGCGCGCCGAGCGTCTTGAGCGTCGACGGTGCATCGCGTCATCGTCGCTGAACGTGACGCCGAGGCCCTTGACGAGGCCGGGGACCTTGGGCTTGGCTCGGCCATCAGAACGCCACCTTCAGGATCGCGGTGACCACGATGTTCACCAGCGACGAGCGGGATGAGGACCTTCCAGGCGAAGCGCTGCAGCTGGTCCTCACGGAAGCGGGGGTAGGTGAAGCGGACCCAGAAGATGAGGAACGCCAGCACCAGCATCTTGGTGAACAGGATCGAGCGGGCCGACGACGTTCATCCAGTCGTCGACGCGTCGAAGTCGCACCGAACCGCGACGGCAGCGCCCCAGCCGCCGAGGAACAGCGTGGCGGCGATCAGCGCGAACACGCCGGCGGTGGCGAACTCGGCGATGAAGAAGATGAGGAAGCGGAAGCCCGAGTACTCGGTCATGTAGCCGGACACGAGCTCGGACTCGGCGATCGGCATGTCGAACGGCGTCTGGGTGAGCTCGGCCTGCACGGCGATCATGAAGATCACGAAGCCGACGAACTGGGTGAGGATGTACGGGTTGCCGATGCCGTCCGCACCCGAAGATCTCGCCGTTGTTCTGGGCGACGACGATGCCCTGCATGTTCATGCGTGCCGGCCTGGATGACGACGCCGACGACGGCGAGCACCATCGGCAGCTCGTAGGCGATGAGCTGGCCGGCGGCCCGCAGGCCGCCGAGCAGCGAGTACTTGTTGGCCGACGCCCAGCCGGCGATGAGGATGCCGAGCACCGAGATCGACGACACGGCCAGGACGTAGAAGATGCCGGCGTCGAAGTCGGCGAAGCAGGCGTCGGGGCCGAACGGCACGACGACGACGAGCAGGAACGTGCGACGCAGCACGACGAGCGGCGCCATGCTTGAAGATGCGCTGGTCGGCCCGCTCGGGGACGATGTCCTCCTTCTGCAGCCACTTGCCGACCTCGGCGAGCAGCTGCAGCGAGCCGTACGGGCCCGGCCTCCATCGGGCCGAGCCGGCTCTGCATGAAGCTCATCATCTTGAACAGGAAGAGGTAGACGAGCGTGCCGGCGGGCAGCAGCACCGCGACGAGCACGCCGAGCGACCGCGCAGGATCGACTGCTGCCAGTACGGCGAGCTCGATGGCCGCACGGCGCATCACCGGTCGATGTCTCCGAGGATGAAGTAGAGGGAGGCGAGGATCGTGATGACGTCGGGCACGTACACGCCCCGGAGCACCCACGGCACGATCGAGATGTTGTTGAAGCTGGCCGAGCGGATCTTGACCCGGAACGGGCCCGAGGTCGCCCTTGCAGACGACGTAGTAGCCCATCTCGCCGAGCGGGTTCTCGGTGCTCGACCCAGGCCTCGCCCTCGGGCACCTTGATGATGCGGGGCACCTTGGCCATGATCGGCCCGGCCGGGCAGGCCGTCGAGCAGCTGGTCGACGATCTTGGTCGCCTCGCGGGTCTCCTGGAGGCGGACCCAGCAGCGGGCGAAGCTGTCGCCGTCGGGGTGGGTCCAGACCTTCCAGTCGACCTTGTCCCAGGCCAGCGGCGAGCGGCTGGTCGCGGCGCAGGTCCCAGTCGACGCCGCAGCCGCGGAGGTTGGCGCCCGGACAGGCCGTAGCTGCAGCGCGACCTCGGCGGGGATCACGCCGATGCCGCGGGTGCGGGTCTGGAAGATCTCGTTGCCGAACAGCAGGTCTCCATCTCGTCGCAGAAGTTGCGCATGCTTGACCATGACGGCCTTGGTCTCGTCGATCCAGCCCTTGGGCAGGTCGTCCTTGAGGCCGCCGATGCGGTCGAAGTTGGGGTGGAAGCGGCCACCGGTCGCCGCCTCGATCAGGTTGAGCACGTACTCGCGGTCGCGGAAGGCGAAGAACACCGGGGTGACCGCGCCGAGCTGCACGCCGAGGTCGCCGAGGAACAGCGACGACGTTGGCGATGCGGGCCATCTCGAACAGGATCGTGCGGATGTACTGGGCCCGGGGCGGGGCCTCGATCTCCATCAGCTGCTCGGCGGCGAGGATGAACGGCACCTCGTTGGCGAAGCTGCCCAGCCAGTCGATGCGGTTGATCGAGCGTCGTGACCTGCGGGTAGGTGCGGACCTCGGTGAGCTTCTCGTAGCCGCGGTGCATGTAGCCGGCACGACGGCTCGGCCCAGACGACCTGCTCGCCGTCGAGCCGGGCGATGATGCGCAGCGTGCCGTGGGTGGCCGGGTGCTGCGGGCCGATGTTGAGGGTCATGCCCTCGGTCTCGAGCTCGACGTTGACCCGGGCGTCGGCCGCCTGGGCGGCGATGTAGCGCAGCTGCTGGCGCTCGGTGACCGCGGTCATGCTGTCGCCTCCTTCTGCGTCGCCCTCGGCCGCCTCGCCGGCCTCGCTCGGGCTCGCCGGGCATCGGCTCGACGTCGACGATGCCGGGCCACGGCTTCACCATGCGGGCGAGCAGCGGGAAGTCCTTGCGCAGCGGGTGGCCCTCGAAGTCGCTCGGCAGGTAGATGTGGCGCAGGTCGGGGTGGCCGTCGAAGCCGATGCCGAACATCTCCCAGCGTCTCACGCTCGTGCCAGTTGGCGCCGGCGAACACCGGCGATCCAGGCTGTGCGACGCGCGAGGTCGTCGTCGGGCACGTCGGCCTTGATGGTGACGCCGAGGTGGGGCAGTCGGCGCCGGACGTTGGCCAGGCGGCCCATGACCTGGAACCGGGTCTCGCCGCCGGCCACGCCGGTCTCGATCGGCGCGTCGGGGTCGACGCTTGATGCCGGCGTCGGCGGCGGTCGTCCTCGTCCCGGCCGCACGGCGACGGCATCCAGTCGATGGCCGAGAGGAAGCCGAAGTAGTGGAACCCGAGGCGGGCCTTGGCGCGCTCGGCCGCCGCGCACCAGGCGTCGCGGGTGACCCGGATCCACAGGTCGTCGCCCGGCCGCGACGTGGCTGCCGAGCAGGTCGTCGCCGAGCGCGTCGGTCAGCGTGGCCAGGACGGCCTCGCGGTCGTCGTCGCGCGGCGGGGCCTCGTCGCCCTCGGCTGCGGGTGCGTCGGTCGTGGTGTCGGCCATCACTGCACCACCAGGGGATCGCCCCGCCAGCGCTCGGCCATGTCCTCGTTGCTCGATGCGCTGCTGGAGCAGCACGATGCCCTCGAGCAGGGCCTCGGGCCGGGGCGGGCAGCCGGGGACGTAGACGTCGACCGGGATGATCTGGTCGACGCCCTTGGTGACCGAGTAGCTGTCCCAGTAGGGCCCGCCGCAGTTGGCGCAGGTGCCCATCGAGATGACGTACTTCGGGTCGGGCATCTGCTCGTAGAGGCGCTTGATCGCCGGGAGCCATCTTGTCGGTGACCGTGCCCGAGATGACCACGAGGTCGGCCTGGCGGGGGCTGGCCGGCAGCGGGATGACGCCGAGGCGCATGACGTCGTAGCGGGGCGAGCCGAACGCCGCGCCCATCTCGATGGCGCAGCAGGCCAGGCCCCACTGGTACACCCACAGGCAGTACTTGCGGGCCGTGTTGAGCAGCGACGTGAGCGGCTTGGGCAGCTTGCCGCTCTCGACGAGACCCATCAGCGGACGTCCAGTCTCAGATCCAGCGGAGGACCCCCTTCTTCCACGCGTAGACCAGGCCGAGGGCGAGGATGACGATGAAGATGCCCATCTCGACGAGGCCGAACCAGCCGTAGGCCTCGAGCCTGGGTGGCCCACGGGAAGATGAAGACGGCCTCGACGTCGAACATCACGAACAGCAGGGCGAACACGTAGTAGCGGACCTGGGTCTGCCCCCACATCGAGCCGGCCGGATCGACCCCCGACTCGTAGTTGATGTACTTCTCGGGCTGCGGGCGGACCGGGCGCACCAGGCTGCCGAGCCCCATGACCGCTGCGACCAGGGAGACCGCGACGACCAGGAACACGCCTGCCGTGAGGTACGAGCGGAGCAGTTCCGACACGTCGCGGGAGCCTAGTGAGCGTTTGCACGAGGGGCCAAAGCGTGTTTTGTCCCTGGAAGCGGTCGCCATGGCGACCTCTTCCAGGGACAAAACGCAATCTCGTCAGCGGCAGTCGTGCACGAGCTTGATGACGTCCATGTAGCCGGCCGCCATGCCGATGACCACGTGGCCGTCGGTGAGGTAGGCCAGCCCGGTGCCGTCACCGGCGTCGACCCGGAAGATCCGGCCGCCGGGGACGAACGGGTGGTTGCGCTCGTCGAGCAGGCCGGGGTACATGGCGACGACCTGCTCCTGGGCGACCCCGAGGCTGACGCCGCTGTTGCTGGGCCGGGAGGTCGGCAGGTCGGCGTCGACGGAGATCGCGGCGAGCACCCCATCGGTCGGCTCCTGGGCCCGGCGCTGGCCGTCGGGGTTGCGGAACCGCAGCCGCAGCTCCAGCGCCCCGGGCAGCCGGCCGTCGTAACAGGTGCCGCCCGACCCGCGGAACGTGGTCTGGTCGGCCTGGACGGGGAACCCGGCGGCCTGGAGCTGCCCGAGCGTCATGCCGACGCGCAGCGGCCCGACGCCGCCCGGATCGAGCGGCGCGTTCGGGTCGATGGCCCCGGGAGGCAGGGCGGTGGAGGGCGCCGCTGGCGGTGCGGTCGACTCGGTGGGCGCGGCGGCGTCGGCGGAGGTCACGGTGGTGCTGCCGTCACCCGTGCCGGCGTTGTCGGCCCCGTTGTTGTCGGGCCCGAGCACGGCGGCGACCACGATCAGCGCCGCGACGCCGGCGCCCACGAGCCACAGGACCGACCGCCGGCGCGGCGGCCCGGTGGGCGCCTCGACGCCGGCGAGGCTGGAGGCGAGGTTGCGGTCGTCGATGACGGGCGGCGGCTGCGTGATCGGCCGGATCGCCGCCCGCGGCGCCAACCGCAGCTGCGGCTCGTCGGCCAGCCGGGCATCGAGGTCGGCCCAGAAGCTGGCCCCGTGCTCCGGCGGCCGCAGACGCCGCAGGGCCACCGCCACCCGGGCGGACCCGTCGGCAGGCTCGGCCCCGGTGGCCGCCGGGTCGGGCGCAGCGTCGCCGCCGGCGGTGGGCCCGGCGCCCGGCGCGGCCTCGCTGGGCCCGGTGGGCTCGCCGGGCTTGGTCACGCGGTCCCGTCCGGGGGCGTGCGGTTGGCCCGCTGGCGGGCCCGCCGGCCGCGCCGCGGAGCCGGCCGGCCGCTTCCGCCGCCGGCGGCCCTGCCGACGCCGGCGGGCACCTCGGTCTCGTCCGGGGCCGCCGCCTCCGGCTCGGACTCGGCCTCGGACTCGGGCTCGGCCTCGGGCTCGGACTCGTCGCCGTCGGCACCGTTGCCGTTGCCGCCTGTGGCGGCGGCCTCCGGCTCGGCCTCGGCGGGTGGCTCGTCGTCGGCCGTCTCGGGCGTTTCCTCTTCTTCTGCCCGCGAATCTGATTGGTTTTCAATCAGATTCGCGGGCGGAACGGGATCCTCGGCCTCGGCCGGTCGGGGCGGCGGCAGGTGGGCGGCGACCGTCGCCCGGGCTACCTCCACGCGGTCGATCAGCGTCGCCGGCGTCAGGCCCAGGATGCGGGCGGCCGCCTCGGGGGAGAACTCCTCGCGGTCGACCAGGACCAGCGCGACCCGGTCGGCCGGGGTCAGGGCTGCGAGGCCCGTCCGCGTGCCCCGGCGGCGTTCGGCGCCCGGGGCGCCCGGCGGCGCCGCCGGCGACGGGCCGTCACGGCGCAGGCGGTCGATGCAGGCGTTGTACGTGGCGCGGTACAGCCAGGCGCCCACGTCCTCCTTGGCCGTGAGCCGGACGACGTCCCGCCACGCCCGCAGGTAGGCCAGCGACAGCGCCTCGTCCATCGCCGCCGGGTCGAGCAGCAGTGCGTGGGCCAGGCTCCGCAGCCGCCAGTCGTAGCGGCCCACGAGCGCGCCGAAGGCTCGGCGGTCGCCTTGCTGCGACCGCCGGACAAGGCTCGCGTCGCTGAGTCGTCTGGTGTTCGCCATGGCGGAAGCTGTCGTTGTCGGCGACGCCAATTCTGGGGGAGGACAGCGTCGCCGTGGGGGATTTCATCACACTGTCACCCCTGCAGTGTGAGAACCGGCACCGCATCCTTGGCCAACTCGGCGACCGAGCCGGGCCAAACGCCCACCACCAGGGTCACCACCAGGCACAACACCAGGACGATGCCCGCACCCGCGGGAATCGCCACCCGGTTGGCGCCCGACAGCGCGCCCTCGGTGGGCTCGCTCATGTACATGCTGACCGTGATCCGCAGGTAGAGGAACGCCGAGATCACCGTCGACAGCATGGCGATCACCGCCAGCCAGGCCGAGCCCGAGTCGACGGCGGCCGTGATCACGTAGAACTTGGCGAAGAAGCCCGAGGTGAGCGGCACCCCCGCCTGCGCCAGCAGGAACACCGCGAGGATCAGCGCCAGCCCCGGGCGGGCCCGGTTCAGGCCCCGGTAGTCGTCGAGGCTGTGGCGGGCGTCACCCGTGCGCCCCACCAGCGTGATCACCCCGAACGTGCCGGCGATGAGGAACGTGTAGGTCGCCAGGTAGAACAGCGCCGCCTGGACGCCCTGCTGGGTGGCCGCCTCGACCCCGACCAGCACGAAGCCGGCGTGGTTGATCGAGCTGTAGGCCATCATCCGCTTGACGTCGGTCTGCACGACCGCCAGGACCGCGCCGACGATCAGCGTCGCCACCGCCACGCCGTAGATCAGCGGCTGCCAGTCGACCTTGTAGGCGCCGAACGCCACCACGAACACCCGGATCAGCCCCGCGAACCCGGCGACCTTCACGCCGGACGCCATCCACGCCACCATCGGCGACGGCGAGCCCTGGTAGACGTCGGGCGTCCAGAAGTGGAACGGCACCGCCGCCACCTTGAACCCGAGGCCCACCAGCATGAGCGCCAGGCCGGCCAGCACCAGGCCGTCGTCGCGCAGGGCGTTGGCCGAGAACAGGTCGACGATCCTGACCATGCTGGTCGTGCCCGTGCCGCCGTAGATCAGGGCGATGCCGTAGAGCAGGAACGCAGACGAGAAGGCGCCGAGCACGAAGTACTTCATGCCGGCCTCCTGCGACGTGAACCGCCGCCGGTGCATGGCGGCGAGCACGTACACGGCCAGCGACAGGATCTCGAGGCCCAGGAACAGCACGATCAGGTCGTTGGCCTGGGCCATCACCACGCCGCCGGACGCCGACAGCAGCAGCAGGACGTAGGGCTCGGCGCTCTCCAGCCCCTCCCGCCGCAGGTAGCCGTCGACGAGCAGGGCCGCGAGCAGCACCGCGATGGCGATCACGGCGATCATGAACAGGGCGAACCCGTCGACCGCCACCGCCCCGGCCATCGTCGAGAACGGGCCCCGGTCGCCGTCCTGGACCTGGCGCCACAGCGGGACCGTGGCGCCGAGCGTCGCCAGCGCGGCGACGCAGGTGATCGCCGTGTAGACGACCGTGATCCGCTTGGCCGTCACGAACGACGCGACCAGCATCACGACCAGCGCCCCGCCCACGAGGATGAGCAGCGGCGCGGCCGCGGACCAGTCGATCGCCGGCGTGTCGATCGCCGTCGGCTCGGTCGGCAGCGGCTGGCTCAGCGTGGCGAGCATGGCGATCACTTCCCCGACCTCGCGGCCTCGTTGTCAGCCCCGCCCTGCCCGACCACGACCGCCTGTCCGTCCGGCGGCTCGACGCTCGGCGACACGAAGTCGCTGTTGTCCTCGACGTGGGTGATCAGCCGGTTGATCGACGGGGTCATGCGGTCGATCACCGGCTTGGGGTAGACCCCCAGGAACACGATCAGCCCGAGCAGTGGCGCCAGCACCAGGCCCTCGCGCCACGACATCTCGGGGAAGTGGCGGTTGTCCTCGTTGGGCTCGCCGTGGAACACCCGCTGGTAGGCCCACAGCAGGTACAGCGCGGCGAGGATCACCCCGCCGGCGGCCACCACCGCCCACCACCGCCGGGTGAGGAACGAGCCGATCAGCACGAGGAACTCGCCGACGAACCCGTTGAGACCCGGCAGGCCGATCGACGACAGCATGACCAGCGTGAACACCCCGGCGAAGATCGGCGCCGCCTTCTGGATGCCCCCCAGCTTGGCGATCTCGCGGGTGTGGCGGCGGTCGGAGATCATGCCCACCAGGAGGAACAGCGCGCCGGTCGACAGCCCGTGGTTGACGTTCTGGATCAGGCCGCCGGTCATCCCCTGGGTCGTGATGGCGAAGATCCCGAGGATGATGAAGCCGAGGTGCGCCACCGACGAGTACGCGACCAGGCGTTTGAGGTCCTTCTGCATCGTCGCCACGACCGCGCCGTAGATGATGCCGATCACCCCGAGCGTCACCAGTGCGGGCGCGAAGAACAGCGCGGCGTCGGGTAGGAGGTACAACCCGAACCGCAGCAGGCCGTAGGTCCCCAGCTTCAGCAGGATCCCGGCCAGGATCACCGATCCCGCCGTCGGCGCCTCGGTGTGGGCGTCGGGCAGCCAGGTGTGCACGGGGAACAGCGGCACCTTGATGGCGAAGGCGACGGCCATGGCCAGGAAGATCCACCGGGCCGCCGACCAGTCGACCGGGTTGGCGCTGGTCGAGTCGTCGACCACCCGGTGCTGCTCGGCGATGTCGACCACGTCGAAGCTGAGCGGGACGCCCGACTGGAGCTGGTTGAGCTGGTCGATCTGGTCCTGGGTCGGGTTCGACCCCGCCTGCTGGGCCAGCTCCTGGGCCTGGGCCCGGTTGGCGTCCTCGACCGCGTTGCGGTGCAGGTAGGCGAGGGACACGATCGCCACCAGCATCAGCGCCGAGCCGAACAGCGTGAACAGGAAGAACTTGAGCGCGGCGTAGACCCGGTTGGCGTAGCCCCACCCGCCGATCAGGAAGTACATCGGCACCAGCACGATCTCGAACATCACGAAGAACAGGAAGAGATCGAGCGAGACGAACACGCCGAGGCACGCCGGCCTCGAGCAGCAGCAGCCAGCAGTAGTACGGCTTGGGGTCGTGCTGCGGCGTCGACCCGAGCATGGCGAGCGGGAACAGCAGCCCGGTCAGCACGAGCAGGAACAGCGAGATCCCGTCGACCCCGACGTGCCAGGAGATGCCGAAGTCGGCCACCCACGACCGGTCGACCACGAACTGGTAGCCGGCGTCGTGGCGGTCGAAGGCGGCGAGGATGTACAGCGTCAGCGCCCCGGTACCGATCGAGAACAGCAGGGCGATGCCGCGGTAGAGCTCGGCCCGCGACCGGGGCACCAGCGCCAGCACGAACGCGCCGACGGCCGGCAGCAGCACCATCGCGGTGACGACGGGGAAGTCCACTAAAAGTCGATCCTCAGGATGATGTACGCGAGCACCACGACCACGCCGGTGGCGACGCCCAGGGCGTACGAGCGGACGAAGCCGGTCTGGAGGTGGCGGAGGCGGCGGCCGCCCCGGACCACCAGCCAGGCCACGCCGTTGACGGCGCCGTCGATGATGTGGGTGTCGAACCAGGCGGCAGCGTTGAACATGGCGGTGCCGGGCCCGGCCACGAAGGCGCTGACCGCCTCGTCGTAGTAGTAGGCGTGCGCCAGGACCGCGGGCTCGATGGCCCGGACCCGGCGGCGCAGGTACACGACCGAGGCGATGCCGATGCCGACGAGGGCGGCGGCGACCGCCACGACAACCAGCGTCCACTTGGTGGCGGTGGGCGTGGTCACGACCAGCTCGTTCTGGCCCACCACCGGTTCGAGCCAGCGGGCCAGGAACTCGGTGTTCTCGGAGAACGGCAGGTTGAGCACCCCGCCGACCGTCGACAGCACGGCCAGCACGACCAGCGGCGTGAGCATGATCCACGGCGACTCGTGGGGCTCGACCGCGTGCTCGTCGTGGCCCGCCGCGGCGGCGTCGCCGGCCTCGGCGGCGCCGACCTCGGCCTCGGCGTCGTTCCAGCGGGCCTTGCCGAAGAAGACCAGGAACACCTGGCGGCTCATGTAGAAGGCGGTGATCAGGGCCGTGACCAGCCCGATCGCCCACAGGGCCTTGCCCTGGGAGCCGCCGCTGGACCAGGCCGACAGCAGGATCTCGTCCTTGGACCAGAAGCCCGAGAACGGCGGCACACCGGCGATCGACAGCCAGCCGATCATGAACGTGACCGCCGTGATCGGCATGAGCTTGCGCAGCGCGCCCATGCGCCGCATGTCCTGCTCGTCGTGCAGCCCGTGGATCACCGAGCCCGACCCGAGGAACAGCAGCGCCTTGAAGAAGGCGTGCATGACCATGTGGAAGATGGCGGCGACGTAGGCCCCCACCCCCACGGCCAGGAACATGTAGCCGAGCTGGCTCACCGTCGAGTACGCCAGCACCTTCTTGATGTCGTTCTGGGACACGGCGATCGTGGCGGCCACGAACGCGGTGATCACGCCCACCCAGGCGATCACGTCGGGTACCCAGCCGTAGCCGGCGGCCAGGATCGGGTTGACCCGGGTCATCAGGAACACGCCCGCCGTCACCATGGTCGCCGCGTGGATGAGGGCCGACACCGGCGTCGGGCCGGCCATGGCGTCGGGCAGCCAGATGTAGAGCGGGATCTGCGCCGACTTGCCGACCGCCCCCACGAACAGCAGCAGCCCGATGGCGGTCGCGGTCACCGCCGCCGCCCCGCCGACCGTGGCGTTGATCCCCCGGTAGTCGATCGTGCCGAGGGTGGCGAAGGCCAGGAAGATCGCCAGCATGAAGCCCCAGTCACCGACGCGGTTGGTGATGAACGCCTTCTTGCCGGCCGCGGCGTTGGCCTCGTCGCCGAACCAGAACGAGATCAGGAAGTACGAGCACGCCCCCACGCCCTCCCAGCCGAGGAAGGTGATCAGCAGGTTGTTGCCGAGCACCAGCATCAGCATCGAGAAGATGAAGAGGTTCATGTAGACGAAGAACTTCGAGAAGTCCCGGTCGCCGTGCATGTAGCCGACGGCGTAGAGGTGGATCAGCGCCCCGACGCCGGTGACGAACAGCGCCATCGTCACGGACAGCGGGTCGACCAGGAACCCGGCGTCGACCCGCAGGGTGCCGACCGGCACCCAGGCGAACAGGACCTGGACGAAGTTGCGGGCCTCCGGGCTCTCGGCCTGGAGACCGATGAACACGTAGATCGACGACGAGGAAGCTGGCCCCGCACATGGCGGTCGCCAGCCAGCCCGCCCCCGGCTCGCCCAGGCGGCGGCCGAACACGAGCAGCAGCAGGAACCCGGCGAGCGGCAGCGCGGGGATCAACCAGACGGCATCCAGCATGGGTTCCTCTCAGCCCTCCAGGAGCGCTGGGTCGTCGGCGGTGGCGTCCGGGCGCTTGCGCAGCAGGGCCACGATGATGGCCAGGCCGACGACCACCTCCGCGGCGGCGACGACCAGGACGAAGACCACGATCGACTGACCGTTGGTGTCCTGCAGCATGCGGGAGAAGGTCACGAACGTCAGCGTCACCGCGTTGAGCATCAGCTCGACGCACATGAACATCACCAGCGGGTTGCGCCGGATCAGCAGGCCGAACGTCCCGATCGAGAAGATGATGGCGCCCAGCACCAGGTACCAGGCCGGGGTGACCTCGAGCGCGGCGACGGTCACGCGCGGATCTCCTCGGTGTCGGCGTCCGCGTCCTCGTCCTCGTCCTCGTCGCCGTCGTCCTCGTCGGGCCACTCGCCCGCCCGCACCTCGGCGGCGTGGATCCGCTCGGCGATCTCCTCCACCCGCTCCTCCTGGCCGGGGTCGACGATCTCCGGCTGCAGGCGACGGGCGCGCCGGGCCAGCAGTATGGCGCCGACCACCGCGATGACCAGCAGCACCGACGTGATCTCGAAGGCGAACAGGTAGGTGGTGAACAGCGACTCCGCCAGGCGGTTGATGTCGGGCACCTTGTCGTCGATCGTGCCGGCGACGCCGGTGGCCTCGTAGCCGGTGCTCTCCAGCGCGGCGAAGATCAGGCCGAGGATGGCGAGCGACACGACGCCGGCCGCCACCCGCTGGCCGACCAGCGGCTCGACCCGCAGGTCGTCGGCCCGGTCGACGCCGAGCAGCATGATGACGAACAGGAACAGGACGACGATGGCGCCGGCGTAGACGATGACCTGCACGACGGCCAGGAAGTTCGCGTCCTGGGCGACGAACAGCACCGCCACGCCGAACAGGGTCCCCACCAGCGACAGCGCGGCGTGGACCGGGTTGGTGCTGAGCACCACGCCGACCGCGCCGGCCAGGCACGCCAGCGCGGCGAGCACGAAGACGACCAGCTCGACCGACATCAGTGCTCACCCTCCGGCGCGTGGGACACGTCATGGCCACCCGGCGGGTGGGCAGTGTCGTGGCCGCCCGGCTCGCCCGGATGGCTGAAGATCGCGTCGGCCGAGCGGGTGTCGGCCTCTTCCTCGGGGACCGACTGGCCCTGCTCGGGCGGCCGCACCCCGAAGCCCAGCTCGCCCGACCACTGCACCCGGCCCTCGTACGCGGCCGCGCCGTTGGGCGAGGTCGCCCGCATCCAGGCCGAGGTGAGCGGCACGACCTCGTCGGCGTCGGACCAGTCCTCCCACGGGAGCTGCTTGGGCCGGCCCTCGTCGTCGACCAGCAGCTCGGCCTTGGTGTAGATGGCGTCGCTGCGGTTGGTGAAGCTGAACTCGAACAGCTTCGACTCGGTGATCGCCTCGGTCGGGCACGCCTCCACGCACAGGTCGCAGTGGATGCACCGCAGGTAGTTGATCTCGTAGATGTAGCCGTAGCGCTCGCCGGGGACGACCGGCTCGTCCGGCGGGTTGTCGGCGCCGCGGACGTAGATGCACCGGGCCGGGCACACGCCCGCGCACAGCTCGCAGCCGATGCACTTCTCCATGCCGTCCTCGTAGCGGTTGAGGACGTGGCGGCCGTGCAGCCGCACCGGCTTGATGCGCTTGCCGCCCGTGTGCTTGGAGTAGTCCTTGGTGAGGCGTTCCTCGAACAGCTTGCGGAACGTCACCCTGAACCCGTCGAGGTAGCCCATCAGGTCAGCACCTCTTCGTCGACGGCGGCGGCGCGCCGGCGCTGGGCGACGTCCACCGCAGCGGTCAGGGTCATCCACCCGGCCACGAGCACCAGGAACGACACGCCCACCACGACGCCCACGTTCCAGTCCTCGTCCCGGCCGATGTTGATGGCGGCCAGCAGCAGCACCCACCCGAGCGCGAGCGGGATCATCACCTTCCAGCCGATGTTCATCAGCTGGTCGTAGCGGAACCGGGGCAGCGTGGCCCGCACCCACACGAAGATGAACAGGAACAGGAACAGCTTGAGCGGGAACCAGATCGTCCCCGAGAGCCAGCCGATGCCCAACCAGTCGGGCCCGGCCGGACCGCCGAGGAACAGGGTCACGATGATGGCGGACATCGTGATCGTGTTCATGAACTCGGCCAGGTAGAAGAGCGCGAACCGGAACGACGAGTACTCGGTGTGGAAGCCGCCCACCAGCTCCTGCTCGGCCTCGACCAGGTCGAAGGGCGGCCGGTTGAGCTCGGCTGTGCCCGCGATGAGGAAGATCGACGAACGGGATGACCCCGGTGGCGATGATGTTCCACCGGGGGACGCCGACGCCGTAGCCCGCGCCCGACTGGGCGACGACGATGCCGTGGGTCGACAGGGTGCCGGCCAGCAGCACGACCGCCGCGATCGACAGGCCGAGCGCGGCCTCGTAGCTGATCATCTGGGCGATGCCGCGGACGGCGCCGAGCAGCGGGTACTTCGAGCCCGACGACCAGCCGGCGAGCATGACGCCGTAGATGGCGATCGACGACAGCGCCAGGATCAGCAGCACGCCGATCGGCGGGTCGGCGAGCTGCATGTAGGTCTCGTGGCCGAACAGCTGATCGTCCCGATCTCGCCCCCGTCGAAGTCGCCGCCGATCGGGATCGACCGCAGAACACGAGGAAGGCCGGCACGACGGACAGGAACGGGGCGAGGCAGGAACACCACCCGGTCGGCCCTGTCCGGGATCAGGTCCTCCTTGAAGAACAGCTTGATCCCGTCGGCCAGGGTCTGGAGCAGGCCCCAGGGACCGGCCTTGTTGGGACCGATCCGGTTCTGCATGTCGGAGATCAGCTTGCGCTCGAACCAGACCATGAGCATCACGCCGACCAGCAGCAGCCCGAAGGCGACCAGCGTCTTGCAGGACGACGATCAGCACCTCCGTCGACGCCGACGCCGCCGCTGAGCAGCGGGTCGCCCGCGGCCTGGGCGAGCACGTGCAGGCTCACGGCCGTTCCACCCGCACGTCGGTGACCGGCGGCGTTGCCGTCGATCAGCACGTCGGCGCGGCCGCCGGCCAGGTTGAAGTAGAGGTGGGCGATGCCCCGCGGGCACGCCGGCATCGGCGGATCGTCGGCACGGTCACGTTGCCCCGGTTGGAGCGTGACCCGCACGTCGTCGCCGGCGCGCGACCCCGAGCCGGTCGAGGTCGAGGGGGTTGAGGCGCAGGGTCGCCGGCTCGGCCAGGTCGGCGAGCGACGGCGAGCTGCGCACGAGCGTGCCCCGGTCGTAGAGCTTGCGGGTCACGACCAGGCGCAGCGAGTAGGCGTCGAGCGAGGGCCGGGTCGATGACCGTCCAGACCGGCAGCGGCACGCCGGCGGTCGGGCCGCGGCCTCGTCGGCTCGTCGTCGTTTCTTCCGTTGTCGTCCCCCGAGGTCGGTCGCTCCAGCGGCCGTTTCGGGGTCGACGACAACGCGAGAGTCGCCGTTGCCCCGGGCGGCGCCGGCAGCGCCACGACGACCGCGGCGACCGTCGCGGCCCGCGAGCGAGTCCAGCATGTCCGTGGGTCAGCCCGGCGAAGGCGGGCGCCACCTCCGCGATCTCGCCGGCGATCTGGGCGTCGGACTCGACGCCGAGGTCGCCGCCGAGGCGGAGGCGCGAGATCGGCCGCGATCATCCAGTCGGCCTGGGCGGTGCCGGGGGCGGTGACCTTGCTGCGACACGGCTGAGACCCGGCCCTCGAGGTTGGTCGTCGTGCCCGTCGACCTCGGCGTAGCCGGCGACCGGCAGCACGACGTCGGCCTGCTCGACCGACGTCGGTGAGGAACTGTCGACGGCGATCACCGTGCGGGCGCCGGCGAGCGCCCGCTCGGCCAGGTCGCGGTCGGGGAAGTCGGCCAGCGGGTCGGCGCCGAGCAGCACGAGCGCGTCGATCTTGCCGTCGGCCGCGGCCCGCAGGATGCCCGGCGGCGTCGAGGCCCCGGCTCGTCGGGCACCACGGGCCAGCGCTCGGCGAACCAGCCGCGGCCGCCGTCGAGGGTGACCCGCCCGGGCAGCAGCCCGGGCGACGATGCCCAGGTCGAGCGCGCCGTGGACGTTGGCCCGGCGCAGCGCCGACAGGAACCGCGCCGTCGGGCCGGGCGTGGTGCACGGCGGCGGCCGCGCGCCGACGATCGAGCGGCCGGACTCGGCCAGGTTGGCCCGGCCGACGATCACGGTGAGCGGCCGCTCGGCCAGGAGGGCGGCGGCGGCGTCGAGCGCCTCGGCCGCACGCCGTCGACGCTGCCGTCGCCGGCGCGCTGCCGGCTCGCCGACCGTCGCCGTCGCTGCCAGGCGGCCCGGACCACCGGCAGGGCGTGGCCCGGCCGGTAGCGCAGCGACACGGCGGCCAGGTCGTCGCTGATGCTCGTGTGCGCCGAGGCCAGCTCGACGACCTTGACCCCGGACCGGCGCACGGCGTCGCGCAGGCGCAGGTACAGGACCGGCAGCTCCTCCTTCGAGGTCGGGCCCGAGAGCAGCACGATCGCCGCCGCGGTGCGCAGGCCTCGTCGATCGTCGCCCGGGGCAGGCCGAGCACGACCTCGGCCGGCAGGCCGTCGCCGAGCTGGGCGTCGACGTTGTCGGTGCCGATGACGCCCTCGGCGAGCTTGGCCCAGGCGTAGGCGTCCTCGTTGGTGCAGGCGCGCGCCGCCGAGCACGCGCGATGCTGTCGGGCCCGCTGCGGTCGAGCGCCGGCGCGGATCGCGGCGGCGGCCGCGGCGCAGGGCGTCGGTCCACGACGGCCTGCGGATCAGGCCCGTCGTCCGGCGCACCAGCGGCGCGCCGAGGCGCTCGTCGCTGTTGACCGCCTCGAAGTCGAAGCGACCCTTGTCGCACAGCCAGCCCCAGTTGACCGGGTCGATGTCGACGCCCAGGTAGCGCAGCAGCTCGGTTGCGGCTCGACTGCGACGACGACCGCGGCAGCCGACCGAGCAGCGTCGTGCAGGTCGACTCGACCTGCGTCGAGGTCCCACGGGCGGGCCTTGAACCGGTAGGGCGTGGCGGTGAGCGCGCCGACCGGGCAGATCTGCACGGTGTTGCCGCTGAAGTAGCGAGGCGAACGGCTCGTCGGGGAACGTGATGACCTGGGTGTCGTTGCCGCGGCCGATGAAGTGGATCAGCGGGTCGCCGGCCACCTCGTCGGCGAAGCGGGTGCAGCGGTCGCACAGGATGCAGCGCTCGCGGTCGAGCAGGACGAGGTCGCTGATCGGGATCGGCTTCTCGTAGTGCCGCTTCTCCTCGACGAACCGGCTCTCGCCCGGGCCGTGGCCGAACGTCTGGTCCTGGAGCGGGCACTCGCCGCCCTTGTCGCACACCGGGCAGTCGAGCGGGTGGTTGGCGAGGAGGAACTCGAGCACGCCCTCCTGGGCCTTGCTGTGACCGGCGACTCGGTGTCGACACGCTCATGCCGTCGGCGCACCGGATCATGCAGCGCAGGCTGGAGCGGCGGGGCCCGCGGCCGTGTCGACCTCGACGATGCACATGCGGCACATGCCGACCGGCGTCATCCGCGGGTGGTAGCAGAAGCGCGGGATGTAGTTGCCGGTGCGCTCGGCGCGCGGCGATGACCAGCTCGCCCTTGCGCGGCCTCGATCGTGCGGCCGTCGATGGTGACGCTGACGACGTCGCTGGTCGTCGGTCATGCGGGTCGCGTCCGGCCGTCGTCGGCGGTCAGCGGGCGGCGGTGTCAGGCCTTGCCGCTCGATGGGCACGGTGATCTGCGACGCTCGGCCGCCGCGATGTAGCGCGTCGAACTCGTCGCGGAAGCGCGTCGATCGCCGACGCGATCGGCGACACGGCCGACGGGCCGAGCGGGCAGATCGTGGTCTGCTTGGGCGGCCAGGTGATCGCCGGGGCTGATGTTGTCGCAGACGTCGAGCAGCAGGTCGAGGTCGCTCGGGCCGGCCGTGGCCGTCGAGGATGCGGTGCAGGATCTTCTCGAGCCAGGCCGTGCCCTCGCGGCACGGCGTGCACTTGCCGCACGACTCGTGGGCGAAGAACCGCACGAGCCGCCAGGCGGCCTTGCACCGTGTCGGTGGTCTCGTCCATCACGATGATGGCGCCCGAGCCGAGCATCGAGCCGGCACCGCCGACGGCCTGGGCCTCTCGAGCGGCAGGTCGAGGTGCTCCTCGAAGAACCACGGCGCCGAGCGCGCCACCGGGGATGAACGCCTTGAGCTGCGTTGCCGTCGCGGATGCCCCGGCGTACTCGTCGCCGTAGATCAGGTCGCGGAACGTCGTGGTGCCGTACTCGATCTCGTAGCACGCCGGGCCGCTCGACGTGGCCGGACACGGCGAACATGCGGGTGCCCGGCGAGTCGTCGGCGCCCGAGCGCCGGCGAAGGCGTCGCCGCCGTTGCGCGACGATCCACGGGAGGTTGGACAGCGTCTCGACGTTGTTGACGATCGTCGGCTGGCACGTAGAGGCCCTTGGCCGCCGGGAAGTACGGCGGCTTGAGCCGCGGCATGCCCCGGTTGCCCTCGAGGATCTCGATGAGCGCCGGTCTCCTCGCCGACGATGTAGGCGCCGGCGCCCCAGTGCAGGACGATGTCGACGGAGAAGTCGGTGCCGAGGATGTTCTTGCCGATGTAGCCGGCGGCGTAGGCCTCGTTGAGCGCCTGCGGCGACGCGCTCCTGGGCGAGCGCCATCTCGCCGCGGATGTAGAGGAAGGCCTGGGCGGCGCCGATGGCGTAGCAGGCGATGAGCACGCCCTCGATGAGCTGGTGCGGGTCGCGCTCCATGAGGAGGCGGTCCTTGTAGGTGCCGGGCTCGCACTCGTCGCCGTTGACGACGAGGTAGCGCGGGAACACGCCCGGCGGGCAGAACGCCCCACTTCACGCCGGCGGGGAAGCCGGCGCCGCCGCGCCCGAGCAGGCTGGCGGTCTTGACCTCCTCGGCGACCTGCGGCGGGCGTCATCGTCGAGCGCCTGCGCAGGGCCGCGTAGCCGCCGGTGGCGACGTAGCGCTCGAGCGTGTAGCCGTCGTCGTGGTCGAACCGGCGACGTGACGATCGCGGGCTCGCGTCGGCGTCGAGCGCGTCGGCGCATCGGCGCTCCGCTCGGCCGGCGCTCGTCGCGGGGCGTCGCGTGCGATCCACGGCGGCTCGACGTCGTCGTCGGGCGGCGCCGCGCCGGCCGGCGATCGGCGGGAATCTGCTGGCGGACCCGGCCGAGCGTGCCGTGCGGGGCACCTCGTCGTCGAGCTGCCCGGCCCGCAGGTCGTCGACCAGCTCGTCGAGCGTCGCGGCGGTGACCCGGTGGAAGTAGCGGTAGTTGACCTGCAGGCACGGCGCCTCGGTGCAGGCCGCGAGGCACTCGACGTCCTCGAGCGTGAACAGGCCGTCGGCGGTGGTGCTGCCGGCCTTGACGCCGAGCGGCTGCTCGGCGTGCTGCGAGCAGCTCCTCGCCGCCGAGCAGCAGGCACGAGATGTTGGTGCAGACGTTGACGAGGTAGCTCGCCGACCGGCTCGCACTTGAACATCTCGTAGAACGAGCACGTGCCGAGCACCTCGGCCGGGGTGACGCCGACCAGCTCGGCGATGTGCTCCATCGCGTCGTCGGTGACGTAGCCGTCCTGCTCCTGCGCCAGGTGCAGCAGCGGGATCAGCGCCGACTTCGGCTGCGGGATACGCGGCCGATGATCTCGCTCGGCGACGCGTCGGCGTTCTGCGGCGCGTGAAGCCGGCTCACCGGTCGACCTCGCCCATGATCGGGTCGACGCGACGAGATGACCGCGACCGCGTCGGCGACGAGGCCGCCGCGCATCATGTGCGGCAGGCGACTGGAGGTTGTACGAACGACGGCCCGCGGATGTGCATGCGGTACGGGCTTGCGCCGAGCCGTCGCTGACACGATGTAGCAGCCGATCTCGCCGCGCGGGCGACTCGATCGCGACGTAGGTCTCGCCCGTCGGGCACCTTGAAGCCCTCGGTGAAGATCTTGAAGTGGTGGATCAGCGCCTCCATCGACTCGTCGATGCGGGCCCGCGGCGGCGGCGTGACCTTCTTGTCCTGGATGCGGTAGTCGCCCGCGGGCATGCGCGTCGACGGATCTGGCGGACGATCTTCATCGACTCGCGGATCTCGTCGAGGCGGATCGCGTAGCGGTCGAAGCAGTCGCCGTAGCTCGCCGACGATCACGTCGAAGTCGACCTCGTCGTAGTGCGAGGTACGGCTGCGTCCTGGCGCAGGTCCCAGGCGAACGCCGGTCGAGCGCAGGATCGGGCCGGTGGCGCCGAGCGCGAGCGCCTCCTCGGTGGTGATGCACGCCGACGCCCTGACAGGCGCTCGCGCCAGATCGGGTTGCTCGGTCAGCAGCGTCGTCGTACTCGCGCGAGCCGCGGCTCGACGCAGGTCGAGCAGCCGCAGCACGTCGTCGCGCCAGCCGTCGGGCAGGTCGGCGGCGACGCCGCCCGGGCGGATGAAGTTGTGGTTCATCCGCAGGCCGGTGATCTTCTCGAGGAACCGCAGCACCTCCTCGCGCTCGCGCCAGCCGTAGATCATCATCGACACCGCGCCGAGGTCCATGCCGTTGGTGGCCAGGAACAGCAGGTGCGACGACGATGCGGTTGAGCTCGACGAGCAGCATGCGGATCCACGTGGCCGCGGGGCGGGCACCGTCGATGCCGAGCAGCTGTCTCGATCGCCAGCGAGAACACGAGCTCGTTGAAGAGCGGCGACGCGTAGTCCATCCGGGTGACGTTGGTGCCGCCCTGCACGTAGGTGAGCTCCTCGCCGGTCTTCTCCATGCCGGTGTGCAGGTAGCCGATGATCGGCTTGCAGCGCAGCACCGTCTCGCCCTCGAGCTCCAGCATGAGCCGCAGCACGCCGTGCGTGCGACGGGTGCTGCGGACCCATGTTGATGATCATCGTCTCGGTCTTCGTCGGCCGGCGCCTGGTCGGCCAGCGCCGCGGCCTCGGCCTCGGACATGCGCAGCACCGCGCCCACCTCGCGCAGCAGCTCGTCGGCGCCGGCCCGCTTGCGGGGCCGCATCTCCTGGCCGCCCTCGCCGGTGCGGCGTCGTGACGTCGGTGGCGGTCATCGAGTCGCGTCGCCGCTCGCGTCACCGCGGCGTTCTGGATCGCCCTTGAACTGCACCGGGATGCGCCCACCGGCGTAGTCCTTGCGCAGCGGGTGGCCGACCCAGTCCTCGGGCATCAGGATGCGGGTGAGGTCGGGATGGCCGTCGAAGGCGATGCCGAACATGTCGAAGACCTCGCGCTCGATCGCCTCGGTGCCGGGGTACACGTCGAACAGCGACGGGCACGATCGGGTCGTCGGCTCGGGCACCTGGACCCGCAGCCGCAGCCGCGCCGCGTCGCGGCGTGCGACAGCAGGTTGACGACGACCTCGAAGCGCTCGGGCACGACGCCGGCGGGCAGCGCCGCGGTCGGCGTCGTAGGCGAGGTAGTCGACGCGCGGTCACGTCGACGCACATCGGGTAGCCCTCGTCGTCGCGCAGCCGGCGCACGAGGTCGACGCAGCTCGTCGCGGCCGGGTGCAGCACCCGCTGGCCCCGGCTCTCGGTGAGCGGGACGCCGTGGAGCGTCGGCGGCTCGGCCTCCTCGGCGGGTCGCCTCGGCACGCCGGGGTCGTCTTCGGGCTCGCTCATGGTCAGCGGCTCCCGGTGGCGGAGGCGGCGACGGGCTCGGGGACGCCGTCGCGCTGGTCGACGACGATGCCGGCGCCGGCCGCCGGTCCGCTCGCGGCGGCGCAGCAGCTCGCCGGTCTCGATCTGGTCGTGCAGCGTCTCGATCGCGTGGATCAGCGTCTCCGGCCCGGGCGGGCAGCCCGGCGCGTACACGTCGACCGGCACGATCTGGTCGACGCCCTGGACGATCGCGTAGTTGTTGAACATGCCGCCCGTGCTGGCGCACACGCCCATCGAGATGACCCACTTGGGCTCCATCATCTGGTCGTAGACCTGGCGCAGCACCGGCGCCATCTTCTGGCTGACCCGGCCGGCCACGATCATGATGTCGGCCTGGCGGGGCGACGCCCGGAAGACCTCCATGCCGAAGCGGGCCAGGTCGTAGTGCGCGCCGCCGGTCGCCCATCATCTCGATGGCGCAGCAGGCGAGGCCGAAGGTGGCCGGCCACGACGACGCGGCCCGCGACCACTGGACGAGGTCCTCGAGCTTGCCGGTGAGGAAGTTGTGGTCGAGGCCCTCGAGGCCGCCTTCGGACATGTCCCAGGCCCATCAGGCCGCCTCCTCCGGCCGTCGCCCGGCCGGCTCGTCGCCGCGGCCCTCGAGGCCGACGCGGCGGATCGTGGTCGTGCATGCGTGCGCTCGGCGGACACGAGCGGCGACTGGCGCCGCGCGCGCTGCATCGGGCCCCAGTCGAGGGCGCCGCTGGCGACCAGGTAGACGAAGCGACACGAAGCACGGCGACGGCGAAGACCAGGATCTCGACCAGCCCGAACGCCCCGAGGCTCGCGGTCGATCACCGCGTACGGGTAGAGGAAGATGATCTCGATGTCGAAGATGATGAAGATCATCGCCACCAGGTAGAAGCTGCACCGGGAAGCGCTCGGGCGGCTCGCGGGTGGGCACGATGCCGCACTCGTACGGCGCCTCCTTGGCGGCGCGTCGGGCGGCGGGGGGCCAGCAACCTCGACATCCACGAGGCTGATCGCCGCGAACACGACGGCGAGCACCAGTCATCGCGACGATCGGGAAGGTACTGGCCCATCGCGTCAACCTCCGGTCGTGGCGGGTACCGGCGCCGAGCGGTGCTCGGCGACCGCACGGTCTCGCCGGTGCAGCATGGTGCACAAGATCGCGAAGATCGTGCCGAAGCTCAGGAACATCAGCGCGGCCGGGCACGCGGCGCTGGCCGATGTCCCGCACGAGCACCACCGAGATCACCTGGGCGTCGGGGTCGGCCGTCGGGCGGGGGCGGGGGCTGGCCGGCCACGGTCTCCTGCTTGATCGACGGCTGGACCTGGACGATGGCGTAGTGCGGCGGGTTCTTGATCCGCAGCGTGTTGGTCACGCGGTTGGAGATCTTGTCCCAGATCGTGTCGCCCTGGCGCTTGGGCTTGCCGCCGGTCTCGAAGGTGTAGGTGAAGACCCGGCTGGTCGAGTCCTCCAGCGCCGGGGACGTTGCCGGCCGACCAGCGCGGCGTCGACCGCGGTCTGGGCCTCGCCCTTGTTGGCGTTGGAGGCGTCGAGCAGGCGCCACTCGTTGAGCTCGGCGGCCTGGTCGGCGTTGAGCTGGTCGACCTGCTCCGGCGTCATCTTGTTGACCTCGTCGACCGATCGGCAGGCTCGACGACGTCGACGTCGTGGGCCTTGGCGAGGAGCGACTGCGACAGGTCGCCGTACACGATCTCGGTGACGTCCCACGCCGGGATGCGGCCCGGACGGGCCCTGGCGCCGGCGGGTAGATCCACCAGATCATGCTGTGGATGATCATCCAGCCGAACAGGCCGGTGAGCGCGACCAGGAAGCCGAGGCGGCCGCCGAGGTTGGTCGCCAGCAGCAGGTAGATCGAGCCCATCAGCACGAGGACGCCGACGGCGACCGACAGGATGCCGCGGATCTGCGGGTCCCAGGCGATGCCCGCCAGGACGTGCGAGGTGAGTCACGGTGCACCTTCGGATGCACGCAGTGCCCATCGGCCTGGCCGAGTGCACTGCGCTCATGATTCGCTCGCTCGCTCACTCAGTCGGTCAGCCCCACCCTCGACCGCGGTCAGCTGGGCGACGAGGCGCGTTCTCCGGCTCCGGGGTCTCGGCCGGCGGCAACGACGCCTCGTAGCGGGCGATCGCCGCGATCATCTCCGGCGTCATCATGCCGTCACCCTCGGTGTCCGGGGTGTTGGGGTTGTCGCCGAAGCCGGGCATGCGGCCGCTGCCGATGCCGTTGCGGCCGTAGGCCTCGCCGTCGGCGCTGCCCTTGGTGACGAAGGCCACGAGGTCCTCGTAGGTGGCGAACTGCCGGCCCGACCAGGTTGCCGCCGGTCAGGTTGGGGCCGAAGGCGCCGCTGCCGTCGGGGTAGCCCGTGAACTCGGACAGGTCGGCGCCCGGCGGGTCGACGGCGTCCGCGCCCTGGGTGATGATCGACCAGCCCCGGGTGTGGCAGCGGGCGCAGGCGTAGGCGCCGCCGGCGACGTCCTGGTTGAACAGCGCCTCGCCGGTCGCCGGGTCGTCGTAGTCGATCTTGTCGATGGCCGCTGCGACCTCCTCGTCGGAGGCGCCCGCCTCGACGAGCCCCAGGTCCTCGGCCAGCGCGACCTGGGCCTGGTGCTGGGCCTCCTTGGGCGTGAGCTGGATCGACTCGAGGTAGGCGATGAGGTTGTCGATCTGCTGGTCGTTCAGCGGGCCGCCGCCACCGCCGCGCCCCAGCCGGGCATCGGCGAGAACGGGCGGCCGTAGTTGAGGATGTAGCGGACCTCGTCCTCGGTGAAGCGGAGCAGCACCGTGTTGAGCGCCGGCGCCTGCCAGTTGACCGGCGACGAACTTCCCGTCGGCGTCGGTGACCGTGTACGGCGCCTCGCCGCCGCGTGCCCTCGGGCGCCGTGGCAGTTCGGGCACTGCGAGCCCGTCGACGAACAGCTGCCTCGCCCCGGCTCGATCGAACGTCTTCTGGAAGCCCTCGGCCGCCCCCGCCTGCCGGGCCGGCTCGACCAGCCAGTACAGCGGCAGGCCGACGGCGATGATCAGCGAGCAGCACCAGCGCCGCAGCTGCAGCGTGCGGTCGAGCTTCGGGGCCCTCGAGCTCCTCGTCGTCGAGGTAGGGCTTGCGGTTGGGGGCCAGCTCGATCTCGGAGCCGACCTCGGCTCGGCGCCGGCGCGGACGTTGACGACGACGTAGATCGACGAGGCCGCCGATCAGCACCACGACGATGACGGCACCGATGGTGGTGACCGTGCTGGCGGCCAGCACGGTCGGGACGCATGACAGCGATCTCATCAGTGGCCGCCGCCGACGCAGTGCGGACCCTCGGCCTCCTGGCCGGTGGTGTTGGTGCCGATCGGCGGGCCCTGGATGACCGTGCCGGTGTCGACGGTGAGCGTGCCGCCGTCGACCTCCATGGCGAAGCGGTCCATGCCCCGCGGCGCCGGGCCGCCCTTCTTCTCGCCGACCCGGTTGTACTGCGAGCCGTGGCACGGGCACTCGAACCACTGCGACGTGCCGCACCACGGCACGCGGCAGCCGAGGTGCGGGCACTTCTGGTAGAGGGCGACGACGCCCGCCTCCATGCCGGCCAGCATCGGGCGGCGAGTAGACCGGCCTCGGCCTTCGTCGAGCGCCGTCCTCCGGGTAGTCGGTGATCCACATGCGGCCCTCGGGGTCGTAGACGAACCCGTCGCCCGTCGGCGATCTGGCCTTCGATGTCGTCGATGCTTGCCGACGCGTGATCTTGGCGCCGAAGCCGCCCGCGCGCGAGCGGCCACAGGAAGGCGAGCACCGCGGCGCCGAAGCCCGCCAGGCCGAGGCCCATCGACGGCGACGATCGCCGCGGTTGAAGAACTGGCGGCGGGTGACGCCGATGCGCCTCGGGGTCGGGCGGCGACGCACGGCCGACGCGGCGCCGGCTCGGCGACCGGCCGGCACCGCCGCCTCGCGGCGCTCGAGCGCGGCGGCCCGCTCGACCTCGCGGCCCGTCGGCCGGCGCCTCGGCCGCCTCGGCCAGCTGCGCCGGCGCCGCCGGTCGCGCGCTGCGCGGTCTCGCGCGACAGCACGCCGACGCGGCGTCGGCGTCGCGCCGGCGGCGCGGCCGAGACAGCACGACGACGCCGGCCAGCACGACGAGGACCGGGATGGCGATGACGAGGATCGTCGTCGGACTCATGTCGTCTGGCTCCGATCACAGCTCGAAGAAGATGCCGTCGTTCCAGGGGAACGACGAAGTTGAAGCCGGGGCCCCGGAAGAACGAGCCGATGATGACGAGCACCGCCCAGAACATGAGGAAGATCGTGAAGAGCGAGATGGCGAACTTGCGGTCCTCGGGCTTGTTCGACGGGTTCTTGTCGATGTAGGGCGCGAGCGATCAGGACGATCAGGCCGATGCCCGGGATGGTCACGCCGGCGACCATCGGGTGGAACATCGTGAGCAGCTCCTGGAGGCCGAGGAAGTACCACGGCGCCTTCGACGGGTTCGGCGTCTGGTTGAGGTTGGCCAGCTCGAGCAGCGGCGCGTTCACGAACGACCGAGAAGATCGAGCATGAAGGCCGTGCACGACCAGGGCGGCGACGAACTCGACGGCGAGCAGGTGCGGCCAGACGTGGACCTTGTCCTGCGGGTCGGCCTTGACGTCCTGGATCGAGCCCGACTTGACGACGGTGAGCAGGCGCTGGGTGTGACCGCCCGGGCCGGCCGCCAGCGGCGGCCGCGGCGGCGGCGGCCGGCGCCGGTGCGGTGGCGACCGCCGTGGCCGTCCGCCGCCGCCGCCACCGGCGTCGCTCGGCGCCGCCGCCGGCCGCGGCCTTGGCGGCCTCGCGTGCGCTCGAGCAGGTGCGCGGGGATGCCGCTGGCGGCCTCGCTCGGCGCGGGCGTCGGCCGGCGGCCGCGGCCGCGTCGCGCCGCGGCGGGCGCCGCGGCTGCGGCCGCGTCGCCGCCGGCCGCCTTGGCGGCGGCCTTGCGCCTGCGGCCTCCTCGGCCCGCTTGCGGAGGTGTTCGGGGATCTCGGTCATGTCGGTCCTCGTCCCTCGGCCTACAGCGGACCGGAGATGCCGCCGTCCTTGCGGACCCGCCAGAAGTGGATGGCCATGAAGATGACGATGACGAACGGCAGCATCAGCACGTGCAGCACGTACCAGCGCAGCAGCGTGTCGGTGCCGATCTCGGCTCCGCCGAGCAGGACGAACCGCACCTGGTCGCCGAACACCGGCGTGTAGCCCATCATGTTCGTGCCGACGGTGACGGCCCAGAGCGCGAGCTGGTCCCACGGCAGCAGGTAGCCGGTGAACGACAGCAGCAGGGTGAGCGTGCAGCAGGATCGACGCCGATCACCCAGTTGAACTCGCGCGGCGGCTTGTAGGCGCCGTGGTAGAAGACGCGGGCCATGTGCAGGAAGACCGAGAGCACCATGAGGTGCGCCGCCCATCGGTGCATGTTGCGCACCAGCGAGGCCGAAGGTGACCGACGTCTGCAGCGTGTAGATGTCGTTCCACGCCTGCGCCGCGGTGGGCCGGTAGAAGAACATCAGGAAGATGCCGGTGACGGTGAGCAGGATGAAGAGGAAGAAGCTCAGCCCGCCGAGGCAGAGCGTGTAGCTGACCTTCACCGCGTGCCGCTTCACCTTCACCGGGTGGAGGTGGTACAGCACGTTGTTCATGATCACGTAGGACCGGTTCCGGGGGCTGTCGGTGTAGCCCTTCCGGAAGATCGAGCCGGGCCGGAAGATCGAGTTCCAGGCCTGCGAGCCCTGGACCGTGTCGGTGCAGGCCCTTCAGGGTCGTGACGCCTCGCTTGCTCAGGGCCGGCTTCGGTCCGATGGTCTTGGCCACGAGTACTCCTCTGCCGTCCAGGCCGGTGCGTCGGGGGGCGGCGTCGAGGCGGGCGCGGTCATCCGAGGCGCATGCCGTAGCCGTAGCCGTGGCTGTTGGTGCGCTGGTGGGCGTCGCCGGCGGCGGCCGGGTCGCCGACCTTGCCGAGGATGATGACGCCGGTCGGGCAGCGGTCGACGCACAGCGCGCACCGGGTGCAGACGTCGTCGTCGATCGATGAAGACGACGTGGTCGCCCGGGTCGTCGCCGGGCTGCTCGGTGCCGATGGCCTCGTCGATCGGCGTCGGCCGAGACCATGTGGATGCACTTCCACGGGCAGATGTCGACGCAGCCCTCGCACATGATGCACTCGGACTGGTCGATGTGGATGAACTGCTTGGGCTTGACCGCCTTGGCCAGCCAGGCCGGCGTCGACCTCCTGGAGGACGTAGTCGTCGCGGAACTCCGGCATCGGCGGGTTGGCATCGGTCTTCGCCATGCCTCAGCCCTTCCGCACCAGCGGACGGCCGTACCGCGAGGTCGCGATCTCGGCGGGCTTGCGCTTGCCGCGGTTCTTCCACACGGCCCACAGCATGATCTGCAGCGCGAGGCCGACGCCGTAGATGATCGACGGCGACGAGGTCGCGCAGCGTCTGGTAGGTGATCGGTGAGCGGCTGGTTGCCGGTCGGGGTCGAGCGAGGTGCTTGTCGGTGCGCCAGCCGAGCTCGCCGTCGCCCCACACCAGCCACTGGTGCGGGATCACGCCGTACCACCAGAGCAGCAGGAAGATCGCGAACACGGCGCCCGCCATCGCCTCGCCCCAGGACAGGGGCGCGCCCACTGGGCCGGCGCCGTGCGTACAGGAGCACGACCGCCACGCCGAGCAAGCCGACGATCACTGTGGCGATGAAGGCGACCACGGGTTAGCGACTCCTCGTGAAATCGCTCACATTGAAGGTTAGCGCAGGCGGGGGCCTGCGGCCCCGGCAGGTTTAGCACGGGCCTGTGTAACCGTTCACATTCGGCCCGGCGCCCTCGGGCGGCCTGCGGGAAGGGGGCTTCCGGGCTTGGTGGTGGCCGCGGGGACATGCGTAGAGTGACCGGCCGGAGTCCTTCCTCGGAGGCTGCGTTGACCGAGATCCCCGAGCACCTGCTCAAGCGCTCACGCGAGCGTCGGGCCGCGCTGGGCCTCGGCGGCGACGCGCGCCGCGGAGTCCCCGGCCGCCGCCGGCGGCGAGACCCCGCAGGACGCCCCGGTCCCGGCGGTCGCCGCGGCCAGCCCGGCCTCGACCCCCGCCCCGGTGGTCGAGGAGGCCAAGGCCCCGCCGCCCCCCGATCCGCCCTACGTCCAGGCCGCCAAGCGCCGGAAGAGGGCGCCGATCTGGGCCGACCGCCGCGCTGGTCGCTCCTCCCGCTGTGGGGCTACGTCTACGTCCGCACGCTCGAACCGCCGCCCGCCGGCGCGGACGACCCGCTGGTGCTGGGCACGACCGTCTACGCCACCAACTGCGCCTCCTGCCACGGCGGCACCGGCGGCGGCGTGAGCGCCCCCCAGCTGTCCGACGGCAAGGTGCTGGAGACCTGGCCCGACTGGCGCGACCACGCCGCGTGGGTGCGGCTGGGCACGGCCGGCTGGCCGGCCGCCACCTACGGCGCCCAGGGCAAGCCGGTCGGCGGCGGCGGCACGATGCCGTCGTGGGACACGCTCACCGACCAGCAGATCGCCGAGGTCGTGCTGCACGAGCGCGGGCTGTCGGGCGAGGACGTGTCCGAGACCAACTCGGACAACGAGGACATCTACGCGGTCGCCCGGGGCGAGAAGACGCTCGCCGACGTGGGCCTGGGGCCGCTCTCCAAGGAGGCGGGGGTCACCGAGGCCGACCTCGGCGGCTGACGCCGCCGTCGCGGCCGGGGCCACCCGTAGGCTGCATCGCATGCTCCCCGACCGGCACGACGTCCTCGTCATCGGCGGCGGGCCCGCGGGCAGCGCCGCCGGGTTACTGGCTGGCCAAGGCCGGCCACGACGTCTGCGTCGTGGAGCGCAAGGACGTTCCCCCGGGACAAGACGTGCGGCGACGGGCTCACGCCGCGGGCGGTGCACCAGCTCCGGGAGATGGGCCTGGCGACCGGCATCGCCGCCCACCACCACCGCTACGACGGCCTGCGGGCGGTCGCCCACGGCATCACGCTGGAGCTGCGCGTGGCCCGAGCACCCGGTGTTCCCGAGCTACGGCTACGTCGTGCGCCGGCGCGACCTCGACCGCATGGTGGCCGAGCACGCGGCCGGCGCCGGGGCCGTGGTCCTGCCGTCGCACCGAGGCGGTGCGCCCGCTGCGTGCGGGACGGCCTGGTCACGGGCGCGGTCGTCAAGGACAAGCGACACGGGCGAGACACGGGAGATCCGGGCCCGCTACGTGATCGTGGCCGACGGCGCCAACTCCCGCTTCGGCCGGGCGCTCGGCACGAGCCGCAACCGAGTCCTACCCCCAGGGCATGGCCATCCGCGGCTACTTCGACAGCCCGCTGTCACGACGACCCGTGGATCGAGTCGTGCCTCGACGTGCGCGACCGGAACGGCAACTCCCTGCCCGGGCTACGGCTGGATCTTCCCGGTGGGCGACGGCACGATCAACGTCGGCGTCGGCCTGCTGTCGACGTTCCAGGACTACAAGGACGTCAACACGACCCACCTGATGACCGAGTGCGCGGCCACGGCGCCCGAGCGCTGGGGCATCGACCCCGAGACGCGACGCTCGCGCCGCCCACCGGCGGCCGCCTGCCGATGGCCGGCTCGGTCGACCCGAAGGTCGGCCCGAACTGGCTCGTCGTCGGCGACGCCGGCGGGCTCGATCAACCCGTTCAACGGCGAGGGCATCGACTACGCGTACGAGACCGGCCGGATGGCCGCCGACCTCGTCGACGAGGCGCTGGCCACCGGCGACGGCCCTGCCGCTGTCCGCGCTATCCCTCGCTGCTCGACCGACGAGTACGGGCTGTACTTCAAGGTCGCCCGCCACTTCGCCACGATCATCGGCCAGCCGGTCCTGATGCGGGAGCTGACCCGGGTCGGGCATGCGCAGCCGCTCGCTCATGGAGTGGGTGCTGCGGATCATGGCCAACCTGCTGCGCGAGGACGAGCTCGGCCCGGCCGAGGCCGCGTACAGGGCCGTGGCACGGATCGCCCGGCACCTTCCTGACCCTGCTGTGGCCTGACTGCTTGTGGCCGCTGTTTTGGCCTCGGGTGGGGTGTGGGCACTTGCATCTCGTGCCGGGTTGGCCCAGGGGCTGGTAAGGAGGCCGCCGGGGGCGGCTCCTTGACCCCCACCCGACCGCCTTTTCCACGCACGGTGGCCGT
The DNA here is from genome assembly GCA_963739835.1 of uncultured Acidimicrobiales bacterium. Classification (GTDB taxonomy): domain Bacteria; phylum Actinomycetota; class Acidimicrobiia; order Acidimicrobiales; family VFJN01; genus ZC4RG19. The sequence goes on from CAVUBW010000026.1 coordinate 45,621, forward strand.
GGGTCGCCCCTGTTCTGGGGGCTCTTCGTTCTGGGTCGCGAAAGTGGTTGATAACCAACCACTTTCGAGGCCAGTTGCCCGCGCAAGGACTTCCCCCCGGTTAAACCAACGGTGTAAGGGTCACCGTGAGTGTCAAACGGGCGGTCGGGCGGGGGTCAAGGAGCCCCGCAGGGGCCCGTGCGCAGCACGGCTTGTCCTTGACGCCCGCCCGACCGCCCCAACAATCCCCAAAGAGGCCGCCCCCGGCGGCCTCCTAACCGGCCTCGTTGTCGTTTGGTCGTTTGCGTTGCGACTACTTGACGGTGAGCGTCGCCTGCATGCTCGGGTGGATCTCGCAGTGGAACGGGTAGTCGCCAGGCTCGCTGGGGACGTCCACGGTGATGGTCGCGTCCGAGCCGTAGCTCTCGTCCAGGCCGGCCTCGTCGGACGTGAACGTGTGGCCGACACCCGACGTGTTGACGATCGCGAGGGTGCCGCCGGCGGGGACGGTCACGTCCTTGTAGGAGATGCCCGTCACGTCGAGCGTGGCGTCGGCGTTCGTGGCCTCGCCGCTGCCGGCGTTGTCGTTGTTGTTGTTGTTGCTGTCGCCGCCGCAGGCTCCCACGGCGGTGACCAGGAACACGGCGAACGACGCAGCCACCAGGCGGCGGGCGCGCAGGGCGGATGGGCGAGTGATGTTCATGTCTCCAGCCTCTCTCGGCGCCCCGGGCCGACCTGTCAGTGTTCGGTGGGCGCGACCGTTGCTTCGTGGTCGTCGGAAGCGCTGACGACCGTAGTGCCATCCGTACCCGCCGCGTCGGCATCCTCGTCCTCGTCGTCGACGTCCGACGCGGGCTCCGTCCGCGCGGGGCGGCCGCTTCGGCCTCGGGCTCGGGCTCCGCCTCCTCCTCGGTCTCCTCGGCCGCCGTTTCGGCGGCCAGGCGCGCCATCGCCGGGCGGACCTTCCACAGCACCCAGACGCCGAACGGGATCATCACCAGGCACATCCACTGGGCGCCGGTCATGCCGAGGATCCGCTCGTCGTTGACCCGGAGCGAGTCGCTCAGCCAGCGCATCACGCCGTAGTAGACGAGGAAGATCCCGCCGAGCGTCCCCGGCGACACCTCCCGCCCCCCGCGGTGCGCCCGGAGCACCAGGGCCCCGAGCACGGCGAACAGCAGCGCCATGTAGATGGCCTCGTACAGCGCGGTGTTGTGGAACACCATCCCCTTCGCCAGCGGCACGTCGCCGAGGCTGGGCTCACGGACCTGGCCGCCGTCGTAGCGCACGGCGAGGAAGAAGTTGCTCGTCCGGCCGAAGTGCTCCCCCACCGAGTAGCAGCCGATGCGCCCGATGGCGAGGCCGGCCGTCACGCCGAGCACCCAACCGTCGAGCACCTGCCAGCGCTGGAGCTTGCCCCACCGGCGGATGAACGGCATCGCGGCGATCAGCCCGAAGATGAAGCCCCCCGAGAACTGGATCCCGCCCTGCCAGATGGCGATCACGTCGACCGGGTTGTGGATCTGGTCGGTGTGGGTGAGGGCCCAGGTCAGCCGGGAGCCGATGATCGCGGCGAGCACGACCCACGTGCCCATCCGGTAGGTCTCGTCCCGGGTGATGCCGAAGCGCTCGGAGTACGCGGCGGCGACCCAGCAGCCGGCCAGCACGCCGAGCGCCACCATCAGGCCGAACGTGCGCAGGTTCAGCGGCCCCAGCGAGACGCTCGGAAACGTTGTGTAAGGAATCGCGGCGAACACGCGCACTATCGTGCTCCCTCCACGGGGCACATGCGAGCCGCCCTGCCCCCGTCCAGGTCAGGACCGGGTCAGGACTCGGTCAGCGGCTCGACCCAGCCCCCGCTCGCGGCGGCGAGCGTGTCGGCGCCGGCCGGCCCCCACGTCCCCTTGCGGTACAGCTCGACCGCCGGCGGGTCGTCGAGCACCGACTCCACGATCCGCCACTGCTCGTCGACCCCGTCGGCCCGGCCGAAGCGGCGGTGGTCGCCCTCCATGGCGTCCTCGAGCAGCCGCTGGTAGGCCTCGCGCCGGTGCCGGAACAGCCGCTCGTACGACACCGCCAGGTCGACGGGCCGGCTGACCAGGTCGTCGCCGGGCTTCTTGGTCTGCATCTGGAGCGTGACCCCGTCGTCTTGCCCGAGGCGGAACCGCAGGCGGTTGGGCTGGGGCCGGGCCGACCCCGTCCGGGAGAACAGCAGCCGGGGCGGCGCCGCGAACGTGATCACCGCCTCGGTGGCGGTGATCGGCAGGTTCTTGCCCGGTCCGCACGAGCCAGGGAACACCGGCCCAGCGCCACGACTCGATCTCCAGTTGGAGCGCGACGAACGTCTCGACGTCGCTGCCCGCATCGACCCCGGTCTCGTCGTCGTAGCCCCGGTACTGGCCCCGCACGACCTTGGCCGGGTCGATGGCCCGGATCTGGCGCCACAGCCGGATCTTCTCGTCGGACAGCGCGTTCTCGTCCGCCGACACCGGCGGCTCCATCGCCAGGAGGGCGATCACCTGCAGCAGGTGGTTCTGGAACACGTCCCGCAGCGCACCGACCGACTCGTAGAACCGGCCCCGGGTCCCGACGCCGAAGTCCTCGGCCATCGTCACCTGCACGCTGGAGATGTAGTTGCGGTTCCACAGCGGTTCGAGCATCGAGTTGGCGAACCGGAAGACCAGCAGGTTCTCCACCGACTCCTTGCCGAGGAAGTGGTCGATCCGGAAGATCGCCTCCTCGGGGAACACCCGGTGGAGCACGTCGTTGAGCTCGGCGGCCGACGCCTCGTCGCGGCCGAACGGCTTCTCGACCACCACCCGCGACCCCGGCCCGGTCAGCCCTACCGCGCTCGAGCCCCTGGACGACGTCGTCGAACATCGACGGCGGGATCGCCAGGTAGTGCAAAGGGCGCTCGACCCCGGCCAGCTTGGCGGCGAGCGCCTCGAACGTCGACGCCTCACGGTAGTCGCCGCTCACGTAGCTGAGCTGGGCGGCCAGGCCCTTCCACACGGTGTCGTCGAAGTCGATGTCGTCGCGAGCGTCGATCGACTCACGGGCCCGCTGGCGCAGGGCCTCGTCGTCCCACTCGGACGACGCGACGCCGATCACCGGGACGTCGCAGTTGCGGGCCCGCTCCATCTCGTAGACGGCCGGGAAGATCTTCTTGTGGGCCAGGTCGCCGGTCGCACCGAACAGGACGAGGGCGTCGCTGCGGGGCTTGTCCATTACTTGGCGCCCTCCTTGGGCTCGACCGGCTCGGACACGATCGCGTGGCCGCCGAACTGGTTGCGCAGCGCGGCGACCGCCTTCATCGCCAGCGACTCGTCCTGCTGGGAGACGAACCTGGCGAAGAGCGCGGCGCTGATGACCGGCGTCGCCACGCCCCGCTCGATGGCCTCCTCGACCGTCCAGCGGCCCTCGCCCGAGTCGGACGCGTACCCCGCGATGCCCTCCAGCGCCGGCGTCGCGTCCAGCGCCCGGACCAGCAGGTCGAGCAGCCACGACCGCACGACCGAGCCGTGCTGCCAGGCGGCGAGCGACCCGTTCACGTCGATGCCGAGGCCCGAGCGGCTCAGCAGCTCGTAGCCCTCGGCGTAGGCCTGCATCAGCCCGTACTCGATGCCGTTGTGGACCATCTTGGTGAAGTGCCCCGTGCCGACCGGGCCGACGTGGACGAAGCCGCCCTCCGGCGGGCGCAGCGCGTCGAACAGCGGCTGGCAGATGGCGACGTGCTCGGCCGTGCCGCCCACCATGAGGCAGTAGCCCTCCTCCAGGCCCCAGATGCCGCCGCTGGTGCCCGAGTCGACGAACCCGACGCCGACCGACGCCAGCGCCCGGCCGCGCCGGACCGAGTCGCGCCAGTTGGAGTTGCCGCCGTCGACGACGACGTCGCCGGGGCGCAGGCGCTCGCCCAGCTCGCGGATCGTGTCCTCGGTCGGGTCACCGGCCGGGACCATGACCCACACCACCCGGGGCGCGTCCAGCCGGTCGACCAGCTCGGCGAGCGACGCCACCTGCGACGCGTCGCTCCCCGGGTCGTAGCCGATCACCTCGATCCCCGCGTCGGTCATCCGGGTGGCCATGTTGCCGCCCATCCTGCCGAGACCCACCATGCCGACCTTCACGTGGTCACCTCCACCAGCTCGTCGACGCGGACCCGCCCCGCCCGGCGCTTGCGTTCGGCCAGGGTGAGCAGGTCGCCGTCCGCCTGCGCGTGCTTCAACGTGGAGAACCCATACCCCGCGCCGGGGATCGACACATCCTCCGGATCGTCGGACACCACCTGGACGAAGACCCCGGTGTCGGGGCCGCCCTTGTGGAGCTGGCCGGTCGAGTGGAGGAACCGGGGCCCGAGGCCGAGAGTCGTCGCGACCCGGAGGCGATCGCGCAGCGCGACCCTGGCGCGTTCGAGCGCAGCGACGGCCGGGGCGTCGGGGGCGACGAACGCCTGGATCGCCAGGTAGTCGCCGGGCCGCACCGAATCGAGCAGCCCGCCCAGCGGCACCGGCTCGATGCCCGGCGGGCCGTCGGCCAGCACCTTGGCGGTCGCGGCCTTGGCCGCGGCGACGTCCGGCTGGTCGAAGGGCTGGATGTCGAGCAGGGCGCCGACCAGCGCCGTCGCCATCTCCCACAGCAGGACCTGACCGCCGAGGTCGGCGAACCCGCCCCCGAACGGCACGACCGCCACCGGGTGCCCGGCGGCGGCCAGCGCAGCGAGGGCGGCGGGCTGCGTGCCGGCCCCGAGCGCCACGAACAGCCGGTCGTCGCCGTAGCCGTCGGGGCCGCCGAGCGGCTCGCCCACGACAGGGACGACGCCGGTGCCGTCCTTGCCGGTGGACTCGGCGAGGAGCTGTTCGAGCCACAGCCCGAAGGCGGCGTGCTCGTCGGGGACGACGACGGTCAGCTTGTCCCGCCCGGCCCGGACGGCGGCCGCGACGGCGGCGGCCAGGCGGGCGGCGGGGTTGGCGGGGGCGGCGGCCCGGAGCGGCTCGGCCAGGGCGTTCGCCGCGCCCAGCAGCCCGGCGGCGTCGGCGCCGGCGAGGAGCGTCGGCACGACGCCGAACAGCGACAGCGCCGAGTAGCGGCCGCCGATGTCGGGCTGGTTCTCGAAGGTGGCGGCGAAGCCCCGCTCGGCGGCGAGGTCCGCCAGGTCGCTGCCGGGGTCGGTGATGACGGCGAAGCGGGCGGGTTCGGGGTGCCGGTCCCAGGCCCACTCGAGGTGGCTGCGGGTCTCGAGCGTCGAGCCCGACTTGGAGGCCGCCACGGTCAGCGTGCGCTCGGGCGGCAGCGCCGCGGCGAGGCGGGCGATGGCGCCGGGGTCGGTCGTGTCGAGCACGTGGAGGGCGGGGGCGCCGGCCGGCGGCGACGTGGTGCCGGCGGCGACGCTGCGGGCCACGACCTCGGGGAACAGGCTGGACCCGCCCATCCCGGCGAGCAGCACGTGGTCGACGCCGTCGGCGGCGGCCGCGACCCGGGCGGCGAGGTCGTCGAGCCGGGAGGCCACGTCGGCGGCCACGGTCAGCCAACCCAGGCGGTCGGCGATCTCGGTCGGGTCGTCCCGCCAGAGCGTGTGGTCCCGGGCCCAGGTGCGGGCGATCGCGTCCCGCTCCACGAGCTCGGTCAGGGTGGCCGCGGCGGGCTCGGTGAGGGGCCCGAGCCGGTCGGGGGTGTCGTCGAGGATCACGTCGTCACTTGCTACCAGCCATCGGGTCCGCGCGCACCGTCGCGGGCGGCGGTCGTCGTGGAGGATCGCGGACGGCCGGCGCGGCGGCAGTAGGTTTGGCGCGTTTATGGCGTCGACCGTCCCTGCTGAACCGCACCCCGGCGAGGAGGCCGGCCGTTCACCCGCCCCCAGAGTGGTGAAGGCGCCGCGTCCGGCGCCGGCGGTGGGGCTGCCGGACTGGGCGCTGGCGGCGATCACGGCGGTGGTCACGCTGCCGATCGTGTGGGTGGGCTACGGAACCGACCTCGACATCGGCGACATGCTCCGCACCGGCGCGCTGATCCGGAGCGGCGACTACGCCCCGTCCCGCAACCCGGGCGTTCCGGTGGTCGAGACGATCGTGGCGATCCTCGACCCGATCGGCGGCCACGTCCTCGTCAACCTGGCCACGGCGACGGCGCTGGCGGTCACGGTCGTGTGCATCGCCCGCCTGGTGCGGGCGTGGGGCCACCGCAACGGCGACCTGGTGGCGCTGGCATTCCTGGCGTCGCCGATCGCCATCATCTCGGGCACCCAGACGGCCGACTTCGTGTACGCACTGGCGTTCCTCATGGCGGGAGCGGTGGTGTTGGTGGAGGACCGCCCGATCGTGGCCGGCGTGCTCTTCGCCCTGGCGCTCGGCAGCCGCAGCTCGACGGCGCTGATACTGGGGGCGTTCCTGGTGGCCGAGGCCTGGGACCGCGACCACCGCCGCCGTGTCATGGTGGCCGTGGCGGTGGCGCTGCCGCTCGCGGCGCTGTTGTACGTTCCGGCGTGGTTGTCGGCGGACCGCACGACGGCGTTCCTGGTGACCACCGACAACTGGGAGGGCCTGCACAACAACCTGGGCCGCTCGATCGTCAAGAACTTCGCGGTGGCGGGCCTGCCGATGCTCCTGGTCCTGGCCCCGGCGGTGCCGGCGATGCTGCGGTCGCTCGGCCGGTGGGGTCGCGACCCGCTGGTCCGGTTCTCGGTGCTCGCGCTGGTGGCGAGCGAGGCACTGTTCCTGTGGGTCCCGTGGAAGCCGGCCCACCTGCTCCCGGCGCTGCTGGCGCTGCTCGGCTGGGTGGCGGCCACGGACCGCAGCCGGAGATACCTGTGGATCCTGGTGGCGGCGGTGGCGCTCAACGGGATCGTGACGTTCCGCCCACTGCTGTCGGACAACCCGGACGCGGCGGACGGCTTCGACTTCGCCCCGACCCTCACCCTGGGCTGGCTGCTCAACGACGTCCGCTGCCGGGCCGACTACATGCACGAGCCCCCCCGCCTCGACTCCGGCGCCTGGGCCTGCACGCTCATCCCGATGCGAGGCCCCGTCAACCGCCAGACGCCGCCGTAGGGGACGGGATCTTTCGCGGAAGTGGTCGCTATAGCGACCACTTCCGGGGAAACGCGGAGCGCTACGCGGCGGCGGCAGCCGCCGCATCCATGGCCGCAGCGGCGACCTCGGCCAGCACGTCGTCCCCGTGCGCCAGGCCGGGGAACAGGACCTCGTACGCGCCCGGGGCCAGCGCTACGCCACGGTCGAGCATCGCGTGGAACAGCGCGGCGTACGCCTTCTCGTCCGTCGCCTTGGCGCCGTCGTAGTCGAGCGGGGGGTGGTCGCCGAGGTACAGGCCGACGAGCGTCGACGCCACCGGGACCTGGGCCGTCAGGCCCGCCGCCGTGAACGCCGATCGCAGGTCGGCCGCCAGCGTGGCCGCCGTCTGGCGAAGCCACACGTACGCCGCATCGTCCAGCAGCCCTAGTGCCGCCAGGCCCGCCGCCGTCGCCAGCGGGTTCCCCGACAGCGTGCCCGCCTGGTACACCGGCCCCAGCGGCGCCACGCACGCCATCACGTCGGCCCGGCCGCCGTAGGCGCCGATCGGTAGGCCGCCGCCGATGACCTTGCCCAGCGTCGTCATGTCGGGCCTCACGCCGTAGAGCTCCTGGGCTCCTCCCCTCGCCACCCGGAAGCCGGTGATCACCTCGTCGAAGATGAGCAGGGCGCCCACCCGGTCGCACTCTGCCCGCAGGCCCTCGAGGAAGCCCTCCTGCGGCGGGATCAGCCCCATGTTGGCGGCGATGGGCTCGACGATGACGCAGGCCGTCCGCTCGTCCAACGACGGCACCACGTTGTACGGGACGACCCTCGTGTCGGCCACCGCGTTGTCGGTCACCCCCGCCGAGCCCGGGAGGCCCAGCGCCGCCAGGCCGCTGCCGGCCTCGGCCAGCAGGAGGTCGCCGTGGCCGTGGTAGTTGCCGGCGAACTTGACCACCGTCGGGCGGGCCGTGAAGCCCCTCGCCACCCGGATGGCCGACATCGTCGCCTCGGTGCCGCTGGAGACCAGCCGCACCATCTCGCAGCTCGGCACCCGCTCGCAGATCGCCTCCGCCAGCTCGACCTCGCGCTCGGTCGGCGCGCCGTAGCTCGTGCCGCCGCCCGCCGCCTCCCGCACGGCCTCCACGATCGCCGGGTGGGCGTGGCCCGCGATGATCGCCCCGTACGACTGGACCAGGTCGACGTAGCGCCGGCCCTCGGCGTCCCAGACGTACGCGCCCTCGGCCCGCGCCACGAAGTACGGCGTGCCGCCCACCGCCCGGAACGCCCGCACGGGGCTGTTGACGCCCCCGGGGATGACCCGCGACGCGCGGGCGAACAGCTCGTCGTTGGTGACCACGGCCCCGAGACTACGGCCGGCCGGGGATCAGCGGATCAGGTCGACGACGTCGCGGATCGCGTACGTCAGGATCATGTCGGCGCCCGCCCGGCGGATCGCCGTCAGGTGCTCGAGCATGACCGCGGAGCCGTCGAGCCAGCCCCGCTCGGCGGCCGCCTTGACCATCGCGTACTCGCCCGACACGTGGTAGGCCGCCAGCGGCACGTCGACCTCGGCCCGGACCGTCGCCAGCACGTCGAGGTACGCCAGCGCCGGCTTGACCATCACCATGTCGGCGCCCTCGTCGAGGTCGGCCCGGATCTCCTCCAGCGCCTCCCGCCCGTTGCGGGGGTCCTGCTGGTAGGCCTTGCGGTCGCCGCCGCCGACGATCGTCACGTCGACCGCCTCGCGGAACGGGCCGTACAGCGCCGAGGCGTACTTGGCGCTGTACCCCAGGATGGCGACGCCCGTGTGGTCCGCGTCGTCGAGCGCGTCCCGGATGGCGGCCACCTGGCCGTCCATCATCCCGCTGGGCGCCACGACGTCGGCCCCGGCGTCGGCCTGGGCGACCGCGACCTGGGCGTACAGGTCGATCGTGGCGTCGTTGTCGACCCCGCCCCGCTCGTCGACCACGCCGCAGTGCCCGTGGTCGGTGTACTCGTCGAGGCACAGGTCGGCCATGACGCACGAGGTCGTCGCCCATGTCGGATCGCAGGTCGCGCAGCGCCACCTGGACGATGCCGTCGGGGTCCCAGCGCCTGGCTGCCGGTGGCGTCCTTGGTCGCCGGCAGCCCGAAGAGGATGACGGCGGGCACGCCCATGTCGGCCAGCTCGTGCACCTCCTTGCGGAGCGAGTCGCGGGTGTGCTGGAGCACGCCGGGCAGCGACGAGATCTCGCGGGGCGCGTCGGCGTCCTCGCGGACGAACAGCGGGACGATGAGGTCGTCGACCGTCACCCGCGTCTCGGCGACGAGCCGGCGCAGGGCGGGCGTGCGGCGCAGCCGGCGGAGCCGGCGCTGAGGAAAGCTCACGGGTCGATGCTACGACGGGGTGGCCCGGTCGCCATAGACGCGAACGGGGAGGGCATCTCTGCCCTCCCCGTCGCCTGTCATGCGAACCGGATCAGCCGTTGATCAGGTCGTCCGGGGTGATCTTCGTGGTCTGCCCCTCGGCGTCGATGACGTCGCCCTCTAGCACGAAGTGCGCATCAGCGGGGTCGTACTTGTACTTGATCAGGTTGTACGACTCGGCGAGGTAGTTGTCGCCGGACTCGGTGTGCAGCGTGACGCCCGGCAGCAGGACGCCGACGTCCTTGATGCCGTCGATGTTGTGCATGGCCTCCATGACGGCCAGCCGGGTCGGCTTGTCGGCCCCCTTCAGCGCCTCGACGAGGACCGCGGCCTGCGTGTAGCCGTAGGCGATCAGGCCGTTGTCGGTGTCGGCCGACGGGTCGAACGCGGCGACGTCGTCGCGGTACTGCATCATGCGGTCGTTGTCGTCCCACGTCGGGTCGAGCACGTCCATCAGGTTGGTGAAGCTGTACACGCCGTCGGCCTTGTCCTGGGCGGCGCCCATGAGGGTCTTCGACACGCACGTGCTGGACACCCAGATGAGGGGCTTCCAGTTGTTGGCGGCGACCTGGTTGAGCGCGGCCGGGCAGGCGAGCAGCGTGCCGCCGATGAACAGGGCGTCGGCCCCGGTGGCGGCCAGGCTGGTGATCTGCGCGGTCACGTCGTTGGTGCCGCTGGCGTACTTCTCCACCTTGGTCACCGTGATGTCGGTGTCCTTGGTGATGTCCTGGAACGTGTCCGTGTAGGCCCGGCCGAAGTCGTCGTCCTGCTGGAGGATGGCGACCTTGGCGTCGGGCTTCATGTCACCGAGCATGTCGGCGAAGGCCTTGGCCTCGAGCGAGTACGGAACGTTCGTGGCGCCGATCAGCCACGGGAAGTTCTCGTTGCCCCACGCCGGCGAGCCGGTGGCGGCGAGCAGGTCGGGCACGCACAGCTCGTTGAGGTTGTCGCGGATGGCCAGGTTGTTGGCCGTGCCGACCACCTGGAACGTGGCGAACCCGTTCTCGCCGTCGGTGCCGATCAGCTCGTCGATGTTGGCCGAGGTCTGGGCGGCGTTGTACTGGTCGTCCTTCTCGTTCACGCTGATCGTGAACTTCTTGCCCCCGATGTCGACGCCACCGGCCTTGTTGACCTTGTCGAACATGGTCTTCCAGCCCGTCGTGATCGCCGCGAAGGCGGCGGCGCCGCCCGACGAGGGCGAGCTGTTGACCAGCTTCAGCTCGTTGCCCTGGATCTCGGCGGTGGGATCGGACACGCAGTTGGACGTGTCGATCGACGACGCCGCGTTGCCCGAGTCGCCCCCGGTCGACGCATTGTTGTTGTTGTTGTCGTCGCGGGAACTACATGCGGCGGCCACCAGCGCCAGGGCGAGCATGCCCGCCGTCAGCGCGTCCCATACGTGCTCTCATATCTTGACCCTCCTAGTCATGGCTGTCGTCAGGGATGGGAGTGGTCGGCGGCCTTCCCTTCGCCGACGAGAGTCTCCCGAGCGCGGCCAGCAGGCGGCGGACGCCGCCGACCAGCCCGTCGGGGAGCACGAACACGATGACGATGAGCCCCGCGCCGAACAGCGCCGGCGACAGGATCTCCTTGCCCTCCGAGTGGTCCATGATGAACCGGCGGAGCATGACCACCACGAGGGCCCCGACCGCGGGGCCCATGATGGTGGCGGCGCCGCCGATGACCATCGCCACCAGGAACTCGATCGACTTCTGGAAGTAGAGGACGGGGTTCGAGCCGTCCGCGATCCGGTCGACCATCAGCGACAGCGACCCGGCGACGCCGGCGTAGGCGGCGCTGATCGCGAAGGTGATCACCTTGGTCCGGGCCAGGTTCACGCCGACGGTCGCGGCCGCCAGCTCCTGGTCGCGCACGGCGATCATCGCCCGGCCCACCCGGCCCTGCACCAGGTTCCGGGCCAGGATGAACAGCACGATCATGATCCCCAGGCTGAGGAAGTAGACCCACTGGTCGTCCGCGAGGCCCTTGATGACGGTCTCGAACACGAACCGCGGCGGCCGCAGCACGGGCGGACCGCCCGGGCCCTCGACGAACTTGGTGGCGAACCTCGGGAACAGCACCGCCAGGCCGAGCGTCACCAGCGCCAGGTACAGGCCCCGCACCCGCAGGGCGGGGAGCCCGACCAGCAGGCCGAACACGCCGGTGAGCAGACCGGCCACCAGGATCGTCGGCTCGTAGGTCCAGCCGTGGTCGATCACGAGCAGCGCCGAGGTGAACGCGCCGACGCCGTAGAACGCCCCGTGGCCGATCGAGACCTGGCCGTTGAACCCGGTGAGCAGGTTGAGGCCCATCGCGGCGATGGCGAGGTAGATGGCCTGGCTGAGCAGCCGGTTGACCGGCTCCTGGAAGTAGAACGGCGCGTACAGCGCGGCCGCCGCCAGCGCGATGCCGATGATGACCCGGGCCACGAACACGGGCGTCGGCACCGGCGGGTACAGCGGCATCTCGGCCGACCGTCGCGGCCTCCATGGCCTCGGGCGCCATGACGTCGGTGGGCACCGGGCCGATCGCCGGTTCGAGCCCCGTCTGGTCGGTCGTCATCAGACCCGCTCCACCGTTCGCTTGCCGAACAACCCGTGCGGGGACACGACCAGCACGATCAGGATCAGCGCCAGCGGCATCACGACCTCGATGCCGTCCAGCGCGTTGACGTACTGGGTGGTCAGCGCGTCGGCGATGCCCACGAGCATCCCGCAGATCACCGCCCCCCAGAGGCTGTCGAACCCGCCGAGCGCCGCCGCCGCGAGCGCGTACACGAGCACGAGCTGCATCAGCGACACGTCGAAGAACGTGCGCTCGGAGGCCACGAACGCCCCGGCCAACGCCGCCCAGCGCGGCCGCCATGGCCCAGCCGAGCATCAGCATCGACCCGGCCCGGATGCCGTGCAGCCGGGCGGAGTCGGGGTTGGCCGCCACGGCCCGCAGCTTGAGGCCGAGCTTGGTCTTCTGCAGCAGCACCCACAGCGCCAGGCACTCGACGAGCAGCACGGCCAGCAGCCCGATCGTCTCCTTGCGGACCGGCGGGATGATGCTGCTGTTGTGCAGCAGCTCGACGCTGCCCTCCGGGAAGACCTTGGGCATCGTCACGGCCTCGACGCCCCAGAACAGCTGGGCGATCGGGGCTGATCGCCAGGAACAGGCCCAGCGTCACGATCACGACGTTGAGCGGGCTGCGGCCGGTCTCGACCGGCCGGATGAGCGTGCGCTCGATCGCCGCCCCCGCGATGAAGGCGATCGTCATCGAGATCACGATCGCGCCGACGATCGCCACGCCGCTGGTGGCCAGCTTCCAGGTGATGAAGGTCGAGAACAGGGCCATCTCGCCCGTCGCGAAGTTGAGCACCCCGGTCGTGCGGAAGATCAGCACCAGCGCCACGGCGACGAGGCTGTAGATCACGCCGTTGCCGATGCCGTTCAACACCTGTTCGAGGAAGAGATGCATGTCAGAACCCCAGGTAGGCCTTGCGGACGGCGTCGTCGTCGCGGAGCAGCTCGGCCGAGTTCTGCACGGCGATGCGACCGGTCTCCAGCACGTAGCCCCAGTCGCCGATGCCGAGCGCCAGGCTGGCGTTCTGCTCGACGACCAGGATCGACAGGCCCTCCTCGCGGTTGATGTCGCCGAGGCGGGCGAACAGCTCGCGGGTGACCAGCGGGGCCAGGCCGAGCGACGGCTCGTCGAGCAGCAGCAGCTTGGGCCGGGCCATCATCGCCCGGGCCAGGGCGAGCATCTGCTGCTCGCCGCCGCTCATGCTGCCGGCCTGCTGCTTGCGGCGCTCGCCCAGGCGGGGGAAGACCTCGTACCAGCGGTTCAGGTCGGCGGTGATGCTGCCCTTGCGGTTGATGGCGCCGACGCGCATGTTCTCGTCGACGGTCAGCTCGCTGAACGTCCCCCGGCCCTGGGGGACGTGGGCGATGCCCAGGCGCGACACCGCCTCGGGAGTGCGGCCGACGATCGACCGGCCCTCGAAGACGACCTGCCCGGTCACCGCGAGGACGCCGGTGATGGCCCGCAGCGTGGTCGTCTTGCCGGCGCCGTTGGCGCCCAGGACCACGACCACCTGCCCGGGCTCGACCGTCAGGTCGATGCCGTGCAGGACCTGGGCCTGGCCGTAGCCGGCGTACAGCCCCTGCACCTCCAGCTGAGTCATGGCGTACCTCCGGCACGCCAATGACCCATCGCCGCTCGCGGCGAGGAGCACTGTGCTCATGTTCGGTCGCACTTCGTGCTCCTCATGCAGGAGCCCCCAGATAGGCCTCGATGACGACCGGGTCGTCGCGGATCTCGGCCGGCGAGCCCTCGGCGATCTTGCGCCCGAAGTCGAGGACGACGACGTGGTCGGAGATCGCCATGACCATCGCCATGTGGTGCTCGACCAGCAGGATCGTCAGGTCGAACTGGTCGCGGATCTCGCGGATGGTGGCGCCCAGCTCGTCGACCTCGCTGTGGGTCAGGCCGTTGGCCGGCTCGTCGAGCATCAGCAGCTTGGGCTCGGCGGCCAGCGCCCGGGCGAACTCGATGCGCTTGAGCGTGCCGAACGGCAGGCCGGCCACCGGGCGGTGGGCGAGCTGGGCCAGGCCGAGCCGGTCGAGCAGCTCGAGGCCGTGGCGCCGCATGCGCCGCTCCTCAGCTTGCGCGCCCACAAGGAACATGGCCCGGCCGTAGCCGACGGTGCCCAGCGGGTAGGCGCCGGTGATCACGTTCTCCAGCACGGTCAAGGCCGGGAACAGGGCCACGTTCTGGAACGTCCGGGCGAGGCCCAGCGTGGCTATGCGGTGGGCCGGGTAGCGCAGGAGGTTGTGCCCGTCGAAGTCCACGGTGCCCTGTTGCGGCTGGTACAGCCGGCTGAGGACGTTGAACAGCGTCGTCTTCCCGGCGCCGTTCGGCCCGATCAGGGCGCAGATCTTGCCGGGCTCCACGGTGAACGAGAGCTCGTCGAGCGCGACAACGCCCCCGAAACGCACCCCCACACTGTCGACGGTCAGCAGTGACACGCGCCCTCACGTCCCAAGCCAGCGCTCCCCCGGGTGCCCCCTCGGCACCTGGTGTCAATCTTGCGCACGCCGCTCGCGTCGGTGCAGAGCGGCCTCGCAACACTCGTCCCCCGGGACCGTCCTTCCCGACGGGGCCCAAACGGCTGTCTCACAGTCAAGCACACGCGACGCGATGACGTCGCCTGCGTCCCCCTTTCGCGGCTGCTTCAGACGGTAGCCGTTAGGCGACGGAGGCGCGAGAGGTCCGCGTCGGCCAGCGACGCCACGACCAGGTCGGCCGCGGACAGGTCGAGGCCTGCGGTCATCGGCCCCGGGACGGCCACCACGACCATCCCCGCAGCCCGGGCCGCGGCCACGCCGTTGGGCGAGTCCTCCAGGGCGATGCACGCCGCCGGCTCGACCCCCAGGGCCGCGGCCGCGGCCAGGAACAGGTCGGGCGCGGGCTTGGTGCGGCGCCGGTCGCCGCCGACGTCGTCGCTGGTCACGATGGCGGCGAACCGGTCGGCCAGCCCGAGGCGGACGAGGTGGCCCTGCACCCAGCGCCGGCTCGACGACGACGCCACCGCGGCCGGGACGCCCGCCGCCGCGGCCTCGTCGAGCAGCTCGACCACGCCCGCGCACACGGGCAGGCGGTGGATCGTCGCCAGCCGGTCGTCCTCGCGCCGGGCGATCAGCGCCGCCCGGTCGATCGGGCGGCCGAGGCGCTCGGCCAGCACGTCGGCCCAGTGGACGTGGTCGGCGGTCCCCAGGATCGAGTGCCACCAGTCGCGGTCCAGCTCGGCGCCGTGCTCGGCGAAGATCGTCGCCACGGCCTCGTACGTGCAGGTCTCTGTGTCGAGGATCAGCCCGTCGAAGTCGAACACCAGGGCGGCGGGCAGGGGGTTCACGGGCGGCTCCGTGGATGGTCGGCCGCCCAGGCGCACAGCGCCTCGACGAGCCCGTCGATGGTGTGGACCGCCGCCTCGACGTCGACGCTGAGGCCCGCGTCGCGGGCGGTGGCGGCCGTGACCGGGCCGATGGCGGCCACGGTCGGCGGGACGGCCCCGCGCCCGGCGGCGGCCAGGAAGTTGGTGACGGTGGACGACGACGTGAACGTGACGATCTCCGCGTCGGCCAAAGCCTCGGCCCGCGCCTCGTCGAGCGCCACCGGCTCGGTGCGGTAGGCCTCGACCACGTCCACGGACCAGCCCCTCGCCGCCAGGCCCTCGGGCAGGACGTCGCGGGCGACCGCAGCCCGGGCCAGCAGCACCCGGCCGTCCCCGCCGGGGAACGCCTCCACCAGCGACTCCGCCACGAACCGCGGCGGCACCAGGTCGGCGACCAGGTTGGCGTCGGCCAGCACGTCGGCTGTGCCCGGGCCGATGGCGGCGAGGCGGACGCCGCCGAGCGCCCGGGCGTCGCGACCGGCGTCCCGCAGCGCGGCCAGCAGCCGGCGGGCGCCGTTGGGCGACGTGAGCACCAGCCAGGCGTAGTCGCCCGCGGCCAGCCGCTCGACGGCGGCGGCCAGCGCCGCGCCGCCGTCGGCGGGGTCGTGCACCGCGATCGCGGGCACCTCGATCGTCGCCGCCCCGAGCGCCGCCAGCCGGCCCACCAGCTCGCTCGCCTGCTCGCGGGCCCGGGTCACGACGATCCGCCGGCCGAGCAGCGGGCGGTCCTCGAACCACCGCAGGTCGTAGCCCGCCACCTCGCCGACGACGATCGTGGCCGGCGAGCCGATGTCGGCGTCGCCGATCGTGCCCAGCGTGGCCCGCACGGTCGTCTGCTCGGGCCGGGTCCCCCACTGGACCGACGTCACCGGCGTGTCGGGCGCCAGCCCGCCGGCCATCAGCTCGGCGGCGATGGGGCCGATCCGGGCGACGCCCATGAGGATCACGATCGTCCCGCCGACCCGGGCGACCGCCCGCCAGTCGACCGTCCCCTCGTCGCCGACCGCGGGGTCCTCGTGACCGGTGACCACGGTGAAGCTGGTCGACGAGTGGCGCAGCGTCACGGGGATGCCGGCGTAGGCGGGCACGGCGATGCAGGAGCTGATGCCCGGGACCACCTCGAAGTCGACGCCCGCCGCCGACAGCGCCGCCGCCTCCTCGCCCCCGCGGCCGAACACGAACGGGTCGCCGCCCTTGAGCCGCACCACGGTCTCGCCCTTCCGACCCCGCTCGACCAGCAGCTCGTTGATGTCCGCCTGCTCGAGCCGGTGATGGCCGGGCGCCTTGCCGACGTCGATCCGCTCCGCGCCGGCGGGCGCCAGGTCGAGCAGCGACTCCTGCGACAGCCGGTCGTAGACGACGACGTCGGCCCGGCGCAGGACGTCGAGCCCCCGCACGGTGAGCAGCCCCGGGTCGCCCGGCCCGGCGCCGACCAGGTGGACGGTCACGTCAGCCCCGCCCGAGGAGGCCCGCCCCGCCCTGCTCGTCGAGCAGCTGGCGGGCGACGGACCGCCCGAGCGCGGCGCCGGCGGCCGCCGGGCCCGACACCTCGTGCCGGACGACGACCTTGCCGTCGGGGCTGGCGACGAGGCCGGTGATGCGCACGCCGTCGCCGGCCAGGGTGGCGTGCGCGGCCGCGGGCAGCGAGCAGTCGCCGCCCAGCTCGGCCAGGAACGCCCGCTCGGCGTCGACCGCCCGGCGGCTGGGGCCGTGCTCGATGCGTCGAGCGCGCAGCGGACCTCGTCGTCGTCGGCCCGGCACTCGACCGCGAGCGCGCCCTGGCCGACCTGGGGGAGCGACGACGGTCGATGTCGAGCCGCTCGGCGATGCGGTCGGCCCAGCCGAGGCGGTCGAGCGCGGCCGCGGCGACGACGATCGCGTCGACGCCGTCGCGGCCCGCGGCGCTCGACCCGGGTCGCGATGTTGCCGCGCAGCCCGGCGAAGGCGAGGTCGGGCCGCACAGGGCGAGCTGGGCGCGGCGGCGCACCGAGCCGGTGGCGACCACCGCACCGGTGCCGAGCTCGTCGAGCGGAGCGCCGACCAGGGCGTCGCGCGCGTCGGCCCGCTCGGGCACCGCGCCGATGACCAGGCCGTCGGGGGTGACCGAGGGCAGGTCCTTGGCCGAGTGCACCGCCAGGTCGGCCCGGCCGTCGAGCACCGCGGCCTGGACCTCCTTCACGAACACGCCCTTGCCGCCCAGCTCCCAGATCGGCACGTCGAGGCGGCGGTCGCCGCTCGGTCTCGACGACGACGACCTCGATGTCGAGCCCGGGGTCGGCCTTGCCCAGCAGCGCGACGACATGGTCGGTCTGCCACCGGGCGAGCGCCGTGCCCCGGGTGGCGACCCGGAGCTTCATCGCGCGCTCACGCTAGTGGGCGCTCGGGTCACTCGAGGTCGAACAGCTCGCGCAGCGCCTCGACGAGGCGCTCGCCGCGGGGGCGTGCCCGCCGCGTCCTTGAGGCCGACCGTCGGCTGGTGCAGCAGCTTGGCCACGAGCCCGCGGGTCAGCGCCTCGACCGCGTCGAGCTGGCGGGGTCGAGGTCGTCGAGCGGCCCCGGAACCGGTCGAGCTCGGCGCCGCGCACGTCCTCGGCCCGCTCGCGCAGGGCGACGACCAGCGGCGCCACCTCGCGGGCGGACGCTCGCCGCCAGGTAGCGCTCGAGCTCGTCGTCGACGATCGACTCGACGGCGGCGACCTCGCGGCGGCGCTCGGCCACGCCGGCCTCCGCGAAGCGCGCAGGTCGTCCATGTCGAGCAGCGTGACGCCGGGCAGCGTCGGCGACCGCGGGGTCGACGTCGCGGGGCACGGCGACGTCGACGACCAGCAGCGGCCGGCCGACCGCGAGCGGCCATGACCGGCTCGACGTCGGGCCGGCTCGATCAGCGGCGCCTGGGACGCCGGTCGAGGTGAGCAGCACGTCGGCGCTCGGCCAGGTGCGTCGGGCAGCTCGTCGAGGCGGCACGGCCCGCCCGCCGACCCGGGCGGCCAGCTCGGCGGCCCGCGCCGCGGTGCGGTTGGCGACGAGGACGCTCGCCGACGCCGGCGCCGGCCAGCGCCAGCGGCCATGCCCTCGCCCATCTCGCCGGCGCCCAGCACCAGGACGGTCCGGCCGGCCAGCGCCGCCGAGCTGCTCGCTCGGCCATGGCCACCGCGGCCGTGCGAGACCGAGGCGACGTGGCGGCCGATGCGCGGTCTCGGTGCGGGCCCGCTTGCCGACCTCGAGCGCGTGGCGGAACAGCAGGTTGAGCGTGGGACCGGCGGCACCCTCGTCGCGGGCCCGCTCCCACGCGTGCGGACCTGGCCGAGGATCTCGGTCTCGCCGAGGACGGCCGAGTCGAGCCCGGCGGCCACCGAAGCAGGTGGGCCACGGCGCCGTCGTCGTAGTGGACGTAGAGGTGGTCGGCGAAGTCCTCGGGCGGCAGGAAGGCCAAGTCTCGGCGAGGAAGTCGCGGATGTCGCTGTAGGCGCCGTGGAACCGCTCGGCCACCGCGTAGACCTCGGTGCGGTTGCACGTCGACAGCACCACGGCCTCGCTGATGTGTTCGCGGCCGCACAGGTCGTGCGAGGGCCTTGGGCGAGGCGCGCGTCGTCGACCGTCATCCGCTCGAGCAGATCGAGCGGCACGGTGCGGTGGTTCAGTCCGATGACGACGACAGACACGCCTGCAGGCGCTCCTTGGCTTCGTCGAGCCGGCCGGCTCGCGGATGAGGTCCAAGCATTCCCGAATCGAGCGCACGTCTGCCAATCGACGTCCTCGGTCGGGACGACCCCGGCGCCTGCAGCTCGTTCCCGCTCCTCGGCCAGCAAGCCGATGCAGCGTGGTCGTACTCCGGCCCGAGCTCCGTCGGCGAAGCGACCGCCGCAGCCAGATGGCCACGGCGGGGCTGCGCCCGCTCGTGGCGATCGTGACCAGCAGACGGCCCTGGCGGACGCGGGCGGGAAGGGTGAAGCGCTGCAGTTGCGCGGGGTCGTCGGCGGCGTTGACCCACACCCCGGCGGCCTCGCCGTCGTCGAACACCGCGTGGTTGACCGCGGGGTCGTCGGTGGCGGTGACGACGAGCCGGTAGCCGGCGACCTCGCCCGGCCGGTAGGGCCGGCGCTCGACCGTGACCCCGTCCATCGCGTCGATGCGCCGGGTCGACGTCGGGGCGCGACGACGTGCACCCGGGCGCCGGCGTCCACGCAGCCCCCGGACCTTGCCGGTCGCGACCGGGCCACCGCCGACGACGAGGCAGCGGTCGGCCGTCGACCACCAGGTTCACCGGGTAGAGCGGGTGGTCGACGGGCACGGCCGGGCCGTCCGGTCAGGCCGGCGGCGCGGCGGGGCTGGCGGCCGGTGCCGGGGTCAGCCGGGCGGACGTCGGCGTCGGCGCCCCGGCGCTGCTGGTAGAAGCTGAGGATCTGCAGCTCGACGGCCAGGTCGACCTTGCGCAGCGAGACCTCGGCCGGCACCGATGACGACCGTCGGCGCGAAGTTGAGGATCGAGGTGACGCCGGCGGCGACCAGGCGGTCGGCCACGTCCTGGGCGGCGTGCGCCGGCGTGGCGATGATGCCGATGGCGATGCCGTCGCTCGGCCGCGATGGCCGGGCAGGTCGTCGATGTGGCGCGACCGTGATGCCGCCGATCACGCGTGCCGACCTTCGCGCGGGTCGGCGTCGACCAGCGCGGCCACCGGGAAGCCGCGGTCGCCGAAGCCCGCCGTAGTTGGCGAGGGCGTGGCCGAGGTTGCCGACGCCGACGATGACGACGGGCCAGTCCTGGGTGAGGCCGAGCTCGCGGCTCATCTGGAACAGCAGGTACTCGACGTCGTAGCCCACGCCCCGGGTGCCGTAGGAGCCGAGGTAGCGAGAGGTCCTTGCGGACCTTGGCGGCGTTGACGCCGGCCAGCTCGGCGAGGCGCTCGGACGAGATCGTCGGCGTGCCGTCGCTCGGCGACCTCGAGCAGGCTGCGCAGGTAGAGCGGGCAGCCGGGCCACCGTGGCCTCCGGGATCTTGCGCACATGCCGGGAGGGTCCGTCAGCCATGAGGCCGGATGCTACTCCCGCTTGTTCACGTGCTCACAAGGAGCGTGGCGAAGGTCACCGTGTGACCACTCTCAGTAGCCGCGCGGCGGGATGAAACCGCCCAGGAGGCGCTCCAGGTGGCCGGCCGCGGCCACCGCCGTGCGGTCGCCGAGGTGGGGGGCGACGATCTGGATGCCGATCGGGAGCCCGGCGCTGGTCCGCCCGACCGGGGCCACGGCGACCGGGAGCAACAGCGCCCCGAATGCACCGACCCAGCCGAAGGCGTCGCTGTAGGGCCGCTCGGCGCCGTCGACGTCGAAGGTCCGCTGGGCCATCGGCACGTCGTCGCTGTGGGGGAACGCCGGCACCGGCAACACGGGCGCCAGCAGCACGTCGTGGTCGGCGAAGAGGCCGGCGAAGCGGTGCCGCAGCTGGTGGCGCCGCTCGTTGGCCCGCAGCCAGTCGCGGTGGCGCTCGGTGATCGCCCGGAGCGAGCGGACCGAACGCGACTCGTCCGGCTGGACCGGCCGGCCCTCGATGCCGCTCATGCGGGCGAACTCGTCGTCGGGCAGTCCCGAGGTCATCGTCGGCAGGACGAGCTGCTCCCATAGGCCCGCCAGCTCGCTCAGGTCGGCGGGCACGGCCGCGGGCTCGACCTTGGCCCCGGCGGCGTCAAGCGCGGCCGCGGCGCCCTCGAGCGCGAAGCGGACGTCGTGGGCGATCGGGGTGTAGGGGTCGTCGAACCAGGTGGCCACGCGCAGGCCGCGCAGCTCGCCGCCGTTGCGGGCCGGCGGCAGGTCGAGCCGCCAGCCGACGGCGTCCTCGTCGGACGGGCCGGCGAGGACGTCGAGGCCCAGGTCGAGGTCGGCGGCGCTGCGGCCCATCGGGCCGGCCACGGCGACGTCGGCGCCCGACCGGCTGCCGGGCGGCCCCGGGATGTGGCCCCGGATCGGCACGATGCCCCACGTGGGCTTGAGGCCGAACACGCCGCAGAAGTGGGCGGGGTTGCGGATCGAGCCGCCGATGTCGCTGCCCAGCTCGAAGCCGGCGAGCCCGGCGGCGAGCACCGCGGCCGACCCGCCGGAGGAGCCGCCGACCGTGCGGCCGAGGTCGTAGGGGTTGTTGGTGCGGCCGTAGACCTCGTTGTGGGTCTGGTAGTCGCCGGCGTAGAGCGGCGTGTTCGACTTGCCGAAGACGACGGCGCCGGCCGCCTTGAGCCGGGCGACCGACTCGGCGTCCACGGTCGGCACGTAGCCGACGAGCTCGGGCGCCCCGGACGTCGTGACCAGGCCCTCGGTCTCGAACGTGTCCTTGACCGTCATCGGCAGACCGTGGAGCGGGCCCCACGACTCGCCCCGGGCCCGGGCGGCGTCGGCCTCGGCGGCCCGGGCCCTGGCCCGCTCGCGGTCGAGGGCGACGACGGCGTTGACCGGGCCGTCGTAGCGGGCGATGCGGTCGAGGAAGTGGTCGAGCAGCTCGACCGAGCCGATCTCGCCCGCGGCGAGGAGGCCGGCCAGCTCGGCGGCCGAGGCGAAGTGGGGGTCGCGGACCGGTCCGGTCATCGCAGTGCCCTCCGGAGCACCTTGCCTGTCACGCCCTGGGGCAGCTCGTCGACGAAGTCGACGGCGGACGGGCACTTGTAGCGGGCGAGGTAGCGGCCCACGTGGTCGACCACGTCGTCGACCTCGAGATGGGCGCCGGGCTCGGGGACGACGAACGCCTTGACCGCCTCGCCGGAGTGCGGGTGGGGCACGCCGACGACGGCGGCCGCGGCGACGCCGGGGTGGGCGGCGAGGACCTCCTCGACCTCCGCGGGGAACACGTTGAACCCGGACACGACGATCACGTCCTTGACCCGGTCGACGATCGACAGGAACCCGTCGTCGTCGACGACCGCCACGTCGCCGGTCCGCAGCCATCCGTCGGGCGTCAGTGCGGCGGCGGTGGCCTCGGGGTCGTCCCAGTAGCCGACGAACACGTTGGGGCCCTTGACCCAGATCTCGCCGGGGTCGCCGACCAGGGCGTCTTCGCCGGCGGGGTCGACCAGCCGCACGGCCACGCCAGGGAGCGGGACGCCGATGCTGCCGTCGGGCGCCTCGTGGCCGAGCCCGCTGGTGACGGCCGGCGAGGCCTCGGTGAGCCCGTAGCCCTCGGCCACGGTGAGCCCGAGGCGGTCGTGGACGGCCCGGCGGACGGCGGGGTCGAGCGCGGCGGCGCCGGACACGGCGTAGCGGACGCTGGCGACCTGGGCGGGATCGGCGTCGGGGAGCGCCGCCCAGTCGGCCCACATGGTGGGCACGGCGCTGACGAGCGTGACGCCGTGGGTGGCGATGTCCTCGAGCGTGGAGTGCGGGTCGAACCGCTCGACCAGCACGACCGACGCGCCGATGTCGAGCGCGACGCCCAGGACCACGTTGAGGCCGAACACGTGGGACAGGGGCAGGACCGCGAGGGCCACCTCGTCGGCGCCCTCGGGCCGGGTCGGGTGGGCGAGGACCTGGTCGATGTTGGCCCGCAGGTTGCCGTGCGTGAGCATGGCGGCCCGGGGGGCGCCGACGGTGCCGCTGGTGAAGAGGAGGACGGCGACGTCGCCGGGCTCCCGGTCGACGATCGGCGCCGGCTCGCCGTCGAGCAGGTCGCCCACGGGAAGCGCCCCGGCGAAGTCGCCCAGGCTCGCGGTGTCGAGGGCGTCCATGCGGCGCCGGGCCGTGGGTCCGACGAGGGCGAGCCGGGCGCCGACGACGGCCAGCTCGCTCTCCAGCTCGGGCGCCGGGCTGGCGGGGTTGAGGGGGACGGCGATGGCGCCGACCCCGAGCACGGCGAGGTAGGCGACGACGAAGTACCAGTTGTTGGCGGCGATGATCGCCACCCGGTCGCCGGGTGCGACACCGCGGGCGGCGAGCGAGCCCCGGATCCTCGCCACCTGGTCGCGCAGCTCGCCGTAGGTGGTGACCTTGGCCCGGCTGACGAGCGCGGGGGCGTCGGCCGGGTGGTCCTCGATGAGCGTGGCGAGGTTCACGCCGGGAAGTCTTGCAGGACGGGGCGGGCCCGCTTACCGGGCGACCAGCAGCTGGATGGCCGAGGCGCCGAGGATCACGGCGAGCAGGATGGCGAGGACGATGGTGGTACCGGGTCTCATCGGGGCCTTCGGGGCTGGAGGGTGACCGGGGAGCTGCGGCCGCCGCGCCCGTTGCCGGCGCCGGCCGCCTCGGTGCCGCTGTCGGTGTCGGTGTCGGTGTCGGCGTCGGCGCCCGCGGCCTCGGCGCCGAGGAGCGGGACGAGCGCCAGCTCGTCGCCCGCGGCCAGCCCGAGCGTCTCGGCGGCGGACCCCCGGGTGACCGCGACGGCGAGCAGCCCGTAGCTGTCGGTCACGAGGCCGACCTGCCCGGCGGGAAGGTCGGCGAAGGCGTCGGTCCGCCGGGCGGTCCGCACACCGGCGGAGGGCCGGGTCCAGCGCAGCTGCACCCGCTCGCCCCAGGTGTCGATCTGCTCGGGGTCGACGTTCAGCTGGCAGTTCCCGTACCGGTCGACCCACAGGATCTCGCCGACCAGGGCGCCGTCCTCCTCCCGGGGCAGGGGAACGATCCCGGGCACGAGCTCGGCGGGGTCGACGGCGGGCCCCAGGTCGCCGAGCGGAACGCCGGCGCAGAGGTGGGCGGCGGCCGGGGCGAAGATGTCCCGGCCGGCGAACGTCGCCCCGGGCGCCGGCAGCTGGAAGTCGGGGTTGGTCAGCTCGACGGCGGCGGTCGCGCCGCCGACCATGCCGACGGCGGGAGCGAGCAACCCGTTGTCCGGGCCGACGAGGAACGACTGCCCGCCACCCACCTCGATGGCGACGGCCCGCCGGGAGGTCCCGACGCCGGGGTCGACGACGGCGAGCACCACGCCGGGGCACAGGTACTGGGCGGCGCGGGCGAGGGTGAGCGAGCCGCCCTTGACGTCGTAGGGCCGGACGTCGTGCGTGATGTCGAGGACGGCGACGTGCGGCGCGATGGAACGCACGACGGACTTGACCACCCCGACGAACTCGTCGCTGGTCCCGTAGTCGGACAGGAAGCTGATCGTGTCGAAAGGAGCGCCCATTCAGCCGGCGCGGGTGAACCGGTCGGCCAGGTAGGCGTCCACGTCGTCCTCCAGCAGGCGGTACGCCTTACCGACGCGCACGGCACGCAGCTCACCCGACTTGATGAGGCGGTAAACGGTCATGGACGACACCCGCAGGAGATCAGCGACCTCTTGCGGGGTGAGAAAACGGGCGCGCGACACAGTCATGGTGGAAGACCCCTTCCAACTCCGCTGGGGGAACTGTATGCGACCGTGGCTGGTGGGGCGAGTGGGGCAGGTGCGGCAGCGTTTTGTCCGCCTTGGCGGGACGCGGGACCCGCGGGATCGGGGCGTCGGCGCCGGGGGCGGCGAGGCGCAACAGGCGTGTCGCCACCGGCTTTTGTACGCGGAAACGGTCGCCAGAGCGACCACTTCCGCGTACAAAACGCGTGGCCGGGACGCGGGACCCGCGGATCGGGGGACCCGGGCCGTCGCGGGCCGGGGCGGTCAGCCGCCCCGGCCGAGTTCCCGGCTGCGCTCGGTAGCGGCCATGACCGCGTCGAGGAAGGCGGCCCGCACCCCGGCCCGTTCCAGCTCGCGCAGCCCGGCGGCGGTGGTGCCCCCGGGAGACGTGACGGCGGCCCGCAGGACCTCGGGACCGTCGGACGATTCGGCGAGCATGCGCGCCGAGCCGAGGAGCGTCTGGTGCGCCAGCCGGGCCGCGGTCGGCCGGGGCAGCCCGGCCAGCACGCCGGCCTCGACGAGCGCCTCGGCCACGAGGAAGACGTACGCCGGCCCCGACCCGGACAGCCCGGTCACCGCGTCGAGCAGGGACTCGGGCACCACCTCGACCACACCCACCGCCCCCAGCACGCCCCGAGCCCACGCCACATCGCCGTCCCCGGCAGCGGACCCGGCCGCGATGGCGCTCGCCCCGGTGCCCACGAGCGCGGGCGTGTTCGGCATGGCCCGGACCACCGGCGTCCCCGGGGCGAGCGCCGCCTCCAGCCGGGCGATGGTGACCCCGGCGGCGATCGACAACACCGGCGCGAGCGCATCGCCGGCGACACCGCCCGCCTGTGCGAGTGCGTGGCAGGCGGGATCGACGTCGCCCGGTTTCACGGCGATCACGTGGCCGGCTGCGGGCCCGGGGGCATCCCCCACCGCCAGCCCCGGGTACCGGCCGGCCAGCTCGGCCGCCCGGGCCTCGACGAGCTCGACGACCCGTAGCTCGTCCACCGACGCCCAGCCCTGGTCGACCAGGCCGGCGATCAGTGCCTCGCCCATCTTGCCGCCGCCGATGACCTGCAGTTTCGGCTGAGCCATAGGGCACCCGACGTTACTTGCCTCCTTCCGCGCCGGTTGCCTCCCTCCGCTTCGACGGATCCGCAGGCCCGGGCGCTCGCCCGAGCGACTTCCCCGAATCCTGGGCGGTGCCGGACCCCCGGATCCGTCCCACAGACTATACCATGACGACACGAAACCTAACGAATTAGCCCGAGAACCGCGAGGCGTAGCCGATACGCATCGCCGGGCGGAAGAACTGCTCCACCCAGGCGTAGAGCGAGCCGAAGATCCGGTCGAGCTCGTCGTCGTCGATCGCGTCGTTGCCGATCTGGCCGACCAGGAAGACCGCGTCCTCCTCGCCGATGGCGAACGCCGCCCCGTAGAGCTTGTTGTTGCGCCGCAGGAGGTGCTCGTAGAACGCCGCGTGGTTCTCCTCCGGGGCCGGCATCACGTAGGTCTCGTAGTGCAGGGTCCGCTGGCGCAGGTGGAACCAGATGGTGAACACGTCCTTCTGCTCGCCGGTGACCCGCACGAACCAGCGGCGCTCCCCCGCCTCCTCGTCCCGTTCGACGGCCGCCACCACCGGGTTGTCGGCTCGCTGGCGGTCGAGCC
This sequence comes from uncultured Acidimicrobiales bacterium, assembly GCA_963739835.1. GTDB lineage: Bacteria > Actinomycetota > Acidimicrobiia > Acidimicrobiales > VFJN01 > ZC4RG19. The sequence continues at coordinate 71,902 of CAVUBW010000026.1, forward strand.
AGGTCTCGATCCGGGCGGCCAGGGCGTCGAGCTCGGACTCGCTGGCGGGGCGCTGGGTCATGCCCGCTGTCTACGCGACAGACTCTCCGGATGCAGCGCCACCCGGTGTGGACCGCGCAGGACCTCGCCGGCACCGTGCGAGCCGCCGAGCCCTGGTGGGATCTGGCCGTCGCCGGGCTCGACGATCCGTTGTCCGCCGACCTCGCCGACGCCCGCGGACGGATCGACGACCTGGTCGCCCTCCTGCGGGGCGGGGGCGATCCCGACGAGCTCGGGCGGGCCGGCACCGCGCTCGTCGCCGAGCTGTCCGGCGTGGGCCGGGCCGCGCTCGCCGCGGGCGCCGGTGGCGGCCGCCCATCGGCCGAGGTCGGGCGGGTGGCCGGGCTTCAGGTCTCGCCCGGCGGCGTGCCGAAGACGCCCGTGCCCCTGGCCGACATCGGCTGGCGGGGGCTGGCCGGCGACCGTCAGGCGACCCGGCGCCATCACGGCCGGGTGTGGCAGGCCGTGTGCCTGTGGTCCGCCGACGTCGTCGAGTCGCTGCAGGGGGAGGGCCACCCGATCTTCCCGGGCGCCGCCGGCGAGAACGTCACCGTCTCCGGCCTGGACTGGGGCGCGCTGCGGCCCGGCACGCGCCTGGCGCTGGGCGCCGACGCGGTCGTCGAGGTCACCCTGCCGGCGCTGCCCTGCGCCACCAACGCCCAGTGGTTCGCCGACGGCGACGTCAACCGCATCCACCACGAGCGCCATCCCGGGTCCAGCCGGCTCTACGCCCTCGTCGTGCAGCCGGGCCGGGTCGCGCTCGGCGACGGCGTGACCGCCGGCTGACGGCGACCGACCGGGATCAGCCCCCGCAGGTCACCAGGTCGCGTGCCGTGATGTCGGCGTAGATGCGCCGCAGGCGTCCCGCCGCCGTGGGCCAGGTGAAGTCACGCGCCCGCCGGGCCGACGCCACCGACAGATCGGCCGCCATGACCGGGGTCGTCAGGATCTGCTCGGTGAACGCTGCGTAGACCGCCGGGTCGCGCCCCTCGACCAGGAATCCCGTCCGCCCGTGCTCGACCAGCGTGCGCAGCCCGCCGACCGCGGCCGCCACGACCGGCGTCCCGCAGGCCGCCGCCTCCAGGGCCACCAACCCGAACGACTCGCTGCGGCTCGGGATCAGCACGACGTCTGCCGCCCGGTAGAACGTCGACAGCATGTGATGGGGCTGCGGCGCCGCGAAGCGCACCCGCTCGCCGACGCCAAGGCCCGCGGCGAGCTTCTCGATCCGCTCGACCTCCCGCAGGCCGTCCGGGCCGCTGGCGCCGCCGACCACGACCAGCACGGCCGTCGGGTCGTCGAGCTCGGCCAGCGCCCGCACCGCCACCGCCAGCCCCTTGAGCGGCTGGATCCGGCCCACGAACAGCAGCACCGGCCCCGGCAGCGGGCCCAGGTGCGCCGAGCGCGGCGCGGGCGCCCCGCCGGTCGCCGGGCGAGAAGAACGCGTGGACCACGCCGGGCGCCACGATCTCGACCCGGGACGGGTCGGCCCCGTAGAGGTGCTGGAGCTGCGCCGCCTCGGCCGGGCAGTTGGCGAGGATGGCGTCGGAACACGCGATGACCTGGGCCTCGGCGTCCACGCGGCGCTGCGGCTCGGGGTCGCCCGTCGTCGCCTTGACGCGGGCCAGCGTGTGGAACGTCGACACCAGCGGCAGGTCCAGCTCGTGCTTGAGCCGATGGCCGGCCACGCCCGACAGCCAGTAGTTGGCGTGCAGGGCATCGACGTCGGTCTCGCCGTCGCGGCCCGCCACGAGGTGGTCGTGGACCCCCTCGGCGAACAGGTCGACGACCTCGGGCAGTTGCTCCTTGGGCAGGTCGACGGGGCCGGCCGGCACGTGCACGACCCGGAATCCCGGCTCGACCTCCACCACGTCGGGCAGGTGGTCGGCCCACCGCCGCGTGTAGACGTCGCTGGTCACGCCGGCCTGGGCGAGAGCCGACACCAGCTCCCGGACGTAGACGTTCATCCCGCCGCTGTCGCCGGACCCCGGCTGGGCCAGCGGCGACGTGTGGAGTGAGAGAACGGCGAGGCGGCGCACCAGTAGGCCCTCAACACCGCCCGGCGCCCGGAGATTCCGCGCCGGCCCCTCGTGTCAGCGTGGGGGGCGCGGGGTAGCTTGCGCACGTCTGCCACTAGCCGAAGGAGTGCCGATGGCTTTCGAGCTGCCCCCGCTGCCGTACCCACGGGACGCGCTTGCCCCCCACATGAGCGAACAGACGCTCGACTTCCACTACGGCAAGCACCATCAGACCTACGTGACCAACCTCAACGGCCTCGTCGAAGGCACGGAGAACGCCGGCAAGTCGCTGGAGGACATCATCCTCGCGGCCGACGCCGGGCCACTGTTCAACAACGCCGCCCAGGTGTGGAACCACACCTTCTTCTGGAGCTGCATGACGCCGGGCGGGGGCGGCGACCCCGATGGTGACCTGCAGGCCGCCATCGAGAGCTCGTTCGGCTCGGTCGACGCCTTCAAGCAGACGTTCACCGACAAGGCCAAGACCCTGTTCGGGTCGGGCTGGACGTGGCTCGCCAAGGGCGAGGGCGGCGGCCTGGAGATCGTCCAGACCAAGGACGCCGACCTGCCGCTCAAGCACGGGCAGACGCCGCTGCTCACGCTCGACGTGTGGGAGCACGCGTACTACCTCGACTACCAGAACGCCCGCCCGGCCTACATCGAGACGTGGCTCACCAGCCTCGTGAACTGGGAGTTCGCCGCGGAGAACCTCAGCAAGTCCTGAAACGGCGCGGCGGCCGCCGGTCAGAAACGCGCCGGCGGCCGCAGCCCACAGGGGGGCGAGCAGGAGCAGCGTGTCGATCCGCCGCAGCGCGGGTGCGTGCGCCCCGGCCCCCGGCAGGATCGCCGACGCCATGATCTGGCCGAACGGGTAAGCGAGCGCCGAGAACCCGAGCAGGGCGATGCCGGCCTCGTCGAACGGCTCGACCAGCAGCTGGGCGAGCGGGAGCGCCACGAGCGTGGCGGTGGTGATGCCGGCCAGCGGGCCCTCGACCTTGTTGCTGGCCCCGGAGCCGACGATGTAGTCGCCGGCCTCGTACGCGCTCGCCATCAGCAGCAGGACGACGCCGGCCACGACCGACGCGCTGCGCACGAGGACGAAGCAGCCGGCGCCGGCGGACGGCACGATCGCCAGCCAGAGGATGCCGACGGTGGCGAACCGGCCGCCCGGGCCCCGCAGGCGGGCGCCGTCCGGGGTGCAGGCCGCGCCGAGGGCGACGGCGGCGGCCACGCCGAGCGCGGCGACCATGACGTTGGTGCCGCCGAGGGCGGCCAGGACCGGCACCGCGCCGAGGCCGGCGGCGAGGTCGGCCTGCCAGCTCACCGTGCCCCAGGCCCGGGCCACCTGGCGGGAGGCCATGCCCGCGGCGACCGCGTACAGGATGGCGGCGGTGACCGGGCTGATGACCGTGGCGGCGAGGGCGAGGACGAACCAGCCGACCCCGAGCCGGACCCGCGGGCCCTCGATGTCGTAGACCACCGCCAAGCGCCGGCGGTCGATCGTCCGGCGCCGGGGCCGGGGCGCCGGACGCCCGGGCGGAGGCCGGAACCCGCGCATGTCCAGGCTCATCGGCGGTGGCACAGGCGGCCCCGGTGGGCCCAGCGGCGGCGGGCCGAGGCCGGGGACCGGCGGGGCCGGGGGCGCCATCGCGTCCAGCGGGCCCGGCAGGTCCGCGACCGGGTCGGGCCCGGCCGGCGGGAGGTCCGCCGGGGCCGGCACGAACACCTGGCCGGGACCGGGTGCCGGGGTGGGCGGCGCCGCCTCCCACATCACTGGCGCGGCCGCGGGCGGGCCGGCGGCCGGCTGGTCCCACTGGCGGCGCCCCGAGCGCTCGTCGAGCGAGGCGCTCGTCCACTCGGCGTAGTCGCTGCTCACCTCCGGCGGCGGGGACCAGGCGACGGTGCCGTCGCCGGTGCCCTTGCCGTCGCCGTCGCCGTCGCGGCGACCGTCGACCGGCGGCGGCGCCCACACGTCGAGGTCGTCGTCGCCGCGCAGGTCGGCGAAGTCGTCGATCTCCGCGTCGGCGTCGCCGGTGCGGCGCTGCGGCGGGGTCACCGGGCGCCGCCCGAGACCGGCGGCAGGATGGCGACCTCGTCCTCGTCGTCGACCGGGTCGGTGCCGGCCGCGGGCTCGCCGTTGAGCCAGACCTTGCAGCGGGGCAGGAGCGCGGCGAACACGTCGCCGTAGCGGTCGCAGGCCGCGGCCAGGATCTGGTCGACCGTCGAGCCGTCGACCGTGTCACGCGACGAACCCGCCGCCTCTCGGGCCTGCGCGAACAGCCGGAGCACCGCCATCGGTCCTCCCCGCTCCGGCCTCAGGTGGCCTCGGCCCCGGCCGCGGGACGGGGCGCGCATGGGCCACCGGTCGCAGCGAGGCCGCATCGGTTTCCGGTGCCCAGCTTGTCGAGCGGCGGCGGAGCCATCTCTCTCGCTCTCTCGTCTCTCATCGATCGCACGCTCCCCAGCGCCCGTCGAGCCTACCCGGGTGCCGTCCCGGTAGCGTCCTCCGGCGATGGACTCCCCTGCCCCGGCGCTGGCGACGCCGCGTCCTGTTGGCCCGCCACGGGCAGTCCGAATGGAACGCGGAAGGCCGCTGGCAGGGCCAGTCCGACCCGCCGCTGAGCGACCGCGGCCGCCGGCAGGCGCACGAGGCCGCCCGGGCGCTCGGGGCGCTCGACGCCATCTGGGCATCGGACCTCCAGCGCGCCGCGGCGACCGCGGCGATCATCTCCGGCGACCTCGGCGTCGGCCCGGTCGTGCTCGACCCCGACCTGCGCGAGCGCGACGCCGGCGCGTTCTCCGGCCTGACCCGGGACGAGATCGAGGCCCGCTTCCCCGGCCACCTGGCGGACGGCCGGCGGCCTCCGGGGTGGGAGCCGGACGAGCACCTGCTGGCCCGGGCCCTCCGGGTGGTGACCCAGATCGCCGCGGCGGTGCCCGGGGGCGACGTACTCGCCGTCACCCACGGCGGGCTCGTCTACACGCTGGAGGCCCATCTCGGCGCCGAGCCCCTCCGGCTGGCCAACCTGGCGGCGCGGTGGCTGGAGGTGAGCGGCGAGTCGCTGCGCCTCGGGGAGCGGATCATCCTGACCGACGCCGACGACGTCACCATCCCCGGCCAGATCTGACCGCACCCGACCGCGCCCTGCGGTCAGGTCTCCAGGTCGGTCAGGTCTCCAGGTCGGCCTGGTGGTCGAGGCAGAAGCGGGCGGCGGGGACGGCCGCGAGGCGCTCGTCGTCGATCGACCCGCCGCAGGCCTCGCAGGTGCCGTAGGTGCCGTCGGCCAGGCGGTCGAGGGCGCGGTCGACGTCGTGCAGCTCGGCCTCGACCTGTTCGAGGATCGAGAACTCCTTCTCACGCTCGAACGCGTCGCTGGCCGCGTCGGCCGGGTGCTGGGCGAAGTGGGACAGCTCGGCCGAGCTGTCCTCCTCGGGCTCGTCGTGGAGGTGCTCGTTCTCGAGCGTCGAGCGGACCCGGGCCAGCCGCTCGCGCTCCTCGTCCAGGTGACGCCGGGCGGCCTCGTCGTCCACGGCATCAGGGTACCCGTGGGGGTGGAGGGGCTCGAACCCTCGCACATCCGCTTAAAAGGCGGCCGCTCTGCCAGCTGAGCTACACCCCCGGACACCACGGGTTGCGGCCAATGCTATGGCGTGGTGGAGGCCAGCCCGCGGCGACCACTTGCTACGGCCGTGTGAACACTCCCCGCGATCGGCCGCAACGTTTGTGCTGCAGAGCACACGTGTTACTGTCACCCGCGGCAAAGGGCTGGGGGCCGGGGAGTCCTCAGGACGGGACGTTTCAGGAGCATTCGTCATGATCAAGGGACTGATCGCTGCTACAGCATTGGCCGTGGTCGCATTCGCGGCCCCTGCCGGCGCGCAGCAGTACCCACCCGCGGTCAACTTCCTGACCATCAGCGATACAACGCCGACACCGGGCCAGACGGTCACGATCACGGCGGGGACGTTCGCGTCGGGATCGAGCGTCACGGTGACCCTGTTCTCCGACCCGGTCGTCCTGGCGTCCTCCACCGCCGACGCGTCGGGCCGCATCGCGCTCCAGGCGACGATCCCGACCAACACACCGCTCGGCGCCCACACGGTCACCGTCGACGGCACGGCCCCCGACGGCACGCCGCTCTCGCTGTCCGCGAGCATCCAGGTCGTGCCGGCCGAGGGCGCGGCGGGCGGCGGGTCCGGCAGCGGATCCAGCAACCTGCCCCGCACCGGCGACGACACCTCGATCCCGCTGGCCAAGGTGGGTCTGGCGCTGGCCGCGGTCGGCGGGCTGATAACCGCCATCGCCGCCAAGCGGCGCAAGGCCACCACGATCGCCTGATCGGGTAGCCGCCTCGCCGGTCGCTCAGCCGGCGACCTGCTCGCGCGCCCAGCGGTAGTCGGCCTTGCCCGCCGGGCTGCGCTGGATGGCGTCGAGGAACAGCACGTCCTTGGGGAGCTTGTAGCGCGCCACGTGCTGGCCGGCATGGGCCACGATCTCGTCGGCCGACGCCGCGGAGCCCGGCGAGAGCTCGACCAGGGCGACCACCTCCTGGCCCCAGCGCTCGCTGGGCCGGCCGACCACGACCACGTCGTGGACCGACGGGTGGCCGGCGATCGCCCGCTCGACCTCCTCGGCGAAGATCTTCTCGCCGCCGGAGTTGATCGTGACCGAGTCGCGGCCCAGCAGCTCGATCTCGCCGCTCGCCAGGTGGCGGGCCCGGTCGCCGGGCACCGAGTAGCGGACGCCGTCGATGACCGGGAACGTCCGGGCGGTCTTGTCCGCGTCCTTGTAGTAGCCGAGCGGGACCCAGCCCTCCTGGGCCAGCCAGCCGATCCCCTCGTGGCCCGCCGCCTCGACGCGGCTCAGGTCCTCGTCGACGACGACCGTCCCCGGCCCGGGCGTGAACCGCCCGGTCGACACATCACCGCCCGCGCTGGACAGGTGGCTCATCTGGGCGCCGGTCTCGGACGACCCCACCGAGTCGGTGAGGAAGATGTTGGGCAGCTGGGCCAGCAGCCGCGCCTTGATCGTGGGCGTGAGCGGCGCGCCGCCGTTGCCGACGCTGACCAGCGAGCTCGTGTCGTAGTCGCCGACCTCCAGCTCCTCGACCAGCGGGCGGGCGATGGCGTCGCCCACGACGGTGAGGGTGGTGCAGCGCTCGCGCTCGATCGTCCGCCACGTCGCGACCGGATCGAGCCGGGTGACGTCGGGCGGGAACACCAGGGTGTGCCCGCCGTTCAGCCCGATGAACGACACCCACTGCGCGGCGCCGTGCATCAGCGGCGGCAGGACCATGAACCGCAGCGGCTCGGCGAACGCCCGGGCGGCCTCGGCGACCGCCTCGTAGTCGTCGAAGGTCTCCTGGGTGAGGATGTTCCGGCCGCCCATCGCCGAGCGGTAGATGTCGTGCTGGCGCCACAGCACGCCCTTGGGCATGCCGGTCGTGCCGCCGGTGTAGAGGATGTAGAGGTCGTCGGGCGTCGGCCGGGCGTCGACGACCGACGGGCTGAGCGCCAGCGCGGCCTCGTAGTCGACCGCCCCGGGCAGGAGGGCGTTCCCCGACCCGTCGTCGATCTGGAGCAGCACCTCGATCCGGGGCAGGCGGTCGAGGATGGCCGCCAGCGTCGGGGCGAAGGCCCCGTGGTAGACCAGCGCCCGGCAGTCGGCGTTGTCGAGCAGGTAGAGCAGCTCGTCGGCGACGTACCGGTAGTTGACGTTGAACGGCGCCACCCGGGCCCGGAAGGCGCCGAGCATCGCCTCGATGTACTCGTTGCCGTTGTAGGCGTAGATGCCGAGGTGGTCCTGACCGCTCTCGTGGCCGGCCAGGCCGTCGCGCTCGGTGACGTCGCCCAGACCGCGGGACCGCAGGTAGGCGGCGAGGCGCCGGCTGCGGTCCGCGATCTCGGCGAAGGTCAGGCGGCGCTCCCCCCAGACGAGCGCCGTCCGGTCGGGGTGCACACCCGCGACCGTGTCGAACACGTCGGGCAGGTCGAACTGCGTCGACGCCCCGGTCTCGGGTGTGGACCCCACGATGTCCCCTCGGCTGTAGCTGACGACAGTGTCAGCGAACGCTAGCCGCCACGCCGAGTGGGATCCCAGGCGGGACGGTCAGCGCTTGGCGCCGCCGATGGGCTGGGTCAGGAACTGGCCCGCGATCACCGCCGCGTAGCCGAGGACGCCCACGATCGCGCCGATCGCCGGCGAGAGGTCCACGCCCTGCTCGGAGGTGAACATCGACACCACGTGCCACAGCGTGAACACGCCGATGACGGCGGCGATGATGATCGGCAGGTTGGGGATCTTCGGGAAGGTCGGGACCATCGTCGGCACGACGATCAGCGCGACCGCCGCCAGCACCGCCAGCGCCGCCAGGAAACGGCCGAAGCTGGAGTAGGTGTCGATGGCGAACGGGATGTCGCCGCCGACGGCGTTGCTGACGTCGCCGAGCGAGATGCCGGTCGAGGCGGTGCCGCCGCTGACCGGGTTGGCGATCTTGGCGGTCAGGAAGTCGAGCCCGAACAGCGAGGCCAGGACGAACAGCGCACCGACACCGGCGACGATGAGGCCGATCGTCAGTGTGAAGCCGCCGGACGCGGTCGCTGCGCCGTATCCGGGCTGGCCGTAGCCCGGCTGCCCGTAGCCGGGCTGGCCATAGCCGGGCTGGCCGTAGCCCGCCGGCTGGCCGCCGTAGCCCGGCTGCCCGTAGCCCGGGGCCTGCCCGCCGGCCTGGCCGCCGTAGCCCTGGCCCGACTGGTAGCCCGGCTGCCCGTAGCCCGGGGCCTGCCCGCCGGCCTGGCCGCCGTAGCCGGGGGCCTGCCCGCCGGCCTGGCCGCCGTAGCCCTGGCCGGACTGGTAGCCGCCCTGGGCGCCGTAGCCCTGGTCGGCCGGCTGGCCGTAGCCCGCCTGGCCGGCCTGGCCGCCCTGGTCGGCGGCCGGCCATCCCTGGCCGCTGCTGCCGCCGGACGACCAGCCCTGGTCGGCCGACTGGCCGTAGCCGGGCCCGCCGGCCTGGCCGCCGTAGCCGCCGGACGCCGGGGCTGACGGCGCATCCGGGCTGTCGACGCTGCGGTTGCCGCCAGCGTCCGCGACATGCTCGGTCCATCGGGTGCCATCGTGATAGCGCTGGGCGAATTTTCCGGACGGATCCGGATACCAGCCGGGACTCACCTGCGACATCGGGGGGTCTCCTTACGAGATCGAATGTCCGCCGAGGGGCCGAACGCTAGCTGCCCCACTGTGACGCAGGGTCACATCCAGAAGAGATCGGCCTCGTCGGGTGCCAGAGGCCCCTCGGGCGACCACGGCGCGTCGACCACCTCGTCGCAGCTCGGGCAGAACCAGCGGGCGTCGAGCGGCGTCCCGCAGCGGTCGTGCGCGGGCACGCCGGGGCGCGGTCCCGCGGTCGTGAACCCGGCCGCGTGCCGGCGTGCGCCCCACCCGGCCAGCATGCGGAGCGGGCCGGCGAGGTCGGCGCCCGACGCCGTGAGCCGGTAGCTGTGGCGCACCGGGCGAGTCGAGTAGGGCTCGCCGACCACCAGGCCGTCGGCCTCGAGCCGGGCCAGGCGGGTGGCGAGGATGTTCGGCGCGAGCCCGTCGAGCTCGGCCAGCAGCTCGCCGAAGCGGCGGGGTCCGGCCAACAGCCGGGACACGACCAGCAGCGACCAGCGGTCGCCGACGGCGTCGGCAGCGGCCGCGAGCGCCCCCGCCGCGGCCGTGGCGCCGCCGGATCCGGCGGCGGATCCCGCGGGCGGGAGTTGCGTGGACGGCATGGTCCTACGATACAGTGACTTGCAAGTTGCAAGTGACTAGGAGGACCCCGCCATGCCCACCGCCGATCAGCAGGCCGTCACTCGGCGCGTGGCCGACGCCGTTTCCCCCTCGGTCGTGCGCGTCGGCCGCCACGGCGGCAGGGGCTGCGGCGTCGTGGTCGGCGACGGGTTGGTCGTCACCAACGCCCACAACCTGCGCGACCGCACGACCCAGGTGACCTTCGCCGACGGGCGGGCCGTACAGGGCCGCGCCACCGGCATCGACCGCGACGGCGACCTCACCGTCCTCGCCGTCGACACCGCCGACGTGCCCAGCCTGACCTGGTCCGACGGTGCCCCGGAGCTCGGCATGACCGTGTACGCGGTGGCCGCCATCCCCGGGGGCCGGCGGGTCACGTCCGGCGCCGTGTCATCGGTCGACCGGGCGTTCCGGGGGCCACGCGGGCGGCTGGTCACGGGCGGCATCGAGCACACGGCGCCCCTCGCCCGTGGCAGCACCGGCGGCCCGGTCGTCGACGACGAGGGCCGGCTGATCGGCATCACCACCCTCCGCCTCGGCGACGGGTTCTCGATCGCCCAGGCCGCGGGACCCGGCCTGCGGGCGCGCATCGACGACCTGGCGGCGGGGCGCGAGCCGGTCCGGGTGGTGCTGGGCGTGGGCATCGCGCCTGCGCCGGTGGCCCGCCGGCTGCGGTCGGCGGTCGGCCTGCCCGAGCGCGACGGCGCGCTGGTGCGCGGCGTGGCGGACGGCAGCCCGGCGTCCGCCGCCGGCATCGCCCGGGGCGACCTCATCGTGGCGCTGGGCGACACCACGATCGCGGACCCGGCCGACCTGGAGTCCGCCCTGGCCGAGGTCCGGCCGGGCGACGAGGTGACGGTTCGCCTGGTGCGGGGCGCGGACGAGCTGAGCGTGACCGTCCGGTTCGACACCAGCCCGTCCGACGCCGAGCCGTCCGACGCGGAGCCGTCCGACGCGGAGCCGCAGGACGCCGACCCCGACTGAATCCACCGCCCGCGGGCGCGCCGAATACCCGGCGTGCGCCCCCGAGAGGCGCACCCGAGAGTGGGCGGACACCCGCTCCCAGCCCCCTCAGGGAGCCCCTGCCATGTTCACGCGTCTCACCGCGGCCGCACTGGCCGCCATGACAGTTGTCACCCTCGCGCTCGCGCCGTCCGCCGGCGCGTCGCAGGACAGCCCGGCCCGCCACCGCCGACCCGACTGTGGCCAGCTCGGCCGGGCCAACACCCTCGAGGCCGTCGGCCTCACCGACGACCAGCGCCTGGTGTGCTTCCGGGTCGACCGGCCCGAGCGCGCCCAGCAGTTCGCCAAGGTCCGCGGCCTGCAGATGGACACCCGGCTCGTCGGCATCGACGTGCGGCCGGCCACGAACGTCCTCTACGGCCTCGGCGACCAGGGCGGCGTCTACACCGTCGCCACCGACAACGGCCGGGCCACGCTCGCCGCGCGCCTCAACGTCCCGCTCCAGGGCGCGTCGTTCGGCGTCGACTTCAACCCGGTCGCCGACCGCCTGCGGGTCGTGAGCGACACCGGCCAGAACCTGCGGGTCAACGTCGCCGACGGCACCACCACGGCGGACGGCACGCTGGCCTACACCGCCGGCACCCCGGCGACCGGCGTCGTCGGCGCCATGTACACCAACAACGACGCCGACCCGAACACCAACACCACGCTGTTCGACGTCGACTCGTCGCTCGACCAGATCGCCGTCCAGTCGCCGCCCAACGCCGGCTCGCTGGTGGCCACGGGCAAGCTCGGCTTCGACACCAACGAGGTCGTGGCCGCCGACATCTACAGCAAGGTCAGCAACGGCACGACGGTCGCCAACTGGGCCTTCGCGTCGCTGGGCGACGACACCGGCTCGACGTTCTTCAAGGTCGACCTCCTGACCGGGCGGGCCGATCCGCTCGGCGAGTTCGCCACGTCGGTGCCGATCGTCGGCCTCGCCATCCCGACGAACCAGTTCTGACCCCGATCGCCGATCCTGTCCGGCGCCGCGCCGGCCGGGCAGGCTCGGCGGTTGCAGGCACCCGGGCTTAGGCTCGCCGCCGTGGCGCTCTCCCCCATGAAAGCCACGCCCGGGCCGCTGCCGACCGGCGAGGGCTGGGTGTACGAGACCAAGTGGGACGGCATGCGGGTGCTCACCGACGTCGGGCCCGACGGCGTGACGGCCTGGAGCGGCAACGGCAAGGACGCGGCGGCCTCGTTCCCCGAGCTGGCCGCACTCGGCCCGGCGCTGGCGCCCGTGGAGGCGCTGTTCGACGGCGAGGTGGTGGCGCTCGACGACCGGGGGCGTCCCAGCTTCGAGCGGCTGCAGCACCGCATGCACGTGACGTCGGCGGCCGAGGCCCGGCGGCGGGCCGCGGACGTGCCCGTGGCCTACGTGGTGTTCGACCTGCTCCGGCTGGCCGGCCACGACCTGACCGGCCAGCCCTGGCGCGACCGTCGGCGCCTGCTCGACGCGCTGGCCGACGACCTGCCGCCGGGGGTCGACGTGGCCGGCGTGTACGAGGACGGCCCCGAGCTGCTGGCCGCCGTGTCCCGCCAGGGGCTGGAGGGCGTGATGGCCAAGCGGGTGGATGCGCCGTACCTGCCCGGGCGGCGGTCGCGGTCGTGGATCAAGGTGAAGGTCCGGCGCCACGACGAGCTGGTGGTCGGCGGCTGGAGCGGCGGCCTGGGCAACCGCGAGGGCAAGCTCGGCTCGCTGCTGGTCGGCTTCCACGACCCGGTCCCGGGCGGCGAGCCTGCCGGCCCGCTGCGCTACGCCGGGCGGGTCGGCTCGGGGTTCACGTCGGGCGAGCTCGACCGCATGGGCGCCCGGCTGGCGGCGCTGGCCGCCGACGAGTGCCCGTTCGACCCGCCCCCGCCGCCGCTGCACCGCAAGGGCGCCCACTGGGTGCGGCCCGAGGTGGTGGTCGAGGTCGAGTACGGCGAGTGGACCGAGGAGGGCCGCCTGCGCCACCCCGTCTACCTGGGCGAACGCACCGACAAGGCGGCGGCCGACGTCCGCCATCCCCGCCGGGCCGACACGATGTGACGGCCGCCACTGCGGATCCGTAGGCTCGGCGGCGGCGTGGATCTCACGGAGACCGAGACCATCCGGCTCACCGTGCCGGCGATGTCGGCAGCGGTGCGCATCACCCGGGCCGGGGCGGCCGGGCTGGCCACCCGGGCTGGGTTCACCTACCGCGAGGTCGAGCAGGTCCGGCTGGCGGTGGGCGAGGCGGCCGCGCTCCTGGCGCCCGACCCCGAGGGCGACGCCACGCTGGCGGTCACCTACGTCATGGCACCGGGCGAGCTGCGCATAGACCTGGTCCTGACGGGCGGGGACGGGCTGTCCGAGGTCCCCGACGTCGCCCGGGCGGTGCTCGACAACAGCGTCGACGACTGGCACCTCACCGACGGCGGCCGCGGCCTCACCCTCGTCAAGCGGGTGTCCGACGCCGACGATTCGGACGACGACTGACGCACCGGCGGTCGGAAGGACCCCCGGCAGGGGTCTACTGTCCCGGGGGTGCTCGTCTGGATGGACCTCGAGATGACCGGGCTCGACCCGGCGCGCAACGTGATCGTCGAGATCGCGACGCTCGTGACCGACGACCAGCTCGCCATCGTGGCGGAGGGCCCCGATCTCGTCGTCCACCAGCCGGCCGAGGCGCTCGACGCCATGGAGGACGTGGTGCGCGACATGCACACCCGCAGCGGGCTGCTGCCCGCGATCAAGGCGTCCACGGTCACGCTGGGCGACGCCGGCGCGGCCACGCTCGACTTCATCCGCGCCCACGTGCCGACGCCGCGCTCGGTCCCCCTGTGCGGCAACTCGATCGGCACCGACCGCCGGTTTCTCGCCGCCTACCTGCCGGACATCGAGAACTACCTGCACTACCGCTCGGTCGACGTGTCGACGATCAAGGAGCTCGCGCTGCGTTGGGCCCCGGCGATGCTCGAGGCGGCGCCGCGCAAGGAGTCGGCCCACCGGGCGCTCGACGACATCCGCGAGAGCGTGTCCGAGCTGCGGTTCTACCGCGACCACCTGTTCCGCCTGGGCGCCGACGGGGCCGCGGACAGTGGCGCAGGCATCGAAGCGGCGGAACAATCGGATCTGGTGTGAGGCCCGAGCGCTAGACGACCGGCGCAGCATTCCTGCCGCCGGTCGCACGATTCGCGCCAGATCTGATTAATCCATTGACGGAGGGCTACCCCACGTGGTGGCCTAATGCAGTCCCGGGCGGACTCACTCCGCCCTCCAACGACCGCCTTCGGGCGCCACGAGAGGAAAGATCAGGACCGATGAGCACCGCAACGACACATATGGGCGGTCTGGTATCCGCCGGTGTCGCGTGTCCCGGTGCGTGCCTGGCTGCCCTCTACGTGAACGCCGGTATTGCCGCGCTCGCCTCCGCCTCGTCGTGGCACGAGACGACGGACGGCAAGCAGGGCTTCCACCGGTTCATGACCGATCGACCGAACCGACGGCCGTGGGAGTGCTTCCCCTGACTGGATCAGGCGCTGAAGCGCAAACTCTCCAAAGGCCGTCGGGATTCTCCCGGCGGCCTTTCTTATTTCCGGACTTCCACCGATGACCACCCGACGACGAGCAGATCTCGCAATCAGACACATGAGGGGAATGGGCAGATGATCGCCCCCACCGCAACCGAGCCAGACGAGATCCTCGACCTGACCAGACCCGATACCTACGGGTTCGGTGAGGCCGACGAGCCAGAACCCGAGCTCCTCGCCACCGAGGACAGCTGGTGGGCCCACGCCCGCTGCAACGACGGCAGCGGCCGGCTCGCCACGATGTTCTTCAGCGAGGAGCTCCAGGACATCGCCCGGGCCAAGAACATCTGCGCCACGTGCCCGGCGCTGATCCCGTGCCTCGAGGGGGCACTGGAGAGGCGTGAGCCGTGGGGCGTGTGGGGCGGCCAGCTCTTCCTCAACGGAAAGATCCTGGCGACGAAGCGCCGCAGGGGCCGGCCCCCGAAGCTGCCCCGGCCCGAAGACCAGCTGCCCGAGATCCCGATCCCCGACCACCTCCAGGGGGTGGCCGTGATCCGGATCGCATGAGCAGCCCGACATGAACGCCGAGCACGACCCCTAGCACCACTAGCTGCGCCGACCGGATCCACCCCGGCATAGCGGCGAACGCGGAGCAGGCTGTCTGATCGATGTGGGGGCACCGCACGGCGGCGGTGCCCCCACACCGCGCCTGGGCGGCGGTCGCGGTGTTGGTGACCGCCGTCTGCGGCAGGCCGTCGGGCGTGGGCACTTGCGCTCGTGCGCGGGTTGGCCCAGGGGCTGGTAAGGAGGCCGCCGGGGGCGGCCTCCAATGTGATGGTGGGGGCGGTCGGGTGGGCGTGCAAGGACAAGCTCGCTGCGCTCGGCCGCCTGCGGCGGCTCCTTGACCCCCACCCGACCGCCTTTTCCACGCACGGTGGCCGTGGGTCGCCTCTGTTCGGGGGGATCTTCGTTCTGGGTCGCGAAAGTGGTTGATAAGCAACCACTTCCGCGGCCAGTTTCCCGCGAACGATTTCCCCCCGGTTAAGCCAACGGTGTAAGGGTCACCGTGAGTGTCAAACGGGCGGTCGGGCGGGGGTCAAGGAGCCCGCAGGGGCCCGTGCGCAGCACGGCTTGTCCTTGACGCCCGCCCGACCGCCCCAACAATCACCAAAGAGGCCGGCTCCGCCGGCCTCCTAACCGGCCTCATTGTCGTTTGGTCGTTTGTCGTTGTCCTTGGCGTTAGCGGTACCGTCGCGGAGATGTCCTCCCGCCGCCTCCCCCCCTCGGCGTGGCTCATCGCCACGCTGTTGGCCCTGGTCGCGGCGTTGGGCGTTGCCACCTTGCTCGACCGCGGCGGCTCCAGTGGGGCCGAGAGCAGCAACGGCGGCCAGGTCGACCTCACGCCCGCGCCGGAGGCCGCCGACCTGCCCGCCTCGACCGCGGACGTGCGGCTCGTCTCGCTCGACGGCTCGCCCGATCGGCGGCTCGGCGAGATGATCGGGACCACGCCGATCGTCCTCAACTTCTTCGCCTCGTGGTGTGCGCCCTGCCTCGACGAGATGCCCTCGTTCGAGGCCGTGCACCAGGATCTCGGTGACCAGGTCACCGTTCTCGGCATGGCGTACCGGGACTCCGCCGAGGATGCGCTTGCGACCGTCACCCGGACCGGGGTCACCTATCCCACCTTCGCCGACGCCGGGGACGCCGCGATGACCTACTTCGGTGGCATCGAGATGCCGACCACCGTGTTCATCGATGCTGCCGGCAATGTCGTCGACGTGCACCCGGGGGCGATGTCCGAGGACGAGCTGCGGGCTGCGATCGCCGAGCGGTTCGGGGTCGGGGCGTGATCGCCGCCGTCGGGCCCGACCGGGCCTGGGCCTACTACCTGACCCTCGGCATGGTGGCGACCGTGAACCCGTGCGGGTTCGCCATGTTGCCCGCGTACCTCTCCTTCTTCCTCGGGCTCGGCGACGACGACGGGCCCGGCGTCGCCCGGGCCTCGGTCGCCCGGGCCGTGCGGGTCGGGGCGGCCGTGTCGGCCGGGTTCCTGGCCGTGTTCGCCCTCGCCGGGCTGGCCGTCGAGCTGACCCCCCTGCCCGTGTACGAGAACGCGCCCTGGATCTCGATCGTGATCGGCGTGGCGCTGCTCGCCCTCGGGATCGCCATGCTCGCCGGCTACGAGCCCCGCATCGCCCTCCCCCGGCTCGACCGCGGCGGGCGCGAGCGGACCGTCGCCTCGATGTTCGTGTTCGGCGTGTCCTACGCCATCGCCTCCATCGGCTGCACGCTGCCGCTCTTCCTCGGCGCCGTCGCCGGGACGATCACCCGCGAGTCGGTCGTCGACGGGATGGTCGTGTTCGCCATCTACGCGCTCGGCATGACGCTCGTCCTCATGGCCCTGACCGTCACGATGGCCCTGGCCCGGACCTCGCTGGTCCGGTTCCTGCGCCGGGCCCAGCCCTACATCCCCCGCGTCGCCGGTGGGCTGGTGGCGCTGGCCGGGGCCTACGTCGCCTGGTACGGCTGGCTGGAGATCCGCACCACCCGGGCCGAGCCGGGCGAGCTGCCATCCTCCGGCATCACCGATCGCGTCGCCGGCTGGTCGTCGAGCATCACCGACTGGGTCGAGCGGGTCGGATCGGTGCGGCTCGCCCTGATCGTCGTCCTGCTGCTGGTCGCCGTCGGCGCCGGGCTCCGCTACGCCCGCGAGCGCCGGGATCACGGCGCCAGCCGCTCGATGCGCCAGCCCGACGCCGAGGCCGGGGTCGCGCCGGTAGACCAGCCGGTCGTGCTGGCGCCACTCCCGCTGCTGCCAGAACTCCACGCTCTCGGGCACCACCCGCACGCCGCCCCAGTGCGCCGGCCGCCGCACCTCGCCCCCCGCCAGCTCGGCCTCGGCATCAGCCCAC
This sequence comes from uncultured Acidimicrobiales bacterium, assembly GCA_963739835.1. Lineage (GTDB taxonomy): Bacteria > Actinomycetota > Acidimicrobiia > Acidimicrobiales > VFJN01 > ZC4RG19. The sequence continues at coordinate 89,160 of CAVUBW010000026.1, forward strand.
AGCCGTTCGAGCGCGGCCCGGTCGGGGACGACCTGGCTCTGCGGCGACGCCAGCGCAGCGATCTGGCTGCCCCGGGGCCGCGTGGCCCAGTAGGCGTCCGACGCCGCGTCGTCCACCCGGGACGCCTCCCCCTCGACGATCACCTGCCGGCCCGCCGGATGCCACGAGAACAGCAGCGCCACCCGGGGATTGGCCGCCAGCTCGCCGCCCTTGCGGCTCTCGTAGTTGGTGAAGAACACGAACCCGCCGGCGTCGAACGCCCGCATGAGCACGTTGCGCACCGAGGGACGGCCGTCCGGCGTGGCGGTAGCGACCACCATCGCCTCCGGTTCGCCGGTCGCCACCTCCCGCCAGGCCGTGAACCACCGCCGGAACTGCTCGATCGGATCGGCAGCGAGGTCGTCGGGGTCCACGGCGCTGGCGGCGAGGTCAGGGGTGACGAGTCAGCGGGTCAGCCCGTGGCGAACCCGTTGTCCTCCAGCCACGACTTGGCGATGACGTCGGCATCTTCCTTGTCGATGACGTAGCGCTTGTTCAGCTCGGCGACGCCCTCGGTGGTGAGCTTGGACGACACCTTGTTGAGCATGTCCGTCAGCTCGGACCCGTACGAGTCGGCGACCTCCTTGGTCAGCACCGGGAAGATGTTGTCGGCCGCGAGCATGTCCTTGTCGTCCTGGAGCACCACGTAGTCCTTGGACGGGTCGGCCAGGTTGCCGTCGGTCGACGTGAGCACGGCCACGTCGATCTCGCCCGCGTCGAGCGTGGTGGCGACGAGGTCGAGGTCGAGCGGCGTGAAGTTGCTGGTGAAGTCAACGCCGTAGACCCGCTTCAGGCCGGGGATGCAGAAGCCGTTGCTCTCGCAGTCCTGCGGCGCCCCGAGCTTGAGGCTCGCGCCCTTGCTGGCCAGGTCGGACAGCGTGGTGATGCCCAGCTCCTGGGAGCGTGACTTGGTCATCACGAAGGCGTTGTGGTCGACGGCCGCGGACGGGGTCAGGCCGACCAGGTTCTTCTCCGCCAGCAGCGGCTGGAGCTTGGCGAACGTCGCGTCGACGTCGGCGGTGGCCTCGCCCGCACCCTCGTTGAGGAACTCCAGGTTGGACGCCACGTAGTCGGGGGCGACCGTGATCTCACCCGACTCGAAGGCGCTGAACATGAGGTCGCGGAACCCGCCCAGCGCCTGGGTCTTGGCCGTCCAGCCGCCGCCGACCAGGGCGCCCTTGTAGATCTCGGCCATGATCGCCGACTCGCCGAAGTCCTGGGCGCCGATCACGATGTCCGGCTGCGAGCCCGAGCCCTCGTTGGACGAGCCGTTGTCGGTGCCGGCGTTGTCGTTGTTGTCGTCACCGCCGCAGGCGGCGCCGACCACGGCGAACACCAGCAGGAGGGCGAGCAGTTTGAGATGTCGTCTCATTCGGGTGTGTCCTTCCTCCCCCGGCGGGGTTGCTGTCGATCAGGCAGGAACGGCGTCCTCGGCCATCACCGTGGCGTCGGCGGTGCGCCGGGGCGTCGCCCGCCACGGCACGAGCCACCAGGTCCCCAGCGCGAAGGCCCGGTCGGTGACCAGGGCGAGCATGATGACCACGATGGCGCCGGCCAGCATCGAGCCCTTGTCGGGGCTGGTGAAGCCGATGATGATCGGCGTGCCCAGGTCCTTGTAGCCGACGAGCGGGCCCAGCGCGGCGGTCGCCACGACCTGGACCGCGGCCACCCGCAGCCCGGTGAGGATCAGCGGCGCCGCCACCGGCACCTCGACCTTGCGGACCAGCTCGCCGGCCCGCATGCCCACGCCCCGGGCGGCCTCGACGGTGGCGTCGGGCACGTCCCGGACGCCCGTGTAGCTGTTGGTGAAGATCGGCGGCAGCGCCAGCAGCGTCAGGGCGCCCACCACCGGCCAGAACCCCAGGCCGAACCCGTAGCGCAGCGACAGCGGGAACAGCAGCGCCAGCAGCGCGAACGACGGGATCGCCCGGCCGATGTTGACGACGGACACGGCCAGGACCCCGCCCCGCCGCACGTGGCCGAGGTAGACCCCCGCCGGCACCGCGACCGCGGTGGCGATCAGCACGGACACGAACGACACCCAGATGTGCGCCCGCGTCAGGGCGGGCAGCCCGTTGGGCCCGGACCAGGTCGTGTCCTGGCCCAGGTACCGCCACATCTCGTCCCAGGCCTCCCTCACCGGGACCGCCCCCCGCCGCGCACCCGCGCCCACGGCGTGACGAGCCGTTCGAGGCCCACGAACAGCAGGTCGAACGCCACCGCCAGCGCCACCGAGGCGACCGAGCCCACGATCACCAGCGTGGGGAACTGGCGGCTCAGCCCCTCGTTGATGAGCGCGCCGAACCCGCCCAGGCCGATGAGCGCGGTCACCGTCACCAGGCCGACCGTCGTCACCGTGGCGATGCGCAGCCCGGCGATGATCGTCGGCGTCGCCAGCGGCAGGTCGACCTGCGTGAACCGGCGCCACGGCGTGTAGCCCATGCCGAGCGCGGCCTCCCGGGCGTCGGCCGGCACGCCCTGGAAGCCGGCGACCGTGTTGCCGATGAGGATCAGCAGCGTGTAGCTGACCAGCGCCACCTCGGCCGTCCGGTAGCTGAGGCCGTAGACCGGCAGCAGGATCGCGAACAGGGCGACGCTGGGGATGGCGTAGAGCGCGCCGGCGAACCCGGTCAGGCCGCCGAACGTCCAGCGCCAGCGCACCGCGATCAGCGCCAGCGGCAGGGACAGAGCGAACCCGACGATGACGGCCACGGCGGTCAGCGTCACGTGCTGCCACAGCAGGTGGCGCAGCTCGTCGGTGTGGTCGCCGATCCAGTTCCACCGCACGAGCGGCTCGTCGGCCACGATCACGCGGTCACCCCCTCGGCGAGGTCGTCGACGGTGAGCACGCCGAGGTAGCGGTCGTCGTCGCCGACCACCACCGCGACCCGGGTGCGGGACGTGACGACCGTGTCGAGCGCGGCCTTGAGCGTGGTCGCCGGGCGGACGACCGCCGCGAACGGCTCGCACCCGACGCCGTCGAGCGTGCCCGACCCGGCCTGCGCGACCGCATCGGCGCCGACCCAGCCGAGCAGCCGGCCGCCGTCGACCACCGCCACCCAGTCGGTGCCCTGGTCCGCCATGACCCGGCGGGCGCCCTCGGCCGGGTCGCCGGGGGCCACGACGGGCCCGGGGCTGAGCGCGGCGTCGCCGACCCGCATGAGCGCCAGCCGCTTGATGCCGCGGTCGTCGCCGAGGAAGTCGGACACGAACGGGCTGGCCGGCGCCCGCAGCATCTCCTCGGGCGGCGCGTACTGCTCGAGCACGCCGCCGACCCGGAGGATGGCGATGCGGTCGGCCAGCTTGATCGCCTCGTCGATGTCGTGCGTGACGAGGACGATCGTCTTGTGCACCCGGCGCTGAAGGGCGATCAGCTCGTCCTGGAGCCGGGCCCGCACGATCGGGTCGACGGCCGAGTAGGGCTCGTCCATGAGCAGCACCGGCGGATCCGCGGCCAGCGCCCGGGCGACGCCGACCCGCTGCTGCTGGCCCCCGGACAGCGCGGCCGGATAGCGCCCGAGCAGGTCGCGGTCGAGGTCGAGCAGCTCGGCCAGCTCGTCGACCCGGTCGCGGATGCGGTCGCGGCGCCAGCCGAGCAGCCGGGGCACGGTGGCGATGTTGTCGCGCACCTTACGGTGGGGGAACAGCCCGGCCTGCTGGATCACGTAGCCGATCCCCCGGCGCAGCCGGTGGCGGGACATCGTGCGGATGTCGGTGCCGTCCAGCCACACGGTCCCCGACGTCGGCTCGACCAGGCGGTTGATCATCTTGAGCGTGGTGGTCTTGCCGCAGCCCGACGGTCCGACCAGCGCGACCAGCTGACCCGCGGGGATGTCGAGCTCGAGCGCGTCGACCGCCGGCCGGGCGCCGCCGGGGTAGCGCTTGGTCAGGTGGTCGAGGCGGATGGCCCCGGCCGCGCCCGTGCCCGCCGGCGCGTCCTGCGGCAGGGCGCCCTCGCTCGCGGCGACCGGCGCCACGGCATCGGTCACCACGCGCGAACTCCACGGGGCTGGTGGTGGGCAGGCGTGCGCGTCACGCTAGCGAACGAGCGCGCGGAGTCGGTTGTACCGGCTCAGTCGCCGGAACCGACCGGCTCCGGCTCCGGCTCGGGCTCCGGGGTGAGGGGAGCCTGCGTCGGCGTGGGCGGGCTCGACGGGGGCGGCGGGCGCAGCCCCCGGGTCACCCAGCCCCGCTCCTGCGCCCACACGAGCATCGGCGGCAGGAACACGAGCGCCGACAGCAGGGCGACCGCCACGTTCATCGCCACGATCAGGCCGAAGTCCCGCAGCAGCGGCAGCGACGAGAACGCGATCACGGCGACGCCCGACACGGCGGTCAGCGCCGAGACGATGAACGCCCGGCCGGTACGCGACGCGGTGACGTCCACCGCCTCGCGCGGCGAGTGGCCGCGGTGACACTCCTCGATGAACCGCAACAGGATCAGCGAGGTGAACTCGGTACACAGCGCGACCACGAGCGGCCCACCGACCGCGGTCATCGGGCTGAGCTGGAGGTTGAAGGCGAACGCCACCAGCGAGGCCGTGCCCACCGCGATCAGCACCGGCACCATCGACAGCAGCGCCCGCACGATGCTGCGCAGCCGCACGGTGAGGAACAGGAACACGAACAGCACGGCCAGGTAGGTGAGCAGGATGCGGTTCGACTGGATGTTCTCCAGCAGGCCGACGCCCACCACGGCCAGGCCGGACGGGGTGGCCCGTACGCCCTCGGGGATCGGGCCGGCCGCCGTCTCGCCGGACTCCAGCTCGTCGCGGATCTCGTTGACGTAGACCGCCCGCTGCTCCAGCGAGCCGGGGCCCGTCTGGAACACGAGGTTGAGCGCGCCGGCCTCGGGATCGACCGTCGCCTTCTGGATGTCGGGCGGCGCCACGTCGTAGGCCCGCTGCACGTCCTGCCCGGTCGGCACGAGCACGGTCGTGCCCGGCACCTCCAGCAGGAAGGACACGATCGTCGGCATCGACGATGCCGTCAGCAGGTCCTCGGGGCGGGCCTCGAGCTGCTCGTTGGCGAAGTCGGTCACGAACGCCACGGTCTGGTTGCTGAACACGTCCGGGGACTCGATGAAGATGCCCAGCTCGGACGACGACCCGGTCTCCTCCTTGAGCTTGTCGATGTCCTTGATGACCTGGCTGTCCTGGTTGACCCACTGCTCGGGGTCGCTCTGGATGTCGAGCTGGTCCTCGACGGCGACGCCGCCGAGGAAGATCACCACGCTCGCCACGGCCAGCGGCACCGCCATCTTGGACGGCAGCGCGCCGAGCCACACGACCAGCCGGGCCAGGTTGCCGTGGCTGTAGTCCTTGGCCTTGGTGGGCGAGCGGTACTCGCGGATGCCGAGGATGGCGAGGGGCAGCACGATGCTGCACGCGCAGATCGCGGCGATGCCGACGGCCAGCAGCAGGCCGAAGTCGCGGATCATCGGCACCTTGGCGAAGCGCAGGGCCAGGAAGGCGAAGATGGCGTCGAAGGTGACGACCAGCAGGGCGGGGCCGAGGTTGACCGAGGCCTCCTGGATCGGGTGCTCCGCCCGGTCGATGACCACCTCCTCCTCGATCCGGGAGTGCATCTGGATCGCGTAGTCGATGCCCACGCCGAGCATGACGGGCAGCCCGGCGATGGTCACCACCGACAGCGGGATGCCGAGATAGCCGGCCAGGCCGAACGCCCAGGTGACGCCGACGAGGATCACGAACAGCGGGAGCAGCCGCCACCGCACCCGGAACAGCAGCACGAGGATCACGACCATGATCCCCACGGCGATGGCGCCGAGCGTGAGCATCCCGCCCCGCAGGTAGTCGTTGAGGTCCTTGAGCAGCACGGGGGCGCCGGTCGTGACGGTGTCGGCGTTCTCGAACGGCTCGGCCTGCACGACGTTCTGGACCTGCTCGCTGGCCGCGCCCTCCACCTCCAGCGACGCGTTGCCGACGAGGCGGGTGATGAGCTGCGCGTGGCCCTCGTCGGGGAAGAACGGCAGCAGCGACTTGCGGATGTTCCCCTGGTTGTCGAACAGCAGGAAGTCGATCCACTCGGGGTTGTCGAACGTGTGGGGCCCGGTCACCGCGCCGACGCGGGCGAGGGTGGTGCCGGCGTCCTCGAGGCGGAGCGTCTTGGCCGCGGGATCGGGCTCGCGGTCCTGCGCGCCGAGCAGCGCCTGGCCGGCGACGCTCCGGGTCACGTCGTCGGGGGCCTCGGGCGGGCCGGTGACCAGGTTCTGGGTGAACTGGAGCGCGGTGAGCGGGGTGATGACCGAGACGACGCCGTCCGTGTTGCGAAGCTGGTCGCCGACGTCGGTCATGTGGGCGATGTTCTCGGGCGTGAACAGGTCGGTGACGGTCTTGCCCTCGTCCATCGTGAACAGCGTGAGCATCGCCTGTCCGCCGAACAGGCTCTGGTACTTGACGCTGTCCTGGTAGACCTGCTCGTCCTTGTTGAGGTAGTTCTCCTGGCCCGTGGCGAACTCGAGCTTGGTGATGCCGAGGCCCAGGATCAGCGTGACCGCCAGCCCGACGACGCCGACGATGCCGGCGTGCTTGCCGAAGTTGACGGCCATCCAGGCCCAGACACGACGCATCGTCATCACCTTCCCGGGGGAGCGAGAGGCGGAGGCCAGGAAGCGTAGACCCTCCCCCTTGTCACGCGTCCAGTGATGCGCACCCTAGGCCGGCGCGCTTGTAGCGTCGGCAAGGTGAACGCCGCGCCGCGCTCGGCCGACGACATCCTGGCCACCGTGCGGGCGCGCGGCGGCCGGGGGACCGCGGCCCGGCGGGCGGTGATCGAGGCGCTGATGGCCGGCGACCACCACGTCACGGCCGACGAGGTGGCGGCGCGGGTGGCCGAACGCCACCCGGACGTCCACCGGTCGACGGTGTACCGCACGCTCGACCGGCTGCAGGAGCTGGGCGTGATCACCCACGTGCACCTCGGGCACGGGGCGTCGACCTTCCACATCGCCGACCAGCCGCACCACCATGCGGTGTGCTCGCGCTGCGGGGCTGTGGTGGAGGTGCCGGCGGACGAGCTGGCCCCGCTCGCCGAGCGGCTGCGGCAGGAGCACGGGTTCGAGCTGGCGACCCAGCACTTCGCGCTGTCGGGCCGGTGCCGGGACTGCGCCGGCGCCGATCGCTGAAACCATGTCCGCCGTCGTCGTCGAGTCGCTCACCATCACCTACGGCAGCGTGCGGGCGGTGGAGGACCTGTCGTTCGAGGCCGAGGCGGGCCAGGTCACGTGCGTGCTCGGCCCGAACGGGGCGGGCAAGACGTCGACGATCGAGGCGCTGGAGGGCCTCCGGCGCCCGGCGTCGGGCCGGCTGTCGGTGCTGGGCCTGGACCCGCGGGCCGACCACAAGGCGCTGGCCGAGCGGATGGGCGTGATGCTGCAGGAGGGCGGGATCCACCCGGGCCTGCGGCCGCCGGAGGTGGTGCGCCACGCCGCGGCGCTCTACCGGGAGCCGCTGGACGGTGCGGCGCTGCTGGAGCGGCTGGGCCTGGCGGGGCGGGAGCGCCGCACGTACCGCCAGCTGTCGGGCGGCGAGCAGAAGCGGCTGGCGCTGGCGGCCGCCCTGGTGGGCCGGCCGCAGGTGGCCTTCCTGGACGAACCGACGGCGGGAGTCGACCCCGCGGGCCGCCAGGTCGTCCGCCAGATGATCGCCGACCTGCGGCGCGACGGGGTCACGGTGCTGCTGACGACCCACGACCTCGACGAAGCCGAGCGGGTGGCCGACAAGGTGGTGATCGTGACGGACGGCCGCCTGGTGGCGGCGGGCACGCTGGACGAGCTGGTCCGCGGTCGGGGCACCGCCGACCAGGTGCGCTTCGCCGCGCCGGCGAGGATCGACACGGCGGCGCTGGCGGCCCGCCTCGGCAGCGTGGACGTGACCGAGACGGCGCCGGGCGACTACACGGTGGATGCCGAGCCGACCCCGGCGACGGTGGCGGCGATCACGGCGTGGCTGGCCGAGCAGGACCTGCCGCTCGCCGACCTCCGGGCCGGGCGCCAGCGGCTGGAGGACGTCTACCTGCGGCTCACCGCCTCCGCACCCAAGGTTTTGTCCCCGGACGTGGTCGCCAGAGCGACCACGTCCGGGGACAGAACGCGGGAATCGCACGAGGAGGACGGTCGGTGAGGGGCTGGGCCGCCCAGCTGCGGGTCGAGCTGACCCTGACCGCCCGGAACGGCGAGTCGCTGCTGCTGACGCTCGGCATCCCCGTCGCGGTGCTCGTCTTCTTCTCGCTCGTCGACGTCCTGCCGATCGACGGCGACGCCGTCGACTTCCTCGTGCCGGGGACGCTCGCCCTGGCCGTGCTGGCGACCGCCTTCACCAACCTCGCCATCGCGACCGGGTTCGACCGGTCGTACGGCGTGCTCAAACGGCTCGGGACCACGCCGCTCGGGCGGGGACGGCTGGTCGCCGCCAAGGCGGCGGCCGTGCTCGTCGTCATCGCCGGCCAGGCCGTCGTGCTCGCCCTCGTCGGGCTCGTGCTCGGGTGGCGGCCCGAACTCGACGCGCTGGCGCTCGTCGCCGCGGTCGTGCTCTCGGTGATCGCCTTCACCGGGTTGGCGCTCGTCGTCGCCGGGCGGTTGCCGGCGCTCGTGGCGCTCGCCGCCGCCAACGCCATCTTCATCGTGCTGCTGCTGCTGTCCGGGATGGTCTTCCCGCTCGGCAAGCTGCCCTCCGGGCTGCGGGCCGGGGCGCAGGCGCTGCCCTCCACCGCGCTCACCGACGCCGCCCGGGGGGCGCTCACCGCCGGGGTCGGCGTGCCCGGGCGGGTGTGGCCCGTCCTCATCGTGTGGGCCGTCGCGGGGACCGCCCTCGCCGTCGCGCTGTTCCGCTGGGAACCGGACGACTGAGGCCGCGATGGTGAGCTGGACGGCGGCCGCCAACATGCCGGACATGTCCGGCCAGACCGTGCTCGTGACCGGCGCGAACAGCGGGCTGGGCCTGCGCTCGGCCGAGGCGTTCGCCGCGGCCGGCGCCCGGGTGCTGCTGGGGTGCCGCGACCCCGACCGGGCCGACCGCGCCTGGCTGCGGGTCGCCTCGCTGGCTCGCGACCGGCCTCCCGAGGTCGCGCTCGTCGACCTGGCCGACCTCGCCTCCGTCCGCCGGGCGTCCCGGGAGATCGCCGAGCGGACCGACCGGCTCGACGTCCTGCTGAACAACGCCGGGATCATGGGCGGGCCCTACCGCAAGACCGTCGACGGGTTCGAGCTGCAGTTCGGGACCAACCACCTCGGCCACTTCGCCCTCACCGGGCAGGTGCTGCCGCTCCTGCTGGCCGTGCCCGGCGCCCGGGTCGTGACCGTGTCGTCCAACATGCACCGGATGGGCCACATCGGCTGGGACGACCTCAACTACGGCGTCACCCGGTACACGCCCTGGGGCGCCTACAGCCAGTCGAAGCTGGCCAACCTGCTGTTCACCCGGGCGCTCGCCCGCCGGGCCGCCGACGCCGGCCGCGACCTCGTCGCCGTGGCCGCCCACCCCGGCGCGGCCGCCACCAACCTTTTCGGCGCCAACGCGCGGGCCAGCAGCCGGGGCCTCACGCGGGCCGCCGGCATCGTGGCGAAGGGCGCCGCCCGGGTGTTCTCGCAGTCCGAGGTGGCCGGCGCCCGCCCCCTGCTCTACGCCGCCACCGACCGCGGCATCGCACCCGGCGACTACGTCGGACCGTTCGGGCCCGGCCAGCTCCGGGGCCGGCCGACCCTGGTCAACGCCTCCCGCGCCGCCGGCGACGACAAGTCCGCCGACCTGCTGTGGGAGGTCTCCGAGCGCCTGACCGGCGTGATCTACGACTGGGGCGAGCCGCCGCTGCGGTGATCCGCCGGGGGCTCGGTCGGCGCCGGGTGGCGCTCGAACTCGCGCTCCACGTGGTCCCACGTCAGCTCGTGGACCGGGCCTGCCTGGTCCGCGGCGCTGTCGGTGTCGCTGAACTTCGCGGCCCACTGGAAGAAGCGGATCGTGATGATCAGCCACAGGAAGCTGCCGCCGACGAGCTTCATGATCACCCCCGCGGCCTGCTGGTCGGACGTGACGCTGATGCCCCACAGCCGCTGGGGCACGTCGTAGGCCGAGTAGACCACGCCGTCGGCGAACGTGAGCCAGCCGGCGGGCACGGTCGGGACGATCGACACGACGAACAGGTACAGCATCTGCGCCGGGTACGAGAGCCGCAGCTCGGGCAGCGGGCCGCACACCGGCGTCCACATCAGGAACGCCGTCGTGACCAGCCCGGTGTGCACCAGGTAGTGGACCAGGGCGTGCTGCACCGACATGTTGACCACGGCCGGCGCATGGGTCAGCAGCAGCAGGGCGTTGAACACCAGCGCCGCGGGCACCGGCCTGGCCATGAAGTAGAAGGCCCGCTTGAACAGCCCCCGCCCCAGCACGAGCCGGGCCAGCCACTCGGGCGTCGCCAGCAGGAACGCCGGCGGCACCAGGTAGGTCAGGATCATGTGCTGGGTCATGTGCGCCGAGAACAGGTATTCCTCGGCGATGTCGTGCATCGGCCAGTCGGACGCGAACCACAGCAGGCCGATGCCCGCCACGAGCCACGCGAGCTGCTGGCGGGTCGCGACCGGCTGGCCCTTCGGCACGACCTTGGGGCCGACCACGCGCAGGGCGTAGACGCTCAGCAGGATGACGGACCCCACCAGCACCCAGACCTCCGGGTGCGGCTGCCACCGGAAGAAGTCGGTCCCGGCGGCGGACAGGATCATCGCCGGCTCATGACGTGTAGCTCGGGAACCAGAACTGCATCGCCGTCAGCATGACGCTGTAGACGATCACCGCCAGCACCAGCCCGAACACGAACACCCGCCGGAACAGCGGGTTGTCGAAGCGCAGGTGCATGAACCAGCCGCAGACGATCCCGAACTTGAGGATCATCAGCGGGAACAGCCACAGCACCAGCACGGTCGTGCTGAGGCTGTTGAAGTAGTAGCTGCTGACCTCGATCGCGGTGAGCAGCCCGAGGATTGCCGCGACCACGTAGTAGTCGCGGTCGCTCGGGTGCGGGCGCTCGTGCGACTGGTGGTGCGCCTCGAGTTGCGCTCCCTTGTGCTCGTGCTCGCCGGTCTCCGTGCTCGACATGCTCGCCTCCCCGCTCACGGCACCAGGTACACGATCGTGAAGATCAGGATCCACACGATGTCGACGAAGTGCCAGTACAGGCCCAGGATCTCGACGGTCTCGGCCTTCTCCTGCCCGAGCTTGCCCCGGATCGACATCACGAACAGCGACAGCAGGAGGATGATGCCGACGCTCACGTGCACGCCGTGGAAGCCGGTCAGCGTGTAGAACGCCGAGCCGAACACGTTGGTCGTGTAGCCGAGGCCCTCCCGCACGAACGACGTGAACTCGTACACCTGGCCGGCGATGAACGTGCCGCCGAGCAGCGCGGTCATCACGAGGAAGGTGCGGCAGCGCCGCTCGTCGCCCCGGTGGATGGCCGCCACGGCCAGCACCATCGTCAGCGAGCTGAACAGCAGCACGAAGCTCGACACCGACGTGAACGGGATGTTGAAGATGTCGGACGGCCCCGGCCCGTGCACGCTGCGGTGGCGCAGCAGCAGGTAGGTCGAGATCAGGGCGCCGAACAGCAGGCAGTCCGAGCCGAGGAACACCCACATCGCCAGCTTCTCGTTGGAGATGCCGGTGCTGGTGGCGTGGCTGGGCACGCCCTTGGGGTGCTGCGCCGGGTCGACGTTCACCTCGGCCGGGGTGACCACGGTGTCAGTCATCGCTGGACGCCTCCTCCTCGCTCGCAGCGCCGGACGCCGCGCCGACGGCGGCCGTCTCGCCGGACCCGCCGCCGTCGCCGTCGGTCGCCGCTCCGTTGCCGCCGCTGCCGTTGCCGCCCTCGTGCCCGTTGCCGCCGTGGCCGTCGCCGTGGGCGGCGTGGGCGTGGTGGGCCTCGGGGTCGTCGGCCGGCTCGTAGCCCCAGCCGAAGGCCGACAGGACGAGCAGCACCCCGCCCACCGCGGCCACGCCGAGGTTGAAGATCATGCCGTAGCCGATGATCGGCAGCGCCAGCGCCGAGCAGCGAGCGGCCAGTACGACGGCGAGGGCAGGTGGACGTCGGTCGCGTCGCCCTTCTGGGCGACATCCTCGGTGGCCACCATCCGCCGCACCTTGCCGGTGGTCGTCCTCGCCGTACTTGCGGTGCCAGAACTCGTCGAGGTGCGACACGGTCGGGACCTGGTCGAAGTTGTGCGCCGGCGTCGGCGACGCCATCATCCACTCGAGGCTGCGGGCGTCCCACGGGTCGGGCCCGACCGGCACCGGGTGCTTCCGGTGCCTGCGCCACGACAGCGCCATGTTGATGACGAAGATCAGCATCGAGACGGCGATGATGAACGCGCCGATCGTCGACACCATGTTCCAGAAGTCGAAGCCCGTAGCCCTTCGCGTACGGTGTGCATGCGCCGGGGCATGCCCTGCAGGCCGAGGATGTGCATCGGGCCGAACGTCAGGTTGAAGCCGATGAGCATCAGCCAGAAGTGCCACTTGCCGAGCGTCTCGCTGAGCATGATACCCGAACACCTTCGGCCACCAGAAGTAGAGGCCGCCGATGAAGCCCGATCAGCGCGCCGCCGAAGAGCACGTAGTGGAAGTGGGCGACGATGTAGTAGGTGTCGGTCTGCTGGGTGTCGGACGGCGCCACGGCGTGGGTGACGCCCGACAGGCCGCCGATGGTGAACATCGTGACCAGGCCGATGGCGAACAGCATCGGCGTCGTGAAGCTGCAGCTTGCCGCCCCACATGGTCGCCAGTCCAGTTGAGGATCTTCACGCCGGTGGGCACGGCGATGAACATCGTCGACAGGGCGAAGGCGCGCCACCGACATCGGCCCGAGGCCCGAGGCGAACATGTGGTGCGCCCACACGCCCCAGCCCATGAAGCCGATGGCGATGCCCGAGAACACCATGAACGGGTAGCCGAAGATCGGCTTGCGGCGAGAACACCGGGAGCATCTCGGACACGATGCCGAAGGCCGGGCAGGATCAGGATGTAGACCTCGGGGTGACCGAAGATCCAGAACAGGTGCTGCCACAGCAGCGGGTCGGCGCCCTGGGCCGACGTTGAAGAAGTTGGCGCCGAACAGCCGGTCGAACATGAGCAGGAACAGCGCCACGGTGATGACCGGGATGGCGAACAGCAGCAGGAACTGGGTGACGAGGATCATCCAGGTGAAGACCGGCATCTTCATCAGCGTCATGCCCGGCGCCCGCATGTTGAGCACGGTGACGATCAGGTTGATGGCGCCGACCAGCGAGGCGATGCCGGTGATCTGCAGGCCGATGGCGCAGAAGTCGATGCCGTGGCTGGGCGAGAACGCCACGCCGGTGTTGGGGGCGTAGGCGAACCAGCCGCCGTCGGCGCCGCCGCCGAGGAACCACGACGTGTTGAGGAAGAGGCCGCCGACCAGGAAGCACCAGAAGCTGAACGCGTTGAGGCGGGGGAAGGCGACGTCGCGGGCGCCGATCTGCAGCGGCATCAGGTAGTTGGCGAACGCCGCGCCGATCGGCATGACGACGAGGAAGACCATCGTCATGCCGTGCATCGTGAACATCTGGTTGTAGAGGTCGGCCGAGTACAGCTTCTGCTCGGGGGCGGCGAGCTGGAGGCGGATCAGCAGCGCCTCCGATGCCCCCGAGGAAGAAGAAGAACATCGCCGCGACGCCGTACATGATGCCGATGCGCTTGTGGTCGACGGTCGTGAGCCAGCTGCGCCAACCGGTGGTCGCCCGGGGCCGCGTGAAGACGCCCAGCGGGCGCGGGATGGTCGCAGCGCCGGGGGTGCAGCTCGAGGGGTGCCGTCGGACGTTCGACGATGGCCATGGCCGATGACTCCTACTCCAGCGTCTGGAGGTAGGCGACGAGCTGGTCGATCTGCTGCTCCGGAGGCCGAGGTTGGGCATGCCGCGGATCTTGCCCTGCCCGGGCTCGGGCAGCGCGGCGGCGTACATGGGCTTCACGGCCGGCGGGTCGCGCAGCCAGGCTTCGAGGGCTCCCCGGTTGAGCTCGCCGCCGATCTCGTCGAACTCGACCGTGCCGTCGCCGTCGGTATCGACCCAGAGGTCCTGGGTCGCGCCGGCGAACGACGCCGCGGCTGGCGAAGTGCGTGAGGTCGGGGGCGTTGCCCGACTGGAGCAGCTTCTGGCCGTTGCCCTGGTCGGCGAACTCGCTGTCGTTGATGCCCTTGACCAGGTGGCAGCCGGAGCACTGGGTGGTGAACAGGCTCGGCGCCCGCGGCCGCGTCCGCGTCGGTCGGGGTGCGCGCCTCGGTCTTACTGGTTGTCGAGCCACTTCTCGAACTCGGCGGGCTCCAGGGCGATGACCCGCATGCGCATGTAGGCGTGCGAGAGGCCGCAGAACTCGGTGCACTGGCCGACGTAGACGCCGGGCTCGTCGGCCTCGATCCGCAGCGGGTGCTCGCGGCCGGGGACGGCGTCCTTCTTGCCGTTGAGCGCCGGGATCCAGAACGAGTGGATGACGTCGTTCGAGTGGATCTCGAGGTTGATGTCCTGCCCCGCCGGGATCACCAGCTCGTTGGCGGTGAGCGACGTCGTCGTCGGTGAACTTGCCGTCGCCGTTGCTGTCGTAGTTGAACTCCCACCACCACTGCTGGCCGGTGACCTGGACCTTCATGGCGCTCGTGGTCGGTCTGGTTGACGTCGAACAGCGTCCGCAGGGTGAAGAAGCCGACGATCGCCAGCATCACGGCCGGGACGATCGTCCACACGATCTCGAGGCGCATGTTGCCGTGGGTCTGGGCCGGCAGCTCCTCGGGGTCGTCGTCCTTGCGCTGGCGGAACTTGGCCAGCAGGAAGATCGTGCCGAACTCGACCAGCACGAACACGATGGCGGCGATGAGGAAGACGCCGTTCCACAGGCTGTCGATGCTGCGGGCGATCGGGCCCTGGGGCTCGAGCGTGGTCTGCGGGGCGTCCTTGGCGCACGCGGACACGAACAGCACCAGCGGCATCAGCACGGCCAGCGGCATCAGCCGGCGGCGGCGGGTCCTCATGCGGGCTCCTTGCGCAGGGGCGGGGCGGGTGCGGCGGGTCACGCGACCACCTCGACGGTCGCCGCGGCGCCCTCGTCGAGCTCGTGCGGGCCGGCGACCGCCCCGGCGATGCCGAGGCCGATGATGATGCAGGGCCAGCGCCACCAGCAGTCCGACGATGAGGTTGGCGCTGAGGCGGGGCCGGGACGCCACGACGAAGCCGACGGCCACGACCAGCACGGTGATCACGACGCCGAGCAGCACGGTCTGGTCGTTGGTCAGGGCCAGGAAGATCCGGGAGAAGCCGATGGCGAGGAGGCCGAGGCCGAGGATGGCGGCCAGCGGGAACTCGATCGGGTTCATCAGGCGGTTGCGGATCTGGCGGTTGGTCTCCGGGTCGCCGGTGGCGTGGTCGGCCCAGGTCTGGACCGTCCACTCGACCAGCACGATGCCGAGCACGATCAGGCCGAAGACGAAGAACAGCGCCTCGGACACGAGGCCGATCACCACCAGCGCGGCGCCGAAGGCCGACAGCGCCGGCCAGTAGCTGGTCCCGGCCGGGATCACCGGCGGGACGGCGTCGGTGCCGGCCGCCTGGGCGACGGCCTCGGCCTCGGCGTCGCGGGTGACGATCGCGACGACGCCGAGGAACACGCTGACGAACCCGCCCGCGACGAGGATGCCGTAGCCGAGGTGGTCGCCGACGCCGCCCTTGTAGCCGAGGCTGAGCGGGCCGAGCCCGTTGCCCCCCGTGGTCCAGCCGTAGCAGGCGGCCAGGACGAACGAGACGAGACCGAGGCCGAAGAACCACTTGGATCCTGTGGAGACCATCTGCGTGCGCCTACTTGGTGATCGTGATCGTGTACCAGACCACGGCGTAGACGCCGACGGTCACGTACCAGTACAGGAGCGCGGCCATCACGCCCTCGGCCGCCCGGCCGGTGAGCTGGCCGCCGACGGCCCGGAAGGCCATCACGGCGATGAACAGCATGCCGACGCCGGTCATCGCCACGTGGAGCCCGGTGATCGTGTAGATGAGCAGCGCCTGGGTGGAGTCGCGGATGCCCAGGCCGAGCTGCTGCCAGCCGAACGCCACCATGTTGATGTAGGCGGCGCCGAGCATCAGCGTGATCCCGAAGGCGACCAGCGCGTTGGTGCGGTCGTCGTTGCGCAGCGCCTGGACGATCCAGGCCATCGTCACCAGCGACAGGGCCAGGGTCGCCATCGCCATACCGCCCGGGGGCAGCTGGAGGTTGGCGCCCTTGGGCAGCCAGGCCTTGCCGGCCGCGACCCGGTCGCCGCGCAGCGCGGCGTAGGCGGAGACGAGCGTCAGCACGACCATCGCCGCGCCGCCGGACGCCAGCGCGGAGCCGACCAGCAGCACCCGCGGCCGGGGCGGCGGCGGGGCCGGCGCGTCGGTGTAGACGTCGACCGGGGACGACGTGGTGGTGGCGATGGCCATCAGGCGGACCCCTCGGATGCGGTGGCGACGGCGCCGGGGCCGTAGCGGGCGTCGTAGAGCGGCGCCTCGGACGTGATCTCGGGCAGCGAGGCGAAGTTGCCGACCGGGGGCGGCGAGGTCGTCGTCCACTCGAGCGTGTGGCCGTCCCACGGGTCGTCACCCGGGCCCTCGGGGCCGGTGCGCTTGCGGGCGACGATCGCCCCGAGCGCCAGCAGGCCGCCGAGCGTGGCCACGGCGAGGCCGCCGGCGGCGATCTGGTCGAGCATCTTGACCGTGTCGACGTCAGCGGACGCCACGTGGATGATGCCGCCCCCGGCGAGGCGGAACTGGTCGAGCGTCCCGGCGATCGCCAGGGTCACGCCGGCAGCCAGCGCCCCCAGGAACAGCAGCGTGGCGGCGAGGCGCATCAGGCCGTCGGGCAGCAGCTTGCCGTACAGCTTGGGCGCCCAGAAGCTGATGCCGGCCAGCGCCGCGACCAGCGCCCCGGCGAGCACGACCTCGGACTGGGCCGTCATCCAGGACGTGCCGGCCAGCCCGAGCGTGTCGATGCCGGTGGCGGCCCCGGCCGCGGTCCCGGCGAGCAGCAGGAACCCGGCGAACAGCGAGAGCACCAGCGGCGTGCCGAGCCGGGGGCGGCCGGCGACGAGCGTCAGCGTCCACAGGGCCAGCAGCCCGAGCACCGGCAGCACGGCGAGGAAGCCCACGACCATCCACGGGAACTCGTTGGCCCACGGGGTCGGCGGGTTGCCGCTGCCGTCGAGCGTGAAGCCGGGCATCGCCCAGGCGCCGAACGCGAGGGCGCCGTAGAGGCCGATCAGGAACATCGCGCCGCGGTGCGACTGGTGGCGGCGGCGGGCGAAGACCGGGACCACGTCGGCGACGATCCCCAGCGCCGGCACGGCGAAGGCGTAGAGGGTGGGCTGCCAGAGCGTCCAGCCGATGTGGTTGAACAGGCCGCCGGCGCCGCCGAGGAACTGCTTGCCGTAGTTGAGGTCGACGTAGCTGAGCAGGAGCAGGGCCCCGAGCACCGGCAGGGTCAGGACCCAGACCGAGCCGGCGACGAGCATCGACCACGAGAACAGCGGCGTGCGGCGCAGGCTCATGCCCGGCGCCCGCAGTGTGAGGACCGTCGTCACGACCGACACGGTCGCCACGGTCAGGGCGATGACGACGACCGCGAGGGCGGCCACGTAGAGGGACGTGGCGGTGTCCTTGGATCCCGGGGCGAAGGGCCCGCCGCCGAGGGCGTAGCTGGCGAGCACGATTCCCCCGGCCGTGAGCCACGTCCAGAAGGCGGCGGCGCTGGCCCGGGGGAACGCGACGGTCGCGGCGCCGATCTGCAGGGGCACGACCGCCGTCGCCAGGCCGAGCAGCAGCGGCAGGACGCCGAGGAACAGGCCGGCGGTGGCGTGCAGCGTGGCCAGGCGGGCGAGGCCGGCGTCGAAGGCGTCGGGGCCGGTGACGTCGATCGTCGCCTGCTGGGCGCTGGCGAACGCCCCGGACACGCCGGAGACCAGCAGGAACAGCAGCGACGTGCCGATGAACAGCTTGCCGATGGTGCGCGGGTCGCCCGAGCCGACGATGGCGGCCAACCCCGTCGGCTGGGGGGCCAAGGACGGCGCCGGGGCCGCTTCGGGGGCGGCGGCGCGCGGAGCTTCGGTCACGGTCATGGACGCACCCTGGTCAGGAGACTTGCTGTGCTCGGGAATCTAGTCACATGCGTGTTCGGGCCACGAAAAACCAGGCCGGCCATCAGAACCCCGAGCGGAGCAGCTGGTCGAGCGCCATGGCGCCGAACAGCAGCGTGATGTAGCTGATCGACCATGTGAAGACCCGCATCGCGGCCGCGGGCGTCGTGTCCCGCAGCAGGCGGACGGCGTAGGCGGTGAAGACGGCGCCGAGGACGAGCGCGGCCCCGACGTAGAGGGGGCCCATCCCGGCGACCGGGGCGAACAGCAGCGTGAGCGCCCACAGCAGCAGCGTGTAGCCCAGGATCCGGACGGCGGTGGTCCGCAGGCTGGCGACCGACCGGCAGCATCGGCACCTCGGCCCGGGCGTAGTCGTCCCGGTAGCGGATGGCGAGCGCCCAGAAGTGCGGCGGGGTCCAGTAGAAGATGACGGCGAACAGGACGACCGGCGCCCAGGCGAGCGAGTTGGTCACGGCCGCCCAGCCGATCAGCACCGGCGCCGCCCCGGCGGCCCCGCCGATCACGATGTTGCGGCTGGAGGTGCGCTTGAGCCACAGCGTGTAGACGAAGACGTAGAACAGGCAGGCGGCCACGGCGAGCGTGGCCGAGAGCAGGTTGACGGTCGCCCACAGGAAGGCGAAGGCGGCGACCTCGAGCCCGATCGGCGAACGTCGAGCGCGGACCGGGGGGCGATGCGGCCGCTGGCGATGGGCCGGTTGCGGGTCCGGACCATGAGCCGGTCGATGTCCCGGTCGACGTACATGTTGATGGCGTTGGCGCCCCCGGCGGCGAACGTGCCGCCGATCACGGTCGCGGCCATCAGCCAGAGGGACGGCATGCCCCGCTCGGCGACGATCATCGTCGGCACGGTGGTCACCAGGAGCAGCTCGATGATGCGCGGCTTGGTGAGCGAGACGTAGTCGCCGATCTGCGAGCGCAGCGAGGGGGACGGGAGCGGCAGCGGCCGTGCGGTCAACACAACGCGTGGCAGCCTAGGACCGGTCCCTCGGGCCGAGCCAAAGGAGCGTCGATCGGGTCGCCGGGCGCGGCGCCGGCCGGGGTTTCCGTGGCGAAAAGGCGTGGCAGTAGCCTTTCGGGGTGCACCTCCCCCGGGTCTCCCCGACCGCCTACCGGCGGCTGGTGGTGATCACGCTCGCGTCGCTGGTGCTGATCATGGTGACGGGGGCGGCGGTGCGGCTCACGGGATCGGGCCTCGGCTGCCCGACGGTGCCGCTGTGCGAGCCCGACAGCTTCACCCCCCGCTCGGCCAGCGACACCCACGGGATGATCGAGTGGGCGAACCGCCAGGTCACGGGCGCGGTGATGCTGTTCACGCTGGCCGCGGTGGCGGGCGCGCTGGCGCCGGCGGCCCTACCGGCGCGACCTGTTCCGCCTGGTCGCTCGGCCTGCCGGCGTGGGTGCTGGCGAACGCCGTGGTGGGGGCGATGGTGGTCGTGCTGGACCTGTCGCCGGTGTCGGTGATCGGGCACTTCGTGCTGTCGCTGGGGGCGGTGGCGAACGCGGTGGTGCTCGTCGAGCGGGCGTGCGAGCCGGACGAGGCGTGGGACGGCGACGTCCGACCCGCCCGCCGGCCGCAGGCGGTCCCGAGCGTGATCACCGCCTGCCGCCTGCTGCTGGTGGCGGCGGCGTGCGTGATCCTCACGGGCACGCTGGTCACCGGCAGCGGTCCCCACGCGGGCGACGAGCGGGCGGACCGGTTGCCCCTCGACCTCCACGGCATCGTGCGGCTGCACGGCATCGCGATGGTGATCTTCCTGACCGCCACGGTGGTCGTGGCCCGGATGGCGGCGAGGGGCGACGCGGCGCCGGCGGTGGTGCGGCGGCTGCACGTCCTGCTGGTCGTGCTGGTGGGCCAGGCGGCGATCGGCTACTGGCAGTACTTCACGGGGGTGCCGGCGCTGCTGGTCGCGTTCCACGTGCTCGGGGCGGCGCTGGTGTGGATCTCCGTGTTGCGGGTGTGGCTGTCGCTGACCGTCCCCGTGCCGGCGTCGGCGCCGGAGACCCCGGTGTACGCGGCGGCGGTTGCGGGTAGCCCGCGCGAGAATGGGTGACGTGGTGACCGTCGGCCAAGCCGCACCGATGACGGCGCCCGCGACGACCGACCAGCCGGTCGGCGACGTGGACGCGGATGTCGATGCCGAGAGCCCGTGGGTGGTCATCGTCTGGAACGACCCCATCAACCTGATGTCGTACGTGACGTTCGTGCTGCAGAAGCTGTTCGGCTACCCGTTCGAGGTGGCCGAGAAGCTGATGCTGCAGGTCCACTACGAGGGCAAGGCGGTCGTCTCCAACGGCACGAGGGAGAAGGCCGAGCTGGACGTCTTCCGGCTGCACGAACATGGCCTGTGGGCCACGATGCAGCAGGACTAGTGGGGGTGTTCGACCGCGACCGGATCCGGCGGCGGGGGGCGGGGCGCTACCAGATCAAGCTCCGCCCCAACGAGCGCCTGCTCATGGCCGACCTGGTGGTCCAGCTGCGCGAGCAGCTCATGGCGTCGACCGACGACCCGGCGGTGCGGCGGCTGTTCCCGCCGGCGTACGCCAACGACCCGGAGCGCGACGCCGGCTACCAGGTCCTGACCAGGGACGAGTTGCTGGAGGGCCGGCTGCAGGCGCTCGACGTCGTGGAGCGCAGCCTCGACGGCGGCGAGGTGGGCCCGGCGGAGATGACGGCGTGGATGGGCACGCTCAACTCGCTGCGCCTGGTGCTGGGCACGAGGCTCGACGTGGACGAGGAACTGCCCACCCTGGCGGCGGACGACCCGCTGGCGCCGGCCTACGCGGTGTACGAGTACCTGGGGTGGCTGCTGTCGCAGGTGGTCGACGCCCTGGGCGCGGACCTGCCGCCGCCGAACGTCGAGTCGTAGCCGGGTCGTCCGGCCGGCGGGACTAGCGCGCCGGCGCGGCCGTCAGCTCTGGTCGGGCGGCTGCCCGTCGGGCCCGGGGGCGAGGCACTGGCTCACGGCCTCCTCGGGCACCTTGGAGGGATCGTCGTCGGCGATAAGCGTCATGCCCTCGCTGACGTACCCCCAGGCCAGGGCGTTGTAGCGGAGCTGGCGCCCGTCGCTGCACTCGAGCGAGACGGGCACGGGCGACACGACCTGGTCGTTCTTCACGCAGGCGAGGCCGAACGTGGAGTCCGCGATCTTGGCACCCTCTTTGTAGACGGTGTCGCAGGCAGGCAGGTCGTCGGGCGGCACGCTGCTCGACGCCACGGGCGAGGCCGCGTCGGAGCTGCAGCCGATCGCCCCGAGCGCCAGGAGGAGGGCCCCGGCAACCATGATCCCAGTCCGCTTCATCAGCCCGCGAGCCTAGGTGAGAGCGCTGCGCGACACCTCACCGGGAGCGGCCGCCGGGCCGCTGACAAGCAGGTTTGGAGGCGGAGGGGCGACTGCTAGTGTGTTCCGACGCCCGTCCGGCGGATGCGAGCCCCCATCGTCCAGTGGCCTAGGACGCCGCCCTTTCAAGGCGGTAACGGGGATTCGAACTCCCTTGGGGGTGCGTCATCAGCAAGTGCATCTGGTCCTGTGGTGCAGTTTGGAGTGCACGCCGCCCTGTCAAGGCGGAGGCCGCGGGTTCAAATCCCGTCAGGACCGCCGGGTCGCGGCTCGCGAGCCGCGCTCGCCACGGCCGGGTAGCTCAGTTGGCAGAGCGTCGCGCCTGAAAAGCGGAAGGTCACCGGATCGACGCCGGTCCCGACCACTTCGATGACCGGGCATTTCGCCTGGTCATCGGCCGTTTTGGACACCTCGCCACAAGTGTCGTGCGGAGCTGGTTCAGGTCGTCACTGCCGTGCTTGACGAACGGGTGGCGCCCGAAGAAGAGTGGTCGACGGCGGCGACCGGCCGCCTAGCCGTGGGACATCCGCCCTAGCCGGGGTCCCATTGGCGAAGGGGATTCGCCCTCTCGGTCATCAATGTCACAGGCCATCTCCACACCGCGTCGCTGGGGGACGAGGGTGCTGAGAGGAGGCTTGTCCCATGACCAAAGACGCCAGCTTCAAGAAGGTCGTCCGGCGCCACGCCGAGGAGACCGGGCAGCGCTACACCGAGGCGCTGACGGATCTCGAGGGTCTCGGTACGCGGATGCATCACGAGCCCGCCGCTGATCGGCTGCTCGCACACCTTCGGGATCACCACGGCATCGACGCCGTCGCGGCGACCAAGCTCAGTGTGCACAACACCTACGTCTTCCGCATCGATCGGAACGACGGCGAGCCGTGGATCGCGCGTGCGTATCCCCCCGCTCGTCCGAGGAGCGGTGTCGAGGGCGACGCCGCGGTCCTGCGCTTCCTGGAAGGGCACGACTACCCCGCGGAGCGTCTGGCGGTCGACGACGCGGTCTCTGACTTTGACGGAGGGGCAGTCCTCGTCACGCGGTTCATCGAAGGCGACCCACTCCCCGCCGGCGCCGACCAGTTCGCCATGATGGGCGACCTGCTCGGACGGCTGCATGCGCTGCCGCTCGACGAGTCGGTGAGCCGTCCCGGTGGCGCGGATGGTCAGGACCCCAGCCGTGAGGGCAGCCCGCGTCAGGACCTGCTGGCAGCCCTGTCGTTCCTCGACTCCGTGGACACGAAGGTCGCGGCGGCCGATCGCGAGCGGTTCGACCTGCTCCGGGACCAGGTGCGCTCGGCCGACGACGGTTCCGGCCTTCCCGAGGGCCTGCTGCACGGCAACCTCCTCCATGCCGTCAGTCACGCGATCGTGACCGAGCGCGGGCCCGTCGCGTTCAACTGGATGGCCTCCGGGCGTGGACCTCGCCTAGCTGACGTCGCGTGGCTGCTGTGGGGCACGGGGGCGTGGTCGCCTCGCAGGACCGACCCGGCGTGCCTCGACGCGGCTGTCGACGCCTACCGCCGACACATCCAGCTGACCGACGAGGAGCTCGATCGGCTCGAGGCGGTCATGTACATCCGGCCGCTGTACCTCGTCGGCTTCGGCTACCGACGCGCGCTCACCAACGGCGTCACGTACGACGAGTGGGGCTTCATCGAGCCACCGGAGTACTTCAGCGCCACGGCCGCTGCGGCCCGAGCCGCGTTCAACAAGTGACCGAGTCGGTTCCGTCGTGGTGGTGGGACATCGGCGGGCGGGTCGAAGCGATATGCCTGGCGCTCCCGGTAGTGACCGTCTT
The DNA here is from genome assembly GCA_963739835.1 of uncultured Acidimicrobiales bacterium. Taxonomy (GTDB): domain Bacteria; phylum Actinomycetota; class Acidimicrobiia; order Acidimicrobiales; family VFJN01; genus ZC4RG19. Next base: position 112,533 of record CAVUBW010000026.1, read on the forward strand.
TGGCACCATGTGGTCCGTGCAAGAGAGACAGCGGACAGTGATCGTCATCGCCTCGGGCCTGGGTCTCGCTCTGGTGGCCACTACGGTCAATCGGCTTCTGTCCGATCCTGGCGGAGGGTGGTTCGCCTACGCGCCGAACACCGGTGCGACGTTTCCCCCAGGCTCCGACACGGGCATCTGGCGGGAGGCCGGCATCTGGCTCGGTGCTCTGGCGGTGTGGACGGGCCTGGCTCTCTGGCTCTACCGGCATCCCCGACAGCGTTCTTAGTCGAGGGCGTCCGCAGGCCCACACCTGTCGATCCGCACGCCCGCCATGATCCCGGGCCGGTGCCGCCAACACAGCGGGTGTGGTGTGAAGTCTGGCAACGTGACCGGCGTGGCTGAGCAGCCGCTCGTTGGCGGGATCGCGAACGCCGGTCAGGTGGTCCGCGTCGGCCCGCACGTGCTTCGCCCGTCGAGTCCGCACTCGGCGTCCGTCCACGCCTTTCTCCGGGCGGTCGGTCACGCAGGGTTCGAGGGCGCCCCGACACCTGTCGGCATCGACGAGGACGGACGCGAGCGGCTCGTGTTCATCGACGGCGAGGTCCCCGTTCCGCCCTATCCGGACTGGAGCCAGACCGACACCGCGCTGGCGTCCATCGCCGATCTGCTGCGCCGGCTCCACGACGCCGCCCGCGGGTTCGACCCTCACGGTCTCACCTGGGACGACAGTCTCGCCGATCCTGCGGGCGGGTCACTCGTGTGCCACAACGACGCGTGCCCCGAGAACGTCGTGTTCCGTGACGGCATCGCCGTCGCGCTGCTCGACTTCGAGTTCGCCGCCCCCGGTCGCCCCGTCTACGACGTGGCCCACCTCGCCCGCCTCTGCGTCCCGATCGAGGACGATTTCGACCAGGCCCGGCTCGGCTGGCGACCCGCCGACCGGCCGGCGCGGCTACGGCTCGTGGCCGACGCCTACGGGCTGGACCGGGACGGTCGGGCCGAGCTGCTCACCGCCATGGACGATGCCATCGCCCGCATCGAAGCGGCCGTCCGGCGCAGCGTCGCCGCGGGCGACCCGAACGCCGTCGCGCAGTGGAACCGGACCGGTGGCCGCGAGCGCTACGACCGCCGGCGCCGCTGGTGGACCGGCCACCACGACCAGTTCGCCGCCGCCCTCCTCTGACGATCTGGCGCGTTTTGTCCGCTGAAACGGTCGCCCTGGCGACCGTTTCAGCGGACAAAACGCGGGAGGGGCTCCGCCACGCCGTAGAAGAACGAATCTCCCACTGGGCGGACGCTTGCCTGCCATCCCCGGTCGTGGAGTGACTGCTGGAGCCGCTCCGGCTCCCAGAAGACCTTGACGATGTCGAACTGCGTGCCGTCGGCCAGCGTCCGGCGTGCTGTCGGTATCCCCGTGTCGGTGTGCCACGCCTCGTACGCCCGGGCCCGCTCGTCCTCGTCGACGAACGCCGCCCGGCCGCCCGGGCGGAGGCAGCCTTGCACCAGTGTCCAGAAATCGTCGAACAGCGTCGGCGGCACGTGCGACAGCCAGAAGCCGAAGAAGACCACGTCGTAGCGCCGCGCCGGCGTCCAGGCGAAGAGATCGGCGCACACGTACTCGACCTGCGGCACCGCCACGGTCTGCCGGTTGAGCTCCAGCATCCGGGGCGAGCCATCGACCGCCGTCAGCGACCGGGCGTGGCGCACCAGCTCGCGGGTGAAGCCGCCGGAGCCGCACGCCAGCTCGAGCACGTCGCCCTCGGGGCCCAGCTCGTCGATCAGGTCCCGGGCGGTGTCGGCGCTGATGTGACCGCGGACCTTCCTGTCCGCCGGCCTGGTCACGTCCGTGTAGTCCGGGGCCCGGAGGTCGTAGAACCGCCGCTGCGACTCGATGAGCTGCCTGAGGTCGGGGCCCACCTCGGTAGCTTTGCTCGGATGGCCACCCTCGGCATCAAGCTTTCGCCCCAGAGCTGCACGATCGACGACCTGCGGACCGTCTGGCGCATCGCCGACGAGGCCGGGTTCGACCACCTGTGGGCGTTCGACCACTTCGCCCCGATCTTCGCCGACCCCGCCGGGGACGTGTTCGAGGGGATGACGCTGCTGGCCGCCATGGCCGAGGCGACCTCCCGGGTGCGGATCGGGCTCATGGTCGCCGGGGCCACCTACCGGCACCCCGGCGTGCTGGCGAAGATCGCGACGACGATCGACCACCTGTCCGGCGGGCGGCTCGAGTTCGGGCTCGGGGCCAGCGGGGCCGAGGGCGAGCACACCATGCTCGGCATCCCCTTCGGCACGCCCGGTGAGCGCATCCGCCGGCTCGGCGAGGCCTTGACCGTGTGCCGCAGGCTCTGGACCGAGGAGCGGGTGACGTTCGCCGGTCGGTACTACACGCTCACCGACGCCGTCTCGAACCCGAAGCCGCTCCAGCGGCCGCACCCGCCGGTCTGGGTCGGCGGATCCGGGGAACGGCTGACGCTGCGGGTCGTCGCCGAGCACGCGGACGTGTGGAACGTGATCGGCCCCGTCGACGACGTCGTGCGCAAGGCGTCGATCCTCGACCGGCACTGCGCCGATATCGGGCGCGACCCCGCCGCGATCCGGCGCTCGGTGCAGCCGCGTTTCGACGCCGCGGACCCCGCCGCCATGGTCGACCTGCTGCACGCCTACGCCGACGCCGGGTTCACCGAGAACGTCGTCTACATCCCGCCCGGCGGCGACCCGGTGCGGGCGGCCGAGATCGCCGCCGAGCGGGTGCTCCCCGAGATCACCCGGGCGTAAGGCGCACGCCCAGCATGCGCTCGAAGTAGCCGACGCTCGCCCGCTCGTACGCCTCCGGCCACGTGGCGCCCGTCCGCTCGGCCAGCGCCCGGGCCCGGGGGAGGAAGGCTCGGGCCAGCGCGACGTAGCCCTCGATGCCCGCGTCGATCGTCGCCTCGACCGGCGGGAGCGACGCGAGCAGGGCGTTCTGCTCGTCGGTCAGGTACGGGCGCAGCCGCTTGGTGAACGGGAACGGGTTGCCGAACGTGTGCTCACGGGTGGTCTCCCATCCCCGCTCGGCCAGCAGCAGGCGGACCAGGCACATGTCGCGCACCATCGTCACCCCGTTGCTCAGCGGGATCGGCTCGTCCCGGCCGACCACCGACACCATGTTGCCCAGCATGTACAGGAACTGGCGCACGGCGGCATCGGGGAAGAAAGGGTCGGTGCGGCGGTCGGGCCTCGGGACGGGCGCCACCGGCAGGAGGCCGGCCTTGTCGAACAGCGGGACCATCCCCTCGACCGCCGCGACGCCCGCGGCCGCGGCGGGGGTGAAGACGACGTCGTAGTGCAACCACTCGGCCGTGATGACCGAGCCGCCGATCACCCCCGGGAACGGCTCCACGTGCGCCGGCGGCGCGACGGTGGCGACCAGGTCGGTCCAGGCGGCGGCCAGCTCGCCCGCCGCCCAGTCGGCGATGACGAACTGCAGGTCGACGTCGCTGAACGCGTCGCCCTGGCCGACCGCGAACCCGCCGACCAGATAGCCGGCCAGCACCCGGTCGTCGGCGGCGAGCGCCTCGACCATGCGCAGCAGCAGGTCCTCCTGCGGCCGCGTGGTCGCCGCCCGGATGCCCGGCAGCGCGTACCTCGACGACAACCCCACGGCGACCCCCTCGGCCATTGTGAAGTCAATCACAAAATGCAGGCTGGCGTCGCCCAACGGTCCCGGGGGTGACCAGGGCCGGAGCGTGCCAACCTCGCCGCCCCCGGCCGACGCCGTTCGGTAGAACACGTTCTCGTCGGGGCCGGTACGGTGCGCCGCATGCCCTCGTTCACCGCCGCCGACGGCGTCGAGATCGTGTACCACTGCTGGGGCCAGCCCTCGGGCGAGCCGCCCGTCGTGCTGCACCACGGGTTCGTGGCCGACGCCAACCTCAACTGGGTCGGGCCGGGCGTCGTCGCCGCCCTGGAGGCCGCCGGCCGCTGGGTCGTGGCGCCCGACGCCCGGGGCCACGGCGCCTCCGGCAAGCCGCACGACCCGGCGGCCTACGGCGAAGGCGCCATGGCCCGCGACCTCGGCAGCCTGCTCGACGTCATCGGGGCGGACGCCGTCGACCTGGCCGGCTACTCGATGGGCGCGGTCGTGGCGCTGCTGGCCGCCACGACCGACGCCCGGATCCGGCGGCTGGTGGTCGGCGGCGTCGGGTGCGGGATCGTCGAGGTCGGCGGGGCGGACACCCGGGCGATCGAGCCCGGAGCCATGGTGGCCGCCCTGGAGTGCGACGACCCCGCCACGATCACCGACCCCGGGGCCGCCGGGTTCCGCCTGTTCGCCGACGCCGTCGGGGCCGACCGCCGGGCCCTGGCCGCGCAGGCCCGGATGATCCACGCCACCCCGCTCGCCCTCGACCGCATCACCGCCCCGACGCTGGTGCTCGCCGGCGACCTGGATCCCCTTGCCACCCGGCCCGAGGTGCTGGCCGGCGCGATCCCCGGCGCCCGGCTGGCGCTGCTGTCGGGCGACCACTTCGGCGCGGTGGTCGATCCCCGGTTCGCCAGCCTGACCGTCGATTTCCTCGGCGGCCGGGGCGTCGGCGCCTGATAGAAACGCGCACGTGGCCACCGAGGAGGACCTCCGGCGCATCGCCCTGGCGTTGCCCGGGACCGAGGAGCGCGCCGGCTACGGCGGGCGGCCGTCGTTCAAGGTCCGGGGGAAGGGTTTCGCCGGGATCTGGAAGGACCATGCCAGCGTGGCCCTGTCGGTCGAGAGCCCGCTCGAACGGGACGCGGTCGTGTCGGGCGAGCCGGACAAGTTCTTCACCACGCCGCACTACGGCCCAGACTCCGCCCGCCTGCTCGTGCGGCTCGCCGCGATCGACGCCGACGAGCTCGCCGAGCTCGTGACCGAGTCGTGGCGGGCCGTGGCTCCCGACGAGTCCCTCCTGGGCGACTGACGGCCGATGGCCTCGTGCCCCGGGTGCGGGTTCCCGCTCGCCGCGCTGGACGTCGATGGGCCGAGCGCCGGAACCCCGCTCGCGTGGCACTACGACGAGGCGGGGGCGCCCGGCGCCGGCGAGCAGATCCGGGGGCTCGCCGGCGAGGTAGCCGCGCTGGTGGGCGGGACGCCCGATGCCCGGCTGACCACCCGGCCGGCGCCCGAGGTGTGGTCGAGCCTCGAGTACGCCTGCCACATCCGGGACGTGCTGCTCGTGCAGCGCGAGCGGGTGCTCGCGGTGCGCCGGGGCGAGGGCGACGGGGTGACGTCGATGGGCCGGGACGAGCGGGTCGGGCACGACGGCTACAACGAGCAGCGCCCGGACGACGTCGCCGCGCAGGTCGCCCAGGCCGCCCTCCTGTTCGCCGGTGTGCTGTCGCGGCTCGGCGACGACGACTGGGGTCGCGCCATCGGGTACCGCTTCCCGGCGCCGGCCCAGCGATCGCTGCGGTGGGTCGCCGTGCACACGGCTCACGAGGTCGCCCACCACCTGCACGACATCCGCGCGCAGCTGGTCGGGGCGGCGCCGGGCTGACGGGCGCTACAGCTGGTCGGGGTGCGGCGCGGCGTTGCGGAGACGGGAGCCGCTGAACTCCAACGTCGACGCCGCCACCCGCCGCCAGAACGGCCAGATCGATGGCGTGATGCGCAGCTCGATCCCGGCGGCGGCGTGGCGGTCGAGCAGGTCGCCGACCCCGACGCGGTCGACCGCCTCGACGGTGCCGTCCGCGACCCAGTAGCCGCCGACCGTCTCGTGGGGCCGGAACGGCCCGGTCGGCAGCCGGTAGGCGTACAGCCGGCACGCCCGGACCCGGTCGAGCCAGCCCGCCTCGATCACGTGCACCCGGGTCGTCGCGCTCTGGCCGAAGAACCGCTCGCGGTCCTCGGCCGTCGTGCCGGCCGACGGCCAGATGCAGCCCCGCGGGCAGTCCCGGGGGAACCAGAACATCGGCACGTGACGCGTGTCGACCGCCCACACGAGCGGCTGGGCGTCGGGGTTGGTGGCAGGTGTGTGCGGGCGGAACGTGCCGAGCGAGGGGTCCTCGCTGTAGTGCCACAACGCGAACCCGCCCTCGCCCTGATACGGCGGCGCCGTCGGGCGGGCCAGCAAGGACTCCGGATAGTCGGCTCCCACGCGCCCGAGCTTGCCACGGCCGCCGCTACTCTCCCGCTCACGAACGAGAATCGCTGGGCAGTCGGGAGATCATTCACCGAGCGGATGGGGGGCACGCTGCGCCGCCGGCCGTACCTCTGGCTGGTGATGACGGTGCTCCTCCTCGCCTTCTTCGTGTCCGGCGGACCCCCCGAGGGGCACAGCCGACACAGCCTCGTCCTGACGATCGCGGCACTGGCGGTCCAGGCGTACAGCCTCGTGGCGGGCCTGGTGCTCTGGCCGCGACTCGTCGAGCGCCGCGGGCCAGCACTGCCGCCGAGCACGATCGCCTACATCCGCTGGAGCCTCGGCCTCGTTCCCACCCTCGTCGGCATCGCGGGCGCGACCCTCGGCGCCGCCGGCTGGGTGGCCGTGTTGGGGCTGGCCGAGAGCGTCGCCGTGCTGACCGTGACCGCGGTGAGGCTCGCTCGGGCGCCGCGGCCGGCTGGCTAGTCTGGCGCCGGAACGTGCGCTGAGGACACCGAGCGGAGGTCACATGACAGACCAGTCGCGCCGCAGCGAGCGGGCCCCGGAGTCGACCACGATCGATCCCGAGGTGGCGCACGCCGCCCGTGTGTTCGACTACCTCCTCGGCGGCGTCACCAACTTCGAGGCCGACCGGCAGGCCGCCGCCGCGGCCGCCGCCTCCGTCGGGGGCATCGATGTCGCCCGGACGTCGGTGCGAAGCACGCGGGTGTTCCTCGGGCAGGTCATCGGCTACCTGGCCGGCGAGGCCGGCATCCGGCAGTTCCTCGACATGGGGACCGGCATCCCCAACGCCGACAACGTCCACGCGATCGCCCTGGCCGTGGCCCCCGACGCCCGCGTCGTCTGCGTCGACAACGACCCGATCGTGCTGGCACACGCCCACGAGCTGCTGCCGGACGACGGGACGGACGGCAACACCGCCTACCTCCACTGCGACCTGCGCGACCCCGAGGCGGTCCTCGAGCAGGCCGGCGCGACCCTGGACTTCGACCAGCCCGTCGCCGTCGTGTTCAGCGCCGTGCTGCACCACATGCCCGACAGCGACGAGCCCCACGCCGTCGTGGCGACCCTGATGGATCGCGTCTGCTCCGGCAGCTACCTCGCGATGTCGCACCTGACCGACGACATGCAGACCGACGAGATGAGGGGATTGGCGCAGTCGGTGCCGTCGACGGCCCGGTACGTGTTCGCCGCCCGGTCGCGAGCCGAGTTCGGCCGGTTCTTCGACGGCCTCGACCTCGTCGAGCCGGGGATCGTGCCGATCGACCAGTGGCGACCCGGCGAGTGGCCCGGACCCGCCGAGGGCCGCTACCACTACGGCGGCGTCGGCCGGAAGCCCTAGGCCCGGGCTGGGGGTCCGCGCTGCCCGCGCGATTCCCACCACCCGCGAAAGATCTAGCCTAGGAGTGCCCGGTTGGCGATAGCCGGGTCATGCGGTGCGGGGCGCCCACGCCCGCTGGACATGCGGCCGAGACGACTCCCCATCGAGGACGCCACGTGACTCAGCACGCGCTACTGGGCCAGCGGGCCCCCGATCCCGAGATCGACCCCTACGTCGCCCACACGGCCCGGGTGGTGGACCACCTCCTGGGCGGGGTCACCAACTTCGAGGCCGATCGGCGGGCCGCCCAGGCGGCGGCCGACGCGCTCGGGGGCATGGACCTCGCCCGGGCCTCCGCCTGCGGGGTCCGGGTGTACCTGCGGCAGGTCGTCGCGTACCTGGCCGGGCAGGCCGGGGTGCGGCAGTTCCTCGACGTCGGGACCGGCATCCCCCGCCCCGGTGGCGTCCACCTGGTGGCCCGGGCCGCCGCACCCGACGCCCGCGTCGTCCACGTGGACGCCGACCCCATCGTGCTGGCCCACGCCCACCAGCTGGTCGGCGCCGGGCCGCCCGGGACGGCCGCCTACCTGCACTGCGACATCCGCCACCCCGAGGCGATCCTCGACCGGGCCGCGGCCACGCTCGACCTCGACGAGCCCGTCGCGGTCGTGCTCAACGCGGTCCTGCACCACCTGCCCGACGGCGACGATCCCCACACGGTCGTGAAGCGGCTCATCGGACCGCTGGCGCCGGGCAGCCATCTTGCCGTCTCGCACCTCACCGGCGACGGGCTCGCCGTCGAGGCCGAGGCGCTCGTGCGCTCGGTGCCCAAGACCGCGCGCTACTCCCTCACGGCCCGCCCCGAGGCCGAGGTCGCCCGCCTGTTCGACGGGCTCGACCTGGTCCCGCCCGGCGTCGTGCCGATCGACCGCTGGCGCCCGGGCCAGTGGCCCCGGGCCGCCGACGGGCGCCTCCACCTCGGCGCCGTCGGCCGGAAGCCCTAGCTGACGCCGACCGCGGGGGCGTGGTTCGATACCGGCCCATGAGCACCCCCCAGCCCGGGATCTTCGCCGTCGGCACCCGCTCGCACCACCACCTGTACCTCGACGTCGACCCCGGCGCCGATCCGGCCGATGTGCTCGCGGCGCTACGGGACGTCCGGGCGGCGGCGACGACCGTGGCCGGGGTCAACCTGGTCGTGGGGCTGGGCAGCCGGCTGTGCGGGCAGGCGGCGCCCGCCGCGCTGCCGGCCGACGTCGGGCCGTTCGAGGACCTCGACGGCGTCGACGGCGTCCGCATCCCCGGCGACCAGCACGACGTGTGGGTGTGGCTGCACTCGTCCGGCCCCGACGTGGTGTTCGACGCCGCCCGCCGGGTGCACGCCGGCCTCGCCGGCCTTGCCACCGTCGTCGACGAGGCGCCGTCCTTCGCCTACCAGGCCAGTCGCGATCTCACCGGCTTCGAGGACGGGACGGAGAACCCGCCGATCGACGAGGCGCCGGCCGCCGCCCTCGTCCCCGCGGGGCGTCCCGGCGCCGGCAGTAGCGTCGTGCTCGTGCAGCGCTGGGTCCACGATCTCGATGCGTTCGGCGCCCTCGCCCGGGACGACCAGGACCAGGTGATCGGCCGCAGCCTCGCGACCGGGGACGAGCTCCCCGACGACGCCCGCTCGCCCGCCTCGCACATCAGCCGGGTGGTCCTCGAGGACGCCGCCGGCGAGGAGCTGGAGGTGTTCCGCCGCTCGACCGCCTGGGGCGGCGTGCGCGAGCACGGCCTGATCTTCGTGGCGTTCAGCGCCGACACGTCCCGGCTCGACCGCATGCTGCGCCGGATGGTCGGCGCCGATGACGGCGTGCGCGACAACCTGACCACCATCTCGCGGTGCACGGCCAGCGCCTGGTACGTGGCGCCGCCGGTCGAGACGTTCCGAGCGTCCTAGGACGCGGGTTCCTCCACAGCCGGGTCGAGCGGCACCAGCGCCGCCAGGCCCGACAGCTCGACCACCCGGCGGGCCGGCGAGCCGATCGGCGCCGACACCTCCAGGTCGATCTGGAGCGTCTCGAGCCGCCCGACGAGCAGGAACAGCACCCGCAGCCCGGCGCTGTCGATGTAGCGGACGCCGGCCAGGTCGAGGACTACGGCGGTCGCCCGGTTGCTGATGGCGTCGACCAGGTCAGACTCGATCGTGTCCGCGTTCGACATGTCGATCTCGCCGACCAGCGCGATGCGGACGACGTCGCCGTCGAGCGCGGCGTTCACCTGGGCGCCGATCACGACGGCTCCCCGGGCCGCCCGAGCCGGCGGTGGATGATGACCTGCGTGCCCCCGGGCCCGCGATCGACGGTGACCTCGTCGGCCGCGGCCTTGATGATCAGCGCGCCGCGGCCCCGGTTGGTGCCCCGCGGCGGGCGCCACCGGCCCGAGTCGCGGACCGTCGCCACGACCAGATCCGGCTCCCGCAGCTCGAGCCGCACGCTCATGTCTCCTCCCTCGGGGCCGTACGCGTGCTCGACCACGTTGCTCGTCGCCTCGCCGACGGCCACCAGCACGTCGGTCAACTCGGTCGGCCCCGCGCCGGCGTCGGCCATCCACCGGCGCACCGCGGCGCGCATGTCCCCCAGGGCGGACGCCACCGCGGGCATCGTCACGTCCAGCGGATCGGTGCCGCCGTCGAGCCGGCGCACCGCCAGCAGCGCCACGTCGTCGGCCGACCGCTCGCCGCCGATCAGCCGGCCCATGATCGCGGAGCACACCTTCTCGGCCGGGCCGGCCGACACCGCCCCGCGCAGCAGCTCGAGGCGGTCGTCGAGCGCCGCGTCCCGCCGCTCGACGAGACCGTCGGTGTAGAAGCACAGGACCGCCCCCGGGGGCACGGTCGCGCTCGTGACCCGCCGGCGGCCCGGGCGGGCGACGCCGAGCGGCGGGTCGACCACCGGGCCGAGGAACCGGCTCGGCCCGCCAGGCACGGCGATGAGCGGCGGCGGGTGGCCGGCGACCGACAGGTGCACGGTCTCGAACGACGGGTCGAGGACGGCGACCACCGCGGTGGCCATCTCGCCGGGCTCGAAGTGGCGCAGCTGGCGGTCGGCCATGTCGAGGATGGCGCTCGGGCTCTGCTGGTTGACCAGGGCGTGGGCCCGCAGCGAGCTGCGCACCCGGCCCATCACCGCGGCCGCCCGCAGGCCCCGGCCGACGACGTCGCCGACGGTGATGCACACCCGGCCGGACGGCAGCGTGAAGATGTCGTACCAGTCGCCGCCGACGGTCTCGGCCCCGCCGGCGATGTAGCGGGCAGCTGTCTCCAGCCCTGGCACGTGCGGCAGCCGCTCGGGCAGCAGGCTGCGCTGGAGCAGGCCGGACGCCCGTCGCTCGGTGTCGGACAGCGACGCCTGGACGGCCAGAGCGACCCGGTCGGCCACCATCTGCAGCAGGTCGATGTCGGCGGCGTCGAAGCGGCGCAGCGCGAGCGTGCCGACGTGGAGGACGCCGAGCAGCTCGCCTCCCGCGAGCAGCGGCACACCGAGGAGCGACCGGATCCCGCACTCGCGCAGCACCGGGTTGACGACGTCGGCGTCGTCGATGTCCTCGATCGTCGCCGGTCGGCGGGCGGCCGCGATGCGCCCCGCGAAGCCGCGGCCGAGCGGCACCCGGGCGCCCTGGTAGACCTCCGCCTCGAGGCCCCGCGCGGCGGTGGCGACGAGTTGCTCGTTGGGCTCGTCGAGCAGCAGCACCGCGGCCGTGTCGGCCCCCAGCACGTCGCGGACCCGATCGAGCAGCTCGACCAGCAGGTCTTCGACGCCGAGGTTGGCGAGGCCGGCGTCGGTCACCGACTCGATGTTCCGCAACCGGTCGGCGACCGCCTGGTTGGGGCTGCCCGAAGGCGTCGACACGTCGATGGAATCTACCGGGGCGCCATCGGCGGCGGGTCAGCCGGCCGTTGGCGCGGCGCGGTGACGGGCGATCAACCGGTCGAGCAGCAGCTCGGCGCGGCGGGCCCGCTCGGCGGTCCACCGCGGGTCGGACCGCAGCGCCGGGCCCTCCGCACTGCGCAGCACGGTCACGCCCGGCGTGCGGGTGCGGATGACGCTGCGGCGGCGGGAACTGGACACCGCCGCTGATTCTACGCCTGCGGGGACGCTATCGGTGGAGGGCGGTCGGCCTCGGTCGCCGGGCGGACCATGAACGCGACGGTAAAGCTGCCGGCGACCAGGACGGCGACGACGGCCAGCACGGTCCAGAGCGCCTGGCGGGCGTCACCCGCCGGCCCGACCACCAGGCTGCCCGCGGCGACGAACGGCAGCACCGTCGCCACCGCCGCCAGCCGGCGCGGCCAGGCCAGGATGCGTGTCACCAGGGGGTGCTCCTCGATGTTGGCCACCAGGCCCCCGAGCGCGCCGATCACGGCGAGGATGGCCGCGGCCGCCAGCTCGGTCCGGGAGCCCGACGACGAGGTGATCGTGTCGAGCCGCCACGCCCCGACGACGAGCGTGATCGCCGCGGCGGTGGTGGCGAACCACGCCGCCCGCAGCCAGCCCCGCCGGGCCGGGCGCAGCGACCAGCGGACCTCGGCCACCCCCTGGTCGGACCCGGAGCCGCGCAGGGCGATGCGCAGGTGGTCGCCGGGATCGACGTCGATGCACGCCATGTCGTCCTCGGCCGGCCCGACCCAGAGGCTCGCCACCGGCACGTCCAGGCCGGCCGGCATGTCGGCCTCGAAGTGGTAGCTCTCCGCCGCGAACAGCCCCTCGGCCGGCGACGCCGCCCGCCGGGGGATCCAGCCGAGCGCCGCCAGCGGTGCCCAGGGCCACGGCTCGTCGGCCAGCTCCCCCAGCTCGTCGCAGCTGAACTTGACGATCCGCTGGGTGCCGGGCCGGTCGGTCACGAGGGTGATGAGCAGGAACTGGTCGGTCAGGCGCTCCAGCACGAGCATGAAGATGTCGTCGCCGCGCAGCACCGCCCGCTGGCCGTCGCCGTCGTCGAAGGCGGCCCGGGCCGCCAGCCGGTCGGGCTGGGGCGCGGTCAGGCGGACGGCGATCTCGTCGGCCAGGTCGGCGTCGAGCGGCGCGCCGACGACCTCCTCGGCCCAGAACCGCATGCCCCGCACGGTGAGCAGCTCCTGGTGCTCGCGGGTCAGCACCGGCAGCGCGGCACCGGACTCGTCCCGGCAGTCGAAGTTGACCAGCGTCTCCTTGCGCAGCGTCGTGAGCGGGATGAGCCGGAACCGGGCCTCGCCGACCCGGATCTCGGGGGCGGCGGGCGGCACCGTGAAGTGGACGCTCTGGCGGCGCCGGAACGTCGTCTCGTCGCGGTAGTCGAGGGCGTCCACCCGCCTGTGGACCCAGTCCGGGTGGGCGATGAGCATCCGGATCGTCTCGAGGCCGGGCAGGTCGGCCCGCAGCGCGGCGGCCAGCTCGGCCCGCGGCCAGCCCTCGCCGGGCTCAGGCGGGCCCAGGGACGCTCTCCCGGCGGGTTCCGACGGCGCAGCCGACCAGCATCAGCAACAGGCCGCATGCGCCCACGTAGATCGCCGGGCCGTAACCCGGCGATCCGTCGTGGTTGAACACCTTCACCACCGCCGCGCCAAAGAGGAGTGTGCCGATGAGCACGCCGGCGACCGCGCAGATGCGGGAGCCGACCGCGCCCTTCTCGTCGACGAGGTTGACGGTCAGGCCGAAGACGCCGAGCATCACGAACCCGGTCACGCCCCGGCCAGCCCTGCTGCGCGGCACCCACCAGCACGAGAACACGACGGCCAGGACGCCGAAGATGACCAGCATGATCCACGACCCGTTGGCGTAGTAGCGGAGGAAGGCGTAGGTCCTCGTCGACCGACGCCGGAGCCGCCGATCGGCGACACGGGCGTGGGCGACACGGGCGTCGGCATCACCGGGACGCCGATCGGACCGCCGCCGCTGTCGGTGACCGGCGGGATCGTCGCCGGCACGGTGGCCGTCGGCGTCCGGCTCGGGCACGGACAGGCCGCCGCTCACGACCGAGTCGTGCAGGTCGCTGAGCATGTCGCCGATCTCGCCGAGCGTGACCGACTCGCTGCTCCCGTCGGCCAGGTCGACGCTGTACCACGGGAGCGCGGTGTGGGACAGGATCAGCAACGCCAGCCCGACCAGGCCGAGCACCAGGCCGACGCCGGGCCGGTGGCGGATGTGCGTCTGGCCGGGCGCGTAGCCCGGATAGCCGTAGCCGGCGGGCGGCGGGCCCCAGCCGGGTCCGGGCGGCGGACCCCACTGCGGCGCCGGCGGCGGGCCCCACTGCGGCGCAGGACCGGGGGGCGGGCCGAACGAGGCGGGCGCCGGCGGGGGCGGATCGCCCCACCCGGGCGGCGGCGCGCCGCCGGTGGACGACAGGCCGCGGCCCGCCTCGTCGGCAAAGCCCCACCACGGCACGCCGCCGGCGCCGGCCGGGGCGGGCGCGGCCGGCGGCCGGGGTGCCGGGGCGGGGGCGTTGTTGGCGCCGTTGGTACCCGGCGGCCCGGGGCGGGGGTCGGAGCGCGGCGGTGGCGCCCACCCGGACCCCGGCGCGTACGGGGAGTCCGCCCCCGCGCCGTTGCGATCGGTCATCGCTGGCTGTTCCTCGTGTCGGGGGACGGCCCCAGCCGTCCGTCGGCCAAACGGTACCAACGGTCCGGGCGGAGTCCGGGTCGCCCCCCGGGGCGCCTTAGGGCTGGGGCGGCCGGTGGAGGCGCACGACACCCTCGTCGATGGCCGCCTGCGCGACCGCCTCGGCCACCCGGGGGGCCACCCGCACGTCGAAGACCGACGGCACGATGTGGTCGGGGGCCAGCTCGTCGTCGGCCACGCACGCGGCGATGGCCTTGGCCGCCGCCAGCTTCATGCCCTCGGTGATCGTCGTGGCCGCCACGTCGAGCGCGCCCCGGAAGATGCCCGGGAACGCGAGCACGTTGTTGATCTGGTTGGGGTAGTCGCTGCGGCCCGTGGCGATCACCCGGGCGATGCCGTCGGCGTCCTCGGGGTTGATCTCGGGGTCGGGGTTGGCCAGTGCGAACACGATCGGGTCGGGCGCCATGCGCCGCAGATCGGCTGCGGTCACCAGGCCCGGCCCCGACACGCCGATGAACACGTCGGCGTCGGGCAGGACCTCGGCCAGCGTGCCCTCGCGCCGCAGGGGATTGGTGTTCTCGGCGAACCACAGCTTGGCGACGTTGAGGTCGTCGCGGCCGGCCCAGATCGCGCCCTTGCGGTCGACGCCGATGATGTCGGAGACGCCGGCCTCCATGAGGATCTTGCGTGATCGCCACCCCGGCCGCCCCGACGCCGGCGATGACCACCTTGAGGTCGCCCATCTTCTTGTCGACGATCTTGAGCGCGTTCTCCAGCGCGGCGAGCGTGACCACGGCGGTGCCGTGCTGGTCGTCGTGGAACACCGGGATGTCGAGCAGCTCCTTCAGCCGTTCCTCGACCTCGAAGCACTCGGGCGCGGCGATGTCCTCGAGGTTGATGCCACCGAACACCGGGGCGATGCGCACGACGGTCTCGACGATCTCGTCGGCCGACGACACGTCGAGGCAGACGGGGAACCCGTCGACGCCGGCGAAGTGCTTGAACAGCAGCGCCTTGCCCTCCATGACCGGCAGCGCCGCCTCGGGCCCGATGTCGCCCAGACCGAGCACCGCGGTGCCGTCGGTGACGATGGCGACCGTGTTCTTCTTGATCGTGAGGTCGTGGACCCGGTTGGGCTCGGCCGCGATCGCGTTGCACACCCGGGCGACCCCGGGTGTGTAGGCCATCGACAGGTCGTCGCGGTCGGCGACCGGCATGCGGGCCAGCACCTCGATCTTGCCGCCGTCGTGCATGAGGAACGTGCGGTCGAGCACCTCGAGCACCTCGCAGCCCTCGAGCCCGTCGGCGGCGGCGCGCACCGTGGCGATGTGCGCCTCGCTGCGGCAGTTGACGACCACGTCCTCCTCGAGGGCCGGACCGCGTACGTCGAACCCGCCGATGGCGGTGATGTTGCCGCCGGCCTCGCCGATGGCGGTGGCGAGGCGGCCGAGGGAGCCGGGACGGTTATCGAGGCGGACCCGGAGTCGGATCGAGTACGCAGCGGTCGGCGATGTCACGGGCGGAAAGTAGCCGCGCCGCCCGGCGTGCCCACAACCGGTTATCCGGGTCGTACGGTGGGGAGCGTGCCAGGCGTGTTCGACATCCTCACGACCGACGGCTTCGAGCAGGTGGCGTACTGCCACGACGCCGCGACCGGTCTGCGGGCGATCATCGCGATCCATTCCACCGCGCTCGGGCCCGGGCTCGGCGGCACCCGCTTCTACCCCTACGCGTCCGAGGCGGACGCTCTCGTGGACGTGTGCCGGCTGGCCCGCGGGATGACCTACAAGCACGCCGTGTGCGGCAACGACCTCGGCGGCGGCAAGGCCGTGATCCTCGGCGACCCGGCGCAGGTGCGCAGCGAGGCCCTGCTCCGGGCGTACGGCCGGTTCGTCGAGGGGCTGTCGGGCCGCTACC
Organism: uncultured Acidimicrobiales bacterium; assembly: GCA_963739835.1. Taxonomy (GTDB): domain Bacteria; phylum Actinomycetota; class Acidimicrobiia; order Acidimicrobiales; family VFJN01; genus ZC4RG19. The sequence goes on from CAVUBW010000026.1 coordinate 128,447, forward strand.
TCACCGCCGAGGACGTGGGCACCACCCAGGCCGACATGGACGTCATCCGGCGCGAGACCCGTCACGTGACCGGCGTGAGCGAGTCCCTGGGCGGGTCGGGCGACCCCTCCCCCGCCACCGCCTGGGGCGTGCTGTGGGCCATGAAGGCGGTGACCGAGCGCCTGTGGGGCACACCGTCGCTGAGCGGGCGGCACGTGTGCATCTCGGGCGTGGGCAAGGTCGGCGGGGCGCTGGCCGAGCACCTGGCCGCCGAGGGCGCCAAGCTCACCGTCACCGACGTCGACGGGGCCGCGGTCGACGCCATCGTCGAGCGGCACGGGGCGGTGGCGGTCGCCCCCGAGGCGGCCCACACCGTGGGCTGCGACATCTTCTCGCCCTGCGCGCTGGGCGCCGTGCTCAACCCGGTCACGATCCCCGAGCTGCGCTGCGACGCCGTGGTCGGATCGGCCAACAACCAGCTCGCGGCCCCGGCCGACGCCGAGCGGCTGCGCCACCGGGGCATCGTCTACGCCCCCGACTACATCGCCAACGCCGGCGGCGTCATCAACATCGCCGAGGAGCCCCACGGCTACGACCGGGCGCGGGCCTACGACCGCATCCGCAGCATCCACGACACGCTGCTGGCCGTGTTCGATCGGGCCGAGGCCGACGGGACGACCACCGCCGCCGCGGCCGACCGCCTGGCCGAGGAGCGGATCGCCGCCGTGAGCCACACCCGCCTGATCCGCACCTCCCGGTGACCGGAGGTTCGCGCAGACGTAACCCGTCTCCGGCCGGGCGGGGCCTCCCGGGTCGCTAGGGTCGCCGGCTGTGGCCATCGCTCTCGTGATCGTGATCGTGGCCGCCGGGCTGGCGTGTGCCGTGCTGGCCCGCGGCCGCCAGGACCTGCAACGGCGGCTCGGCGCCGCCGGCGAGGAGCAGCGGCGGACCGAGGAGCGGTTGGCGGCCGTGACCGCCGAGCGGGATCAGCTGCGCGGCTCACAGGAATGGTTCGCCGCCGCCAACACCCGGGCGGTCGCCGAGGCCGACCGCCAGCGGGAGCGGGCCGACGACCTGGAGCGGCGGCAACGGGAGGCCGAGCACGCCGCCGCCAACGGCGCGGCCGACGCCGGGAACCGGGACGGCCAGGCCGACGACGACGGCGTGTGGCTGCTGCTCCTGGCCCACATCGCCCGCCGCTGGGGTGCGGTCGTCGGCGTGCCGCCGGCGGGGCGGGCGGTGACGACCGGGCCGGCGTCCGACCAGTTGCGCGAGGCGGTCGCCCGCGAGACCGAGCGCCTGCGGGAGGAGGTCGGCGTCGACGTCGAGGTCGTCGTGGCGGCCGACGACCCCGCCGGGCCCCGCCTGGGTGACAACCCGGCCGACCGGGTGCCGGCGCTGCTCGCCGCCGTCGAGCTGCTCGGCGTGCTGGCGGCCTCGGCGCAGCAGGTGACGGTGACGATCGGCCAGGAGCTGGTGCTGGAGGGCGACGGTTGGCTCGACGACGGCGAGCTCGCCGCCGTGCGCGACCGGGCCGCCGCGGCCGGGGCGGTGGTGGGGCCGGTGCTCGTGGACGACGAGCGGGCCGAGGTCGTGGTCCGCTCCAGCGACGACACCACCGCGAGCCCGGCGGTCGGATCGTAGAGATCTAGAACGCCTCGCCGTTCCGTCAGGTACGGCGAGTAGCATTCGGTCCCGATGGTGAGGCCTGGGGGCGAGACGCTGGTCGCCGCGCACGTCCACGCGTCGGGAGCGACCGTCACCGGCCGGGGCGGCACCGACGGCGACAGGCCGGTCGTCGAACCGAACCGGCCCCGGCTCGACGAGCGGCGGCTGTTCCTCGTCGCCGTCGCCGTCGTCGCGCTGCCCTTCGTCGTCACCGCCGTAGCGCTGATCACCGGCGTCGGCTCGCGCTACCTGCCGGCCGGCGACCTGGCCATGACCGAGATGCACGTGCGGGACATCGGCCACCACCAGGTGCTGACCGGGCTGTACTCCCGCCTCGACTGGAGCCACCCCGGCCCGCTGCAGTTCTACCTGGTCGCCCCGTTCTACTGGCTGAGCGGCCGCTCGTCGCTCGGCCTCGTGCTGGGCGCGCTGGCGCTCAACCTGGCGTCGATCGTCGGGATCCTCGCCGTCGCCCGCCGCCGCGGCGGCACCCCGCTGCTGCTGTGCAGCCTCGTCGCGTCGCTGCTGCTGACCCGCACGCTCGGGCCCGAGTACCTCGGCGACGCCTGGAACGTGACGCTGACCCTCCTGCCGTTCGTCCTGCTCGTGTTCCTCGTGTGGTCGCTCGGCGTCGGGGAGACGTGGGCGCTGCCGGTGGCCGCCCTCGTCACGTCGTTCCTGGTCCAGACCCACGTCGGGTTCCTGGTGCTGGCGCTACCGCTGTTCGCCGGGGGCGCGGTCGTCCTCGCCCGGCGGACCGGCCGCGGCTGCCGCCGGGCCGTGCTGGTCACCGCCGGGGTGCTGGCGGTCGTGTGGCTGCCGCCGGTGCTGGACGCGGTCATGCACCAGCCGAGCAACCTGACACGGGCGTACGACTACTTCCGCGACCCCGGCGATGCCGGCCACTCGCTCGCCGAGGGCTGGCGGGTGGCGACCGGGCAGTTCGGCGCCAAGCCCGAGTGGCTCACGGGGAAGCTGCCGCCCGCGTTCACCGGCGAGTCGCCGTTCCTGCACGCCTCGCCCCTGCCCGTGCTGCTGCTGGTCGTGGCCGCGGCGGCGGTCGTGGTGTGGCGCCGGGGCCGCCACGGCCCCGGACTGGTGCTCACGTGGCTGGCGGCGCTCGCCGCCGTGGTCCTGTCGATCGTGCAGACCCCCGGCCCGGTCGGGGACTACCGGCTGCGCTACACCTGGGCGCCGCCGGCCGTCGCGGCGGTGATCGTCCTGTGGGGCGGCTGGCTGGCCGTCACGCGGTGGCGACCCCGCGCCGGCCGGGCGCTCGTGCCGGCGGCGCTGGCCGTCGCCGTGGCGCTGTCCGGCCTCGACGCGGTGACGGGCGCGCGGGCGGGCGTGCCCCATGAGGACGACGTCACGGTGGTCAGGGCGCTGTCCACCCCGGTGATCGACCTGGCCAGGAAGGTCGACGGGCCGGTGGTGGTCACGGACCTGGGATCGATCGCCGCGCCCTGGTACTCGCGGGCAATCGTGTTGCAGCTCGAACGCCGGGGCCTCGACATCGAGGTCGACCGCGACGTGCGCTACTGGTTCACGCCGACCCGGCAGTACTGGGGCGGCCGGGTCGAGGCCCGGGTGATCGTGGTCAGCGACGGGCACGTGGGCCGCCTCGTCGGCGTGGACGGCCTGACGCTGCTGGCCCGGTGGCGGCCGATCCCCGCCGTCCTGGACGTCCTGGCCCAAGGGGTGCTGGACGACGCCTTCACCAGCCACGAGGCCGGCAAGCTGAGCGACGAGGACTTCGTACGGGTGGTCACGGAGGTCGGCGGCGCCCGGAGGGGCGCGCGGCCCCGGACGACCACCAACGACGTGGCAGTGTTCCTGGACGAGCGGCCGCCCGGCACGCCCCTGCCGCCGCCCGAGACCGACGGCTAGCGCGCCTCGACGTCCTTCTCGAACGGGAAGCCCAGGTCGGGGGCCGTGACCAGCGCCCGGACCGGCAGGCCCTGCTCGGCCGCCAGCGCCGTGACCGTCCCGCCCCGGTCGACGACCGGCACGAGCAGCACGGGCTCGGCGCCCGCCTCGCGGACCACCGCCGCGGCCTCCAGCATCGACACGCCCCGGGTCACGGCGTCCTCGGTGATCGCCACCCGGTCCCCCGGTTCCAACGCCCCGGCGACCCGGCCGCCGGCTCCGTGGTCCTTGGCCGTCTGGCGGACGCTGAACGCCCGCAGCGGCCGGCCCCGGACCGCGGCGATGCCGGCGGTGGCGAAGGCGACCGCATCGGCCCCCATCGTCAGGCCGCCGAGCGCGGTCACGTCGTCGGGCAGCACCGCCAGCAGGGCGTCGGCCACCAGCACCATCCCGTCGGGGCGGCACGTCGTCTGCTTGGCGTCGATGAACCAGCCGCTGCGCCGGCCCGACTTGAGCACGAAGTCGCCCCGCCGCACGGCGTGCGTGAGCAGGTGCTCGACCAGGGCAGCCGTCACCCCAGGTGGACCTCGCGCCCCGGGCCGGACGCCGGGGCCAGGTGCCCGACCTCGACCGCCGCGTGCCCCGACCGGCGCAGCGCCGCGAGCGTGCGGGCGGCGTCGTCGGGCGGCACGACGACGAGCATGCCGAGGCCGAGGTTGAACACGTGCTCCATCTCGTCGTCGCCGACCTCGCCCCGGCGCTGGATCTCGGCGAAGATCCGCGGCTCCTCCCAGGCGCCGCGCTCGACGACGGCGTCGCCGCCGTCGGGCAGCACGCGCACGAGGTTGCCGGGGATGCCGCCGCCGGTGATGTGGGCCACGGCCCGGACGTCGACGTCGCCGCGCAGCGCGACCATCGCCGGCGCGTAGATCACGCGTCGGCCCCAGCAGCTCGTCGCCGAGCGGTGGTGCGCGCCCGCCACGCCGGCGTCGTCGAGGCCGCGGCCCGCCCGGTCGAGCAGCACCCGGCGGGCGAGCGAGTAGCCGTTGCAGCGCAGGCCGGGCGACGGCAGCCCGATGAGCACGTCGCCGGCCCGCGACGCCTGGCCGGGCAGGATCCGGTCGCGCTCGACGACGCCCGACCGCGAAGCCGACGAGGTCGAACTCGCCGGGCTCCATCACGCCGGGGTGCTCGGACATCTCGCCGCCGATCAGCGCGCAGCCGGCCTGGCGGCAGCCCTCGGCGACGCCGGCGACGATCTGCGTCGATCGCGCTCGGGGACGAGCTTGCCGACCGAGATGTAGTCGAGGAAGAACAGCGGCTCGGCGCCCTGGCACAGCGATGTCGTCGACGCACATCGCGACGAGGTCGATGCCGATCGTGTCGTAGCGGCCGGCGGCCGGGCGATCAGCGACTTGGTGCCGACGCCGTCGGTCGACGACGACGAGCACCGGCTCGCGGTAGCCGGAGCCGGCCGAGCGACGAACAGCCCGCCGAAGCCGCCGATGTCGCCGATGACCTCGGGCCGGAACGTCGAGCGGACGTGCTCCTTGATCAGCTCGACGGCCTTCTCGCCGGCCGCGATGTCGACGCCGGCGTCGGCGTAGGTGAGCGGTCTCGTCGCCATCGCGCCGGCCTCAGGCGGTCGTGCCGTCGAGCGCCGGCTGCACGATGTCGGCGGCGGGCGCCACGAGCGGCTCCTCGAGCACGTGCTTCGCGTCAGGGTGACCGGCACCGGCACCGGGTAGTCGCCGGTGAGGCAGGCGGTGCAGAACGCCGCCGCTCGGCGCGCCGGTCGCGCTCCACCAGCCGGTCGAGCTCGAGGTAGGCGAGCGAGTCGACGTCGAGGTAGTCGCGGATCTCGCCGACCGAGCATGTCGGCGGCGAGCAGCTCGGAGCGGTCGCCGGTGTCCATGCCGTAGAAGCACGGCCAGCGGTACGGCGGCGACGAGACCCGGAAGTGCACCTCGCGCGCGCCGGCCTCGCGCAGCATCGCGCACGATCTGCTGCGGGGTGGTGCCCCGGACGATCGAGTCGTCGACGACGACGAGGCGCTTGCCGCGCGATGTTCTCGCGCAGCGGGTTGAGCTTCAGGCGCACGCCGCGGCCGCGCATGCGCCTGGCTCGGCTGGATGAACGTGCGGCCGACGTAGCGGTTCTTCACCAGCCCGTCGCCGTACGGGATGCCGCTGCGGCGGGCGAAGCCCTGCGCCGCCGGGACGCCCGACTCGGGCACCGGCATCACCATGTCGGCGTCGACCGGCGCCTGCTCGGCGAGCTCCTCGCCCATGCGCTGACCCGGGCCGCGTGCACGCTCTGGCCGTAGAGCCGGGTGTCGGGCCGGGCGAAGTAGACGAACTCGAACAGGCAGAGCTTCGGGTCGCGGCTCGGCGAACGGGTGCGAGCGACCGGAGCCCGTCGGCGTCGATGACGACCATCTCGCCGGGCTCGACCTCGCGGACGAAGTGCGCGCCGACGATGTCGAGCGCGGCGGTCTCGCGTCGCGAGCACCCAGCCGCCGTCGTCGGGGCGCGCCCGAGCACGAGCGGCCAGAAGCCGTGGGGGTCGCGCACGCCGAACGACCGGGCCTCGTCCATGAGCACGAGCGAGAACGCCCCGGCGAGCCGGGGCAGCACGGCGGCGACGGCCCGAGCTCGACGGCTCGTCGCCGTCGCGGGTTCGGCCTCCAGCTCGGCGGCGATCAGCTCGGCGACGAGGTCGCTGTCGCTGGTGACGGTTGCCGGCGAGCATCCCGAGCCCCGTCGGCGAGCGTCGTCGGTGTTCGTGAGGTTGCCGTTGTGGCCGAGCGCGAACCGGCGCTCGCCGACCGAGCGGTAGACCGGCTGCGCGTTGCGCCAGGTGCGTCGACCCGGTGGTCGAGTAGCGGCTGTGGCCGATCGCGAGGTGGCCCTCGAGCGGCGCGAGGCGGCGCTCGTCGAACACCTGGTGACGAGGCCCATGTCCTTGACGACGGTGAGCTTCTCGCCGTCGCTGACCGCGATGCCGGCCGACTCCTGCCCGCGGTGCTGGAGCGCGTACAGGCCGAGGTAGGTCAGTTGGGGAACGGTGGGGCCGGGGGCGTACACGCCGAAGACCCCGCACGCCTCCCGCAGGTCGTCGTCGTCGGGACCGGCGGGCCCGATCATGCCGGCGGCCCCGGTTGTTGCGCGTCGATCACGGACCACAGTCTGCCGGACGGGCACCCCCGACCGGCGAACCGGCAGCCTGTGGCACCGGACGCGCTGCGCGTCCAATACGCTGCCGAGCGATGGACCTGCTCCAGCGCACCCTCGCGCGCTCGCCGACGATCGAGAAGTTGGTCAAGTACTCGGCCGCATCGGCGGTCGGTGTCGGCGTCGCGGTGCCGGTCCTGGCGATCGCGTACGGCCCGCTGGGCTGGCTCGCGGCCAACCTGCTGTCGGTCACCTGCGGGTCGGTGCCCAACTACCTCATCAACCGCCGCTGGACCTGGCACCAGACGGGCAAGAACCGCCTGTGGGGCGAGGTCGTCCCGTTCTGGGTGATGAGCGTGCTGGGCATGATCCTGAGCCTGTTCGCGGTGAGCTACGCGGACCAGCGCTGGGGCACGAAGCTGTCGGTGGTGGTCGCCCAGCTGGCGGGATTCGGCGTCCTGTGGCTGGCCAAGTTCCTGATCCTCGACAAGGTCATGTGGAAGATCGTCCACGAGATGCAGCCGGACGTGGCCATCGACGAGGCCGAGGCGGGCCTGATCGGCGCCCTGGACATGGACGGCAAGGACGGCGAGCCCGCAACCCCAGACCAGGTGAGGCGGTAGACGGCCTCGTTAGGCGCTTTTCGTCCCTGGAACTGGTCGCCATGGCGACCACTTCCAGGGACAAAACGCGACGGGGCGCTAGCCCTGGGTCGTCCCCTGACCCAGGAGGTCGGGGAGCCTTCCCCGCCAGGCAGCGACCACGTCGGCCAGGGCGAGGTCGACCATCCCGGACACCACCAGGCGGTCGCCGCCCGCCGACCCGATCTCGACGGCCGGGATCGCGGCCGTGCCGGCCCGCCGCCGCAGCTCGCCCAGCGCCGGCGGGTCCACCGCCAGGAGGAAGCGGCCCGGCGACTCGCCGAACAGCCAGCGATGGTCCGCCCCGTCGGGCGGCTGCACGACGGCCCCGACATCGCCCGCCACCGCCATCTCGGCCAGGGCCGGGCCCAGGCCGCCGTCGGCGGTGTCGTGGACCGCCAGCACGAGCCCGTCGATCACCAGGTCGCGCACGAGGTCGCACACGGCCCGGTGCCGGGCCAGGTCGAGCGACGGCGGCGACCCGGCGTGGTGGCCCCGCGCCCACGCCCAGCGGGAGCCCGAGAGGCCATCGACGTCGTCGCCCACCACCACGACCCGCGTCCCGGCGACGAGACCGACCCCCGGCGGCGGCGTCACGAGCCGGTCGATCATCCCCACCACGCCCACCACGGGCGTGGGGTCGATGTCGCGTCCCCGGCTCTCGTTGTAGAGGCTCACGTTGCCGCCGACGACCGGCACCCCGAGCGCCCGGCAGGCCTCGCCCATCCCGTCGACGGCCTCGGACAGCTGCCACATCATCTCGGGGTGCTCCGGGTTGCCGAAGTTGAGGCAGTTGACCAGCGCGAGCGGCCGCGCCCCGACGCAGGCCAGGTTGGCGACCGCCTCGGCCACCACCAGGGCCGTGCCGCGGCGGGGGTCGAGGGCGCACCACCGGTGGTTGCCGTCGGTGGTGAGCGCCAGCCCCCGGCCGGTGTCGACGCCGGTGACCGGGTGCTTGAGCCGCAGGACGCAGGCGTCGCCGCCCGGGCCGACGACCGTGTTGAGGAACAGCTGGTGGTCGTACTGGCTCGTGACCCACGACGTGTCCTGGATCAGCTCGACCAGGTCGGCGCCGGCGTCGGCCGGCGGGGCGAGCGCCGCGTCCGCGCCGCCGGCCAGCCGGGCCGCCCGGTCGGCGGGCTCGGCCCGGGGGCGGTCGAGCAGCGGGGCGTCGTCGTGCAGGGTCGACGCCGGGACGTCGGCGAGCACCGTGCCGCCGGGGCGGTCGAGGATGCGCAGCCGGCCGTCGCCGGTCACCGTGCCCACCACCGCCGCACCGATCTCCCACCGGTCGCAGATGGCCAGCACCTCGTCGATGTGCTCGGGGGTGACGATGGCGAGCATCCGCTCCTGGCTCTCGCTGGTCATCACCTCGAACGGCTCCATGCCCGGCTCGCGGGTGCGGACCTCGGACACGTACGACGTCCATGCCGACCCCGCCCCGGCTGGCGGTCTCGCTGGTGGCGCAGGTGAGGCCGGCGCCGCCCAGGTCCTGGATGCCCACGACGAGGCTGGCGTCGAGCATGGCGAGGCACGCCTCGATGAGGCGCTTCTCCTCGAACGGGTCGCCCACCTGGACGCTGGGGCGCTTGGCCGCGTCGGTGTCGTCGTCGCTGAACCCCGCCGACGCCAGGACGGACACGCCGCCGATGCCGTCACGCCCCGTCGTGGACCCGAACAGCACCGCGAGGTTCCCGACGCCGGACGCCCGACCGAGCACCAGCCGCTCGACCGGCAGCACGCCCAGGCAGAACACGTTGACGAGCGGATTGTCCTGATACGTCTCGTCGAACACGATCTCGCCGCCCACGGTGGGGACCCCGACCGAGTTGCCGTAGCCGCTGATGCCGGACACGACTCCCTCGGCGATCCACCGGCTGCGGGCGTCGTCAGAGGTCCGAACCGCAGCGGGTCCATGAGTGCGATCGGACGGGCACCCATGGTGAAGACGTCCCGCAGAATGCCGCCGATGCCGGTCGCCGCGCCCTGATACGGCTCGATTGCTGACGGATGGTTGTGGCTCTCGATGCGGAAGGCGACGGCGATGCCGTCGCCGACGTCGACCACGCCCGCGTTCTCGCCGGGACCGACCAGGACATCGCGCCCCTCGGTCGGCAGTCGGCGCAGGTGCAGCCGGCTCGATTTGTACGAACAGTGTTCGGACCACATCACTGCGTACATGGCCAGTTCGAGGTGATTGGGCGCCCGTCGGAGCAGGCGGGCGATGTCCGCAGCCTCGTCGTCGGTCAGCCCGAGCGCACGGTGGATCGGCTCGTCGTCGGTCACCGACCCAGGCTAGGCGACGTCTGGATGACCCCCGGACATGCGCGGCGAGGGCGCCGCAAGCCTCTCAATGGGCATCGGGCGACAAACCGAAATATGATCCGCGCATGGCCGAAACGTCGCGTAAGCGAACCCCCATGAGCAAAGAACACAAGGCGGCCCTGGCCGAGGGTCGAGATCAGGGTCGGGCCGTGCGCCGATACCTCGAAGCGCTCGAGGCCCACAAGCCGCGGCGAGGCCGGAAGCGGTCGCCGGAATCCCTGAAGAGGCGCCTCGACGATGTCGAAACTGAGATCGCCACCGCCGACCCGTTGAAGCGTCTGCATCTGGTCCAGGAGCGCCTAGATCTACAGAACGCACTCGAGGCAAGTGAGTCAAAGGTCGATCTCGACCAGCTCGAAAAGGATTTCGTCAGCTCCGCCGCGCCCTACAGCGAGCGCAAGGGTATCTCGTACTCCGCGTGGCGCGAGCTCGGCGTACCCGCCCAGGTCCTCGACCGCGCCGGCATCGCACGGAGCGCCTAGCCCGCCGCCCGGGTTCCGGCGGGCGGGACGGCGTCAGGCGGCCAAGGCGCCGGCGGTCACCAGCAACGACCGCAGCAGCGGGACACCGTCCGTCGAACCCAGCAGCGGGTGGCACGCACGCTCGGGGTGGGGCATCAGCCCCACCACGTTGCGCCCCGGGGAGCACACGCCGGCGATGTCGTCGACCGACCCGTTGGGGTTGTCGACGTAGCGGAGCACGACCCTGTCGTCGGCCCGCAGCTCGGCGAGGGTCTCGGGGTCGCAGGTGTAGTTCCCCTCGAAGTGGTTGATCGGGATGCGCAGCTCGGTGCCGACGGCGAGATCGGTGGTGAGCGCAGTGCCGGCGGCGGCCACCCGCACGCTGGCGGGCCGGCACAGGAACTTGAGCCCCGCGTTCTTCTGGAGCGCGCCGGGAAGCATGCCGGCCTCGCACAACACCTGGAAACCGTTGCAGATACCGACGACGGGCCCTCCGGCGGCGGCATGCTCGGCAACGGCCCGCATCACGGGCGAGAACCGGGCGATGGCCCCGGGCCGCAGGTAGTCGCCGTGCGCAAACCCCCCCGGCAGCACGACGGCATCGACGTCGCCGAGCGAGGAGTCGCCGTGCCACAGCAGCCGCCCCTCGCCACCGAGTGAACCGACCGCTTCGACGACGTCGAGCTCGCAGTTCGACCCGGGGAACACGACGACGCCGACGACGGTGGCCATGTCCGGAGCGTATCCGGGGACGTAGCTATGCCCGGACGATCGTGACCGAGGCGTCCTCGATCACGGGGTTGGTGAGGAAGCGCTTGCACATGTCCTCGACCTCGGCGCAGGCGGTGGCCTCGTCGTCGGACTCGATGGCGAAGCGGAAGCACTTGCCGACCTTCACGCCGGTGACGCCCTCGAAGCCGAGGGCGGGTAGCGACCGCTCGATCGTGGACCCCTGGGGATCGGCGACCCCGGCCCGGAGGCGGGTCTCGACCAGCACCGAGAACTGCATCGCCTCAGCGTAGAACCCGGCCCGCCAGCGGCGTGACAGCCCGGAACGTGCGGTCGTCGAGCACGGGGGCGACCTCCTCCGCATCGAGGATCGCGGCCGCCGCCACGTCGTCGTCGAAGCCCCACGCCGCCAGCTCCTGGCCCGACGCCGTGCGGGTGAGCCAGCCACCGAGGTCGTCACTCGCCGCCCGGAACAGCGCGACCGCCGCCCTCGCCTCGACCGACACCGACGCCGGGTCGCAGGCGCCGCGGTCGAGGAGCGCCGCCAGCACGGCCCCGGCGCCCAGCAGGTCCTCGACCGCCGGGCGCAGCGGGCCCAGCGCGCCGCCCCAGCGCTCGCCCGCCGGGATCACCGCGATAGGCCCGCCCGTGGCCGCCGCCACCGCCGCCACCGCCCCCGCGTTGCGCAGGCACCCGGCGAGCACGAGCGGCGGCTCGGCGGCGGGGCCGTCGCCGCCGTCCTCGTCCTCGTCGACCAGCCCGTTGCGCACCCCGAACGCCAGCGCCGAGCCGTTGGGCGACGGCAGGACCAGCCGGGTGCCCGCCGGCAGGCGGCTCAGGTCGGACGGGGACAGCGACCACGCGCCCTCCTCCCGCCAGCCCGCCAGCTCGGCCCCGTGCTCGGCGGCGTACGCCCGGGCCGCGTCGCCCATGTCCCACATGTAGGGCAGCACCTCGCCGCCCCGACCCACCGCGACCGACACCGCGGTCGTGAACCGCAGCACGTCGACCACCACCACCGCCCGGGCGCCCGGGGCCACCCGGCACAGGCCCTCGATGCCCCACTCGCAGCGGAGGTCCCACGCCTGCTGCCGGCGGGCGGCGTCCAGGACCCCCTCCGGGGGGCGGGCGCCGCCAGGGGCTGTCACCCGCCCATTCCCGGCCAGTCGGCGAAGGGGCGGCCGGTGATGCGCTCGTAGGCCTCGACGTAGCGCTCGCTGGTCGACGCCAGCACGTCGTCGGGCAGGGGCGGCGGCGGCGGGTTGTGATCCCAGTCCTGGGTGTCGAGGTAGTCGCGCAGCGGCTGCTTGTCGAACGAGGGGGGCGTGGCGCCCGGCTCCCAGGCATCCATCGACCAGAAGCGGGACGAGTCGGGCGTGAGCACCTCGTCGCACAGCACCAGCTCGCCGTCGACGAGGCCCAGCTCGAACTTGGTGTCGGCGATGATGATGCCCCGCTCGCGGGCCCACTCCGAGCCCCGGCGGTACAGCTCCAGCGACGTGGCCGCCACCTTGGCTGCCAGCGACTCGCCGATCAGGTCGGCCGCGGCGGCCAGCGAGATGTTCTCGTCGTGGTTGCCCTGGGCCGCCTTCGTCGACGGGGTGAACACGGGCTCGGCCAGCCGGTCGGACTCGACCAGGCCGGGCGGCAGCGGCGCCCCGTGCATCGTGCCGGCGCGGCGGTACTCCTTCCAGGCGGATCCCGTGATGTAGCCCCGCACGATGCACTCGACCGGCAGCATGTCGGCCCGGCGCGTCAGCATCACCCGGCCGGCCAGGTCCGCGTCGTCCGCGGCCTTCTGCACCGATGCCGGCATGTCGGCCAGCTCGACCGACAGCAGGTGACCGGGCACCACGTCGGCCAGCTCGGCGAACCAGAACGCCGACATGGCGGTCAGCACCCGCCCCTTGTCGCGGATCGGCTCGGCCATCACGACGTCGAAGGCCGAGATGCGATCGGTCGTGACCATGAGCAAGCGGTCGTCGCCGACGGCGTAGATGTCGCGGACCTTGCCCGAGTGGACGTAGGGCAGACCGAGATCGGTCATCGGTTCCTCCGTGAGGGATGAGGAGACGGCGGACTAGAGGACGGGTTCGGGACCGTAGCGGGCGGCATCGGGGTGGTCGGCCACGATCTCGGCGACCTGGCCGACGAACGCCGCCACCTGGCGCGGCGCGGTGCCGACGAATCCGGCGGTGTCGGCCATGACCGCCGCGATCGCCTCGCGGTCGAGCCCGAGCCGGCCGTCGGCCGCCAGCCGGTCGACGAGGTCGTTGCCCGGGGCGCCCTCCCGCTGGGCCAGGGCGACGGCCACCGCGTGGTCGCGGATCGCCTCGTGCGCCTGCTCGCGCCCGACGCCGGCCCGCATCGCCGCCATCAGCACCTTGGTCGTGGCGAGGAACGGCAGGTAGCGGTCGAGCTCGCGGGCCACCACCGCCGGGAACGCGCCGAAGCCGTCGAGCACGGACAGGATCGTCTCGCACAGCCCGTCGGTCGCCAGGAACGCGCCGGGCAGCGCCACCCGCCGCACGACGGAGTCGGACACGTCGCCCTCGTTCCACTGGTCGCCCGCCAGCTCGGACACCATCGACAGGTACCCTCGGACGACGACGGCCAGCCCGTTGACCCGCTCGCACGACCGGGTGTTCATCTTGTGGGGCATCGCCGAGCTGCCGACCTGCCCGGGCACGAAGCCCTCGGTGACCAGCTCGTGCCCGGCCATCAGCCGGATCGTCGTGGCGAGGTTGGCCGGACCGGAGGTCGCCTGGACGAGCGCGGCCACGACGTCGAAGTCGAGCGACCGCGGGTAGACCTGGCCGACGCTGGTCAGCGACGCGGCGAACCCCAGGTGCGCCAGCACGGTCGCCTCCAGCCGGTCGACCGCGTCGGGGTCGCCGAGCAGGTCGAGCTGGTCCTGCTGCGTGCCCATCGGGCCCCGGATGCCGCGCAGCGGGTAGCGGACCAGCAACTCCTCGACCCGGCGGTAGGCGACCAGCAGCTCGTCGCCGGCGTTGGCGAACCGCTTGCCGAGCGTGGTCGCCTGGGCCGCGACGTTGTGGCTGCGGCCGACCATCACCAGCGCTGCATGCTCGGCGGCCCGCTCGGCCAGCCGGGCCAGCACGGTCACCATCCGGTCGCGCACCAGCACCAGCGCCCGGCGGATCTGGAGCTGCTCGACGTTCTCGGTCAGGTCCCGCGACGTCATGCCGGCGTGGGCGTACTCGTGGCCGGCCAGGGCCGAGAACTCCTCCAGCCGGGCCTTGACGTCGTGGCGGTTGACCCGCTCGCGGGCGTCGATCGAGTCGAGGTCGACAGCGTCGATCACGGCCCGGTAGTCGTCGATGGCCTCGGCGGGGATGGGGACGCCGAGGTCGCGCTGGGCGGCCATGACCGCCACCCACAGCTCGCGCTCGAGGCGGACCTTGGTCTCGGGCGACCACAGCGCGACCATCGGCTCGCTGGCGTAGCGGTACGCCAGCACGTCGGGGAGGACGGGCTTCACCCGCCCATTCTCTCCTGTTCAGTCAACGGGCGGGGTCATCTCCTCGCGGTGGCGCGCCAGCTCGTCGGCGAGCTTCTCGTCGTCGATCGCCAGGATCTGCACGGCCAGCAGGGCGGCGTTCATGGCGCCGTCGACCGCCACCGTCGCGACGGGGATGCCCTTGGGCATCTGCACGGTCGCGTACAGCGCGTCGACCCCGTTGAGCGCCCCGCCCGAGAGCGGCACGCCGATGACCGGCAGGGTGGTCTGGCCGGCGACCGCGCCGGCCAGGTGGGCGGCCATGCCCGCGCCGCAGATGATGGTGGCGTAGCCGTTGGCCCGGGCCGACGACGCGAAGGCGGCGACCACGGCGGGCGTCCGGTGGGCGGACATCACCCGCACGTCGGCCTCGACGCCGTAGCGGGCGAGCGTGTCGACCGCCGGGGCCATCTTGTCCTTGTCGTTGGGCGATCCCATGAGGATCGCCACCTTCTTGTCGGTCATGTGGTCGCTGCCTCCCGAGCGATGTCGTGGCGGAAGTAGAGCCCGGGCCAGGAGACCTGCGCCACCGCCGCGTAGGCCCGGTCGCGGGCGGCGGCCACGGTCGGCCCGGCGCCGGTCACCGCGAGCACCCGGCCGCCCGCCGTGACCAGGCCGTCGCCGCCCGGCCCGGCGGCGACGCCCGCGCAGAACACGGTGGCCCCGGCGGCCTCGGCCGCGGCGAGGCCCGCGATCGGGTCGCCGCTGCGGGGCGCGACCGGGTAGCCCTCGGTCGCGACCACCACGGTCACGCAGGCCTCGGGCCCGAAGGCCGGCGGCGGGGCCTGGGTGAGGTCGCCTTCGGCCGCCGCGGCCAGCAGGGCGGCCAGGTCGGACGTCATGCGGGGCAGGACCACCTGGGACTCGGGGTCGCCGAAGCGCACGTTGAACTCGACCAGGCGGGGCCCGCCGGCCGTCAGCATCAACCCGGTGTAGAGCACCCCCCGGTAGTCGATGCCCCGGCGGCGCAGCTCGGCCAGCGTCGGGGCGACGAACCGGTCCATCAGGTCGGCGACGAGGGCGTCGTCGACCGCAGCCACCGGCGAGTAGGCGCCCATGCCGCCCGTGTTGGGCCCGGCGTCGCCGTCGCCGATGCGCTTGAAGTCCTGCGCCGGGGCCAGCGCCACGGCCCGCGTGCCGTCGCAGACCGCCAGGAGCGACAGCTCGGGGCCGGTCATGCCCTCCTCGATCACGACCGTGCGGCCCGCGTCGCCGAACGACTCGCCGGCCAGCTTGGCCCGCACGTCCGCCTCGGCCTCGGCCCGGGTGGCGGCCACGAGGACGCCCTTGCCGGCGGCCAGGCCGTCGGTCTTGACCACCCACGGGCCGGGCTCGGGCAGCGTCCGCAGGAACTCGATCGCCGGCTCGGCCTCGCTGAACGCGGCATAGCGCGGCGGTCGGGACGCCGGCCGCCTCGACCACCTCCTTCATCCACGCCTTGGACCCCTCCAGCCGGGCCCCGTCGATCCCCGGCCCGAACACCAGCCGCCCGGTGGCACGCAGCTCGTCGGCCAGCCCGGCGACCAGCGGCGCCTCGGGCCCGACGATGAACAGGTCGGCCTCCACCTCGCCCGGCGGCGTCGCCACCGACCCGGGGATGCCGGGGTTGCCCGGCGTGACCACGACCTCGGCCGTCCGGGCCAGCACATGGGCGAGCGCGTGCTCGCGGCCTCCCGACCCCACCACGCACACCCGCACGCCGGCCTCCTTAGCTGGGTGTCCGCTGCACGAACTGGTCGCGGCCGGGGCCGACGCCGATCAGGCGGATCGGCACGCCCACCTGCTCCTCCAGGAACGCCAGGTACTCGGCCGCGGCCTGCGGCAGCCGGGCGGGCTCGGTGACCGCGGTGAGGTCGGACGACCAGCCCGGCAGCTCCTCGTAGACGGGGATGGCCCGGTGCAGCAGCGACTGGTCGTCGGGGAACCGGTCGTGGCGCTTGCCCTCGGCCTCGTAGGCCACGCACACCCGCACGGTGTCGAACACATCGAGCACGTCGAGGTTGGTGATGCACAGCTCGGACAGCGAGTTGAGTCGCACCGCGTGGCGCAGCATCACCGCGTCGAACCAGCCGACGCGCCGGCGCCGGCCCGTGTTGGTGCCGTACTCCTCACCCCGCTCGACGATCAGGTCGCCCACCTCGTCGAACAGCTCGCTGGGGAATGGCCCGGCGCCGACCCGGGTGACGTAGGCCTTGGCGATGCCGACGACCCGGTCGATGTAGCGGGGACCGACCCCGGCACCGGTGCAGGCGCCGCCGGCCACCGGGTTGGACGAGGTCACGTAGGGATAGGTGCCGTGGTCGAGGTCGAGGAACGTGGCCTGGGCGCCCTCGAACAGCACGTGCTGGCCGACGTCCAGCGCGTCGTGCACGAGGTTGACCGTGTCGGCCACGTACTGCTCGATGCGGGGAGCCAGGTCGTCGAGGTAGAGCGCGGCGATCTCGTCGACCGTCGGCGGCAGCTGGTTGTAGACCCGGGACAGCAGCTGGCCCCGGTCCTTGAGCACCAGCTCGAGCTTCTGCCGGAAGATCTTGGCGTCGTAGAGGTCCTGCACCCGCAGGCCGACCCGGGACGCCTTGTCGGCGTAGGCCGGGCCGATGCCCCGCTTGGTCGTGCCGAGCTTGTTCTTGCCGAGGTGGCGTTCGGTCAGCCGGTCGAGCAGCTGGTGGTAGGGCAGGATCAGGTGGGCGCTGGACGACAGCTTGAGCCGGGCGCACGACCGGCCCCGGCGTTCGAGCATGGCGATCTCGTCCAGCAGGACCTGGGGATCGACGACCACCCCGTTGCCGATGACCGGCGTGATGTGGTCGTAGAGCACGCCCGACGGGATCAGCTGGAGAGCGAAGCGCTCGCCGTCCACCACCAGGGTGTGGCCGGCGTTGTGGCCCCCCTGGTAGCGCACGACCAGGTCGTGCTCCTTGGCGAGGAGGTCGGTGAACTTGCCCTTGCCCTCGTCGCCCCACTGGGTTCCGACCACGACGGTCGCCGGCACGGATGGCTCCTGGATGTCTTCTCGGAGGGGACGTGCCAGCCTAGCCCGGGGTCGGATAGCTTCGGCATCCGCGCGAGCGAGGGGACGACGACGATGCAGTCGCTGCGCTCACGGGTCAAGGACAACCGACCCCTGCGTGCCGGCATCTTCCTGGTACAGAACGGTTTCTACGGCGCCCTGTCGCTCGTCGGGCGCGCCCGGCCGGCGCCGCCGGGCGGGCCCCGCTACCGGCTGGCGGCGATGATCCGGGTCAAGGACGAGGCGCGGTTCCTGCCCGAGTGGATCGCCCACCACGCCGGCCTCGGGGTCGAGCACGTCTTCGTGTACGACAACGACAGCAGCGACGGGCTGGACGCGGCGCTGGCGCCGTTCGTGGCCGAGGGGCTGGCCACCCGGGTGCCGTGGCCGACCGTGCCGGCGTCGCCGGGGGCCGAGGCCGACTTCCTCGCCCGGTTCGGGCCCCAGTGCGGCTGGGTGGCGTTCTTCGACGCCGACGAGTTCCTGTTCGAGGCCGCGCCCGGCGCCCTGGCCGCCACGCTGGCCGAGCACGCACGGCGCCCGGCCGTGGCGGTGAGCTGGCGCTACTTCGGCAGCTCCGGCCACGACACGGTCCCGCCCGGCCTGGTCACCGAGAACTTCGAGCGGGCCGACGCCGTCTACAACCGGCACGTGAAGGTGATCGCCCGGCCGGCACTGATCGCCCGCTACCGCAACTCGCACAACTTCTACTACCGCGGCGGGCGGCTGGCCGTGACGCCGGGCGGGCGCCGGATGCTGGGCTCGTTCATCACGCCGCCGACCCAGCCGCGGCTGGTCCTCCACCACTACATCTGCCGCAGCCGGGCCGACTACGAGCGCAAGACCCGGCGGGGCTTCGTCGACGCCTCGGGTGCGAAGGAGCAGTCCCGCCACGCGGACGTGGTCGACCGTGAGGTCCGCCGCCACAACGAGGTGCGGGTGACGCCGGCCGCGGCGACCGTGGCGGCGACGGCGGCGCTGCTGGCCCGGCTGGGCTTCCCCGCGGAGATCTCCGGCCGCGCACCGGATCGGGTCGAGGAGCGGTCGTGAGCGCGCCGCGCGACGCCGCCCGGCTCGCCGGTCGGGCGTGGAACAAGGCCCTGTGGCTGGCGATGAAGCGGTCGGGGCGCACCCACCTGACCCGCTACGCCATGTACCGGGCGCTGGAGGAGGCCGTCGACGGCCGGCCCGCGCGCGTGCTGTCGATCAGCCATTCCGAGCCGCTGTGCGAGGTCGTGGGCTGGACCGGCGCCGAGATCGTGACGGCGGACTTCCCGGACGTGTCGATCCTCGACCTGCCCTACGACGACGCCAGCTTCGACGGGCTCGTGTGCGACCAGGTGCTGGAGCACGTCGCGGGCGATCCCCAGCGGGCCATCGACGAGTCGGCCCGGGTGCTGGTGCCCGGCGGCACGCTGATCCAGACGACCTGCTTCATGAACCCGCGCCACGACACGGTCGACATGTGGCGGTTCACGCCGCCGGCGCTCGACCTGCTCGCCCGGCGGGCCGGGCTGGACGTCGTGGCGGTCGACGGGTGGGGCAACTTCACCAGCGTGCTGGCGTGCAGGGTCGGCTTCCGCAACCTGCCGATCCCCGAGGCCGACTGGAACCCGGTCCACCGGCTGGCGACCCGCACCCATCCCGACTGGATGATCTCGACGTGGCTGGTGGCCCGCAAGCCGGCCGCTCAACCGGCGGCGGCCGGTGTCAGCTCCAGCACCAGCTGATAGCGCTGCTCGCCGGGCGACGGCGGCCGGTCGCCGTCCCACCAGCAGCACGCCTCGGCGAGCCGGAACCCGCAGCGGGCCGCCCGGGCGGCGAGGTCGCCCGGGTCGAGCAGCTCGAAGTCCATCGTGTCGGTCGAGCCGTCGAGGTAGTCGATCGTCGAGACGAGGCGGTCGCCGTGCACCGCGTTGGTGATCGACCGGCAGCCGTCCGCCCGGGGCGAGGTCGTGGTGCCCGCGTGCGCCCGCACGAATCCCGGGTGGTAGACGTCGAGCAGCAGGCGCCCGCCGGGACGCAGCCGGGCGGCCAGGTCGCCGAGGACCCGGTCGTTGGTGGCCGGGTCGAACCAGCCGAAGCTCTGCCACAGGATCATGGCGGCGTCGAACGTGGCCCGCAGCGCCCCCAGGTCCCGCTGGTCGAGCGCCAGGAACCGGCCGGCCGGCACCCCGCTCGCCGCCCGGGCCACGGCGCCCACGTCGCGGTCGACGCCGGTGACGTCGTAGCCCGCGGCGGCCAGCGGCCCGGCGTGGCGGCCGGGCCCGCAGCACACGTCGAGGACGTGGCGGAAGGCGGGCAGGGGCAGCCGGCGGGTGATGCCGGCGACCTCCGCCCGGGTCCAGTCCTCCGGCACGGTGTCCAGGAACGCCTGGAACCACCGGCCGGAGTACTCGTTGGCCACCGGATCAGTGGGGGATGAAGTCGCCGACCTGGTTGCCGGCCAGCACCGGGTCGACCGTCGTGGTCCGGACGAGCGCCTGGGTGAACAGCTCCTGGCTCGCAGGGACCGTCACGACGCCGACGATCTGGAAACTCTGGCGCTCGCCGACGTCCAGCGTGCCGAGGTCGCACCGGACGACGTCGGGCGAAGGCGGGCCGTCCGTGAACTCGCACCCCGGGAAGAGGCTCGTGACGTCCACGCCCGCGGGGACGAGCACGAGCAGGTCGGCGTTCTCGGCCGGGTCCGGACCGTCGTTGCGGGCGCCGGCGTCGATCAGCACCTCGTGCTGGAGGCCGGGGCGGGCGACGATGCTCGCGCTGACGTCGGCGCCGAAGAACGACGCCGTGTAGTACTGCACGTGGCCGCCCGTGTCGGCGGCGCCGAGGTCGGTGTCGGCGCTGGCGAAGACAAGCGTGCCTGCCGGCGTGAACTGCGGGTTGGCGACCGACACCGGGCCGCCGCCGACCGCCGGGTCGCGCTGGGTCGCCCGGGTGGTCGTGGCGGTGAGCAGGTCGCGGACGTAGACGTCGGTGCCCGGCGTCGCGCCCGGGCCGAGGTCGGTGGCGGCGCTCACGAACGCCACCCGCCGGCCGTCCGGGCTGAACGCCGGTGCCGTGCCGCCGCCGTCAGCGGCCGCGGTGCCCGCGGCGTTGACCGAGACCAGCGCGGTCGTCCCGGCCGCCAGGTCGCGCATGTAGATGTCGGGCACGCCGTTGGCGTCGGCCGGCCCGAGGTCGCTCGCCTCGCTCTCGAACACGACGTGGGTGGCGTCGGCGCCGAACCGCGGCGCGCGGGACGGGCCGTTGGCGGGTGCCGTGCCCGCGGCGTTGTCGGTCAGCCGCACGGTGTCGCCGGTGGTCAGGTCGTGCAGGAACACGTCGCTGCGGCCGTCGAGGCGCAGGGTGAAGACGATCTTGGTGCCGTCCGGACTGAAGTGGGCGTCGTCGGCCGTGCCCGCCGTCGCGTCGATCGGCGACACGAGCGTCGTGTGGCCCCCCACGAGGTCGCGGACGTACAAGCGGCCAGACTGGTCGAACAGAGCGGTTCCCGGCACGTTCTCCACCAGGAGGCTCGCCTTGGACACGAAGGCGATCTTCGTCCCGTCCGGGCTCCACACGGTGGGCTCGAGGCCGATGCCGGCGCCCGCTGCGGCCTCGGTGCCGGCGGAGTTGAGCGTGACCAGCGACGTCGTGCCCGCCACCAGGTCGCGGATGTAGAAGTCGACGCCGAACGGGCCGTTGTTGTCGACCGGCCCGAGGTCGAACGCCGTGGTGGCGAACGCGATCTTGGTGCCGTCCGGGCTGAACACCGGCTGGAGCGCCGCGCCGTTGTTCGGGTCGGAGGTGCCGTCGCCCTTGAGCGAGACCAGCGACGTCGTGCCGGTCGCCAGGTCGCGCAGATAGACCCGCCGGAGGGTGCCGTTGGACGGCGCACCCAGGTTGGTCGCGAGGCTGGCGAACGCGACCTTGCTGCCGTCGGGGCTCACGGCCGGCGGGTCGGAGGTGTTGTTGCCCCCGGTCACGCCGTCGGGGGCGACCGACACGAGCTCGCTCGCGCCGGTGTCGAGGTGGCGGACGTACACGTCGTCGAACCCCGGGTTGTCCTGGACGCCGGTCGCCAGGTTCGTGGCGGCGGTGGCGAACGCCACGGTCTCGCCGTCGGCGCTGACCGCCGGCGGCAGCTGCACCGCGACGGCGCGGTCGCCGGTGACCCGGCTGTCGGCGTTGCCGCCGGTGGTGCCCGCGGGGTCGACCGTGATCAGCTCGCGCCGCCACGGTTGCGGCACCTCGCACGCGGCGGCCACCAGCGCCGCGAGCCCCGCGAGCGCGACCAGTTGCAGCTTGGACGTCCCGGTCGTGTCCCCTCCCCGGCGTGATCGGTCAGCAGGAAGCCGATGCTCTTGGTTCACCAGGAAGTCGGTCGTGTCCGGGGCGCCCCCGGTCTCGCCGGTCAACAGCAGCACCTCTCCCAGCGTCGGTTCCGCCGTGCCGTGCCAGTGTGGCACGGATCGTGCGTCAGCGGATCGAGAGGGTGTGGCTGATCGGGTCGGCGTCGACCGTGACGGTGTCGCCCTCGGCGATCTTGCCGTCGAGCAGCGCGAGGGCCAGCTCGTCGCCGATCTCGCGCTGGATGACCCGCTTGAGCGGGCGGGCGCCGAAGGCCGGGTCGAAGCCCTCGCTGGGCCAGCGCGCTTCACCGCGGCGTCGGTGACGTCGAGGGTGATGCGGCGGCCGGCCAGCCGGTCGCGCAGGCCCCGCAGCTGGATCTCGACGATGCGGCCGAGGTCGTCCTCGGTCAGCGCCCGGAACCGGATGATGTCGTCGACGCGGTTGATGAACTCGGGCTTGAAGAAGTCGCGCGGGTCGCCCGGCAGGTTCGACGTCATGATCAGCACGACGTTGGTGAAGTCGACCGTGCGGCCCTGGCCGTCGGTGAGGCGGCCGTCGTCGAGCACCTGCAGCAGCGACGTTGAACACGTCGGGGTGGGCCTTCTCGATCTCGTCGAGCAGCACGACCGCGTAGGGCCGGCGGCGCACCGCCTCGGTGAGCTGGCCGCCCTCGTCGTAGCCGACGTAGCCGGGGGGCGCGCCGATGAGCCGGCTGACGCGAGTGCTTCTCCATGTACTCGCTCATGTCGATGCGGACCATCGCCCGCTCGTCGTCGAAGAGGAACTCGGCCAGCGCCCGGGCCAGCTCGGTCTTGCCGACGCCGGTCGGGCCGAGGAACAGGAACGAGCCGATCGGCCGGTGCGGGTCGGACAGGCCGGCCCGGCTGCGGCGGATGGCGTTGGCGACGGCGGCGACGGCCTCGTCCTGGCCGACGACCCGCTCGTGCAGCACGCTCCTCGAGGTGGACGAGCTTGTCCATCTCGCCCTCCATGAGCCGGCTGACCGGGACGCCGGTCCACCTGGCGACGACCTCGGCGATGTCCTCGGTCGTCGACCTCCTCCTTCAGCATGCGCTGGCCGCCGGCCTGGAGCTCGTCGAGGCTTGGCGGTCGCCTCGGCGACCTGGCGCTCGAGCTCGGGGATGCGGCCGTAGCGGATCTCGGCCGCCTTCTCGAGGTCGGTCTCGCGCTCGACCTGCGTGCGCAGGCTCTCGAGCTCCTCCTTGAGCGTCGCGGATCGCGGCGATGGCCTCCTTCTCGTGCTCCCAGTGGGCCATCATGGCGCCGATCTGCTCGTGCAGGTTGGCCAGCTCCTCGTCGAGCGCCGCGAGGCGCTCCCGGGACGGCGCGTCGGTCTCCTTGGCCAGCGCGACCTGCTCGATCTCGAGCTGGCGGATGCGCCGCTCGACCACGTCGATCTCGGTCGGCAGCGAGTCGATCTCGATGCGCAGCTTGCGAGGCGGCCTCGTCGACCAGGTCGATGGCCTTGTCGGGCAGGAACCGGCCGGTGATGTAGCGGTCGGAGAGCACGGCGGCGGCGACGAGGGCCGCGTCCTGGATGCGCACGCCGTGGTGGACCTCGTAGCGCTCCTTGAGCCCGCGGAGGATGGCGATGGTGTCCTCGACGGAGGGCTCGCCGACGTAGACCTGCTGGAAGCGGCGCTCGAGCGCGGCGTCCTTCTCGATGTGCTTGCGGTACTCGTCGAGGGTGGTGGCGCCGATCATGCGCAGCTCGCCCCGGGCGAGCATCGGCTTGATCATGTTGCCGGCGTCCATCGCGCCCTCGGCGGCGCCGGCGCCGACGATCGTGTGCAGCTCGTCGATGAAGGTGATGACCTCGCCCTCGGCGTCGGTGATCTCCTTGAGGACGGCCTTGAGCCGCTCCTCGAACTCGCCCCGGTACTTGGCGCCGGCGACCATCGACGCCGATGTCGAGCGCGATCAGCCGCTTGTTCTTGAGGCTCTCGGGCACGTCGCCGTCGACGATGCGGCGGGCCAGGCCCTCGACGATGGCGGTCTTGCCGACGCCCGGCTCGCCGATGAGGACCGGGTTGTTCTTGGTGCGGCGGGACAGCACCTGGATGACCCGGCGGATCTCCTCGTCGCGCCCGATGACCGGGTCGATCTTGCCGCTCGCGGGCGACCTCGGTGAGGTCGCGGCCGTACTTCTCGAGCGCCTGGAACTGCTCCTCGGGGTTCTGGCTGGTGACCCGGTGGCTGCCCCGCACGGCCTGCAGGGCCGACAGCAGGTCCTCGCGGGCGACGCCGAGCCGGTCGGCCAGGGCGAGCAGCAGGTGCTCGGTCGACAGGTACTCGTCGTGCAGCTCGGCGCGGGCCGTGTCGGCGTCGTCGAACACCCGGTTGAGGTCACGGGACAGCCGCGCCTCGCTGCCGTAGGCGTGCGGCAGCTTGGCGAGCGCCTCGTTCACCTGGTTGCGCAGGGGCAGCGGCGCCTTGCCGAGCCTCTGGAGGATCGGCAGGACGATGCCCTCGTCCTGGCCCAGCAGGGCGAGCAGCAGGTGGTCGGGCGTGACCTCGGGGTTGGAGGCGGCCTTGGCGGCATCGACGGCCGCGTCGAAGGCCTCCTGGATCTTCAGGGTCCAGCGGTTGGGGTCGAGCGCCATGCCGCACAGGATACAACCCGCTCACCAAACTTGATAGTCAGGCACTCAAGTTCGGACAGGCCGACGCGTTTTGTCCCTGGAACTGGTCGCCAGAACGACCACTTCGGGGGACAAAACGCGGGTCTGCCTCAGTTCCTCGCCGGGGGGGCCACGTCCCAGTCGGCATCGGGGTCGCCCTCGTCGTCGGCCCAGCGGGGCCGGCGACCGCGGCGGCCGTTGCCGCTCTCCTGCTCGACCGGGCCCTTGTGGTGGCGGGCGCGGGCGCTGGAGGTGGTCTCGTAGCGGTAGGGCTCGCCGCCGAACGAGTCGTCCGGGGACAGGCTGTTGAGCACCGTGCCGGCCAGCGGGGCGTCGACCTGGCGGAGCAGCTCGACCGCCCGGGCCAGGCTGCGCTTGGACGTGCGGTTGACCGACGTCACCAGCAGCGTCGTGTCGGCCATGCGGGCGAGGACCAGGGAGTCGGTGACCGCCAGGACCGGCGGGCAGTCGATGACCACCACGTCGTAGGTCTGGCCCAGCACGTCGATGAGCCGCCTCGCCCGCTCGCCGCTCAGCAGCTCGGACGGGTTGGGCGGCGGGTAGCCGGCCGGCAGGACCGAGAGGTTGGGCACCGAGGCCACCGTCTGGATCGCCTGGGGCAGCGTGACGTCGCCGATGAGCACCGCCGTGAGGCCCGGCGTGAGCGGGACGTCGAGCACCTCCTCCATGCGCGGGCGCCGGAGGTCGCCGCCGACCAGCACGACCCGGTCGCCGGCCTGGGCGAACGCGATCGCCAGGTTGACCGCCACCGCGGTCTTGCCCTCGCCCGGTGACGGGCTCGTGACCTGCACGACCCGCACCTGGCGCTCGATGCTGAGGAACTTGACCGACGTGCGCAGCAGGCGGAACGCCTCTGCCGCCGGGGCGTTGGGGTAGTCGACCGTCACCAGGTCGGAATCGGAGTCGTACTTGGGGATCAGGCCCAGCGTGGTGACGCCGGTGACCTGGTCGACCATCTCCTTCGACTTGACCGAGTCGTCGAAGTAGTCGCGCACGAACGCGAGCGCCGCCCCGAGGAACAGGCCGAACACCAGGCCGATCGCCAGGTTGAGCGGCAGGTTGGGGCTGACCGGCGTGTCGGGCGCCCCGGCGAGGCTGAGCACCTCGGCGCCGCCGCCGGCCGACAGTTCGACGCCCAGATCGACGTTGGAGAGCGTCCGCTGGATCTGGGCCGCCTGCGAGGTCAGCGGGTCGGTCTGCTCCTTGAGCGCCGCGGCGGTCTGCGTCCGCTGCGCGATCAGGGCGGTCGGGTTGCCCTGGTCGGTGGCGATCTGGGCGTCGATTGCGGCGAGCGGCTGGTTGATCGCGTCGATCTGGTCTTGGGTCTCCTGGAGCAGCGCCTCGAGCCGGCCCTTGGTCGTGTTCAGCCGCTCCTGGTCGATCGACTCGCGCAGAGCGACGTAGGTGTTGGCGTAGACGTTGACCAGCGTGGCCGCGGCCACCGGGTCGGTCGACAGCAGCGACAGCTCGACCACACTGGACGTGTTGCTGTTGTCCTCGACGCCGACCGGGCTGGCCGAGACCCTGAAGATCTCGCCCTTGGACATCGAGCCCGTGTAGGCCTTGGCTACCGCGAACCGCATGCGGGACGACGAGATGAACGCGAGCTGGCTGCTCGCCTGGCGGTTGAGGTCGCCGCCGCCGTTGACGCCGAACACCATCGCCACCGGGTCGTTCACGCCGGTCGTGAGCACCTGGGCACGCACGCGGTAGCGGGGTTGGGGGACGACCGAGACCGCGATGGCAACGCCCACGCACACCAGCGTCGTGATGATCACGAGCCAGCGGCGCCGGGCGATGATCCCCAGATAGGACCGGAGATCCGGCTCCTCCAGCGACGACTCCATGAGGCCCCGATCCTACAGGGAGCGGGTCTGCCCGGTCAGACTGAGCGCCCGGCCCGGCCTTGCGGCCGCATCGTCATGGCTGGCCGGTTGTCGTGGCTTCGGTTGGGTGTTGGCACTTGCGCGGGTGCTGGTCTGGCCCAGGGGCTGGTAAGGAGGCCGCCCGGGGGCGGCCTCCAATGTGAGTGTGGGGGCGGTCGGGTGGGCGTCAAGGACAAGCTCGCTGCGCTCGGCCGCCTGCGGCGGCTCCTTGACCCCCACCCGACCGCCTTTTTCCACGCACGGTGGCCCTGGCTCGCCCCTGTTCTGGGGTCTCTTCGTTCTGGGTCGCGAAAGTGGTTGATAACCAACCACTTTCGAGGCCAGTTGCCCGCGCAACGACTTCCCCCCGGTTAAACCAACGGTGTAAGGGTCACCGTGAGTGTCAAACGGGCGGTCGGGCGGGGGTCAAGGAGCCCCGCAGGGGCCCGTGCGCAGCACGGCTTGTCCTTGACGCCCGCCCGACCGCCCCAACAATCCCCAAAGAGGCCGCCCCCGGCGGCCTCCTAACCGGCCTCGTTATCGTTTGGTCGTTTTCGTTGGGGTTGGAGCGGCGACCAAGGGCCAGCCGGGCGCCCTCCACTAGCCTGGCCCGATCGCACTGGTCGCCCAGCCCTTCGGCGGCGGACAGCCGTCCCGGCCGTTTGCGCTGCCCGCCGGTCCGCCGGCCGAGCGGCGGCCACCGGTCGCGCCCCGCCGCCGGTCCCGCATGGGCGGGGCGCTCTTCCTGGCGTGCCTCGGCCTCGCCCTGCTCGGCTTCAACAAGTTCCGGGTGGCGGGCACGCCGATCTCCGACATCGTGTTCCTGCTCGGTGCGGTGGTGACCGGGCTCAAGATGCTGTCGGGCAACACCGGCGACCTCTCGCCCCCGGCCATGCGCAAGACGTCGCCGCCGATCCTCCTGGGCACGATCCTGCTCGGCGCGGCCGGGACCATCGCCTGCCTCCAGTCGTTCACCCCCGCCGACTCGGCCATCCAGGTCGTGCGGATCGTGTGGATCACGCTCGTCTGGTTCTGGTTCCTGCGGGCCGTGACCCCCGACCGGATCGCGCTCAACCGGCTGTTCAAGGCGTTCGAGATCACGATCACCGTGAGCTGCATGGGAGCCATCGCCGGCTACTTCGGCCTCATCCACCTCACCCGCGACAACCCCGACAACCGCCAGGCCGCGTGGTTCGGCCACCCCAACGAGCTGGGCGGCCTGCTGATCGTGGCCATGCCGCTCGTCGTGATGGGCCTGCCATGGCGGGACCAGCAGACCACCAAGCTGCCCTGGCGCCGCGTCGCCATGTTCGGGCTGGTCGGCTTCGCCATCGGCACGACCGGATCGCTCACCGCCTTCATCTCCACCGCCGTCGCCTTGTCGCTGTGCGTCGGGCTCAGCGTGCTGACCAAGGGCCCGCGGGCGCCGGGCGCGAAGCCGCCCAGCCCGATCCCCATCCTGCTCGGGATGGCCGTGGCGGTGGCAGGCATCGCCTGGCTGTTCAGCAGCAACCTGCCCGTGATCGACCGGCTCACCCAGCTCGAGGGCGGCGACAGCGCGGTCAACGAGAGCGTGACCTCGCGGGGCAACGTCAACAACTTCGTCATCGGCAACTTCGACCACTCGCTCGTGACCGGCGTGGGCCTCGACGCCAACACCAATTTCGTCAGCGAGCAGGACGGGCAGGTCGGCGCGTCCCGCGTCCACAACATGTTCCTCAAGCTGCTCTACGAGACCGGCGTCCCCGGGCTCGTGGGCCTGCTCGTCGTCGTGGTCGCCAGCGTCCGCCAGGCCTGGCTGCTCGTGCTCAACACGCGCGGCACGCCGCTGCACGCGGCGTCGATCGGGCTGATGTCGTCGATCCTGTCGATCAACGTGTTCGCGATGTTCCAGCCCGTCTTCGCCCAGCGGTTCTACTGGTTACCACTGGCCCTCGTGAGCGTGCTCTGGGCGCTGCGCCGCCAGGAGCTGCGGGACCGGTACCTCCACGGGCTCGCCGCCGCGGACGTCGCGGTCTGAGGCCGCCTCGGCCCGCAGCGCCCCGTAGGTCACCAGCCACACGATCGCCGCCAGGCCCTGGCCCACGGCGAACCCGACGACGAAGCCCATCAGCCCGCCGATCAGGGCCCCGCCGAGCGGGCACACGACCATGAAGCCGATGCTGCGCAGCCGGGCGCCGATGCCCTTGGTGCCGTCCAGCGAGCGCACGCCGACCAGCCCGCCGGCGATGAAGCCGGCGCCGACCATGGCGACGCCCATCGGCACGAGGATGCCGTCGGCGGTGGCCCAGGTCGGGCCGAACAGCGCCCGGCCGAACGAGTCGGGCAGGATGACGCCGACCGCGGTCCACGCCAGCGACGACGCGCCGACCAGCAGCGACGCGCCGACGACCAGGCGGAGCAGCCGCTCGGGCTGCTCGCGCAGCCGCATGCCCTCGGGCAGCGCGGCGAGCAGGACGCCGGCCTGCAGCGTCATGATCGGGCCGAAGAACAGCCACCCCGCCCGGACCGCGCCGTACGCGGTCAGCCCGAGGATCCAGCCGCACCCGACCAGCGCCAGGTAGGTCCCGGCCTGGGCGGCTGCGTACTCGCCGAGGAACCGGACGCCGAGCGCCCGGTGGTCGCGGAAGTACACGAGCGGGCGGGGCCGGTGGTCGAAGCAGCGCCAGCAGATCGCCGACGCCACCGCGGCGCCCAGTATGCCGCCGGCGCCCCACGCCAGCACGTACCAGCCGACCTGGGCCGACGCGGGCGCCACGGCGATCGCCGCGCAGCTCGCGGCCAGCCACACCAGGTCGATCGTGAGCGCCATCGCCGGCCGGTCGATCATGAGCATGTAGCGCCAGGCGTCCTGCAGGAGGACCAGCGGCAGCACGACGGCGAGCGCGACCAGCGCCGAGCCGGCCATGCCCCCGAGGGCCGTGCCGGCGAGCGCGACCGCGACCGCCACCGCCACCCCGAACGTGAACATCGCGCCGAGGTAGCTGGGCACGAGCGCCCGGCGGTCCGCCTCGGCTCGGGCCGAGTGCTGCGAGATCATCGGCTCGGCCACCAGCCCGCGGGCGCAGCCGACGGTGAACTGGAACACCAGCACCGCCACCCCGAACGCGGCGAACGGCTCGGGCGTGGCAAACGAGCGCGCCACCAGGATGGCGACCACCACGTTCGACAGGCTGGAGGCCGCCTGGTCGGCGACGACCAGCACCCGGCGGGCATTGGTCGCGGTGGCCACCCGCCTAGCGGTCTCGGGAGAGCGACGCGGCGACCTGGTCGTGGACCCAGGCGTAGGTGGCGGCGAGGCCGTCCTCCAGCGTGATCGACGGCGCCCAGCCCAGCCGCTCGCGGATCAGCGTGTTGTCGCTGTTGCGGCCGCGCACGCCCTTCGGGCGCGTCGAGCTTGTAGCGCGCGCTTCAGCTTCACGCCGGCGATCTCCTCGACGATGTCGACGAGCTGGTTGATCGTGACCAGCTCGTCGCTGCCGACGTTGAGCGGCTCGACGATGTCGCTGTGCCATGAGCCGCAGCGTGCCCTCGAGGCAGTCGTCGATGTACATGAAGCTGCGGGTCTGCTCGCCGTCGCCCCAGATCTCGATCTCGTGGTCGCCGGTGAGCTTGGCGTCGATGACCTTGCGGCAGATCGCCGCCGGCGCCTTCTCGCGGCCGCCGTCCCAGGTGCCGTGCGGGCCGTAGACGTTGTGGTAGCGCGCCACGCGCGTCGCGAGGCCGAAGTCCTCGCGGAAGTGGCGGCACATCCGCTCGCTGAACAGCTTCTCCCAGCCGTAGCCGTCCTCGGGCATCGCCGGATAGGCATCGCTCCTCGCTCAGCGGCGGTGACGTCGGTGCGGCGTCTGCTTGTCGGCGGCGTAGACGCAGGCCGACGACGAGTAGAAGAAGCGCTCGACGCCGGCGTCGCGGGCCGCCATCAGCATGTGGGTGTTGATCAGCACCGACAGCATGCACAGCGGCCTTGTTGTGTCTCGATGAAGCCCATGCCGCCCATGTCGGCCGCGAGGTTGAACACCGTCGTCGACGCCCGTCGACCGCCCGGCGGCAGGCGTCGAGCAGCTGCAGGTCCGCGCTGCATGTTCTCGACGTCGTCGAAGACCTGGTACCACTCGTCCAGCGGCTTGACAGTCGACGGCCGCGGATCCGGCCGACCCCGTCTTCCCGTAGCCGGCGCACCAGGTGGCCCCCGATGAAGCCCCCGGCGCCGGTCACCAGCACATGGTCCATTGTGAGGTCAGGTCTCCTGGGTCCGGGCCACCGCCTGGCGGACGATGGCCCGGTCGATGACGTCCTGGAAGCGGTCGGCGATGACCGCGGTGTCGAACGTCGTCTCAGCGTAGGCGCGAGCACTGCGCCCAGCCGAAGAACGCAACGCTGCGTCGGTGCGGAGCTGCTTCGCCGCGACGAGGAAGGCCTCCTCGTCTGACGGTGGGACCACGAGGCCGGCGCCGGCCCGCTCGATCGTGCGGGCGGCGAGGTTCTCGGGCGGGATGGCGGCCAGAATGGGCCGGGCCGCACAGAGGTAGGACAGCACCTTGGACGGGACGGAGAAGGTGCCGGCGGTCGGCTCCAGCAGCGCGACCAGCACGTCGGCGGCGCCGAGAATGTCCGGGTAGTCGGACATCGCCTGGAACGGCAGCAGGTGCAGGTTGGGCAGCGGGTCTTTGCGCAGCAACTCCCGGAGGCGGGCCTCGCCCATGCCCTCGCTGACCACCACGACGTCGGCGTCGCCGGAGCGCTGCTCGGCGAGCCGGTACAGCAGCTCGGGCCGGTGCTTGAGCCCGAGGGTGCCCGTGTAGAGGTAGACGAACCGGTCGCCGAGGCCCCGGCGCTGGCGCCACTGGTTGTCGCGGGGGCGCAGCGGCAGGTCGCCGAGCGGCGCCCAGTTCTCGATGACCGTGCAGTCGTCGGCGTCGATGCCCCAGGAGGCGAGCATCGGCTCGAAGTCGTCGGTGATCGACACGACGCCGGATGCCTGGCGCAGCAGCCGCCGCTCCAGGGCCTCGAAGCTCGTGCCGACCCGGCGCCCGAGGCGGGCGGCCCCGAAGCGCTCGCAGCGCTTCTCGGCCTCGGCGGTCATCGCCACGCTGTGGAGGTCCTGGAGCCAGAAGACCCACGGGACGCCCACCTTGCGGCACCAGGCCGCCGCCACCGACTTGGCGACGAGCGGCACGTTGCAGGCGAGCACGACGTCGGGCCGGAACCCGGCGGCGACGCGGGTGAAGCGTCGGCCGTAGGCGGCCTCCTGGCTGATGCGGCGCACGGGCGCGTAGCGGGCGAACGACTCGCCCGCCGGGATGGCGACGACCGAGAGGTTCCCGTCGTCGTCGCCGCGCTCGAAGCGACCCTTGCCGCTGGTGTACGACCCGCAGTAGACGTGCTGGACCTGGTTGCCCCGCTGGGCCAGCGCCCGGCTGAGGTCGATCTGGAACGGATGGCCGGCGAAGTCGTGGACGAGGATGCGCAACGTGCGCGAGCGGGCTTGCTCGCCGGGAGCGACCGCAGGACGCCGCGCCGGCGGCGTGCGTGCGTCACTCACCGGGTCCGCATCCGATTCGCGGAGCCACATCGACGTGTCCTCCCCCACGTTGCGCCGAACCCCTGGGTTCCCCTGCTGAGGCCGGATTCCGACCCTGTCCTACGGACGGCCCCAGCGATCCGGGCGGCCAGACGACCGCTTGTGACCGAAGAGTAAGATACGAATCTCGTGCCGTCCACTCCTGTGTCCTGGGACACACGATGAGGGTTCTCGTCGTTCACAACCGCTACTCGTCGCGTTCACCCTCCGGTGAGAATGCGGCCGTCGACGACGAGATCCGCTGGCTCGGCATTGCGGGCGTCGACGTGGTCACCCACCAGGTCAGCAACGACGAGATGGTCGACGTCGGGCCGCTCGACCGGGTGCGCGACGGGCTCGGCGCGGTGTGGTCGGTCGCGGCCCGCCGGCGCTTCGAGCGAATGCTCGACGAGTGCCGGCCGGACCTCGTCCACGTGCACAACCTGTTCCCGCTGCTGAGCGCGAGCGTGCCGCTGGCCGCCCGGCGCCGGGGGACGCCGCTCGTGTGGACCGTGCACAACCGCCGGGTCCGCTGCGTCGCCGGGGGGTACTTCCGGGACGGCCAGCCGTGCCACCAGTGCCGGCCCGGCTGGCGGGTGCCCGGCGTCGCCCACCGGTGCTACGCCGACTCGCTCGGCGCCAGCGCGCTGGTCACGGCGGCGACCTCGATCTTCCGCCGGGCGGCCCGCCGCGGGGTCGTGCCGGTCGCCATCAGCCGCACGATCGCCGACTGGCTGGGGTCGGCCGGCGGGTTCGACCGCGCCGCCGTGCGGGTCAAGTACAACGGGGTCGACGCCCCGACCGACCCGCCGCCCCCGCCCGGCGAACAGCGGCGGTTCTGCTTCGTGGGGCGGCTGTCGGCGTACAAGGGGATCGTCCCGATGCTGGCGGCGTGGCGGGCGGCGGACGTGGACGCCGAGCTGCACATCCTCGGCGACGGCGACCTGGCCGCCGAGGTGCGGGCCGCAGCCGCCGCCGACCCCCGGATCGTCTGGCCGGGCCAGGTCCCGCCGGCCCAGGTCGCCGACACCCTGCGGGCGAGCCGGGCGATGCTGGTGCCGTCGCTGTGGGAGGAGGGGTTCGGCCGGGTGGCGGCCGAGGCCCAGGCGTTCGGCCGGCCGGTCATCACGTCCGGGCACGGCGGGCTGGCCGAGATCGTGGACGACACGACGGGCTGGATCACCGGCACGTCGGTCGCTGCGCTGGCCGCCGCGATCGGGGAGGCGGCGACGTCGTCGGAGGCGGTCGACCGCCGGGGGGCGGCGGCGGCCCGGCGCCACGCCGAGCGGTTCAGCCCCGAGGTCACGACCGCCGAGCTGATCCGCATCTACGAGGACGCCCGCCGGCCGCAGGCGGCGTCGGCCGCGGGGGCATGACGCCGTGCGGGTCGTCGTCGTCCACAACCGGTACTCGTCGCTGACCCCGTCGGGCGAGAACGTCTCGGTCGCCCAGGAGGTCGAGGGCCTCCGGGCCGCCGGGGTGGACGTGACGGTCCACGAGACCTCCAACGACGAGGTGCTGGGCGGCGGCGTGGCCGTGCGCGTGCGGTCGGCGGCCGGGTCGGTGTGGTCGCCGGGCGCGGCGTCCCGCTTCGGCGCGGTGCTCGACCGGGCCCGGCCGGACCTCGTCCACGTCCACAATCTTTTCCCGCTGTTCACGTCGAGCGTGCCGGGCCGGGCGGTCCGGGCGGGCCTGCCGGTCGTGTGGACGGCCCGGAACCTGCGCGTGCTGT
Organism: uncultured Acidimicrobiales bacterium; assembly: GCA_963739835.1. Classification (GTDB taxonomy): domain Bacteria; phylum Actinomycetota; class Acidimicrobiia; order Acidimicrobiales; family VFJN01; genus ZC4RG19. The sequence continues at coordinate 161,977 of CAVUBW010000026.1, forward strand.
GCGTCGAGGGCACCCACTTCCGCGACGGCGCCGACTGCGCCGACTGCCGGGCGGGCTGGCGGGTGCCGGGCATCCGCCACGGCTGCTACCGCGGGTCGGTCGCCGGCAGCGCGCTGATCACGGGGGCGACGTCGATCTTCCGGCGGCTGGCCCGCACCCGCCTGCAGACGATCGCGATCAGCGAGACGCTGCGCGACTGGCTGGTGGCGGAGGCGGGGTTCGACCCGGATCGGGTGCGGGTGAAGTACAACCCGATCCCGGCGCCCGGGTCGGCGGCCGCCGTGGGCGACCCCTCGGCGGGCCGGGAGTTCCTGTTCGTCGGCAAGTTCGCCGTCTACAAGGGCATCGACCTGCTGCTCGACGCGTGGGGCCGGGTGTCGGCGCCGGAGGCCCGGCTGTGCTTCGTGGGCGACGGCCCGCAGGCCGACACGGTCCGGGCGGCGGCGGCCCGTGACCCCCGGATCGAGTGGACGGGCCAGCTCCCGGTGGCGGAGGTGGCCGCCCGCATGGCCGCGGCCAGGGCCGTCGTCGTGCCGTCGGTGTGGGACGAGCCGTTCGGCCGTGTGGCGGCGGAGGCGTTCGCGACCGGCCGCCCGGTGATCACGACCGGTCGGGGCGGGCTGCGCGAGGTGGTCGGCGACGAGGCGGGCTGGGTGACGGGGACCGACCCGGCGGCACTGGCGGCGGCCATCGACGAGGCGGCGGCGTCGGACGAGGCGGTGGCGGCGAGGGGCGCCGCGGGCCGGACGCGCCACGCCCGGCTGTTCTCGGTCGAGGCGACGACGGCGGCGCTCATGGAGCTGTACGAGTCCGCGATCGCGGACCCCGAGCACGGGGGGCGACCGGCGGGTAACATCGCTGAGGAGCGGGGAAAGCGTCCGCAGCGCTGAGGACGGACCAGGGGGAGCATCGTGGATACGACCACCACAGCACGCTCTCCCGGGCGGGTTGCGGTCACCGGGCGCGGCGAATCCGCCGCACAGAGCGATGCCACGTCACCGTCGGTCAACCGGCCCCGGTGGCTGACCTCGCTGGTGGCGGTGCTGGTGGTGGTCGACGGCCTGGCGATGGCGGCCGCGACGTTGACGGCCAAGCTCACGGTCACGGGCGCGGAGGGCGCCGAGGTCCACATCCGCTCGATCCGCCTGCCCGACACGGCGCTGGGCCTGGCGACGATCCCCACGTGGCTGGTGATCCTGGCCCTGGCCGACGCCTACGACGTCGGCCCGTTCGGCACGATGTCGGGACTCTGGACGAGGGTCGTGCGGGCCGGCGCCCAGCTGCTGGCGGTCGTGGCGGTGGCCTACTACGTGCTCCACCTGGCGCTGGTCGGCAGGGGCGTGCTGGCGGCGGTGGTGCCGCTGGCGGTGGTCTTCACCCTGGGCGCTCGGGCGGCCGTGGCCACCGTCCTGCGCCGCGCCAGACGCCGCGGCCGAGCCCGCCGCACGGCCCTGGTCGCGGGATCGCGCCGGGGCATCGACGCGGTGATCGACCAGCTGGCGGATCGCCCGGCGAGCGGCATCACCCCGATCGACGCCCTGGTCCTGGGCCCGGACGCCGACAACGGCAACGCCGGCAAGCTCCCGGTGGCAGCCGGCGACGTGGGCGCAGCGGTGAGCGCGGCGCTCGCGACGGCAGGCGCCGAGGCGCTGATCGTCACGGGCGGGCTCGCTCGAGGTCAGCTCCGCGACATCGCCTGGCGCTTGGAGGGCACGGGCGTCGAGCTGCTGGTGATGCCGGCGCCTAGCGAGCTGGAGGAGCTGAACGCGGACATCCGGCCCGTTGCCGGGCTGCCGTTGTTTTACGTCGAGCGTTGATCTGGCCGCTGTTCTGGTCTTGGGTTGGGTGTGGGCACTTGCGTCGCGCGCGGGTCGGCCCTGGGGCTGGTAAGGAGGCCGCCGGGGGCGGCCTCCAATGTGATGGTGGGGGCGGTCGGGTGGGCGTCAAGGACAAGCTCGCTGCGCTCGGCCGCCTGCGGCGGCTCCTTGACCCCCACCCGACCGCCTTTTTCCACGCACGGTGGCCGTGGGTCGCCTCTGTTCTGGGGTCTTTTCGTTCTGGGTCGCGAAAGTGGTTGATAACCAACCACTTCCGAGGCCAGTTTCCCGCGCAACGACTTCCCTCCGGTTAAACCAACGGTGTAAGGGTCACCGTGAGTGTCAAACGGGCGGTCGGGCGGGGGTCAAGGAGCCCCGCAGGGGCCCGTGCGCAGCACGGCTTGTCCTTGACGCCCGCCCGACCGCCCCAACAATCCCCAAAGAGGCCGCCCCCGGCGGCCTCCTAACCGGCCTCATTTCGTTTTCGTTTCGGTCGTTTTCGTTGTCGTTCAGCGGCCGCGGGTGTCGAACACAGCGACCGCCTGACGCAACGGCACGAGGTCGCGGCGGTACTGGCGGTGGGTGTCGGCCACCGCGGCGGAGGCCTGGCGGCGGACCTCGGCCAGCTCGGCGTGAGGCTGGCGACCTCGGCCTCCAGCTCCAGGACCCGCGGCACGCCGTCGAGGTTGAGGCCCTCGTTGGTGAGCTCCTGGATGCGGCGGAGCCGGTCGATGTCGGCGTCGCTGTAGCGGCGGCTGCCGCCGCTGGTGCGGGCCGGGTCGACCAGGCCCTTGCGCTCGTAGATGCGCAGGGTCTGCGGGTGCACGCCGGCCAGCTCGGCGGCGACCGAGATGACGTAGACGGCGCGCGTGGACTCACGGGCGGCGGGCATGGCGCATCATCCATCCTCGACTCCGAGATGGGCGCGGGGCGAGCGGCCGTTGCTGGCCGCGGCCAGGGCCTCGACCGCCGCGCGCTCGCTCGTCGGTCAGCTGCGGCGGGCACCGCGACCTCGACGGTGACGAGCAGGTCGCCGGTGCGCCTTGGCGGTCGGCGACGCCGCGGCCCTTGCACCCGGAACGTGCGGCCGGACTGGGTGCCGGGCGGGATCCGGAGCGTGACCGGGCCGCCGTCGAGCGTCGGCACCTCGACGTCGGCGCCGAGCGCCGCCTCGGCGAAGGTGATCGGCACCGCGCAGCGTGAGGTTGTCGCCGTCGCGGCCGAACAGCGGGTGCGGCGCGACCGTGGCACGTCGACGAGCAGGTCGCCCGGCGGGCCGCCGTTGCGGCCGGGACCGCCCCGGCCCTTGCAGCCGGATGCGCTGGCCGTCGGCGACGCCGGCGGGGATGCGCACCTTGACCTCGCGGGGCCGGCGCTCGACGCCGCGGCCCCGGCAGGTCGGGCACGGGTCGGTCGATCGATGCAGCCCCGGCCGCCGCAGGTCGGGCACGGCTGGGAGAACGAGAAGAAGCCCTGGTTGTCGTCGACCACGCCGCGGCCGCTGCACTCGCGGGCAGGTGTGCGGCGCGGTGCCCGGCTTGGCGCCCGTGCCGTGGCAGGTGCCGCACGGCGCGTCGCTCGTGAGGTGGAGCGTGGTGGTGAGCCCGCGCACGGCGTCGGCGAAGTCGAGGTGCAGCTCGGCCTCGAGGTCGTCGCCGCGCTGCGGGCCGGTGCCGCGCGCCGGACCGCCGCGCGCCGCCGCGCCCGCCGACCGCGCCGAACAGGCCGCCGAGCAGGTCGCCGAGGTCGCCGACGTCCTCGAACCGGAAGCCGCCCGGACCGCCGGGCCGCCGGCGCCGCCGGGCCGCCGAACCCGCCGCCGCATCGGGCCGAGCCGGCGGACCTCGTCGTACTCCTTGCGCTTGGCCTCGTCGCCGACCACGTCGTAGGCGGCCGAGATCTCCTTGAACCGCTCCTCGGCGGCGGCGTCGCCGGGGTTGGCGTCGGGGTGGTAGCTCGCGCGCCAGCTTGCGGTACGCCTTGGTGATCTCCTTCGGCGTCGCGTTCTCGGCGACGCCGAGGACCTTGTAGTAGTCCTTCTCGAACCACTCGCGCTGCGGTGCCATCAGCCGCTCCTCTCGTCAGCTCCGCGTCGCACCTTCGACCATGCGCCGGCCGCAGCGACCCGGCCCTTCCAGCGGTAGCCGGTGCGCAGCACCTCGGCGACCACCGGCTCGCCGCCCTCGCCCGGCTCGTGCATGCACCGCCTCGGCGACGGTCGGGGTCGAACGGCTCGCCCTCGGGGTCGAGCGGCTCGAGGCCCTCCTTCTGCGAGCGCGCCGAGCAGCGCGGCCAGCACCGGCTCGACGCTCGGTCGGCGCCGTGGGCGACGCCGGCCTCGCACGCGTCGAGCACCGGGCAGCAGCTCCTCGACGAGCCGGCCGCGTCGGCCCGCTCGACCTCGTCGTCGCTGCCGCTTCTGCGACCCGCTTGCGGTAGTTCTCGAAGTCGGCCTGCGACCCGGCGGCATGCCTCGAGGTACTGCGTCGCGCTCGGCCAGCAGCACTCGGTCGACGTCGAGCGTCGGCGCGTCGAGTCGCTCGCCGAGGTCGGCTCGTCGGCCGTCGCCGTCGCCGTCGCCGGTCGCCGGCGCGCGACGTCGGCCGTCGGCGACCGTCGCCGCCGCGTCGTCGGTGCCGGCCGGCGTCGTCGCTGGCGTCGGCCGGTCGTCCGGCGGCCTCGACCGCCTCGCGGTCGGCTCGGTCGCGGATCGCTCACTACTGCTCCTCGTCGTCGACGATCTCGGCGTCGACGACCTCGTCGTCGTCGGCCGTGGCCGACGCGCCGCCGCCGGCCGGCGCCGGTGCCGCCGCCGGCCGCGTCGTCGGCGGCGGCGGCCTCGTACAGCTTCTGGCTGAACGCCTGGCTGGCCGTCATCAGCGCCTCGGTGGCCGAGCTTGATGGCCTCGATGTCGTTGCCGTCGAGCGCCGTCTTGAGGTCGGCGAGCTGGTCCTCGACCGCGGCCTTCTCGTCGGCCGAGATCTTGTCGCCCTGCTCGCTTGAGCACCTTCTCGGTCTGGTACACGAGCGTGTCGGCGTTGTTGCGGACCTCGGCCTCCTCGCGGCGCTGGCGGTCCTCCTCGGCGTGGGCCTCGGCGTCCTTCACCATCTGGTCGATGTCGTCCTTGGCGAGCGACGACTGACCGGTGATGGTCATCGACTGCTCCTTGCTCGGTGGCCCGGTCCTTGGCGGACACGTGCACGATGCCGTTGGCGTCGATGTCGAAGGTGACCTCGATCTGCGGCACGCCCCGGGGCGCCGGCGGCAGGTCGACGAGCTGGAACTTGCCGAGCGTCTTGTTGTACTGCGCCATCTCGCGCTCGCCCTGCAGCACGTGGATCTCGACCGACGGCTGCATGTCCTCGGCGGTGGTGAACACCTCGGTGCGCCGGGTGGGGATGGTGGTGTTGCGCTCGATGAGCTTGGTCATCACGCCGCCCTTGGTCTCGATGCCGAGCGACAGCGGGGTGACGTCGAGCAGCAGGACGTCCTTGACCTCGCCCTTGAGCACGCCGGCCTGGACGGCGGCGCCGATGGCGACGACCTCGTCGGGGTTGACGCCCTTGTGGGGCTCCTTGCCGGTGAGGTCGTGGACCAGGTCCTGCACCGCGGGCATGCGGGTGGAGCCACCGACGAGGATCACGTGGTCGATGTCGCCCTTGGTGAGGCCGGCGTCCTTGATGGCCTGCTCGAACGGGCCGCGGCAGCGCTCGAGCAGGTCGGCGGTCATCTCCTGGAACTTGGCCCGGCGTGAGCGGCTCGTCGAGGTGCAGCGGGCCCTCGGCGGTGGCGGTGATGAACGGCAGGTTGATCTGCGTCTGCTGCACCTGCGACAGCTCGATCTTGGCCTTCTCGGCGGCCTCCTTGAGGCGCTGCACGGCCATGTTGTCCTGGCGACAGGTCGACGCCGTGCGTCGGCCTTGAACTGGCTCGACGAGCCAGTCGATGACCCGCTGGTCCCAGTCGTCGCCGCCGAGGTGGGTGTCGCCGTGGGTGGACTTGACCTCGAAGACGCCGTCGCCGATCTCGAGCACCGACACGTCGAAGGTGCCGCCGCCGAGGTCGAACACGAGGATCGGTCTGGTCGGCGCCCTCCTTGTCGAGGCCGTAGGCGAGCGCGGCCGCGGTGGGCTCGTTGATGATGCGCAGCACCTCGAGGCCGGCGATCTGGCCCGCCTCCTTGGTGGCGGTGCGCTGGGCGTCGTCGAAGTAGGCGGGGACGGTGATGACGGCCTGGGTGACGGTGTCGCCCAGGTAGGCCTCGGCGTCGCGCTTCAGCTTCATGCAGCGTGCGGGCCGAGATCTCCTGCGGCGTGTACTTCTTGCCGTCGATGTCGATCGTCCAGTTGGTGCCCATGTGGCGCTTGACCGAGCGGATCGTGCGGTCGGGGTTGGTGATCGCCTGGCGCTTGGCGACCTCGCCGACGAGCACCTCGCCGTCCTTGGAGAACGCGACGACCGACGGGGTGGTGCGGGCGCCCTCGGCGTTGGGGATGACGACCGGGTCGCCGGCCTCGAGGACCGCGACGACGGAGTTGGTGGTGCCGAGGTCGATGCCGACGGCCTTGGGCATGGTGGTGCCTCCGTGGAAAGACGTTGCTGGATTGCGCGGAATCTGCTTGAACCAGAGGTCAGGATAAAAGTTGAGTGCGTCGCTTGCAACTTTGGATCGGGCAACCCCGGCTCGGAGTCGCTAGCTTGGCCGGCCGATGACCACGCGCGCCCCCGCATCGGGCGCCTCGGCTGTGCCGGCGCCGCCGGACGAGCCCGGCGCGGGACCGCCTGCGCAGGAGGCGGCGGCCAGCGGCGGCGTGGCCGCGCCGGCCGGCCGGGCCGGGTTCGGCGACCTCACGCTGGCGGGGATCACCGCCGTGGTCACGCTGCCGATCCTGTGGATGGGCTACGGCACCGACATCGACGTCACCGACGTGCTGCACACCGCGTCGGGCATCTGGGACGGCCGCTACCGGCCCTCGCGGACGCCCGGCGTGCCGGTCTACGAGGCCATCGCCGCGCTGCTCGACCCGGTCGGCGGCCACCTGCTGCTCAACCTGGCGTCCGCGGCCGCCGGGGTGGCCGCCGTCGTCGGGCTCGCCCGGCTGGTCCGGGCCTGGGGCCATGCCAACGGCGACCTGATCGCACTCGCGTTCCTGGCGTCGCCCGCCACGGTGATCGCAGCCACCTCGACCGGCGACTTCATCTGGGCCGTGGCCTTCGTCGTCTGGGGTGCGCTCGCCCACCTGCGTGACCGCAGCGTCCTGGCCGGCGTGCTGTTCGGCCTGGCCATCGGCACCCGCCTGTCGTCCGCGCTGCTGGTGGTGGCGTTCCTCGTCGCCGACGGCTGGGACCCGGCGCGCCGCCGGCGCTGCCTGCGCACCGCGCCCGTGGCCCTGGGCCTCGGCGCGCTGGCGTACGTCCCCTCGTGGCTGGCCTACGACCGCTCGCTGCGCTTCCTCCGGGCGTCGGACGAGGGCTGGCGCAGCTTCGCCAACAACCTCGGCCGGTTCGCGTACAAGAACTACGCCACGTTCGGCGGGCTGTTCGTCGTGGCGATGCTGATCGCCCTGCCCGCGCTGGTCGTCGCGCTCCGGCGCTGGGGCCGGGACCCGATGCTGCGGGCCGGCGTGCTCGGGTTCGCGGTCACCGAGGGCCTGTTCTTCGTGCTGCCGTGGAAGTACAACCACCTGCTGCCCTGCCTGGCGACGCTGCTGCTGTGGCTGGGCGCCAGCCGGCGCAACACCCGGCCGTTCCTCTGGCTGGTGATCGCGGCGCTGGCGGTCAACGCGGTGGTGACGTTCCGCCCGCTGGCGCCGGACAAGCCGGCCGAGGCCCGTGCCGGCCGCTGGGACCCGACCGTCACCGCGGGCCTGCTGGTCAACGACATCGCCTGCCGGCTGGACGCGATGGACGAGCCGCTGGCGCCGCTCAACGGCGACGCCTGGCCGTGCACGCTCAAGCCGATGCGGGGCCCGACGGAGGACTCGCCGACCGGCGGAGCAGCGCGAACCACTGGGAGTTGAGCCACCACGGCAGCCCGGGGAACGGGCAGCACGAGGCGTCGTCGGCCGCGAAGCCGCCGCCCAGCCCGGCCAGCACCCGGCGGTGGTCGAAGCCCTTGTGGGTCACCCGGATGTCGGCGGGCCGGCCCGCCGGGCGCCCGGCGAGCGACGCGGCCAGCAGCTCGCGGGTCGAGTAGTCGCTGCGGCGCCGGAACATGACCATGCGGTTGAGCTCCTTGGCGAGCAGCGGCGGGCCGCCGATGATCGGCACCGAGATCAGCACCTGGCCGCCCGGGGCCAGCATCCGCTCGGCGTCGGCCGCGAACCGGGTGGTCTCGTCGGGGTAGAGGTGCTCCAGCGTCTCGAAGCAGCACAGCAGGTCGACCGAGCCGTCGGCCACGTCGTCGACGGCGGCCACCGCCTCGTAGCCCTCGGGCTCGTGCCCGGACTCGGGGTCGAAGCCGAGGAGGGTCAGGTCGGGACGGGCCCCGGCCAGCGCGTTGAGGAAGGCGCCGTCGCCGCAGCCGTAGTCGAGGACCGTGCCGCCCTGGCGCACCTCGGCGGCTGCCCGGTCGAGCGAGAGCTTGTGGCGCTGCCGGTGGGCGTAGCGCGCGACGGGGTTGGCCGTGTCGATCGTCTGGCGGTTGTAGGTGACCTCGCGGGTCACCGTCACGCCCCCGGGGACGCCGGCACCGCGTCGGCGGTGTCGGCCGCGGCGAGGAAGTTGCGCAGCAGGTCGTGGCCGCCGGCGGTGAGGACCGACTCGGGGTGGAACTGCACGCCCTCGACCGCCAGCGTGCGGTGCCGCAGCCCCATGACCACGCCGTCGTCGGTCCAGGCGGTGATCCGGAGCTCGGGCGGGACCGAGGCCCGGTCGACCACGAGGCTGTGGTAGCGGGTCGCCTCGAACGGGTCGGGCAGGCCGGCGAACACCCCGGTGCCGTCGTGGCGGATCACCGACGTCTTGCCGTGCATGATCTCGGGCGCCCGCACGACCTCGCCCCCGTAGATCTGGCCGATGCACTGGTGCCCGAGGCACACCCCGAGCACCGGGCGGCGGCCGGCGAAGTGGCGGATGACGTCGTTGGACAGGCCCGCATCCTCGGGCCGGCCGGGACCGGGCGAGATCAGAACCGCGTCGGGGTCGAGCGCCACGAGGTCGTCGAGCGGCACCTCGTCGTGCCGGCGCACGACCGGGTCGGCGCCCAGCTCGCCCAGGTACTGGACGAGGTTGTAGACGAAGCTGTCGTAGTTGTCGATGACGAGGACCCGCGCTCCCACGGCGGCCGAGGCTAACGGGTCCGGGCCCGCCGGGGCACGGGGGATCAGGCCGGCACGGCCTCGGCCACGGCGACCACCTCGACCGGGCTGGCGAGGGCCTCGGCCAGCAGGTCGGCGCGGCTGTTGGCCGAGTAGAGCTCCAGCGACACGTCCTGTGCCGGCGCCGGGGTGGCCTCGATCGAGAGGATCCCGCCGTGGCCCTCGCGGCAGGCCACCGACGCCACCCGGGAGGCGTGGTTGCGGTCGAGCCCGACGGCGATGCGCAGGATCCCGGCCAGCACCCGCACCCGCTGCTGGTCGTCCGGCGCCAGCGCGGCGAACTCGGGGTGCTTCTTCCGGGGGGCCGACTTGCGGTGGTAGCGGGCGACCTGGGCGATCAGCTCGATCTCGCGGTCGGTGAACCCGGTGAGCAGCTCGCTGTTGCGGATGACGTAGTAGCTGTGCTTGTGGTGCCCGGCGTGCGACACGAACAGGCCCACGTTGGCCAGCAGCGCCGCCGCCTCCAGGACCTCGCGGCTGTCGTCGCCGAGCCGGTGGCGCCCGGCGGTGGCGTCGAACAGGTCGAGCGCCAGCCGGGTCACCTGGGCCGAGTGGTCGGGGTCCTCGTCCATCTGCTCGGCCAGGCGCAGCACCGAGCGCCGGCGCAGGTCGGAGAGGTGGTGCAGCGAGCCGCCGTGCTCGCGCCGCCAGGTGTCGAGCAGGACGCCCTCCCGCAGGGCGTAGTCGGAGAACACCAGCTCGTCGATGCCCGCTGCGTGGACGACCTGTTCGAGGATCAGCGCGCCGGCCAGGATGATGTCGGCCCGCCGGGGGTCGAGGCCGGGGATCCGGGACCGCTCCTTGACCGTCGGCGCCTTGACCAGCCGGCGCACCACGCCGTCGATGTCCTCGCGGGTGATCCGGAAGTTGTTGAGCGTGCGGGGCACGCCGCCCTCCTGGCGGGCCGCGGCCATGGCGCACACGGCGCCGATGGTCCCCGACGACCCGACCGCCACCTCGAACCCGGCCCGGCGGACCTCGCGCACGGCCGGGGTGAGCACGGCCCGGATGTCGCGGCGGCACGACTCGACCGCGCCCGCCGAGAGCTTGGGGCGGGACAGGTAGCGCTTGGTCAGGCGGATCGAACCGAGCTTGAGGCTGCGGGCGGTGAGGATCTCGCCCTTGGCCCCGACCACCAGCTCGGTCGAGCCGCCGCCGATGTCGCACACGAGCACCTGGCGGTCGAACACGGGGACGGCCTGGAGCACGCCGAGGTGGATCAGCCGCGCCTCCTCGAAGCCGGAGATCACCTCGACGTCGATGCCCTCGGCCCGGGCCCGCTCGATGAACGCCGACCGGTTCTCGGCCTCGCGGACCGCCGACGTCGCCACCGCCCGCATCGACGCGCCGTGGATGGCCGCGACCTGCTTGAACCGGACCAGCGCCTCGATGCCGCGGGCGATCGCCCCGGGCGTCATCCGCTTCATGTCCCCCGCAGCCGAGCCGAGGCGCACCATCTCGCGCTCGCGTTCGAGCACCTCGATGCGGTGCTCGCCGACGCGGGCCACGACGAGGTGCACCGAGTTCGTGCCGATGTCCACGGCGGCGAGCACGCTGTTCACCACAGGTGAGCGTAAGGCTGCCGAGGGCATCCGCGGCGGACGTACCCCGGCCGGAGAGCGTCTAATCTGGCACCCATGGCCAAGCCAGCGAAGCGCCACGTCCCCGGGGGCCGGGTCACGCCGAAGGGCGGGTCCGGCGACAAGGGCCGCCCCCCGCAGTCCGGGCGCTACACGCCGCCGGTGCCACGCCAGGTGCAAGGTCAGCCCGATCTGGGTGCCGATCCTCATGTTCGGCCTGCTCGGCGCCGGCCTGGTGGTCATCTTCCTCAACTACCTCGGCCTGCTGCCCGGCGGCGTCAGCAACGCCTACCTCGGCGCCGGCCTCGGGGCGATCTGCGCCGGCATCATCGTGGCCACGCAGTACCGCTGACCCCCTACCGCGCGGTGGCGCGCGGTTGCTACTGTCCGCCCCCGGAATGTGACGGTCGCGGAACGTGGGCAACCGGCCGTTTTCCGGCGTGTCACCTGGTCGCCGCCCTATACCCCCTGCAGGTGGACGGCAAACGTCCGAAGTTACATCGGTGTTACTCTCCCCAGGCTTGTCCACAGGCTGTGGGCAAGTGGTGAACCTGTTCGCGTGGCGCGCCCCCCAGCGCTTAACCGGCGGTAGCCCGCGGGGGCACTGATGCCGGTCAGCCGTCGATGGGGGCGACGAGGTCCATGTCCTCCTGGCAGTGCCGGGGCGGATCGGGGACCTCGTCGTTGGCGCTGGTCATGCGCACCTCGGTGCCACAGATCGAGCACCGGTAGGTGATGCGGACCTTGCGCAGCTCGCCGGCCGGCGGGGGCGGTGGCAGCGGCGTGGCCAGGCCGGACACGATGCCGATGCCGATCTTGAGGATGAGCCAGCCGGCCACGACCGCGACGACCACCGCCAGCGGGCTGGCCCGGGTCAGCAGCCACGCCGCCAGCCCGACGACCGCCAGGACCACGAGGGTCGGCCACGGGAACCTCCGCCTCCGCACGTCCCCATCGTAGGGCCGGCGTCCTAGCGGACCACCAGGACACTAGGGCGCCACCGGGCGGCAGGCCTGGCCCCGGAGCCCCGGGCACGGCATCGGGTCGTAGGGCGCCGGCGGCACGTCGACGCCGTCCAGGGTGGACAGGACCAGGGCCGACGGGCGGGCCGCGGTGCGCGCCACCTGGATCGTCGGGGTCGCCCCGCCGTAGTCGGGGTTCTCGAACTCCCAGATGGCGTGGTTGCGGCCGGGCGTCGCCACCGACAGGCGCAGGCGCGACCCGGCCCGCATCGGAGCGGCGAACGAGGGGATCTCGACCCGGGCCTCGACGAACCGCCCGGGTCGCAACGGCTGGCGGTCGCGCTCGGTGAAGCTGTGCACGATCTCCAGGCCGTCCGATGTGCGCTCCTCGGCCCGGTCGGTCAGGTCGAGCCAGCCGTTCTGGAGCAGGCTCTCGGTGCCGTCGGGCCGGACCTCCGAGACCGTGACCTGCACGTTCGCCTCGGTCGCGTCGGCCGCCACGTACAGGTCGGCATAGCCGGGGCCGGCGAATACGGTGTCGTGCTCGAACGGCGGCGTCATGTAGGCCAGCTCGTCGCCGGCTGGGAACCGGGTCCAGTCCGCGGTGTCCCAGACCCGGGCGAGCAGCGGGTAGTCGCCGGTGCCGCCGAACAGCGTCGAGCCGCCCGCATCGGGGTCGAAGCGGAACTGGTCGGCGCCGCCGCCGTCGCCCCGACCCTGGGGGGCGTCCGGCGTCAGCGCACCGCCCGCGCCCAGGTACCAGGTCGTCGCCTGGGCCTCGGGCGCCGGCCAGCGGTCGAAGCTCTCCTCGAACGTGCCGCCGGGCTCGCCGATCTCGTCCCGGCCGAGCCCGCTCTCGTACTGCACCCGGACCGGCTTCTCGGCCTCGTACGCGGCCCGGGCCCCGGCGAGGTCGTCGCCGAAGCCGGCGAAGCGGTCGGGCTCCAGCTCGATGTCGTCGACGTGGAACTGGTCGGCGAGGATCGGGGGCAGCGCCTGGCGCACCAGCGGGTTGATCACGGGCACCCGGTCGGCGACGTAGAGCTCGAGGAACTCGTACCAGCGCACGACGTTGGCCGGGCCGTAACCGTCGGGGTGGCGGCCGTTCCACAGGTTGACCCGCAGCAGCGGGGTCGAGTCGAAATGGTCGAGCATGGCCGTGAACTGGGGCCCGGTCTGCTCGTCCTGGAACGCCCCGGACAGGAACACCGGCGCCTCGATGCCCCGGACCAGCTCGCGCAGGTCGCGGGCGGCCGCGGCCGGCGTGTAGCTCGACAGGCTGTGGACCAGGTTCTCGAAGTCGGGGTTCTGGGCCCGCAGCGGCATGTTGGCGGCGCACGTCTGGTCGCCGCCGGCCACCCGGGCCGCCACCCAGTCGGTGCCGCCGGGGCGGCTCTCGGCGTCGCGCTCGGCGGATCCACTGCTGGGTGAAGCCCGAGTTGAAGATGCCGCCCGGCCAGGCCTCCAGCCAGGGATCGGCGATGACCGACTGGGGCGTGATCGCCGCCAGGTGGGGCGGGTTGGTGGCGGCGGTGTAGAGCTGGGTGATCCCCGAGTACGACAGGCCGACCATGCCGACCTTGCCGCCCTTGACCCAGCTCTGGCGGGCGACGGTCTCGATGACGTCGTAGCCGTCGGCCATCTGGGCCGGGTTGAACACGTCGAACACGCCGCCCGAGCAGCCCGAACCCCGGAGGTTGACCGACACGGTGGCGAAGCCGAGGGCCCGGGCCAGGCGCACGCCCGGCTCCTCGGCCGCGGGGTTGGACGGCGAGTAGCCCGAGTACTCGACCACCGTCGGCCACGGGCCGGGCCCGTAGAGGCTCTCGTCGGGGAACCGGACCATGGCCGACAGCCGGACGCCGTCGCGCATCTCGATGTAGCCGTAGCCGTCCTCGACCGACGTGCCGGGCTTGGGCGTGCCGAAGATGTCGAGGTGGGCGCCGGAGAGCTGCTGGCGCTCGTAGAGCGCGGGATCGGGGATGTCGTCCCGGGCCGGGACGGTCAGCACCGCGGTCGCCAGCCGGGGGTCGGCGGACTCGTCGACGAGGGCGTAACGGCCGGGCGCCACGGTGGTGCCCCGGGCCACGTCGAGCTGGGAGTAGTCGAGGGCGGAGCCGGACGGCAGCGTCTCGTACTCGGGGGGCAGGTAGGCGAACTGCGCCTGGCCCTGGTCGTCGGCGAGGAGGGTGAGCAGCTTGCGGCGGTGGGCGCCGTAGAGGGTCAGCGGCTCGCCGGGCGTGGCACCGGTGACGGTGAGCTGCTCGACCCCGGCCCGGACGTCCCAGGGCGCGGGCTCGGTGCCCCGGAGCACGCGGGCGAACCCCTCGTCCCCGCCGGCGGGGCCGGGACCGCCGGCGTTGCGGCACGCGACGGACGCCACCGCCACGACCAGGCCGAGCGCGACCAGCAGCGTTCGCCGGCGCCGCGGGGCCGCCGCGTTCGTCATCTACCCCTCCCGAGTTCGTCGAATCTGGTCCGAACCGTCGGGCCGGCCGGTCGACCCCCTTCGCGGCCGGCCGGCCCGGGGCCGGTCAACGTGTGCCGGTCAGCCCAGGCGCTCGATGATGGTGGCGTTGGCCATGCCGCCGCCCTCGCACATCGTCTGGAGGCCGTAGCGGCCGCCGGTGCGCTCGAGCTCGTTGACGAGCGTGGCCAGCAGCTTGGTACCCGAGCAGCCGAGCGGATGGCCGAGGGCGATGGCGCCGCCGTTGACGTTCGTCCTGCCGAGGTCGGCGCCGGTCTCGGCCTGCCAGGCCAGGACGACCGAGGCGAACGCCTCGTTGACCTCGAACAGGTCGATGTCGTCGAGGCTCAGGCCCGACCGCTCGAGGACCTTGGCGGTGGCCGGGATGGGGCCGGTCAGCATCGATCACCGGGTCGACGCCGGCGAGGGCGAAGGTGTGGAACCGGGCCCGGGGGCGCAGGCCGAGGGCGCTGGCCCTCTCCTCGGACATGATCAGCGCGGCGGAGGCGCCGTCGGTGATCTGGCTGGAGTTGCCGGCGGTGACCTTGCCGTCCGGCTTGAACGCCGGCTTGAGGTTGGCCAGCGTGTCGACGGTCGTGCCCTCGCGGATGCCTTCGTCGGCCGTGACCAGCTCGTCGGACTCGCTGAGGTCGCCGGTCTCCTTGTCGCGGTGGATGCTGCGGACGGCGATGATCTCGTGCTCGAACCGGCTCTCGGCGCGTCGCCTGGGCGGCCGGCGCTGGCTCTCGGCGGAGAAGCGCGTCGAGCTGCTCGCGGGAGAGGCCCCACTTGTCGGCGATCAACTCGGCCGAGATGCCCTGGGGCACGAGCCCGCCGACGTCGGCGTAGCGCTGCCCGACCCGGGGCCCGAACGGGAACCCGAACTTGCCGTCGCCGATCGAGGCGCCCATCGGGACCTGGCTCATGACCTCGACGCCCGACGGCGACGACGACGTCGTGCACGCCGGCGATGACGGCCTGGGCGGCGAAGTGGGCGGCCTGCTGGGACGACCCGCACTGCCGGTCGACGGTGGTGCCGGGCACGGACTCGGGCCACCCGGCGGCGAGCACGGCGTTGCGGGCGATGTTCACCGACTGCGAGCCGACCTGCATGACGCAGCCCATGATGACGTCCTCGACGATGCCGGGGTCGATGTCGTTGCGCTCGACCAGCGCGGTCAGGACCTCGGCCGCCAGGTCGGCCGGGTGCCAGCCCGACAGCTTCCCGTTGCGCTTGCCGCCCGCGGTGCGGACGGCGTCGACGATGACGGCGGTGGGCATGGGGGTTGCTCCTTTGTCGCGCCGTGCCCGGGACCTTCCCTCGCTAGCCCGGGCGGGTCAGGGCGGCTCACTTGACCCTTCGGTCAAGCCAGTCTGCCGAGGTCGCGGGGCCGGGCGCAACCGCAGTTCGCGGTCGGCTCAGACCATGGGGTGGGCGATGGCGGCGGGCGGGGTGCCGCCGGACGGGGCGCCCGTGCTCGGCGGGGTCGTGCCGCCGGGGGCCAGTGCCGAGGTGCACACGATGAGCTCGCTGACCATCGACCACGGTCCCTTGGCGGGGTCGCTCGCGCCGCGCACGTGCGCCAGCGCCACGACGTCGCCACCGTTGACGACCTGCACCATCTGGTCGATGGCCGGGTCGCCCATGCGCTGGGACGGGTAGCCCCGCGCCACGCTCACGGCGTCCACGGGCATGTGCGCGGCGAGCGCGGCGCGCACCGACGGGACCAGCGTGGGCAGCGGCGGGTCGATCGGCAGGTCGACCAGGCGGGTCTGGGCGGCCTCGTCGCAGGCCAGCTCGGGCGTCTTGTAGTAGCCGGCGGTGTCGACGAGGTCGACGCGGCGCCGGTCCGGGATGCCGTTGACGATGCATCCGACCGCCAGGACGCCGGGCGGCACGGGCGTGCGCAGCGCCTGGGCGCCGACCGGCGCCACCATCGGGCCCGACGACCAGCCGTCGTTGGTGACCTCGACCTCGACCGGGCTGGGCAGGCTGTTCAGGACCCGCAGGTGGAGGCCGTCGCGCTGCGGGCGCACCGACGCCACCGGCACCTCGATCCCGGTGGGCGTGCAGCGCACCTCGACCGAGCTCGGGAACTCGGCCCGCGCGCCGGCCGGCTCGGCCGACTCGGACAGCGTGACCGACTCGTGCCTGTCGCCAAACCCGCCGGAGATCAGCGAGACGGCGACGGCCAAGCCCGCCAGCACCGCCGCCGTGGCGACAGCTCCACGGCGGCGGTGCAGCCGGCGGTGCCGGCGGGCGGCGACCCGGTCGAGTCCGTGCTCGGGGGGGTCACCGGCGGACGATGCGAGGCGTTCGAGGCGGGAGCGCAGCTCATGGTCTTCGCTCACGCCCCCGACCCCTCGTCCGGGCGATGAACCAGCGCGGCGCGCGCCTGGCTCACGAGCACCCGGACGGTGGCAGGGCGGATCCGCATGATGCGTGCCGCGTCGGCCGCGTCGCAGTCGAGTAGCTGGGTCAGGACCACGGCCTCGCGCTGGCGCGGGGTCAGCCGGGCCAGCGCTCGGCTCACGTGGTCACGGTCGGCGGCCAGGTCGGCCGGCTCCGGCATCGGCGGCGGCGTCGAGTGGGCCAGGACGTCGACGACCCGCCGAGCGGCACGCACCGCCCGTCGGGTGCCGCTGTGGTGGAGGTTGAAGGCGGTGCGGAACAGGTAGCCGGTCGGGTCCGCAAGGTCGGACACCCGGCCCCAGCGCTCCCACACCCGGCAGAAGGCCTGCTGAGCGAGCTCCTCGGCCTCGTCGCGGCTCCCGGTCAGGACGAACAGGGCGCGAAACAACCGCCGTTCGTTGGCCAGGTAGAAGTCGTCGAACGGCAGCGCGGGCCGGACGCCGATGGTGATCGGTGCCGGATGGGTGGAGCGCTCAGTGACCACGGACAAGGGCAACACTGCCCCAAGAACGCCCCAGACGCACGCGGTGTGTAGAAGATCGCGCGAATTTTCTCATGAACGACGTTTTCTACGCGGAAGCGGTCGCGATGGCGACCACTCCCGCGTAGAAAACGCGAGGGTCAGCGGGACGACTTGCGAGCCGGCGCCTTGCGGGCCGGCGCCTTGGCGGCCGGCGCCTTGCGGGCGGCGGGGGCCTTGCGGGCCGGGGCCTTCTTCGCCGCGGTCTTGGTCGCCGGGCGCTTGGCTGCCGTCTTGCGGGCGGCGGCCGTGCGGGTCGTCGTCGTGCGGGCGGCGGCGGTCTTGCCGGCCGTCGTCTTGCGGGCGGTCGTCTTCTTCGCGGCCGTGGTCTTCGTCGCCGCCGTCTTCGCGGCGGGGGCCTTGCGAGCCGGGGCCGGCCGGGCCGGGGCCGGCGGGGCCGGGGGCCACACGCCCCGCTCGAGCTTGGGCGCCAGGCTGGTCTTGACGACCGCGTCCTTGAACCCCTTGAGCGGCGTGATTCTCGCCTTCTTCGACGCCTTGATGCGCACCGGCTGCTGGGTCTGCGGGTTGCGGCCCATCCTCGCCGGCCGGTCGACCTTCACGAACTTGGCGAAGCCCGAGATCGACACCGGCTCGCCCTTGGAGACGACCGCGGTGACGACGTCGGTGAATCCCTTCAGCACCGCGTCGACTTCCTTGCGGTCGACGCCGGACTGAGTGGACACCGCTTGGACCAGATCACGACGGTTCACAGGCTCCTCCTAGGTCGTTGGAACGCGCACAGTTTCGTCAACTCGTAACGACCACACGCGGATACCGGGGCGTATTCTTACGAGTTTTGCTGGAAAATGCATCACCCTGAGCGCGATCGCGCCGATGGCGCCTAGGTTTTTCGCCCCTGAAAGCGACGGAACGTGACGCGGGGGCGGCGAACGCGGCGTCTACAGCGCCGCCAGCCAGCGCTCGGCCTGCTCGCGCGCGGCGGCGCAGCTGCTCGACCGTCGCCTCGTCGATACGCCGCAGCCCGACTCCGCGATTGAGCTGTCCGTTGACCTCCGCGTGGCCCATGCCGGTCGCCCACACGAGGTCCTGCACGAGCTTGGCGTTGCGGTCGCGCAGCGCGGAGCGCTCCACGCGGGGGTTGACCGGCGGACCGTCGCCGCCGCCTGCTCCGTTGCCGTTGCCGTTGCGTCCGGAGCCCGGCAACGCCGGCAGCATCACGTCGAGCGCGGCGTCGCCGGCGCCGACCGCGTCCTGGCGGTCGAGCCGGTCGAGGCGGTCCAGCACCGCCTCGTCGACGTCGAACACCGACGACTCCTCGGTGCCGGTCACCACCGCCGACAGCGCGGCGAACATCGACAGCTGCGTGCCCCGGTCCTCGTCGTGCACGAGGTCGTCGAGCCGGGCGTCGTCGCCCACCGGCTCGTCCTCGGTGCGCTCGCGCCGGCGGAGGCTGTGGCGACGGGCGTCCGCGATCTGCACCGCCCAGCCCCGCAGCCGGGCGTCGTCGGGGATGAACAGGTACGCCTTCTGGCGCGGCACGCCCGGGGTCCACCGCACGAACCGGCCGACCGCCTGGCGGAAGAACAGCTCGGTCGTCGTGGTCGTGGCGTACACGCCGACCCGCAGGCGGGGGATGTCGACGCCCTCGGACACCATGCGGACGGCCACGATCCACGGGTCGCCGGCCGAGGCGAAGCGGGCGATGCGGCTGGACGAGCGGGGATCGTCCGACACGGCCACCGCGGCCCGCACCCCGCACCGGTAGCGCAGCAGGTCGGCGATCCCCTGGGCGTGGTCCTGGTCGGCCGCGATCACCAGGCCGGCAGCGTCGGCCTGGTGGCGGCGCAGCGCGGTCAGCCGCTCGTTGGCCTGCAGCAGCACGGTCGCCAGCCATTCGCCGTCGAGGCTGAGCGCGGTGCGCAGCCGCTGCGACGCACGCGCCCGGTCGAGCGGATCGTCGAACGCCGCGGCCTGCGCCTCGCCGTCGGGGGCGATCCACTCCATGAACCCGTTGATCCGCGGGAAGTACACGGGACGCACCACCCGGCCGTCGCCGAGCGCATCGGCGTAGCCGTACTCGAAGTCCGGCACCGCCTCGTCGCCCACATAGCGCACGAACGGGATGGCGAGCGTGTCCGAGCGGAACGGCGTGCCCGACAGCGCCAGCCGCCGGGGCGCGACCTCGAACGCCCGCCGCACGGACTCGCCCCACGCCCGGTCGTCGCCCGCGTGATGCAGCTCGTCCAGCACGACCAGCGCCTCGGCCACCAGCGGGCGGAGCGCGTCCGGGTTGGACGCCACCTGCTGGTAGGTGGTGACGAGGCCGTGGACGTCGGCCGGCAACCGGCCCCCCGCCGGCGACCAGCGCGGCTCGAGGTGGAGGCCGAACCGCGCGGCGGCGTCGGCCCACTGCAGCTTCAGGTGCGAGGTGGGGGCGACGACGACCAGGCGCCGCCCGGGTGCGCGGCCAGGTCGTGGACGGCGGCGCACAGGGCGAAGGTCGTCTTGCCCGCGCCCGGCGTGGCGACGGCCAGGAAGTCGGGCGCGTCCGAGGCGGCGAGCCGATCGAGGGCGCGCTTCTGCCACGGGCGGAGACGGACGCTGCGAGACATGGGGACGCCGATCTTCTCACGTGCGCGCCCCGGCAACGATCGACTCGACGACCGCGGCGGCGCCGTCGTCGGCGCACGACGCCGTGACCTCCCCGGCCGCCGCCAGCGCCTCGGGATGGCCGCCCGCCATCGCCACCGAGCGCCCCGCCCACCGCAGCAGCGCCACGTCGTTGAGGTGGTCGCCGATGGCCACGACCTCGTCGCGGTCGACGCCGAGGCGGTCGCACATGCGGGCCACCCCGAACGCCTTGTCGACGCCGGCGCCGGTGATCTCGACGAATGCCGCGCCCGAGCAGGACACGACCAGGCCGTCGGCCACGAGCGGCGCGACCGCGGCGAGGAGGTCGTCGCGCACCAGCTCCGGGTGCCCCGCGAACAGCTTGGTCACCGGCGGGAACGGCGGGCCGAGCGCGTCGACGACGGCGCCGGCGTCGGTCTCGTCGTCGATCACCGGCCGGGAGTCGACGAACGCGGTCTCCCATGCCCAGCCCGACGGCGACTCCCAGCCGAACCGGACGCCGGCAAGGCCGGCCCGCAGCGCGGCCAGCGCCGCGGGGACCGCCGCCGGGGCCAGGGGGTGGTGCTCGACGACGGTCGCCGACGCCCGGTCGTAGAGCACCGCCCCGTTCGAGCACACGAGGTGGCGCAGCGCGGGCGACGGCGCGACCCGGGGGACCGCGGTGCGGAAGCTGCGGCCGGTGGCGGCGACGACGGTGATCCCGGCACGGACCGTTTCCCCGAGGGCGGCGAGCGTGCGCGGCGAGAGCCGCCCGCCGGGGCCGAGAAGGGTGCCGTCGAGGTCGGTGGCGACGAGGCGGACGGGGGGCAGCGGCACTCCCGGATCGTCGCGTTGTAACAGGATCGTCGGGAAATCGGTGCAAACGGATCGGAGCCCCCGTGCGTCTGGGGAGTCGTGCACCGCGCAAATGGCGCGGGAGGCGGCACCGAAGGAGATCCGGATGCGACTGCTGCGGCGGCTTGTGCAGCTCGTGATCGTGGCGATGGTCGTGAGCTGGGTGCTCGCGACGATGACTGACGTGGCGGCGTCCCCGGCCGATCCGCCCGAGCAGGCGCCGGAGGTGGCTCCCCTGCCTCCGGCGCCCCCCGCCCCTGGCCCGGGTCCGTGGGACAGCTGGACCCGTGACCGGGACGGGACGGACCACGAGCTGGCCGACCCCGGGGCGGTGTACGCGGACGGTGCGTTCCACGCGTACGGCACCTCGTCCACCCAGTGCGTGGGCGGGCAGTGCACGATGTGGTGGGTCCCCCGCTTCACGGCGGCGTCGCTGTCCGAGCCCGGCGACCCCGGCGGGCGACGCGATGCCCGAGCGGCCGGCGTGGGTCCCGGCGTCCGACCGGGCGATCTGGGCCCCGTCGGTCGCGCATGTCGGCGGGCGCTACGTCCTCTACTTCGCGGCGACGGCGGCGTCGGGACCGGACCGGGGGCACAAGTGCCTGGGCACGGCCGAGTCCCCGACACCGGCGGGCCCGTTCGTGCCGCAGGACCGGCCGCTCCTGTGCCGGGCCGGGTTCTGGACCCTCGACCCCTACGTGGTCGACGACGCGTCCGGGCCGGTGCTGCTGTGGCGCCAGGACGACGACGCCCACCCGACCGGGCGGATCGTGGCCGCCCGACTGCGCCCCGACGGGCTGGGCCTGGCGGACGGCGCGGAGGTCCGGACGATGATGACGGGCGCCTCGGCCTGGGAGGACGGCTACACCGCAGGCGGCGCGGTGGCCGCGGCGGCGCTGCGCGGCCCGGCGAGGACGGCGGGGACGGCGGCCGGGCGGGGGCGGAGCGCGGGCGCGGCGGCGGACCCCGCCGGCATCGGCCCGATCGAGAACCCGGCGCTCGCCCGCGACCCGGCCACGGGCACGTGGCTGCTCACGTGGTCGGCCAACCGCTGGGAGACCCGGGACTACGCCACCGGCCTGGCGACGTGCCAGGGCCCGCTCGGCCCGTGCCAGCGGGTCAGCACCGATGCGCCCTGGCTGCGCACGTCGACCGACCCCGCGATCAGCACGGGCGCCCGGTTCGACGGGATCGGCGGGCTGACGTTCGTCGCGGGCCCCGACGGCGCGCTGTACGCGCTGTTCCACGCCTACCGGTCGGGCCCGGCGGACGCCCCCGGCGGCCGGTTCGGCTGGGCGTACCGGGTCGAGGCCGCCGGCGGCGGCTACCGGCTGGTCGAGTTCTGAGGGCCGGGACGATGACCTGCCGTTCTCAGGACGGCTGGCTGCCGCGGCGCCCGCGATGTCACGCCTCCGACCCGGCCCCGTACCCCTAGCGGCGGTGGTGCTCGCGGTAGAGGTCGCGCAGGACGCCGATCTCGGCGCAGTGGTGCGTCGCCTCCAGGAACCCGTAGCCGACTGCGCCCCACGCGGGCCGGTCGTCGCCGGCGGCGCCGACCCGCAGGCGCTCGTCGTCGCAGGAGCGCAGGTGGTCGTCGATGCGGGCCACGAGGTCGGTCATCAGCGCGACCGCCCCGGCGGCGTCGCCGGGAACCTCGATCTCGTTCCAGTCCTGCGGGCCGAGGTGGAGGCCCCGGGCGACGTAGTCGTTCAGGCAGTCGTAGCCGTGCATGAGCCGCCAGGCGACGGTGGTGACCGGGGGCGGGACGGGTGGGTTCCACGAGTTCTCGACGACCCAGTCACCCTTGCCCCAGACGAGCGGGGCTGACGTCTCGCTCCGGCGCCGGACGCTCCAGCACCCGGGGACGGGCTCCCAGAAGTACTGGTCGTCGCTCAGCCCGGCGAGCGTCCGCCGGATCACGGTCCAGGCGGTCGCCAGCTGCCAGCGGAGCACGTCGGCGACCCGGGTGGTGGCCCAGTCGCGAACGTGGGCATCCTGGCTCCCCTCGCCGGCCACGGCGTGAGCCTAGGCACACGGGCGCGGTCCCCGGGGCGCATCGCTCGGGCGCGGGCGCCCGCGCAGCGCTGCACGCCGTGCCGGCGCGTCTGGTTCCACTACCCCCCCGGCGTAGCGAGCGGTCAGGTCCGCCGCTCGACCAGTTCGACCGGGTTGCCGTCGGGGTCGGCGACCCAGGCGACCCGCAGCGTGCCGAGCCAGTCGTGGGGCTCGGAGAGCACCGGCGCGCCCGCCGCCACCAGGCGGGCCACGGCCGCGTCGGTGTCGTCGGTCCACAGCGTGACCTCCATGCCCCGCCCGGGTTGGGCCAGGTCGAGGTCGAGCCCGTGGTCGGCGGCGGCGGAGGCGACCGAGGCGACGCCCAGCTTGAACCCGTCGAGGACCATCTCGACGTGGATCGGGTCGCCCTCGCGGGGCGTCCGGAACGTCTCCTCGAACCCGAACGCCCTGTAGAACCCGACCGACCGGGCGACGTCGGTGGCGTAGACGTTCACCTGCGGCGTGGAGAACATGGCTTCGACCGTAGGGCACGGCCCCCGGCGGGCTGCCGTCGGCCTCGCGTAGCGTGGGCGGGTGCCCTCGCTCACCGTGGTGGCCACGATCGGCTACGAGGGCCGGAGCGTCGACGACCTGATGGCGGCGCTGCGAGCCGCCCGCGTGGCGCGGGTGGTCGACGTCCGCGCGACGCCACTCAGCCGCAAGCGGGGGCTCTCGAAGCGCCCGCTCGCGGCGGCTCTCGCCGAGGCGGGCATCGGGTATGAGCACCTGGGCGGGCTCGGCAACCCGCGGGACAACCGCGACGCGTTCCGGGCCGGGCGGCCGGCCGCCCGCCGTCGCTACGTGCGCCGTCTCGACCGGGAGGGCGCGGCCGACCTGGCGCAGCTGCGATCGCTGGTGCGCGGGGAACCGATCGCGCTGCTCTGCCTGGAGCGCGACCACGAGGTGTGCCATCGCGGGACCATCGTGGACCGGTTGCAGCGCGACGACCCGACGATCGTCGTGCGGCACCTCTGATTCCCGGGCTGGCACCAGCGCCCGCCGGCGTTACGCTGCCGCATCGGGCCCCGACGCGCGGGGCATGCCTGCACCATGACGAGCGACCAGTCTCCGGGGCGCGGCGCCCGCGCCGGGCGGTGGGGGCGCCTGGTCGCGGCGATCTGCGTGGTCCTGGCGGCGTCCGGGCTCGCGGGCTGCGGCGGTGACGTCGACAAGCCAGGCCCGGTTCTGCTGGTCGGCGACTCCATCTTCTTCCTGGCGAGCAACGACCTGACCCAGGCCCTGCAGTCGGACGGCTGGACGGTGGTCGTCGACGCCTACCCCGGGGCCGGCATCCAGGGCGGCGGCTACACCCCGCTCGACTGGCCGTCGCGGCTGGCCGACATGGTCGGCTCGGTCCACCCGCGGGCGGTGGTCGTCGAACTCGGGACCAACGGCTGCGACGGCTGCCCGTCGCTGGACGAGGCGATCGACGCCGACATGGCGAGCCTGCACGGCATCGACCCGGTGCTGTGGCTGACGGTGAACACCGAGGGGCCGCGGGCCGACCTGGGCCGGCAGGTGAACGCCGCACTGGCCGGCGCCACCCGGCGCCACGACAGCCTCGAGCTGCTGCGCTACGACGAGTGGATGAAGGGCCGCACCGACCTCGTGCCCGCCAACGACGTCCACCCGACCGCGGAGGGCAACAAGGCCATCGCCGGTCACGTGGCCGACGCGCTGGACGAGCGTGCCGGGGGCTGGCACCGTCTGCGGAACCGGGCGGTGGGCGCCGTCGTCGTCCTCGGCATCATCGCGGTGCTGCTGCGCCCCCGCCGCTCGGCGGTGTCGTCCCGGCGCTGAGATCCGGCGGCGGTCGGCGGCGGCGGTCGCGCACCGCGCCGACGGCCAGGTTGAGCGCCATGCCCGCGGCCGCGGCGCTGCTGGCCAGGAACGGCAGCAGCTCCTCGACCGGGGCGCCGGCGATGTGGGCGATCATGTGCCCGGGTACCGGTCGGTCGCCGTCTTGGTCATACCCGTGCAGAGTCGTCGGCGGCCCGAAACTCATCGCGCAGGCGCTATTTATTCGTCGACCCACTCCTCGGGCAGGTCGAACCAGCGGTGGGTCGCGGGGTCGAGCCAGGCGTTCAGCGCCGTGATGAGACCGTCCCGGAGGCTCAGGACGGTGACCGCCCCCAGGTGGAACCGGCCGTCGTCGGGGTCGCGGAGGTAGAACGCCACGGCGAGCTGACCGCTGGCTGTGATCGGGCGTGCGTGCCACGCGTTCTGGAACGCCCGCTCGGACAGGAACCGGCCGATGTCGACCCTGCCCCGGAACCAGGCGGGGAACGGCGGCATCGTGAAGCTGGCGTCCTCGGCCAGCATGGCCAGCACGGCGTCGACGTCGGCCCGCTCCCACGCCGCGACGAAGGCGGCGACCAGGTCGCGGCTGGCCCGCTCCCCCAGCTCCCGCAACTCGGCCGCCTGCGGGCCGGCGACGAGCCGGGCGTCGACCGTCCGGCGCGCCCGCTGGAGCGCGCTGTTCACGGCGGCGACGGTCGTGTCGAGCGCCTCGGCGACATCGGCCGCGGGGAACTCCAGCACGTCGCGCAGGATCAGCACGGCCCGCTGGTTGGCCGGCAGCCGCTGGAGGGCGGCGACGAAGGCCACCTCGACGTTCTCCCGCCGGTCGTAGCGGTCGGCGGGGTCGCCGCCGATCGGGTCCCCGGGATACGGGTCCAGCCAGACGGGGTCGTCCTCGGCGAAGTCGCCCAGGTCGTGGACGTCGGTCCAGGCGGGCCCGCGGTCGGAGGACAGCACGCGGCGGGGGCGGCGCTCGGCCACGCGGAGGGAGGCGTTGGTCGCGATGCGGTAGAGCCAGGTGCGCAGCGAGCTGCGGCCCTCGAACCCGGCGAGGCCCCGCCAGGCGGCGAGCAGGGTCTCCTGGAGCGCGTCCTCGGCGTCCTGGAGCGAGCCGAGCAGGCGGTAGCAGTGTGCGTGCAGCTCGCGCCGGTGGGTGGCGACGAGCCGCTCGAACGCCTCGCGGTCGCCGGGGGCCACCGTCGCGGTGGCGGTGCGGGTCGAGCGGGAGTCGGGTGCCATCTCCCTAAGACTGTCGCGCGTGGGGAAACTCGTCGCCGACGACTCGACGGTGCCGTGGTGCGCGAACGTGGGCCAGGTGAGCGGACTCGACACACCCTGGGAACCGCCGCTGGCCGGCACGGAGGTCGAGCACCTGATCGGTGCGCTCGACCGCCTGCGCACGACGTTCCGGTGGAAGGCCGACGGGCTGGACGACGCCGGCCTGCGGACGACCGTGGGGCGCTCGTCGCTGACCCTCGGCGGCCTCCTCAAGCATCTCGCCCTCAACGAGGACTTCGCCTCGACGGCGAAGCTGAGCGGCGCGCCTCTCGGCCCCCCGTGGGACACAGCGGGGGCGAGCGAGGACTGGGAGTTCACGTCCGCTGCCGACGACAGCGCGGCGGAGCTGTACGCGCTCTGGGACGGTGCTGTCGAGCGGTCGCGGGCGCGGTTCGCGGCGGCGCTGGCCGACGGCGGGCCCGACCAACTGATCCACGTCGCGTGGCCGGACGGCCGTCACGCGAGCCTGCGCCGGCTGCTGTTCGATCTGGTCGAGGAGTACGGAAGGCACGCCGGCCACGCCGACCTGCTGCGTGAGGCGGTCGACGGCCGCGTCGGCGAGGACCCGCCCCCGGGCTGGCGGCCGGTGTCGCCGTGACAGGGGGACCGGCGGTCGCAGGGGCGACGCTCGTCCTGCTCCTCCCCTCCCGCTCGACGGCTCGATGTGGCCCGACGAGGTGCGCGCGCTCGCCTCGCGCACGGTGGCCCCGACCCTCTACGACCTGGGCGAGTCCATCGAGGAGTGGGCAGCGGGTGTCCTGGATCTCGCAGGGCCGGGCCCGCTGGCGGTGGTCGGCAACTCGGTCGGCGGCTCGTGCGCGCTGCCGCTGGCGTCGGCCTCGCTCCCGACCGGGTGCGTCTCGCGGTGGCCGGCGCCGGTCACTACGTTCCGCTGGAGCGGCCGGCGGAGCTGGCGGCCATCCCGGCGAGGCGATCGCACGGTCCAGCCCGCGACCTGACCGGCGTTTAGACGTCGACGCGGGGCTCGATCCGCGGTCCGGCCTCGTCCGTCAGGACCCCGCCGCCCACGAGCGCCAGAGCCACCGTGCTGAGGCGGGCGGAGGAGTTCGACCGGCGGAGCACCACCGTCTGTGGCACACACACATCACGCCCACGCCCTGTCCGCCGCGGATGTCGGCCCGGGATTTGGGCCGGACCGTCTACGGTCGTCGGCCCCAGGCCGAGATCAGCGGCGCCGTCGTGACGTCGAGTCGCCCGGCCTCGACCGCCTGCAAGTGGGCGTCGATCTCCTCGGGGGTCACGTAGCCACCCGCGATGAGCCCCTCGCGCACCTGGTTCACGTTGGCCTTCTCCAGCTCCGATCCCGCCGTGAGCGCCAGCGGCATGAACGCGTCCGCGGCGACCTCCACCAAGCCCGCCTCTCGCAGCAGCCGCGGCAGCCGGCGACCGAGCTCCAGATCGGCGCCCCGTTGAGCGAGGAGCGCTCGAACGCCCGCCCGGACCTTGTTCGCCAGTCGCTGTTCGAGCCCCACGACGTCGACGCACGCCAACGGCTGCATGGCTGGGTCGAAGTCCTCGATGAGGAGCCATCCCCCGGGACGGAGTGCCGCCGCCATGCGCTCCAGGGCCACTTCTCGCTGGGGAACGTGGATGAGGACGAGTCGGGCGTGGACGAGGTCGAAGAGGCCCGGGGGTGCGTCGTCCGCGGCGACATCGTGTTGACGAACCTCGACGTTCCCGCCGACAAGCTGCTGGGTCCAGGACACATCGATGTCCGTCGCGAGCACGTGACCCGATGGCCCAACCCTCGAGGACAGCCACGCCGGGAATGGAGGGCCCACCGACGCCAACTTCCCAGCAGTGCCACCCGGCAGCGATGCCGAGCGCGTCGAGGTGCCGGAAGGTCACCGGATTGAACAGTTCGGCGAGACTGTCGAAGCGCTGCCCGGCCTCGGCCGCACGGTTGTCGAACAGGTAGTCGCTACCAACAGAGGACAGCGGCGGCTCAGTCACTGAGCCCATGCTTCCTTGTCAGCGGCGACGCTGCCATGCCCGTGGGTTGCTCCGACCCGACATGGCCCGCGACGCGTCAGCCCGAGGGGTGCGCGACCCGGCCTCAGCGAGTGCCTTGCCGCCGTCGCATACGATCCAGCGCGCATGGCCGGGGAGCGGGCGATCGACGCAGGGACGCCGGAGTCGCGCCAGATGGCCGAGGGCGTGCGGCGCGGCCGTCCGCTGCACCGAGCGGCTGAACGCGCTCCCATACGACGACCGCGAGCGCATCGCAGCGGCTTGGAGCGAGCTCACCGGCCAGCCCGTCGACCCGACCCTTCGCCTGATCCCGCCGGTGTACAGCGACTGCGGCCTGAACCTCCGCATCGGCCGGAACGTCTTCGTGAACCAGGGCTGCCGGCTTGACGACATCGGCGGGATCGAGCTCGGCGACGACGTGATGCTCGGCCCCGGCGTCCGCATCATCGCTCGGGCCACCCGCTCGACCCCGCGCTGCGTCGACGCCAGGTCACCGCTGCGCCGATCGTCGTCGGACGCAACGTCTGGATCGGCGCCGGTGCCACCATCCTCCAGGGCGTCACGATCGGCGACGACGCCGTGGTGGCCGCCAGCGCGGTTGTCACAGGTGACGTCCCACCCGCCGTCCTCGTCGCCGGCGTCCCGGCGCGGATAGTGAAATCCGTGATCGACGGGTCCTGACCGGCGAGCCCGAGACCTCGTTGTGCGGCTCCTGCAGTCGGCGGACTTTGGACGATCCGCTGCGTGTCGGCCACCGGCTGTTCTGGTCCGCCTTCGCGGCCGGCGGCGGCGGCGCGAGCTTCGTGCCCGACGACTCGAGACGCCCGTCGCTGGTCGAGACGGGCGTCTCGGCCGGTGATGGATCGGTGGTCATCACCTACCACCGTGGCGCATCGCCGGTCCACTTCTGTCCGTCCTCATGAGCTCCGGCGACGACCGGTCGCTAGTGCGGACAGCGCTAGGTCACCGAGCGTTGGCCCGTCCAGGACTTGCGGCCGGGGTCGTCCTCCTGCGTCAGCAGTTGAAGCGGGAGAACAACGTGCCGGTGCTCGGGGAGCTCAAGAACCGCGCGGTCGCGGCGCTCGTTGCGGTGTCCACCGGTCGTGGTCGAGGCGTTGCGGGAGCGGCGGGCGTTGCAGGCCGAAGAGCGGGGGCCCGCCGGGCCCGGTGGTCGGCCGAGTGGGCGAAGGTCGAACTCGTGTTCACGACGGCGAACGGGCGGCCGGTTGATGCGTCGAACCTGCGTCGCTACTTCCCTAGCGCGTGCAAGCGGGCGGGGATCGGTCGGTGGACGCCGTACGAGACGCGGCATTCCGCCGCCTCGCTGATGTCGGCGGCCGGCGTGCCTTTGGAGCACGTCGCGGATGTGCTGGGGCACAACGGGCCGGCGCCGGCCGGCCTGACGGCGACCATGACGAGGGCTGATGCCCTGGTCAGACCTGGTGGAGACGATGGGATTCGAACCCACGACCCCCTGCCTGCAAGCCGTGGGCGTGGTGCGGATGACACCTCTGACCTGGGCTGGCGGCTGCCCGGCGTGGCCTGTGGTTGCCTCTGTCGGTCTGGTCGTGTGGCCCGTGTGTGGCCCGGCGGACCGTCGCTACGACTCGTCGTCGGCGTCGTGGAAGTAGACGGTCATCGAGTACCAGTCGCCATCCTCGGTGACCTCATCATGGAAGACGATGTCCAGAACCTCCACCGGGCCCAGCCCCTCGATCGAGTCGGCGACCCGCCTCAGAAGCGCAGGAACGTTGTCCTGACCGGGGCCATTCGGGTTCGCCTGGCTGAAGTGCCGAACGTTCCAGGATGACGCACACACGGTGTCGCAGTCTTGCAGCCGTACGTGCTCTGAACGGGTGGGGTTCGGTGTTCGACCTAGTGGTCTCGCGCGTAAGTCATTGTGAGTTACGCGACCTTGAGTGGGCGGCCGTCGTAGGTCCAGCGGAACGGTCGGGCTCGACGGTTGTAGTCGTTGATGAAGGCGATGATCCGGTCGGCGAGGTCGTCGACGCTGTTGAACTCGCCGTGGCGGAGCAGGCGTCGCTCGAGGATCGAGAAGAACAGCTCGACCTGGTTGAGCCACGACGCGTGCGTCGGGGTGTTGTGCAGGAAGATCGCGGGTGCGCTGGTCGAGGAACTCCTCGACTTCGGCGGTGAAGTGGGCGAGAGGTTGTCGACGATGCAGTGCAGCTCCAGACCGGCGGGCGTCTGGGCGTCGAGGTCGGCGAGGAACGCGACGAAGTTGTCGGTCCGGGTCGAGTCGGTGACCCAACCGGCGACGTCGCCTTCGTGCACGTTGAGCCCGGCGAACAGCACCGCGGTGCCGTGACGCCGGTACTCGAACTCGCGCCTGCGCGGGGATGCCCGGCACCGCCGGCTTGGTCGGGTTGACCCGGCTCTTGGCCTGGATCCCGGACTTCTCGTCGACCGACCACACCACCGCGTTCTCGGGCGGGTTCAGGTACAGGCCGCACACGTCGGCGGCTTTCGCCCAGAAGTCGGGATCATGGCGAGGTCATCCACGACTCGGTCTGCCACGGCTTGAGATCGAGCGCCGCGGCAGATCCGCCACACCTGCGACGCCGAGATCGGCACGCCCTCGCTCGTTCATCCGCGCGCGAGCGCTTCCATCGTCCAGCGCGTCGCCTCGTCCGGCGGCGGCTCGGTCACCGTCTTGACCAACAACAACACGTCGTCATGGTCATAGACCGGCGGACGGCCCGGGCCGTTCCTCGTCGACCAGGCCCGCCCAGCC
Organism: uncultured Acidimicrobiales bacterium; assembly: GCA_963739835.1. Classification (GTDB taxonomy): domain Bacteria; phylum Actinomycetota; class Acidimicrobiia; order Acidimicrobiales; family VFJN01; genus ZC4RG19. The sequence continues at coordinate 192,366 of CAVUBW010000026.1, forward strand.
CGAACTCGACGTAGCGACGCCGCCACACCGCAACCTGGTTGTAGTGCATCCCGATCACTGCACCGATCTCCCGGTTCGACGCCCCATCCGCGGCCATCAACACCAACCGGGCACGCTCGGCCGCACGGGCCTCGACCGTGTCCGACCGCACCCGACGTTCCAACTCCTCCCGATCACCGGGCCGAAGAACCAACGGAGGTAGACGCATGCCACCATCAAATCACATCACTGTCATTTCCGCGGTGATGCACAGTCGCCGTGGCGCCAGGAGCGGCCGTGGGAGCAACCGTTGTTCCGACCCTGGACAAGCAGCTCCAAAGGTCGATCAGCGCCCCACGCGCTACGCAGGCCGACCACGCTTGCATGTCGGGTGGCTCGCTTTGGCCGCCAGTGACCGCGAGGGAGCCCCGATGCCCTGTCCATCTGGCACGGATGTGGCACACCGACCCCTGCAAACCGTCCGGCTCGGCCTGGTCGTCGACTCTGACCTGGCGCTGAGTCTGGCCCGAGGGAGCGCGGTGGGCGGCGGTAGGTTGCGGTCATGGAGCGGCGGATCTTCGGGCTCGAGAACGAGTACGGGATCACGTTCACCCTGCGGGGGCAGCGGCGCCTCAGCCCCGACGAGGTGGCGCGCTACGTGTTCCGCCGGGTGGTGTCGTGGGGCCGGTCGAGCAACGTGTTCCTGGCCAACGGGGCTCGCCTGTACCTCGACGTGGGCAGTCACCCCGAGTACGCCACGCCCGAGTGCGACTCGATCCTCGACCTGGTCACCCACGACAAGGCCGGCGAGCGGATACTCGAGCAGCTCCTGGTCTCGGCGTTGCAGCAGCTGCGCGACGAGGGCGTCCGGGGCAGCGTCTACCTGTTCAAGAACAACACGGACTCGGCCGGGAACTCCTACGGCTGCCACGAGAATTACCTGACCTCGCGGCGAGACGACTTCGGCCACTACGCCGAGGTTCTGATCCCCTTCTTCGTCTCGCGGCAGATCTACGCCGGGGCGGGCAAGGTGCTGCAGACGGCCCGGGGTGCGATGTTCTGCATCTCCCAGCGGGCCGAGCACATCTGGGAGGGCGTGTCGTCGGCTACGACCCGCAGCCGCCCGATCATCAACACCCGCGACGAGCCCCTCTCCGATGCCGAGCGCTACCGCCGGCTCCACGTGATCGTGGGCGATTCGAACATGAGCGAGTACACGACGTTCCTCAAGGTGGGGGCCACGTCGATCCTCCTGCGCATGCTCGAGGACCCCACGTTCGTGGTGCCGGACATGACCCTGGAGAACCCCGTCCGGGCCATCCGCGAGATCAGCCACGATCCGACGATGAAGCGCCTCGTCCGGCTGGCGAACGGCCGCGAGGCCTCCGCGCTCGACATCCAGTCCGAGTACCTGGAGCGAGCGCAGCGCTACGCCGACACCCGCGACCTCTCGCCGCTGGAGGCCCAGGCGCTGCAGATGTGGGAGCACTGCCTCACCCGCCTCGCCGACGATCCCCTGTCGCTCGACCGCGAGGTCGACTGGGTGATCAAACACAAGCTGATCGAGTCGTACAGCGCCCGGCACGAGCTGCCGCTCTCGGACCCGCGGGTGGCGCTGATCGACCTGCAGTACCACGACATCGACCGCCGACGCGGCCTCTTCTACAAGATGCAAGACCGCGGGCTGGTCGAGCGGGTGACCACCGACGAAGCGATCGACAGGGCCGTCGAGGTCCCACCCCAGACCACCCGGGCCCGCCTCCGGGGCGAGTTCATCCGCCGGGCCAAGGAACGCAAGCGCGACTACACCGTCGACTGGGTCCACCTGAAGCTCAACGACCAGGCCCAGCGCACCGTCCTCTGCAAGGACCCCTTCCGCTCCCACGACGAACGCGTCGAGCGCCTGATCGCCAGCCTGTAGCCGCTAGCCGAGAGGTCGTCGCCGTGCGGTTTCGCCCCGACAGCACCTCCGACAGATGGTTGATCGTCCCGCGGGACATACCCCCGATCGACCCACGCACGGCGCCAGCGAGCGACGGCCAACTCGGTGGCGAACGCAAGGTGAGTGAGACTGTCGCGTCCCCTCGGACGCTCGGTCCTGCACGCGATCGGTGTCGCGCCCGGTAGCGGAGGTGCTGATGGGGTCGGCGCCATGGCGGGACGTGAGTGAGAGTGTCGGGGCCGTTCGAGGTGGTGGGGCTTGCCCGACGAGGACACCGTGTGGGAGGGGCCTCGACCCAGCCCCACCGAATACAAGCCCGACCTCGGCTCCTCACAGCCGCCGAGGCCGGGCTGCCTCGACGAGGACCTGAACCGACAAACTCCGACGGACGGGGTCCAGGTCAGAGGGTGCGCAACCGACGCCTGGCCGGGCAGTGATGGTCACGTCGGGGCGGCGCCACGCGGCCCCGGTCGTCCTGCGCTGGCCTCACGTTGTGGCCCGTGCGTGGCCCGGCCGTGGGTGTCTGGGTAGTGCCCTACTCCGCTGTCCGCGATGTTGCCCCGAGCCAAGAGTATCGCGATATGTGATACGCTCGGAGTATGGCTCAGGCAATCTCGGTTCGGCTTGACGATGAGGCGACGCGTGCGCTGCGTGCCCTTGAGGCCGCCGGGCTCAGTCGCTCAGAAGCCATTCGCTCCTCGCTCGTAGACGCGGCGCGCCGACTCAGCCGACGCTCCGAACTCGCAGCGGAAGTCGCAGCGCTTGAGGCAGACGAGGCCGACCGCGACGAGATGCTCGCGGTCGCCGGTCTCATGGAGGCAATGCGTGCTCCGAGGTGACGTGTACAGGTTCACGCTCCCGCGGCGCGTTGGCCACGAGCAGCACGGCGATCGATACGGGGTAGTCGTCCAGGCCGACGAGTTACTTCCCCGCTCGGTCATTCTGGTCGCTCCGACGTCTAGGAGCGCTCGCGCTGCATCCTTCCGACCAAAGATCGAAGTCGCCGGCGCCGTAACTCGCGTGCTCGTCGAGCAGGTCGGTGCGGTGGATGTGCAGCGGCTCGGTGGCTTGGCCGGACACGTGAGCCGGGAGGAGCTCTGGGGAATCGACGACGCGCTCCTAACCGTCTTCGGACTCAGATAGCCGACTCGCGCTCACCGCTCGCGACGAAGGTGCCTGACGCACGCGGGAGACACCGGAGTGCAGGTGGGAAGGGGTCCAACGAGCGATGCCGTTCGAGCGGGCCGCACCGGATCAGCCAGATCGCTCCCATTCTGGCTCCCCTGCCGGCGACGGCGGGCCTGACGGCGATTGCATACCGTGTGGACCAAGGGGGCTGGGTGGATTGAGCTGGGCGTCGACGCGGACAGAGCGGCCTGGAACAACCTCGATCGTCCGGGTCGTGTGGCACGCGCGTGGCACGGTGAGCACGGCATTACGAGCCCGGTCTTTGCCGAACGTGCGTACGGGCACGGACGAACTCCGCCAGGTTGTCGCCACTTCCGGCCGGGACTGGCTGACCCGGAACCGCTGCGTCCGCGACGAAGGCCTCGATGATCATGATCGCTGCGAAGGCGGACTAGCGCAGCACTGCCAGTCGTGGGCCAGATCCAAAGGTCGACACTCGGCCTCGCGATCACGGCGACGGGTCGCGGCCCTAGGACCCTCCCGGTCGCAGCGGAAAGAACGCAACCTGGCTCATGGCCGTGGCCAGCAGGTTCCCTTCGCTCGACCAGGCTTGGGCCTGTGTGCTCACCAATCCGTCAGAGCCGGTAAGGACCCGGTACTCGGCATACACCCAGTCCGTTCCGGACGGTTGGTGGAAGTGGATGAGCGAGTCGAGATTCGAGAACCCCCAGGGAATCTCCCTCCGCCCGGGCCCCCATGCACCAAGACGGTGCAGCACCGCCGGCGCGTGGCTATCCAGCGAGAGCGCGTACCTGGCTGCTTCCAAGAAGGGGTTGTCATAGGTGACCGCAGGTCCCAGCCGCGCCCAGAACCAGGCCTCCGGATCTCCCCCCGTTGCATCCCCGAATTCGGGTGCACGCATGTCCCAGATCGCCAAGATGTTGGGCGGCTCCGTCCCATCAGCGCGCATTGCCTCGCCAGCGAGAGGCCGTGAGAGCGGGTCCACCAGCGTCGGGGGCTGCCTGGGTTCGCAGATCGGCCCGGAACCTCCGTCCGTAGCGCGGATCTGTGCTTCCACGACCGTCTTGCCAGCCTGCCCGACCGACACCGCCAACAGCTCACTCGTGCGGCCCCGCCTGAGCGAGACGACGTTGATGTCGAGTGGCTCCCCGATCGCTGCCGGCCGTAGGAACTGAGATGCTGCGGACACCGGTCTGGTCGCGGTCGCGGTCAGGCCGGCAGCACGCAGAACGACCGCCAGGAGAAACCCGCCCCAGACATTGCCGGGCTGTCCCTCCCACGTCCGGTCAAGCTCGAGTTGGTACTGGCCGTCAGCTCCGCGCAGCGAGAGCGCGGTCTCGAAAGCGTGTGGTGACAAGTCGTGGCCCCCCGTAAGCATTCGAGTGACCCGCTCCGCGGCTTCCGCCGAAGCGACGAATTCGGACTGACGGACGGGTGCGTTACTGCTCGGACCGATCGTAGGCCCAGTACCGCCGCCCGATCGGCGTGCCCATGCTGTTTCGGGACTGCTGCCTTGTGCATGAGCGACCTTCAGAACGATGGCGACGTTGCTGGCGTCCGGCGACCGCGCGATGAACGCGCGATGGCATCGACTGGCTTTGCGAACTCCGTGGAGGTGATGGGATTCGGTATCGCGCCGGTTCGCGATGGGCGGCGGGAGCAACGATGGGAGCGACCGGCCGTTGTGCCGCGAAGCACCGGACCTTTGCGAGGCGAGGACTATCGGCGCCGTCAGGTGATCTTCGTGAGGCTGGTCCGATGGGCGGTGTAGACGAACGGGCCAGGCATGTCGACCAGCTTCTCGATCTCGCGCCACTGAGTCATGACGACCTCGAGCTGAGACCACGTGTTGGCGGCGTCCTCAGACGCCAGCGCCACCATCTTCGCCCCGTGGTCCATCACCACGTTGATCTCGACCGCGGTGCTGCCGGATGTGTGAGTCCCGAGTGATGATGAGCCAGCCCTGTTCAGCCACGATCGGGAGCCAGTCAACGTCGAGCGTGCCGGGCTTGACGGGACACGGAGGCCGCTGACGCTTGTGGATGGTCGCGCCTGGGTCGCCCGGGTAGGTGATGTCCGGCCGGGTGTCCGCCAGGATCTTCAACCCGAGGATGTCTTGGTCGATGTAGAACCTGACGACGGCAGGCTTCACGCCGCCGAGGCGTGCACGCTGGTCTCATAAGCGTGAGCCCAATGCACGTCGTCCACGTCGAGCTCGAAGATCTCGGCGACCTCGCTGAAGTCAGCGCCGGCCTCGAGTTGCTCCCAGATCACGTCGGTGCTGACGCCGTGGATCGAGGGCCGACCGAACCGGCGTAGGGGCTCCATCCTGACCGGCGAAGCCGGGTCGTCGTGCGGGCGCCACGAGACCGGCAAGTCCTGGTCCCACTCGACCCGGGTGGACGAACGCTTCAGCAGGTCCGGTCAGGAGCAGCTGGCCGTTGGCGACCGCCACGAGGCAGTAGTCCGGATCTAGGCCGACGTCTGCTTGGATCTCCAGCACGAGCTGCTTGCCCTCGCCCACGTACGGACGATGGTGGGCCAGCGGATAGCGGACGCCGAACTCTTGGCGGATCCGATCAATGAAGAGCCGCAGTGCACCGAGCTTCACCTCGTGGACCTTGCGGTACTGGCGCAGCAAACCGGCCTCGACAAACTCGCCCCAGGTGACGGTGGTCGAACCCGTTGGCTCTGGCCGGATTACGGGTGGGTAGGGCTTGCCGCGGCGGTCACCGCCTTCGAGCCACCATCTCAGCGTCGAGTCCGGGGTGCGAAGCAGACGCGCTGCCTCCCTGACGGTGAACATCTCACGATCGAGAACCGCCACGTCGCCCATGGACGGAATGATGCCCGATGTGCACCAGCCTCGCACTGGATCAGGTCACGGCTGGCGACCGAGAACGAGGGCGTACCGGCCGTTGGCGGTCGCGCTCTCTTTCCTGCGCTCTTGGACGAGCAGCTCCAAAGGTCGATCAAGGAGCCTCCGGTGTGACCTGCACAACTGATGAGGTGGGCTGCGGCGATCGGAACGCCTCCCGTGACCCGTCGGATACCTGCGATGCCCGAGCGTTCTGGCACGTTTGTGGCACGGGCCGGGCCGGCACACGGGCATCAGGTCCCACCGACAAGCACTGGCTTGGCGGACCGCGCTGGGTGCCGACGATGATGCCTGACGATGAGCGAGGGATTGCGCTTGTGGCTGATGGGGCGAACGCCAAGGCAGCGCCGACGTCAGCAGGAGTCGCTTCGCCGGCCTGTTCGCACGGCGACTCTTCTCGGGCTCTGGTTCGCCGTGTGGATGGCGGCGAGTTCTCTGCTGCTTCTGGACGCAAGTGTGATCGGCGCTCTGGTCGCCGGCGCGTTGGCGGGGCCCTATTCGGTCCGCTGATGGTCAAGGTGATGAGGAGTCGGACCGAGCGGGACACCCGCTAGCAACCGCCCACTGGTCGGTTCCTACGAGCTCTGCGTCCCGAAACCGCGTCGGCCGACAGTCGGCGGACGCATACGGACGGCGAAGCCAGGTAGGCCGGAACCGCCAGCCCTCCCCGAAACGCCTTCGGCCGGAGAACGACCGCGCGGTGAAACGCGTGATGGAACTGATGCGCCTCTGGCTGTCAAGGGTGGGACTCGGCTGGGTTGGCGTGTCGTTGCTCGAGGGTGGTCGCGGTGGTGATGGCTTGGAGGAGCGGGTAGAGCTCGTGGCGACGTAGCGCTTCAGGCATCGCATGATCTCGGTCTTGGTCTTGCCCTCGGCGGTGCGGCGGGCGACGTAGTCCTTGGTGGGTTGGTGGCAGCGCATGCGGACCAGGGTGATGCGCCAGAGGGCGCAGTTGGCGTCGCGGTCACCACCGCGGTTGCAGGCGGTGGCGGTAGGTGCGTCCGGAGCTGACGCCGGATGGGGGCGACGCCGCAGAGGCGGGCGAAGGCGGCTTCGGAGTCGGAGTCGGTGGGGGTTGTCGCCGGCGGTGACGAGGAGTTGTCCGGCGGTGTCGACGCCGACGCCGGGCAGGGCGACCAGGTCGGGGGCCACGGCGGTGACAAGGGTGGTCAGGTGGCTGTCGAGGTCGTCGATCTCGGCTTGGAGGGCGAGCCAGCGGCGGGCGAGGCTGCGCAGGGCTCGCTTGGTGGCGGTGGCCGGGTCGGTCACCGTGCCAGGCCCAGGGCGGCGCAGCGCGGCGATGGCGCCTGCTTGCCGGCGACAGCCGCGCACGAGCTGCGCTGACGGGGTCAGGTGCCGTATGACGAGGCAGTGCATCGAGTTGGCCGCCGCTTGAATGCGGGCCTTCATCGCTCCGCGTCGGGCGACTCGCAGCGCCCGGATCATTTCGACCTGAGCGTCGCGGTCTTCGGGGTGCCGTGGCCCGGCCGGACACACGGCTCGGGCGGCGGCCTCGGCGTCGATGGTGTCGGTCTTGCCGATGCGGCGGCGGGTTGAGCGGTCCGGGCGGTCGACCTCGACGACGGGCAGGCCGTAGTCGTCAGGAACCGCAGCAACCCGGCGCCGTATGACTGCCGGTGCCTTCCATGCCGACCACGAGTCGCCGTTCCGAAGGCACTCAGCCCATGTCGCCAGTGCGCGTAGCCGCGATGGTGGTCGGGAAGCTCTCGGTGCCCAACACCTGCCGGCTGACATCCAGCACCGCCGCGACGTGCATGTCCTTGTGGGTGTCGACTCCACCGACAACACGACGTGGCTCGGACGACACGATGGTGGCCATCGCACTCCTCTCAGGGTTGGGGGTGGCACGCACCGGCCGGGAGCACGGACAGGACAGTGATGGGGCCTCTTGCACAGGCGCCTCTTCGGTCACGTTTCGCCCGACCACTGCGTGCGGACAGAACCTGACTCACCCAGCCGACTGGTCACTTCGAGGACACCAGGAGGGTCCGCCTACTTGAGGGTCAGACCGGGTGAGCGAGGCCCCGCCCGCTCGCTATCAGTCGATGAACTCCACGAAGTGGATCATCACTGCCTGCTACGGATCACCGCGCTCGACGCCCCCCGGCTGGGCACGCCGATGGGCGGTACAGTCCCGGCGCCGGGCACACCATTTGCGAAGGAGCGGGTCACGATGGCTGCTGAGACTCCGACGATCGTCCTCGTTCACGGTGCGTGGGCCGACGCGACTGGCTTCGATGCCGAGATCCGCGAACTGCAGCGGCAGGGATTCCGCGCTATCGGCTTCGCCAACCCGCTTCGCGATCTCGCTGGCGACTCAAGGTATCTTGCCGAGTTTCTGCGGAGCTTGACCGCTCAGATCGTGCTCGTGGGCCACTCCTATGGCGGCAATGTCACATCTGTGGCTGCGACCGGCAACGACCAGGTGCAGGCGCTGGTCTACATCAACGGCTGGATGTGCGACGAGGGCGAGACGCAGCAGCAGCTCCTGGAGCAGTTCGAAGGCAGCCTCGTCGGCCCGTCGATCCGGCCCGTGCCCTACACCGCCCCGGATGGGAGCGAGGGCACCGACCTCTTCCTCGCCCCCGAGGCGTTCCGCGAAGCTTTCGCCGCCGACGTCGACCCCGAGACGGCCGCGGTCATGGCCGCAGCCCAGCGGCCGTATGCCGCCGCCGCTTTCGCTGCCGCGCCGTCAGGCCCGCTTGCCTGGAAGACGCTGCCGTGCTGGTACCTGCTCGGCACCGAGGACAAGGCGATCCCCCCAGCGCTCCAGCGGTTCATGGCCGAGCGCGCCAACGCGACGATCGTGGAGGTGTCGGCCTCGCACGTGTCTTTCGTGTCCCAGCCGGAAGCCGCGACTCAGCTCATCCTTCAGGCCGTCGAGGCGACGGCTTGAGCCGGGTAAAATTGGGTTGAGGAGCCGGCCGCCCCCGTCCGACGACACATGCCTCAACTGGGCCGCGGTCCTCGGCCCGGCCGAGGACGGGCGCCTCTGCGCCCGCCCGCAGGCCGGCGCCGGCTCCGCCGGCGCCGCTTGACCCCCAAGAGCCGAATTCGGCAGAGCGGACGAGGCACAGGACGAGGCACCGACGGGACGAGGCACCGAGGAGGCACCGAGGACACGAGTACCCGTGGGCGAGTCCAGTTCCGGGGCATCTCGACCGGTCGGTCCCACGATGCGATCCAGCAGGTGACCAGCCGCCGCTCGGCGAGGAACCCGGTAGGTCGAATTCCCGACCAGTTCGCCCTCCGGGGAGATCGTCATGGAGATCGTCAGGCGGTGTGTATCCATCCGTGGGGGCTCGGCGATCGCCTGGGTCGGAGGGTCGATGGCGGGCGCGGCGAGGGTGTTGGTGGTGGACGACGACGTAGAGGCGCGTGACACGCTCGTGCACGCCTTGCACGAGCGGGGCTACCGGGCAGTCGCCGCCGACCCCGCGGCGGCGTGGCAGGTCGCACAGACGTTCCGTCCTGACGTCGTCGTGTTGGAGATGCCGCGAGGGGCGGGCGTGACCGGCGACGACCTTGCCCGCGGTCTCCGGGCCCAGAGCGATCCGCTGTTGGTGTTCGTAAGCCGGGACCACCGCTTGGAAAGTCGGCTGCTTGCGTTTGAGGCGGGGGCCGATGACTACGTCACGAAGCCGTACGAGTTCGATGAGCTGCTGGCCCGCCTGCGAGCGGTCCTGCGGCGCAGTAGTCGGCCCGTATCCGCGGTGAGCCACGTCGGCCGTCTGATCGTCGACGAGCGGGCCCACCGTGTGGAGTTCGCCGGGGCGACAATTGAGCTCGGCCCGACCGACTTCGGCCTGTTGGCGGTGCTGGCGCGGCACGCGGGCCAGGTGATGTCCAAGGCGAAGCTCCTGGAGCTGGTCTGGGACTACGAGCCCTACGACGAGAACCTCGTGGTGGTGCGGGTGAGTCTGCTGCGCATGCACCTGGGACTGGAGGCGCGGGGCTGATCCACACGGTGCGTGGGGTCGGCTACGTGCTCCGGACGACGTGGCTGGGAGCCCGTGAGGTGGGGTTGGCTGGAATCGAACGAGCGATCTCACCCCTGCGCCGACCCCAGCACCACCGGCAACGTCGGTGGTGAGAGCCGTCGGCCAACCGCCGCGGTCAGAAAAGGTCGGCAGGCCCGTCTCCCGGGGCGTCGGCTCGGCGATCACGGTTACAACGGAAGAACGGATGGGGCGCTGGGGCCCTGGGAGGGTGGATCAGAGCGATACGGCGGAGCGTCTTTCGAGCGGGTCCTGTCCGACGTTGGTGTGATGTCATCGCCCTACTCGGCTCCGTCACATCTAGCTCACCACCCGACACCCCACCGTTCGCCGGCGCGGAGGCCGGGGCACCGCCCGCCCCGGCCTTTCCGCGTGCTCATTGCTCAGCCAATGCTGGCGGTGGACCTCGCACCGGGCAACCTGCAGGACTGCGAGCACCACCAGGCAGGACCCCTGACGGAGCTTGGGGATCTCCAAGTCGACATCGCCCGCTGGCGTGGACAGCAACCGCGGGCGGTGCCCGTTGCGCTGAGCCGTGCGCATGTCGGTTCGCTCAAACGGAGCGGCGCCGTTGAACGCCGTCGCCTCCGCCTCGATGAGCTGCTGAAGCACCCACTCCAGCGACGCCCGGATGGTGTCGGTCACCTCGCCGGCCTTCAGCGCGGCAAGCAAATCGGACAGGTCATGATCGGTGGTCGCTGCCGGAAAACGTCGAAGATCACGCCGGTGGCCCCACTCAATGGTGGACCCTCACCCTCCTACACCACGCCCCGCGACGTCCCCGAACCCTCACGGCCCCGTCGGCTTCCTCAAAGCATCCCGGCCCCGCAAGGCCGCCCCATGAAACCTAGGCCGACTGTCGCCCATCTCCTGGGACAGAACCGTCAACCATGTCCCGCGGTCTCCGACAAGGCCGAGGAGTCGTTGTCCGAGGAGTCGACGTACGGCTGAGTGCTAGCTGCTAGCCCAGCGGGATACGGTCGTTCCGAATGGATGGCGTGGTGGAGGCCCAAGCTCTCGCTCAGCAGCTGCTGGCTGGCGAGCTACCGCGCCGTTTCTCGCATGTGCGAGGTGTGGCGAAGCAGGCCGAGCGCCTGCGGTCGGTCACGGCGGTGGAGCGGCGGGCGTTGCTCGTGGCGGCGGCCTGGCTTCGTGACATCGGGTACGTGTCCGAACTGGTGGACACTGGTTTTCATCCGATCGACGGCGCTCGGTACCTCCGAGGGGTCGAGGCCGATGAGCGGGTGGTCAACCTTGTCGCGGCATCATTCGTGCGCCTCCGTCGAGGCTGGCCTTCGGGGTCTGGAGGACGTGCTGCAGGAGGAGTTCCCTCGGGATCAGACCCTCCCTCATGACGAACTCTGCTACTGCGACCAGACGACGAGCCCGGACGGCACGGTGATGGACGTGACAGAGCGGCTGGCCGAGATCCGGACGCGGTATCCAGGGGCATGTAGTCCGGCGGTTCGTGGACGCTGCGGAGTCGCAGCTGACCGAGATCGTGCGGCGGATCGAGTCGAGTCAGCCCAGGTAGGGCTTGGTACGCCCGTCCAGGTAGTGCTGGATGCGCTGGCGCATGCTGGGGTGCATCTGCATGCCCGACACCGTGGTGGGGTCGCACCAGACAACCTCGGATGACTCGGAGCTGGGTCGGGGCGAGCCGCCCGTGGGTTTGGCCGTGAAGACGATTGAGAACTCCTGGCGGACCTCGCCGTCACTCGTGTACTCGATGACGTGGCGCGGATTCGTGTAAATCCCGACAAGCCCGGTCAGTTCCACGTCCAGGCCGGTCTCCTCCTTGACCTCCCGCACGGCTGCCTGGGTGATGGACTCACCCAGGTCCATCCCGCCTCCGGGAAGCGCGATGTTGCCGTTGTCCGTGCGGCGGATCAGCAGGATCTCGCCGTCGTCGTTCACGACGACGACGTTGGCAGACGGAACGACGCTGTTGGCGGGCGGCGCGGTCTGGATCGTCCAGGTAGTCGATGCGACCGGGGGTCATTAGGCGACCCCCTCGTGCGTCCACGCTGGAACGGAGCTGTCCCAAACCCGCTCAAAGGCGTCCGTGTAAGTGCTGAATAGATCGCCAAACTCAAGGTGGCGTAGACGCATGACAGGTGCGTGTGCCGCCGGCACGCCGATGACGTGGTGGTTGACGAGCATGTCCCGGTCAAAGCGGTAGATCGACGTGTACAGCGTCGTGTCGTGCAGGCGAATGTCCACGCAGCGGTGCTCGGCGTGCGGCGTGAAGAAGCTCAGTACGTTCCTGATTTTGGCGCCCATCGCCGACCCGATGCCCTCCTCCTCGCCTCGACGCGCCACCGACTCGCAGTCCGGGTCACCGAGCAGGAACCGGATGCGGGTGCCGGCGACTCCCTGGCGGCAGAGGTCCTTCATCAGCTTGGGCTGTTGTTGGGCAGGAACAGCCCCGCGTAGACCAACACGTCGATGCGGTGCTTCGCACCGCGGAACAGCCGGGCCCACAGATCGCTCGGTACCGCGGCCCGATGGGGGTAGACGTCGACGATCTCCGAGTCGGCGGCCTTCATCCGCCGCTCGGCGCCCACGGCCGATGGCCACAGGTACGCCTCGCTCTCCTGCACGAGCGCAGCGACCTCGTGCCGATGCCGGGGATACGGAGTTCGCCCCTGCGTGATCCAGCGCTCGACGGTCTTCGGATCGACCGCCAGGCGTGAGGCCAACGCGTGGGGCGAAAGTCCACTTGCATTTAGCGATTCGCGAAGTCGTTCGTTTGTCGGCATCGGGCTCCTCCCGCCATGGGACATCTAGGGACGACTTCATCGTCTCATGGACGTCTCTAGAAGTCCAGCGGTGCGGTACAGCCGTCCGCCGAACTCGTCGATTGTCGTTCTCAATGGTGGTCAATCGAATCAAAGGACGGAGCAAGTGGGACTGAACAGCGTGTTTCCGGTGGCGTTCGATGATGTGCTCCCGTTCGGGGCGTTCGTGTCGGGCGAGGTCGAGCGAGTGAAGGACTGGGAGCGGTCCACGGCGAAGGAGTTCGTGCAGGCCGAGGTGGAGGCGATGGACCCGGCGTCGGGTGAGGTGGTGCGTCTGCCGGTGTGGCGGGTGGTGATCCTGGATGGCGATCCGTCCAAGCAGGCCGAGCCGATCCTGGTGCAGGTGTTGTCGCGGCATCAGCCGGTGCTGCCCGAGCCGGTGGCGGGGGTGCCGTTCCGGCCGGTGGTGCTGGAGGGCATGGCGGTGGAGGCGATCGTGAACCGGGACAAGTGCAGGGCGCCCTGGGAGGGGCGCCAGCACCGCTGCGGCGCCCGGGTGGCCTACAAGGTGTGGGCGCGGGCGATCCGCTCCCCCCAGGCCCGGGGCGAGCGGGCCGCAGCGGCGGGCAACGCTAAGGCGGCGACGGGCTGATGGCCCCGGCCCAGTTGGTGTTGCCGGTGAGTCGGAGCAACGGCGCTTCGACCCACCAGCGACCACCGGTCCGTGCCTCCGTGGCCCAGCCGGCCGATCGGCCGGCCACTCGAATCCAGCGGCCGAGGCCCCGGTCACCCGCGGCGACGTCGGGCGGGTGCCGGTGTGGGTGCGGCGCATCACCACCGGCGGCGGTGCTGGCGGTCGCCGGGGTCGCGGCGGTCGCCTCCTACGAGCACATGCGGGCCCTGGCCGAGCTGGCCGGGGAGGGCTGGCGGTCCTGGCTGCTGCCGGTCTCGGTGGACGGTCTGGCGGTGGCGGCGTCGATGACGATGCTGGTGCGCCGCCGGGCCGGCCATGCCGCCGGGGTGCTGCCCGTGGGTGGCGCTGCTGTTGGGCCTGGGCGCGTCGCTGGCCGCGAACGTGGCGGCGGCGGAGCCGACGGTGGTGGGCCGGCTGGTGGCGGCGTGGCCGCCGGTGGGGCTGCTGCTGTCTTACGAACTGCTCTGCAGCAACACAACGGTGCTCGGGGTGGTCCTGGCGTCCGACCGTCCGCCCCGGTGCCGGTTCAACCCCTCGATGGAGGAAACACGCCATGACGACCGTTCTGTCCCCGATCGATCTCGCCCACCTGGTCCAGGTGGTGTGCACCGACCGGCTGCGGGCACCGGGCCGAGTGCTGCGTGCGGCTGGGCCAGCGCGTGGGTCGAGCTCGCGGAGCGACGCGCAGGACGCGGCCGGCACCGATCACCGCGAGATCGCGGTCGGTCCCCCAGACGGGCTCGACCCGCTGCTGAGCGGGCTGCTGGACCTGCAGGACGACCTGGCCGACGCGGTGATGTGGCTGGCCGAGAACTGGTCGGCCGACCTGCCGGTCCCCGACGCCTACAGCCGGAACCACGACCGCGACGACGGCGACCGGGTGGCCGGCGTGGTGCGGCTGCTGGTGCTACTGCGCCACCGCCGCGCGGAGCTGGCCCGGGTCGGCCGGCCTGCTCGGCGCCCCGGTGGTGACCGACCCGGAGCCGGACCGTGTACGGGTCAGCGCTACGAGCGGGCCGTGCGCCACTTCGGCCGGGTCAGCATCGACGCCTACCGGTGCCTCGAACCGAGGACGGCGCCGTGACCCCGGCGCCGTTCTACGACGACGGCCAGGTGACGATCTACTGCGCCGACCTCCGCGACGTCGACGTCCCGGCGGGGTCGGTGGCGGCGGTGGTGACGTCGCCGCCCTACAACGTCGGGCCTCGACTACGACGGCGGCGCGCGACGCGTTGGCGTGGTCGGAGTACTGGGCAGCTGGCGCGCAGGCCGCCGGCGCGATGTGCGCGGGCGCTGGTCGAGGGGGGCCGGGCGTGGGTCAACACCGCGGTGTCGGTCCCCGAGACCGCCCAGCCGGGGCCCGCACTCGGGCCGCGGCCAAGGCCCGGGTCATGCTCGCGCTCGGCTGGGCGAGCGTGCTCGAGGAGGCCGGGCTCAAGTCTGGTCGACCAGGTGGCGTGGTGCTCGCCCCGGGGCGCGGGCACGGCGTGGGGCTCGTGGGAGTCCCCGACGGCGCCGAACCTGCGCGGCGACTGGGAATCGATCCTGGTGGCCTGCCGGCCGGCGGCTGGGAACGCACCGCCGCCAGCGGGCTGGCAGGACTGGCGTGACGGCGTGGGCGGCTGGGCGTCGCTGTGCTCGACGGTGTGGAACCTGCGCCCCGAGCACCGCACCGGCGGACACCCGGCGCCGTTCCCGCGTCGAGCTGGCCCGCCGGGCGATCCGACTGTCGACCTGGCCGGGCGAGACCGTGCTCGACCCGTTCGCCGGCTCGGGAACGACGCTGCTCGCGGCCCGCCAGCTCGGCCGCCGGGCGATCGGCGTGGAGGCCTCCGAGCGCTACTGCGAACTCGCGGTGTCCCGCCTGGCCCAGAGGCGCCTCGACTTCCGGGAGCGGCCTGACACGTACGTGTCAACCACCGAAGAGATGTGCACCGGGGCGTCCTGGCGTCCAAACCGTCCGCCCCGGTGCCGTGTCCCCTCGATGGGAGGCTAGACGTGGACAAGCTCTACGACACTGGCCGTGGCCCCGTCACGGGGTCGAGCCCCGACGACCGACCGCCCCGGTGATCTGCGGCGAGTGCGGCACGACCCATCAGGCGCTCGGGTGCCCGGAGTGCGGTAACCCACCGGACGGGCTGATGGTCGGGGTGCTGCGCGCCGAGGTCACCACCGCCGCGGGCGGCAACGGCGGCTGGTCACCGCCGAACGCGACCCCGACTCGGGCGGCTGGATCCCGATCGACTACGAGCCCCTCAACCCCGCCAGCGACTCCGGAACGGTGTGGGAGACCCAGCCATGAGCGCGACCCGCATGATCCCGGCCCGGGTCCCGGGCGGCCTCCTGGCCCACGTGATCCGGCCGATAGTGCGGCCGACGCCGCACTGTCCCTGCTGCTCTCCCAAGGCCGGGCCGTGGGCGTCGTCGTCGTCGCTGCGTTGCAGGACCCCCGCAAGGACGTGCTGCCCTTCCGGGACCTGTTCCCGACCCGCATCGCCCTCGCTCTGGTCGAGTCCGAACAGACCGACCTCGTGCTCGGCCGGGGCGCACGACTGCGCGGCGCTGACTGCTGGCGTATTCCCCCTCACCACGCCGGGCGTGGGCTACGTCTGGTGCGACGGCGTCCGCCGAACCCACACGGGTCCGCGCCGGCTGGGTGACCGACGCCGACATCGCTGCGATGGTCGCCGCCTACGCGCCCGGCACCCCTGCGGTCACCACCGCCGAGCCCGACGGCCTGGTGGTCATCGACCTCACCGACAAGGCGCCCCAGCCGTGAACCGCCCCGCTGCCATCGGTGCGTCGTGCATGAACACGCGAGGGCTCCTTCACGTCTTGGCCGGCCTTCCCTTGGCGGGGTCCGGGGCTGGGTCAAGGCCCGAAGAGGCGAAGAAGTCCCGCCGCAGGGTGCAGGATCCCGCGGCTCCGCTGGGACTTCTTCGCCGTGGCCTTGACGCAGCCCCGGACCCCGCCACACTGTCCGGCCGGCGTGAAGGCGCCCGCCCCCCTCGAACGGCCGCGGCATGAACGGCGCACTCAGCCCCGAGCTCGTCGCCGAGGCCGCCGTCGTCGCCGGTGTCTGCGCCCGCCCCGTGATCTCCAAGGTCACCGACATGGACACGGGCGAGCTCCGGCTGGTGCCGATCGTGTGCGGGTCGACCCGGGAGCATCGCTGCCCGGCCTGTGCAGAGCGGGCCCGCCGCCTGCGGATGCAGCAATGCCGGGAAGGCTGGCACCTCGACACCGAACCCGAGTGGCAACCAGCCGACCACGACGACCAGGCCGATGACGACGCCGACGAGCACGCCCGGCGGGTGCGGTCGACCCGCCGACGCCAGGACGTCCCGGACCTGCCGCGGGTGCCGGTCGAGGATCGGACGATTGGCCGGGTGTTCACCGCGCCGGATGGCAAGACCTACCGGCCCTCGATGTTCGTCACCTTCACCCTCCCGTCCTATGGGCGGGTCACCGCCGAGGGCGTCCCGGTCAACCCGGGGCGCTACGACTATCGGCGGGCGGCGTTGGATGCGTTGCATTTCCCGAAGCTGGTGGACCGGTTCTGGCAGAACCTGCGCCGCTGTGCCGGCTATCAGGTCCAGTACTTCGCCGCCGTCGAAGCCCAACGGCGCTTGGCCCCTCACCTGCACTCGGCTATCCGGGGCACGATCCCCGCGCAGCATCCTGCGCCAGGTGCGAGCCGCGACGTATCACCAGGTCTGGTGGCCCGCCCACGAGACGGCCGTGTACGAGGGTCGGCGGCTGCCGGTCTGGACCGACGCCGGCTACGCCGACCCTGACACTCGGCGAGCTCCTGCCGACCTGGGACCAGGCCCTCGACG
>CAVUBW010000027.1:0-3520 GCA_963739835.1 uncultured Acidimicrobiales bacterium
TTCTCCAGGCCCGACACGAAGATCAGCCGCGAGTACGCCGACTGGTAGATGGCGAAGGCGGTCAGCATGACGAGCCCGATCCCCACGGCGAAGGCACCCTGCAGCCAGGGTGCCCCGGCGGCGTCGAACACCCGGGCGACGCCGGTGATCGGGTCGATCGCGTCGAGCGGCGTGGCGAGCAGGATGCCGACCGTGCCGAGGATGTAGCCGACGGCGAGCACGACCGAGCCGATCCCCACCATCTTCTTCGCGTTGGTCGGGTTCACGAACTCGGCGCCCATGTTGAACGGCGTCTCGACCCCCAGCAGGTAGAGCAGGATGAGGCCGAACAGCCAGCCGTACGTCCCGAAGTTGACCGTCAGGGCGTCCGATGCGTGGAACGGGACGGCCGACCCGCCGGCCTTGACGGCGGCGACGATCCCGGCCACCAGGATCGCCACGCACAACACGGCGTAGAACACGAAGACGCCGTTCGCGACGCGCTGCGTCAGCTTGAGCCGGCCGAAGGCGAAGCCGACGCAGGCCCACAGCAGCACGAACTGGAGCACGATGTTGGCGGTCAGCCCGAGGTCCCAGCCGAACGCCAGCGAGAAGAAGGCGATCACCGCGGCCGGCGTCAGCGTCCCGGCCAGGATCACGGGAATCCATGACAGGAACCCGCCGAAGAACGCGGCCACCTCCCCCATCGTGTGGTGGGCCCACACGTAGACGCCGCCTTGCGAGGGCCACAGGCCGCCACCTGCTCGGGCACGACCTCGGAGACGAGGCGGCCGTCGGTGGACGGTTCGGTGGCGGTGGACATGGGACTCCTCCCGGGGTCAGGCGGCCTGGTCGGCGACGATGCGGCCGTCGGCCATCCGCAGCACGCGGTCGGCGTGTGCGGCCACGAGCGGGTCGTGGGTCGAGGCGACGACGGTGACGTCGAGGGTGCGGCAGAGGTCGACCAGCAGGTCGACGACCGCCTCGCCGGTGCGTTGGTCGAGGTTGGCGGTGGGCTCGTCCGCCAGGATCACGGCCGGCGAGCCGATCAGCGCCCGGGCGATGGCCGTGCGCTGCTGCTCGCCGCCGGACATCCGGGCCGGCCGGTGGTCGAGGCGCCGGCCGAGCCCGACCAGCTCGAGCAGGTCGACGGCCCGGCGCCGCACGGAGTCGCGGTCGACCGGCTCGAACATGAGCGGCAGCTCGACGTTCTCGACCGCGGTCAGGAACGGCATCAGGTTGTAGCTCTGGAAGATGAACCCGATCGTCGAGTGACGCAGCGCGGAGAACTGGCTCTCGGTGAGGCCGCTGGTCGGCTGGCCCGCCACGCGCACCTCGCCCTTCGTGGGCCTGTCGAGCCCGCCGAGCAGGTGCAGGAGCGTCGACTTGCCGCTGCCGCTCGGGCCCATGAGGCACACGAACTCGCCCTGCCCGACCAGGAACGACACGTCGACGAGCGCCCGCACGACGTCGTCGCCCATGGCGAACAGCTTCCAGACGCCCTCGGCGGCGATCACGTCGGTCACGGGTCCTCCAGAGTCGATCAGCTCGTGAGCGAGACGAGCGGTGGGCGGGCGACGGCGCGGGCGCAGGGGGCGGCGCTGGCCACGGCGGCGGCCACGCCCGCGGTGACGACCGCCAGGGCCACCGCGCCCGCCAGCCCCGCGGGCGACACCGATGCGTCGGCCAGCCCGGCGGCCGCGGCGACCGGCGCGGCGACGGCGCCGGCCAGCGAACCGGCGATCGCGCCCACGACGGCGGTGGCCACCGGCTCGACCATCGACGCGCGGCGAGGACCGACCGGGGCGGCACGCCGAAGCTGCACAGCACGCCGATCTCGCGGGACCGCTGGCTGACCGATCGGGTGGCGGCGATGGCGACCTCCAGCGCTCCGACGAGCAGGACGACGAGCGACACCACGAGGGTCGCCCGGCCGATCGCGGCGGCGTCGCCGAAGGCGGCGCCCTGCCGGCGCACGGCCGGCATCAGCGCCAGCACGACGACCAGCAGGAAGGCCCCCGTAGCGACCGTGACGGCCGGCAGGACGAGCAGCCGGCGGCGCCGGGCGGCCGCGCGCGCCCCGTAGGCGAGCGCCGAGGGCAGGTGGCCGGTCACGTCACGCTCCGTCCGCCAGCAGGGCGACCGGCCGCTGCTGCACGAGGCGGTGGACCGGCACGAGGGCGGCGACGATGCCGAGCGCCGGGAGGTACATGGCGGTCATGCCCACCGCCGAGGCCCACGCGCCCAGCGAGAAGAACGACGGCAGCACCGCGGCGACGAGGGCGCCGCCCAGCAGCGTGCCGACGGCGTAGGCCGCGACGAACAGCAGCAGCGACTCGACGAGGAAGAAGTACAGGACCTCGTCGGTCAGGCCGATGCTGGCCATGATCCCGAACTCCCGCCGGCGCTCGGCCACGGCGGCCACGAACGTCGTCACTGCGATCACGAACCCCAGCACCAGGCCGACCTGCGCGACCAGGCCCAGCGCCGAGGAGGTCACGGCCCCGCTGAGCAGCGCCGCCATCTTCTGGTCGAACGACACGAGGCCACCCCGGTCCTGCTCGCCGGCGGTGGCGTAGACGAGCCCGCCGGAGCCGGCCGCCGGGCGCCGGGCGGGGTCGTTGACCACGTCGAGCCCGGTCGCGGCCTCGACGGCCGCCGGGGTTGCGGTGACGCCGGCGGGCGGGGCCAGCGTCACCCAGCCGGTGCGGACGCCCGCGCCCGCGGCGACGTCTCCGGCGACGGTCACGGTGGCGCCGGCCCCGGGGTCGGCCGCGAGCGTGAGGTGCGACGATCCGACGGTCAGCCTCGCGCCGGGGTCGAGGCCGAGCCGGGCCAGGGCCTCGGGCGTCGCCATCGCGTCGCCCGGCCGCACGCCGGGGCGGCCGACCAGCGCAACGCCGTCCACACCCGGCAGCCGGCCGACGAGCACCGGCGTGGCCGTCCAGCCCGCGGGCGGGACGACGTCGGGCAGGCGGCCCGCGGGGACGACGACGCCGAGATCGGCGTCCAGGTCGACGCCACCCCCGGGCACGACCCAGAAGGGCGCGTCGCCGATCGCCTCGGACGCCGCGGCGGCCCCGGTCGCCTAGTAGCTGGCGGCGATCGTGCGGACGACCACGACGGCGGCCACCGCGAGCGCGATGCCGGCGACCGCCAGCAGCGAGCGCTCGGGCCGCCGCCGCGCGTTCGCCGACCGCGAAGCGCAGCAGCCGGCGGGCGCTGCCGCCGGCCGGCGCGGCGGTCACCGCGGCCGGCCCGGGCCGCTCGCCGGGCGGTCGGCATCGGGCACCGGGGCGTCGACGGGAACCAGGGCGGTCATCGCCCACATTGGGCGCCTGCTCGGTGACCAGGCGATATCGCGGTTGTGAAGCCGCCGTTACCAGGTGCTTGCCGGCGTCAGTCGGCCGGATAACCGGCGCGATGTCCACGGCGGCCGACATCCGCAGCGGCCGAACGGCTCGGGCGACCCGGCCTCGACGGGCTCGCCCGTGACGCAGACGTGATCGCCGCCGTCGTCGTGGACCGCGACGTCCCAGCT
>CAVUBW010000028.1:0-89233 GCA_963739835.1 uncultured Acidimicrobiales bacterium
CAGCTGATCGAGCTGCGGCTGATCGAGAAGTCGTCGAGGCCGCCGCGGATGAACCCGAGGGCCTCGTTGCGCTTGGTCTCGGGCCGGACGAAGCCCGGGTGGGCGGCGTACCAGTCGAGCAGCGGCTGGGTGAAGCGGGAGAGGGCGAAGAAGTAGTTGTCCTCCTTCACGTGCTCGACCGGCCGGTCGTGGATGGGGCAGCGCTCGCCGTCGAGCAGCTCGTCGACCGTGTAGTAGGCCTCGCAGGACACGCAGTAGAGGCCCTCGTAGGTGCCGAGCTCGATGTGGCCGTTGTCGTAGACCCGCTGGAGGAACTGCTGCACCGAGCGGTGGTGACGGGGCTCGCTGGTGCGGATGAAGTCGTCGTTGGTGATGTCGAGCAGCTTCCAGGCGTCGCGGAAGCGCTCGGACGTGCGGTCGGCCCACTCGCGGGGCGTGACCCCGTTGGCCTCGGCCGCCCGCTGGACCTTGAGCCCGTGCTCGTCGGTGCCGGTGAGGAAGAAGGTGTCGTCGCCGACGAGCCGGTGCCACCGGGCGAGGGCGTCGGCGATGACCGTCGTGTAGGCGTGGCCGATGTGGGGCGCGTCGTTCACGTAGTAGATAGGGGTCGTGATGTAGTAGCGGGCCACGGTCGGTCAGGCTACTGCCGACCTGGACTGACACCGCCCCGTTACCGTGCAGCCACGGGGCGTGGTCGGCGGCGGGGCGGTCGACACTGCGCGTGCGGCGGTGGGTAGAGTTGCCCGACCGAGAAGTCGAGAGCCTCGTGGGGCATCGACGCCTGGGGAGCTGAGGGCTGCCATCTTGGAGGAACGACGCTGAGCGCTTCCCAACCACCGCCACCGCCCCGCCGGCGGGGCGACCGTGACACCGAGCGGGCGGCCAGTGAGCGCCCCCGCCGCGAGCGCCCGCCCCCGGGCCCGGCCGGCGACGGTGGCTCGGAGGACCCGTGGTCGCCGGAGCGTCCGGGACCGCCGGCACCGCCGGTGCGGGGCCGGGGACCGGGAGGAGCGGGGGGCCCGCCGTCGGCAGACCCGGGCGCCGACTGGCACCCGCCCGTGCGCAGCGGCCCGAGGCCGGACAAGTGGGCTGCGGCCGCAGCCACCCGGGCCGCCGCCGAGGCCGGCGGCGCGGGCACGGGCGGCGGCGCCGGCGCACCCGACCGCCCCCGCAGCGGCGCGCCGCTCGACCCGCTGGGACGCCCGGGCAGGGCGCAGCCCGACCCGCTCGGCCGGGGTGGACCGGGCGCCCGCCATGATCCCGGCCTGACCGACCCCCTCACACGACCGGCGCCGGGCACACCCGCACCCGCCGGCCGCCGGCGCGGAGGGCAACCCGACCCCCTCGGGCCAACCCCGCCACCCCCCACCAGCCGCCGCACCCAACCCGACCCCCTCGGGCCAACCCCGCCACCCCCCACCAGCCGCCGCACCGAACCCGACCCCCTCGGGCCAACCCCGCCACCCCCGACCCGGCGCCCTGGCCAACCCGACCCCCTTGCGCCAGCCCCCGAGCCCCCCGCGAGCCGCCGCCGGGGCGGCCAGCCCGACCCGCTCGGGCCCGCGCCCGCAGCGGCGCCGCCGGCGCCACCCGTGGGGCAGCCGTCGTCCCGGCGGGGCGCGGCCCGGCCCCGCGGATGGCAGGACGACCTCGCCGGCGGCACGACCGGCGGCGGCGGCGCCCGGTGGCCGGGACAGCCCGAGCCGGCCGGGACGCGGTGGGACGACGACCTGTCCGATCCCAGCGAGCTGGCCGGGTGGCGTCCCTCCGGCGCCGCGTCGGCGCCCGCGCGGCCGGCCCCCGCCGGCCGGCACTGGGACATGCCCGCCGCCGCGAGCGCGGCCGCCGTGGCTCCTGCGGCAGCGCCGCCCGAGGCGCACGCCGAGCCCGGCTCCTACGACGACTTCCCTGCCGCGACCGGGACCCAGGTGCTCGACCGGGGCTGGGTCGACGTGCCCGCGGCCCCCGAGCACCTCGCCGATGCCGACGCCCTCGGCCGTGACGGCTATCCCGGCGCCGGTCCCGACGGTGGCGACGACCGGGCGCCGACCCGGGCAACCGCCCGTGCGCAGGCTTCCGGGCCGCGACCCGGGTTGCCCTACCTGGCTGGGCTCGACGGGCTGCGGGCCGTGGCGCTGCTCGCGATCCTCGCCTTCCACCAGGGGTTCGCCGGCGCGCGGGGCGGGTTCCTCGGGATCTCCAGCTTCTTCACCCTGTCCGGGTTCCTCGTCGCGACGCTCGCTCTCGCCGAGTGGGCGCAGGACGGTCGCCTGGCGCTCGGGCGGTTCTACGAGACCCGGGCCAAGCGGCTGCTGCCGCTGCTCGTGTTCACCGTCGCGCTCGTGGTCGTCCTGCAGGCGACCCTGCGCGTGGGCACCGGTCCCGGGTTCCGGGGCGACGTCCTCGCCTCGCTCGCGCAGGTGCTCAACTGGCGCTTCGCGCTGTCCGGCGGCGGCTTCGCCAGCGTCCTGACCGACCCCTCGCCCGTCCAGCAGCTGTGGGCGATGTCGCTGCTCATCCAGATCACGATCGTGTTCCCGCTGGTGTTCGTCGGCCTCATGCGGCTCAGCGGGCGCCGCTGGCGGCTGGCCGGTGGGGTCTTCGCCCTGCTGACCGTCGGATCGTTCGTGCTCGCGGCCCGCACGGCCGACCACGCCGGCAACGACGGGTTCGCGTACTACGGCACCGCCTCCCGGGCCGGCGAGCTGCTGGTCGGCGTGGTGCTCGCCTACGCCGTCTTCAGCCCCCGGATCCGTGGGCTGCTGGAGACCCCCCGGGGCGTCAGCATCCTGCGCTGGGGCACGCCCGTCGCCCTCGCCGGCCTGGCCTGGCTGTGGCACGCGACCAGCATCTACAGCGCCAACCTGTTCGGCGGCGTGACGGCCGTCAACGCCCTGCTCACGGGCTGGCTGGTCCTGGCCCTCATGACGCCCGGGCTGCTGGCCAGCGTGCTCGGCAGCGTGCCGCTTCGGACCGTCGGCAAGGTCAGCTACGCCGCCTACCTCGTCCACTGGCCGCTTTTCCTGCTGATCGACGACAGCCGGCTCGACCTGCCCGGACCGGTCCTGTTCGGCGTCCGGGTGGCCGCCACCCTCGCCGCGGCCGCCGCCGTGACCTACGGACTCGAACGGCCGCTGCGCCGCATCGCCCTGCCCCGAGTCCAGCTCGCCGCGGGGCTCGCCGGCGCGACCGCGGTGGTCGCCCTCGCCGCCGTCGTCCTGCCCCAGCAGCCGCCGCCGGGTGTGTCGCTGGCCATCGGCAGCGGTGCGTCCGCCACCGGCCCCGGCGCGCTGGACGTCGTCGTGCCCCAGGGCCCCGAGGATGCCTCGATCGCCCTGGTCGGCGGGTCGCTGGCGGGCTCGCTGGCACCGGGGTTCGCGGACTGGAACACGGGCTCGACCGACACCCAGGTGCGGGTGTCGACCCACGTGGCCGCCGACTGCCCGCTGGCCGGCGCCGGGCCGGTGCACCTGGCGGGGGCGACCGTCGGCGCGGACGACCCCTGCATCGCCTTCGCGCCCCGGCTCCCCCGGCTGCTGGACGCGGCCAAGCCGGACGTGATCGTGGTCGTCCCCGGCGTCGGCGACCTCGGCGACCGGCGCATCGACGGCCGCTGGCGCCACCTCGGCGACCCGGTCTACGACACGTGGATCCGCGAGCGCCTGTCCGACCTGGCCGACAGCCTGGAGGCCCACAGCGCGGCCGTGGTCTGGACCACGGCGCTGCCGGTCCGCCTGGCGCCCACCGCCGGCGCGGGAGGCGACTGGTCGGACGTTGCGGCCAACGACCCGGTGCGCACCGACCGGCTCAACGAGATCATCCACGACGTGGTCCGCGACCGGCACCGCACCACGCTGGTCGACCTCGACGCCTGGGCGCAGCAGCTGCCGCGGGGCGGCGAGTTCGGCCCGGACAGCCGGGCCGAGGGGCGGGACCTGACGGCCGCGGGCGCCGACGCCGCGGCCACCTGGCTGGTCCCCCAGCTGGTCGACATCGCCGCGGGCCGCGACCCGCACGGGGGCTGATCCGGCTCCACGAGAAAGTTTGCAGTCCCGACTGCAAACGTTGGCCGAAAGTTGGTAGCTTCGCTCCCGGTACGCGTCCCGGCTGGTTGGGGGCGCACCGCCACGGGAGGGAAGCGTGGGGGGTCCAGCGGTACTGGCGACGGCCGACGTCGCCTCAACGGGGGCGCCCGAACCGGCGCAGGGCCGCCGCGACCGGCGTGCGCGCCGCCACTCGGCGCCGCCCGACGGCGACGGCGGTCTCGGCTACCGGCCCGGCCTCGACGGCCTCCGGGCGCTGGCACTGCTGGCGGTCATGGCGTTCCACCACGGCTACCCCGGGTTCCGGGGCGGCTACCTGGGCGTCTCGGCGTTCTTCACGCTGTCGGGGTTCCTGATCGCGAGCCTCGCCCTCGGCGAGTGGGACCGCACGGGGCGCCTGTCCTGGGGAGCGTTCTGGGAGCGCCGGGCCCGCCGGCTGCTGCCCGCCGCCCTGATCACGCTGGCCGGGGTGATCGTGCTGGAGAACCGGTGGGCGCTCGGCGCGGGGCCCCGGTTCCACGGCGACGTCCTCGCCGCGCTCGGCTACGTCACCAACTGGCGGCTGGCCGGGTCCGGCCAGGGCTACGGGGACCTGTTCGCCTCGCCGTCGCCGCTCGTCCACCTGTGGTCGCTGGCGATCGAGGAGCAGTTCTACCTGCTGTTCCCGCTCGCCTTCGCCGCGCTGATGGTCGCCCTGCGCGGTCGCCGGCGGCGGGCGGCTGTCGTGGTCGGGATGGCCGCGTTGGCCTCGTTCGCCACTGCCTGGGTGCTCGCCGGCCGCGACGGCAACGACGGGGTCACCTACTACGGGACCCACACCCGGGCCGGCGAGCTGCTGGTCGGCGTCGCCCTCGCGTTCGCCCTCGGCACCGTGCGCGGTCGCCGGGCGCTGCGGGTGCCCCGGATGCGGCGACTCGCCTCGCTCGCCGGCATCCTGGCGCTGGCGGGGATGGCGTGGCTGTGGCACAGCGAGGCGATCGGCGCGCCGAGTCTGTTCCGGGGCGTGACCGCCCTCAACGCGCTGCTCACCGCCGTGGTGGTCACCGCCGTCGCGGCCGCCGGGCCGCTCGACCGGGCGCTCGGCGTGCTGCCGCTGCGGGCGATCGGCATGGTCAGCTATGCCGCCTACCTGTTCCACTGGCCGCTGTTCCTGCTGCTGGCGCCGCCCCGGGTGCGGCTCGCGACGCACGCGTTGTTCGCGATCCGGGTGGCGGCGACGCTGGCGGCGGCGGGCATCTCGTACGTGCTGATCGAGTCGCCGTTCCGCTTCCGGTTGCGGATGCCCCGGCCCCGGCTGGCCGCGACCATGGCGGCCGGCGCGGCGACCGTGGTGGCGCTGACCGTGGTCGTCCCGGTCCAGGACCCGCCGCCCGCGCTGGCCAACGGGCTCGAGGGCCTCCACCCGGTCCATGACGTGCGTGAGCGGCGGGCGATCATGCCGCCCGGCGGGCGCCGGCCCGAGGCCACCGTCTTCCTGGCCGGCGACTCGGTCTCGTGGTCGATGATGGTCGGCTTCAACACGTGGGACCGAACAGCCCCGGACCACCCGGTCCGGGTCGACACCCACATCGCCTTCGGCTGCCCGCTCGGCGGCCCCGGTACGGTGCGGGACGTGCAGGTGCACCGGACGTTCGAGGACTGCAACACGTGGCACCCGGGCCTGCGCCGGGCGCTCGCCCGGTCCCACCCCGACGTGGTCGTGCTGGTGATGGGCCTGGCCGACCTGGGCGGGCGCTACGTCGCCGGCCAGTGGCGCGACCTCGGCGATCCCCGGCTCGACTCGTGGCTCGGCGATCGGATCGAGCACATCGCCGACGTGCTCGACCGCCAGGGCGCACCGGTCGTGTGGCTGACGTTCCCCCACGTCCGCACCCGCGACCCGGCCGACCCGACGCGCACCTGGGACACGATCGCCATCAACGAGCCCGCCCGGGTCGACCGGCTCAACCAGATCATCGCCGAGGTGGCGGCACGCCACCCGAACATCACCGTGGTCGACCTGGCCGGCTGGCTGGAGACCTGGCCGGACCGGTCGTTCGACCCCGCCGACCGCGACGGCGTCCACTTCTCGTGGTCCGCGTCCGACCGGGTGGTGGCCTGGCTGATGCCGCAGGTGCTCGCGGCCATGGACCCGGCGGCGTGAGCCCGGTCCGGGTCGAGGTCACGATCGACGCCCCGCCCGCGGCCGTGTGGGCCCGGCTGTCCGACATCGCCGACCACGTGACGTGGATGGCCGACGCGGCCGCCATCCGCTTCGTCGGCGAGCGGCGGGCGGGGGTGGGCACCCGGTTCGAGTGCGAGACGCGCCTCGGTCCGCTGCGCACGCTCGACGTCATGGAGGTCACCGAGTGGCGCGAGCCGGAGGTCATCGGCGTGCGCCACCGGGGGCTGTTCACCGGCACGGGCGCGTTCCGGCTGCGGCCGGACGGCCGGGGGACCCGGATGTCGTGGGACGAGGACCTGCGCTTCCCCTGGTGGCTGGCCGGCCCGCTCGGCGCCCGGCTGGCCGGGCCGGTGCTGCGGGCGGTGTGGCGGCGCAACCTGCGCCGCTTCGCTCAGACGACGAGCAGGCAGCCGGCGTAGAGCGCGGCGCCGATGGCGGCGCACAGGATCGCCGGGACCGGCGAGTTGCGGCCGAGCTTCGGGCCCCAGACCCACAGGATCCAGCCGCCGATCGACCCCGTGATCAACCCGCCGATGTGGCCCCCGATCGAGATGTTCGGGATCGCGAACGTCAGCACGAGGTTGATGACGATGAGGTAGCCGATCCCGTTGGAGAACGGGTCGATGCCCCGGGACCGCATCGCGATGAACGTGGCGCCCATCAGCCCGAACACGGCGCCGGACGCGCCCACCGTGGGCTGGTTGGGGTCGATGATCAGCACGAGGAACGAGCCGCCGACCAGCGACATGCCGTAGAGCGCGGCGAAGGCCCAGTGCTTGACCGCCGGTTCGAGCAGCGAGCCGAGCCGGTACAGCAGGAACATGTTGAACCCGACGTGGATGAGGCTCACGTGGAGGAAGCCGGCCGTGATGGGCCGCCACCACTCGCCCTGGGCCACGAGCGGGCCGAACAGCGCCCCCCGCTGGCCGAGGTCGCCGAACTGGTTGGCGATACGCCCGATCGAGACGGCGTCGATGATGAAGACGGTGAGGTTGATGGCGACCAGCGCCCAGGTCACATACGGCCTGGTGGCGAGCGACGAGGCGGTCATCACCCGCTGGCGGCCGCTGCGGGCGCACTCCGGGCAGTGGAACCCGACCGACGCCTGGTTCATGCACGCCGGGCAGATCGGCCGGTCGCACCGCTGGCACCGCACGCCCGCGCGCCGGTCGGCGTGCCGATAGCAGGTCTGGACGTCGGTAGCCACGCCCGCCGACGATACCGACACGGCGGGGGTTCTCCCCAGCCGGCCCCGGGACTCGGGCGGCTACGCGCCGTCGGGCAGCGTGGCGTGGATCCCGAGGCGGCGGGCCAGGGGGGTCAGCCGCCGGCGGGCGTCGGCATCGAGGCCGGCCGCGCCCTCCCCGCCGAGCGCGGCGAGGACCAGCTCCTGGGCCGCGTCGAGGCCGACGTCGAGCGCCAGCTCGCGGGCGAGCGTCACCATCCCGGTGGCGGCGACGATCGCCGCCGGGTCGGCCGCCTCGGCCGCTGCGGCGGCCGCCGACGTCACCGCCCGCTCCAGCGTGGCCGCGGCCCGGCGCGACGAAAGCCGCACGCCCTCCTCGCGGGCCTCCCGCGCCAGCGCCCGCACGGCCCGGTAGTCCACCGGGTCGGTCGACCCGGCGCACGCGGCCAGGGCGGCGTCGAGCCGGCGGGCCAGCGCCGCCTCGATCGGGCCCCGCAGCTCCGGCGCCAGCGGCGTGCCGGCCACGGCGAGCGCCGCCAGGGTGTCGTGGTGGTCGGTCCGGAGCTGGTCGTACGCGGCCACGAACCGGTCGGCCAGGCCATCGGCCGTGGCCCGCAGCAGGTCCTCGCCGGCGCCGGGCAGCGCGTGCTCCAGGCCGAACTCCCGGGGGCCGAACCAGTCGACCACCATCCGCAGCAGCGCCGTGACCCGTGCTCCCCGCCGAGTGGCCGCCTCGAGGGCGGCGATGTCCTCACGGTCGCGGTGGGGATCGTCCGACGCCGGGCGGACCGCGCCGAACACCTCCAGCCCGCCGAGGTGGACCGCGGCGTAGGCCCAGCGGGTCGTCCGGGCGGTGCGCCGCTGCGTCAGCGCCACCACGCCCACGCACACCACGACGCCGCCCCGGTGCACGGTCTCGTGCAGCTCGCGGTCGAAGTCGTATCCCGTGATGCGCTCGGCGGCCGAGTCGCCGGACAGCAGGTCCACCAGCGCCAGATGGGCGGCGACCCGGCCGGGGTCGACCCGGCTCGTGTCCACGTAGCGGTGCCACACCGCCCGACCGTCGCCCTCGCCGGGGTCGTTGCTCTGCGCCCGGGCCAGCTCGTCGAGCACGGCGGCGACCGGCGGGTCCTCACCCAGCTCGGCCAGCAGGTCCAGGCATCGGGCCGCGTACCGCATGACCTGCGACCGTCTCGATGCCGGCCAGGTCGTTGAAGAACCAGCCGCACGACGTGTACATGAGCAGCGCGTGGCGCTGGCTCTCGAGCAGCGTGAGCGCCTCGACCGCGGCCTCGGGCGTCGCCCCGGGTCCCGGCCCGGCCCCCGCGCCCTCCACGCCGTGCTCGGCCAGGAACTCCTGCGGCGTCGTCGCCCCCAGCAGCACGTCGACATAGGCGTCCCGGGCGGCCCAGGGGTCGCGCAGCACGGCCGGGCCCCGGCGCTCGAACACCTCGGCCGCGGCGTTCCGGACCAGGTCGAACGCGGCGCGCAGCGGCCCCCGCCACGCCTGGTTCCACTCGGGCTCGCCGCCGGTGCGGCAGCCGCAGTCCTCCAGCCAACGGCCGACCCCGTGGGCGCACGACCACGCCGACAGGTGGACCCGGGCCTCGTGGCGGGGCGGGTGCTCGGCCAGCCAGCCGGCCAGACGGGGGAGCGCGACGCCCCGCCGCCCCGCCTCGACGGCGAGGGCGTAGGCGACGCCGCGGTCGGCGTAGGTGTGGTGATGCCCGAAGGTCTCGCCGTCGCAGGCCACCGCCACGAGGTCGTCGCCGCTCGGCCGGTCGACGATCCGGTCGACGACGACCTGGCTGGACACCCCGCCGAAGGCGACGTCGTGCGACATCGGCCCGTCGTAGACGACGAGGTCGACCCCCCGGTCCGGGTCGTCGGGATGGCGCCACCGCAGCGTGCTCGGCGGCCGGCGACCGGGGGCGACGGGCTGCCAGCCGTCCTCGCCTTCTCCCTCGGCCCGCACGGCGGCGATCTGCCCGGGGGCGAGGATCGTGAACGCGACGCCCTCGTCGGCCAGGACGGCCAGCACCCGGTCGTCGACCGCGGTCTCGGGCAGCCACATCCCCTCGGGCTCCCGCCCGAAGCGGTGGCGGAAGTCGGCGAGGCCCCAGCGGATCTGGGTCCGCAGGTCGCGGTCGTCGCACAGCGGCAGGATGGCGTGCCCGTAGGCCTGGGCGATGGCCCGGCCCGCGGCCCCGTCGGCCGCCCGGATGCGCTCGTAGGTCTCGGGCGCGTGGTCCTCCAGCCACGACAGCAGCGTCGGTCCGACGTCGAACGACAGCAGCCGGTAGTTGTCGACGATGTCCACGATGCGGCCGTGGTCGTCGATGATCCGGGCCCAGCCGTTGGGCCGGTAGCACTCGGCGGTGACCCGCTCGTTCCAGTCGTGGAACGGGGCGGCCGAGGGCTGGCGGGGCACGACCTCGGTCCACGGGTTCTCCCGGGGCGGCTGGTAGAAGTGCCCGTGGAGGACGAAGGCGACGCCTGCGCCGGTCATCGTCAGGCCGCGGTCGAGGGGGCGTCCGGGGTGCACACGACCGGGGCGACGGCCGGCCGCTCGCTGCGGTCGATGCGGTCGCGCAGCAGGTACTGCACGACGAGCCCGACCATCGCCAGCGCCCCGGCGGCGGCGAACCCGGCCCGCTTGTTCCCGCTGGTCAGCGAGATGACCACCCCGATGAACGTCGCCCCGAAGCCCTGCGAGAGGTCGAAGAACACCGAGAACGTGCCGACCGCGTGGCTGCGCTCCTCCTCGGGGGCCGCCCCCATCACCGCGGTGAACAGCGAGGGGTAGAGCAGCGACATGCCCAGGCCCAGGGCGATGGCGGCCACCCAGATCGACGCGACCGAGCCCCACACGGCCACGAGCAGGATGCCGACGGTCACCCCGACCAGCGCCAGCGACGACCCCCGCTGCCAGCCCAGCCGGTCGGGAATCCGGGCGCCGACGATGCGGATGACGAGGACGAGGCCGGCGTACACCCCGAACACCGCCCCGACGCTGTCGAGCCCGATGTCGGCCGCGTAGAGCGGCACGAACGAGGCGAAGGCGGTGAACGGGATCAGCCCGAGCAGCAGGATCACCCCGGGCCCGAGCGCGTCCCGCTGGAAGAACCGCCGGTCGGCCACGGCCTCGACGGTCTTGCCCTTGGGGATGAAGATGCTGGCCACGCAGGCGAGGGCGGCGCACCCGCCGAGGACGAACCACAGCAGGGTGTACCCGTGGGTGACGAGCGCCTCGCCGACGGGAGGCCCGACGGCCAGGCCGCCGTAGAGCGCGACGGAGAAGTAGGAGGCGGCCTCGCCCCGCCGGTGGTCGGGGGCAAGGTCCTGCGCGGCGGTGGCGACCCCGACGAACACGGCCGCCTCGCCGGCCCCGGTCAGCAGCCGGGCGAGGACGAGCATCCAGAGCGAGGATGCCAGCGCGTAGGACACGATCGACACGGCGACGATGGCGGTCCCGGAGACGGCGAGCAGCCGCCGCCCCTTGGTGTCACCGATCCGCCCGACCCACGGCCGCAGGATGGCGGCCGACACGGCATAGGCCCCGACCCCGATCCCGACCTGCACGCCCCCGCCGCCCAGCTCGTTCTCGACGAAGCGGGGCACGGTGGGCAGGAGCGCGCCCATGGCGGTGAAGTAGAGGAACGAGGCGACCATGACGACCGCGAACTGCGGCGAAAGCAGGCTGCGCTCGTCGTCGTCCAGCGGCTGGGGGGGCGCGTCATAGATCACGACCACTCCTGCCTACCACCGTTGCGTCCGCAATCACCACCCTGTTGTCCCGTGACCGACACGCCTGTCACGCCATTACATGGGGCGTGTTGTGGGTATTTTTCGATATCTCTTGAATCGTAGTGGGGCCGGTGCGTAGCGTGCGGCGGTGGTGGAACGGGAGGCACGACGCGAGACCTGGCAGATGGTCGGGCTAGTGGCGATCTTCACCGCCCTCGCCGCCGGCGGGTGGTGGCTGTGGGGCGTCGTCACCCGGGCCGACGACAACTCGCGGTCGGAGGCGTCGGTGACGACGACCGCGCCGGCGGACCCCGAGGCGGAGGACAGGAGCGAGATCGAGGCGGCGTATCGGGCGTACGTCGCCATGCATCGACCGGCTCGTGCAGGCCCCCGACCCACGACGACCCCGAGATCCCGCAGCGCGAGCCACCGGGGCGGCCCTGATGACTCGCTCAGGTCGCGATCGCCGAGAACGTCGCGAACGGCACGAGTCATCCGGATCGGGCCGACCACCTCGCAGACGATCCTGTCGATCGACGTATCAGGCGATGAGGCGACGTTGCAGGCGTGCTTCGTCGACGAGTCCGGGCGCCTATCGACGCCGTCAACGGGAGCCGAGGTCGAGCCCATGGCGATCACCACGAGGTCGACACCGTCCGTCTCCAACGGGTCGACGGGCACGTGGCTGGTCAGCGTGCGAGAGCACTCCGGCCCCGAGAGACCGTGGGAGGGGTGCCAGTACATGCGGAGGAATGACCCGGTCTGCGCCTGACCGCGCGCCGTCGGCATCTCGGCGCTCGCGCGGCTCCGGGCCCGGCGCCGCTCGCACGAGCTCAGGCGCCGGCGGCGTGCACCGCCACTGCTTCGGAGTGCACGCCGCTCGCGGACGACACCACGGTGAGCGTCAACGCGACCGGCAACGTGGCGACACCGGCGGGTGCCGGCTCCGGCCAGCGCGGACGCCGCGGGGCGCCGGGCCGGTGCGGTGTGTGCGGTACCTGTACCTGCACGTCGAGCAGATCGCGGACGGCCAGTACCTGGCGGTCCCCGACACGCTGCCCGTCGCTCGACTCGACGCCGTCGGCGTCCCCGCCGCGGCCCGGGTCGAGGGGCAGTGGTACCGGCCCTACTGCCTTGCGCCCGGGTCCACCGAGTGGCGCGCCGACGGGCCCCTGGTCGCGTTCACCCCCAACGCTGCCCCGCCGCCGGCCGCCCCCGTGCCCGCCCAGGTCCTGGCCGCCCAGGCCGCCGCCCAGATCGCCCTGCCGGCGCCCACGCCCGCGACCGCACCGCCGCGGGAGGTGGTCGGCCTGGTCGGGATCGCGACCTGGCTCTGGGTCGACCCCGCGGCCTGGACCCCGCTATCGGCCACCGCCGCAGGCCGGCGGCCTGGCGGTGACCGCGACGGCGACGCCGGTGCGCACGGTGTGGGACCTGGGCGAGGGCCATGGCCGCCGCCCCGTCACCTGCGATGGGCCGGGCAAGCCCTACCTGTTCCATGTCCCTGACGATCAGCAGCAGACCGGGTGTTCGTATGTGTTCCAGTGGGCGTCCGACGATCACCGCCACGACACCCACGGCGAGGACGGCGACGACGTGTACCACGCTCGGGCCAGCATCGTGTGGGCCGTCACCTGGACCGCCACCACCGGCGAGACCGGCACCCTGGCCGACATGACCACCACCACCGGCTTCGACCTCAGCGTCGGCGAGATCCAGGCCGTCGTGTGCGCCGACACCGCCCTCGGCGACTGCAACCCCACCACCAGCGGTCGGCTGAACCGGCCCCCGGCGCGTTTTGTACGCGGAAACGGTCGCCAGAGCGACCACTTCCGGGGACAAAGCCGTCAGCGACACGCTCGTCACGCCTCCACGGCGACGTGAGCACCGCCGAGGCCGTCAGTCTCGACCTGTGGCCGGACCAGGCTGCTACCGCCCCTCGGCTGAACCGGCCCGGCGCGTTTTGTACGCGGAAACGGTCGCCCTGGCGACCACTTCCGCGTACAAAAGCCGCTGGCGACACGCTCGTCACGCCTCCGGCGGCAACGTAAGGGCCCGCCGAGGCCGCGGGCCGGGGCGAGGGTCAGGGGGCGGCCTGGACCAGCCAGCGGACCGCTAGGGGTGGCAGGGTCAGGACCGTCGAGTGGGGTTGGTGCTGCCACGGGGTGGCGTCGGTCTCGACCTCGGGTTGGAGCAGGCCGCTGCCGCCCCAGCGCTCGTCGTCGGTGTTGAGGACGTCCACCCAGCGACCCGGGCTGGGGCAACCCGAGGCGGTAGCCGTAGCGCGGGACCGGCGTGAGGTTCGCCACGACCGCCACCGGCCCGACACCTCGAGCGCCGTGGGGCCACCGCAGGAACGCGTACACCGAGTGCGTCCGGTCGTCCGGGTCCAGCCACTCGAACCCCGACGGGACCGTGTCGCCCGACCACAATGCCGGCTGGGCCTGCTCCACCCGGTTGAGCTCGCGGACCAGGTCGCGCACGCCCCGGTGCTTCGGGTCGGCCAGCAGGTACCAGTCGATCTCGCGGTCGTGGCTCCACTCTCGCTCCTGGGCCAGCTCCGCTCCCATGAACAGCAGCTGCTTGCCCGGGTGTGACCACATCCACGCGTACAGCGCCCGCAGGTTCGCGTAGCGCTGCCACTGGTCCCCCGGCATCTTGCCCAGCAGCGAGCCCTTGAGGTGCACCACCTCGTCGTGGCTCAGCGGCAGCACGAAGTTCTCGCTCCACGCGTACGTCAGCCCGAACGTCAGCTGGTCATGGTGCCACTGGCGGTGGACCGGGTCGCTCGAGAAGTACGCCAGCGTGTCGTGCATCCAGCCCATGTTCCACTTCTGGCTGAAGCCCAGCCCGCCGGCGTCCACCGGCCGGGACACGCCGCCCCACGCCGTGGACTCCTCGGCCACCGTGATCGCGCCCGGGACGTCCCGGTGGAGGACCGTGTTGAACTCCTGGAGGAAGGCGATCGCCTCCAGGTTCTCCCGGCCGCCGTGGCGGTTCGCGACCCACTCGCCGTCGCGCCGCGAGTAGTCGAGGTACAGCATCGACGCCACCGCATCCACCCGCAGGCCGTCGACGTGCATCTCCTCCAGCCAGTAGCGGGCGCTGGCGATCAGGAAGTTCCTCACCTCGTTGCGACCCAGGTTGAAGACGAGCGTGCCCCAGTCCGGGTGCTCGCCCTGGCGGGGGTCGCCGTGCTCGTACAGCGCCGTGCCGTCGAAGCGGGCCAGCGCCCACTCGTCGCGGGGGAAGTGCGCCGGCACCCAGTCGACGATGACCCCGATGTCCCGGCGATGGAGGTGGTCCACCAGGTCGCGGAACCCGTCCGGGTCGCCGTGGCGGGCCGACGGGGCGAAGTAGCTGGTCACCTGGTAGCCCCAGCTCGGCACGTACGGGTGCTCCGTGGGCGGGAGCAGCTCGACGTGGGTGAACCCCATCTCGGCCACGTGGTCGGCCAGCCGCTCGGCCAGGTCGCGGTAGCCGTACGGGCGGCCGTCCGGGTGCCGCATCCACGATCCCAGGTGGACCTCGTACACCGACATGCGGTCGTCCCACGGGCGGGTCGCCGCCCGCCGGGCCATCCATTCGCCGTCGCCCCAGGCGTAGCCCGACGCCTCGATCACGCTGGCCGTCGCCGGCGGGACCTCGGTCGCCCGGGCCAGCGGGTCGGCCCTGAGCCGGGTGACGCCGTCGGCGCCCACGACCTCGAACTTGTAGCGCTGCCCCGGGCCGGCGCCGGGCACGAAGATCTCCCACACGCCCGACGCCCCGATCGACCGCATCGGGTGGGCCCGGCCGTCCCAGCCGTTCCAGTCGCCGACCACCCGCACACCGCGGGCGCCCGGCGCCCAGACCGCGAACGCCGTGCCCTCGCTGCCCTGGTGCTCGCGGGCGTGGGCGCCGAGGGCCTCCCACAGCCGGTCGTGGCGGCCCTCGCCGAACAGGTGCAGGTCGAGGTCGCCGACCGTCGGCCAGAACGGCCACGGGTCGACCAGCGTGTACTCGCCGCCGCCGGCCCAGCCGAACGTGACCTCGTAGCCCGGCTTCGGCGCCTCGTCGAGCACCAGCTCGAACACCCCGGCGTCGTGGATCCGGCGCATCGGCCGGCCCTCGAGCGCTGGCCGACACTGCGTCCGGCCGCCAGGTCCGCACGACGACGCCGTCGTCGCCGCCGGCGCCGGCCGCCGCCGCGTCCTCGTGGACGCCGAGGATCCGGTGGGGGTCGCGGGACCTGCCGGCGACCAGGGCGTCGACGTCCGCCCGGAGGGAGCCGCGCTGCTTGCCCATCACGGGATGAGGGCGAGCGAGCGCCGCACCGCCGCCAGCGGGATGTCGACCCAGTCCGGCCGGTGGGCCAGCTCGTAGGTGACCTCGTACACCGCCTTGTCCAGCTCGAACGCCCGCAGGATGCGCCAGCGGTCGTCGGTCGACGCCGGCAGCAGCGCGTCGATGCCGGGCACCGCCTGGTAGCCGTGCCAGAAGGCGTCGACCGCCCGCGCCTCCCAGGCGTCGGCCAGGGCGACCAGCTCGGCGTCGACGTCGCGGCCCCGCTCGAGCAGGCCGGTTTGGGCGGCGTAGTGGAACGAGCGGAACATCCCGGCGACGTCCCGCAGCGGCGACGACGCCAGCGACCGTTCGGCGACCGGTCGCGCCGGCTCGCCCTCGAAGTCGAGGACGTACCAGCCGGCGTCGGCCAGCAGCAGCTGGCCGAGGTGCAGGTCGCCGTGGATGCGGAAGGCCGGCCCGGCGTCGTCGACGTCGACCAGGCGCGACAGCAGGTCGTCGACCGCCGCCGTGTCGACCAGGCCGGTGACCGCGACCCGCTCGCCCCCGATCTCGACCGTGCCCGCCGGCAGGCGGTCGAGCTGGGCACGGAACCCGCTGGTCCACGCCGCCGGGTCGGACGTGCCGGTGCCGAACGCGTCGGCCAGCGCCAGATGGAGGCGCCCGGTCACGTCGCCCAGCGTCACGGCCTCCGGCCCGAAGTCGCCGCCCGCCTCCTCCGGCGGCATCCGCGTGCCGAGCAGGTCGCGCAGCGACGTGTGGGCCAGCTGCCAGGCGTCGGTCGAGCCCAGCAGGTACTGGCGCACGACCGCCAGGTCGGCGCCGTCGATGCGCAGCTCGGCCAGCTGCGGCACCACGTGCGGGAAGCCCAGCTCCCCGAGCGCGTCGGTGATCTCGACGTCGGGGTTGGGCTCGGGGTGGACCCGGCGGAACAGCTTGAGGATGAGCCGCTCGTCGTAGACCACCGACGTGTTCGACTGCTCGACCACCAGCGGCCGGGCGACCTCGGCGGACTCGTCGGGGGCGACCCGTTCCAGCACCACCAGCGCCAGGTCGGGGTCGACCAGGGCGTCGTAGTACAGCCAGCCGTCGATCTCGCCGACGGTGAAGCGCTCCTTGCCGTGCAGGAACTCGCTGTCGCTCGGCGCCGGGCGCGCTCCTAGCACCACCTGGTAGGTCGCGGTCTGGCCCGCCAGGTCGACGGCCTCGACCAGGTACCAGGCCAGCAGGGGGTCGCCCGGGCGCAGGTCGACCGGCGTCGCCGCGACCGAGGCCGGAGGTTCGTCGCCCGCATACCACCGCTGCCGGGGCAGGAACGCGCCCAGCAGTGGCGCCAGCTTCTCGGCTAGATCGTCGAAGCTTGGCACGTCACCTGCCTAGCACTGATTGGACGTCCGCCGGAACGCTCGTGACCACGGGCACAAGCGCGACACCGGCCTACGCTGGGACTACCCCGTTCCGTAGCGGACCACCCACCCGAGCGCGTCACAGCCCGCAGAGCGTCTGCACCAGGAAGTGGGCCGTCTTGCTCTGCTCGTCGCTGAGCGACGGGTTCGGGCCCAGCGTCGCGACGTCGACGCCGCACAGGCGCGCCCCGAGCCGGACCCGTGCCTGGGCCGACAGCCGGTAGCCCCCGACATTGTCGGGCACGGCCTCGGTGTTGAGGTAGCCGCCGTCGCCGATCGTCAGCGGCTCGGCGGTCGAGAGCCGGTCGGGAGCGTTCGGCTCGCCGGGCGCGCCGAAGTCGCCGAGGTCGAGCCAGTGGGTCGCCTCGTTCTCGTCGGCGTAGATGCTCCGCCAGGCCCCGACGAACAGGCCGACCGCCAGGTCGGACTCGTACTGGCAGATCAGCTCGTTCTGCCCGTGGACGACCCCGGGACCGTCGTCGTGCTGGGTCAGCTTCAGTTCCCGGCCGACCCGGCCGCCGATGTCGTCCGCGCTCGGGCACTGCTCGATGAAGCCCGAGGCGCCGACGGGCAGGGTCGAGCTGCCGGTCTCGCCGCCGGCGCTGCCGGCACTGTCACCCCTGTCGGCCGCGTCGCCTCCGTCGTCGCCCTTGCCCCCCGAGCCGCAGGCGACGACGACCAAGAGCCCCAGCGCGGCGAGGCATCTCCATGTGGTGCGCATCGCCCTACACAATGTCAACTCAGGCGGGGTCGTGCCGGCCCGCCGTCACTTAGATCACCCGATCGCCCTCCACCCGGTCGAGCGACACCGGTCCGCGCGCTTCCGGCCGCCATGGTGTGCATCCGGCTGGTGTGGATCGCGTGCTCGACACAAGGCCCGTGAGGGTCCGACCGGACGAGAGCTGGCCCTTCGAGCCGCCCGGTGAGGGGCCCGATGGCGAGATGTTCGGCGTCGCGCCGGACGACCTGCGTCCGTACCCCGTGCGCTGGCAGCATCCCGGCGCGCAGCTCGCCGCTCGCGTGGCGCTCTGGAGCGCGGTCGCCCTCGGTTGCGTGAGCGGGCTCGTCGCGCTGGCACGCTCGGCGTCCGAGCCGACGGCCGCGCCGACCGCGGCCGTGGCGGACGCTGTGCCAGCGCCGGTCGCAGGGACCGCCGAGCGGGCTGTCGCCGCGTGGTTGACCGCCACCGGCGACGACGGGCAGGATGCCCTCGCCGGCCTCTTCGTCGAGCCCGTGCGCGGCTCGCGCGATGCCGCGACCCTCGACATCGGCGAGGTCACCACCGTTGCGGGGACCGCGGTCGGCCCCGGCTACTGGTGGGTGACCGTCGCGGTCGACGTGACCGAGCCGCCACCGTCCGACACGGCCGCGGGTGGCAGCGATGCCGGGGACGCGTTGGCCGAGGATCCGGTGACGACCACCTGGTATGTCCAGGTCGCGGTCGTCGGGGACATCGAGTCGAGGCTGGCGGTGCTCACGACACCCCAGGTGGTGCCCGTCGCGCCGGCGCTTCCGAGCGAGTGGCAGCGCGTCGAGGGAGCGTCGATCGACCAGGGCACGGGGCCGTACGACACGATCGAGGGCTTCCTCCGTGCGCTGCTGCTGGGTGACGGCGACCCGTCCCGCTACATGACGGCGGGGTGGTCGATCGAGCTCCCGGCCGCGCCGATGTTCGCGGACCTCGAGATCACGAGCATGAGCGTCGCGTCGCCCACCGGCGACGGCCCGCTGCGGGTCCGGGTCGACGCGGCCGTCACCACCGCGGGAGGAAGTCGCCGCGACGTGGCGTACACGGTCGAGGCGATCGAGCGGGAAGGCCGGTGGGAGGTCGTCGAGCTGCCGGGCGGCCCCAGCGTGCACCGCCGGGGCGGCGATGCCGGCGGTGGGTCTGCGGCCACGACATCCAGCCCGCCCCCTCCCCCGCCCTCGACCGGAGGCGGCGGGACCGCCGGCCAGGAAGAGCTCCCGCCCGACACGTGGGTTCCGGACGGCGACACACCTCCGCCCGGTTCGGAGACCCCGCCGCCCGGTTCGGAGACACCTTCGTCGTCGACTCCGTATGCCGCCGCCGACTGACGCGCGATGTGCCCGCCGACAACGCGCGGCCGGCGCCGCGAGATCTCGCTCGGCCGGGTGCACATTCGGCGCACGGCACCGGCATCTGCTGGATGTGACCGAGCGGCGAACACCTGTTGAACAAGGAGAGTCGAATGCTCAGGATCATCAACAACTTCATCGGGAGCTTCCAGACGCTGGCGGAAGCGGCGATCCTCCTCCTGGCGATCATCTTCGTCGGGATGACCTGGATCCGGACGCGATCGCTGGCACCGACGCTCGGGGCGGTGCTGCTCGGTGCCGTCGTCGTGTGGGGCGTCAACCACATCGACGTCCTCGAGGGCAAAGTGACCGAGGACGTCGACCGGGGAGGCACGTTCACCCCCTGACCCACATCGGGTGGCGGCCGTGCGTGGGCTCGCCCGCACGAGTCACCGTCGCGAGAGGAGCCGAGTGATGCCGGACGCCGCACCGGAACAGCTCATGTGCGCGACCTACACGCACGCCCGCCGCCACCCGATCGTGCTCGGCAAGATCGCCGGCTGGACCCCGCCCTTCCAGGTCTCCGTCCCCCAGCTGGGGGTCATCGTCGGGACGTTCCTGTTCGAGATGCTGACGTGGCGCTTCTGGGGGGCGCTCCTGCCGCGCACCACGGCGATCGTCATCGCGATCGCGCTGCCGTGGGTGCTCGCCTGGGCCGCGCGCCGGGCGAGGATCGAGGGGCGATCGCTGGTGCGGGCCGTGGCCGGCTATGCGGCGCTGCTGTCGTCGCCGCCGAGCGGCCGGGTGGGAGGAAAGCCGTATGTCCACGCCCGCCGGTCCGACCTGCGCGGCACGTGGATCAGCGTGATGGCGGACGACGGATGAAGCCCCCGGCACGCACGATCGTCGGCAACCTGATCTGGGGGACGGACGGTGGCGTCTGGGCGATCTGGCAGGTGACGCCGTTCGCACACGCGCACACCGGCCACGCGGACAAGGTGGCGGTGCACTCGCGGTTGCGAGGACTGCTCCTCGGCCTGCCGGCCCAGTCCATGCTGCTCTCGGTCTGCGAGCCGATCGACCCGGGCAACGTGGTCATCGACATGTTGGAGGGCGTCGACGTCGGGCGCCACGAGGCCTGGCTCGAAGCCTGCTTCGCCACCGGGGACTGGCTCGAATCGGTCTCGGTCTACAAGCGCCGCTACTACGTCGTGGCCGAGCTCCCGGCGCCGCGCCGCTCCGGGCTGCAGCTCCTGCGTGGCGCCGCCGGCGAGGTGCACCGTGCGTTCGGCATCGGACCCGGCCCGGTGCCGCCGGACGAGATCGACGCGAGGCGGCGCCAGGCGCGGGAGATCGAGGCTCGGTTGGCTGGCAACGTGCCGATCTCGGCGGTGACCGCGGGCGAGGTGTGCTGGCTGTACGCCCGCGCTCTCCGCCGTGCCACCGGTGAGCGGGCGTTCGACCGGCTGTGGGAGCCGCCCCGGTCCGCCGAAGCGGAGCCGGGCGGCCCGGAGCCGGTCGTCCGGCCGCGAGCCGTCCTGGCGCAGCTCACCGACGCGGTGATCAAGGAGGGGGGGTACAAGGACGACGCCGACCGCCCCCGGCACCGGCGGTACGTTCGCATCGACGGTCCCGGTGGGACCAGCTACCAGACCGTGCTGGCCGTCGCCGACATGCCCCACCTGTTCGCCTACCCGAACGGCGGCGGCGAGTGGCTCTACCACGCCGACGGGGTGGGTTTCCCCGTCGACTGGTGCGTCCGGATCAAGGCGATCCCCAACTCCGATGCGCTCGGCAAGGTGCGGCGCAAGCAGCGCGACCTCATCGGTCAGGTCGACGAGTACGACGGCGAGGTCTCGGGTGCCCCGCCCCAGCTCTCGCAGGCGATCCAGGCCATCGACCGGGAACGTGCGCAGCTGGGCGCCAACCCGCTGGAGCCCGAGCTCCAGGCCACGATCCTCCTGTCGATCGCCGCCGGCTCGCTGGCCGAGCTCGAGGACCGCGCGGGCCGCGCTGGTCGCGATGTTCGAGCCACAGGAGTACGGGCTCGCCCGCCCGACGGGTGGGCAGTCCGACCTGCTGCGGTCGATGCTTCCGGGCACCAGCGTCGCGCCCGTGTGCCGGGACTACACGCAGTACATGCTCACCCAGGACCTCGCGGCGGGCAGCCCCTTCTGCGGGCCCGAGGTCGGCGACCCGTCGGGGACGCTGCTCGGCGTGTCACTGGACGGTGGCATCGGCACACCCGTGCTCTTCGACCCCGCCTACGGGCCCCAGGTCAACGCCAGCCCCTCGCTCGCGGCGGTCGGCCGGCTGGGCTCCGGCAAGTCCTTCTTCCTGAAGCGGCTGTGCTGGGACACGATCGCGCGAGGCGGGCAGGTCGTGACGATCGACCGCACCCGCAGCGGCGAGTACGTGCGCTTCGCCTCGTCGGTGCCCGGGCGGGTGCAGGTCGTCCGGCTCGACGCCGAGGCGGACGTGTGCCTCGACCCGATGCGCACGTTCGACGGCGCCGAGCGGTCCACGGTCTCGCTCGGCTTTCTCTCGCTGCTGGCCGGGTGCTCGCCCCACAGCGACGAGGGTGCGGCTCTCGCGGACGCGGTCGACGCGGTCGCCGGCCGGCCGCACGCGGTGCTGGGGGACGTCATCGACGAGCTGGCGCGCATGAGCGAGAACGCCGGCGAGCCCGACCTGGCCGCGCGGGGGCTCGTCCGGCGCCTGGCGCACTACCGCCGGGTGCCGGCTGGGCAGCTCGCCTTCGGTGCCGGCAGCCCGATGTCGCTCGACGCCGACTTCATCGTGTTCTGGGCGCCCAACCTCGCGCTCCCCGACCGGGAGATGCTCGAGAGCGAGCACCGCAGCAAGATGATGCTGCCGGAGCAGGTCCTGGGGCAGGCGCTGCTCTACCTCGTCGCCGCCGTCGGCCGCCGCGTGGTGTTCCACGACCCCGGGCGCTTCGCCGCGGCGCTCTACGACGAGGCCTGGGCCCTGCTGGCCTCGCCGTACGGCCAGAACCTGGTCATCGAGGGGGTGCGCGACGGCCGCAAGCACAACGGGGCCATCTGGCTGGCGAGCCAGCATCCCAACGACTTCGCGGTGAGCGAGCTCGCCGACCTCCTCGGCTCACGCTTCGTCTTCCGCCAGGCCCGCCAGGCCATCCCTGCGGCGCTGGACCTGCTGGGGGCGGCGCGGAGCACCGATGCGGCCCAGACGCTCGAGCAG
Source organism: uncultured Acidimicrobiales bacterium (assembly GCA_963739835.1). Lineage (GTDB taxonomy): Bacteria > Actinomycetota > Acidimicrobiia > Acidimicrobiales > VFJN01 > ZC4RG19. The sequence continues at coordinate 22,090 of CAVUBW010000028.1, forward strand.
GGCCTCGGGAACGGGCAATGCCTGTACCGCGACGTGCGTGAGCGCATCGGGCTGGTCCAGATCATGCCGCCACTCCTGCCCGGGCTCCTCGACGCCTTCGAGACCGCACCGCCCGCCGCGGGGAGCCGCGACACCGACGTTCACGCCCCTCCGGAGCTCGATCGACCCCGCGAGCTCGACGGGCGGTCCCGGGGAGGCGAGCCTCCCGCAGCGGCGGAGGACGACGGCGTCCTGGTGGTTGGCGAGGTCGTGGATGTCACCGACCGCGTGTCGCCCGAGGGCCCACCGACTGCGGGCGACGCTGGAGCTGGGATCGAGTCGATCGCCGCGGCACGAGCGCGGGCGCGCCGCCGGCGGCGCACCCCGCTGGCTGCGGCGCTCGACCGAGAGGAGGACGCATGAGCCTCGCCATCGGGCGACGCCTCGCCGCGATCACGCGCCGGTCCGGGCGGCCGCCCTGCTGGGTGCTGAGTCTCGCCATCCTCGTCCTGGCGGCTGCCGTCTTCGCAGGCAGCATGCTGGGCGCCTCGCCGGCCGGAGCGGCACCGGAACGGCCGATGGCGCCGGCGGCGTGCACCCCCGGGCAGACCAACTACTCGGGCGTGATCCCGGACGGGTGCTACGGCGACTACCCGGTGAAGGCCTACGACATCTCCTACGCGGTCGGGATCGACCCGAGGTCGTGGCCCCGCAACATGATGGGCTTCCTGACCGGGCTCGCGTTCGACGTCGGCACCTGGTTCGTCGCGCTCGCGCAATGGTCGATCGGGTGGGCGTACAAGTTCCCGATCGAGCAGTACACCGGCGCCACCACAGATCTCAGCGCCTTGTACCGGGGGAGGATCTTCAGCGGCGCGCTCGGGAGCAGCCTGACCACGCTCGCCTACTCGGTGCTGTTCGTCTACGTCGGCTTCAACGTGTTGCGGAACAGGGCGTCGATGGCCCTCGGCGAGCTCGTCACCTCGGTGGCGCTCGTCGCCTGCAGCACCTTCCTCGTCGGCAACCTGAGCGGCTACGTCACCGCGATGTGGGACCTCATGGGCCATGGGACCGCAGCGATGCTGGTGGCCGCCGACCCCGAGTCCACGGTCAGTCCGGCGACGGCGGGCAAGAACGACATCGACGGTGCGGTTCGGCGCGTGCAGGGGCGCCTCCACGGGGTTTTCATCGACGAGTCCTACGACATGATCCAGTGGGGAGGACCCCTGAAGGATCCGTGCAAGAAGCGGCGAAACGAGATCCTCTCCGGGAAAGTGAACACCAGCTGGTGGTACGACGTGCGATCCAAGGCGGACTTCCTCGACCTCGGCATCTTCGGCACCGGCGACGAGCCGTACCAGCTGATGGGGGACCTGAGCGAGTGCGAGGACCCCGCGAACTTCAACGCGACGCCATCCAGTGAAAGGCTCGGCAGCGCCGTGCTGTGCATGCTGGCGAGCATCACGGTGGGGCTGGTGCTCACCGCCATGGCCCTCACCATGGTCGTCGGCAACTTCGTCGTCGTCATCCTGTTCGGCGTGGCTCCGTTCCTCCTGCTGTTCGCCGCCTTGCCGGGCAGCGGTCGCCGGCTGGGGTGGCTGTGGCTCACGACGCTCGTGCAGGCCGTGGTGGTGGACCTGGGCCTGGCCTTCGTGCTGTCGATGACGCTGACGATCATGCAGATCGTGCTGAAGGTCACCGGTCCCGCTCCGGACGGGACCGGGGGCCGGCCGCTCATCGAGCGGATGGCCCTCATCCTCTGCCTCGGGGTGCTGCTGGGCGTCGTACGCAACAAGATCACCTCCGCAGGCTCGGCGAGCGCAGGACGCATCACCGACAACCTTACAAACGTCCGCATGGGCGGCGGCGGAGTTCCCTGGCAGGGGCCGACCAGCACGCGGGGCTTCGACCTCGGTGTCGTCGGCAGCAGCTTCGAGTCGGCGTCGAAGCGGGCGCTGTCACAGGGGGCCGTCGCCATTGCCGCCGGTACCGCGGCCGGAGCGGCCCTTGCGGTGACGGGCACGGGGAGGATCGTCGCCCAGCGCCTCCGGGAGCGCCGGATGTGGCACAACACCGTCAAGGCCCGCCTGATGGGCGATCAGATCAGCATGGTGTCGGACAGGTCGTACATCGGCTCCGACCTCGTGGGGTCCCAGGCCGGTGTCATGCCTCGGGCCGGGTACCCCGACACGACTCCTGGCGGACCCGGCGCGGGCGGGCTTCCGATCAATGTCGCGGCCGTCGATCTCGAGGCATTGGCCGCGTCGCACCCGGACAACCTGTGGGTCAAGGCCGCCCTCGCCAAGGACGCCGGGAACCAGGCCGGCTACGAGTACTTCCGGGGCATGGCGACGCTCCACGCCAACTACCCGCTCCATGCCGGCAGGGGCGGGGCAGAGGCGGCCAGGAGCCACTACGACGCACAGGCGCAGCGCATGCGGATCAAGTACAACCAGAGGACGGACGGCAACCCTGGCCCTGGCATCATGGTCGAGAGGCCGTGGGACGTGGCCGGCGGTGGGCGAGACAACCTGGGGAACCCGCGCCCCGACCCCGACAAGCCGCCGATCGCGCACCTCGCCGGGCCGCGGGAGTTCGGCGAGTCGGTGCGGCACGCCCCCGTCTACCCGGCGTGGGCCTACAAGAAGGGGTACCTGAAACGGACCCTCAGGCGGGGTGACGAGACGGCGGCCGCGGCGTTCCGCCTCCAACGACAGGTGGCTGCTGGCCGCGGCTACGACATCTGACGGTCGGCACGACCGTGCCCCGTTACGTACGTGCCGCCAGGCACGCCCGGAGGTTCGCGGAGCATTCCGCTCCGAAGCGCGAGACATCTGCGGCGCCCGCCGGTGGCGAGGCCCCGAAGCACCGGGGGCTCCGGCGGGTCGCCCAGTTCGCGCGGGACCTCGCCGCCCGGCCCGAGAAGCGCAGGCGTCGACGCCGCCGCCTCTGGGGCATCGTCCTCGTGTGCCTGTCGCTGCTGCTGGCGATGATCCTGTTGGGCTCGGCGCTCACTCCCGGGCAGCGTGCGTTCTCGCCCGCTCTGGCGTCCGGGGCGACGGGCTACGTCACCGGCATCCCGTACGCGGACGCGTTCAACGCGACGGCCGCGCTCGGCATCGACCCGCGCCTCGTCGCCGCCGTCGCCTGGGTCGAGTCCGGGTTCCGCCCGGAGGTCGTCGACTGCACGGTCGTCTCGAGCTCCGTTCCACCCGCGAAGGGCATCATGCAACTCAAACCCGTCGTCTTCCAGCAGTTCGGGGTCGACCCGTGCGTGCCCGGGCGGGCGATCGAGGGGGGCGCGCGCTACCTCCTCCAGCTGCACGAGCAGTTCGGCACCTGGGAGCTGGCGATCTCCGCCTACAACATCGGCCCCGGCGCCCTCGAGGAGGCTGGACGGGTTCCGCCGAACCCGCAATACGTCCGGGACGTGCAAGGCAAGTGGAACGAGTACATGGCTCAGTTCCCGTCCCTCGGCGGGATCGCGGCCGTGCTGGGCGCCTGCCTCTGGCGGGCCGACGGAAGCACCGAGCCGGTCGCGGCCGGCAACAACACGGTGGCGACCCAGGTGATGGCCAACACGCTGATCGCGTGCTTCGGACGCAACGGCCACCCGGTCTGGTGCTACGACCCTCGAAGCGCCAACCCCGTCTACGAGCACCCGCGTGGGCGAGCGTGCGACTTCATGATGAGCAGCGGCACCGCAGCCGGGCACGAACGCGCTCGGGGTCAGGCAATGGCTGAGTTCGCCGCGGCGCATGCGTCCGAGCTCCACATCATCTACGTGATCTGGTTCAGGCGGGTCTGGTACCCGAGCGACGGCCTCATCCCCTGGGAGCAGTGGCGCCCCTATTCCGGCGACAACCCGCACGAGGACCACGTCCACGTGTCCGTCCACCTGCAGCCAGGCGACCCAGCGCTCGCCCGCTGCGTGCCGGGCATTGCATGCGCGGAGTGACTAGGGGACGCTTGTCGTGGACTCGGTCGGCAGCGCCGACGCTTTCTCCGCAGGGACTGGTCGCCATGACGACCAGTTCTGCGGGCAAAGCTGGCGTTTCTCGCCTAGGCGCCCTTGCGGGCCTGGCGGCCCGACGAGCCGGTGAGCTGCTCCAGCAGGTCGACCGTCTCGGGGTGGAGGGTGTCCTCGGGCTCGACGCCCAGGTCGGGGTCGGCGATCACGTCGCACAGCTCGCGGAAGACCCGCTGGACGCCCGAGATGTTGCCGGCCACGCTGCGCCGCCCGCATGAGCAGGCGGTACATGCGCTCGTCGGCCGGGAACGCCCGCAGGCCCCGGCGAGCCGCCCACTCGGCGGCCCTCCAGTCGCCGGTCGCCAGGCGGACCTCGGCCAGCTCCTCGGCCGCGTCGACCACCTGGGCCACGATCATGCCCCGGTGCGGCCCGACCCAGGCGTAGCTGCGACCGACGCCGGTGAACGGCTCGCCCTGGACCAGGCCGAGCGCCTCGGTCAGCAGGTCGGCCGCCGCGGCGGCGTCCTCGGTCTCGTCGGCCTCTCCGACCAGCTCGCAGAACAGCCCGTAGTCGGTGACGACGGCCTGGGAGAGCTCGTAGCGGCCGCCCTCCGCCGGCGGGAACAGCTCCTCGCCGAGCAGCGACCGGGCCGAGCTGACCGTGTTGTAGATCGTCTTGGCCGAGTTGGCGCCCTCGGGGAACAGGCTGATCTCGAGGTCCTCCCGGTCGACCGCCGCCTCGCGCAGCGCCAGGTACGCGATCGCCTCCAGCGCCCGCTGGCGGCTCGGGACCAGCGGCTCGCCGCCGCCGCCCTCCGTGCGGCGCTCGGCCCGCACCTCGCCGAGCACCGACACCACCACCTCGACCCCGACCAGCAGGTCGTCGAGGCGGCGGGCGGCCGGGCCCGGGACCACCACGACCCGGTCGTCGACGCGTCGGCTCGCCCGCGCCGGCGGCGGCGGGCGCAACGGGCGGTGCCGGGCGGCGGATGCGCTCGGCCTCGGGCGGCGCGGCGCGGGCGACGTCCTCGCGCCGGGCGGCGACCGTCAGCAGGTCGGCGAGCGCCCGGGCCTCGGCCGCATCGAGGTACCGGGGCTGCAGCGGCATGTCGACCCCGTCGACCCGCAGCCAGCCGTCCTCCCAGATCCGCAGGCCCCGGCCGGGCACCTCGCCGCCCGGGCCCGCGACCGTCACGAGCCCGACGCCGCCCGGGGCCCGGCCCGCGAGCGCCTGCAGGCCGGCGACCTCGTCCGGCGTCGTCGGGCCGACCGCCGACACCACGACCAGCGGCGGCCAGGCCTCGGCGTCCGCACCCGACGCCGCGGGCGTGGGCGAGCGACGGCACCTGCAGCGACCCGAGCGCCTGGGCGATCCGGTCGGCGTAGGCCTCGGCCTCGCGCAGGCCGTCGGCGAACTCGGGGACCACCCACGCGGTGGGGAAGTTGCGCATCTCGTCGCCCGCGCCGACCATCAGCACCCGGCCCTGGTCGCCCCACGGCGACGTGGTGGCGGCGGCGACGATCGACCGCAGCAGGCCCAGCGCCCGGTCGGGCGGACCGGCGATGGTGGACACCCCGCTCGCCTCCAGGTCGACGAGCACCTCGGTGCCGCGGGGGCTGGTCCCGATCGGCACCAGCGCCGGCAGCGGCGGCGCCGGGTGGTCGGCCACGGCCTCGAGGTCGTTGACGCCCCCGGCCGTGACCCAGGCGTCGGGCGCCACCGGGGCGAACCCCGGGGGCGGGTCGAGCGCGGTCGTCAGCGACAGCATGACCGCCCCCTCGCCGACCTCGACCCACCGCAGCAGCGGCAGCCCGGTGGCCCCGCAGCCGGCGGCCGCAGCCCGCAGGGCCACGTCGAGCAGGCGGGCGCCGTCGACGTCCGCGCCGGCCCGCAGCTCGCGCTCGCGGGCCCGCAGCGGGGGCGGCGGCATCATCACGTCCCGGCCGGGACGCCGGCGGCGCTGCTGCGCCCGCCGCCGCCGGTCGACGAGCAGCACCGCCCCCGCCAGCGCGATGCCGCCGGCGACGAGGCCGGCCGTGCGCAGGTCGCCGTTACCGTCGGGCTCGGTGGCGGCGGCCGGCTGCGCCGCGGGCGAGGGCTGGGCCACGCGGGGCGCCGGCGGGTACGTCCCTGCGGTGTAGGGCGGGTCGGCGGCGGTCGTCGTCGGGTGGGCGGCCTCGGTCGTGGCGGTCGTCGTCGGCCGCGGGGCCTCGGTGGTGGCGGTCGTGGCCGGCGCCTCGGTCGCCGGCGGGGCGGGGGTGGCGGGCGACCCCACCACCGGCGGGGCCGGCGTCCCGGGCGCCCCGGTCGCTGGCGGGGCGGGGACGGCCGGCGGCGCCGGCGGCGCCGGCGGGGGCGGGGCCTCGGCGACCGGCGGCGCCAGGGGGTCGGCCGGCACGTCGGGGACCACGAACAGCTGGCCCGGGTAGATCAGGTCGGGATCGCCCGGCGGGGCCAGCCGGTCGCGGTTGGCCTCGACCAGCGCCTGCCAGTGGGGCACGACCTCGGCGTCGGTCGGCGCCCGGCCCCAGGCCTCGGTCAGCTCGCCCTCGGCCAGGTCCCAGAAGTTGTCCCCGGCGGCCACGGTGACGTCCCCGGCCACCGGGTCGGGAACCTCGGCCGGCGCGGCGACGCCGGGGACCGCCAGCTCCCAGCCGGGCCGGATCGGCGAGTCCGGGCTGGCCCACGTCGTGCCGTCGGGCTGGACCCGGGCCGAGTTCGCCTCCCACAACTCGCGCCAGCGCAGGCCGTCACCCAGGTGCGTCTCGGCCAGCGACCACGGGCTGTCCCCCCGCACGACGGTGACGGTGAGGGCGCCCTCGGCCAGCCCCGACGACGGCGTGACCACGGCGTGGGTCGCCAGCGACGGGCCGGCCGCCTCCGGGGCCTCGACCAGGGTCGAGAAGTCGATCGCGGACGCCACCGGCGGCGGGCTCGACCACACCGGCAGCGGCGGGGCCGGCAGCGCGCCGGCGGCCTGCGTCAGCGGGCCGACGCTGAGCAGCAGCGAGCTCACGAGGTAGCCGATCGCCCGCTGCACCGGCCCCATGGCGAACGACGGGCGGGGACGTCCCCGCAGCTGGGCCACGAGCTCCCGCAGGATGCTGACGGCGAGCAGCGCCCACCCGATCCACAGGCCGACCGTGAGCACCCCGACGAACGCCTCGTCGGAGATGCCGGAGCTGCCCAGCTCGCGCACCTGGCGCCAGGTGGGCATACCGGTGATCGGCCAGTGCCCGAACCGGACCAGCGCCCACGGCACGCCGACGAGCAGCCCGGCGACCACCACCAGCGCCAGGAGCGCGCGCACCAGCGCGGCGGCCGTGGCGGTGACCCTCCCGGTCGTCTTCGGTGGCCGGGCACTCATGTCGGTGACCTCCCCTTGGGGCGGCGCGGAGCCGCCGCCGTCCATGCTCCCCAGAGATGCTGCGTCGTGCGCAGGGAACCGCGGGCGCGGCCGCAGTGTAGGGGCCGCCCCGGGCGGCTTCGCCGCGCCCCGGCCCTGGTGGCGGTCGGGGGACGTCCCCCGCCAGCACCCCGCAGGCACCCGACCGACGGCGCCCGACGCAGGGGCCCCCGGCGGGGGGACACATCGGGGGACCTGCGCCCGTCATCGTCGCCCCATCGCCATCGACGACGGGAGGTGCTGACCATGGCGACAGTGTTCGAACAGCTCGACCGCGAGTGGGCGCGGCTCCGCGACAGCCGGGCCGCCGCCCGCCGGCTCGCGGCCGTCTGCGAGGCCGCCGGCGGCGCTCGCACGCTGGCCGAGGTCGAGCGCTACGTCCGGGTGGCGGGCGCGGCCGAGGCCGACCGCATCCTCGTGGTGCTCGTGACCGCCAGCGTGGACGGGTGCAGCCTGGCGGCCCGGGTGCTGCTCCAGCTGCTGCTGCCGGGCACCCGCAGCCTGGCCCGCCGGTGGTGGGCGCTCGGCGACCACGACGAGCGGGCCGCGGCCGCGGTCATGGCCGTCTACCACCGCATCCGGACCTACCCGCTCGCGACCCGCCCGGCACGGGTGGCCGCCAACATCCTCATGGACGCGGCGGGCGAGCTGCGCCGGGCGGTCCCCCGCTTCGTCCTGCTCGCCACCGAGTCGACGGACGCCGTCCAGCGCGAGCCGGTGATGCCGGCGACGGCGCACGCGGCCGACGAGCTGGCGGAGATCCTGCGGGATGCGGTCGCGGCCGGCATCGTCGCCCCCGACGACGCGGTGATCATCGCCCGGTCCCGCATCGGCGGCGACCGGGTCGCGGACCTCGCCGCCGGGCGGGGACTGCGCCCCCGCACCATCTGGGACCGCCGCCAGCGCGCCGAGCGGGCGCTGCGCGACCACGGCATCACCCTCACCGCCTCGTGACGACCGCCTTCGTCCTGTCGAGCGGCGCCAGCCGGGGCGCCGCCCAGGCCGGCATGCTGCGGGCCCTGGCCGAGCACGGCGTGCGGCCCGACGTCATCGTCGGCTGCTCGATCGGGGCGATCAACGGCGCGGCGATGGCCGAGGACCCGACGCCCGCGGGGGTCGCCCGCATCGAGCACCTGTGGCGCACGACCGACGCCCGGACGATCGTCCCCCGCGGGCTCCGCCCGACGCTGGCGCTCGCCCGGCGGAGCGAGGCGGTCGACGCGGGCCAGAACGTCCACGCCTTCCTGCGCCGCCTCCTCACCGCGGCGACGTTCGAGGAGCTGCCGGTGCCGTTCCACTGCGTGGCCACCGACGTGGCCCGGGCCGACGAGGCCTGGTTCGACCGCGGGCCGCTGGTGGACGCCGTGCTGGCGTCGGCGTCGATCCCCGCCATGTTCCCCTCCGTCCGCATCGACGGCGGCCGCTACCTCGACGGGGCCATCGTCAACGACGTACCGGTCCGGCGGGCCGTCGAGCTGGGGGCCCGGACGCTGTACGTCCTCGAGGTGGGCGGTCTGTCCCGGACCTGGCGGGAACCGACCCGCCCCATGCGCAGCGCGATCGAGGCCTACTGGATCGCCCGGCGCCACCGCTACCGCCGCGAGCTCGCCAGCCTGCCGGACGGCGTCGCGGTGCACCACCTGCCGGCCGGCGAGCCGGTCCCCCGCCGGTTCAGCGACTTCCGGGACAGCGGGGAGCTGATCGACCGGGCCCACGCCGCCTCGGCGGCCTACCTCGCAGAACGGGAGGTGTGCCGTGAGTGACGACAACCGGTTGCCACCCGGACCGTCGAGCTACGACGACCGGCAGGTCACCCGGCGCGACCTCGACGACCTCCGCCGCCGCCACCTGCGGGAGATCGACGACCTCAAGCGCAAGACCCGGGACCTCGGCGACGACGCCAGCCGCCAGCGGCGGGCCGTCGCGGACCTGGGCCGGGACGCCGCCGAGCCCGGCCCGGCCCCGCCCCCGGGGCCCGGCTCCGGCTCCGGCTCCGGATCCGGCGCGGGGTCCTCGGCGGGCGTCGACTGGCAGGCCGCCGACGACAAGGTCCTGGCGGCTGCGATCCCGGTCGTCGGGCTGCTGCTGATCCCCCTGGCGATCGGCCACGTCACCGCCAAGCTCACCTCGGGCGAGTGGCCGAGCTACGCGCCGGCGGACGCGCCCGGCATCCTCGGGCGGATCGCCGCCCATCCGGGGGACCCCGGTGCCGCGTGGCAACCCGTCAACACCGGCGGGGACGTCCCCGGCCCCTGGGTGTTCTGGCCGGCGTTCGCCCTGACGCTTGCGCTGATCGGGGCGGTCGCCCTGGCGGTGGTGACGTCGATGCGCAAGCCGGCCGCGGGCAAGCGGGACGAGGGCTGGGCGACCCGCGCCCAGGCCCGCTCGCTCCGGGTCCGGCGGAAGGGGCCCCACCGGGTCGTGCTCGGCACCGTCGGCGCCGACCGGCTGGCGGTCGAGCACCACCACAGCCTGCTGGTGGTCGGACCGGCGTACTCGGGCAAGACGAGCGGGGTCACGATCCCCGCGCTGCTGGAGTGGCCGGGGCCGGCGGTCGTGTGCTCCACCAAGGGCGAGCTGCTCGACCAGACGATCGGCTGGCGCAGCCACGAGGGCGAGGTCCACGTCTACGACCCCGCGGCCACGACCGGCTACCCCCGCTCGGGGTGGTCCCCGCTGGCCGGCTGCACGACGTGGCAGGGCGCCATCCGGGTCGCCCGGGACCTCACGGTCGCCGCCCGGGCATCCCTGGTCCCCGGCGTGGGCCGCGACGACGCGGCCCACGCCGCGGACGATGCCCTCTGGGGCGGCTCGATGTCGATGACGCTGGCCCCCTACCTGTACGCCGCGGTGGTGGCCGGCCAGCCGATGGGCACGGTGATCGACTGGATCGCCCGCGAGGACCGCGACGAGGTGCTCGACGCGCTGCGGTCCGTCGGCGGGCCGGCCGCCCGCACCCACGCCGCCAGCTTCGCCCGGCCCGACCCCGACCGCTCGGCGTTCCTGCGCCACATGTACCGGGCCCTCGGCGTGTACGACGACCCGGTCGTCGCGGCATCGATGGACCGTCACGAGATCGTCCCCGACGAGCTGCTCGACGGCGGCCGACACACCCTCTACCTCACCGCGCCCGAGCACGACCAGGCCCGATTCCGCCTGCTCAACGCGACGCTGCTGCGCCAGGTGCTGGCCGCCGCCTTCGACCGGTCGTCGGCCCGGGCCGCGGCCCTCGACCCCCCGCTCCTGGTCGTGCTCGACCAGGTGGTGGGGATCGCCTCGGTGGACGACCTGGCGGCGGTGGCCGGCAGCGGCGCCGCCCGGGGGATCCAGGTCGTGAGCGTGTTCACCGACCTGCGCCAGCTCGACCCCGACGGGCAGGGCGCCTGGAACCTGCTCCGCTCCCACCCGGCGCGGCTGCTGCTCCCCCGGGGACCGGCCGGGGCGGCCGAGGGACCCGAGTACCAGCTGCTGCCCCTGTCCGAGCACGGGCTCGCGGACGGGGAGGCCGCCTTGCTGTACGGCAACCGGCCGCCGGTCCGCCTGCGCCTGCGCCACTGGTTCGGGGTCAAGGAGCTGCGGCGGCGGGCGGAGATGCCCCGCGACGCATGGGACCCGACCGACCACGGCCGGGACGCCCCGCACTACGTCACCGGGGACCAGGCGAACGTGTGGCTGCGCCGCGGCAGCGCGGGCGTTGGCGCGCCCGCGGCGGCGCCCCCCGACGCCGAGTCGCGCGAGTTCACGTCGATCTTCGGCTCGCTGCACGAGGACGACACCGCGCCGATCAACGTCACGCCCCTGTTCGACCCGCGGGGCGACAACCCGTTCCGGCGCTGAGCCGGCCGCCGGCCTGTAACGGATCGGGGCCGCCGGCGACGGTACGCCAGCACCCGATCGAGACAGGGAGATCACGATGCCGGACTACTCCGACCTGCGGGCGATGTTCGTCAACTGCACGCTCAAGCGGTCGCCCGAGGTGTCCAACACCGAGGGCCTCGCCCGCCTGTCGATGGACATCATGCGGCGTCAGGGCGTGACGGTCGACGAGATCCGGGCTGTCGACCACGACATCGCCCGCGGCGTGTGGCCGGACATGACCGAGCACGGCTGGGCGAGCGACGAGTGGCCCGCGCTGTTCGAGCGCATCTTCGCCGCCGACATCCTGGTGATGTGCACGCCGATCTGGCTGGGCGAGAAGTCGTCGGTCTGCACGCACGTGATCGAGCGGCTGTACGGGAACTCGTCGCAGCTCAACGAGGCCGGGCAGTACGCCTACTACGGGCGGGTCGGCGGGTGCCTGGTCACCGGCAACGAGGACGGGGTCAAGCACTGCGCGATGAACATCCTGTACTCGCTGCAGCACCTCGGCTACACGATCCCGCCCCAGGCCGACGCCGGCTGGATCGGCGAGGCGGGGCCGGGGCCGTCCTACCTCGACCCCGGCTCGGGCGGGCCGGAGAACGACTTCACCAACCGGAACACCACGTTCATGACCTGGAACCTGCTGCACCTCGCCCGCATGCTGCGCGACGCCGGCGGCATCCCCGCCCAGGGCAACCAGCGGCGGGGCTGGGACGCGGGCTGCCGCTACGACTTCATGAACCCGGAGTACCGCTGATCCGGCGACCATGATGGGGGGCGGTGGGTGCCGACCGATCCGACTTTGCCGACGACGCCGTCCTCGTCGCCGCCCTGCGCGCCGGCGACGAGGCCGCGTTCGGGTGGCTGCTCGACCGGCACGACGGCCCGCTGCGCCGCCTGGCGCGGACGTTCGTGGCGACCCAGACCGCCGCCGACGAGGTCGTGCAGGAGACCTGGCTGGCGGTCATCGAGGGGATCGACCGGTTCGAGCAGCGCTCGTCGCTGCGCACCTGGATCACGAGGATCCTGATGAACAAGGCCAGGACGCGGGGCGTGCGTGACCGGCGCTCGGTCCCGTTCTCGTCGACCTTCCCGGCCGACCGGTTCCTCCCGCCCGACCATCCCGAGTGGCCGGGCCACTGGGCCACGCCCCCGCCGAGCTGGGACGAGCTGCCCCCGGAGCGCCTGGAGGCCCGGGAGACGCTCGCCCGCGTCCGGGCCGCGATCGACGCCCTGCCCCCGCTGCACCGCCAGGTCATCACGCTGCGGGACATCGACGGCTGGGCCCCGGACGAGATCTGCACGGTGCTCGACCTGACGCCGGCCAACCAGCGGGTGGTGCTGCACCGGGCGCGGGCCAGGGTGCGGAGCGCGCTGGAGTCGTATCTGACGGGGACGGGGGTGATGTCGTGAGGGACGTCCCCTGCAACGAGCTGGTCGAGCTGGTGACCGACTACCTCGACGGCGCCCTGCTGCCCGACCGCCTGGCCGAGGTCGACGCCCACCTCGCGATCTGCGCCGGCTGCCGCGAGGTGGTGGCCCAGTGGCGCCACATCGTCGCCTGGGGCGGCCGCCTCGGCGAGAGCGAGGTCGCCGCCGTCGACCCCGGGGTCGCGCGCCGGCCTGCTGGCCGCGTTCCGCGCCCACCACCCGCCCTCGGTGTAACGCCCGGGCGGGCGGCGAGACGGTCGTGGCATGCCCGACGTCTCGTTCACCAGCCTGGCCGTCGTCCTGGCGGTCGCGTTCGGCTCCCGGCTCGTGCTGGGCCTGCTCCCCCAGGTCCGGCTGCCCGGGGTGGTGGTCGAGATCGTGCTCGGCATCGTCGTGGGCCCGGCGGTGCTCGGGTGGGCGGAGGCCGACGACGTCGTGCGCATCCTCGCCGTCGTCGGCCTCGCATTCCTCCTGTTCCTCAGCGGGCTGGAGCTGGACCTCCGCCGGCTGCGGGGCCCCATCGCCCGGCTGGCGGGCACCGGGTTCGGTCTCTCGCTGGCGCTGGCCGCCGCGTGCGGGTTGGCGCTGGCCGGCGTCGGCCTGGTCGAGGACCCGATGCTCGCGGCCGTCGTGCTCACCGCGACCTCGCTCGGCCTGGTCGTCCCGACCCTGGCCGAGGCCGGGCAGGGCGGCTCCCGGCTCGGTCAGCTCGTGATCGCCGGGGCGTCGATCGGCGACTTCGCCGCCATCCTGCTGCTCTCGGCGCTGTTCTCGGCCGACGGCACCAGCGCCGGCACCAAGCTGGTGTTCCTGGCCGAGTTCACGATCGTCGTGGCCCTGCTCGTCGCCGCCATCGCGCTGACGGGCCGGTCGAGGTGGCTCGCCGCGGTCCTCACCCGCCTCCAGGACACCACCGCCGAGATCCGGGTCCGGGCCGCCGTGCTGCTGATCGTCGTGCTGGTCGTCCTGGCCGAGCACTTCGGGCTGGAGGCCATCCTCGGCGCGTTCGTCGCCGGCGCCGTCGTCGGCACGGTCGACCGGGACACGGCGATGACCCACCCCCACTTCAAGCTCAAGCTGGAGGCGATCGGCTACGGCTTCCTGGTGCCGGTGTTCTTCGTGGCCAGCGGGATCGCCTTCGACCTCCGCGCCCTCACCGACGACCCCTCCACGCTCACGCTGGTGCCCGTGTTCCTCGCCGCGCTGCTCGTGGCCCGGGGCGTGCCCGCGGTCGTCTACCGGCCGCTGGTCGGGACCCGGGGCGCGACCGCCGCCGGCCTGCTCCAGGCGACGTCGCTGCCCTTCATCGTCACGGCCACCCAGATCGGCGTGGACATCGGCGCCCTCGACCGCTCGACCGCCGCCGCGTTCGTCGCCGCCGGGCTCGCCTCCGCCCTCGTGTTCCCGGCCGTCGCCCTGGCGCTGCTGCGCTCAGCCCGGCCCGCCGTCGACGTGAGGCTCGACCAGCTCGAACCAGTAGAAGCCGTGCCCGGCTAGCGTCACGAAGTACGGCAGCTCGCCGATCGGCGGGAACGGCACCCGCCCGGTGAGCTCGATCGGCACCTTGCCGGCCAGCTGCTCCAGCATCAGCTCGCACGGCTGCGGGAACCGGGACAGGTTGTTCACGCACAGCACGATGTCGTCCTCGCCGTCGGGCCGGAGGCCGCGCCGCAGGTAGGCGAGCACCGACGGGTTGGGGGCGTGCAGCATCTCGAACTCGCCGATCGCCAGCACCGGGTGCTGCTTGCGGACGGTGAGCAGCCGCCGCAGCCAGTGCAGGAAGCTCGACGCGTCGCGCTGCTGGGCCTCGACGTTGACGGCCTGGTAGCCGTACACCGGGTCCATCAGCGGCGGCAGGAACAGCCGGGCGAAGTCGGCGGTCGAGAACCCGGCGTTGCGGTCGGGGCTCCACTGCATCGGCGTGCGCACCCCGTCGCGGTCGCCGAGGTAGATGTTGTCGCCCATCCCGATCTCGTCGCCGTAGTACATGACCGGGCTGCCCGGCATCGAGAACAACATGGCGTGGAACAGCTCGGCCTTGCCCTCGTCGTTGTCGAGCAGGGGGAACAGCCGGCGCCGGATCCCGAGGTTGATCTTCATCCGGGGATCGGTGGCGTACTCGCTGTACATGTAGTCCCGCTCCTCGTCCGTCACCATCTCGAGCGTCAGCTCGTCGTGGTTGCGGAGGAAGATGCCCCACTGGCCGCCGTTGGGGATCTCGGGGGTCTGGGCGAGGATCTCGGCGATCGGGTGGCGCTGCTCCTTGCGCACCGCCATGAACATGCGGGGCATCAGCGGGAAGTGGAAGCACATGTGGCACTCGTCGCCGCTGCCGAAGTAGTCGACGACCTCGGAGGGCCACTGGTTGGCCTCGGCCAGCAGCACCCGCCCGGGGAACTCGGCGTCGACGGTCTTGCGGACCCGCCGCAGGTACTCGTGGGTCTCGGCCAGGTTCTCGCCGTTGGTGCCGTCCCGCTCGAACAGGTAGGGCACCGCGTCGAGCCGGAACCCGTCGAGCCCGAGGTCGAGCCAGAACCGCACCACGTCGAGCATGGCGTCGGCGACCTCGGGGTTGTCGTAGTTGAGGTCGGGCTGGTGGTGGAAGAAGCGGTGCCAGTAGTACTGCTCGCGCTGGGCGTCCCACGACCAGTTCGACGGCTCGGAGTCGACGAAGATCACCCGGGCCTCGGACCACCGCTCGGGGTCGTCACCCCACACGTACCAATCGGCCTTCGGGCTGGTGCGGTCGCGGGACTCCTGGAACCAGGGGTGCAGGTCGGACGTGTGGTTCATCACCATGTCGGCGATGACCCGGATCCCCCGGCGATGGGCCTCGTCGATGAACTGGGCGACGTCGTCGACGTTGCCCGACTCGGGCAGCACGGTGAGGAAATCGCTGATGTCGTAGCCGCCGTCCCGCAGCGGCGACTGGTAGAAGGGAAGGAGCCACAAGCAGTCGACACCCAACCACTCCAAGTAGTCGAGCTTGCGCGTCAGCCCCGGGAAGTCGCCGAATCCGTCGCCGTCGGAGTCGAAGAATCCCCGCACCGCCACCTCGTAGAAGACGGCGCGCTCGGTACCACCGGTGGTCTGACGGGTCGATCGGCGTGGGCATATGTCGTTAGGGTGACACACGCGGCGGCCGGTCTGAACCGTCCGGTGGTTCAGGTTGCCGACAGGTGGCGCCGGGGCGAGCGCCCGCCACCGACGGTGGCGGTGGCGATAGCGGAAGATTGGCGGCGGCGACCGCGGCGACCACCGGGCGCACTCGACCTCGACGCGTTTCGGGACGAGCTGGTCCGCCTGCTGGCCGCGTACCTAGGGGCCCCGCCGCCGGCTGGGCCGTGACGGCTAGGACACCGCCAGGATCACCGCGAGGAGCACGACCACCGCGACGGCCACCGCCACGGCGATGATCACCGTGCGGTTGGCGGCCGGCCCGGATGCTGGGGGCTCGTTGCCCTCCTCGACGTAGGCCCGGAACATCGCCGTGTCGGCGCCGGGGTCGTCACGATCGTCCGTGGACATGGCGCGATGGTATGCCGCCCTCCCCCCGAGGGGGTGGTTAACCGCCCGTCACTCGTGGTGGAGGGCCCGGGCGATCTCGGCCTCGGCCCGGGGCTGCCGGGGAGCGAGGGCGGGTATCTCGAACTCGACCAGCTCGACCGTGCCCGTGAGGGAGAACGGCGGCCGGTAGCCGTCGTCGACGGGGAGGCCGGCGTCGTGGCCGATCCGCAGGCCGGCGCCACCGATCTGCCAGCGGAAGGGGAGGTCCTCGGGGACGTCCCCCGCGCCGACGACCTCCTCGCCGACCTGGAGGGTGATGGTCCCCCCGCCGGTCCGCCGGCGCTCGTAGTCGAGGCCGAGGGTGTGGGGACCGGGGCCGAGCGGGTCGCTCTGGTCCGCGGTGATCCGGTAGGGCGTCCCCAGCAGGCAGAACGTGGCGACCGGCCGGCCGCCGTCCAGCCACCACGCCCACCCGCCGGACCAGTCCCCGAGCGCGCAGACGATGCCGCGGGCGGGGGACCCGTCGCCGTCCCCGTCGAGCACGAGCCGGGCGGTCAGGCGGAACCCGCCGCCGAGGCCGGGCAGGAAGTCCTCGGCGACGGGCCCGGCGCCCGGCCGGAACACCCGGCGGTGGCGGGGCAGGTTGGGCCCCGGCTCGATGGCGACGGCCCGCCCGATGAAGCTGTCCTCGAGCGGCAGCACCTGGTTGCGCCCGGCCTCGTGCCACCACAGCTCCTCGAGCGCGGCCACCCGTTCCGGCTGCGTCGCCGGCGAGGTCGTGGGCCTCGGCGAAGTCGTCGTCGAGGTGGAACAGCGCCCAGTGGTCGGTGTCGAAGTCGTGGCTGCCGGGCACGGCGTCCCGCTCGACGGTGAGCTGGGCGCCGACGTGGTCGGTCGTCGCCTTCCAGCCGTCGTGCACGATCGAGCGGCAGCCGAGCATCTCGAAGTACTGGGTCGTACGTGGCGCGGGAGCGTCGCCGTCGGCGAAGGTGGCCCGCAGGCTGGCGCCGTCGATCGGCTGCTGGTCGACGCCGTCGACCGACGGCGGGCGGCGCGATCCCCGCGGCGTCGAGCACGGTCGGCATGAGGTCGACGGCGTGGCAGAACTGGTCGCGGACGGCCCCGGCGTGCTCGGCCCCGATGCCGGCGGGCCAGTGGACGACGAGCGGCGTGCGGACGCCGCCGAGCCAGGCGTAGCGCTTCCACAGGCGGAAGCGGGGTGTTGCCGGCCCAGGCCCAGCCCCAGGGGTAGTGGTTGTAGGCCCGGATGCCCGCCGAGGTCGTCGATGCGGGCGATCGTGTCGTCGACGTCGTCGACCCGGTCGTGCACGAAGCGGTGCTCGTTGAACGACCCGATCGGCCCGCCCTCGGCGCTGGCGCCGTTGTCGCTGATGACGATGACCAGCGTGTCGTCGAGCAGCCCGGTGGCGCGCGAGGTGGTCGAGCACCCGCCCGATCTGAGCGTCGGTGTGGCTGAGGAACCCGGCGAACACCTCCATCATCCGGGCGTACAGCCGGCGCCGGTCGGCCGGCAGGGCGTCCCAGTCGGGGACCCAGGACGGGCCGCTCGGTGAGCGTGGTCCCGGCGGGCACGATCCCGGCGGCGACCTGCCGCTCGAACGTGCGCGCGACCGCCACGCCTCCCACCCGTCGTCGAAGCGCCCGCGGTAGACGTCGATGAACGACGCTGGCGCC
This sequence comes from uncultured Acidimicrobiales bacterium, assembly GCA_963739835.1. Taxonomy (GTDB): domain Bacteria; phylum Actinomycetota; class Acidimicrobiia; order Acidimicrobiales; family VFJN01; genus ZC4RG19. The sequence goes on from CAVUBW010000028.1 coordinate 39,940, forward strand.
TGGTGCGGCGCGTGCACGGCGCCGGTGGCGAGGTAGCAGGAAGAAGGGCCGGTCGGGCGTGGCGTGCTGCTGGTCCTGGATGAACCGGATGGCACGGTCGGCCAGGTCCTCGGTCAGGTGGTAGCCGTCCTCGGGCGTGCGGGGCGGCTCGACGAAGCCGTTGTCCAGGACGAGCTCGGGGGCGTACTGGTTGGTGTCGCCGCCGAGGAAGCCGTAGAAGCGCTCGAAGCCGAGCCCGAGCGGCCACCGGTCGAAGGGCCCCGAGGCGGACTCTTCCCACCGGGGCGTGAGGTGCCACTTGCCGACGGCGAAGGTGCTGTACCCGGAGTCCCGCAGCAGCCGGGCCAGGGTGGCGGCCGAGCGGGGGATGCGCCCGGTGTAGCCGGGGAACCCGATGGGGATGTCGGTGAGGAACCCCATGCCGACGGCGTGGTGGTTGCGCCCGGTGAGCAGGCAGGCGCGGGTCGGCGAGCACAGCGCGGTGACGTGGAACCGGCGGTACCGGAGCCCGGCGGCGGCGAGCCCGTCGATGGCGGGCGTCTCGATGTCGCTGCCGAAGCACCCGAGCTGGGCGAAGCCGAGGTCGTCGAGCACGACGACGAGCACGTTGGGCGCCCCCGGCGCCCGGGTGGGCCGGGGAGGAAAGGCGGGGGTCGACTCGCGGATGGTCCGGCCGATGACCGCCCCGGGCCGGAGCGCGCCGGCAGCGCCGTCCTGTGGTGTCGCCATGTCGTCCCCTTCCCGGACCGTCCGTACGGACGGGGGCGACCCTAGTGTCCGGGCCGCGAGGAACTGCTGGTCAGCCGCCCGGCCGGCGACCCGGGGCGGCCGGCGGGGAGAGTGCCGGCCGCCCCGGGTGTCAGCTGCCGAGCCAGCCGGCGGCCAACGGCTCGCCCGCCACGGGAGTGAGCCGTTCCCGCCAGGCCGCCGCCAGCTCGCGCAGAGCCCCCCCACCGTTCCCCTCGTACGACGAGCCGTGCATGGTCGCCAGCGTCCGGGGCTCCAGCCCGGCAAGCCGGTCGAGCACGTCGGGCATCGCCCCGCCGGGCGACGCAGCGCGCAGCACGTCCTCGGCCTCCAGCGCCGCGTCCACGGGGTACGACGTCGTCACCGCCGGCCCGGCGCCGAGCTGCGTGAACACGTCGCCGCACAGCAGCGTCCCGGTCAGCTCCTCGTACAGCACCTGGGCCTCGAGGTTGTGCGGGGCATGCGGCGTCGGCACCGCCACGACCCGCCGACCACCGAGGTCGAGCGCCTCGCCCGGGGCCAGCCGGCGGGGCGGCCGGTCGGCGAGGTCGTCCACCGACACCGCGCAGCCGAGCGCCCCGAAGGCCACCGCCGCCTGCGGGGCGGCCGCCAGCACCAGGTTCATGGCGCCGCACTCGTCGGCCTCGACGTGACCGAACGACAGCCATCGCAGCCGGGCGACCGGCAGCACCCGCGCCAGCGCCGCCGCCGTGCCCGGGAAGCAGGCCCGCAGCCCGGTGTGGAACAGCAGCGGCTCGTCAGCCAGCACCACGAACTGGTTGACCGTGATGTCCCGGCCCGCCACCGCGCCGCGCAGGCACGCCGAGATGCGGTAGATGCCGTCCGCCACCTCGTCGATGCTGCTGTCGGCCATCGGTCCCGTCCTCGTACCGCGCCCCGCCGGGCCGGTCGGGAGCGGGGGTCGCCGCCGCCCGACGGCGTCCCCCGTTCCTCCGCTGGGTATCCCGAGCGTGCAGCACGTCCATTAGCCGGCACGAAGCCGCTGGTCGCGGCCGATGCGCCACCGTGGGGGCGCGGCGCCCTTTAGCCTGGCGGGCTGCATGTCCCGCTCGTTCCGGTTCGAGCCCCCGACCCCGCGCCCGGGTCCGGTGACGCGGCCCCGACTGCTGCGGTCGCTGCTGGGCCGGTGGGACCACCGGGTCACGACGGTCGTCGGCGGCCCCGGGCTGGGGAAGACGACGCTGCTCGCCCAGGCCGTGGCCGAGAACCGGCTGGCGCCCCGGGGCGAGGACGTGTGGCTCGGGCTCACACCGGGCGACGCCGACGGCGACTCGCTGGCCCGGGACATGCTCGCCGCGGTGAGCGCAGCCGCACCCGAGGGCGCGGCCCCGGTGGCGGCGTACGCCGACGCGCTGCGGGTGCGCATGGCCGTCCCCAACCCCCGGGACGAGTCCCCGGACCCGGCCGCCATCGCCGACGCCGTGTGGCGCCGTGCGCCGGAGGCCGTATGCCTCGTGATCGACGACGGCCATTGCCTGCCCGCCGGCTCGGCCGGCGCGGCGTGGCTGGCCGGCCTGGTCGACGCGCTGCCGTCGAACGGCCACCTGCTGGTGTCGGGCCGGTGGGCGCCGCCGGTCCCGCTGGCGAGACTGGCGACGCAGGGCGCGCTGCTGCGGCTGACCGAGGACCACCTCCGGTTCTCGGAGGACGAGCTGGCATCGTTCGCGGCCCAGCGGGGCGTCCCGGCCGACCGGCTCACGCCGACCGGCGGCTGGCCGGCGATGGCGGAGCTGGCGGCGAGCTTCGCCGGCGTCGACGGCACCGGCACCGACCTGGCCGGCGACTACCTGTGGGAGGAGATCCTCGAACCGCTGGGCCCCGATCGCCGCCGCGTGCTGGCGGTCCTGTCCGACCTCGGCGGCGCGGACGACGCCCTTGCGGCCGCGGCGATCGGCGAACGGGTGGACCTGGCCGCGCTGCTCGACGGCGTCCCCCTCGTCGCCCAGGGTGGTGGCGGCTGGCTGGCACCCCACCCGCTGTGGCGGAAGGTGCCGGCCCTCGCGTTGGCGGAGGCCGACCGCCAGGACATCCGGCGGCGAGCGATCCGCCACCTGGTCGCGACCGAGCGCTACGACGAGGCGGTCGTGCTCGCCGGCGACGCGGGCCTGGGCGACGAGGTGCCGGGGATCCTCCGCAGCGCGTGCATCGGACCGATGCGGCCGCCGGCCCGCCGGCTCGAACGCTGGCTCACGGAGCTGCCGCCCGAGGCCACCGGGACGCCGGGTGCGGCGCTGGCGGTCGGGCTGCGGACGGCGCTGGCGACGCCGGGCGAGGCGACCGAGCCGCTGGACGCGGCGATCCGGGCGTGCCGGGCGGCCGGCGACGTCGAGGGCGAGCTCAGCGCGATCGCCCTGCTCGGCCGGGTGGCGTGGTGGCGGAACGACCTCGGAACGCTGGCCGAGATGTTCCCCCGGGTGCTGCAGCTCGAGGCCGACGGCCACCCGCTGGCCGGCGCGATCGCCGGTGTGGGCCGGGCGGTGATCGCCGACCTGCGGGGCACCGACGAGGAGGTCCTGTACCACCTCGACGCGATCGAGGAGGGCCTGCTCGACCCGGCGTGGGAGACGACGGCGTCGTGGATGCGGGCCGCGATCCTGGTCGGGCGGGGCGACGCCGACGAGGCGGGCGCCATCCTCGACGCCATGCCCAGCGGGCCCGACCCCGCGTTCGACCTGACGGTCGAGGGCGCCCGCTTGCTGGTCCGCTGGGCGCAGGGCCACGTCGACGAGGTGCTGGCGGCGATGCTTCCGCTGCTCGAGAACATCAAGCTGGCAGGCGTCGTCCAGAACGTTCTGGTGGTCCAGGCTCTGACCGCGACGATCTTCGCCTCGGTCGGCGAGGTCGAGCTGGCCCGCCGCTACCTGGCCGAGGCGAAGGAGACGGAGGCCCGGGTCGCCGCCGGCCCGTCGACCCGGGTGGCGATATCGGAGGTGGCGCTGCTGGTGGCCGAGGGCGAGGAGGCGGCCGCGTCGGCGCGGCTGGTCGAGGCGATGGCCCAGCACCGGATCGACGGCGTGGACCGCCGCATCTGGCGCAGCGCCCTGGCGCTCACGTACGTGCTGGTGCCGACCTGCCGACCGGCCTGGGACGCGTCGCCGCTGCGGGGCGACCTGGCGTTCGCCCACCGGCTGGCGAGGGCGGTGGTGGCGCTCCGGGAGCGCACGACCCCGGTCGCCCCCGTCGAGACGCAACCAACGCCGACGACGCCGGCGGCCGCCGCCACAGCCGCGACTCCCGCCGGTAACGGCCCGGGCGGCGGCACGACCGCACGCCAGTTGCTCGCCGGGCTCGACCTGTCCAACCCGAACGCCGTCCGCGCCGCACTCCACTACCGCCACGTCGTCGAGCTGGCCCTCGCGGCCGAGGAGGCGGCCAGGCCGGAGGCCGGCCCCCTGCTGGAGTCGCTGGGCCCCCCGGGACGCGAGGCCGTCCGCACGGTCGCCACCGCGCACGGCCGCCGCAGCCGCGCGGCGAGGTCCCTGCTCGCGGCGGTCCCGGTCCCGCCGAAGCAGACCACCGAGATCGCCGTTCTCGGCCCGATCGAGATCGCGCGCGACGGCGAGCCGATCACCGACGCGGATCTCCGTCGCGAGCGCGTGCGCGCGCTGCTGGCGTTCCTCGTCGGCCAAAGGACCACGACCCGCGCGGCGATCATGGCCGCGCTCTGGCCGGACCTTGACGAGCGCGCCGCGGCCAACAACCTGCGGGTCACGATGACATACCTGTTGCGCCTGCTCGAACCCTGGCGTTCGGCCCGCGAGTCGAGCTATTTCGTCCGCCTCGACGGCGCCACGGTGGGGCTCGTCGCGGGCGACCGCCTGCGCGTCGACGTCGACGCGTTCGACGACCATCTGGCCAAGGCCGCCCGCGCCGAGGCCGACGGCGCCCCGTCCGAGGCGCTCGACCACAACCTGGCGGCCGAGCGCCTGTACCGCGGCGAGCTGTTCGACGGCGTCGCCGACGCCGAGTGGATCACGCTCGACCGCGAGCGCGTGCGCGCCCGATTCGTGACCGCCGCCACCCGGGCGGGCCAGCTCCTGGTCGGACGCGGCGACCTGGACGAGGCCGAGCGCGTGGCCCGACGGGCCATCGCCGCGGACCCATGGGCCGAGGCCGCGTACGGCGTGCTCGTGTCGGTCGCGCTCGCCCGGGGCGACCGCTCGGCGGCCCGGCTGGCGCTCGACCGTTGCCTCGCCGCCCTCACCGACATCGGCGTCGAGCCGTCCGAGGACACCCGCCGCCTCCGCCGCCGGGTGCGCAACGCGTAGCGGGAGGAGATCGGTCGCCCCCGTCAGGCGCCCAGCGAAAGGATGTGCGCCACCTGCCCCCGCGAGGGGTCGAGGCGGACGAAGGGGTGGGCCCCGTCCCAGGTGTAGGACTCGCCGCCGAGCTCGTCGAGGGCCGAGAACGGCCCGTGCCACGGCAGGCCCATCGCCCCGAGGTCGAGGTCGAGCACCGTCTCCTGCACATGGTGGGGATCGAGGTTGACCACCACCAGCACCAGGTCGCCCTCGTCCGCCCGGCCCTTCGACCACACGAGGAACGCCTCGTTGCCGCCGGTGCCGTGGAAGCTGACGTTCCGCAGCGACTGGAACGCCCGGTGACGACGGCGGATCTCGTTGACCCGCGCGATCGTCGGCACCATCGAGTCGGCCGCGGCCCAGTCCCGCCTGCGGATCTCGTACTTCTCCGAGTTGAGGTACTCCTCGTTGGCGTCGCTCGCCGGCTCGTTCTCGAACAGCTCGAACCCGCTGTAGATCCCGTAGCTGGGCACCAGCGTCGCCGCCAGCACATAGCGCACCATGAACGCGGCCGGGGGGCCGTGGCGCAGCGGGCCGGCGAGGATGTCCGGTGTGTTCGGCCAGAAGTTGGGCCGCATGTAGTCGGCGGCGGGCCCGTAGGCCAACTCGTTGACGTACTCGCGCAGCTCCCACGCCGAGTTGCGCCACGTGAAGTACGTGTAGCTCTGCGTGAAGCCGACCTCGGCCAACCGGGCCATCACCTTGGGCCGTGTGAAGGCCTCCGACAGGAAGACGACGTCCGGGTGGTCGCGGTGGACCCGTTCGATCACCCATGCCCAGAACGCCAGCGGCTTCGTGTGCGGGTTGTCGACCCGGAAGATCCGCACGCCCTCGGCGATCCAGTAGCGCAGGATGTCGCGGCAGGCCTTCCACAGCGCTTGCCGGTCGGCCTCCCGGTCCGGCCAGAAGTTGATCGGGTAGATGTCCTGGTACTTCTTGGGCGGGTTCTCCGCATAGCGGATGGAGCCGTCGGGCCGGCGCCAGAACCACTCGGGATGCTCCTGGACCCAGGGGTGATCGGGCGAGCACTGGAGCGCGTAGTCGAGCGCGACCTCCATCCCCAGGTCGGCCACCTCGCTGCGGAAACGACGGAAGTCGTCCAGCGTCCCCAGCTCCCGGGCGATCGCCGTGTGCCCGCCGTCGGGCGAGCCGATCGCCCACGGGCTGCCGGGATCGGCGGGCCCCGCGTCGATCAGGTTGTTGCGACCTTTGCGGGCTGTCGTGCCGATCGGATGGATCGGCGGCAGGTACACGACGTCGAAGCCCATGTCGGCGATCGCCGGCAGGCGCTTGATCGCCCCGGCGAGTCCGCCCTCGCTGCGGGGGAAGATCTCGTACCACGCGCCGAACCCCGCCCGGAACCGGTCGACCCACAGCGCCATGCTCGGGGCGGCCGTCAGGTCGGCATCCGGCACCCCGGCCACCAGTTCGGCCACCTGATCGTCCAACCCCGCGTTCAGCCGCGTGTGCAGCGCACACGCCGTCCGCCGCAGGCCCGCGACCGCGTCCCGGATGCGCTTGGCGTCCCGGGCGTTCACCCGCTCCGCCAGGCCCGACAGGATGCGGGCGCCCTCCTCCAGCTCGAGCTCCAGCTCGTCGCCGGCCGCCACCTTGATCTCGATGTCGTGACGCCAGGTGGCGAAGCGGTCGCGCCACGCGTCGACGACGAACTCGTGCCGCCCCACCTCGCCGGCGATGATCGTCGCCTCCCAGCGGTCGTTCACCAGCGGCCGCATCGGTGCCTCGCGCCAGCGGGATCGACCCACGCGGCGCCAGCGCACCCGAGCCGCCAGCAGGTCGTGGCCGTCCCGGAAGATGTCCGCGCTGACCGTCACCCGCTCGCCGACCACCGCCTTGGCCGGGAAGTGTCCCGACGGAGTCGTGGGGCGGATGGCGTCGATCGTTATGCGGCCGAGCACACTCAAAGGGTACGCATCCGTCGCTGTCGGCAAACTTCCCACCGTCCGCCGCATCGGTGAACCGCGGGTGAATCTCGCCGCGCGTGGGGAGCCGTGTACGACCCGTGCTGTGTGATCTCGCTACGGTGCGCCGGTGATGAAGGCCCTTCGCAGCTTCACCGTCCGACCGTCCCTGCCCGCCGAGCTTGCCGCCCTGGAAGAGCTGGCCTTCAACCTGCGCTGGTCGTGGGATGACCAAACACGCGACCTGTTCCGGTGGGTTGACCCCGACCTGTGGGACGCCAGCGTGCACGATCCCGTGCGCATGCTCGGTCTCGTGCCGCGCGAGCGCCTGGAGGCCCTCGCGCGGGACGCCGGCTTCAAGCGCTTCCTCGGCCAGGTCCGCAGCGAGCTGCAGCGCTACCTCGACGGCGACCGGTGGTTCCAGGCTCGGGGCGACAGCGCCCTCGACCTGGTCGCGTACTTCTCTCCCGAGTTCGGCATCGCCGAAGCCGTACCGCAGTACTCGGGCGGCCTCGGGGTGCTCGCGGGCGACCACCTCAAGTCGTCGAGCGACCTCGGCGTGCCCCTCGTCGGCGTCGGCCTGCTGTACCGCCACGGCTACTTCCGCCAGAGCCTCGACGCCGACGGCTGGCAGCAGGAGCGCTATCCGCTGCTCGACCCCCACATCATGGCCCTGACCCGCTGCGAGGGCGTCCGTGTCGAGGTCGACCTGGCCAAGGACGAGATGCCCTTGGTCGCCCAGCTCTGGAAGGCGGACGTCGGGCGCGTGCCGTTGTACTTCCTCGACGCCGACGTCGAGGAGAACCTCGACGACCTCCGCAGCGTGACCGACCGCCTCTACGGCGGGGACACCGAGCACCGGCTGCGCCAGGAGATCCTGCTGGGGATCGGCGGCGTCCGGGCGCTGCAGGCGGTCGGCATCGAGGCCCAGGTGTTCCACACCAACGAGGGCCACGCCGGTTTCCTCGGCCTGGAGCGCATCCGGCAGCTGATCGTCGGCGAGCGGGCTGTCGTACCCCGAGGCGATCGAGGCCGTGCGCGCCGGGTGCATCTTCACGACCCACACCCCGGTGCCAGCCGGCATCGACCGCTTCCCCATCGAGCTGATGGAGAAGTACTTCGGTCGCTGGTGCGACGAGGTCGGCGTGGGCATCGACGACCTCGTCGCACTCGGCCACCGCCCGGGCGACGACACCGAGACGCCCTTCAACATGGCCGTGATGGGACTGCGGCTGGCCGGGAGGTCCAACGGAGTCGCCCGCCTCCACGGCGAGGTGAGCCGGGACATGTTCGGGGACCTGTGGCCCGACCTCGAGTCGGAGGAGACACCGATCGGCTCGATCACCAACGGTGTCCATGCCCACACGTGGACATCCCCGGAGATCACCGACGTGCTGTCCCGCTATGTCCTGCCCGACTGGGACGAGGCCGGCCCGGAGCTCTGGGCCCGCATCGCGGACGTCCCCGACGACGAGCTGTGGCGCGCCCGCGAGCAGGCCCGGGAACGGCTGGTCACGTTCGTGCGCCGGCGGCTCAAGCTGGCGGCGGCCGGCCGCGGGCTCACGGGGTCGGACGTGGCGTGGACCGACGAGGTGCTCGACCCCCGGGTGCTGACGGTCGGGTTCGCCCGCCGCTTCGCGACGTACAAGCGGGCGACGCTCCTGCTGTCCCAGCCCGACCGGCTGCGTGAGCTGCTCCTCTCGCCCGACCGCCCCATGCAATTCGTGTTCGCCGGCAAGGCGCATCCGGCGGACGAGGCCGGCAAGGAGATGATCCGCCAGATCGTGGCGCTTCTCGTCCGACCCCGAGATCCGTCACCGCTTCGTGTTCGTCGACGACTACGACATCGCGGTCGCCCGCGCCCTCTACCAGGGGGCGGACGTCTGGCTGAACAATCCCCGCCGACCCCAGGAGGCCTGCGGCACCTCGGGGATGAAGTCGGCGCTCAACGGCGGCCTCAACCTGTCGATCCTCGACGGCTGGTGGCACGAGATGTTCGACGGCGAGAACGGCTGGGCGATCTCGTCGGCCGAGGACGTCGCAGACCTGGAGCGCCGCGACCGGCTGGAGGCCGGCGCACTGTTCGACCTGCTCGAGCGCCAGGTGGTCCCCCTGTTCTACGAGCGCTATGGCGGACCGGTCCCCCGCCGCTGGCTCAAGAAGGTGCGCCGGTCGCTGTCGTCGCTCGGCCCCCAAGTCACCGCGTCGCGCATGGTCGCCGACTATGTGGAGGAGCTCTACGAGCCCACGGCGGCCCGCACCGCGGCCGTGTCGCAGGATGGCCACGCCAGGGCCCGGGCGCTGGCGGCCTGGAAGGAGCGGGTGCGGGAGGCCTGGCACGGCGTGCACGTCGACCGTGTCGACGGCGACATGACCGCGGCCGACCTCGGGGGCGAACGGCCGGTCGAGGCGATCGTGGCCCTCGGGGACCTCGACGGGGCCGACGTCGACGTGCAGCTCCTGCACGGCCCGGTGGGCCAGGGCAACGAGCTCACCGAGTCCACCATCGTGTCGATGAACCGGGCGGGCGAGGCCGACGACGACCACGCCCGCTACGTCGGCTCGTTCCGGACGGAGCGAGCCGGGCGCTACGGGTTCACGGTCCGCATCGTGCCCCGCCACCCCGACCTGGTCAGCCCGGTCGATCTCGGCCTGGCCGCCTGGGCGTAGCCCCGCTGGGGAGCGGAGCCGGCGGACTAGCGCCCGACGAAGCCGGCCTTGCCGGGCCCGTGCTCGAGGAACGAGGCGACCCCGATGCGGGCGTCCTCGGTGGCGAAGGACTCCGCGAACAGCTCCTGCTCGAGGTCGAGCCCGGCGGTGAGCGAGCCCTGTAGGCCCCGGTCGATCGCCCGCTTGGCGAGACCTTGGGCGACGACCGCACCACGTGCCAGCTCGGCCGCCCGTGCGCAGGCATGCTCGTACAGCTCGTCGGGCTCGACCACCTCGTCGACCAGCCCGATCCGCAGCGCCTCGTCGGCCCCGACCTGCCGGCCCGTCAGGATCAGGTCCTTGGCCCGCGCCGGCCCGATCAGCCGGGCGAGGCGCTGCGTTCCGCCACCGCCCGGGATGATGCCCAGCAGGATCTCGGGCTGACCCAGCTTGGCCCGGCTCGACGCGATGCGGAAGTCGCACGCCAGCGCCAGCTCGCAGCCACCGCCGAGCGCGAAGCCCGAGATCGCGGCGATCACGCACCGAGGGATCGCCGCCACGGCATCGAGCGCGCTGACGAAGGCGCCGCCAACCTGACGGGCCTCGTCGGGCCCCCCGAACTCGCTGATGTCTGCCCCTGCGGCGAAGAGACGGTCGCCACCCGTGACGACCACGGCCCCCGGCGGCGACTCGGACAACGCCAGCGCCGTCGATTCCAGCTGACGCAGCAGCTCGGTCGACAGGGCGTTGACCTTCGGATTGTCGAGTCGGACCACCGCGACGCCGTCGCTGCGGTGCTCGGTGTGCACCAGGGCAGGGTCTGTGGACATCGCGCACGACCCTACGCCGTCGGCCGCGGAGGCCCCGCCAGCCCCGGCCACGCCGTGTGGAGGCCGGTGAGCAACCCTCGGAACCGCCCGAAACATCCGTCTTGCGCCTCGAACTCATGTTCGGTAGCCTAACCACATGGCAATGACGGATCAACACGAATTTTTACCAAAAGATCTGCCGCCCGGGCGCAGGCGCGGACTGGTCGGCGCGGCAGTGTTCGTGGCGACGTGGGCCGCCCTCGGCGCATCGATCCACCGGCGGGCGGCGCGCCGCAGGTCGATCCGTCAGGGCGACTCGAGGAGCTCGTCCGCCGCCGTCCACGGGTCCATGTCGCCGACGGCGACGGCCTGGGCCAGCTCGCTCGACCGGGCGCTGTCGGTGATGGCCCGCGCCCGCTGGAGCAGCCGAGCCGCTACCAGGCGCGTCACCTCGTCGCCGGCCCGGCGCCGGCGGCGCTCGGCGAGCCGGCCGCTGTCTTCGAGGTGGCGGCGGTGGGCGAGCACGACGTCCCACACCTCGGCCACGCCCTCGCCCGAGGTCGCGCTGGTGCAGACGACGGGCGGCCGCCAGACATCGTCCGCCTGGGCCATGTCGAGCATGCGCTCGAGATCGTGGGCCGCCTCCTTGGCGCCCGGGCGGTCGGCCTTGTTGACCACGAAGACGTCGGCGATCTCCATCAGGCCGGCCTTGTTCGCCTGGATCGCGTCGCCCCATCCCGGGTTCACGACCACCACGGTGGTGTCCGATTGGCCGACGACCTCGACCTCGACCTGGCCGACGCCGACCGTTTCGAGGACCACCCACGGATACCCGGCGGCGGCGAGCACCCGCACGGCCTCGGGGGCGGCTACGGCGAGCCCGCCGAGGTGCCCACGGGTCGCCATCGAGCGAACGAAGACGCCGTCGTCGAGGGTGTGGTCGCCCATGCGGACCCGGTCGCCGAGGATGGCGCCGCCCGAGAACGGCGACGACGGGTCGATCGCCAGCACGGCGACCCGCTCGTCGCGTCGGCGGATCACGTCGATGAGCGCGCTGGTCAGCGTCGACTTGCCGGCGCCCGGGGCGCCGGTCACGCCGACGGTGTACGCGGCGTTGCCGTCCGGGCTGTGCAGGGCAGCGCCCACCCGGCGGGCATCGTCGCCGCCGCGCTCGACGATCGAGAGGACGCGGGCGAGGGCGGACCGATCGCCGCGCTGCACCGCCTCCACCAACTGGGCTGGGGTCGGGGCGGCCACGAGGCGAACGCTAGTGCCGGGTTGCCCGGGGCAACCGACCCCGGGTCAGAGGCCGACGGAGGTCTCGGTCGGTGCGCCGACGTCGACCACCTCGGTGACGCCCGGCACCCGGTCCTTGAGGATGCGCTCGATCCCCGCCTTCAGCGTGACCGTCGAGGCCGGACACGACACGCAGGCACCGACGAGCTCCACCTGGACCACGCCTGACTCCGCGTCGACGCCGCGCAGGAAGATGTCGCCTGCGTCCGCCTGGATGGCGGGGCGGATCACGTCGATGACCTCACGGACCTTGTCGGTATCGAGCACCTGGTCTCCCTCAGAGCACGGCGCGTGGAATCGTCGCAAACCACGGCCAGAGGGAGCAACAACGCGGCGCGGCGACATGTTCCGGACCCGCCCGGGCTAGCGGGACCGCGGCCCCGTCTGGGAACCTGATGCCGTGATCTCGTCGGCCCATGTGCTCGCCCATCAGGGCGGTTGGGACGAAATGCTCATGGTGCTGGTGCCGATCCTGATCTTCGCGGTGCTGCTCGTCGTCGCCAACCGGCGGGCGAGCCGCATCGGGGAGCAGCAGAGCCTGGCCGGCGACAGCGCCGGTGCCGGTCCTGGCGCGGGTGCGGGCGCGGGCGCCGGACCTGAGGGTGGCGACGGCGTCACCGGTGATGGCGGCGGGTCCGGTGGTGGTGGCGACGACGGCGACCACCGCGGGCTAGCCGGGCCCTAGCTCCGGACGTGCCCCGGTTCAGCGTCACGCGGTCGCTTGCGCCGGCCGCGGCGGAGCGGCTGTTCCTGCCGCGGGACGACGTTGTTGGCGAGCGGCTCGACCCGGACGCGGGTCCCGGCGCCGACCCCGGCACCGGCGGTGCCTCGCCCGACACCGCCGCTCGTTGGCCAGGCGGCGATCGTCCGCCGCTGCGGTTCGTGATGGCCGACGGGCCGTTCGCGGAGTACTCGCGGGTCGTCGAGATGCTTCCCTCCGGCGGCGGTGACGGCGAGGCCCGGGTGCGGGAGAGCTTCGAGTTCCGGTTGCCTTCCGGGACCTGGCGGTTCCTGCTCAACCCGGCGACGCGATCGGCCCTGCGGCGCCCGCCCCCGCCGGGTCGCATGCCGTGGTGGTACCCGCCCGAGCGGCCGGATGCCCGGGCCGCGGCCGTGATGGGGTTGCTGGCGACGCTCTCGCTGGCGGTCGGCTACCTGGGGACGTTGCTGACCCAGACGATGACCTTCGCGGCGGACGAGTTCGGGGTCGGCTCCGGCGGCCAGGGCAACGCCTTCTCGGCCGTGCGGATCGGCGGGCTCCTCGCCATCGCCCTCGGCGCCCTCGCGGACCGGCGGGGGCGGCGGCTCGTCCTGACCGCGGCCATGCTCACCTCCATCGGCGCCACCGCCGCCGGCGCGGCGGCGCCCTCGCTGGCCGTGCTCACCGCCACGCAGTCCGTGAACCGGGGTGCCTGGGCTGCCGCCGGGGTGCTGATCGCGATCATCGCCGCCGAGGAGATGCCGGCCGGGGCCCGGGCGTACGCCCTCAGCCTCCTCGCGCTCACCGGAGCGCTCGGGGCGGGCGCCGCCCTGTGGCTCCTGCCTGTCGCCGACCTCGGCACGCGCTCGTGGCGCCTGCTCTACCTCGTGCCCCTGCTGTACCTGCCGGTGCTGGCCCGGATCCGGCGTCGGATCCCGGACGGCCGGCGATACGAGCGGCCGCATCGCAACGTGCGGCTGACCGGGCACTACGGCCGGCTCGTCCTCCTCGGCAGCACCGCCTTCCTGCTCAACGTGTTCGGCGCGCCGCAGTCGCAGTTCCGCAACGAGTTCCTGCGGCACGAACGAGGCATGACCGCGGCCGCCGTCGCCGTCTTCGCCCTGGTGACCTCGACGCCCGCCACGCTCGGGGTCGTCATGGGAGGCCGGCTGGCCGACACCCGGGGGCGCGCGCGTCGTGGGCGCCACCGGCGTCGTGGTCGGAACCGTGCTGACGGCGCTCTCGTTCGGGGTCCGGGGCCCGGGGATGTGGCTGTTCGCCACCGTCGGCGGCATCTTCACGGCCGCGCTCGTCCCCACGCTCACCGTCTACGCCCCGGAGCTGTTCCCCACCTCGCTGCGGGGCCGGACCAACGCCATCATCAGCACCGTGGCGATGGTCGGCAGCGTCGTCGGGCTGAGCGTGGCCGGCCACCTGCGGGATGCGCTGGGGTCGTTCGGCATGGCGCTGGGCGTCCTGGCGCTGGCTCCGCTCGCGACCGTCGTGCTCATCATCGGGTGGTTCCCCGAGACCGCGCACCGAGAGCTGGAGGACCTCAATCCCGAAGATAGGGGAGATGCGACCTCACGGTCCACGGTTAGCATCCCGCCATGATCCGCCTGCGGCGTGGCGTCGCCGCGGCGGTGGCGCTGCTGCTGGTGGGTGTCGCCTGCTCGGGCTCGGACGACGAGCTCGACCTGGGTCCGCCGGACGGCGTCACCCGGCCCGCCGACGACGCCGACTCGAGCGACGCCGACGTGCCGACGCGCGCGGGCCAGACCTTCCACGTCGCCCAGGCGGTCGACAGCCAGCTCGTGGTCCACGCCTCGCCCCAGGACAGCGCGGACGTGATCGCCACCCTGGCGACCACCGACCGCCTCGGCGGGTCGATCGTGTGCCTCGTCAACCAGGAGCTGGGTGACAACTGGGTGCAGGTCGTCCTGCCGACCAGCGCCGCCGGGCGGACCGGGTGGGTGGCCCGGGACGACGTCACCCTCACCCGCCACCGCTTCCGCATCGAGGTGGCCCGGGGCCGGCACACGCTGACCGTCTACTCGGGCGACGACGTGGCGCTGACCGCTCCCGTTGCGCTCGGGCCCGACGCCCCGCCGGCCGGGGCGCGCCTGTTCGTCACCGACCTCGTGCGGCCGGCGACCGGGACGGTCGGGCCGTACGGGGCGTACGCCTACGACCTGTCGGGCCCGGAGCCCGATCTCGCCGCCTACGTCAGCGGGACCGGCGTGGTCGCGGTGCACGGCACCACCGACCCCGCCACCCTGGGCGGGGACGCGCCGCAGGGTTCCATCGCGGTCGACGGCGCCGTCGTCAGCGAGATGGTCGACACCATCGGGTTGCCGCTGGGGACGCCCGTCGACGTGGTGCCGTAGGGACCCGGCGACCCGGCGACCTACAGCGCCGAGAGCCAGCCCGCCACGATCTCGCCCACGCGGGCGTCGGCGCCCTTGAGCTCGTGGCGCCCGCCGTCGATCCACACGTGGGTGACCGGGCCCGGGATGCGCCCGGTGTACGACTCCAGCTCCTCCCGGGTGCCGAACGGGTCGCTCGTCCCGGACACGAACAGGCAGGGGACCTCGATGTCCGGGAAGTGGTCGACCCGCAGCTTGTCCGGGCGGCCCGGCGGGTGCAGCGGGTACGCGACCAGCGCCAGGCCCGCGGCGGGCAGGCCCTCCGCCACCGCGATCGAGCACATGCGGCCGCCCATCGACCGGCCGCCCAGGACGATGGCCTCCGCCGGCACGCCGGCGCTGTCACGCAGTGCCTTCGCCTCCTCCTGCACGCAGGCGATCAGCTTGGGGGCGCGGTCCGGCGCCCGTCTCCCCTCCCGCCGATACGGGAAGTCGGCCCGGACCACCGGCAGCGGCGCCACCGCGTGCTCGATCGCCACCAGGGCCGGGGACGCCCGGCTGCTGCCGGCGCCCGGGAACAGGAGGACGGCACCGGCGCTCACGCCGACAGCAGGATGCGGCGGGCCTCGCTCAGCTCGGTCAGCCGGTCGGCGGCTGCGGCCCGGTCGCCGCCGTGGTCGGGGTGGGCCGCCGCGCACCAGGTCCCGGAACCGGCGCTGGACCGCCGGGCGGCCCGGCTGGCGGTCGCCGCCGGCGAGGTCGAAGACCCGCAGCGCCCAGCCGACCGGGTCGCGGTACGCGTCCGGGGTCCAGTCGTGGTGGCGGGTGAGGCCCGACAGGTGGCTGACCAGCGTCCTGTCGATCGGGCCGGACCAGCGCATCGACTTGCGGATCGCCTCCATCACGCCGGGTGCGCGGGTGCAGCGGCAGCGCGCCCGCGGCGTACACCGCCGCCAGGATGTGGTGGGCCGGCGAACCCTTGTCGTCGATCTCGAACGCCATCTCCTCGCCCTCGCCCCGCAGCCGGTGCACGCTGCGCTGCAGCCCGATCCGGTCGGTCTGGAGCCGGTGCCGCAGCCGGGGCTGCGGGATGCGGTACCCGGCCTCCAGCTGGCGGGTCAGCGTGTCGAGGTCGTCGAACGAGGTCCGGGTCGAGGCCCGGCATGTACGCGGCCACGACGCCGCCCAGCAGGATGCCGCCGAAGCCGGGCGCCGGCGTCACCGGCAGGTCGACGTGCCCGAGCGCCACCCGGCGGGTCGGCGCGATCGGACGCGAGTGGAAGACCTCCAACTCGGCCAGGATCACGGCGGCAGCCGGTGGCAGCGCCACCCGGACCAGACGCACCCGCACGCTCACACGTACGGCCGCAGCGCCGTGCGCAGGTCGTCGGCCTGCGCCATCACCTCGTCCTCGTCGACCTTGTCCTCGCACAGCAGCTCGCCGATGGCCGCCACCCGCTCGACCAGGCGCTCCCACTCGGCCCGGTCGAACCCGTACGGCGGCGTGGCGTCGATCGACCGTGCGGCTCATCTCCATCATCGTGATCACGCCCTGCGGGTCGGCCGCGTCGTGCTGGAGCCGGTCCGCCGCAACGAACACCTCGCCGAGCAGCTCGGCGCCGCCGGCGCCGTCGTCGGGCTCGGGCGCCAGCTCGTCGGGGTGCGACACCTGCTCCAGCAGCTCGTCGACCGCCTCCTCGTCGTCGCCGTACACATACAGCTCGTCGCCGTCCCACGCGTAGGCGATCTCGGCGCCCCGCAGCGCCGCCACGAGGCCATCCAGGTGGTCGTCGTCCCACTCCGACAGGTCGTACGCCACCTGGTCGCGGTCGGCGTCGAGCGGGGGCAGGTCCTCCTCGTCGTCGGACTCGCCCTCGACCATGTCGAGGATGTTCTCGACCGGGGCCTCGTCGACCGGGGCGACGTGCAGGCTCGTGCCTGCCCACATATGCGGGATGGCGGCCTCCCGCAGCCGGTCGGTGACGGCCTGGCGCTCCATGTCGCTCCAGTCGTCGAGGTCGAACACGACCTCCTCGTCGCCGTCGCCGGACGCCGAGGCGTCGGCGGGCTCCGGCTCGTCGGACGGGTCGGGTTCGTCTTGCTCGCCGGGCAGGCCGGAGATGGTGATGCCGAACTCGTCTTCCTGGCTCTGCCTGAACGGATCGGAAAGCTGACCCACGGGCACATCTAATCAGGCCGACTATCTTGCCCGCATGACGGAGAAGCAGCGCCCCGATCGCAACCTCGCCCTGGAGCTCGTCCGGGTCACCGAGGCCGCCGCGCTGGCCGCCTCGCCGCTGGATGGGCCGGGGCGACAAGAACGGCGCCGACGGCGCCGCCGTCGACGCCATGCGCCTCGTGCTCAACACCGTCCCGATGGACGGCATCGTCGTCATCGGCGAGGGCGAGAAGGACGAGGCGCCGATGCTCTACAACGGCGAGGAGATCGGCGACGGCACGCCGCCCCGCATGCGACATCGCCGTCGACCCGATCGACGGCACCACGCTCACCGCCCTCGGGCCGCGGCAACGCCATCGCGGTCATCGCCGTCTCCGAGCGGGGCACGATGTTCGACCCCGGCCCGTGCGTCTACATGGAGAAGATCGCCGTCGGCCCCGAGGCCGCCGGCGTCATCGACATCGACGCCGCCGGTCACCGAGAACCTCGCAGGCCGTCGCCAAGGCCAAGGGCGAGCGACGTCCGCGACGTCACCGCCGTGATCCTCGACCGCGACCGCCACGACGACCTCATCGCCGAGGTCCGCGACGCCGGCGCCCGCATCCGGCTCATCCCCGACGGCGACGTCGCCGGCGCCATCTCCACCGCCTGGCCCGACTCGGGCGCCGACATCCTGTTCGGCATCGGCGGCACGCCCGAGGGCGTCATCGCCGCCGCCGCGCTCAAGTGCATGGGCGGCGAGATCCAGGGCCGGCTCTGGCCCCGCAACGACGACGAGCGCCAGGCCGCCCTCGACGCCGGCTACGACCTCGACCGGGTGCTCGACCACCGACGACCTCGTCGCCGGCGACAACTGCTTCTTCGCCGCCACCGGCATCACCGACGGCGAGCTGCTCAAGGGCGTGCACTTCGCCCGGCTCGGGGCGACCACGCAGTCGCTCGTCATGCGGTCGAAGTCGGGCACCGTCCGCCTGATCGACGCCCAGCCACCAGCTGTCCAAGCTGGCCGGGTTCAGCTCGATCGACTTCGCCTGAGCGCTACAGGCGCCGGGCGGCGCGGGCCGCGATCCGGCGGCGCAGGCGGCGGGGCACCGGCGTCGCCGCGCCCGCCACCACCTTGTTGACCAGGCCGGGGACCAGCCACGCCCGGCCCGCCCGGGCGGCGGCGAGCGACTCGGCGGCCACGTCCTCGGCCGACATCCACGCCCGTTCGGGGATGCTTGCGGCCCCCGATGCCGGCCCGCTCCTGGAACTCGGTGCGGGTGAAGCCCGGGAGCACCGTCGTCACGCGTGACGCCCGTGCCGGCCAGCTCCTCGTGCACCGCCTCGCCGAAGCAGCGCCACGAACGCCTTGGTGGCGCCGTAGGTCGCGTTGCCCGGCGTCGCCTGCAGGCCCGCCACCGACGACACGTTGAGCACGGCGCCCCGGCGCCGGGGAAGCATGGCGCCGAGCGCGGCGTGGGTGAGGCGGACCACGGCGACGACGTTGACCGCGATCTCGGCCTCCTCGCCGTCGACGTCGAGCGTCGCGAAGTCGCCGTAGGTGCCGAAGCCGGCGTTGTTCACCAGCCAGATCGACCGGGGCGGCGGTGTCGGCCAGGCGGGCCTCGACCGTGCGCAGCTGGGCCGGGTCGGCCAGGTCGGCCGGCAGCACCTCGACGTCGGTCGGCAGGCCGGTGGCGAGGTCGTCGAGCCGGGCCTTGTCCCGGGCGACGACCACGAGGTCAACGCCGTCGGCGGCCAGGTGGCGGGCCATCGCCGCGCCGATGCCCGAGGAGGCGCCGGTCACCAGCGCCCGGCGCCAGGGGTGGGGTTCGGCCACCGTTCAGCCGGCCGGGGCCACAGAGGTCCGGCTCGTGGCCTCGCCCCGGAGCACCCGCACCGCGAGCTGGCCGTTGGCCAGCGAGGCGTCGACGCCGCCACCGAAGCCGGCCGGGAGCTCGAGCTCGCGCTCGTAACAGCCGTAGTCCCACTCGTGGACCAGGTAGTCCTTGGGGGCGGCGGTGCGGAGATTGGCGGTGATCCGCAGGCGGCCGGGCGTGAGGCAGATCGTCACGTCGCTGGGCCGGACCGCCGGCAGCGGCGCCACGACCACCAGGGCATCGCCGGTCTCGTAGACGTTGACGGGCACCTGCTGAGGGCGCATCAGCCGCTCGGCCGACGCCTTCGCCTCGGTGACCCGCTGGTGCTTGGTCTGCTGCTCGGTCGCCATTCCCGGACGGTACCCCGCCTGGCGCCGGGTCAGCCCGGCCAGCGGATCTCCGGCAGTGACCGGCCGGCAGCCAGCGCCTCGACCTGGGCCCGGAGGTGGCGGCCGACGCCCTGGCGGCGGTGCTCCGGCGCGACCACCAGCGCCTCGACCTCCACGCGGTCGCCGATCACCCGGCCGTGCGCCACGCCGACGACCTCGCCGTGCCGGCGGGCGGTGATCGCCCACGGCGTCCCGGCGGCGGCCGCCGGCGCCTCGCCGTCGTCGCCCGGGCCGGCGCCGGCCGCCGGCAGCACCGCGGCGGCGACCGGGTCGACCAGGTCGGTCACCGTCAGCTCCGTCGGCAGGCCGCCCCGGCCGACCACGGCCGGGGTGACGAACGGGGCGTCGGCCACCGGGCGCCAGAAGCGGCCCGGGCTCTCCCGCAGCACGTGGACCCGGTCGAGCTCCACCTCCGCCGTGAAGTCGGCCAGGGCGGCCACCGCGGCCGGGATGCGCTCCGGCTCCATGTCCTCGTTGAGGGTCACGTGAGGCACGAACTCGAAGCCGATCGGGCGGGCCAGCGGCGGCGTGAACACCCGGTCCCGCAGCTCGGCGAGGCCGGCGAGGTCGCCGGCGACGGCGAGGTAGACCACCGGGGTCACCGGGTGGAAGGTGGTCGGCGGCCCGAGTGACAGGCGCAGCGGCGCCGGCGTCGTCGCCGTGGCCGCCGCCCGCAGGACCGCCAGCGCCTCGGCCAGCGCGTCGTCCCGGACGTTGACCGGCGGCACCAGCGTCACGTGCGGCGGCACCCGCTCGACGTCGGCGCCGAGCGCCCGGCGGAGGCCGTCCACCTCCGCCGCCACCGGCGGGGGCAGCAGGAGGGCGACGGCCAGCCGTTGCTTGGGCACGCGGCCTCAGGCCGGGCCGGGGCAGGTGGACAGGGCCGGCTCCCCGGCGAAGCGGGCCTGGATCCAGTCGAACCCGTCGCGCACCGCGTCGGGCACGGCCTCGCCGTGGCCCTGGCCCTTGTCGTACAACCGGCGCTCGACGGTCTGGCCGAGCCCGCACATGCGGTCGAACAGCGCCCCCGACAGCGCGGCGGGCACCACGTCGTCGGCCGCGCTGTGCACGATCAGGATCGGGTGGTCGGTCGTGACGTTGCCCGGGTTGTTCTCCTCGGCGAGCGTCGCCCACTCGCTCGGTCCCACCGGCGCCGGGCTGGAGCAGGTTGGACGACACGGCCCGGGCGAAGTGGCCGATGACGTCACCCGTGCAGCCGGTGTCGACCGCGGCCAGCTCGGACTCGCCGGCCGGCGTGAGCACCTGGTCGAGTGGGGCGTCGGGATAGGCCTGGTGGAACCCGGCGATGATCATGTAGAGGAACCCGGCGATCGGCAGGTTCCGGGCGGCGGAGAAGATCACCGGCAGCTCGGTCGCGGGCGCACCCGCCACGGTGCCGACGAGGTGGAGGCCGGGCGTCCACTCGTCGGCCAGCTGGCCCGCCCACAGCGCCCCGTGCCCGCCCTGCGAGTAGCCGAAGATGGCGAGCTGGTCGCCCGCGTCGGCGTCGGGCAGCTGGCCGGCGGCGAGGGCGGCGTCGAGCACGCCCCGACCCTCGCTCTCGCCCACGAGGTACGGGTGCCGGCCCGGGGTGCCGAGGCCCTCGTAGTCGGTCTGGGCCACGAGATAGCCCTGCTCCAGGTACGGGGACATCAGCGACAGCTCGGTGAGGCGTGGGTTCTTCGACGGGGCGCACTCGTCCGCGATCCCCGTGGTGCCGTGGGCGATCGTCAGGATCCGGCGGCCGTCGGCCGGCGCCTCGCCCGCGGGCACCAGCGCGGTGCCGGTCACGGCGATCGGGTCGCCGGCCACGCTCTCGGACAGGTACATGATCCGGTAGGCGGTGGCGCCGGCGACGTCGAGGTCGCTCAGCTTCTCGTAGCGCAGCAGGGTGCCGTGGTCGCCCTCGGGCAGCGGGTCGGGCACGGCGTAGAAGTCGCCCTCGCCGGTGAACTCCTCGGCCGCCGGCGCGGCCTCGGTCGCGGCGGCCGCCTCGCTGTCGGCGGCCCGGGGGCGTCGGCCTTGTCGCCGGAGTTGCCGCTCCCCGCGCCCGAACAGCCCGCGACCAGCGCGGCGGCGAGCAGGACGGCGGGGACGCGGGTCCTCAGCACGTGTCCAATCCTTCCCGAACGCACAGCTCGCGCGGCGGCGAGCGGCGCGAGCTCGTTGTAGCTGACGTCGACCGCATCGGGCAGCCGGTCCTCGTAGGCGTGCAGGCGGTCGGCCAGCGGGGCGACGGCGTCGGGAGTCGTCGCCCAGAACCGGGTGATCGGGTACTGCGCCGCGGGGTTGCGCCAGGCGGCCACCGAGTACCAGCCCTTGGGCACCATGCCGAACATCGTGAAGTCGTAGGTCACCACGACCTCGAACCCCCGGCGCCGCTGGAGGGCGTCCCAGAACGCCGCGTCCTTGTGGTCGGCCATGCGGGCTTCGAGCACGTCGTGGTCGCCGAGGCCGTACACGTCGGTGAGGGGGCCGTCGTGGTAGAGGGAGATGTAGCCCAGCTCGCCGATGGCGATCGGGGCGTGGGGGTACTCCTCGGCGAGGAACCGGGCGACCTGGTAGCGCTGCTCGTACGTGATCTCGGACCCGCGGGGCGACTCGAACGTGTCCCAGCCCTGGAGCGTCGCCGCGGGGATCAGCACCAGCAGCAGGGCCGCCGCCGGCACGCGGGCGGCGACCGACGGCCAGCGGGCGCCCATGGCGGCGTGGGCGGCGGGCAGCGTCCGCAGGACCGTCCAGGCGCCGACGCCGAACAGGTAGGCCTCGTAGCGGCTCGACCCTTCGACCGCCCCCAGCTCGACGTGGACGAGGATGGCGACGGTGGTCACGACCGCCGGGAACACCGCCGGCCGCAGGTCGCCCGGCCCCGGGCGGCGGAGGGCGGCGACGACCAGCACCACGACGGCCACCAGCAGGAACGCTCCCAGGAGGTGGTCGCCCATCAGCCGCTCCCAGGCGGCGCCCAGCGACCGCCGGGTGTCGCCCCGGTCGCCCAGGCTCTTGAGGATCACCGAGTTGGGCAGGATCTCCTGGCCGAACGAGAGGTTGACCACGGCGAAGACCGCCAGGGCGGCGGCCGCGGAGGCGCCCAGGCCGATGCCCGCAGCGAGCCGGGTGCGCAGGGACGCCACGGGGTACCCGTCGTCCCGCCAGCGGCGCCAGCCGACGGCCACGAGCCCGGCGGCCAGCGCCAGGGCCACGAACGTCGTCTCGCCGCGCGCCGCGGCGGCCACCGCCGCCAGCACGAACGGTGCCGCCCGGGGCCATGTGCGGGCGTGGGCCGGCGCGCCGACCCACACCGCCTCGGTCGCCAGCGCCGCCGCCAGGACCAGGGCCATGTGCAGGGCGTGCTCCATCCCCATCACGGCCAGGCCGGGCAGGTACAGCACCAGCACGACCAGCACGAACGTGGCGAGGACCCACAGCACCCGGGCGAGCGTCCCCGGTCGGCTCGCGCCGTCGCCGTCGCCATCGCTGGCCCCGGGGCGCAGCGCGGCCCAGTCCCGGGCCAGGAGCCAGACCACCGCCAGCCCGGACGAGCGCGTTGAGCACGATCGGGACCTGCTCCCCCGCGCGGCCCCGCACGACCCACTGGGTCGGCGCGAGCACCAGGGTCCACAACGGCGAGCTGGACGCCGCCTGGTACTGGCCGGCGACCACGCCCCAGGTGCCGTCGTAGGCCAGCCGGCGGGCCACCGACAGGTGGATCGCCGGGTCGTCGAGCGGGTAGATCCAGCGCCCGCCCGTGCGCACGAGCGTGGCGACGTAGAGGACCGTGAGGGTCCCCAGCAGCACCGCCGCCGTGGCGGCGAGGGGGCTACCCGGCCCCGGCCGCGGCGAGCCGGACGTGTGCCCGGCGGGCCGAGGCTTCAGCTTCGGCGTCGTGCTCATGCTGGACCTGATGCTCCGCGGATCGCGGGCGGTACGCGCCCGCTCGACGTCGATCTGGCTGGGCAGCTCGGCGACGTCGGAGAGGATCGTGACCGTGTCGTTCGAGACCTCGACGAACCCGCCGTGCACCGCGACCGTCTCGTCGCCGGCCGACGACCGGATCGAACCGTGGCGATGTCGAGCGCGCCGAGGAACGGGGCGTGCCCGGGCAGGAAGGCGATCTCGCCGCCCCCGACCGTGCGGCCGACGACCATCTCGGCCTCGCCCTCGAAGAGGATCTGCTCGGGCGACACGAGCTGGACCTGCAGGGTCACGGGGCCACTCGCCCGCCGACTCCTGCAGCGTCTTGGCCTTGGCGAGCACGCTCTCGACGCCGCCGACGTTGAAGAACGCCTGCTCGGGCACGTCGTCGAGCTCGCCGTTGACCAGCGCCTCGAAGACTCGACGGTCTCCTCGACCGGCACGTAGATGCCGGGCAGGCCGGTGAAGACCTCGCCCACGAAGAACGGCTGCGACAGGAACCGCTGGATCTTGCGGGCCCGGGCGACGATGACCTTGTCCTCCTCGGAGAGCTCGTCGAGACCGAGGATGGCGATGATGTCCTGGAGCTCCTTGTAGCGCTGGAGGATCTCCTGCACCCGCCGGGCGACGTCGTAGTGGCGCTCGCCGACGATCTCGGGCGCCAGGATGTTCGACGTCGACGCCAGCGGGTCGACCGCCGGGTAGATGCCGAGCGCGGCGATCTGGCGGGAGAGCTCGGTGGTGGCGTCGAGGTGGGTGAACGTCGTGAACGGCGCCGGGTCGGTGTAGTCGTCGGCGGGCACGTACACGGCCTGCAGCGACGTGATCGAGTGACCCTTGGTCGAGGTGATGCGCTCCTGCAGCTCGCCCATCTCGTCGGCCAGCGTGGGCTGGTAGCCCACCGCCGAGGGCATGCGGCCGAGCAGCGTCGACACCTCGGAGCCGGCCTGCACGAAGCGGAAGATGTTGTCGACGAACAGCAGCACGTCCTGGTTCTTCACGTCGCGGAAGTACTCGGCGACGGTGAGCGCCGACAGCGCGACGCGCAGGCGCACGCCCGGCGGCTCGTCCATCTGGCCGTAGACGAGGGCGGCCTTCTCGATGACGCCCGACTCCTGCATCTCGATGCCAGAGGTCGGTGCCCTCACGGGTGCGCTCGCCGACGCCGGCGAACACCGACACACCACCGTGCTGCGGTGGCGACGCGGTGGATCATCTCCTGGATGAGCACGGTCTTGCCGACGCCGGCGCCGCCGAACAGGCCGATCTTGCCGCCCTGCACGTAGGGCTCGAGCAGGTCGATGACCTTGATGCCGGTCTCGAACATCTCGCGCCTTCGGCTCGAGCTGGTCGAACGGCGGCGCGTCGCGGTGGATCTCCCAGCGGTCGTCGATGCCGGCGATCGAGCTCGGCCGATGTCGAGCGGCTCGCCGATCACGTTGAACACGTGGCCGAGCACGCCGTCGCCGACCGGCATCGTGATGCCGTGCCCGAGGTTGCGCACGACGGTGCCCCGGGCGAGGCCGTCGGTCGGCTTCAGGCAGATGACCCGGACCCGCGCTGTCGCCGATCTGCTGCGCGACCTCGGCGGTGATCGTGATGCGTCTCGCCCTCGAGCTCGACGTCCATCTCGAGCGCGGTGTTGATCTCGGGCAGCGCGTCGGGCGGGAACTCGACGTCGACGACCGGGCCGGCGATCGCGACGACGCGGCCGTCCTTCAGCTCGGTCGCTCGGTGCTGCCGGTGTCGGTGCTGGTCGTCGGTGACGGTCATTCCGTGGGGCTCGCTGTGCTCACGGCTGCGGTGCGGCGAGACGGGAGTCGGCGAGGACGTCGGCGGCCATCGAGGTCGTGGTCGACGAGCAGGTCGGACTCGTCCGCCCGGCGCCGCCCGCAGCGCCTCGGCGCCGCCGACGATCTCCATGATCTCGGTGGTGATCGCGTCCTGGCGGGCGCGGTTCATGGCCCGGCTGCAGCGTGGTGATCAGGTCTTCGGCGTTGTCGGTGGCCGCCTTCATGGCCCGCTGGCGGGCGGCGTGCTCCGACGCCGCGCGCGTTGAGCAGGGCGGCGTACAGGCGGGCCTCGGCGTAGCGGGGCAGCAGCCGGTCGAGGATCTCCTCCGGGCTCGGCTCGAACTCGTAGTCGGCGCGCGGGCCGTCGCCCTGGCGGGCCGCCTCGATCATCGACCGGTCGAGCGGCATGAAGCGGCGGACGACGACCTCCTGGGAGCCGGCCGAGAGGAACCGCGTGTAGACGAGCTCGACCAGGTCGTAGCTCGCCCGTCGGCGAAGCCGCCGACCGACGGCTCGGCCGACCTCGCGGGCGTCCTCGTAGGTCGGGGTGTCGGAGAAGCCGGCGAAGCTGCGGTCGATGCGCGTAGTCCCGGAAGCGGAAGTAGCTCTCGGCCTTCGCCCGACGATGATCAGGGCCGTCTGGCGCCCCTCGGCGCGCTGGCGCTGCATCGCGCGCTCGGCGGCGCGGATGACCGGCGAGTTGTAGGCGCCGCACAGGCCGCGGTCGGCGGCGATCGACGACGTACGCGACCTTGCGGACGTCCTCGCGCTCGCGTCGAGCAGCGGGCTGCTCGCCGCCGGCCCCGGCCGCCGCCAGGTCGCGGACGACCTCGGTGATCCGCTCGCTGTAGGGACGGGCGGCGGCGACACGCTGCCTGCGCCTTGACGATGCGGCTCGCGGCGATGAGCTCCATCGCGCGGTGATCTTCTTCGTCGACTGGACCGTGCGGATCCGCCGCCGCAGGATCCGTTCCTGACCGCCGGCCATCGCTCAGTGCGTCCTGCGGCCGCGTCGCCGTCGGCCGGGCTCGCCCGCGGCGGCCGCCGCGCCGTCCTCGGCGCTGCTCCCACGAGAACTGCTCGTCGAAGGCCTTGATGCCGGTCGTCGAGCGCGTCCTCGTCGGGGATCTCGCCCTTGGCGCGGATCCCGTCGAGCACGTCGCCGTGGCGGGCCCGGAACCACTCGAGCAGCTCGTCCTCGAAGCGCCGCACCTCGCTCGACCGGCACGTCGTCGAGGTAGCCCGGCGTGCCGGCGTAGATCGACGACGACCTGCTCCTCGACCGGCATCGGCGAGTTGCAGCGGCTGCTTCAGCAGCTCGACGAGCCGGTCGCCGCGGTCGAGCTGCGCCTGCGACACCGCGTCGAGCTCGGAGCCGAAGGTGGCGAACGCCTCGAGCTCGCGGAACTGCGCGAGGTCGAGCTTGAGCGTGCCGGACCGCCGTCTTCATCGCCTTGATCTGCGCGGCGCCACCCACCCGGGACACCGAGATGCCCACGTCGACGGCGGGCCGCACACCCGACTTGAACAGGTCGTCCTGCAGGTAGATCTGGCCGTCGGTGATCGAGATCACGTTGGTCGGGATGTAGGCCGAGACGTCGCCGGCCTTGGTCTCGATGACCGGCAGCGCGGTCAGCGAGCCGGCGCCGGGCTCGTCGTTCAGCTTCGCGGCCCGCTCGAGCAGGCGGCTGTGCAGGTAGAAGACGTCGCCGGGGTAGGCCTCGCGGCCCGGCGGGCGGCGCAGCAGCAGCGAGATCTGGCGGTACGCCTCGGCCTGCTTCGACAGGTCGTCGTAGACGACGAGCGCGTGCTCGCCGTTGTCCATCCAGTGCTGGCCCATCGCGCAGCCGGCGTAGGGGGCGAGGTACTTGAACACCGCCTCGTCGGCCGCGGGCGCGATCACGACGACCGTGTACTCCATCGCGCCGTGCTCCTCGAGCGTGGCGACGGTCTGCGCGACCGTCGAGCCCTTCTGGCCGATGGCGACGTAGATGCACTTCACGCCCTGGCCCTTCTGGTTCAGGATCGTGTCGATGGCGACGTCGTCTTGCCGGTCTTGCGGTCGCCGATGATCAGCTCGCGCTGACCCCGGCCGATCGGCGTCATCGCGTCGATGGCCTTGATGCCGGTCTGCAGCGGCTCGTGCACGGGCTTGCGGCCGATGATGCCGGGCGCCTGGACCTCGAGGCGGCGCGTCGCTGGCGCCGGCGATCGGGCCCTTGCCGTCGATCGGCGTCGCCGAGCGCGTTGACGACGCGGCCGAGCAGCGCGTCGCCGACCGGCACCGAGAGGATGCGCCCGGTCGCCTTGACCGCGCTGGCCCTCTTCGACCTCGTCGGCCTCGCCGAGGACCACCGCGCCGATCGACTCCTCGTCGAGGTTCAGCGCGAGGCCGAGCGCGCCGCCCTCGAACTCGAGCAGCTCGTTGACCGCCGCGTCGGGCAGGCCCGACACGCGGGCGATGCCGTCGCCGACCTCGAGCACGCGGCCGACCTGCGCGGTCTCGAGCGTGGGCGTGAAGTCCTCGACGTTCTTGCGCAGCGCCGCCGCGATGTCGTCGGCGTTGATGGTCAGCTCAGCCATCGTCAGTGTCCTCGTCGTCGTTCGTTCAGGGGGCTAGAAGGCGTTGCGGAGCTGGTCGAGCCGGTGCGGACCGAGCCGTCGATGACGGTGTCGCCGATCCGGGCGACGATCCCGCCGAGCACGGACGGGTCGACGATCGACCTTGACCTCGACCTGGCTTGCCGGTGGCGCGACGTCGAGCGCCTCGGCGAGCCGCTCGCGCTGGTCCTCGTCGAGCGGGACCGCCGAGCGGACCTCGGCGACCCCTTGCTGGCGCTCGGCCGCGCCAGCTCGACGAGCCGGTCGACGATCGCCGGCAGGTCGCTGGCCGCGGCCGGCGCCGACCACCAGCGACACGAGCGCCACGGTGGTCGCGCGACGCCTTGCCGCCGAGCAGGTCCTCGACGACCGCTGGCGCCGGTCCACCGGGATGCCGGGTCGGTGAGCGCCATCCGCAGCTCGTCGGAGCCCTCGACAGCGTCGGGCGAAGCGGAACAGCTCGTCCTCGACCTCGCCGAGGGTGCCCTCGGCCCGGGCGACCTCGAGCAGGGCCTCGGCGTACGCCGCGATGCGGTCGTCTGCCATCGTCAATCCCCTCACGCGGCTCGCGGCCACCTGGTTGATGTAGCTCTCGACGAGCTGCGGTCTGGGTCTGGCGGTCGAGGTTGCGCTCGACGACCGTCTCGGCGGCACCGATGGACAGCGCGGCGACCTCGCCCCGCAGGTCGGCCACGGCCTGGGCCTTGGCGGAGTCGATGTCGGCGTCCGCCCGGGCCCGCAGCTCGGCGGCTCGGCCTCGGCGCCGGGCCTCGAGGTCGCGCTTGAGCGGCGTCGGCCGCCTGGCGCGCCTCCTCGATGATGCGGCCGGCCTCGCTGCGGGCGTCGCCGAGCTGGGCCTGGTACTCGTCGAGCACCGTCTCGGCCTCGGCCTTGGCGGCCTCGGCCGACTCGAGGTCGTTGCGGATGCGCTCGGTCGCGGGCCTCCATGCCCTTCGCGGATCGCCGGGAAGGCGAACTTCCACAGGATGAACGAGCAGGACCACGAACGCCGAGCGCGCCCCAGATGATCTCGTCGAGCGCCGGGAAGATCAGGCTCGGCGCCTTCTGGCAGTCCTCGAGGTCGTTGCCTTCTCGGTGGCCTGCTTGATGCACTCCTCGGTCTCGGGGGACAGGTCGCCCTCCTGGGCGACCGCGGCGTGGGCCGCGGGCGCGAAGGCGATCAGGCCGCCGAGCGCGAGCGCCACGGCTGCGAGCAGTGTGCGGATGCGCACGGGGAACCTCCTCAGCCCGTGATGATGAAGGCGAGCACGAACCCGAAGAGCGCGAGCGCCTCGGTGAACGCGATGCCGAGGAACATCGTCGTGCGGACCATGCCGGCCGCCTCGGGCTGGCGGGCCATGGCCGTGATGGCGTTGCCGACGACGAGGCCGATGCCGATGCCCGGGCCGATGGCGGCGCCGCCGTAGACGATGCCACGGCCGATGGCCGTGAGGCCCGGTACCAGCTCGCCCGGGTCCTGCTGAGCGAGTACGTGCAGCACGGTTGTGTCTCCTTGGGTTTCTCAGTGCTCCGGGTGCATGGCGGCGTCGATGTAGACGGCCGTCAGGATCGTGAAGATGTAGGCCTGCAGGAAGCTGACGAGGATCTCGAACAGCATCAGGAAGACCAGGAGGGCGAAGGGCAGGGCGGCGCCGACGTAGGTCGCCTCGAACACTGCCTGGGTGATGACGGCGAAGCTCACCAGCAGCAGGTGGCCGGCGAGCATGTTGGCGAAGAGCCGGACCGCCATGCTGAGCGGCTGGGTGATGAACCGCGTGATCAGCTCGATCGGCGTCAGCAGGATGTACATCGGCCACGGCACGCCGGGGATGAACATGACCGACTTGAGGTAGCCGATCGGGCCGTTCCGCACGATGCCGACGACGTTGTAGATGACGTAGACGAGCAGCGCCATGAAGATCGGCAGGCCGATGCGGGCGGTGACCGGCATCTGCGCCACGGGGATCAGCCCCCAGATGTTGCAGGCGAAGATGAAGGTGAACAGCGTCAGCAGGAACGGCGTGAACCTCAGCCCGTCGGTGCCGATCGTCTGCATCACGATCTGCTCGTCGATGAACTCGACGGCGGTCTCGCCCACGTTCTGCACGCCGGTCGGCACCGCGGCCTTCTTGCGCCCGGCCATGAGGAAGATGGTCGAGACGATCGCCACCGACACGAACAGCAGGAGGACGACCTTGTTGATCGAGAACGGCCCGAGGTCGACGAAGGGGCGCCACTCGACCACATGGCTGATCGGGGGGAACTCCAAACCGAGGATCACGGCTGCACGGCCTCCTTGTGCCCCGGCTTGAGCCCCGGGTAGGCGAGGGATGCGGACACGTAGCGCAGCTCCCAGAACAGGAGCCCGAGGTGGGTGACGAGGATGGTCACCCCGAGGGCGACCAGGTCGATCCAGGGCCGGTCCTTCACCAGCAGCAGCACGGCGGTGACGAGGCCCATGCGCACGGCGAAGCCGGCGAAGGCGACGGCCATCAGCGCCGTGAGCGACCGGCGGGCCGCCCACGACAGGGAGACGGCCGCCAGGACCAGGTTGACGAGCACGACCGCGACGGCGACGAGCGCCGACCAGGCGCCGTCGGCACCCCAGATCAGCAGCGAGGCGAGCACGATCGCCGGGGCGACCCACAGGCCGCGCCGGGCCATGTCGAACGCCAGCTCGCGCTCGACCGGCGGCGCGTCGGGTACCGGCGCGTTGAGATCGGCGGCGGTGAGCTTCATCGCCCGGCCTCCCCGTCGTCGGCCGCGCCGGCGGGACCGGCGCCGCGCATGCCCGGGATGCTCGCCGCCTCGGACGTCATGCGGGCGTCGTAGCGGCGGAACAGCTTCCAGATCTCGTAGGCCATCGTGAAGGTGAACAGCCCGGCGAGGAACGCGGGCGTGGTGCCGAGCCACAGGTCGAGCCGCCAGCCGAGGAACGCCACGATCGCGGGGGTCACCGCCAGCTCGAACGCGGTCGACAGGGCGTCCCCGAACCCTCGACTCAGCTCCCTCTTCGTTGAGAGATCGGACACCCGTGCTCCCGACACGACCAGGCCACCCCCACGTCGCGATGGACCCTTGTGAATGATTTCGCAATCTACAGGACTGTTCGCGGCGCGCCAAATTCACTTGTTTGACACGGCGGCGAACCCTACCGAACGCGACCGGCCGGCTCCCAACCTCGTGTATCCGCGAGGTGGGGTCAGTACTCTAGGTAGACAGGTTGCACGCGGCACGGGTCCATGGCGGCAAGGGGGCGACGGATGGCGCGGATCTTCATCACCTATGCGCGGGAGAACCGGGGCGAGGTCGAGGCGCTGACCGCCGACCTCGGTCGGCTCGGCCACGACGTGTGGTACGACGCCGAGATCCGGGGCGGGCAGCACTGGTGGGACGAGATCCTCCGGCGCATCGCCGGCTGCGACATCTACGTCTTCGCCATGACCGAGCCCGCCATCGATTCGCGGCCGTGCATGGCCGAGCTCGACTACGCCGTGGCGACCCTCCGGCCGCTGCTGCCGGTCCAGCTCGAGACCGTCTCACCCGCGCTGCTGCCCCGGACGCTTGCCGAGGCGCAGTTCGTGGACTACCGCTCGGCCGACAAGAACTCGGTGTTCGCCCTGAACAGCGCGCTCAACACGATGCCGACCGACACGCCGCTGCCGGACCCGATGCCGGCCTACCCGGAGATACCGCCGGACCCGGTGGCCACGGCCAAGGAGCGCATCGACGACCCGACCGAGTTGACCCGCTCGACCCAGCTCGAGCTGGTCGACGTGCTCGGCCACGAGCTGCGGGTGCACGGCCACCGGCGGGACGTCGCCTCGGTGCTGTGGCGGCTGCGGTCGCGGGTCGACGTGATGGGCGAGGTCCGCGACCGGATCGACGCCCTGCTCAAGGAGGACGCCGGCCAGCCGGCGCCCGAGGCCGCAGCGGCCGGCGCCAAGGCGCAGGAGGCGGTGCAGGACGTCGTGCAGGACGCGGCCCCGGCGAAGGAGCCCCCGGCGGCCGAGCCGCCGCCGATCTCGCCGCAGCCGACGTACCCGCCGCCGGTGACCCCGACGCCGACGTACGTGCCGCCCCAACCCCAGCCGCAATACACGCAGCCGCAGTACACGCAGCCGCAGCCCACGGCGCCGACGTACTGGGGGCAGTCGGGTGCCCACCCGGGCGGCGTGGGGGCGCAGGGGCCGAGGTGGAGCGGCGGGTTCATGACCACGATGATCCTGCTGGGCGTGTTCTGCAGCGCCGGGCTGGTGCCCCTGATCGTGGGGCTCACCGGTCTGTCCGATGCGGCCAAGAAAGATCAGGCGAAGACGCTGATCATCGTCGGTGCCATCACGCTGGGCGTCTCGATCCTGCTGTACCTGATCAGCGTGGCGGCGACGGCATCGCAGGACCCGTCGGGCTTCTGACCTCCACGGGGCCGGTCACCTCGCCGTTGCCCTCGGCGTCGGCGTGGCCGTTCCCATTGCCGTGGTCGTTGTTGCGGCGCGCCTCCCAGCCGGGGGCGAACAGCGTGTAGAGCAACAGCGCCAGCGCGGCGAGGGCGACCGGGGCGAACGAGTAACCGTCGCCCGTGTACACCGGCACCAGCACGGCGAGCGACAGCAGCGCGGTCCAGGTCCACAGGATCAGCACAGCCCGGCGCTGGCCGTGGCCGAGCCGGACGATCCGGTGGTGGAGATGGCCCTTGTCGGCGATCGTGATCCCCGTGCGGCCCTTGGCCCGGCGGATGATCGCCCAGGCGGCGTCGATGATCGGCACCCCTAGGATCACCAGCGGGAGGAACAGCGGGGCGAAGAAGAAGAACGTCTGGCCGGGGAACCCGGCGTCGGTGCTCCCGCCGATCGCGATCGTCGACACGGCCATCAGCAGGCCGAGGCTGAGCGCCCCGGCGTCGCCCATGAAGATCTTGGCGGGGTGGAAGTTCCAGGGCAGGTAGCCCAGGCAGGCGCCCACGACGCACGCCGCGACCAGGGCGCCGATGTTGTCGTCGCTGATGATCGAGCCCCTGTTGTCGAGGAACTCGGCGAACATGAGGATCGCGCCTGCGGCGATGCAGACCACGCCCGCGGCCAGGCCGTCGAGGCCGTCGATGAAGTTCACCGCCTGGGCCATGCCGTACACCCACAGCACGGTGATCAGCGTCGCCAGGTCGGGCGGGAGGGCCACCAGCCCCACGAACGGGATGCGGAAGAACAGGATCGACACGCCGGAGATCGCCAGGATGCTGCCGGCCAGCACCGAGCCTGCGGTCTTGGCCGGGGCCGACACGTCGATGATGTCGTCGAGCTGGCCGACGACGTACATGGTGAGAAGCGCGAGCACGATGCCGATCGACGGGGCGACGGTGCGGAAGGCGGCGGTGAACTGGCCGGACAACCAGGCGACCAGGATGCCGACCAGCACGGCGGCGACGATCCCGGCCCCGCCGAGCAGGGCGGTCGGGCGCGGGTGATCCCGCCGGGCGTCGGGGTGCTGGACGACCCCCCAGCGGAACGACAGCCGCCGCAGCAGCGGCATGGAGCAGAACGAGACGACGAACGCCGAGCCGATGACGGCGATGTAGCCGATCACCGCCGGCGCTCCCCGCTCGCCCCGCTCACCCCGGGTACGGCGTGAACTTCGAGCAGAGGGCGAGGACCTCGTCCCGGACCGCCGCCACCTCGGTCTCGTCCTCCCGGCCCACCAGCGCCCGGTGGATCAGCTCGGCGATCGTCGCCATCTCGGCCTCCCCCATGCCCTGGGTGGTGACCGCCGGCGTGCCGATGCGCAGGCCGCTCGTGACGAACGGCTTCTCGGGGTCGTCGGGGATCGTGTTCTTGTTGAGGCGTGATGCCGGCCCGGTCGAGCGCCTCCTGGGCCACCTTGCCCGTCAGCTCGACGTCGAAGGGGCGCAGGTCGACCAGCATCAGGTGGTTGTCGGTGCCGCCCGACACGAGGCGGAAGCCCTCGCCGGCCAGGCCCTCGGCCAGGGCGGCGGCGTTGGCGACGATCTGGCGCGGCGTAGTCGCGGAAGCTCGGGTGCAGCCGCCTCGCGGAACGCCACGGCCTTGGCCGCGATGACGTGCATCGAGCGGGCCGCCCTGGAGGCCGGGGAACACGGCCTTGTCGATCGCCGCGCGCCGAGCTCGGCCTCGGCCGAGGATGCAGCCGCCGCGGGGGCCGCGCAGCGTCTTGTGGGTCGTGAACGTGACGACGTCGGCGTACGGCACCGGGTTGGGGTGCGCGCCGCCGGCGATCAGCCCGGCGATGTGGGCGGCGTCGAACATGAGCAGCGCGCCGACCTCGTCGGCGATCGGCCCGGAACGGCTCGAAGTCGATGACGCCGCGGGTAGGCGGTGGCGCCGGCGACGATCAGCTTGGGCCGGTGCTCCAGGGCGAGGTCGCGGATCTCGTCGTAGTCGATGCGCTCGTCGCTCGTCGGTCACCCCGTAGGCGACGAAGTGGTAGAGCCGGCCGCTGAAGTTGACCGGCGAGCCGTGCGTGAGGTGGCCGCCCTGGTCGAGGCGCATGCCCATCACGGTGTCGCCCGGCTCGAGCAGGGCGAGGTACGCGGCCATGTTGGCGTTGGCGCCGGAGTGGGGCTGCACGTTGGCGTGCTCGGCGCCGAACAGCGTCCCGGGCCCGGTCGCGGGCCAGGTCCTCGGCCTCGTCGATGACGACGTTGCCGCCGTAGTAGCGCTTGCCGGGGTAGCCCTCGGAGTACTTGTTGGTGAGCACCGAGCCGCTGGCGCGCGAGCACCGCGGGCGAGGTGAAGTTCTCGGAGGCGATCAGCTGGATCGTGGTGTTCTGGCGCTCGACCTCGCGGTCGATGAGGCCGAACAGCTCGTCGTCGGGGACGGTGGGCCAGGCCATGGGCGGTCCTAACAGTTCTTCGATCTCGTCGATCTGGGCGATGCGGCGCTCGTGGCGACCCCCCTCGAAGGCGGTGTCGAGCCACAGGGTCATGATCTCGTCGGCCAGCGGCGACGGCGACGATCCGCGCCCCGATCGACAGCACGTTGGCGTCGTTGTGCTCGCGTGACATGCGTGCCGTGTAGAGATCGTTGCACAGGGCGGCGCGCACCCCGCGCACCTTGTTGGCCGCGATCTGCTCGCCCTGGCCGCTGCCGCCGAGCACGATGCCCCGGTCGGCCTCGCCGCCGGCGACCGCCCGGCCGACGTCCGCGCAGATCGGCGGGTAGTCGACCGGCACGTCGTCGCGTCGGTGCCGAGGTCGACGACGTCGTGGCCGAGCGACCGGAGGGTCTCGACCAGGTGCGCCTTGAGGGCGAAGCCGGCGTGGTCGGATCCGATGGCGACGCGCACTATGTCTCCCGTTCCCCGTGAGCCGGATACGCATAGCTGGCGCCGTCGCCGGCGTCGCCCCGGAGCAGGGCGGCGAGCCGGTCGAGCAGGTCCTCGAGCTCGTCCGCCGTGGCCTCGTAGACGTCGCGGGGCCGGCCGACAGGATCGGCGACGTCGTCGGCGTCGGCCGCGCCCAGCAGGTCGGCGGGCCGCCGGCCGGCGCCGGCGCGGGCCAGCCAGGCGGCCAGCGGCTCGCCCTCGGCCCGGGGCGCGATCTCCTCGCCCCGGCGGACCAGCTCCTTGAGCGTGAACGTGCGGTTGAGCGGCGCCCGGTGGGTGGCGCAGGCCTCGCGCACGTGCAGCCGGGCCATGCCGACGATCAGGTCGGCGTCGCGCACCATCCCGTCGGCGATGGTGCGGCTGACGTGGCCAGCGATGTCGACGTCCCGGTCGGCCATGGTGGCGACCGCGTCGGGGGTCGCGCGGACGCCGCCGGGCAGCAGCCCGGCCGAGTGGACCATCGCGACGACGCCCGCCCGGGCCAGCGATCGTCGCAGCAGGCCCTCGGCCATCGGGGATCGGCACTGGTTGGCGGTACAGACCAGCAGGATCTCGATTGCGTGAGTGTATGTGCGGCCTGGCAAGAATGACCTCATGGCTCTCGATCCCCGCACCCCCGTCATCGTCGGCGTCGGCCAGTGGTCGAACCGGGTCGACCGGGGCGAGGATCCGGCCGAGCCGGCGGACATGATGGCCGAAGCGCTGCGGCGCGCGGCGACCGACAGCGGCGCCGCCCGCGACCCCCTGGCGGGCGCGGACGCGATCCGGGTCCTGTCGTGCTTCTCGCTGCGCTACCGCAACGCCGCCCGGGCGGTCGCGGGCCGTCTGGGCGCCGCCCCCCGGGACGAGGCCCTGTCGGCGATCGGCGGCAACGAGCCCCAAGCCCTGGTCAGCCAGGCGTGCCGGGACATCGCCGCGGGCGACGCCGACACGGTGCTGATCTGCGGCGCCGAGGCCTGGCGCACCCGCACGTCGGTGGGCCGGGACGGCCTCGCCGCGCTCGGCTGGTCGACGGGGGACGAGTCGGTGCCCGAGGCCCGCCTGACGTCGCCCGAGGCCGACCTCAACCACCCGGCCGAGATGGCCCGCCACATCTACATGCCGACGCAGGTCTACCCGCTGTTCGAGCAGGCCCTGCGGGCGGCGGCAGGGCGCACGGTGGACGAGCACCTGGTCAGGGTGAGCGAGCTGTGGGAGGGGTTCTCGGCGGTGGCGGCCGGCAACCCGAACGCCTGGATCCAGCGGGCGATGACCGCCGAGGAGATACGCACCCCGTCACCGGACAACCGCTGGGTGTGCTGGCCGTACACCAAGGTCATGAACGCCAACAACGCGGTGGAGCAGTCGGCGGGCCTGATCGTCGCGTCGGTCGAGCGGGCGGAGGCGCTGGGGGTGCCCCGCGACCGCTGGATCTTCCCGTGGGCGGGAACGCAGGCGCACGACAGCTACGCGGTGTCGCACCGCCCGGACCTGCGCTCGTCGGCCGCCATCCGCCTGGCCGCCCAGGCGCTGTGGCGGCTCGCGGGGGTCGGCGTCGACGAGGTCACCCACGCCGATCTGTACTCGTGCTTCCCGTCGGCGGTGCAGATCGGCGCGGCCGAGATCGGCCTGGGCCTCGACCGCCCGCTCACGGTGACGGGCGGCCTGTCCTTCGCCGGCGGCCCGTGGAACAACTACGTGACCCACGCGATCGCGACGATGGCGGGGATCCTGCGGGCCGACCCGGGTTCGGTGGGCCTGGTCACGGCCAACGGCGGCTACGTCACGAAGCACGCCCTGGGCCTGTACTCGTCGGAGCCGCCGCGGGCGGGCGAGTTCCGCTGGGCCGACGTCCAGCAGGCGGTCGACGCCGTCCCCGGGCGCGAGCTCTGCGAGCAGGTCGACGACACGGCCGGCACGGTCACGATCGAGTCGTGGGTGGTGAGCCACGACCGCACGGGCACCCCGGAGCGGGCGCTGGCGGCCTGCCTCCTCGACGACGGCCGCCGGGCCTGGGCGTTCAGCGAGGACGAGGACACGGTCACCGAGCTGCGCTCGGGCGCCGAGCAGATAGGCCGAAGGGTCAAGCTGGGCCCCGACGGCACCCTCCGCCTCTAGCCCGACCTCGTTTTGTACGCGGAAACGGTCGCTATGGCGACCGTTTCCGCGTACGAAACGCGTTCCGGCGGTCAGGGCTGGGGTTGTGGCTCGGCGTGGCCGCCGAGGTAGCTGTCCCACAGCGACGCGTACGCGCCGCCGGCGGCCACGAGGTCGGCGTGCGGCCCGACCTCGGCGACCGTGCCGTGCTCCAGCATCACGATGCGGTCGGCCCTCGCCGCCGACTGCAGCCGGTGGGCGATCAGCAGCGTCGTGCGGCCCTCGCTCACCCGCGCCATCGCCCGCACCACCTGGCCCTCGGTCTGGAGGTCGAGGTTGGCCGTGGCCTCGTCGAGGATGAGGATCGCCGGGTCGACCAGCTGGGCCCGGGCCAGGGCGATCAGCTGGCGCTGCCCCGCCGACAGCGAGCGCCCCCGCTCGACCACCGGCTGCAGGTAGCCCGAGGGCAGCCGGGCGATGAAGTCGTGCGCGCCCACGGCCCGGGCGGCGGCCTCGACCTCGGCGTCCGTCGCGTCCGGGCGGCCGTAGGCGATGTTGTCGCGGACGTTGCCCGTGAACAGGAACGCCTCCTGCGGGACGAAGCCCAGCTGGCGGCGGAACTTCGGCAGGTCGATCTCGGTGAGCGGCAGGTCGTCGACGTCGACCTCGCCGGCCGACGGGTCGTACAGCCTCGCCGCCAGCTTGACCAGCGTCGACTTGCCCGCGCCCGTCTCGCCCACGAACGCCACCGTCTCGCCGGGGGCGATGCCCAGCACCACGTCGACCAGCGCCGGGTCGGGCTGGCCGGCGTAGGTGAACGTGACGTCGTCGAAGTCGAGCGCGCCATGCAGCCGGCCCGGGTCGATCGGGTGCTCCGACTGGCGGACCGAGACCGGCATCGCCAGCAGCTCCTTGATGCGGTCCATCGCCACCCGGCCCTGCTGGTAGGTGTCGAACACCTGCGACAGCTGCTGGATCGGGGCGAACACCGCCGTCAGGTAGAGCACGAAGGCGAACAGGGCGCCGACGTTGAGCGTGCCGTTCTCCACCATCGACGCGCCCACCCACAGCACGAGGGCCGTGGCGACGTTGGAGAGCAGCTCCACGAACGGGAAGTAGGTCGACGACAGCAGCGTCGAGTCGATGCGGGCCGCCCGGTGCCGCCCGGCCACCTCCCGGAAGCCCTCCATGTTGCGGCGCTCGCGGGCGAACGCCTGGGCCACCCGGATGCCGGACAGGCTCTCGGCCAGGTTGGCGTTGACCGCGGCGATGCGGTCGCGCACCTCGCCGTAGGCCCGGGCGCTGCGGCGCCGGAACACGACGGTCGAGATGATCAGCGGCGGCACGATCGCCAGCACGACCAGCGAGAGCTGGGCGTTCATCGACGCCAGGATCACGATGACGCCCGCGAAGGTCAGGAGCTGGACCAGCGCGTCGATGAACCCGGACTGGAGCAGCTGCTGCATGGCCTCGAGGTCGGAGGTCATGCGGGTCAGGATCCGGCCCGTCATCTCGCGGTCGTAGTAGTCGAGGCCCAACCGCTGGAGGTGCGCGAACACCCGGATGCGCAGGGCGAGCAGCAGCTCCTGCCCGATGCGGCTGGACACGATGCCGTCGACCAGGCTCAGGATGCTGACCGCCACCGCGGCGAGGAGGAACATGCCGGCGGCCGCCATCAGCCAGCCCAGGTTGTCGCCCCGGATGCCCTTCTCGACGCCCACGCTGACCAGGTAGGGGCCGGCCAGCGTGCCAATTGCGTTGGTCCCAACGACCACCGTGTCGAACCCGAGCCGCCGACGCTGGGGCCGCAGCAGCTTGCGGAACGTGAGCCCGGGCGCCGCCTCGGCGGCCTCCTCCTCGTCGACGTCGGGCGTGTCGACGATCGGCGGCAGCGCCTCGATGGCGGCCAGCAGCTCCGGGGTCGGCGGGTCGCCCATGCGACCCCAGACGGCCCCGGCCGCCGCGCCCGCGCCCATCCGCATGCCGCCCATGCCGCCGCCCGCGAACCCCATCCCGCCTCCGCCACCGCCGCCCATCGCCGCCTGCCGGGCGGCGACGTAGCTCTGGCGCTGGCTGGCGCCGATCTCGAGGTCCGCGTCCTCGCGGGCCCGCCAGGCGGACGGGGTGATGCCCTCGGCGTTGCGCCCGTTGCCGTTGCGGCCGCCGTTCCCGCCGTTGCCGCCGTTGCCGGCCAGGGCGGCGGCGCCGACGCCGACGGTCTCGGCCACCTCGTCCTCGGTCACGAGGTCGAGGTCGTCCTCGCCGCCCCCGACCAGCAGGCGGTAGATCCGGCACCGGGCCATCAGCTCCTCGTGGGTGCCGGCGTCGGCCACCGTGCCGCCCTCGATCACGACGATCCGGTCTGCCAGGTTGAGCGTCGAGCGGCGGTGGGCGACGAGGATCGTCGTCCGGCCCCGCATGACCTCGCGCAGGGTGTCGTGGATCTCCTCCTCGGTGCGCACGTCGATCGACGACGTGGCGTCGTCGAGCAGCAGCACCCGGGGGTCGGTGAGCAGCGCCCGGGCCAGGGCGATGCGCTGGCGCTGGCCGCCCGACAGGGTGAGGCCCCGCTCGCCCACGACCGTGTCGTAGCCCTCCGGCAGCGCCCGGATGAACCCGTCGGCCTGCGCCCACCGGGCCGACCGCTCGATCGCCTCGTCGGAGGCGTCGGGCCGGCCGTAGCTGAGGTTGGCCCGGATCGTGTCGGAGAACAGGAAGCTCTCCTCGAACACCACGCCGAGGTGGCGGCGCAGCGATTCGAGCTGGAGGTCGCGCACGTCGACGCCGTCGATCGTGATCGACCCGGTCTGCACGTCGTAGAACCGGGGCAGCAGCAGCGAGACCGTCGACTTGCCCGACCCGGACGCCCCCACCAGCGCCACCACCTCGCCCGGCGCCACCCGCAGGCTGAAGTGGTCGAGCACCGGCTCCGACCGCAGGTAGCCGAAGCTGACGTCGTCGAACACGACCTCGCCCCGCACCGCGTCGACCGCCCGGGCGCCCGGGCGTTCCTGCACGTCGGAGGTCGAGTCGAGCAGCTCGAAGATCCGCTCGGCCGCGGCCCGGGCCGACGACGCCACCACCAGCATCCCCGCCACCTGGCGCACCGGCGCGACCAGCTGCAGCAGGTAGGTCTGGAACGCCAGCAGCGTGCCGAGCGTGATGTTGCCCTCCATCGCCAGCCAGCCGCCCAGGGCCAGCACGGCGACCTGGGCCAGCGACGGGACCAGCTGCATGACCGCCTGGCGCTTGGCCGAGATCCGGGCGTTGCGCATGCGGGCGCCGAACAGCCGGACGGCCGAGTCGGTGAGCTTGCGCAGCTCCCGGCCCTCCTGGCCGAACCCCTTGACCACCCGCACCCCGGTCGTCGCCTCGTCGACCACGGTCGCCAGCTCGGCGGCCCGCTGCTGGGCGTCCCAGCTGGACGGGTAGACGACCTTGCGCAGCTGGAGCGACATGACCATCAGCGTCGGGACCGTGACCAGGCCGACCAGGGTCAGCATCGGTGACAGCCGGAGCATCAGCGTGAGCGACAGGAAGAACAGGACGATGTTGGCGCTCATGAACGGCAGGAAGCCGAGCAGCGTCTGCACCACCCGCACGTCGCTGTTGGCCCGCGACACCAGCTGGCCGCTCTGCATCTCGTCGTGGCGCGCGAAGTCCAGCCGGTGCAGGTGGTCGTAGATGTCGTTGCGCATGTCGTACTCGATGTCGATGCCGAGCCGACCCGCGCCGAACCGGCGGAGGAACGACAGCCCGAAGCGCAGGAGGCCGAGCACGAGCATCGCAATCAGCAGCGGGGCCAGGTCGGCCGCCGGCTTGCCGAGCGTGTGGGGGACGATGGCGTCGTCGACCACGGCCCGGATGAGCAGCGGCAGCACAGCCGTGACCGCGGTGCCGGCGAGCGCGGCACCGAAGACGACCACGAGGTCCTTGGTGTGCCGGCGGAGGTACGGCCACATGCGCCGCACCCACCCGGCCCGGGGCGGGGGAGCCGTGCGCTCGGTCATGCCGGCGCCGTAGACGTCGGGTTCACGAGGTCCGGCACCACCTTTCCCAGCTCGGCGGGGTCCCAGCGGGCCCCGTTGTCGACCCCGGGACCCCGGCGCCAGCCCTCGGCGACGTTGATGCGGCCGCCGCCGACCAGGAACACCTGCCCGGTGATGCCGGCCGACTCGGGGCTGGCCAGCCACGTCACCAGCGGGGCGATGTTGTCGGCGGCCCGGGGATCCCACTCGCCCTCGGCCGGTGCCGGCCGGCCGGCCATGCCGCCGAGGTTCTCGGTCATGCGGGTGCGGGCGCCTGGCGCGATGGCGTTGACGGTGCACCCCGTGCCGGCCCAGCTCCTTGGCCGCGATGATCGACATGCTGGCGATGCCCGACTTGGCCGCCCCGTAGTTGCTCTGGCCCGGGTTGGCGAACAGGCCCGAGGTCGAGGACGTGTTGATGACCCGGGCGTCGTGGGTGTCGCCCGCCTTGTCGCGCTCGCGCCAGTAGGCCGCGGCGTGGCGCATCGGGGCGAACGTGCCCTTGAGGTGGACGCGGATCACCGCGTCCCACTCCTCCTCGCTCATGTTGAACAGCATCCTGTCCCGCAGGATGCCGGCGTTGTTGACCAGAACGTCGAGCCGGCCGAAGACGTCGATCGGCCT
This sequence comes from uncultured Acidimicrobiales bacterium, assembly GCA_963739835.1. Taxonomy (GTDB): domain Bacteria; phylum Actinomycetota; class Acidimicrobiia; order Acidimicrobiales; family VFJN01; genus ZC4RG19. The sequence continues at coordinate 81,572 of CAVUBW010000028.1, forward strand.
GGTCGACCAGCGGCCTTGGCCCCGTCCCAGGAGGCCACGTCGTCGGTGTTGGCCACGGCCACGCCGCCGGCGGCCTCGATCTCGGCGACCACGGCCACGGCGGGGCCCTGGTCGGCCCCGGTCCCCGACACCGAGCCGCCCAGGTCGTTGACGACGACGTGGGCGCCCTGGCGCGCCAGCTCCAGCGCGTGGCCCCGGCCGATGCCCCGGCCGGCGCCGGTGACGATGGCGACGCGCCCCTCGCAGATTCCGCTCATGGTGTGTCCTTCCCCGGCGCCGCGGCGGCGGCCGCGGCCCGGTACTCGTCGCGCAGGCGGCGCTTGTACAGCTTGCCGGCGTCGGTGCGGGGCAGGTCGTCGACGAAGTCGACCCGCCGGGGGCACTTGAAGTGGGCCAGGCGGTCCCGGCTCCACGCGATCAGCTCGGCGGCCAGCTCGTCGCTGGGCTCGTGGCCCTCGCGCAGCTCGACCACGGCCACCACCGTCTCGCCCCACTCGTCGTCGGGGACGCCGATGACGCGCGACGTCGGCGACCGCCGGGTGCGGCCAGCAGCACCTGCTCGACCTCGGCCGGGTAGATGTTCACGCCGCCCGAGATGATCAGGTTGGCGCTGCGGTCGGTGAGGAAGAGGTAGCCGTCGTCGTCGAGGTAGCCGACGTCGCCCAGCGTGAAGTAGTCGCCCTCGTAGCTGCCGGCCGGTCTTGTCCGGGTCCTTGAAGTACTCGAACCGGCCGACCTCGGGCGCCCGCAGGTAGATGGTCCCGACCTCGCCGGGGCCGAGCACCGCGCCGCCCTCGCCCAGGATGCGGACGTGGTCGGGGTCGTGCGGCTTGCCGACCGTGCCCGGCCGGGTCAGCCACGCGTCGCTGGTCGACGAACGTGCCGGCGCCCTCGGTGGCGGCGTAGTACTCGCAGCACGATCGGCCCGAGCCAGTCGATCATCGCCTGCTTGACCGCCACCGGGCACGGGGCCGCGCCGTGCATGACCATGCGCAGCGACGACACGTCGGCCGCCTCCCGCTCGGCGTCGGGCAGGGCCAGCAGCCGGTGGAACATCGTCGGGACCATGTGCTGTGGGTGACGCGGTGCTCGGCGATCAGTCGCAGGGTCTCGGGCGCCGACCAGCCGTCCATCAGCACGACGCCCACGCCGGACAGCAGCGGCGCCGGCCAGCGAGAACGACAGCGGCGCGGCGTGGTACAGCGGGCCGGTGCACAGGTGCAGCGACTCGCCCGGCACGTAGCCGGTCGACGGCATCGCGCGCCGGGAGATGCGCTGGTTGTCGGTGCGGTTGACGCCCTTGGGCCGCCCGGTCGTGCCCGAGGTGTAGAGCATCGCCCGGCCGAGCACCGGGTCGTCGAGGTCGGCGGGGTCCTCGGCCGCCAGCGCCTCGTCGTAGGGCGTCGAAGCCGTCGACGTCGCCCCCGACCGCCAGGCGCACGCGTGGCGCCGGGCGCCCCGGCGGCGGCCTCGGCGGCGACGCCGGCGAAGCGGGCATCGGCCACGAACGCCCGGGCCTCGCAGTCGTCGACGATGTAGGCGGTCTCGTCGCCGGTCAGGTGCCAGTTGACCGGCGTGAACCGCAGGCCGGTCCGCAGGGCGGCCAGCCAGGTCGCGGCGTACTCGGCCCGGTTGGACACCATGGCCGCCACGCCGTCGCCGGGCCGCAGGCCGCCGCGGCGCAGGGCCCGGGCCAGCCGGTTGGTCTCGGCGTTGAGCTGGGCGAACGTGCGGTCGCCGGCATCGGCCGGTCCCCCGGCCACGACGACGGCCGGGGCGTCGGGCTGGCGGGCGGCCCAGTAGGCGACGGTCGTGCCCGAGCGGAGGGCATCCCGGCGCGCGTCGCGCTCCGGGTCCGGCGCCCGCTCGGGCGCCAGGTCGGCCACCTACCGGTCCCCTTCGTTGTGCCCGGGCTCCTTGGGCAGGCCCAGCACCCGCTCGCCGACGATGTTGCGCTGGACCTGGGCGGTCCCGCCCCAGATCGTGCCGGACCGGCTGCCGAGGAAGTCGGCCTGCCAGCGGTCGAGGGCGTAGCCGTCGCCATCGGGCCGGATCATGGACTCGGCGCCCCGCAGGTTCATCGTCCACTCGCCCACGTCGCGGGCGTACTCGGACCAGAACATCTTGTTGACCGACGCGCCCGGCCCCGGCTCCCGCTGGTTGAGCACCTCGGACAGCGTCCGCATCCCGGCGTAGCGCATGATCTCGGCGTTGGTGTAGGCCCACGCCAGCTTCTGGCGCACGATCGGGTCGTCGGCCCTGCCGAGGCGCCGGGCCTCGTCGACGAGCCGCCAGAACTGGCGCTGGAAGCGGACGTGCTGGGTGGTGGCGTTGCCGCCCCGCTCGTTGCCGAGCGTGGTCATCGTCACCCGCCAGCCGTTGTTGAGGCCGCCGATGATGTTGAACACCGGCGCCCGGGCCTCGGTGATGAAGGTCTCGGTGAAGCCGCTGTTGCCGGTGAGCTGGCGCAGGCCCCGCAGCTCGAAGCCGTTGGACTCGCCGTCGTCGTCCTTCATCGGGACCAGCACGTAGGAGATGCCCTGGTGCTTGGGCGCCTCCGGGTCGGTCCGGCACAGGCAGAACATCATGTTCGCCATCTGGGCCCCGGAGGTCCACACCTTCTGGCCGGTGATGACGATCTCGTCGCCGTCGACCACGCCCCTGGTCTTGAGGCTGGCCAGGTCGGACCCGGCGTCGGGCTCGGAGAAGCCCTGGCAGTAGCGGTCCTTGCCGCTGATGATGCGGGGCAGGAACTTGGCCTTCTGCTCGTCGGTGCCGTGCACGATGATCGACGGCCCGACCAGCCACTCGCCCATGCCGCGGGTCACCCGCGGCACCTTGGCCCGGGCGAACTCCTCGTTCATCACCGCGACCTCGATGCCGGACAGGCCACGGCCCCCGTATTCCTCGGGCCAGCTCACGCAGAGGTAGCCGGCCTCACCCAGCTTGTCGGTCCAGGCCCGCAGCCGGGCGAACGCCCCCGGGCCGCCGAATCCCGCACCCGGGCCCCGCTCGGCGGCGTCGGGGTCGATGTCGTCGGGCCTGTTCGCCTCGAGCCACTCGCGCAGCTCGTCGCGGAACTTCTCGGCCTCCGGCCCCAGATCGATCTCCATCGGCATCTGCCGTCCCCCTCCTGCTCCCTACGTTTCGTCCCGCTCGTCCTGCTCGGGCGCCTGGCCATCGCGCTGGCCGAGACTCATGACGATCCGGTCGACCACCGCCTGCCACGCCTCGGCGTCGGGCCCGTCGAGGCCGGAGGCCCGGTGCAGCAGCAGCCCGAGGTACAGCGTGCGGTAGAGGAACAACACCGCCTCGGGGTCGAGATCCGAGATGGTGCCGTCGGCCTCGGCGTCGGCCACCAGCGGCTGGACACCCTCCCGCCAGCGCTCGTACGCGGCCCGGATCGCCTCGGCCACCTCGGCCTCGCGGCGGGCCGTGACGTAGGCCTCCAGGCGCAGCGCCTCGAAGCTGCGCAGCGGCCGGTCGACCTGGCGGGCGCCCCAGCGCAGCAGCTCGCCGAGGTTGGGCGCGCCGCTGAGCAGCATCCCGGCCCGGGCGGAGGCCTGGACCACCGCCTCGCGCAGCAGCTCGTTCTTGGACTTGAAGCGGCCGTAGACGGTGCCGGTGGACACGCCGGCCTCGCGCACGATGTCCATGATCTTGGTGCCGGCGTAGCCCTCGCGGGCGAACACGTCGGCCGCGGCCCGCACCAGGCGGGCGCGCACCTCGTCGCCCCGGCCGGCGTCGAGGCCCTCGCTGGTCACGCGCTCTCCGCCCCGGCGATCTCGGCCCGCAGCTCGCGGGAGTAGCAGATGCGGCCGGTGCGCTCGGCCGGGTCGCCCGAGCAGAGCCACAGGGCGACCTCGGCGAAGTCGTCGGCCTTCTCGATCATCGCCTCGGGGACGCCCCGGGTCAGGCCGTGGTGCTCGACGCCGGGCGTGCCGACCAGCCCGCTCGGCGACAGCACGTTGACCGCGACGCCCGACGCGTGGACCTCGGCGGCGAGCCCGGTCGTGAAGCGCTCCAGCGCCGCCTTGCACATGCCGTAGACGGTCCCGCCCCGCATGCGCCGGGCGTAGGGCGGCCCCTGGGGGTGGCGGCCTGCGGCCGAGCTGATGTTGAGGATCCAGCCCCGGCCCCGTTCCGCCATCCCCGGGAGCACCAGCTGGGCCAGCTCGAACGGCGCCCGCACCTGGACCGCGAACATCGTGTCGTAGTGGCGGGCGGAGAACGTCTCGACCGGCTCGAAGTAGGTGACCGCGGCGTTGTTCACCAGCACGTCGATCGGCCCCAACTGGCGCTCGACCTCGGCCACCAGGCTCTGGCGCTGCTCGGCGACCGCCAGGTCGGCGGCCACGGCGATGGCAGTGCCCCCGGCGTCGAGAATCTCCTGCACGGTGGTGGCGTTGCTGCCGGGCAGCAGCGGGTGGTCGCCCTCTTCGACCGTGCGGGCCGAGACGGCCACGGCGGCGCCCGCCGTGGCGAAGCGCCGGGCGATGGCCTCGCCGATGCCGCGGCTGGCCCCGGTGACCAGCGCGACCGTCCCGTCGAGCGGCGTGCTGGCCATCTCAGGCGTCCACCCGGGCCGAGGCGTGGCCGGAGAACACCTCGGCCCCGTCCTGGTTGGTGGTGCGCACCGCGAGGTCGACGGTCGGCTCGTCGCCGGCGTGGACGGCCTCGACGGTGGCCGTGGCGGTGAGGTCGTCGCCCGGCCACACCTGGGAGGTGAAGCGGACGCCGAAGCTGAGCAGCCGGCCGTCGCCCACCAGGTCGGTGAGCATCCGCCCGGTCATGCCCATCGTGAGCATGCCGTGGGCGAACACGCTCGGGTAGCCGGCCACCTGGGTGGCGAACACCTCGTCGGTGTGCAGCGGGTTGTAGTCGCCGGACGCGCCGGCGTACTGGACGATCTGGGTGCGGCTGAGGTTCTCGACCACCACGGCGGAGAACGTCTGGCCCTCGTTGAGATCCGCGGCCGACAGCGTCACGACTGCACCGCCCGCTCGGTGCGGACGCCCACGCTGCGGGCGGTGACCACGAGCTCGCCGTTCTGGTCGCGGTACTCGGTGATGGTCTCGCCGAACACCAGCGTGCCGGCCCGGCGGCCCTGCTTCTCCCAGCGGCGGCCCGGCGCGCTGGTGGCGGTGAGCACGTCGCCGACCCGCAGTGGGCGGTGGTACTCGTAGTGCTGCTCGGCGTGGAGGCCGGTGCCACCACCGCCGCCACCGGCCCGGCGTCCCCCGCCGCCGGCCTCGCCCTGGTCGCCGCCGGAGGCGGCTGCCGGCTCCTCGTCCCGGGGCCGCTGGAGGCCCGAGGGCGTCTTGCCCGAGCCGAACCAGGGTCGCCCGATGCGCGGCCGCAGACCGTAGTCGGGGTCGAACTGGGCGCTGGCCTGCACGAAGGTCGGCGGTGCGATGATGCCGCCGACCTCGGTCGCCGCCGCGTGCTCGGCGTCGGAGTACACCGGGTTGGGGTCACCGATGCTGCGGGCGAACATCAGCACGTGGCCCGCCTCGATCGGGAAGCGCTCGACTGCCATGTCCCGGAGAATAACTTTTTCTCAGGGGTGGCGCTTGACCGTGGGTCAAGCGCCACCCCTGAGCTTCGCGCTCCTACCAGAAGTGGGCGACGTCGATCACCAGGCGGGAGCCGTCACCCGGTCCGGCCAGGGTGAACACCCGGAACGGCAGCCGGGCCCGGACCCCGAGGCCGATCGTCGTGACCGCCTCGAACGAGCCCGCGTGCGCCACCTGCCGGAACGTCTGGAACCCGGTGACGTTCGCGAGGTCCGCGGGGTCGGCGGGCTGGTAGACGGGCTGGCCGGTGTTCACGTCGTAGTCGGGGGCGAACACCGTGATCTGCAGGAAGGCCCCGCCCGCGAGCGGCACGGGGTCGCCGGTGGGATCGTTCGTCACCTGGGAGACGTACTTGACGACGTAGCCCGCGCTGCCGTTGGGCGCGTTCAGGTCGACGACGAGCCGGTCGTAGCAGTCGTGCTGGCCCGCCCGGACGTTGGTGATCGGGCCGAGCGTGGCGCCCGACGCCGTCTTGTCGAGCGAGCCCCACGTGATCCCGCAGTACGGTGCCGCCGCGTCCGCCGCCGACGTGAGAGCGAAGCCGCTCACCGCCACCACGGCCGCCACGGCCAGGGCGAAGACTCGTCGCATCACGCGACCTCCTGTTGCCTGGCCTGCTGTGTTGCAGACAGCCCTATGACGCCCGACCCGCGGATCCGGTTGACAGACGCGCGCGAGACGCGTTCCCGGCCCTCGTGGCGTCACAGCTCGCGACGGGCGCCGTGTGACGAGAGCCCCCACACCCGCGATCCCCCTGCACGAGCAACCTGCCATCCATGCCCGGCGCTGGTTCCTGCTGGCGATCATGTGCCTGTCGCTGGTCCTCGTCGTCATGTCGGTGTCGGGGCTCAACACGGCGCTGCCGACGATGCAGCGCGAGCTCGGGGCCTCGGCGTCCGAGCTGCAGTGGATCGTCGACGCCTACGCGGTCCTGTTCGCGGGTCTGCTGCTGAGCGCGGGCGCGATCGGCGACCGCTTCGGCCGCCGGCGGGCGCTGCTCGCCGGGCTCGCCGTCTTCGGGTTCGGCTCGCTGCTCGGCGGGCTGTCGGGCGACGCCACGCAGCTGATCGCCAGCCGGGCGGTCATGGGCATCGGCGCCGCGTTCATCATGCCGGCGACGCTGTCGATCATCACGTCGATCTTCCCGCCGGAGGAGCGCGGCCGGGCCATCGCGGTGTGGGCCGGGTTCGCCGGCGCGGGGGCGTCGATCGGTCCGATCCTGACCGGCGCCCTGCTCGAGGGCTATTGGTGGGGAGCGACCCTGCTCGTGAACGTGCCGATCGTCGTCGCCGTGGCCGCGGCGGTGTGGGCGTTCGCGCCCAACTCGCGCGACGAGGGCCACACGCCGCTCGACCCGGTCGGTGCGCTGCTGTCGCTCGTCGGCCTGAGCTCGCTGATCTTCGCCATCATCCAGGGCCCCGACGACGGCTGGACCAGCGGTCTCGTCGTCGCCGCCTTCGTCACCGCCGGCGTCACGCTGTCGGCTTTCCTGGCGTGGGAGCGGCGCAGCGACCACCCGATGCTGCCGCTCACACTGTTCCGCGATCGCCGCTTCAGCCTCGGCAGCGGCGTGGTGACGGTCGCCTTCTTCGTCATGTTCGGGTTCTTCTTCCTCATGACCCAGTACCTGCAGTTCGCCCGGGGGTACTCGCCGCTGGAGGCCGGCCTCGCGACCCTGCCGCTGGCGCTCACGTTCGTGGCCGTGTCGCCCCGGAGCGCGGCGCTGGCCGAGCGGTACGGCGCCCCCCAGGTCATGGCGCTCGGGCTGGCGATCGTGGCGGTCGGCTTCGGCGTGATGACGCTGCTGACCACCGACACGCCGTACCTGGTGATCGCCGTCGGCTTCGCGTTGCTGGGCGCCGGGATGAGCATCACCGCCGCACCCGCGACGGGCGAGATCATGGCGTCGGTGCCGCTGTCCAAGGCCGGCGTCGGCTCGGCCGTCAACGACACCACCCGTGAGCTCGGCGGGGCGCTCGGCATCGCCCTGCTCGGCAGCATCGCCACCAGCGCCTACCGGTCGAGCGTCGAGCTCGGCGGGCTGGCGCTACCGGCCGGCGCCCGCGCCGGGGCCGAGGAATCCATC